>NZ_RAQQ01000003.1 GCF_003610785.1 Micromonospora globbae
GCCGAGGGCGCCCCAGAGGAGCCGGTCGGCGAGGCGTACTGACCCGCCCCCGCCCCGCCCCGCCCCCGCCCCCGCCCCGCCCCGCCCCCGCCCCCGCCCCGCCCCCGCCCCCGCCCCCGCCCCCGCGATCTTGCACTTTGTGCCCCGGCAAAGGGTACAAATGCCCCGAACCGGGGGCCGAAAGTCCAAGATCGCGGGGGAGTGGGGGTCAGACCAGGGCGCGCCACAGCAGGTGGAGGCCGATCGCGGTGCCGAAGACCACGATCAGGGTCTTGAGCACCACCGGCGGCAGGCGGCGGACCACCCGCGCGCCGACGTACCCGCCGAGCAGCGTCGCCGGTGCGACCACCCCGACGGCCGCCCAGTTCACCGGCCCGAAGAGGGCGAACACCACGAGCGTGGTGAGTCCCACCACCGCCGAGAGCAGGTTCTTGATGGCGCTGACCCGGGCCAGCGTGGCGTCCAGCACCAGGGCCAGCCCGGCCACCAGCATCACCCCGAGCGCCGCGCCGAAGTAGCCCCCGTACACCGAGCCGAGCGCGACCATGGTCTGCACGGTGACCGTACGGCGGCGCGGCGGGAGGTCCCGCGGGTGGCCGACGAGCCGGCGCAGCGGATCCTGGAACGCCAGCACCGCCGTGGCGCCGAGCACCAGGAACGGTACGACCACCTCGAACGCCCGCGCCGGCGTGCCGAGCAGCAGCAGCGCACCGGCGATCGTGCCGAGCACGGTGGTGGGCACCAGCCGGGCAAGGACGCGCCGGCTGGGCAGGTCCATCCAGCTCCCCGCCACGCTCGCCACGTACCCGGGGAACACCGCCACCGAGTTGCTGACGTTCGCCGGCACCGGCGGCAACCCGACCGCGATCATCGCGGGAAAGGTGATGAGGGAGCCGCCGCCGGCCACCGCGTTGACCGTGCCCGCGGCGAGGCCGGCGGCGAGCAGCAGCGCGGCGTGGGGAAGATCCATGGTCCCCCGAGGCTAGTACCCGCCCCACCCGGCCGCCCGCCGGGCCGAAGCGCCCTTTCCGCACCGCTTTTCCGGGGTGCGATGTCCGGGACGGGCCGGCAATAGCCGGCGGGTCGCCGTCGTTAGGATGAACAGCGCGACGGACGAGTCGACCGGGCGGTCGCGTCGGCGGGCCCCGGCCCGCCGCCGAGGAACGTCCGGACTCCACAGGGCAGGGTGGTTGCTAACGGCAACCCGGGGCGACCCGCGGGACAGTGCCACAGAAAACAGACCGCCGGCCCCATCGGGGACGGTAAGGGTGAAACGGTGGGGTAAGAGCCCACCAGCACCCCGGGTGACCGGGGTGGCTCGGTAAACCCCACCCGGAGCAAGGCCAAGAAAGGGTCGCCGACCGGCAGGACGACGACCCGCGCAGACGCTCGAGGGCTGCCCGTCCGATGTCTGCGGGTAGGCCGCTGGAGCCTGTCGGCAACGGCAGGCCGAGATGGATGACCGCCGCCGGCGCCGCCCCCCGGGGCGCGCCGCGCACAGAATCCGGCGTACAGGTCGACTCGTCCGTCGCCCACCAGGTCGCAGCCTCGATGAGTGGCGCAGCCCTGGAACTCACCGCGCCGTGGTTCGTCACTCGCCGACAGAACCCGGCGGTCTCGCAGCGTCAGCCCGAGACTCGACTTGTGTCCGCAGCGGCGGAGCCCGACAGCGCGCCCCTCTGGCTGGGGCGAGCTTGTCCTATCCCTGTGCTCCAATCCCGTCGTGTATGTCGTCGTCACAGGCGCGCTCGTGGAAGACAGCGCCGTCCTGCTCGTCCACCGCAGCCCCACCCGTCGGGCCTACCCCGATCTCTGGGATCTGCCCGGCGGGCACGTCGAAGCGGGTGAGTCGGAGCTACAAGCCCTCGCCCGTGAGATGCACGAGGAACTCGGTGTGCACATCGTGGCGGAATCCTCATCACGGCTGGGCGACTGGCACGCCGGCAGCGGCGAGAACGCCGTTCACGTGGCCGTCTGGCACATCGCGGACTGGACCGGCTCACCGACCAACCGCGCACCCGACGAGCACGACGACATCGCATGGGTCAGGATCAACGACCTGGACGGCCTCCCCCTCGTGCACGGCGACCTGGCGGCGTTGATCGGTTCTCTGCCCTGAGCCCGACCGGCAGCCGCGTTCATGATCTTCCGAATATCGATCCGCCGGTGAATCGATCACTCGTCATGGGTCTGCTCGGCGTCACCCTGCTTCTCGCCGGTTGTGCCGACGACCGGCCGGCGGCGAGCCGGCCCAGCCCTGACCAGGCCAGTCGCGCTGGTTGCGTGGGTGTTGCCCGGCTCGTGGAGGAGGGTGACCGCGGAGAAGGGCTGACGTGGGCGGCTGGTCGCTAAACGAAGTCGCGGTCGGGCACGGGTGATGGCTCGCGCGATCACACCCCAGACCGTCCGCTCCCAGTTGGGCCCGACCGGTCGGACGCGAACCCGATGGCGCCGTGGTGAACGCCGACGAGGGCGTCGATACAGCACCCGCCAACGCCGGCTCACCGGGACCTACCGCTAGCGCCGGATTTACCGACACCTACCGCCGGCACCTACGGCCGGCGCATGGGCGCCGCTGGGCCCACGGGTAATCCCGGATGTGCCGGCACCGGCAGCGTCGGCTCACTGGTAGCGGCGGCCGGGCCTGGTGGCGCCGGTCGGCTTGTTGACCACGGCGTCCCGGCGCCGGCGGCGAATCATGATCGACTTGGCGCCCTTCTTCAGCCTGCTCAGGATCCGGTCCTTCATCGCACGCCTCCCCTCTCGTGTCCGGTCGGATCAGGCACGGCGATTCCGCACCGAGCGACGAGGTCGCCGGGTGCGGCACGATCCGGCGCTCGCGTACCCCATGAGGCCGCAACCATTCGTGTAAGGGCGACCCGCGACGCCGGGCTCCCGACCACGGCATCGACGGCCGGGTGTGGCCCGCGCGCCGGTCGGTCGCGGGCCACGATGGACGGTGCCGGTGCGACCGGTCGGCGGACGTCGGCGTGGTCGTCCCAGACCGCGCCCACGGGCAGGAAGTACGCCCGCTCGGCGGGAGCCAGCGCCTGTGCGATGACGAGCCGGGCGTGGGCGTCGAGGTTCGGCAGCCGGTCGGGCGGGAACCACTCGACGGCCTCGGACTCGTCGTCGTTGACCCGCGCGGTGCCCCCGAGCCAGCGGCACTCGAAGCCCAGGTTGAGGTACTCGCACCGGTCCCCGTTCGGGTACGTGTACGGGTGGGAGACGACGCTGGCGAGCCGGACCGGCTCCACGTCGACGCCGGTCTCCTCCCGTACCTCCCGGACCACGGCGGTGGCCGGCTGCTCGCCCGGGTCGACGACGCCGCTCACCACCGACCAGCGGCCGTCGTCGGCGCGCTTGCCGAGAAGCAGCTCCCCGGCGTCGTTGCGGACCACCGCACTCACGCTCGGCAGCCACAGCAGGTCATGACCGACGTGCTTCCGCATCCGCTGGATGTATTCCGGTACGCCCACCCGGCGACCCTAGCCCAGCCAGCCGTGCCGGCCGGCTCGGGCTCAGCTCTGGCGGCCCGGCTCGGGTTCAGCCGGACCAGCTCAACGACCGGCCGACCCGCTCGTACTCCTTGGCCAGCTCGGCGTCGATCCGCGCCAGCCGCTCCTCGCTGAGCACCACCGCGGGCTCTTGCCAGGCGCCGCGGCGCGCCGTGGTCCCGTCCGTCCCGCGGATGCCACCGATCGCCGATCGGCGGGTGCGAAGGAGTTTCCGCCTCCCGGGGTTGTCGTTTTTGCCCGTTTCCGCCCCGCACCGGCGGGAGCGGATCTACTGTGGATGCCATCGGCGACTTGTGGTGTTCCGGTGGCGGCCGGGCGGTTCGCGATGCACAGTGATCTCATGAGCGACAGCGGACGTGGTGGGCACTACTACTGGTGCACCCGACACCACCGGGTCGAGACCGACGCCGACGTGTGTGCGGCACGGCACGTGCTCGGCCCGTACGCCTCGGCCGCCGACGCGGAGAACGCCCTGCAGCGGGTGCAGGAGCGCAACGAAGCGTGGGAGGCGGAGGACGCCCGCTGGGCCGGGGAGGACAGGTAGACGGCGCGGGACCGCCCGCGTCGAGGTACTCCGTGCTCCGCGAGGAGACACGCGAGAGCACGTCCCCAAGGAGGGAACCGAGATGGCCGTAACACCGAAGGCCACCCGCCCGGCCGCGAAACGTACGACCGCGAAGAAGACCGCCGCGGCGGAGCGGAACACGACCGCGAGCCGGACCACCCCCGCGCGCCGGGCCGCCGGCGGCGCGACCGCCGCGAAGGCGACCGGTGGGGCGGGGCGCGCCCCGGCGAAGAAGACGACCGCGGCCAAGGCCCCCGCGAAGAAGGCGGCGACCAAGGCCTCCACCACCGCCCGGAAGACCGCCACCACGGCGAAGAAGGCGCCGGCGAAGACGTCGGCCGCCGCGAAGAAGGCGCCGGCCAAGAAGTCGACCGCCGCGAAGAAGGCCGGCACGACCACGCGGAAGTCCACCGCCGCCGCGAAGAAGACCACGACCGCCGCGAAGCGGACCACCACGGCCGCGGCGAAGAAGACGACCTCGGCGGCCCGCAAGGCGACGGGCGCCGCCAAGAAGACCGCCACGGGCGCGGCGAAGAAGACCACGGGCGCGGCGAAGAAGGCTCCGGCGAAGAAGGCGCCCGCGAAGAAGGCGCCGGCCAAGCGCACCACCGCCGCCACCCGTCCGGCGGGCGGCGCCCGCGGCACCGCCGCGAAGAAGGCGCCGGCCCGGAAGACGGCCGGCGCCGCCGGGGGTACGGCGCGCAAGACGGCGGCGAGGAAGGCTCCGGCGAAGAAGTCGACGCCGACCACCGCGCGGGCCACCACCGCCCGGGGCGCGGCGGCAGCCGCCCGCAAGTCGGCCCGCTGACGCTCCGGGGGTACGCGGCGACCGCCCGATCCTGGTCGGGCGGATCGTCCGCCGCGCTGTCAGGATGGACCCCGTGGTCATCCGACGCGTCCTCGCGCCCCGCATCGACTTCGCCGCGCTGCGCCGCGAGCTGGGTCTGCCCGAGGAGTTCCCGGCCGCGGCGCGGCGTGAGGCGGACGCCGCGGCGGCCGACCCGCCACGGCCGGCGGTCGACCGCACCGACGTCCCGTTCGTGACGGTGGACCCGGCCGGGTCACGCGACCTGGACCAGGCGATGCACCTCAGCCGCCGGCCGGGCGGCGGCTACCGGGTGCGGTACGCGATCGCCGACGTCGCCGCACACGTACGCCCGGGCGGGGCGCTGGACGAGGAGACCTGGCGGCGGGGGCAGACGGTCTACCTTCCCGACGGCAACGTGCCGCTGCACCCCGAGACGCTCAGCGAGGGCGCCGCGAGCCTGCTGCCGGACGCCGACCGTGCCGCCGTGGTGTGGACCATCGACCTGGACGCCGACGCCGCCACCGTGGCGGTCACGCTGGAACGCGCCCTCGTGCGCAGCCGGGCCAAGCTGGACTACCTGGGTGTCCAGGCCGACGCCGACGCCGGCCGGCTGCCCGAACCCATCGCCCTGCTCCCCGAGATCGGCACGTGTCTCACCGCCCGGGGCCTCGACCGCGGCGCCATCAACCTTCCGCTGCCCGAGCAGGAGGTGGAAGCCGACGGCGACGGCTGGCGGCTGGTGCTGCGTGCGCCGGTGCCCATGGAGGAGCACAACGCCCAGATCTCCCTGCTCGCCGGGATGGCCGCGGCCGACATCATGCTCGCCGGGCGGATCGGCCTGCTGCGTACGATGCCGGCTCCGAAGCCGGAGGCCGTGCAGCGGCTGCGCACCGCCGCCGCCCCGCTGGGCGTGCACTGGCCGGACGGCGCCAGCCCCGGCGAGGTCATCGCGCGGCTCGACCCGGGCCAGCCCCGGGCGGCGGCGTTCATCGACCAGGCGGCGGAGCTGATGCGCGGCGCCGCGTACACCGCGTTCGACGGCGAGATCCCGCAGCAGCCGGAGCACGGCGGGGTCGCGGCCGCGTACGCCCATGTCACGGCGCCGTTGCGGCGGCTGGCCGACCGGTACGCGACCGAGGTCTGCCTGGCCCTGCACGACGGCCGTCCGGTGCCGGACTGGGCGCGCGCGGCGCTGCCCCGGCTGCCGGACGTCATGGCCACGACGGACCGGACGGCCTCCGCGGCGACCCGGGGCGCCGTCGAACTCACCGAGGCGGTGCTGCTCGCCGACCGGGTGGGCGAGGTGTTCGACGCGGCGGTGCTCGACGTCGACGCCCCGCCGAACGGACGGTCCCGGCCCCGCCCGCCGGGCGGCACCGTGGCCCTGGACGCCCCGCCGGTACGCGCCCGCTGCCTCGGCGACCTGCCGCTCGGCGAACGGATCCGGGCCCGCCTGGTCACCGCCGACCCGGCCGCCCGGACCGTACTCTTCGAACGCGCCTGATCCCGGATCCGGCCGGGCGTCGGCGGTGCGCGGCGCCGGCCGCGCGACGCGTGACCCCGGAGTCGGTCCGGACCGCGCCCGGGCCTGGAGCCGGGTGGGGCGCTCGTGTCCTGTCGAGCTGCCCCAGATGTGGGGCAGGCTGCCGCTGCCTGAACCTTGGCGGTCGGGCCGGACCCGCGGCCGTGCGGTGGGGCCGGCCGGGCCGGCGGTGCGCCAGCGGGGATTGTCACAACGGCCGGAACTGCTGACGGGCCACCGGGTTTGCGAGGATGAGCCCATGGCATACGACGCGAGCACGCTGCCCGACGTGTCCGGTCTGACCGTCGGCATCATCGGCGGTACGGGTGACCAGGGACGGGGCCTCGCCTACCGGTTCGCCCGGGCGGGCCAGACCGTGCTGATCGGGTCCCGCGACGCGGAGCGGGCCGCGCGTTCGGCCGAGGAGATCGCCGCCCTGCCCGGTGTGCCGGCGGGCACGAGCGTGGCCGGCGCGGACAACGCCGAGGTGGCCCGCCGCAGCGACGTGGTGATCATCGCGGTCCCGTGGGACGGGCACGCCGCCACGGTCGCCGGCCTCGCCGAACCGCTCGCCGGCAAGATCGTCGTCGACTGCGTCAACCCGCTCGGCTTCGACAAGCAGGGCCCGTACGCCCTCCGGGTCGAGGAGGGCAGCGCCGTGCAGCAGGCCGCCCGCCTGCTGCCCGACTCCCGGGTGTGCGCGGCGTTCAACCACGTCAGCGCGCCGCTGCTGGCCGACCCGGAGATCGACCGGATCGACCTGGACGTCCTGATCTGCACCGAGGAGCGGGACGTCGCGGCGACCGTCGCCGCGCTGGCCGCCCGGATCCCCGGCATGCGGGGCATCTACGCGGGCCGGCTGCGCAACGCCCACCAGATCGAGGCGTTCACCGCCAACCTGATCGCCATCAACAAGCGCTACAAGGCCCACGCCGGCATCCGCGTCACCGACCTGTGAGGACCCGGCCGGGCGCGGACCGGTGCGCCTGCCGGCTTCGGTGGGCCGTCCGCAGGCGGGTGGTGGGTCGGCATCTCCCGGCCGCGCCCGCGCACCTGCACGGCCGCGTCCGCCCGCTCCAGCTCGTCGATCGCCGCCGGCACCGTCGTCGTTCCCGGCGTACGGGGACGGCGACGGTGCCGGTTCCGTACGCCTAGAAGGTGTGCTCGGCGGCCGGGAACTGCCCCCCGCGGACCTCGTCGGCGAAGCGGCGGGTGGCGTCGGCGAGGGTGCCGGCCAGGTCGGCGTACCGCTTGACGAAGCGCGGCGTCCGGCCGCTGCGCAGGCCGGCCATGTCCTGCCAGACGAGCACCTGCGCGTCGGTGTCCGGGCCGGCGCCGATGCCCACCGTGGGGATGTGCAGTTCGTTGGTGATCCGCTTGGCGACCTCGCCGGGCACCATCTCCAGGACGACGGCGAACGCGCCCGCCTCCGCGACGGCCCGGGCGTCGGCGATCACCTCCTCGGCGGCGTCGCCGCGCCCCTGGACGCGGTAGCCGCCGATGGCGTGCTCGCTCTGCGGTGTGAAACCGATGTGCGCCATGACCGGGATGCCCGCCGACGTGATGGCGGCGATCTGCGCCGCGCAGCGCCGGCCACCCTCCAGCTTCACGGCGTGGCAGCCGCCCTCCTTCATGAACCGCACCGCCGTGCGCAGGGCCTGGGTCGGCCCCTCCTCGTACGAGCCGAACGGCAGGTCGGCGACGATCAGCGCCTGCCGGGTGGCCCGCACCACCGCGCGTACGAGCGGCAGCAGTTCCTCGGCGGTGATCGGGACGGTCGTCTCGTAGCCGAAGACGTTGTTGGCCGCCGAGTCGCCGACCAGCAGCACCGGGATGCCGGCCTGGTCGAAGATCGACGCGGTGTACTGGTCGTACGAGGTGAGCATCGCCCACCGCTCGCCGCGCTCCTTGGCGGCGACGAGGTCACGGGTGCGGACGCGCCGGGTCGCCGGCCCGCCGTAGAGGGCGGTCACCTCGGTCGGGGTGGATTCCACCATGACTGTCTCCTTCCTCGAGGCCGCGTACGCGGTCCCCGGGTTCCGCCGCGATCGTCGCACCGGATCGGCCGTCGGCGGCAGGGCGCAGTGGAGGATCTCACTCCCGGGACGGGTCAGCCGTCCTCACGCCAGCGGTTGGTGACCGGCAGCCGCCGGTCCCGGCCGAACGCCTTCATCGAGATCTTCGTGCCCGGGGCCGACTGCCGCCGCTTGTACTCGGCGGTATCCACCATCCGCAGCACCCGGTCGACCACCGCCGGGTCGTGCCCGGCCGCCACGAGCCCGTCGCGGCCGAGGTCGCCGTCGACGTAGCCGATCAGGATGGGGTCGAGCACGTCGTACTCGGGCAGCGTGTCGCTGTCGAGCTGGCCCGGGCTCAGCTCGGCGCTCGGCGGCTTGCCGATGGAGCTCTCGGGGATCGGCGGGGTCTCGCCGCGCCGGGCGGCGTCGGCGTTGCGCCACCGGGCCAGGCGCCAGATGAGGGTCTTCCAGACGTCCTTGACCGGGTTGAAACCGCCCACCGAGTCGCCGTAGAGCGTCGAGTAGCCCACCGCCAGCTCGCTCTTGTTGCCGGTGGTCAGCACCAGGTGGCCCTCCTGGTTCGACAGTGCCATGAGGATCACCCCGCGTACCCGGGCCTGGAGGTTCTCGACCGTCACGCCGGAGAGCGACAGGTTGGCCAGGAAGGCGTCCACCATCGGCTGGATCGGCTCGATCCGGTAGTCCAGCCCGGTCCGCTTGGCGAGGTCGGCCGCGTCCTCGCGCGAGTGCTCGGAGGAGTGCTGGCTGGGCAGCGACACCCCGACCACCCGGTCCGGCCCGAGCGCGTCGACGGCCAGCGCGGCCACGACGGCCGAGTCGATGCCGCCCGACAGGCCGAGCACCACCGACGGGAAGCGGTTCTTGTTGACGTAGTCGCGCAGGCCGAGCACGAGCGCCTGCCAGACCTCGGCCTCGTCGGCGACCGGCTCGATGAGACGGCCCACCGCCGGCGGGCCGGCCGGCGCCGGGACGCTCTCGCTGACCGTGGCCCGGACCACCCGCATCCCGTCGGCGATCTCGGTGCCCTCGGCCACCGGCTCACCGGCCGCCGGCAGCTCGACGTCGTGCACCAGCAGGTGCTCCACGAACTGCGGCGCGCGGGTGAGCAGCTCGCCGTCGGCCGAGACGATCATCGAGTCGCCCTCGAAGACCAGCTCGTCCTGGCCGCCGACCATGTTGACGTACGCGATGGCGGCACCCGCCTCGGCGGCCCGGCGGCGGACCAGCGGCAGCCGGATGTCGTCCTTGTTCAGCTCGTACGGCGATCCGTTGATGTTGACCACCAGGCCGACGTGGGCCTGCCGGGCCGCGGTGAACGGGCCGCCCGCCTGCCACAGGTCCTCGCAGATCGTCAGCGCCACGTCCACCCCGCCGACGCGCACCACGGTGAGCATGTCGCCCGGCACGAAGTAGCGGTCCTCGTCGAAGACCCCGTAGTTCGGCAGGTGGTGCTTGAAGTAGGTGGCGACCACGGCGCCGCGGTGCAGCAGGGCGGCCGCGTTGCGGGCGCCCCGGCCCGGCTCGGCGTCCCCGGAGACCTGCGGCGGGCCGTCGGCGTCCAGGTAGCCGACCACAACCGCCAGCTCGCCCAGCCCGTCGCCCGCGAGGTCGGCCGCGAGCCGGTCCAGCGCCGCCCGCGACGCCGCCACGAACGACCGCCGGAACACCAGGTCCTCCACCGGGTACCCGGTCAGCATCATCTCGGGGAACGCGACGAGGTGGGCGCCGGCGTCGGCGGCCCGCCGGGTCCAGGTGCGGACGAGGTGCGCGTTGCCGGCGAGGTCGCCGACGGTCGGGTTGACCTGGGACAGGGCGATACGCAGGGTGGGCATGTCCTCATCTTGCCCCAGGGGCCCGGGAGCGACACGGCGGGCGCGGCGAGAGACGGGCCACGCGCGGACGGGGCCCGGGACACCCCGGACGGGCCGGGTGCGGCTCGCGTAACGTCGGCGTAACCAGACCCGTGGAGACTGGTCGGTCAGGCCGCGCCGGCCCGGCCGGTGGCGGAGAAGAGTGCTGCGAGGGGTGGAAGTGGACCGTCAGCAGGAGTTCGTCCTCCGTACGCTGGAAGAGCGGGACATCCGGTTCGTCCGGCTGTGGTTCACCGACGTGCTCGGCACCCTCAAGAGCGTCTCGGTGGCCCCGGCCGAGTTGGAGGCGGCGTTCGAGGAGGGCATCGGCTTCGACGGCTCGGCGATCGAGGGCTTCGCCCGGGTCTTCGAGTCCGACATGGTGGCCATGCCCGACCCGACGACGTTCCAGGTCTTCCCGTTCGAGGGCGGGGTCAGCGGCGAGAGCGCCCGGATGTTCTGCGACATCCTGCTCCCCGACGGCAGCCCGTCCTGGGCCGACCCCCGCCACGTGCTGCGCCGGGCGCTCTCCAAGGCCGCCGACAAGGGCTTCACGTTCTACACCCACCCGGAGATCGAGTTCTTCCTGCTGGAGAACGGCCCGACGGACGGCTCCCTGCCCACCCCGGTCGACACCGGCGGCTACTTCGAGCACACCACCCACGCGGTGGCTCGGGACTTCCGCCGCCAGGCCGTGCTCGCCCTGGAGCGGATCGGCATCTCGGTCGAGTTCAGCCACCACGAGGTGGCGCCCGGCCAGCAGGAGATCGACCTGCGCTACGCCGACGCGCTCACCACCGCCGACAACATCATGACGTTCCGGCACGTGGTCAAGGAGGTGGCGCTCTCCACCGGCGTACGGGCCACGTTCATGCCGAAGCCGTTCACCGACCAGCCGGGCAGCGGCATGCACACCCACCTGTCCCTGTTCGAGGGGGAGCGCAACGCCTTCCACGACGGCGGCGACCCCATGAAGCTCTCCAAGGTGGCGAAGTCGTTCATCGCCGGGCTGCTCACGCACGCCCGCGAGTACACGGCCGTCACCAACCAGTGGGTCAACTCCTACAAGCGGCTCTTCCCCCAGGCGCTGCCGGACCGCATCACCGAGAGCCCGGCGTACGTCTGCTGGGGCCACCTCAACCGGTCGGCGCTGGTACGGGTGCCCGCGTACGGCAAGCCGAACTCGGCCCGGGTCGAGGTGCGCTCCCCGGACTCGGCGGCCAACCCGTACCTGGCCTTCGCCGTGCTGCTCGGCGCCGGGCTGAAGGGGATCGAGGAGGGCTACGAGCTGCCGCCGGGGGCCGAGGACGACGTCTGGTCGCTGACGAGCGCCGAGCGGCGGGCCATGGGGTACGAGGCCCTGCCGGAGAACCTGGCCGAGGCGATCGACGTGATGGCCGGCTCGGAGCTGGTGGCCGAGGTGCTCGGCGAGCACGTCTTCGACTTCTTCCTGCGCAACAAGCGGGCCGAGTGGGAGCAGTACCGCCGCGAGGTCACCCCGTACGAGCGGCAGCGCTACCTCTCCCTCTGAGCCGGTCGGCGGCGGGCGCGGCACTCGGGTCCGCCGCCGCTTGTGCGGCACCGCTATCGTCTCGATCACCGTGCCGGCACCGCGCCGGCCGCGCGTGACCGGGGAGGCGATCGGTGCTGGAGGATCTGCTCGGCGGGGCCTGGCAGAGCATCGTGTTCGGGGTCGTCGGGGTCGCCCTCATGGCGGCCGGGTTCCTGCTGGTGGACCTGCTGACGCCCGGACGGTTGCGGGAACTGATCTGGGTGCGGCGCAACGGCAACGCCGCCCTGCTGCTGGCCGCCAACCAGCTGGGCATCGCGGGGATCGTGTTCACCGCGGTGCTGACGAGCTACAGCGACTTCGCCAAGGGGCTCGCGTCCACTCTGATCTTCGGCCTCATCGGGCTGCTGATCATGGCGTTGGCCTTCTTCGTGCTGGACCTGCTCACGCCGGGCCGGCTCGGCGAGATCATCTGCGCCGACGAGCCGCATCCGGCGGCCCGGGTCAGCGCCGCCACGCACCTCGGCGCCGCGCTGATCGTCTGCGCCTGCATCGCCTGAGGCCCGGACCGGCCGATCCGCGGCGGCCGGCAGAGCCCGGCCGCCGCCCGGCCGTGCCCGGGGTCGGCCGGGCGTCCGGCGCGCTGTCGGCGTCGTACCCCCGGCCTAGCCTGGCGCGGTGAACCGCACCGATCGCCTCTACGCCATCGTCGAGGAGTTGCGCGCGGTGTCGCCGAGGCCGCGCAGCGCCCGGTGGCTGGCGACCCGCTTCGAGGTGAGCAGCCGCACCATCGAGCGCGACATCGGCGCGCTCCAGCAGTCCGGGGTGCCGATCTGGGCCGAGCCCGGCCGCACCGGCGGTTACGTGCTCGACCGCGCCCGCACCCTGCCGCCGGTGAACCTGACGGCAGGTGAGGCGGTGGCCATGGCGGTGGCGCTGCACCGGCTGCGCGGCACGCCGTTCGCCTCGGCGGCCGCCAGCGGGCTGCGCAAGCTGCTCGCCGTGATGCCCGCCGCGGACGCCGCCGAGGCGCACCGGCTCGCCGGCCGGGTGCACCTGATCGGCGACGGGCCAGCGGCGCCCGTCCCGGCCAGCGTCGCCGACGCGGTGCTCGCGCGGCGGGTGCTGCGCATCCGGTACGCCGACCGCGCCGGCGCCGCCTCGGAGCGCGACGTGGAGCCGCTGGGCTACCTGGGCAACCCGCGGCACTGGTACCTGCTGGCCTGGTGCCGGCTGCGCGACGGCGTCCGCGCCTTCCGTACCGACCGGATCCTGTCGGTACGACCGCTGTCGGAGCTGGTGACCCGGGAGCTGTGCCCCGACGACCTCGACATCCCTCGCGAGCGTGTGCGCCCGCTGAGCCTTGTCTGACGGGATCTGGAAACACCGACAGGACGGTGTCGCGGGCGGCCGCGAGGCTGACTCCTGACGGCGCCGGCCGGGTGGCCGGCGCGTGGAACGGGAGGACAGACATGACCGTCAGCAACGGTGTCACCTGGTTCGAGATCGGCACCGAGCGGCCGGACGAGGCGCAGCGGTTCTACGGCGACGTGTTCGGCTGGCGCTTCACGGAGGAGGGCGGCGGTGGCGCCACGTACCGGACGACCGAGGCCGCCGACGGCGGGATCGGCGGCGCGATCCGGGGCACCGACGGGGCCGCGTCGACCTACGCGATCTTCTACGTCCAGGTGACCGACGTCGAGGAGACGTGCCGGCGCGTCGAGGCGGCCGGCGGCGCGGTGGTGGTGCCCGCGAAGACGAACCCCAACGGGCTCACGTCGGCGCACCTGCGCGACCCGGCCGGCAACCGGTTCGGGGTGTTCACGCCCCCGCCGGCCCCCGGCGCCTGACGCACGGCGGGCCGGTGTGGCGGCCCCGACCGGGTGACCGGTCGGGGCCGCCGGCGTTCAGCTGCCGGTCGTACCCTCGGGGCTGCCGGAGCCGTCCCGGTCGCCGTGACCGCCCCAGCCGCCGTGCCTGCCGGGGCCGCCGAAGCCGCCGCCACCGAGGACGCCGGACTCGACCGCATCGAGGATCGCGTCGGCCTGCTCCTGCGTGAGCTTGCCGTCCTCGACGGCCTGGTCCAGCCGCTCCTCGAGTCGCGCCTGCCGGTCCTCGGCGGACGGGCGCTCGGGCCGGTCGGCCTTGTGCTGCTCGCGCAGCTTCTCCAGGGCGGCGGTCACCTTGTCGGTGGAGACGCCCAGCTCCTTGGCGAGCTCCTCGGCGAACGCCGACTGGCGGTCGGACGCCTTCTGCCGCTGGCCGTCGTCGGTCGTGCTGGCGCTCGGCGCGGGGCTGGCGTTGTCGGCGGCGAACGCCATGGTGGGCGCGGCGATCCCGACGCCGAGTACGCCCGCCGTGGCCAGACCGGCCAGGAGGTGCTTCTTCCTGAACGTGCGGGACATCAGTCCTCCAGCTCGTCGGTGTGCGTTGACGTCACCGACGGTGACCGGGCGGGCTTGACGCCACCCGTGACGAACCTGTCAGCGAGCTGGCAATCGCCGCCGCGACCAGGATCCCCGGCGAGCAGCACGAACCCGGCGAGCAGCACGAACCCGGCGGGCGGCACCAGCCCGGTGAGGAGAGCCCGCCCCGCGACCGGACAAAACGGGTTGCCCGGGCCGAGGCCGCGCGGGCAGGGTGGCCCTCGACCCGCCGACGACGAGAGGAAGCAGCGTGACCCACACCGTCATCCGCGAGATTCCGTTGACCGACCCGGGCGCCGGCCCGTACGGCATCACCGTCGGGCCCGACGGCGCGCTCTGGGTGACGTTGGTGCACGCCGGCGGCATCGCCCGGGTGGCACCCGACGGCGACGTGCGGACCTGGTCGCTCGACGCGCCGGAGAGCCGTCCGCTGATCATCACGCCCGGCCCCGACGGCGCGCTCTGGTTCACCCGCTCCGGCGACGACCGGCTCGGCCGGATCACCACGGAAGGCGACCTCAGCGCGGTCGCCCTGCCGTCCGGGACCGGGCCGTGCGGCGTCGTCACCGGCCCGGACGGCGCGCTCTGGTACGCCGGCATGAACTCCGACAGCGTCGGCCGGGTCGACGCCGACGGCACGGTGGCGACGTTCCCGCTGCCGGTGACCGGGGCGTACGCCTCGATGATGGCCGCCGGCCCCGACGGCGCGCTCTGGTGCACGCTCAACCAGGCGAACGCGATCGCCCGGGTCGCCACCGACGGCGACGTGGCGGTGCATCCGCTGCCCACGGAGGCGGCGGGCCCGGTGGGCGTCGCGGCGGGCGACGGCGCGGTGTGGTTCGTGGAGATCGCCGCCGGCCAGCTCGGCCGCATCGACCCCGAGGGCCGGATCGAGGAGTACGCGCTGCCGGACCGCTCCGCGCGGCCCCACGCGATCGTCGCCGACCCGGCCGGCGGCGCCTGGTACACGGAGTGGGGCGGCAACCGGATCGGCCACGTCGACCCGGACGGGCGGATCGAGACGTACGACCTGCCCACCCCGGCCGCCGAACCGCACGGTCTCGCCGTGGCGCCCGACGGCACGGTGTGGACCGCCCTGGAGATCGGCCGCCTGGCCCAGCTCACACCGCCGCCGTCCCGCCTCGCACCGCCGTCCCGGCCCGTCGCGTGATCATGAGGTTGGCGGGGCGAACTGTCCGGTTCGACCCCGCCAACCTCATGATCGACGGGGGAAGCGACGGGGAAGCGACGGGGCCTAGCGGACGGCGGGGGCGACCGTCAGGGTTCCGGCCGTGGCGTCGAGGGTCGCCTCGGTGCCGACGGGCACGGTGAGCTGGCCGACGCCGTGGCCGACGGGCAGGCCGCCGAGCACGGGGACGCCGAGGTCGCCGAGGCGTTCGGCGAGCACGTCGGCGACGGTGACCGCCCAGCCGTCCGCGCAGTCGGTGAACTGACCCACGGCGACCCCGGCCAGGCCGTCCAGCGCCCCGGCGCGGCGCAGCTGGGTGAGCATCCGGTCGACCTTGTACGGGGGTTCCTGCACGTCCTCGACGAGCAGGACCGCCCCGGTCAGGTCGGGCATGTCCGGGGTGCCGACCGAGGCGGCGACCAGGCACAGGTTGCCGCCGAGCAACCGGCCGGTGGCGCGGCCGGGGACGCGGACCGGGTAGGTCTCCTCCTCCGGCACGGCGGCCACGGTCACCGGCTCGGTGGTCATCAGGGCGGCGTGCAGCGACTCGGCGGACCGCAGCGGCGTCCGCTCGTCCGTCCACGCCGCGCCCGGGCCGTGCACCGTGGCCAGCCGGGCGCCGCGCCAGAGCGCCAACTGCAGGGCCGTGATGTCGGAGAAGCCCGCCACCACCTTCGGGTCCCGCCGCACCGCGGCCATGTCGAGGGCGTCGACGATCCGCTGCGCGCCGTAGCCGCCCCGGGTGCAGATCACCCCCCGGACCTCGGGGTCGGCGAAGGCCGCGTTCAGGTCGGCCGCCCGCAGATCGTCCGTGCCGGCCAGGTAGCCGTGCCGGGCGTACGCGTGCGGCGCGAGCACGGGACGCAGCCCCCAGCCGGTGAGCAGCTCGATGCCCCGGGCGACCCGCTCGGGACGGGTCGGGCCGGACGGGGACACGAGCATCACCGTGTCGCCGGGGCGCAGCGCCGGCGGGCGCAGTATCTCGTCGGTGATCACAGAGGGCGAGCCTAGTGCGGCCGGGGCGAGGGTGGTCGCGGGCGGCGGCCAACAGGGCGGCTGGTCGCGGGGCGAGCCGGCGGGCAGGCGAGCCGGTGGGCAGGAAGCGCGCCGCGTCCGGCCCCGTGGTCGCGGGCGGGAGCGAGCCGGTCCCGGCGTGTCAGCCGGGACCGGATAGCCTCGATGCCGTGGCAACCGCGCTGGTGATCGAGAACGACCCGACCGACGACCTGCGCCGGCTGGGCGAGTGGCTGACCGAGGCCGGCCTGGACCTGTGGGTCGTGCGCCCGTACGCCGGTGACGAGCTTCCCGCCGACCTGGAGGGCTACGTCGCGCTGGTGGTGCTCGGCGGCCCGCAGCAGGCGTACCCGCTGCCGGACGGCTCGCCCGGCGCGCCCTGGTTCCCCGCCCTGGAGGGCCTGCTGCGCAAGGCGGTCCGGCACCGGGTGCCCACGCTGGCGATCTGCCTCGGCGCGCAGCTGCTCGCCGCCGCGCACGCCGGCCAGGTCGAGCGCAGCCCGTCCGGGCCGGAGATCGGGCCCTCGGTGGTGGGCCGGCGGGACGCGGCCGAGCAGGACCCGCTGTTCCGGTACGTGCCGCTCATCCCGGACGTGCTCCAGTGGCACGCCGACGAGATCACCGAGCTGCCGCACGGGGCGACCCTGCTGGCCGCGTCCACCCGCTACCCCCACCAGGCGTTCCGGCTCGGCGACCGGGCCTGGGGGCTCCAGTTCCACATCGAGTGCGACACGGCCCAGATCGCCGAGTGGGCCACCGACTCGACGCTCCTCGCCGAGCTGGGCTACGAGCCCGAGCTGGTCGTCGCCGCCTGCAACGAGGTGATGGCCGACATCGAGGAGGTCTGGCAGCCGTTCGCCGCCCGGTTCGCGGCCCTCGCTCTGGGCGAGCTGGACGACAGCGGCCCGCGACACAGCCTGCCGTTGCTCGGGCACTGATGACCCGGCCGACCAGCGCCCCCGGCCGGCTCGCCCGGTACGGGTTCGGCACGACGCAGGGCGACGGCGGCGCCCGCGCGGCGGACCTGCTCGGCCCGGACGGGCTCGGCCTGTGGCGGCCGGACGGTCAGGAGCCGGTCGACGAGCGGGCGGGTGAGCTGCTCACCGCGCTGTCCCGGGCGGCCGACCCGGACCTGGCGCTGCGCCAGCTGCACCGCATCGTCGAGGCCGAACGCCGCGCGCACGGCGACGGCTCGGCGCTGCTCACCGAGCTGTCCGAGGACGCGGGACTGCGCCGGCGGCTGATCGCCGTGCTCGGCGCGTCCTCGGCGCTCGGCGACCACCTCGTGGCGAACCCGGACGACTGGACGGTGCTGCGCACCGCCCCGGACGGGCTCGCGCCGGCCGCCGAGGGGCGGCTGGAGCCGCTCGGCGACGGCAACCCGATCGCGGGGCTGCGGCGGGCGTACCGGCTGGCGCTGCTGGGGATCGCGGCCGCGGACCTGACCGGTGGCCGGGGGCTGGAACAGACGATGGCGGCGCTCTCCGCGCTGGCCGACGCGACGCTGCGGGCGGCGTACGGGATCGCCGTGGACGAGCTGCCGGAGGGCACGCCCCGGCCGCGGCTGGCCGTGGTGGCGATGGGCAAGTGCGGCGGCGACGAGCTGAACTACGTCTCCGACGTGGACGTCATCTTCGTGGCCGCCTCCGACGACGACCTGCCGGCCGCCACGACGGTGGCCACCCGGCTGATCCACGTCTGCGGGCTGGTCGCCTGGCCGGTGGACGCGGCGCTGCGGCCGGAGGGCAACCGGGGGCCGCTGGTGCGTACGCTCGCCAGCCACCTCGCGTACTACCGGCGCTGGGCCCGCACGTGGGAGTTCCAGGCGCTGCTCAAGGCCCGTCCGGCGGCCGGCGACCTCGCGCTGGGCCAGGAGTGGATCGACGAACTCGCCCCGCTGCTGTGGCGGGCCGCCGAGCGGCCCGAGGCGGTCGAGGACGTGCGCGCCATGCGCCGGAAGATCATCGACAACATCCCGCCGAAGGAGCTGGAGCGCGAGATCAAGCGCGGCCCCGGCGGGCTGCGCGACATCGAGTTCGCCGTCCAGCTGCTGCAACTGGTGCACGGCCGGGGCGACGAGTCGCTGCGCGTTCCGGGCACGATCCCGGCGCTGCGCGCGCTGGTCACCGGCGGCTACGTGGGCCGGGCCGACGGTGAGGCGTTGCTGCGCGGCTACCGGTTCCTGCGGGGGGTGGAGCACCGGCTCCAGTTGCAGGGGCTGCGCCGCACACACACCGTGCCGACGGACCCGGCCGCCCTGCGGTGGCTCGCCGCCGCCCTCGGCTACACGGCCACGCCGGGGCGCAGCGCCGTCGAGGAGTTCCGCGCCGAGTGGGTCACCCACGCCACCGAGGTACGCCGGCTGCACGCCAAGCTGCTGTACCGGCCGCTGCTGGAGGCGGTGGCCCGGGTGCCCGCCGACGGGCTGCGCCTCACCCCGGAGGCGGCCCGGCACCGCCTGGAGATCCTCGGTTTCGGCGACCCGGCCGGGGCGCTGCGGCACCTCCAGGCCCTCACCGGCGGGGTGAGCCGCACCGCGGCCATCCAGCGCACGCTGCTGCCGGTGCTGCTCAGCGAGTTCGCCGACGCCCCGGAGCCGGACCGGGGGCTGCTCAACTACCGGCAGGTCTCCGAGAAGCTCGGCAGCACACCGTGGTACCTGCGGCTGCTGCGCGACTCCGGCCCCGTGGCCCGCCGGCTCGCGCGGGTGCTCTCGTCCTCGCGGTACGCCGCCGACCTGCTCGCCCGGGAGCCGGAGGCGCTGCGGCTGCTGGCCGAGGAGCACGAGCTGACGCCCCGGCCCCGCGAGGTGCTGCACGAGGGCTTCACCGCGGCGGCGGCCCGGTACGCCGACCCGGTCGAGGCCATCCGGGCCGTCCGCGCGCTGCGCCGCCGGGAGCTGGTGCGCATCGCGTGCGCCGACGTGCTCTGCCGGGCCGGATCGCTCGCGCCGAGCGGCCCCGACGGCGCCGCCCTCACCGAGATCGCGGCGGTGGGCACCGCGCTGGCGGACGTCACCGACGCCACCCTGGCCGCCGCCCTGCACATCGCCCGGGCCACCCAGCCCACCCCGCCCGGGCTGCGCTTCGCCGTGATCGGCATGGGCCGGCTCGGCGGGTACGAGTCGAACTACCTCTCCGACGCCGACGTGCTCTTCGTCTACGACGCGCCGGCCGGGGACGAGAGCGCGGCCAGCGCCGCGGCGCACGCCGTCGCCGAGGAGCTGCGCCGGCTGCTCGGCATACCGGCGCCCGATCCGCCGCTCGGCGTCGACGCGGACCTGCGTCCCGAGGGGCGGCAGGGGCCGCTGGTGCGCAGCCTCGCCGCGTACGCGCAGTACTACGCGCGCTGGTCGCGGGTGTGGGAGGCGCAGGCGCTGCTGCGTGCCCGCTTCGTCTGCGGCGACGCCGACCTGGGCGCCGAGTTCGAGGCGCTGGTCGACCCGGTCCGCTACCCGGCCGACGGGCTGACCCGCGACCAGGTCGTGGAGATCCGCCGGATCAAGGCGCGGGTCGAGCACGAGCGGCTGCCCCGGGGCGCCGACCCCGCCACCCACACGAAGCTGGGTCGCGGCGGGCTCGCCGACGTCGAGTGGGCCGTGCAGCTGCTCCAGCTGCGCCACGGCGGGGCCGTGCCGGCGCTGCGGGGCACGCGTACGCTCGACGCGCTCGCCGCCGCCCGCGACGCCGGGCTGGTCGACGCGGCCGACGCCGCGGCCATGGCCGCCGGCTGGACGCTCGCCGCCCAGGTGCGCAACGCGCTCATGCTCGTCCGCGGCCGGGCCGGTGACCAGCTGCCCCGGCACGGGGTGGAGCTGGCCGGCGTGGTACGACTGCTCGGTGCCGACGACCCGGGACAGTTCCTCGACGACTACCTCCGCACCGCCCGCCGCTCGCGGGCGGCGATGGAGCGGGTCCTCGATGCTTGACGGCTACCAACAACCAACCGTGCGCTCTTGATGTGCCGTTCGCGCTAGTTCAGACGCAGTTTGCTGCAACGTCGCTCGTGATGGTTGTGGCCGCCGTGCTTCTTCGGGGCCCGTGTCCGTCGGTGCACGGCCCGGCGGGTCCAGTACAACTTGCTGGACCTGCAACTCCTCAACCCTTCCGGGGCCGGGACGAGCTCGCGTGCCAGCGTCAGCCGCCGAGGGCGTACGTGCCGGCGCCGGGGACGGTCACCGCCGTCCACTCGCCGTCGGCGCTGAGTGTCGCGCCCCCGCTCACCGACAGCCAGCGGTCGTACCGGACGCGCACCGGCACCCGGCCGGGGCCCGGCGCGCGGAAGGTCACCGAGGCGGCGTCCTGCCGGACCAGCTCACCGGGCGAGCCCACCAGCGGCGTCGGGTCGGCCACCGCGTAGAGCCGCCAGTGCGCCCCGGACCAGACCCGGGTGAGGTACGGGAGGCCCGCCTCGACCAGCTCTGCCTCCGCGCGGCCCACCCAGGACAGCTCGGCGTCGGGCACGGCCACGTACTGCACCGCGTTGTCGGCCAGCCAGGCGCGGTAGCTCGCCGGGGTGAGCGGGACGCCGGTGCCCGCCGCGCCCGGGACCGTGGTGAAGAAGAGCGGGTTGCGGGCGATGTCCGCCTGCCGCAGCCAGCCCCGGGCCAGCGGCACCTCGCCGCCGAGATGGGCCGCCTCCCAGTAGTTGCGGGTCGGCGGCACCTCCACCCGCCCGGCCAGCCCGCGCCGGGCCAGTTCCGCCCGCAGCGGCGCGAAGTACGCCGGGTCGGCGGCCGGGTCGTCGGCGCGCAGGTCGGCGGTGACCACCGGCGGCTGCCACCAACAGACGGCCGCGAGCAGCGCGGCCAGCCCGACAGCGCCGGCCGCCGGGCGAGGAGCCGGCAGCCACCCGGGGAGCCGGGCAGTGGCCGCCAGCACGGGCAGGGCGAACATCACCACCAGGCGGGTGGCATTCAGGCCGACCGGGGTGTGCACCAGGGCCGCGGCGAGCACCCCGGCCGCCGACAGCAGCGCGCCCACCCGAACCGGCCGGTGGGCCGCGAGCGCGGCCACCAGCAGGCTGGTGAGCACGGCGTGGACGGTGTCGGTGCGGCTGATGTTCATCCAGCCGCCCTCGCCGAAGAGCAGCCCGGTCACCGCGAGCGGCACGGCGGCCGGGACAGCGAGCAGCAGGCCGTCGGCGTACCGGCGGGTGAGCAGCAGCGCGGCACCGGCCAGGCCGACGAAGAGCCCGGCCACCGGGCTGGCCGCCGAGGCGAGCAGGGCCGCCGCGCCGGCCAGCGCGCCGCGCGGCCACCCGGGACGCCGGGCGGCGGGCAGGGTGAGGGCCAGCAGTGCCGCCAGGCCGAAGGCGACCCCGAGGGCGTACGTGACCCGGCCGGAGACCAGGTTGCTGGCGATCGTGAGCACTCCGAGCAGGCTGCCCAGCAGGGGGCGTGCCACCCGGGCGCGGACCAGCAGCGCGGCGAACGCGGTCGCCGAGGCGAGCAGCGCGAGCGCGCCGGTGGGCCGGACCCCGAGCAGGGTCATCAGCGGCGACGAGATCAGGCTGTAGCCCCACGGGTGGACGCCGCCGTACCAGCGCAGATCCACCAGGGCCGGCCCATGGTCGGCGAAGAAGTCGGCGCGGGCCACCTGCGCCGACAGGTCCGAACCCAGCGGCGGCAGGGTGACATACAGCACACCCAGGACGGACGCCGACGCGGCGGACACCGCCACCACCCGGCCACCCCGCATGCCCACCTCCCGTTCGCGCCCCACCGTACTGGCAGCATGGCGGGCGTGCCTCACCACCTCTCGCGCTGGCTCGGACTGGCCGGGTCGGTGCTGCTCGCCGCCGCCGCGTACCTCGGCGGCGCGCTGCCGCACGCCGACCTGCGCCCCACCCCCGTCAGCATCTGGCAGGGCCCGAACGGGCCGTTGATCATCGGCGTCTGGCTGGCCGGCACGGCTCTGCTGAGCTGGGCCTGGTGGTCGCTGCGTGACCGGGTGCCCTCGACCCGGTGGGCACTGGTCACCGTCGGGCTCTGGCTGCTGCCGCTGCTGTTCACGCCACCGCTGGGCAGCCGGGACGTCTACGCCTACGCGTGCCAGGGCGCCAGCTACGCGGCCGGGATCAACCCGTACGAGCAGGGCGTCTCGGCGCTGCCCTGCCCCTGGCTGGACAGCATCTCGTACATCTGGCGGGACACCCCCGCGCCGTACGGTCCGCTGTTCGTGATGATCGCCGGGGCGGTGGTCCGGGCCACCGGATCCCTCGTCGGCAGCATCGTGCTGTTCCGGCTGCTCGCGGTGGCCGGTATGGGGTTGGCCGCGGCCTGCCTGCCGGTGCTGGCCCGCCGCTGCGGCGTACCGGCCGGCCGGGCGGTCTGGCTGGCGCTGGGCGGCCCCGTGATCGGTGTGCACCTGATCTCCGGCGCGCACAACGACGCCATGATGGTGGGGCTGCTCGTCGCCGGGCTGGCGGTGGTCGCGGCACGGCCGGGGCGCGCCGGCCCGCTGCTGGCCAGCGGCGTACTGCTCGGGCTCGCCGGCGGGATCAAGGCGACCGCGCTGGTCGTGGTGCCGTTCGCGGCGCTGGCCGCCATCGCCGGCGGGTTCTCGATCCGGGCGCTGGTGCGCGACGGCGGCTGGGTGGTCGGCGGCGCGGTCGCCACGGTCGTGGGGGCGACGTTCGCCGCCGGCCTCGACTTCGGCTGGATCAGCGGCCTCGAACAGGGCAACCTCGTGGTCGCCTGGAGCTCGCCCACCACGGGCGTCGGGCAGACCGTCGACTACCTGGGGCGCCTGTTCGGGTGGCACAGCGACGCGCTGCCGGTCACCCGGGCCATCGGGATGGCGGCCCTGGCGATCCTGCTGGTCTGGCTCTGGTGGCGCGCCCGCACTCGGGACCCGCTCTGGCACGCCGGGCTGGCACTGGCCGCCACGGTGGCGCTCGCCCCGCTCTACCACCCCTGGTACTGGACCTGGCCGCTCGCGGTGCTCGCCGCCACCTCGCGGCGGCGCACCGGGTGGTTCGCGGCGGTCGCGCTGGCGTCGGCGTTCCTGGTGCTGCCGGACGGCACCGGCCTGCCCCGGTACACCAAGACGGTCGGGGCGCCGCTCATGACGCTGTTGGTGATCGTGGTGGTGGTCCGCTTGGTACGGTCGGCTCGGGCGGCCCGCCGGCCGGTCGCCGGGAACTGAGGAGGCGGCGCCGGTGACCGGACCCGGCGCCCGTCCGCACCCGGCCGAGGGGGGCCCGGTTTCGACGCCCCGGACACGGCACGCCGACCACCGGGCCCGCGCGGCGCGGTACGCCGGCCTCGCCGGCGCGGTGCTGCTCGCCATCGCCGGGTGGCTCGGCGGAGCACTGCCGTCCGCGCCGCTGTCCCGGGTCACCCCGGTCACCGTCTGGCAGGGCCGGCACGGGCCACTGGTGCTCGTCGCCTGGGCGCTCGGCACCCTGCTGATCGTCGGCGCCTGGTGGTCGCTGCGCCGGGGCGCCCCGTCGACCGGTTGGGCGTACCGCACCGCCGGGCTCTGGGCACTGCCGCTGCTCGCGACCGCCCCGCTCGGCAGCCGCGACGTCTACTCGTACGCGTGCCAGGGCTGGGCGTACGCGCACGGCGCCGACCCGTACGTGACCGGGGTCGCGGCGGCCGGCTGCCCGTGGGTGGACGCCGTCGCGCCGATCTGGCGGGACACCCCGGCCCCGTACGGGCCGCTGTTCGTGCTGCTGGCGGCGCTGGCGACGGTGCTGGGCGGTGGGCTGACCGGCACCGTCGTGCTGCTGCGGCTCTTCGCGCTCGCCGGGGTGCTGCTCGCCGCGCTCTGCCTGCCCGGGCTGGCGCGGGCCACCGGCGTGCCGACCCGGCGGGCGGCGTGGCTGCTGCTGGCCAGCCCGCTGGTCGGGGTGCACCTGCTGGCCGGCGCGCACAACGACGCGGTGATGCTCGGGCTGCTGCTGCTCGGGCTGCTGGTGCTGGTCCGCCTCCCGGGCCGGCCCGGCGCGCTGCTGGTCGCCGGCGCGCTGCTCGGGCTCGCGGTGGCCGTCAAGGCGAGCGCGGCCGTCGTGCTCCCGTACGCCGCGCTGGCGGCCGTGCACGGCCGCTACACCGTACGGGCGCTGCTGCGCGACGGCGGCTGGCTGGCCGCCGGGGTGCTCGCGGCGCTGGCCGGCGGCTCGCTCGCCTCCGGTCTCGGGCTCGGCTGGGTGCGCGGGCTGAGCCGCAGCGGCGACTCCGAGCAGTGGACCTCGCCACCGACCGCCGTGGGGTTCGTCGTCGACTACGCCGGCGGGCTCGCCGGCCGGAGCCCGGACGCCGTCCCGGTGGCCCGGGCCGTGGCGCTGCTCGTGCTGGCCGCGTTCCTCGTGGCGCTGTGGTGGCGGGCGTGGGGGACGCTGCGCCGGCTGGGTGACGCCCGGCAGCGGGTGGCCCGGCTGGCCGCCGCCCGGCCCCGGGTCGCGCTGCGCGCCGCCGGCCTGGCCCTGGCCGCGGCCGTGGTGCTCGCCCCGGTGTTCCACCCCTGGTACGCCACCTGGCCCCTGGCGCTGCTGGCCGTCACCGCGGCCGGACCGGGCGAGCGCAGGCCCCGCCTCGGGACGCGGACCACGTGGGCGGTGCTGCCGTGCGCGGTCGCCGCGCTCCTCGCGCTGCCCGACGGCACCAACCTGGCCCGGTTCACGAAGGCCCCCGGCGCGATCACGATGACCGCCCTCGCGCTGGCCCTGGCGGCCCTCCTGACCCGCGCCGCAACCCGCCGCCCCGACCCCCGCACCAACCCCGGTTGATCACCCCGCCGATCCCCGCACCAACCCCCGGTTGATCACCCCGCCGACCCCCGCACCGACCCCGGTTGATCATGAGGTTGGCGGGGCGATTGGAGATCGAAGACCCCGCCAACCTCATGATCGACGCACACGGGCGCGGCGCGCGGACCGTCCGAGGGCGGTCCCGGGTCAGCGGGGGTGCCGGGGCGCAGCGAGACGCGGCCCCCGGAGAGGGCGGCGACCTCGCGGATCAGGCCGTAGCCGTACATCGGCGCGGCGGCCAGCGCGATGAGGATGAGGAAGGTGGTTTCGCGCAGCGGTGTGTCCCCGGAACGGCGACCGGGCCGGCTCCGCGGGGTGCGGAACCGGCCCGGCCGGGATGGAGCGTGAGGCTCAGCAGTCGAAGTACATGGCGAACTCGTGCGGGGTCGGGCGCAGACGCACCGGGTCGACCTCGTTGGCCCGCTTCCACTCGATCCACGTCGAGATCAGGTCCGGCGTGAAGACGCCGCCCTCCAGCAGGTAGTCGTGGTCGCTCTCCAGCCGGTCGAGCACCTCCGGCAGCGAGCCCGGAACCTGCTTGACGTCGCCCCACTCCTCCGGCGGCAGGTCGTACAGGTCCTTGTCGATCGGCGCCGGCGGCTCGATCTTGTTGCGGATGCCGTCCAGGCCGGCCATCAGCATCGCCGAGAAGGCGAGGTAGACGTTCGCCGACGGGTCCGGGACCCGGAACTCGACGCGCTTGGCCTTCGGGTTGCTGCCGGTCACCGGAATGCGGGTGCAGGCGGAGCGGTTGCGCTGCGAGTACACCAGGTTGACCGGGGCCTCGAAGCCCGGCACGAGCCGGCGGTACGAGTTGACGGTCGGGTTGGTGAACGCCAGCAGCGACGGGGCGTGGTGCAGCAGGCCGCCGATGTACCAGCGGGCGGTGTCCGACAGGCCGGCGTAGCCGGTCTCGTCGTAGAACAGCGGCTCACCGTTGAGCCAGAGGCTCTGGTGGGTGTGCATGCCGGAGCCGTTGTCGCCGAACAGCGGCTTCGGCATGAAGGTGGCCGTCTTGCCGTTCGCCCACGCCTCGTTCTTCACGATGTACTTGAAGAGCTGGAGCTGGTCGCCGGCGTGCAGCAGGGTGGAGAACCTGTAGTTGATCTCGGCCTGGCCGGCGGTGCCCACCTCGTGGTGCGAGCGCTCCACGCTGAACCCGGCGTCGACCAGGCGACGGACGATCTTGTCGCGCAGGTCGGCGTAGTGGTCGACCGGAGGCACCGGGAAGTAGCCGCCCTTGTATGCGGTCTTGTAGCCGCGGTTGCCGCCCTCCTCGTCGCGGCCGGTGTTCCACCAGCCCTCGATCGAGTCGATGTAGTAGAACGACTGGTGCGGGGACGTCTCGTGCCGGATCGAGTCGAAGATGTAGAACTCCGCCTCGGGGCCGAAGTACGCGGTGTCGGCGATTCCGCTGGCCGCCAGGTAGGCCTCGGCCTTCTTCGCCACGTTCCGCGGGTCCCGCGAGTACGCCTCCCGGGTGAACGGGTCGTGGATGAAGAAGTTCAGCGCGAGGGTCTTCTGCGCGCGGAACGGGTCGATGAAGGCGGTGGCCACGTCGGGCAGCAGGAGCATGTCCGACTCGTGGATAGCCTGGAAGCCGCGGATCGACGAACCGTCGAACGCGAGGCCCTCGGTGAAGATGTCGTCGTCGACGGACTCGACCGGCAGGTTGAAGTGCTGCATCACGCCCGGCAGGTCACAGAAGCGTACGTCGACGAACTTCACGTCCTCGTTCTTGAGGTAGCGCAGAAGTTCCTCGGGGTTGGCGAACACACGTCCTCCTGGCACGTCCACTCGTTGTCTCAGTCTGCTGGCGACGCTATGGCCGGGCGGTTGCCCGGCCGTGTCTTGAGTGTTTCTGCCGTGTTACGTCCCTCGCGGAGCGTCATCGACGCTGCTCCTCTTCCCCGGGCCGGCGTGGGTACGGCGTCGGCCCGTGCCATTCTAATGATGAATGCTCCTATTGGTCCGAATTGGCGTGGAACGCTCGCGGCCGGCCGGGGCCCGGCCAGCCCCGCTGGTTACCCTTGACCGCTGTGACGAACCCCCGCGACCAGCACCCGGTGCCGCCCGCCGCCGACCCCTCGTTCACGCCGCCCAGCATCGGCCGGCGGTTCGGCGCGCTGCTCATCGACTGGATCCTCTGCCTGCTGCTGTCGCGGATCTTCGCCGACCCGGTCCGGGACGGCTGGGCCCCGGTGCTCGTGCTGATCCTCGAGTACGGCTTCTTCATCGGCCTCTTCGCCCAGACCCCGGGCATGTACATCACCCGCATCCGCTGCGTGCACTGGCTCGACGGCGGGCGGATCGGCGTACTGCGCGGCCTGCTGCGCGGCCTGCTCCTCGCCCTGGTCGTGCCGGCGCTCGTCATGGACACGCACCGCCGCGGCCTGCACGACCGCGCCGCCCACTCGGTAATCACCCCCGCGTAACCCGCCCCGCGTCCCCGCCCCGGGCCGTGCCCCGCGCCCTCGCGCCCCCGCGCGCCGTGCCCCGCCCCGTCCTCGGCGATCTTGCAGTTTCTGCCCCGACATAAGGGGCGGAAGTCGCAGAACGAGGGCCGAAAGTGCAAGATCGCTGGGCCTTGGGCCTTGGGGCTTGGGGCTTGGGGCTTGGGCCTTGGGGCTTGGGGCTTGGGCCTTGGGGCTTGGGGCTTGGGGCTTGGGGCTTGGGCGGCGGCGCGGCGCGGGGCGTGGGGCGGGGCGTGGGGCGGCGCGCCGTGCTGGCACGGCTCCGGTGCAGCAGTGCCTGGGTCACGGCTGCTGACAGCAGGAGGGCCGGACCCCTCGGGGTCCGGCCCTCCTGGCGTACGTGTGCGGGTCAGCGGCCCCGCATCTGGCGGAACGCGCTGCGCGGCGGCCGCATGTTCTTCGGGATCGCGCCCTTGGGCAGCTGCGGCCGGGCGCTGAGCGCCTTGAGCCGCTTGTCGAGCGCGTTGACGTCCTTGCCGCTGAGGGCGCGCGGCAGCCGCATGAGCGTCATCCGCAGCTTGCGGATCGGCAGCTCGCCCTCACCCTGGCCGATCACGTAGTCGTGCAGCGGCGCCGAGCCGATCACCTTGGCGAGCCGGCGCTTCTCCTGGCCGAGCAGGCCGCGGACCCGCTGCGGGTTGCCCTCGGCCAGCAGGATCACGCCCGGGCGGCCGACGACCAGGTGCACCATGTCCATCTGCGTGGTGGCGGTGACGGCCGGGGTCACCCGCCAGTCGCCCCGCATGCTCTCCATGATCTGGGCGGCCGCGCCGGGCTGCCCCTCGGCGGCGTTCATCATCGCCTTGTTGGAGCGCAGGTTCAGCACGATGAGCACCGCGAGCAGCGTGAACAGGATGCCCAGCGGCAGCCAGATCCAGCCCCAGAGGATCACCGCGACGACGGTCAGCGCGAGCGGGATCAGCACGGCGCCGGCGACCAGCGGCGCGAACCACCGGTCCTGCTTGGCGGTGAACTGGAACACCATGCCGATCTGCTTCAGCCGCTGGCCGAACGAGACCTTCTCCTGGGGCTTTGCCATGCGCCAGAGTCTAGTGGGCCGCGCGCACCCCGTTGATCCGTGGCCGGGCTGAGTACCTTACGGCCGCCGAGCCCTCCCGCCGGGTCGCGTAAGGAGGGGGCGACCGTCGAAGATCGGGCGGCGTACCCATGTCTCGCCGGCACCTTCGGGCGAAGAGTCGAGGTTGTCAGATGACCTCGACGAAACAGGAGTACGCCATGTTCGGCACCGACCCGGACTTCATCCTCTCCCTGCACCGTGCCCACGCCGCCGAGCTGCGGGCCGAGGCGGCGGCGGACCGGCTGGCCCGGTCACTGCCCCGCCGTGGCGCCCGCGGCTGGTTCGGCCGGCGCCACCAGGCGCGCGACGACGACCGCCGGTGACCGCGCCCGGGGCCGACCACGCCGGGTCGGCCGCACCCCCGGCCGGTCGCGCCGGGCAGGCCGCACCCTCGGCCGGTCGCGCCGGGTCGGCCGCACCCTCGGCCGGTCGCGCCGGGTCGGCCGTATCCTCGGCCGGTCGCGCCGGGTCGGCCGTATCCTCGGCCGGTCGCGCCGGGTCGGCCGCACCCCCGGCCGGTCGCGCCGGGTCGGCCGCACCCACGGCCGGTCCGGCGGGCGGCGGGTCCGCCGCCGGTCCCGGTCGTGGCATCCTCGAACCCGTGACCGTACGCGCCGCCAGCACCATCCTCGTCGGCCGCCAGACCGAGCTGTCGGCGCTCCGCGCGGCGCTGGCCCGCGCCCGCGGCGGGGAGCCGGGCACCGTCCTCGTCGGCGGTGAGGCCGGCGTGGGCAAGACCCGCCTGCTGGAGGAGTTCGGCGCCGTGGCCACCGCTCACGGCGCCCGGCTGCTCGTCGGCCAGTGCCTCGAACTGGGCGAGGCCGGCCTGCCGTTCGCGCCGTTCGCGTCGGCGCTGCGGGAGGTGCTGCGCCAGGACGGGCCGGGCGTCCTGGAGGGGTACGAGGCCGAGTTCGCGCGCCTGCTGCCGGAGCTGTCCCGGGTGCCGGCCGCCGTCGGGGCGCCGCTGCCCGTGTCCGTCTCCGACGCGCCGCGCGGCTACCTGTTCGACCTGGTCGCGGACCTGCTGCACCGGCTCGCCGCGGCGCGTCCGCTGGTGCTCGTCATCGAGGACCTGCACTGGGCCGACCGGTCGACCCGGGACCTGATCGGGTTCCTGGTGCGCAGCGGCCGCCCCGGCCAACTCCTGCTGGTCTGCACGTACCGCACCGACGAACTGCACCGCGGTCACCCGCTGCGCCCGTTCGTCGCCGAGCTGGACCGGGTGCGCGGCGTCGAACGGCTCGACCTCGGCCGCCTCGACCGGGACGGCACCGCCGCGATCCTCACCGACCTGCTCGGCGCCGAACCGTCGGCGCGGGCGGTCGACGACGTCCACGACCGTACGCAGGGCAACCCGTTCTTCATCGAGGAGCTGGTGGCCGCCGGTGACCCCGTCGGCTGCGCCGCGCTCCCGCAGACCCTCCGCGACCTGCTGCTGGCCCGGGTCGACCGGCTTCCGGACGCCGCCCAGCGGGTGCTGCGCATCGCCGCCGCCGGCGGCACCCGCTTCGCCCACGACCTGATCGCCGAGGCGAGCGGGCTGCCCGAGGCGGAGCTGGAGGACGCCCTGCGCGCCGCGGTGGCCGCGCAACTGGTCGTCGCCGATCCCGACGGGGGCTACGAGTTCCGGCACGCCCTCGTCCGGGAGGCGGTGCACGACGAGCTGCTGCCGGGCGAGCACGCGCGGCTGCACGCCCGGTTCGCCGCCGCCATCGAGGCGCAGCCGCGCCTGGTCGCCGCCGGCCGCGCGCCGGCGGAGATCGCCCACCACTGGTACGCCGCGCACGACCACCCCCGTGCCCTGGTGGCCGCCCGCGCGGCGGCGTGCGCGGCCGCCGACCGGTACGCGTACGCCGAGCAGAGCCGGCTCCTGGAACGGGTCCTCGAACTGTGGGAGCTGGTGCCCGACGCGGCCGACCGGCTGGGCATGGACCACCTCGCGCTGCTGGAGGAGACGGTGGCCGCCACCGTCACCGCCGGCGACTACCAGCGGGCCCTCACGCTCACCCGGGCCGCCCTGGCCGAGGTGGACGCCGACGCCGAGCCGCTGCGCGCCGCCCGGCTCCTCGACCGGCGGGCCCGGATGCTGGCCATGCTCGGCAAGGCGGACGGCGCCGTCGAGCTACGGGAGGCGTACCGGCTGGCCGGGCGGGTCCCGGACGACACCCTGCGGTTGCCGCTGCTCGCCGGGATCGCCGCCCAGCTCGCCCGGATCGACCCGGTCGACGGGACCCGGCTCGCGTCCGAGGTGCTGGCGACCGCGCAGGCGTCGGGCGTGGACCGGGCGCTGCTGCCCGTGCAGCTCACGGTGCTGGCCCGCCGACAGGGCTCCGCCGATCTGGGGCTCGCGGAGCTGCGTCGCGCCGAGCAGGTGGCGCGGGCCACCGGCGACGCGGAGAGCCTGGTCGTCGCGCTGGTCTACCTGTCCGACGTCCTCTACGAGCTGGGCCGGTACGCCGAGTCGGCGCAGGCCGCCGCGGACGGTGTCAGCGAGGCGCGACGGTTCGGGATCAGCCGTTCCACCGGCGCCTACCTGCTCTCCAACCAGGCCGAGGCGCTGCTCGCCCTCGGCCGCTGGGCGGAGGCGGAGGAGACCTGCGCGGAGGCGGCCCGGCTCGACCCGCCGGGGGTCTCCGGACTGCACTGGCTGCAGTTGCGGGCCGGGCAGCGGCTGGCGCAGGGACACCCGGGTGCCGACGAGGCGGTCGGCCGGGCCCTCAGCTACCTGAGCCGGCCGTACCTGCACCCGCACCAGCGGCTGCCGCTGCGGGAGCTGCAACTGGAGGCGGCCCTGGTCGCCGGTGACCGGGACGAGGCCGCGCGCGCGGCCGAGGCGGCGCTCGCCGACCCGGCCGTGCCCGAGTGCCCCCGGTACGCCTGGCCGGTGCTCACGGCGCTGTCCCGCACCGCCGCGGACACGGCGGACGCGCCGCTGGCGGCCCGGGTCGCGGCGCTCGCGGCCACCGTGCCGGCGCGGTTCCCGGCCGAGCGGGCGCACGCCGCCGAGGTCGCCGCCACGGTGGCCCCCGGTACGGATCGGCTGGCCGCGTGGCGTCGGGCGGTCAGCGCCCGGCGGGCGGACGGCCAGCCCTGGCTCCTCGGCCGGGCGCTGCTCGCGCTGGCCGAGGCCGCCGCCGCGGCCGGCGAGCGGGACGAGGCGTCCGCGGCGATCGAGGAGGCGACCCGGATCGCCGGCGGCCTCGGCACCCCGCGACTGGCCGCGCAGGCCGCCACCCTGGCCCGCCGCGTCGGCCTGCGCGGCGCCGCCGGGGGCCGCCCCGGCGCCGACCTGCTCACCGAGCGGGAGCGGGAGGTGCTGCGGCTGGTGGCGGAGGGGCACAGCAACAGCCGGATCGCCGAGGCGCTCTTCATCTCGCCGAAGACCGCGAGCGTGCACGTGTCGCGGATCATCGCGAAGCTCGACGTGAGCAACCGGGTCGAGGCCGCCGCCCTGGCCCACCGCCTCGGCCTGCTCGGCGACCCGGCCGCCCGCTGACCTGACGCCCGCGCGGCCACCTGCCGTGGGGCTGCCACGTCGACCGGTGCGCCCCGGCCGGAGGCGTCACCGCGGCAGGTAGATCCGCCAGCCGTCGACGTCGACCGGGCGGAGGCCGCCGGCGCGCACCCGCTCGTCCAGCCGCGCCGCCAGCGGCGAGCCCGTCGGGGCCACCCACGCCGGTGCCGGCGCGGCCGCCACCGCCCGGCGGTAGGGGGCGTACCGGTCGAACCCGGGGCGCAGGTCGTCGCGCACCACGGCGCAGACGACGTCCTCGCCGCTCGCGAAGGTGAGCCGGTTGCACGTCCAGTAGCCGCCGTAGACGTGTCGTACGCCCAGGTCGCGCAGCGTGTCGACGAGCACGGCGTGCCGGGCCTCGGCGGCCCGGGCGGCGGGGGCCGCGGCGGCCGCCCGGTACGTCGCCCAGCCGGCGCTCGCCGCGGTCGCGGCGAGCACGGCCGCCGCCACGGCGGCGAGTGCGTGGCGCGCGGAACGTCGCCCGCCCGGCCGCGCCGCCGCGCCCGTGCCACCCTCGCGGGAGTCGTGCCCGCGCCGCGAGAGCAGGTCGCGGGCGGCCCGCCACAGCGGCCAGAGCAGCGCCGGCAGCGAGACGAGCAGGCAGGACAGGTAGCGCGAACTCTCCACCGGGGTCCGGCCCGCGGCGCTGCTCAGCGCGTACGCGGCGAGGGTGGCCGCCGCGGCCGCCAGCAGGGCGAGCCGCAGCGCGGCGGCCACCCGCGGGCCCGACCCGGCGGGGCCGTGCGGCACCCGCCCGGCGGCGGCGTGCCGCGCCCGCCCGCCGGGAACTTGATCGGCGGCGGGCGGCACGGCGGGAACGGGATCGACGTGCCGCGCACCTCCGGCGGAAGCAGGATCGGCGGCGGCGTGCCGCGCCCCTCGGGCGGGGGCGGTCGGGGCCCGCAGCGCACGCCAGGCCGTGACCGCGCCGACGACGAGCAGCACGGGCAGCGCGAACGCCCACCAGAGCTGCCACGGGGCGCAGTGGCTCGGCGCGCAGAAGCCCATGCCGAGTGGAGGGCCGACCAGCAGGCCGCCGTGCAGTCGCTCCGGCCAGCCGGCGGGCTCGCCGGCGCCCCCCGCCGCGGCGAACACGGCGGTCAGCGGGTTGCGGCCGGTCAGCAGGCTGTTGACGAGCAGCGGGGCGGCGCCCACGAGGGCCGCGACGCCGAGCAGCGCGCCGGCCCGGCCGCGCAGTTCGTGTCGGCGGAACGCGACCAGCACCGCCCCGGTGGCCGCCACGTACGGCAGGACGAGCGGGTCCACCCAGATCATCAGGCCGGCGAGGAGGCCCCAGGCCGCCCAGCGGGCCAGGCGGCGGCCCGGCCGGCCGGCCGCCAGGTCGTACGCGAGCACGGCGAGGGCCACCCCGGCGGCGTTCATCTCGGGGTAGCCGCCGCCCGCGATGAGCTGGTTCTTCACGATCCGGTCGGAGCCGAACGCGAGCAGCACCGCGACGAGCAGCGCGAACCACCGGTCGCCGGTCAGCCGGAGCGTGAGCCGCCAGGCGAGCAGCGCGAAGACCGCGTACAGCGCCAGCGTGACCAGGCGCAGCCCGAACACCGACGGCCCGGTGAGCGCGAGCACGGGGGCGGCCAGCCACGCCTCCAGCGTCCCCATGTACGCCTGCCCGTAGAACCAGACGGGGAACTCCTGGCCACGGCCGATGTGCAGCGCGGCCAGCCCCATGATGGCCTCGTCGCTGTTCGTCGGCGGGGCGTCCCAGGCCAGCAGGGCGAGTCGGTAGCCGATCCCGCCGAGCACCGCGAGGACGGTGAGCACGCCGACCGGCCGGGCCCACCGGGGACGCGGCGGCACGCCCCGCGCGTCGCGGGGCTCCTCGCGTACGCCGGCCGTCATGGCCCGATCATGACACCCGCGGGCGGGCGGGCCGCGCACCGGCGCCGGATCGGTCGGCGCCGGTGCCGCGGTGGATCAGCGGGCGGTGGCGACGGCGCTGCTGTCGCGGGCGGCGAGCGCCTGCTGGTAGAGCCGGCCCGCGCGGTACGACGAGCGCACCAGCGGCCCGCTCATCACCCCGGCGAAGCCGATCTGCTCGGCCTCCTCGCGCAGCTCCACGAACTCCTCCGGCTTCACCCACCGCTCGACGGGGTGGTGCCGGGGGCTCGGACGCAGGTACTGGGTGATGGTCACCAGCTCGCACCCGGCGTCGTGCAGGTCGCGCAGCGCCTGGGAGACCTCGGCCCGCTCCTCGCCCATGCCGAGGATGAGGTTGCTCTTGGTGACCAGGCCGGCGGCGCGCGCCTGGCGGATCACGTCGAGCGACCGCTCGTAGCGGAACGCCGGCCGGATCCGCTTGAAGATCCGCGGCACGGTCTCGACGTTGTGCGCGAGCACCTCGGGGCGGGAGCCGAACACCTCGGCGAGCTGCTCGGGGACCGCGTTGAAGTCGGGGATCAGCAGCTCCACCCCGCAGCCGGGCTGGAGCGCGTGGATCTGCCGGACGGTCTCGGCGTAGAGCCAGGCGCCGCCGTCGGGGAGGTCGTCGCGGGCCACGCCCGTCACGGTGGCGTAGCGCAGGCCCATCGACACGACCGACTCGGCGACGCGGCGCGGCTCGTCGGCGTCGAACTCGGCCGGCTTGCCGGTGTCGATCTGGCAGAAGTCGCAGCGGCGGGTGCACTGGTCACCGCCGATGAGGAAGGTGGCCTCCCGGTCCTCCCAGCACTCGTAGATGTTGGGACAGCCGGCCTCCTGGCAGACGGTGTGCAGCCCCTCCCGCGAGACGAGCCCGCGCAGCTGGGTGTACTCCGGCCCCATCTTGGCCTTGACCTTGATCCACGGTGGCTTGCGCTCGATCGGCGTCTCGGCGTTGCGGGCCTCGATCCGCAGCATGCGCCGCCCCTCGGGGGCGGGCGTCGCGGTACGCGCGGCCTGGCCGGTCGTCGGCGCGGAGTGCTCGATCGTCACGAAACCGAGCCTACGCCCGACGGTGCCTGTCGATGTACCTCGGGCGACCGGCGTCACGTCCGGGAGCCTGTGACGCCGCACACCGGCTCGGGGTGAAAATCCGTCACAACCTGAGGGGAGCTGCTGCTAGGGTCTCCCGCAACTGCGACGACGGAGCCGAGTAGCGGCCCGACCCGCCAGTGCAGAGAGCCGCCGATGTGCTGGGAGGCGGTCTGGCGACGGGCCCGCGAAGACCCTCCCGAGCAGCGGGAAGAACGGCGCGCCCGAACGGCCGCGTCCAGTAGAGCCCGCCGGCTGGCCCACGTCACGGGCGACGAACGAGGCCCCCGCCCGCGCGGGGGTGAAGGTGTGGTGGCACCGCGAGGTTCCCGCTCGCCCACACCTCCCTGGGATCGCGTTGCGACCGAACAGGAGGTGTCCGCCATGCAACGCGTCCTCTCCGCCCAGCTCCCCGCCCACGTCGGCGGGACCGTCCGGATCGCCGGCTGGGTGCACCGCCGCCGCCTGCTCAAGTCGGTGGCCTTCCTCGTCGTGCGGGACGCCGCCGGCCTGGCGCAGGTGGTGGTCACCGACCCGGCGGTCCGCGCCGGTATCGAGGAGTTGACCGAGGAGACCGTCGTCGAGGTGACGGCCACGGTGGTCGCGAACCCGGCGGCGCCCGCCGGGGTCGAGCTGACCGCCCCGGTCGTACGACCGCTCGGCCCGCCCGCGGTGCCGCCCCCGTTCGACCTGTACCGGCCGGCGCTCACCGCGAGCCTGCCCACCCAGCTCGACCACGCGCCGGTCGCCCTGCGCCACCGGACACGGTCGGCGGCGCTGCGCATCTCGGCGGCGGCCGTCGGCGGCTTCCGGGCCACGCTGGACGCCGCCGGCTTCGTCGAGATCCACACGCCGAAGGTGGTCAGTTCGTCCACCGAGTCCGGGGCGAACGTCTTCGCGCTGGACTGGTTCGGGCGGCCGGCGTACCTGGCGCAGTCACCGCAGTTCTACAAGCAGCTGATGGTCGGCGTGTTCGAGCGCGTCTACGAGGTGGGGCCCGTCTTCCGGGCCGAGCCGCACGACACCGCCCGGCACCTGGCCCAGTACACCTCGCTCGACGTCGAGTTGGGCTTCGTCGCCGACCACCGGGACGTGATGCGGGTGCTACGGGACGTCCTCGCCGGGATGCTCGCGGCCGTGGCGGACCGGGCCGCCGGCACGGTGGCCACGCTGGGGATCACGCTGCCGGCCGTTCCGGCGCGGATCCCGGCCGTCGACTTCACCGAGGCGCTGGCGATCGCCGGCGCCCCCACCGACGAGCCGGACCTCGCCCCGGCGCACGAGCGCGCGCTGGGGGAGTGGGCCCGCCGCGAGCACGGCTCGGACTTCCTCTTCGTCACCGGGTACCCGATGGCGAAGCGCCCGTTCTACACCCACCCGGACCCGGAGCGGCCCGCGTACAGCAACGGGTTCGACCTGCTGTTCCGCGGCGTCGAGCTGGTCACCGGCGGGCAGCGGCTGCACCGGCACGCCGACTACCTGGCGGCGCTGGCCGCGCGGGGCGAGCCCGTCGCGCCGTACGCCGGCTACCTCGACGCGTTCCGGCACGGCATGCCGCCGCACGGCGGGTTCGCCATCGGTCTGGAACGGTTCGTCGCCCGGCTGACCGGGGCGGCCAACGTCCGCGAGGTCACGGCCTTCCCGCGCGACCTGCACCGCCTGGCGCCCTGACGACCGGCGCACCGGGGGCGACGGCCTCCGGTGCGACACGCGGCCGGGCGCGGGTGAGCGCGCCCGGCGTGCGGGTACCCCGCCCCGGGCGACGGGCGGGGGTGACGGACGGGATGGGCGAGCGGACGCGGACGGCGCTGCGCGGCCTCCTGTCCGTCCGTCCGGTGCCGGGCGCACACCGGGTCGCGCTGCGGGCCGGGATCAGCGTCGGCGTCCCGCTGCTCACCGTGCTGGCGCTCGGCCGCCCGGGCTGGTCGGTGTACGCGGCCTTCGGTGCGTTCACCTCCCTGTACGGGCGCAACCACGTGCACCTGTCGCGGGCGGTCATGCAGGTGAGCGCCGGAGCGGCGCTCACCTGCTCGGTCGTGGTGGGCGTGCTCGTCGGGTCGCTGGAGGCGCGGGCGTGGGTCGCCGTGCCGGTGGCCGCGGCCGTCGCGGCGCTCGGCGCGCTGCTGGCCGCTACGCAGGACTGGCACCCGCCGGGGCCGCTGTTCCTCGTCTTCGCGTTCGGGGCCGTCGCGTCGGCCCCGCGCACGGTCGCGGACGTGCCGGTGGCCGCCACCGTGGCGGGGCTCAGTGCGCTGTTCGCGCTGGTGGTCGGCAACGTGGGCAGCGTCCTCTCCCGCCGGCGGAGCCGGCCGGCCCGGCTCGCGCACGTGTGGACGTGGCAACCGGTGCGCTACGCCCTCGCCGTGGTGCTGGCCGGCGGCGTGGCGACGGCGGCGGGGATCGGCCACCCGTACTGGGCGATGGTGGCGGCGGTGGCCCCACTGAGCGCCGTGGGTGTGACCGCCCAGCTCGTCCGCGCCGCGCACCGCGCCCTCGGCACGCTGCTCGGGCTGCTGACCAGCGCGGCGCTGCTGGCGCCGCACCTGTCGCCGTACGCCACGGTGCTCGTCGTCGCGGGACTCCAGATCGTCACGGAGCTGCTCGTCGGGCGGAACTACGGGCTGGCCCTGCTGTTCGTCACACCGATGGCGCTGCTCATGGGGCAGCTCGCGGTGGCCCGGCCGCCGGGGGAGCTGCTCTTCGACCGGGGGGTGGAGACGGTGATCGGGGCGGCCGTCGGCGGCGCCATCGTGCTCGCGGAACCGTGGCTGCGGCGGCGGAGCCCCACCGGCGCGCGGACACCGGAGCGCTGACGCCGGTCAGGCGGGGCCGAGAGGCCGGGTCGAGCGGTCCGGCCGGGTCGAGCGGTCAGGCGGGGCCGAGAGGCCGGGTCGAGCGGTCCGGCCGGGTCGAGCGGTCAGGCGGGGCCGAGGAGATCCCAGCGGTTGCCGGCGATGTCGCGGAAGACCGCCACCCGGCCGTACGGTTCGGTGCGCGGCGGCCGTACGAACTCGACCTTCGCGTCGACCATCCGCCGGTAGGTGGCGTCGAAGTCGTCCACCTGGAGGAAGAAGCCGACCCGGCCGGCGGTCTGGTCGCCGACCACGGCCTCCTGCCGCTCCCCGTCGGCGCGGGCCAGCAGCAGGCCCGTGCCGCCGCCCGGCGGGCGGACGACCACCCAGCGCTTCGGCCGGCCGTCGTTGGTGAGCGACGGGGAGTCCTCCACGAGCTCGAACCCGAGCACCTCGGTGAAGAACGTGATCGCCGGGTCGTACTCGGCGACGACCAGGGTGACGAGATCGATCCGCACCGGGCGAGGGTACGCGATCAGGCTGCCGGCTCGGCCGGCGCCGGGGCGGGGCTGCCGGCCTGCCCTCGCCTCAGACCTGCACGAGGGTGGGCAGGTGGCGCTCCACCACCGGCAGCACGTCGGCCACGGTGACCGGGCGGCCCAGCTCGGCCGTGAGCGAGGTGGTGCCCGCGTCCCGGATGCCGCACGGCACGATCCGGTCGAAGTACGCGAGGTCGCAGTCGCAGTTGATGGCGAAGCCGTGCAGGGTCACCCCGCGGGCGACGCGGATGCCGATGGCGGCGACCTTGCGGGCGGGGCCCCGGTCGTCCTCGGGCACCCAGACCCCGCTGCGTCCCTCGACCCGGCCCGCGGTCAGGCCGAACTCGGCGCAGACGTCGATGAGCATCTGCTCGGTGCGCCGCACGTACGCGACCACGTCCACCGGGTCGGGGAGCCGCACGATCGGGTAACCGACGAGCTGGCCCGGCCCGTGCCAGGTGATCTTGCCGCCCCGGTCGACGTCGACGACCGGGGTGCCGTCCATGGGCCGGTCCCACGGTTCGGTGCGCTTGCCGGCCGTGTAGACGCTCGGGTGCTCCAGCAGCAGGACCGTGTCGCCCTGCTCGCCGGCCACCACCCGCTCGTGCAGGCGGCGCTGCTCGTCCCAGGCGGCCTGGTAGTCGAGGACACCGGCGCGGACGGCCGTGAGGCCGGAGGTCGTCGTGCTCACGCCGTTCAGCGTAGACCCGGGACGGCCCGGTGGCGCTCGTGAGCCGCCTCACCGACGGCCGTGCCCCGCGGGTCGGCGCGGCGGCGCCGGCCGGGCGGGCGCTCGCGGCGTGCGGGGAAGGGCGCGGTGCGGCGTAGGTGACGACGACACGGAGGCGGCGGCGCGGCTCAGGAGCGGGGGATCCGCCAGAGCCAGACGTCGTCCACCCGCTCGGGCCGCCCGAGCAGCGCGGTGGCCGTGCGGAGCACCGCGTCCTCGTCGACGTCGAACTTCGCGCCGTGCACCCGGTCGGGGAGCACCACCGCCTCGACCCGCCAGTACGCCAGGTCGGCCCGAACCTCCCGCAGCGTCCCGTCGGTGACGATCGGCACCATGCCGGTCCGGGCGGCCTGGTCCATCAGCGCGTTGAAGGGCCGCGGCACGGGCCCGATCCGGCCCCGGCCGTCGGGCCCGCCCGGGCCGAGGAAGAAGCCGGCCGGGATGCGGAACTCCCCCTGCCGGTGGGCGAGGGCGTACGCCTGCCAGCGCTGGCCGTCGGGGTAGACGTCCACGGCCACCGGCACCGGGGTGAGCACGCCGCCCGGGGAGACGTACTCCTTCCAGGTGCCGGCGGTGATGAACCGGGGGATCGGCTCGCGCTCGCTGGTCAGCAGCGGCGTCGGCACCAGCGGCAGCAGCGCGACCACGAAGCCGAGCGCCCAGGCCGCCTCGCTGAAGCGGTGCCGGGGCGGTGCGGTCCGTAGCTGGTCGATCGTGTACGCGAGCAGCAGCCCGATCACCGGCGCCACCACGAGCGCAAGCCGGGCGGGCAACGCGGCGTTCACCACCGGAAGCTGCCCGAGCAGGTCGAACGGCATCGGCACGTCGGTGCGGTCCCCATCGACCTTGGCGACCGGCCCCCACGACAGCACGCTGAACACGACCGCGAGGACGCCCAGCGCCCAGAGGGTGGCCCGGCGGCCCGGGTCGGCGCGACGCCAGAGCGCCACGAAGCAGACCACGGTGAGCAGCAGCAGCGGCGCGCCGAAGAACGAGTTCTCCTCCGTGGGGTTGGGCGCCAGCGAGGTGCCCAGGCCCGCCTCGCCGGCCAGGGACCGGCGCGGGTACGAGACGAACGCGGCGATGTCCTCCGAGTGGATCACCGGATCGAAACCGGTGCCGTGGAAGCGTTGCGGACCGGCGAAGTGCAGCCACAGCGGGTACGCGAGCAGCGCACCCGCCACCACGGCGGCCACTCCGAGCCCGCGCAGGAAGGTCGGCAGCGCCGCGCGCGCCTCGGCGCGGCGGGCCGGGTGCAGCGACCAGACGACGACGAAGACGCCCAGCGCCAGCGCGGTGAAGAACAGCCCCTCGGCGGCGATGGAGAACGCGACCGCCACGAGCACGCCGAAGATCGTCCCGTCGCGCAGCCAGTGGCCGGGCCGGCGCAGCGCGAACAACCGCCAGATCAGCAGCGGCACCAGCCAGCCGGCGGTCCAGTTCAGGTGCGCGTTGGCGTGCGAGACCATGCCGGGGGAGTAGGCGATGAACAGGCCGCCGACGCCGGCGGCCAGGCGGCTGCGGACGTACTGCCGGGACAGCAGCAGGTACCAGGCGACCGCCGTGGCGGCCAGGTTCAGGGTGAGGATCACCAGGAACGTCACCGGCGGCCCGACCAGGTAGGTGAGCGGCGCGAAGACCACCGCGTAGACGGTGACCGAGGTGTTGACCGCGAGGTTCACGCCGTCGGGGACGTTGATGAGGTGCGTGAAGAACGGGTTCTCGCCGTGGGTCAGCGCGTGCCCGCCGAACGCCAGCAACCACTCGAAGAGGGCCTGGTCGCTGGAGTTGACCGTGACGGCGCGGACGTTGGGGTCCCGCCACAGGCCGCTGGTCACCCAGACGGCGAGGACGAGCGCGGCCAGGACCACGATCAGGTCGGCGCGGCGGCCTCGGGCGGTGCGTGGCGGGGACGCGGGTGCGGGCCCGGTGGCCACGGACGGGGAGGTCGGCACGCAGCGGACGTTACCAATCGGACCTGGAAGTACCGGTCATACGTGCAAGGAGGGGCTCCTTCTTGTCGCTCTCGGTGGGGTAGAGGCCCGTGCCGCCCGGGGCGAGCACTCCTCACGTCCGGCGTACACAACGGCGCTCACGAATGTGTGACCGCGACCCATGTCACATCGATGTCATGGCGTCGTAACGTCGCGGCAATTCGCACGTGACCCAGTTCACATTTCGTTCCCGGAGGCCGCCGTGCGCCGCTCCGCACCCCTGCTCACCCGGCTGACCGCGGTGGTCGCCGGGTTCGTCCTCGCCGTGGCCGGCGCGGTCACCCTCGCCGCACCCGCCCAGGCCGCCAGCCTCACCCAGGTGACGAGCTTCGGCTCGAACCCCGGCAACCTCGCCATGTACGCGTACCGGCCGGACAACCTCCCGGCCAACCCACCCGCCGTCGTGCTGCTGCACGGCTGCACCCAGAACGCCAACGCCTACTTCACCAACTCCGGCTGGCGAAAGTACGCCGACCAGTGGAAGTTCGCGCTCATCGTGGCGGAGCAGAAGTCCGCCAACAACGCCACCAGCTGCTTCAACTGGTTCGAGCCGGGGGACACCGCCCGCGGCCAGGGCGAGGCGCTGTCGATCAAGCAGATGGTCGACCACGCCACGGCGAACTTCGGCGTCGACGCGGGTCGGGTCTTCGTGAGCGGCCTGTCGGCCGGCGCCGCCATGAGCGCCGTCATGCTCGCCGCCTACCCCGACGTCTTCGCGGCCGGGTCGATCGTGGCCGGCATCCCGTACCGCTGCGCCACCAGCATGGTCAACGCGTTCGGCTGCATGAACCCGGGCACCGACAAGAGCCCGGCGGCGTGGGGCGACCTGGTCCGCGGCGCGTACCCCGGCTACGGCGGACCGCGGCCGCGGGTGGCCATCTGGCACGGCACCTCGGACACGACGGTGGCCCCGCTCAACGGCGCCGAGTCACGCGACCAGTGGACGAACGTCCGCGGCGTGTCGCAGACGCCGACCAGCACCACGTCCCTGCCCGGCGGCACGAGCCTGGAGGTGTACGGCAACGACGACGTACGCCTCTACCGCGTCTCCGGGATGGGCCACGGCACCCCGGTCGACCCGGGCAGCGGCGCCGACCAGTGCGGCACCGCCGGGGCGTACTTCCTCGACACCATCTGTTCGGCGTACCGGGACGCGCTCTTCTTCGGCCTGGACGGCGGCGGAGGAGACCCCACGACCCCGCCGCCCACCACGACCCCGCCGCCGGCGCCGACCTGCGTGACCGCGAGCAACTACGCGCACGTCACCGCGGGGAGGGCGTACCAGTCCGGGGGCTACGCGTACGCGAACGGCTCCGGCCAGCGGATGGGCCTCTACAACACCTTCTACACGAGCACGCTGAAGCAGACCGGCCCCAACTACTGGGTGATCGGCTGCTGACCCCCGCGCCCGCCCGCCCGCGCCGCCGGCCCCGCCCCGCCTGCCCCGGTCGATCATGAGGTTGTCGTCCCGACACGCCGTGACCGGTGACGACAACCTCATGATCACCGGGGCTGGACCCGGGGACGGGCGGGGTCAGGTGGTCAGGGCGGCGTGGAGGGCGGACGGCAGGTCGGGGTGGCGGTACTGGAAGCCGGCGCGGGTCAGGACGCCGGGGAGCACCCGGGAGCTGGACAGGGCCTCGACGGCGAAGCCGCCCAGCGCGACCTTCAGCGCCACCGCCGGGACCCGCAGGAACGCGGGCCGGTGCAGCTGCCGCGCCAGCTCCCGGGTGAACTCCGCGTTGGTGACCGGGGCCGGGCCGACCACGTTGACCGGCCCGGCCACGTCGTCGCGTGCCAGCACGAACGCCACGGCGTCGAGGAAGTCGGCCATCGACAGGCACGGCCACCACTGCCGGCCGCTGCCCAGCCGGCCGGAGACGCCCAGCCGCATCGGCAGCAGTTGCGGCTTGAGCATCCCTCCGTCGCGGTCCAGCGGCAGCCCGGTGCGCAGCCGCGCCACGCGGACGCCGGCATCCTCGGCCGGCCGGGTGGCCGCCTCCCACACCCGGGCCACGTCGGCGAGGAATCCCTCGCCGGCCGGCGCGTCCTCCTCCACGGCCCGGTCGCCGGTGTCGCCGTACCAGCCGACGGCCGACGCGTTGATCAGCACCGCGGGCCGGTCCTCCGCCGGCAGCCCCGCGATGGTGATGGCCACCGTCGTCGTGGTGTCGACCCGACTGGTCCGGATGATCCGCCGGTACTCGTCGGTCCACCGCCGGTCGCCGACGCCCGCGCCCGCCAGGTTGACCACGGCGTCGGCCTCGGCCACCAGCGCCGGGTCGAGCTGCGCGGCGGACGGGTTCCACTGCCGCTCGTCGGGTGCGCGCGGCGGGCGGCGGACCAGCCGCGTCACCTGGTGGCCGTCGGCGACGAACCGGTCGACCAGCCGGGTGCCGAGGAAGCCGGACGCGCCGGCCATGAGGATCCGCATGCTCACATCTTCCGGTACGGACGGGGTGCCGCACGCGTCGAGTCCGGATGGCCGCCCGATGCGGCAGCCGCCGCACCGGGCCGGCGCGGGCTCACGCCGCTGGTGCGGGCCGCACGTCGGACAGCAGGCGCTCCACCTCGGCGACGGCGTCGGCGCCCAGCGGGCCGAGCGCGAGGGTGGCGGCGTTCTCCCGCACCTGCGCGACCGTCCGGGCACCGGGGATCGGCACCGTCCGGGGGCTGCGGGCCAGCAGCCAGCCCAGCGCGCCCTGGGCGAGGGTACGACCGTCGGAGGTCAGCGCCGCCCGGATCCGCTCGACGCGGGCGGCCCACTCGGGGGTCGGCCGGCCGTCGGTGAACCAGACCAGCCACTCCGGCGCCATCCCGCGGACGTCGTCGCGGCCGACCGCCCGCTTCGAGCCGGTGAGCAGGCCCATCGCCAGCGGTCCCCGGTTGAGGCTGGCCAGGTCGTACGCGTCGCAGACCGCCAGCATCGCCGCGTTGTCCAGCAGCACCGACTGGTCGTGCTGGATAGCGGTGCAGTGCGTCCCGGCCTTCGCGAACGCCTCGGCCGAGTCGGGGTGGTCGGTGCTCCACCCGTACGCCCGGATCTTGCCCTGGGTGACCAGGCCCTCGAGCGTGTCGACCAGGTCGAGCGCGGCGGTCGCCGGAAGGTCGTTGATGTGCAGCTGGTACAGGTCGACGTGGTCGGTGCCGAGCCGCCGCAGCGACTCCTCCAGGCTCTGCACGGCGTACGCGGGGCTCGGGTCGGTGCCGGTCCACCGGCGGGTCGCCTCGTCGGCGCGGTTGCCGAACTTCGTGGCGATGACCGCCCGGTCCCGGCGGCCGGCGAGTGCCCGGCCGAGGATCCGCTCGCTGTGCCCGGCGCCGTAGTTGCTGGCCGTGTCGAAGAGCGTCACGCCCGCGTCGAGCGCGGCGTGGATGGTGCGGATCGACTCGTCGTCGTCGACCTCGCCCCAGCCGAACGGCTGCCCGCCGTCGCCCCACAGTGGTCCGCCGATGGCCCAGCAGCCCATGCCGATCGCGCTGACCTCGATGCCGCTGCGGCCCAGTGTCCGTGTCATGCTCATGCGCCCAGCCTTCAACCTGGAGCGCGCTCCAGGTCAAGCCCTAGCATGCGGGCATGTACGCACCCTCGGAGGCCGCCCGCCGCAGCGGCTTCAGCCTCGACACCCTCCGGTACTACGAGAAGATCGGCCTGCTCAGCGGCATCGGCCGCACCTCCAGCGGGCGGCGCGTCTTCACCGACGACGACCTCGGCTGGCTGGAGCTGTTCCGTTGCCTGCGCGACACGGGCATGCCCATCGCGCAGATGTGCCGCTACGCGGAGCTGGCGCGCGAGGGCGACCACACGGCCGCCGAGCGGAAGGCGCTGCTGGAGGAGCACGCCGTCCGGGTGGAGGAGCAGATGAGCCTGCTCCGGCGCCAGTACGACCACCTCCGCGAGAAGATCCGCTACTACGAGGGGCTGGCCGAGTCCTGACCCGCGGGCGTGCCGGACGCCGGCGCGGGTCCGCCGTCCGGCCGCCCCGACTCCGGCTCGACGCCCGGGCGGGAAGGGGTGGCCCAGCCGATGAAGCGGTCGAAGAGCTGCTGCGGGCCGGGAGCGCCGTGCGGGTCGAGCAGGTGCAGGTCGGTGGCCGCGTCGTGCAGCACGCTGCTCAGGTAGAGGCAGAGCGCCACGCGGTTGCCGGCGTACTCGCGGGCCAGGCGCAGCTTCGCGGGCGCGCACGGCCACGGTGCGGCGCAGCCCCGGCACAGCCACAGTGGACGCAGCGGCAGGTGCGATCGGCCCGGGCCGCCGGCCCCGGGGGCGGTCACCGGCGACCGCCGTTGGCGCGCCACGTCCGGGCGTGCCGCGCGAGCCGGTGAAGGGCCGTGCGCCTCGTCCACGAACGGGTGTCGCGCGGCGGGGCGGGCTCGGTGGGGACCGGCGTGCGCCGGTCCGGGCAGGCGGCCCAGCGCAGGCCGCAGGAGCACCAGCGCCGCACGCCGCGCCAGGTGCGCCGATGTCTCGGCGCGAGGGGTACGGGCGGCAGGCCGCGCCGCCGGATCGGCCACATGGACGCCTCCATCTGCTGCCGGTCGTGCCGTCCGCGCCGTCGGGAAGAACGGCGTACGGAACGGTTGCGGACGTGTGGGCGCACCCGACCGGCGACCGGGGAAAGACGCCGGCCGGGTGCGATCTCGGGGGTGACCAGCCCGGGGGTTTGCAGACCTGGGAACCGGTCATCGAGAGCTTTACACACCATGTTGTACAAAGCAAGGACCGGGTCGGCGCTACTTGTCCCGACTAGTTGTTCATGGTCGAATGGCGGCGCAGACCTGGGAGTGTGCATGCCCGCCAAGCCGAAGTGGGCGCAGCTCGCCGACCACATCCGTGCCCGGATCGAGTCAGGCGAGTGGGCGCCCGGAGACAAGTTGCCGTCGACCGCCCAGCTCAAGGAGGAGCACGGCGTGTCGCAGACCGTCGTGCGGCAGGCGATCCTCGTCCTCCAGACGCAGGGGCTGGTCGAGGGTGTGCAGGGCGTCGGGGTCTTCGTGGCGGAGCGCGCCGAGAACTGAGGCTGGCCGGGGCGCGGTGGGCGCCCCGGCGTACGCCCGGTCAGGCGACCGTGTCGGCCGCTCCCGTGCCGGCGGCGGCGGGCCGGGCCTCGATCACGACGGGCCGCGCGCCCAGGCACTGCGGCGCGAAGTGCGCGACCACGTAGTCCCAGGTCGCCTTCGCCTCGCCGTACGTGAAGGTCGGCTCACCCTGCAACCAGAGGTTCAGCAGCGTGCGGGGGATGGCCCAGCCGCGCCACCAGCTGTTGGTCTTCGGCGAGTACATGATGCGGTCGACGCCGTCGGTGTGACAGAGCCCGAAGTAGTGGCCGAGTTCGTGGATCGGCACGTACTTCCAGATGTCGTCGGGCAGGTTGTCGACGAACGTGACGCCGGAGGCGCTCTTGCCGTCCAGGCCGCACCGGCTCTCGTGCAGGTTGCTGGCCAGCCCGCGCAGCGTGTTCGTGTACCGGAACACGCCGACGGCGACCGGGTGGCAGAGGTCGGCGGTGGCCCCGTCCGGGTCGACGCCCTTGTCCCGCCGGCCGAACACGTCGACGAGGAACCGCGTCTGCGCCACCGGGACTCCGGTGTGGACGATGTGGGCCGCCTCGGTGACCTCGCGGTCCTCGGTGTCGAAGTCCAGCATGAGCGCCAGCTCGCGCCCCTTCTCGCGGGCCACCGACAGCTTCGAGTCCCGCACCCCGTCGCGCATGGCCAGCACGACGAACGCCGGTCCCTCCGCCCCTCGGGAGCTGAGGTACGTGTCCAGCTCGTCGGCGGAGATCGGGTTGTCGAACTCCCCGCCGCCGCCCCCGCCCACGACGGTCTCCTTCTTGAGGGTCTTGTAGCGCTTGCGGTTCCAGTAGCCCTCGGGGAACTCGAAGCCGCAGAGCGCCCGCAGGTTGATGGCGCCCTGCTCGTGCAGGATGACGAGGTTGGGCACCCCCGGTTCCCGCGTCGACGGGGTCTGCGAGTCGAGCTTCGTCCGGTACGCGGTCCCGTGCAGGCGCAGCCCGAACGCCCCGTGGTCGAGGCGGATCGCCTCCTTGATCTGGCTCAGGGTGTCGCCGGAGTACTTCGCCTCCAGCAGGCCGCGCACGTAGCGGCGGAGCCGCTCCTTGTTGATCTCCTCGATGATGTAGTCGATCGTGTCGCCGAGCAGCGCGACGCGGGCCAGCCGGATGATCCCCAGCACGCCGCCGATCACGATGCGGAGGAAGCCGTCGAGGATCCGCCGCCAGTCGAGCGTCACGATGCCGACGACCATGTCCCAGAGCGCGGCGGCGATGTCCACGACCGCCTCGACGACCACGCCGACGATCGTGCAGACCGTCCGCGTCACCCACTTGCCGACGATCACGACCACCCACCGGACGACCTTCACGAGGACGGTGACGAACCAGCACACCCATCCCCGCGGGTCGTACCAGGGGTAGTCCTTGCAGCGCTTCTCCTGCCGCTCCTCCCACTCCTCGACGGGCTTGGAGACCTCCTCCTCGATCCATTCGGTGACTTCGGTGCAGACCAGTGCCATGACAACCCCCTTCCGGGGTCAGGCGGCGGTTCGCAGGGCGCGCAGCCGTGCGAGCAGGCGCTGGCGGCTCCACGCCAGGCCGAGGAGCTTGCCGGCGACGGCCGCCGCGAGGCAGGCGAGGGCGGCGGTGGCGAGCGCCGCGACACCGCCCGGTCGGGCCAGGACCGCGCCGGTCACCGCGACGACGAGGGCCGACGCTCCCCAGGCGCAGCCGCAGTCGTTGAACAGGTGGCGGATGGTCCGGGCGGCTCGATCACTCTCGGTGGCATCGAGCCCGGGCATCGTGATGGTGACCCGGTCGAGATGGGGACGCTTCAGCCACGAGACCAGCGCCTCCACCCGATCGAGATCCGCCGGATGAGCGATCTCGATGTTCACGGTGCGTCACCTCTCCACGACACCTTCACTGTGGGTGTGGTGGGGTGCCGCGTCAAGTGACCGTTCGGGCAGGTGACGGCGTGGATGGTGTCGGCGTCACGACAGCGGTGCCGGCGGGCACCGCAGTGGGCCGGCGGGGCAGCGGTGCCGGCGTCATGACAGCGCGGCGACGCGGGGCAGCACCGGGGCGAGGGCGTCGAGGGCTTCGGCGCGGACGACGTAGCGGGTGATGCCCCAGCGGCGACGGTGGCCGTCGACGGCGGCGACGATCTCGTCCTCGGTGCCGATCAGCACGTACGGGGTGGCGAGCAGCTCCTTGATGTCCAGCCCGGTCTGCCCGGCCAGCTCGGCGGCGGCGGCCTCCGCGTCGTCGGTGACCACGACGCGCTGCACGAGCGCCTCCAGCGCCGGCGGCTCGGCGCGACCCTCGGCGCCGGCCGCGACGTGGGCGAGCTGCGCCTCGATGTCCGCGACGCGCCAGCGCACCTCGTGCATGTAGCCGTCGGGCAGCGTACGGCCGAGGCCGGCCAGCCCGACGACGTCGGCGTGCGCGCCGGCCCAGCGCAGCAACGTCGAGTTCGCCGTGCCGACGGTGACCGGGACGCGCCGCTGCACCGGCCGGGGCGTGTCCAGCCGGGCGGCACGGACGACCAGGTCGTCGGTGTCCACCGTGACCTCGTCGCCGTCGAGCAGGGCGCGGACGGCCTCGGTGACGGCCACGGCGCGGCGCACCCGCCCGGCCACGTCCGGCCGCTCCCGACCGACCGCGCGCCACTCGGCGGGGGTGTGCCCCGCGCCGATGCCGAGCCGGGCCCGGCCGCCGGAGACCAGGTCGAGGGTGGCCACGTCCGCCGCCAGCAGCATCGGTTCCCGGATGCCGGCGTTGGCCACGTACGAGCCGAGACCGATGGTGGTCGTCACGGACGCGGCGGCGGCCAGGGCCACGAACGGCGTGGCCACCGCGCCCGGGTGGTCGGCGGCGAGGAGGGCGTCGTAACCGGCGGCCTCGGCGCGCCGCGCCAGCTCGATCCAGCTCGCGGCGTCGGACGGGCTCGCCTGGAGGGAGAAGGTGACCATGACGTCCAGCCTGCCGGCCCGCCGGGGCCGGAGGCCAGCCGGACGCGGCCGATTCTGCTACCGGCAGACCCGCGTGCGGCCCGGGTCACTCGCGGTCGCGTTCGAAGTCCTCGGGATCGTGCCAGGCGGCCCGGAAGGCGACCTCGTGCGCCTCGTGGCTGGTCTTCTCCTTGAACACCGCCTCGCGCAGGGCCCTGCGGGAGTCGGCCATGACCACCACCTCGGCAGCCACCAGGCCGATGCAGATGACGGCGAGCAGGGCGAACGCGGCCAGCGCGGGCAGGAGTGCGGCGACGGGGATCGCCGCGGCCAGGGCGACCACCACGCCCACCCGGGTCCAGGAGAGCGTGCGCAGGGTGCGGGCCTGGAACAGCATGTCGCCGACGAAGTAGACGATCACCCCGCCGTAGAGCAGCGGCACGCCCGGACCGTGGGGCCGCTCGTCGGCCCCGATGTGCGGGTCGCTGATCTGGCGGACGACCTCCTCGGCCCCGAGGGCGAAGATGATGATCCCCGCGATCATCACGAGGTAGAGGTAGGCGTACGCGTCGCGGGCCATCGCCACGCGGGGCCGGCCGAGCGCGGCGTGCTGGGCGATCCGCGCGGCCGGGCCGATCACGTCGAAGTGCGCCCACCACAGCGCCGCGGTGAAGACGACGCCGCAGACGGCGGCGCTGACCGCGCCCCAGGTGACCGGCTGGCCGAGCAGGTTGCCGCCGACGCCGACCGAGATGATCGACTCGCCGAGCGCGATGATCAGGATGAGGTCGTACCGCTCGGTCCAGTGCTCGGCGGAGGCCACCGTCCAGCCCCAGGCGCCGGAGACGAGCCCGCTGCCGTACTGCATGAGGACCACCGCGACCCAGAGCGCGTCGCGGAGCATCGTCGCCGTGCCCTCGTGCTCGACGGAGGGCGGGATGAGCGCGGCGCCGAGCAGCAGCACCGTGCTGATGATCACCTCCGGCGAGTACCTGAGCAGCAGCCGCCGTTCGCCGGGCTTCTCCTTGGCGATGTGCCAGTAGAGCAGCAGGTGCACGGCCCGGATCACCACGTAGCTGATGGCCACCACCATCGGGCCGGCGGCGGCCTGCCGGGGATCGCCGAACGCCTGCGGCAGGGACAGCGCGAAGCAGAACAGGGCGGCCATCCCGATGACCATGAGGACCGGGACGAAACCCTCGCCGAGCCGGACGCGGGTCGCCACCACGCTGTGCACCACCCAGCACCACCAGAGCACGGCGAGCACGAGCAGGCCGTGCAGCAGGCTCCGGCTGCTGATGTCCATGGCCGTGGCGCGGGTGATGATGAAGAACGAGAACACGAAGACCAGGTCGAAGAAGACCTCGAACCGGTCGACCCGGGCTCCCGGCGCGACGGCGACGGCCGGTCCCAGCCGCCCCCGCCACCGCTCGCCACCCACCGGACGAGTCTGCCAGCGCCGCCGGTGGGCACGGGCCGGAATCGGATCAGCTCCCGCGGCGGTACCGGAGGCCGTCCATGAGCAGGTCGAGCAGCCGTCCGGCCTGCTCCCGGCGGGTGGGCTCCCCGGTGGCGAGGGACACGCCGCTCAGGCTCGCCAGCACGTCGGCGGTGGCGACGTCCCCCCGCAGGGTCCCGGCCGCGGCGCCCGCCGACAGGAGCAGGTCGAGCGCGCGGTGCAGCCGGTCGCGGCTCTCGGCGTACGGGTTGGCGCCCGCCTCGATCACGAGCCGCAGCGCGTCGGCCATGCCCCGCTTCGTGGCGAGGTAGTCGATGAAGAGGTCCATCCAGGTCCGCAGCGCCTCGTCGGGTGGCGACGCGGCGAGCAGGTCGGGGGCGGCGTCACAGAGCTTGGCCAGTTCGCTGCGGTAGGCGGCCTCGACGAGCGCCTCCCGGGTGGGGAAGTGCCGGTAGAGGGTGCCGATGCCGACGCCCGCCTCGCGGGCGACGGACTCCAGCGTTACGTGCGGCCCGCCCTGGGAAAACGCCCGCACGGCGGCGTCGAGCAGTCGCTGGCGGTTGCGCTGGGCGTCCGCCCGTCGTGGTCGGGGGGCGTTGTCGCCCATGTCGCCTCCTGATGGTGGCCCGAGGTGTGAGCCGGCCGGTTGGCAAACGGAGGAGCCTCCGGTTAGTGTCGATCGTAACGGAGGATCCTCCGCTTCCCATCGTAGTGGCCGGCCGGCGGGCGCCGGCCGACGCCGACAAGGACGGATCATGACCAGTACACGAGTGAGCACCCCGTTCACGAACGAGACCACGGCACTCGAGGTGGTGCGCGGCGTCGACCTCACCGGCCGCCGGGCCGTCGTCACGGGCGGCGCCTCCGGCATCGGCGTGGAGACCGCCCGGGCGCTCGCCCAGGCCGGCGCCGACGTCACCCTCGCCGTCCGCAACCCGTCCGCCGGTCAGGAGGCGCTCGCCGACATCACGGCCACCACCGGCAACGACCGGATCCTCGTCGCCCCGCTGGACCTGGCCGACCTGGGCTCCGTGGCGGCGTTCGTGGCGAACTGGGACGGCCCGCTGCACATCCTCGTCGACAACGCCGGGATCATGGCCGCGCCGGAGATGCGCACCCCGCAGGGCTGGGAGATGCAGTTCGCCACCAACCACCTCGGGCACTTCGCGCTGGCCACCGGGCTGCACCCGGCACTGTCCGCGGCCGGGGGCGCCCGGATCGTCTCGGTCAGCTCGGCGGCCCACCTGCGCTCGCCGGTCGTCTTCGACGACATCCACTTCGCGCGCCGCGCGTACGACCCGTGGCTGGCGTACGGGCAGTCCAAGACCGCCAACGTGCTCTTCGCCGTCGAGGCGACCCGGCGCTGGGCCGGCGACGGCATCCTCGTCAACGCGCTGCACCCGGGCGCGATCCGGACCAACCTCCAGCGGTACGTGAGCGACGAGGAGCTGGAGCGGATGCGCGCCCAGACGGGCGGCACCGCCGGGGCCGGCTACTGGAAGACCACCGAGCAGGGCGCCGCGACGTCCGTGCTGCTCGCCGCGTCGCCGCTGCTCGACGGCGTCGGTGGGCGCTACTTCGAGGACTGCCAGGAGGCCGGGCCGAACCAGCCGGGCACCCGCACCGGGTACGCGCCGTACGCGATGGACCCGGAGGCCGCCGAGCGGCTCTGGCAGGTGTCGGAGGACATGCTGCGCGCCTGAGCGCGGACGGGCCCCCTCCCGACGCCGCGCCTCGGGAGGGGGCCCTGTCGTTCACCGGCTCAGGCGAGCGACGACACGTAGTCGGGGTTGGCCTTCAGCCACTCCTCGACGGCCTTCTTCTCGTCACCCTTGTGGGTGTTGAACATCAGGTCCTCCAGCGACGCGAGCTGGTCGCCGTCCATCTTGAACGCCTTCAGCATCGAGGTGACCTCGGGGAAGTCCTCGCCGAAGCCCTTCCGGGCGAACGTGTTGATCTGCTCGGCCTGGCCCAGGGTGCCCTTCGGGTCGGCCAGGTCCTTCAGCTCGTACTTCGCGTACGCCCAGTGCGGGTGCCACAGCGTGACCACGATCGGCTTCTTCTCGGCGATCGCGCCGTCCAGAGCCGCCAGCATGGCCGGGGTGGACGAGGTCTTCAGCTTCATGGCGCTGTCGAGGCCGTAGCCGGGGATCACCTGCTCCTGCGTGGCCTTGGTGAGGCCGGCGCCCGGCTCGATGCCGATGATCTCCCCGCCGAAGGTGTCGGCCTTGGCCGCCAGATCCTCCAGGGAGTCGATGCCGTCGACGTACGCCGGCACCGCGATGCTCAGGCTGGCGTCGTCGTACCAGACGCCGAGCTTCTCCAGCTTGTCGCCGTACTTCTCCAGGTAGGAGGCGTGCGTCTGGGGCAGCCAGCCGTCGAGGAACAGGTCGATGTCGCCGCCCGCGAGACCGCCGTAGACCAGACCGGCCTCCAGGTTCTTGAGCTCGACCTGGTAGCCCTTCTCCTCCAGGATGTTCTGCCACAGGTGGGAGGCGGCGATGGCCTCGTCCCAGGCCATGTAGCCGATCGTGATCTTCTTGCCGTCGCCGGACGCGTCATCCGACTCGCTGCAGGCGGCGGCGCCACCCAGGGCCAGGGTCGCGGTCACCGCCACGGCGAGGACGCGCTTCAGCGTGGAAAACAACCTATTTGTCCTTCCTGTAGAGAGTCGCCGGCGTCCCACGTGTCCGAAGGATCCGCGACGCCGGCGCGGAGGGCGACGATCAGGCGGCCTGCCGCGCGAGGCGCTGCGCCCGCGCGGACGGGAACCGCTCGCCCACGGAATCGGTCAGCCGGTCGAGCACCACGGCGAGGACCACGACGGCGATGCCGCCCTCGAAGCCGCTGCCCACCTCGACCTGGGACAACGCGAACATGATCACGTCGCCGAGGCCGCCGGCGCCGACCATGCCGGCGATGACGACCATGGACAGCGCCAGCATGATGACCTGGTTGACCCCGGTCATGATGGTCGGCAGGGCCAGCGGCAGCTTGGTCCGGAGCAGCACCATCCACGGAGGCGCCCCGAACGACTCGGCGGCCTGCACGATCTCCTTGTCGACCTGGCGGAGGCCCAGCTCGGTGAGGCGTACGCCGGGCGGCATGCTGAACACCAGCGTGGCGAGCACACCGGGCACGGTGCCGATGCCGAAGAAGAAGATCGCCGGGATCAGGTAGACGAACGCCGGCATGGTCTGCATGAGGTCCAGCACCGGCCGGGCCACGGCGGAGGCCCGCCGGTTCTCCGCGATGAAGACGCCCAACGGGATCGCCAGCACCAGGGCGAGCGCGCTGGCCACGAGCACCTGGGCCAGGGTGCTCATGGTCTCCTCCCAGTACGGCATGCCGGCCACCAGGCCGAGGCCGACCGCGGTGCCCAGGCCGAACTTCCAGCCGCGCAGCCACCAGCCGAGCCCCGCCAGGACCAGGACGACCACGACCGCCGGCACGCCGGTGAGCAGGTCGTCGAGCGGGCGGACCAGGGCGTCGACCACGGCGGCGATCGCGTCGAAGGCGGGGCCGAGGGTGCCGGTGGCCCAGTCGACGGCGGACTCGGTCCAGGTGCCCAGCGGCACCCGGGGCAGCCAACCGTCGAGCGGCGACTCGTGCTGGCTCATGCCGGATCTCCCTTCGCGCCGACGAGGTCGACCTCGGCCGGGCCGTCCAGCGCGGGCACCTCGTGCGGTGTGGTGCTGGCCAGGGCGCTGAGCAGGGTGATCCGTGGGATCACACCGGCCAGCCGGCCCTTCGCGTCCAGCACGGCCACGGGGTGCTGGCTCTCGGCGCAGTCGGCGAACAGATCGGCGACGGCCGTGTCCTCGGTGACCGTCCGGACCCGCTCGGTCGAGACGTACCCGTCGAGGCTCTGCCGGCCCTCGCGCAGCGCGCGCAGCACCTCGTCCTCGGTGACCGTGCCGAGGAACTGCTTCCGCGGACCGGTCACGTAGACCACCGAGGTCTGGTTCTCCCGCAGCGCGCGGGCCGCCACCCGGGGACCGACGTTGACGTCCAGCGTGGTCTGCGCCTTCTCCATGACCGAGGAGGCGGTGAGGATCCGGGTGCGGTCGACGTCCGCGACGAACTGCGCCACGTAGTCGTTGGCGGGGTCGGTGAGGATCTCCTCGGCCGTGCCGATCTGGACGATCCGCCCGTCCCGCATCACGGCGATCCGGTCGCCGAGCCGCATGGCCTCGTTGAGGTCGTGGGTGATGAAGACGATCGTCTTGCCCAGCTCGGCCTGGAGCTCCAGGAGCTGGTCCTGGACCTCGCGGCGGATGAGCGGGTCCAGCGCGGAGAACGCCTCGTCCATCAGCAGGATGTCCGTGCCGGCCGCGAGCGCGCGGGCCAGCCCGACCCGCTGCCGCATGCCGCCGGAGAGGTTGTGCGGCAGCTTGTCCGCCCAGTCCGCCAGGCCCACCATGCGCAGCGCGTCCATGGCCCGCTCGCGCCGCTCGGCCTTCGGCAGGCCGGCGACCTCCAACGCGTACCCGGCGTTCTCCAGCACCGTCCGGTGCGGCATCAGCGCGAAGTGCTGGAAGACCATGCTGATCTTCTCCCGGCGCAGCTTGCGCAGCGCGGCGGGGCGGAGCGTGGTCAGTTCCACCCCGTCGACCCGCACGCTGCCCTGGGTCGGGCGGAGCAGGCCGTTGAGCATCCGGATGAGGGTGGACTTGCCGGAACCGGAGAGGCCCATCACGACGAAGATCTCGCCGGGGCGTACCTCGAAGTTCGCGTCGATGACGGCGGCCGTGGCCGGGAGCCCGGCGAGCGCCTCGTCCCGGGGGGCGCCGTCCGCGAGGCGCCTCATCGCCTCGTCCGTCCGGCTGCCGAACACCTTGTAGAGCGACTTCACTGCGAGTGCGGGCACGATCCCCTCTCCGACGGAAACCGGTGGCGGATCACGCCATCGATGACCATCTTCGCGTCTCGTCCGTCGATATCAACACCGATCACATTCGGTGGGCCATCCCGGCCTGGGCGGAAAACCTACCGGCGTCATCGCCGTAAATCCAGCCGGTCCCGCGCGGATTGTGGAACTGACCACAAAAAATGGGCGATCCCAATTGTCGAATTCGGTCACGGTACGCAGGACGTACGTACTGTCCGTGGTCGTGGCGCGGGTGGTTGGGTCCTTCCTGCACCGTTTGTCCCCGCGACACGGGACGCGGAGGCGCGTGATCAGCCGCGGACGCCCGTCCCCGAATATGAAGGCGTTGATAGAGAACTGTCATGCGTTCGTCATATTCGGCACGGGCCCCGCGGCGCACTCGGCCGACGCATTCCGGTTACCGGTTTCGGCGTCGCCGAGGCGCGGTGCCGGCCGCGCAGAAGTGCCGGGTGTCCACCGGGGACGCCGACAGAACAGTGCCGCGGCGCGGGTCGGCGCGCGACCCGGCGGGCCGACCGGATCGGTGCCGGCGGCGCGGCAACCATCGACCACCCCGGATGCCCTTCATGCCGACAGCACCGAGCGGGATCTTCCGGCGGGCCGCGTCGGGCGTTGGGTCGACTCGTCCGGCCGGCGGGCCCGGGGGACCGGTCTCGTCGCCGTACGCCTGCGGCCGGCGCCGCGTGGCGCCGGCGGTGCCAGGGCGCCCGTCACCGGCCGACGCGGGCGGTGACCGTCATGTCGGCGCGCGGGTCGTGCGGGCGGGTCGTGCGGCCAGCTACCGCCGCTCGGGCGGCTGCCGCCGCTCCGGCCGCCCGGCGGGGACGACGGCCTGGACCCGGCGCGTCGGCGCCCGACCCGGACGGCCCGGACACGCGAAAGGGGCGCCCCGGTTGCCCGGGGCGCCCCTGTGGGCCGCGTCAGCGACTCAGAGACCCAGCTCCGCCTCGAAGTTGCCGGCCTCCAACCGCTCCTTGATCGCCGTCAGGAAGCGGGCGGCGTCGGCGCCGTCGATCAGGCGGTGGTCGTACGAGAGGGCCAGGTAGATCATCGACCGGACGGCGATGACCTCGCCCAGCTCCGGGTCGTTGACCACGACCGGGCGCTTCACGACGGCACCGGTGCCGAGCATCGCCGACTGCGGCGACGGCACGATCGGGGTGTCGAAGAGCGCGCCCCGGCTGCCGGTGTTCGTGAGCGTGAACGTGGCGCCCGCGATCTCGTCCGGCGTGATCTTGTTGGCCCGGGTCCGCTCCGCCAGGTCGGCGACGCGCTTCGCGATGCCGCCCAGGTTCAGGTCACCGGCGTTGTGGATGACCGGCACGAGCAGGCCGCGCTCGGTGTCCACGGCGATGCCGAGGTGCTCCGCCTCCGGGTAGGTGATCGTCCCCGCCTCGAGGTCCATCCGGGCGTTGACGATCGGGTAGCGCTGCAACGCCTCGATCGCCGCCAGGGCGAAGAACGGCAGGAAGGACAGCTTCACGCCGTGCCGGGCGAGGAACGAGTCCTTCGCCTGGGCCCGCAGCTTCGCGATCTTGGTGACGTCCACCTCGATGACGGTGGTGAGCTGCGCCATCTCGTGCAGCGACTGGTGCATCCGCTTGGCGATGGCCGCGCGGATCCGGGGCAGCTTCTCGGTCGTGCCCCGCTTCGCGCTCGGCTGCGGCTTGGCGGCCGGCTGGGCCGGCGCCGCGGCGGCCGGCTGGGGTGCGGCCGGAGCCGGGGCGGCCTTGGCGGCCCGGGCCCGCTCCGCGGCGTCCAGCACGTCCTGCTTGCGGATCCGCCCGCCGACGCCGGTGCCGTTGACCGTGGACAGGTCCACGCCGTGCTCGCTGGCGAGCTTGCGCACCAGCGGGGTCACGTAGCCGGGAGCCTCCCCGCCGCCCTGGGCGGGAGCGGCCGGAGCCTGCGGGGCCGGGGCCGGCGGCACCGCACGCTGCTCGGCCTGCGCCGGCTGCGCGGCGGTCTCCGCCTCGGCCGCCGGCTCGTTGTACGACAGGCCGGGCGTCGCGGCGGGAGCCGGCTTCGCCTCCGGCTGCGGGGCCGGCTTCGCCTCGGGCTGCGGCGCGGGAGCCGGCGTCGCCTCGGGCGCGGGGGCCGGGGCGGGCTTCGCCTCGGCCGGGGCGGCGCCCGCGGCGCCGATGACGGCCAGTTCGGCGCCGACCTCGGCGGTCTCGTCCTCGGCCACCTTGATCTCCAGCACGGTGCCGGCGACCGGGGACGGGATCTCGGTGTCCACCTTGTCGGTGGAGACCTCCAGCAGGGGCTCGTCCACCTCGACGGTGTCACCGACCTGCTTCAACCAGCGGGTGACCGTACCCTCGGTGACGCTCTCGCCGAGGGCCGGCATGGTGACCGGCGTGCCCCCGCCCGACGGCGCGGCCTGCGGGGCCGGGGCGGCCTGCGGGGCCGGCTCGGGCTCGGGCGCCGTGCCCTCGGCGGCGGCCGTCGGCTGCGGGGCGGGAGCGGCCTGCTCGGCCGGCGCCTGCTGCTGCGGCGCGGCGCCGCCGGCCTCCTCACCCTCGCCGGAGATGACGGCCAGCTCGCTGCCGACCTCGGCGGTCTCGTCCTCCCCGACCACGATCCGGGTCAGCACGCCCGCCGCCGGCGACGGGATCTCGGTGTCCACCTTGTCGGTGGAGACCTCCAGCAGGGGCTCGTCGACCTCGACGGTGTCGCCCTCCTGCTTGAGCCAGCGGGTGACGGTGCCCTCGGTGACGCTCTCGCCGAGCCGAGGCATGGTGACCGATACCGGCATGTTCTCCAGACTCCTTCATTCCCCTGGTGCGATCTCGCCCGTCTGCCGCCGGACGCCGCGGAATACGTTCGATCAGGCGTGCGCGTGCAGCGGCTTGCCGGCGAGGGCCAGGTGCGCCTCGCCCAGGGCCTCGTTCTGCGTCGGGTGGGCGTGCACGAGCTGCGCCACCTCGGCCGGGTACGCCTCCCAGTTGTAGATGAGCTGCGCCTCACCGATCAGCTCACCGACCCGGGCACCCACCATGTGGACGCCGACCACGGGGCCGTCCTCGACCCGCACCAGCTTCACGAAGCCGGTCGTCTTGAGGATCTGGCTCTTGCCGTTGCCGCCCAGGTTGTAGTTGTAGGTCTTGACCTTGTCGGCGCCGTACTGCTCCTTGGCCTTCGCCTCCGTGAGGCCGACCGACGCGAGCTGCGGCTCGCAGTAGGTCACCCGCGGGATGCCGGCCTCGTCGATGACGGCCGGGTTCTGGCCGGCGATCTCCTCGGCCACGAAGATGCCCTGCTGGAAGCCGCGGTGCGCGAGCTGGAGGCCGGGCACGATGTCGCCGACCGCGTAGACGTTCGGCACGCTGGTGCGCAGCCGCTCGTCGGTCAGCACGTAGCCGCGGTCCATCCGCACGCCCTGCTCCTCGTAGCCGAGGTCGGCCGTGTTCGGGCCGCGGCCCACGGCGACCAGCAGCACCTCGGCCTCGACGACCTCGCCGCCGGCGATGGTCACCTTCACACCGTTGTCGGTCTTCTCGACCTTCTCGAACGGCTTGCCGACCTTGAAGTTGATCTTCCGCTTGCGGAAGGCCCGCTCCAGCGCCTTCGAGGACTCCTCGTCCTCCGCGGCGACCAGCCGGGGCAGCGCCTCGATGATCGTCACGTCCACGCCGAAGGACTTCCACACGCTGGCGAACTCGACGCCGATCACGCCGCCGCCGAGCACGATCGCCGAGGACGGCACCCGGTCCAGGAACAGGGCGTGGTCGCTCGTGATGATCCGCTCCCCGTCGACCTCCAGGCCGGGCAGGCTCTTCGCGTACGAGCCGGAGGCCAGCACGATGTTGCGCCCGGTGTAGCGCTTGCCGTCGACCTCGACGGCGTTCGGCGCCACCAGCCGGCCGGCGCCCGCCACGAACGTGATGTTCTTGGCGCTGCCCACCAGGCCCTGCAGGCCCTTGTAGAGGCGGGAGATGACGCCGTCCTTGTACGAGTTGACCGCCGCCATGTCGATGCCGACCAGCTCGGCCTTCACGCCGAACTGCTCCGCCTCGCGGGTCTGGTCGGCGATCTCGGCCGCGTGCAGCAGGGCCTTGGTCGGGATGCAGCCGTTGTGCAGGCAGGTCCCGCCGAGCTTCCCCTTCTCGATCAGGGCGACGGAGAGGTCCAGCTGGGCGGCCCGCAGCGCCGCCGCGTAGCCGCCGCTGCCACCTCCGAGGATGACGATGTCGAAGGTTGCGTCGTTCGGCTCGCTCACGTCCAACTCCCAGGTCGCGTCGCTGCATCGGGGGTCACGGTGGGCCGGCACGGGGCAGAGCCCACCTCGGTCATCTTGTCACCACCGGGCACAGGGCGCGTAGTGAGGTGCCCAACGACACGTCCCCGACACGTAGGCTTGGCACCGTTGTCGATGACGGATTGTGGGGGAGAGGTCCGTGGGGTTGTTCCGGCGCCGCAGGCAGACGCGCGCGGTGAGCCATGATCGGCCGGTCGACCGCGCCGATCTGGAGCATCTTGAGAACTTCGTCCGCACCCGGCGGGGCGTCGAGGCGTACATCGAACCCCGCACCACCGTCACCGAGACCACCGTCATGCTCATCGCCGACGACGGCGAGTGGACCCGCCGGCGGATCGACGGCCCCGACGGCGCGCGCCGCTTCGCCCACCGGATGGCGATTCCCGTCTACGACGTACGCCTCATGGGCTACCCCCAGCGGATGCGCGACTTCAACGAGCGGCGCAAGCGCCGCCCCGAGCTGTACTGAACGAGCCGCCGGCTGCCCTCGGCCCGCCGCTGCCCGCCCCGGATGCGGAAGGGCCCCCAGCGACGCGCGGCGGCGTCGACCGGGGGCCCCTCCTCGCACGGTCAGCCGTTCGCGGCGACGTCCTCGACCAGGTGCACGAGGGTGCGGACCGGCACGCCCGTGCCGCCCTTGCTCCAGTAGCCGGTCGGCTCGCCGGAGTGGTAGCCGGGGCCGGCGATGTCGATGTGCGCCCAGGCCACGTCCTCGGCCACGAACTCGCGCAGGAACACGCCGCCCTGCAGCATGTGCCCGGCCCGGTCCATGCCGGCGTTGACCTGGGAGATGTCGGCGACGTCCGAGTCCATGCCCTTGCGCACGTCGTCCGGCAGCGGCATCGGCCAGGCCGGCTCGTCCACCGCGTCGCCCGCGGCGCGGACCCGCTCGCAGAGCTCCGGCGTGCCCATCACACCGGCGACCCGCTTGCCCAGCGAGATCACCTGGCCGCCGGTGAGCGTGGACGTCTCGAAGAGGTAGTCGCAGCCGTCCTCGCAGGCGCGGGCGATGGCGTCGGCCAGGATCATCCGGCCCTCGGCGTCGGTGTTGAGCACCTCGACCTTCTTGCCGTTGTACATGCTGATGACGTCACCCGGCCGGTACGACGTGCCCGACGGCATGTTCTCGGCCATCGGCAGGTAGCCGGTCACCGCGACGGACGGCTTGAGCGCGGCCACCGCGAGCATGGCGGCGCCCACCGCGGCGGCGCCGGCCATGTCGGACTTCATCTCCCACATGCCCTGCGCCGGCTTGATCGAGATGCCGCCGGTGTCGAAGGTGATGCCCTTGCCGACCAGCGCCACCCGCTTGCCGCTGCCGCCACCCTCGGGGGTGTACGTGAGCTTCACCAGCCGCGGCGGGGCCTCCGAGCCCTGCCCGACGGCGATGATGCCGCCGTAGCCGCCCTCGCGCAGCGCGGCCTCGTCGAGCACCTCCACGCCGAGGCCGGCCGCACGGGCGGCGTTCGCCACCGCTTCGGCGAAGGCCGGCGGGCGCAGCTCGTTCGGCGCGGTGTTGACCCAGTCCCGGCTGGTGAACACGGCACCGGCCACGGCCGTGGCCCGGGCGATCTCGGCCTGCGCGGTGCGCTCGCCGGCGTCCGGCACGGCCACCAGCACCTCGGCCACCGGCTCCCGGCGGTTCGGCTGGGGCCGGGTCTTGTAGCCGGCGAAGCGGTACGCGCCGAGCAGCGCGCCCTCGGCGACCGCGCGCAGCGCGGCCGGGGCGTCGGCGTCGTCCGGCAGCGGCAGGGCCATCGCCACGCGCGACGCGCCGGCGAGGGCGCGGACGGCCGAACCGGCGGCCCGCCGCAGCGTCTCCGGCTCCGGGGCGGCGCCGGACGGCTCCGGGCCGAGGCCGACGGCGGCGACCACCGGCGCGGTGATCGTGCCCAGGGTGGCCAGCTTGATCACCTCGCCCGGCCCGCCGGTCGCGCCGAGCAGCGCCAGCGTCTCGGTGAGCTTCCCGTCGAAGGCCGCGGCGATGCTCTCCGCGCCGCTGGCGAGCAGCAGGCTGCCGGCGAGGCCGCTCGTGGCGTCCTGCTCTCCGGTCTGGCTGTGCACGCCGATCACGATGGCGTCGACGGCGAGCTCCGCGGGGTCGGTGTCGACCAGGCTGAGTGTGGTGCGGGGCGATGTCACTGAAGCTACTCCGGGCGGGCCGGGCCGGCCGCGACGACGCGTACCGGCGGTGAAGGTCTCCGGCGGCAACCTACCCGCCGGACGTGTGGGCTGTCCCGCCGACGGCACCGGCGGGTCCCGCCGATGCTAACCAGCGGCCGTGGTCCCGGTAAGTTGCCACCCATGACCGACGTGACCACCGACGTCGCCGAGACCCGGCTGCGTCGTTCCCCGCTGCACGAGCGGCACACCGCCGCGGGCGCCAAGTTCGCCCCCTTCGGGGGCTGGGAGATGCCGCTGGAGTACGCCGGCGGCGGCGTGCTCCGGGAACACACGGCGGTGCGTACCGCGGTGGGCGTCTTCGACGTCTCGCACCTGGGGAAGGCCCGGGTCACCGGCCCCGGTGCGGCGGACTTCGTCAACGCCTGCCTCACCAACGACCTGGGCCGCATCGGCCCCGGCCGGGCGCAGTACACCCTCTGCTGCGACGACGCGAGCGGCGGTGTGGTGGACGACATCATCGTCTACCTGCACGCCGACGACCACGTCTTCCTGATCCCCAACGCGGCCAACACCGCCGAGGTGGTCCGGCGGCTGCGCGCGGCCGCGCCGCCCTCGGTCACGGTCACCGACGAGCACGAGGCGTACGCGGTGCTCGCCGTGCAGGGTCCGCGCTCGGCCGAGCTGCTCGCCTCGCTGGGGCTGCCGACCGACCACGGGTACATGAGCTTCTCGACCGCCACACTGGACGCCGCCGGCGTCCCGGTCGAGCTGACCGTCTGCCGGACCGGCTACACGGGCGAGCTGGGCTACGAGCTGGTCGTGTCGGCCGAGCACGCCACCGCCGTCTGGGACGCGCTGTTCGCCGCCGACGCCGCGTACGAGCTGCGGCCCTGCGGCCTGGCGGCGCGCGACACGCTGCGCACCGAGATGGGGTACCCGCTGCACGGGCAGGACCTGTCCCTGGACATCACGCCGGTGCAGGCCCGCTCGGGCTGGGCCGTCGGCTGGGACAAGCCGGCGTTCTGGGGCCGGGACGCGCTGCGCGCGGAGAAGGCGGCGGGCCCCCGGCGTACGCTGCGCGGCCTGGAGGCCGTCGACCGGGCGATCCCGCGTCCCGGCATGACCGTGTACGCGGGCGGATCGACCGTCGGGACGGTCACGAGCGGCACCTTCTCGCCGACGCTGAAGAAGGGCATCGCGCTCGCGCTGCTGGACACCGCCGCGAACCTCGCCGACGGCGACCTGGTCGAGGTCGACGTCCGGGGCCGCCGCGCCCAGATGCGCGTGACCCGCCCCCCGTTCGTCCAGCCCAGCGTGAAGTAACCCCGCCCGGATCGCAGTTGATCATGAGGTTGGCGGCGGAATCCGAGATCGAAGACGCCGCCAACCTCATGATCAGCGGGGTCAGGACGGGCGTTCGCCGGCGTCGAGGACTGCCTGGGTCCAGCCGCCCTCGATGACGCCGGTGCCGTCCAGCAGGGCCCAGTCGACCACGTCGGCGGCCTCCACGACGACCGGGGAGCCGATCCGCACGCTCGGGTCGGAGGCGGCGTCGCTGGCGCTCACCCCGACGATCCGCTCCGGGACGTCCCACGAGGTGACGCCCGCCCAGACGTACTCCGGGCCGTCCTCACCGGGTAGCCCGTACTTCACCACGAGCTGCGACTCGCGCGGCAGCTGCCCGGCCACGAACCGGGCGCGGATGTCGCCGAGCGCGGCCCGGGCGGTGGCGATGGCCTTGCTCATCGCGTCACCGGGACGCGCGTAGCGTACGTCCGGCTGGATGCCGGCGAAGAGGGTGGCGCAGGCCGCGGCGTAGTACCGGCCGTCCGGGCCGGGGTGGCCCGCGGGCGGCCGCAGGGTGAGGAACGACTCCGCCTCCGGGTCGGTCGCCGGGTCCAGCTCCAGCCGGAGCAGCACCGGCGCCGTCGCCCCGTGCTGCTCCGGATTGCCGTACGCCACCGCGATGTCGTGCCCGGTCACCGTGGCCAGCACCGGCAGCGGCACGAACGCCGGCACGTCGTCGCCGGACAGCCCGTCGACCCACTCCCGCAGCAGCCGGCGCGCGGCTCCGGTCATCACCGCACCCCAGGCGCGGGTGAGGTGGTCCGGCACGCCCTGGGTCTGCAACTCCAGCAGCCCGAAGCGGCGCAGCCCCTTCGTGGTGAACCAGAGCCCCTCGGCGTCGGACGAGTAGGGGACGAGCACCCAGTCGACCAGCCGGATCCGGCCGTGGTCGTCGGGGAGCGAACGCAGCGCCGTGGCCGGGTCCAGGAACTGCAACCCGAACACGTCCACCACGTCGCCGTCGACCGAGTCGGCCACGGCGGCGGCCACCGCCCGGGCGGCCCACTCGTGGGCGGGCGGCCACCCGGGCCGGTACTCGGCCTGCACCACGACCAGGTGGGTCGCCGCGGCGAGCCGGTCCAGCTGCGTCTCGCTGGCCCCGAACGCGGCGAGCAGGTCCGGCGGCAGTTGCGGGAACTCGCCGATGGGGCGGGTGTCCACGCTCATCAGGGGGCTGTCCAGCATCTGCCGCGCCAGCCCGTGCACCGGATCGGCGATCCGCCCGGCGAGCGCCGCCACGGCGCTCTTCGTGCCGACCCGCGGGAGACCCTTGACGGGCACCAGGTAGGTGGCGCTGAGCGACTCCGGAACCGGTACGGGCAGGAAGTCGTCCGTGATGAGCATTCGTGTCCCCCGGTTGGCGGTGCCGGTGCTGTCGAGCCGAACGCTACCCGGCGCGCGGTGCCGCGTTCAGGCGGACAGCACCAGCCCCAGGTAGACCAGCGTGGTCACCACCTCGACCGTCGCGCCCAGCACGTCCCCCGTGATGCCGCCCAGGCGGCGTACCACGTGGGCCAGCAGCCCCGCCGCGACGGCGAGGGCGGCCGCGACGGCGAGCGGCCCCTGCCACGGCCGGCCCGGCACGGCGGCGACGGCCACCAGCGCGACGGCGACCGCGCCGACGGCCGGCGCGACGGGACCGACGGTGCCGGCGACCAACGCGCCGAGCCCCTCCGGCCGGGCCGCCGGCACGCCGCGCCGGCAGGCCAGCGTCACGCCGAGCCGGCCGGCCGCGGTGGCGGCGACCACCGCCGCGGCGCCCGCCGGCCACGACCGCCCGGCCAGCTCCGCGAGCGCGGCGGCCTGCACCAGGAGTACGACCACCAGGGCGACCACCCCGAAGGGACCGACGTCCGGCTTCTTCATGATCTCCAGCGCGGCCGGCCCCCGGCGGTACGAGCCGAGCGCGTCCACGGTGTCGGCGAGCCCGTCGAGGTGCAGGCCGCGGGTGAGCAGCGCCGCGGCCCCGACCGTCACGGCGGCCGCGACCAGCGGGGGAGCGACCGCGGCCAGGAGCAGCAGCACCCCGGCGAGCAGCGCCCCGAGCAGCATCCCGACCGCCGGGGCGAGCGCCATGGCGACGCCCGCCACCTCCCGGTCGATCCGGCCGGCCCGCACCGGCAGCGTGGTGAACGTGGTGAGCGCCAGCCGGGCGCCGGCGGGGAACCGCCCGTCAGCCGGCACGCGGACCCGACGCCGGCTGCTCCTCCGGCTCGGTGCTGGCCGGCCCCGGGCCGGCGGGCTCCGGCTCGGCGAAGTCCGGCTCCTGCGGCTCGGTGCTGGTAGGACCGGGGCCGGCGGGCTCCGGCTCGGCGAAGTCCGGCTCGTCCCCGTCGGCGTCCTCGCCCGGCACGTCCCCGCCGCCGAGCGACGGGTGGGTGGGCAGCGCGGCGGCCAGCGCCAGCACCGAGCGCAGCATCGGCAGCGCGACCAGCGCGTTGGCGCCCTCGCCCAGGTCCAGCCGGAGGTCGAGCAGCGGCGTGAGGCCGAGGATGTCGGCGGCCAGCTTCACGGCCGGGTCGCCGCCGTGGTCGGCGAGCAGGCACCAGTGCCGCGCCTGCCCGGCCAGGTCCCGGCTCACGAGGCCGGCGGCGACGCCGACCGGGCCGTCGAGCATCACGGGGATCCGGCGGGCCGTGGCGCCCAGCAGAACGCCGGTCGCGATCGCCACGTCGCCGCCGCCGAGTTCGGCCAGCACCTCCTTCGCCCCGCGGGGCGAGGTGCGGGTGCGGTGCAGCGCGTCGCGTACCGCGGCGCAGCGGCGCATCCAGGCTGCGTCGTCGATCTCGCCGTTCTCGGTGATCACCCGTCCGAGCACGGCCGGCGGTTCCGCACCGGCCGTGGCGGCGAGCACCGCGGCGGCCGCCGCCTCGGTGCCGGCACCGCACGCCGCGAGCACCAGCAGTTGTACGCCGGCCTCGGCGGCCTCCTCGGCCAGCCGCCAGCCGTAGCGCAGCGCGGACTCCACCTGCTCGCCGGTGAGCGCCGGCTCGTGCTCCATGGGGCCGGCCGTCACGGCGTCCACCACCTGGAGGCTCGCGCCGCACTCGGCGGCGAGCCGGGCCAGCGCGCCCCGGCCGGCGCGGGCCTGCCCGGCCCGGCGCGCCGACTCGCCGGGCCGGGTGCCGGCGGCGGCGCCACCCTCGTGGTCGCCGTTGAGCAGCAGCACGCGGACGGAGTTCCAGGCGGCCGGCGTCACGGTGCCCTGGGTGGCGGCGGCGAACCCGACGAGTCGATCCAGCACGCCGAGCCCGGCGCCGGGCACGTCGAGGGTGGCGAGGCGTTCGACGGCCTGCGGGCCGGCGTACTCGTCGGGCATCGGCAGGTCCATGCCGGGCTGGATGACCAGCCCGGTGGCGACCATCGGCAGCGCCGTCGTCGGCGCCGTCCAGTCGGTCGTGGTCTCGACGGGCAGGGGCGGCGCGGCCGCGGGATCCGCCGCGGCCGAGAGGTCGACGAGTTCCGGTGTCGGCTCGGGCGCGGCGCCGTTCACGGCGGGCGGCGCGGCGACCGGGGCGGTGGCGGCCGGCGCGGCGGTCACGGCCGCGTCCGGGGCCTTGAGCCACGCCGGCTGCCCGGCGATGACCAGGACCACCGCGTCGCAGGCGTCGGCGACGGCGCGGTTGGTGGCGCCCAGCGCGTCGGTGAACGCCCGCCCCACCGGCGTGGTCGGCACGAGGGACAGGCCCACCTCGGGGCTGACCAGCACGAGCCGGGCCAGGCAGCCGCGCACCGCCGTCGCCAGCTCGGCGATCGTCTCGGTGTCGTCGGCGGGCTGGTGCGCCGGGTCGAGGAGCACCGTCACCCAGCCGCCGAGGTCGTCGACGAGCAGCGTCTCGTTCGGTTCCGCGGCGGCGATGACGTCCGCGAGCCGGCGCGGGTCGCCCGCCGTCTCCTCGGTGGTCCAGCTGCCCGGCCGCCGTGCGCGGTGGGCGGCCAGGCGGGCGGCCCACTCGGTGTCCTGCGGGTCCCCTTCCGGCGCCGTGGCCACGTACCGGACCACCGGCGCGTCGCTGACCAGGGACTCGGCGAACTCGGACTTGCCGGACCGGGTGCCGCCGAGCACCAGGACCGTGTTCCACCCGTCAACCGACATGCCCGTACCTTAAGGCCGTCTCCCGCGCGGGTGCCCGCCGGGCGGTCAGTCGCAGTGCTCGAACGGGCTGGTGTAGCTCGCCCCGCCGGTCGATCCGCCCCACCGCACGCACGTTCCGGCGGCGCTGGCCCGGACCGGGCCGGCGTAGTAGTCGAACGAGCCGCTGTCGGTCTTGCGGGACTGGCCCTTCACCTCGAGGAACGCCGAGGCGGCCGTCGCCGTGCCGACCGCGGTGTCCTTGAGGGTGACCACGCAGTTGTAGCCGTTGCCCGCGTTGTAGAGCAGGTAGACGCGGCCCGTGCGCCGTCCACCACTGCTCAGCGTCGCCTGGTCGATCACCTGGTAGCCCGAGCCGCATACCTGCGTCGCCGTGTACGGGTTGGACCGTTCCGGTTTCGCGCTGCTCGTGCCGGGGCTCGGTCGCGCGCTGGTGCCGCCCGTGGGCGCGGTGCTCCCGCCGCCGCCCGCGGGGGCGCTCGGCCGGTCCGGCTGCGCGGTGGTGGCGCTGGGGGTCGCCGACCGGCTGGCGCCCGGCGTACGGGCGGGCCGGCTCGCGGTGGCGGTCGGGCTGGTCTCGGGCTGCGCGCCCTGGTCCTGTGGCGCCGGTGCCGACTCGGCGATCAGCGCGGGCGGGGCGTCCTCGCCGGTGTGCCCGCCGCCACGCAGGGCGATCACGACGACGGTGGCCACGAGCGCCACGGACACCGCCGCGGCGGCCCCGACCAGCAGCCCCCGGCGGCCGCCGGGACGGGAGTCCAGCGGGTCCTCGCGGGTGTCCGCGGGGCGGGGTGGCACCGCGGCCACGCCGGTCTGCCACCCGCCCGGGCCGGGCCGCCCGGCGGGAGGCGGCGCGGCGCCGGGTTGCCCGGTGGGGATCGGCGCGGCGGCGGGGGTGGGCCAGGCGAAGGCCGGTGGTGCGGCGCCGGCCGGGGCGGCACCCGACGGCGGGGTGGGTGTGGCGTCCGCGCCGAAGGGCGGGACGGCAGCCGGCGGCGGGGTGGGTGTGGCGTCCGCGCCGAAGGGCGGGACGGCGGCGGAACCGGCGGGAGGCGTGTGGCCGGTGGGGACGGCCGGCGGGTGGGCGCCGGACGGCGTACCGGCCGGGACGCCCGGCCCCGACGGGGCCGGCGGCGACGGCCGGGGCGGCGCGGCCGGCTCCGGGCCGGTGGACGGCCCGTGCCGCGGTGCCGGCGGCGGCGCGGCGGCGGGCTGCGGGCCGTCGGACTCATCACCCGGTGGGGCCGGTTGGGGAAGCGGGGCCACCGGGGCGGCCGGGGCCGACAGCGCCCACGGCGGGCGGGCGGAGACCGGGATGGTCGCCAGGGTGGCGTCCCGCGCCTCCGCGGCGGCCCGGGCCAGCTCGGCGGCGTCGGCGAACCGGTCGGCCGGGCGCTTGGCCATCGCCCGGCCCACCAGCTCGACCACCGCCGGCGGGGTGCCCGGCGGCAGCGGAGCCGGCTCGTCCTGCTGGTGGCGCAGCGCCACCTCGAACGGGTTCTCGCCGACGAACGGCGGCTGGCCGGCCAGGCAGTAGTACGCCACGGCGCCGAGCGCGTACACGTCGCTCGCCGCGGAGACCGGCTGGCCGGTGGCCTGCTCCGGCGACATGTACGAGGCGGTGCCGAGCACCATGTTGGCGGCCGTGAGCCCGGAAAGGGCGCGGGAGCGGGCGATGCCGAAGTCGACGAGCACCACCCGGCCGTCCTGCTTGACCAGCAGGTTGCCCGGCTTCACGTCGCGGTGGACGATGCCGGCGGCGTGGGCGGCGTGCAGGGCGTCGGCCGCCTGCGCGACCACCGACATCGTCGACGCCGGGTCGAGCCGGCCGGCCCGGCCGACCCACGCGGACAGCGGCTGCCCGTCGACGAACTCCATCACCAGGTAGTCCACCCGGCTGCCGTCGGCGAGCGTGGCCTGCCCCACGTCGTGCACGGCCACGACGCCGGGGTGGCGCAGGGCGGCCAGCATCCGCGCCTCGGCCCGGAACCGCGTGGTGAAGTCCTGGTCGGCGACCAGCGTCGGCAGCAGCACCTTCACCGCCACCTCGCGTTCCAGCAGCAGGTCCGTGCACCGCCAGACCGCGCCCATCCCGCCCGTCGCCACACGATCGCCCAGCCGGTACCGGTCGCTGAGCACCACTCCCCGAGTCAGCACCGGGCCACCGTACCGGCCGGCGCGGACACGGTGATCGACGCCGTGCGGTCGTCGAGCGGCCGGCGCGCGCCGGGCCGACTACGCTGGCGGGGGTCCCGTCCCACGGGACCGAGGGCGGCGAGGGGAGACGCGGCATGGCGTGGAGCTGGCGGTACGAGGGCACGGACGGTCAGCCGGTGCAGGGTCCGGCGGAGTCGTTCGGCAGCCAGGCCGACGCCGAATCCTGGATCGGCCAGACCTGGCGCGAGCTCGCGGCGTCCGGCGTCACCTCGGTCGCGCTCGTCGAGGACGACCGCGTCGAGTACCGGATGAGCCTGCTGCCCCCGGCCGAATGACGGCGTACGACCGCCCGGGCGGGGAGCGGCTGGTGCTCGGCGTGCCCCGGGCGGCGTTCCGGCCGAGCCCCGTCTTCGTCGCCCTGGTCGCGCTGTTCGTGACCACGGGCGTGCTGGCCTGGAACGGCTCCGGCAACGTCCGGCTGAGCGTGTTCGGGTTCGTGGTGTCCGGCTGGCTCGTGTCGCTCTGCCTGCACGAGTACGCGCACGCGATCGTCGCGTTCCGGGCCGGCGACCGGGGGGTGGCCCACCGCGGCTACCTGACCCTCAACCCGCTCAAGTACAGCCACCCGCTGCTGTCGATCGCGCTGCCGGTGCTCGTGGTGCTGCTCGGCGGCATCGGCCTGCCCGGCGGCGCGGTGTGGGTGGACCGGCACCTCATCCCGGGGCGGCTGCGGCACACCCTCGTCAGCCTGGCCGGGCCGGCCACCAACGTGCTCTTCACGCTGGTGCTCGTGCTGGCCCTGCGGGTCGGCACGGGTGCGGGCGGGTCCGTCGAGTTCTGGGCGGGCCTGGCGCTGCTGGCGTTCCTCCAGCTCACCGCGAGCGTGCTGAACCTGCTCCCGGTGCCCGGCCTCGACGGCGGCAACATGATCCAGCCCTGGCTGAACCCGCAGTGGCGCCGGATGTACGACCTGTTCGCCCCGTACGGCTTCATCCTGCTCTTCGCGCTGCTGTGGAACCCGCGGATCAACGGCTGGTTCTTCGACGTGGTCTTCACGGCCGGCGACGCGCTCGGCCTGCCGGCCTGGCTCTACGGCACGGGGCTCGACCTCGTCCGCTTCTGGCGCGGCTGACGGCCTTCCCGTCGGGTCCGGCGTCGGGTCTCAGGCTGGCCGCTGACGGCCGTCTGGTCTGGCCCGCGTCGGGTCCGGTCCGGCCGGGCTCGCGCGCCGGCCGGACCGGGGGGCGTCAGGGACGCTGCGCCGGGCTTTCGGTCTTCGCCGGGTCGCGCTCGGTGATCGGGTCGACGATCTCGTCGATCGCCTTGAGCAGGTCGGCGTCGAGCTTCACGCCGGCCGCCTTGACGTTGTCCTGCACCTGCTCGGGGCGGGTCGCGCCGACGATCGCCGAGGAGACGTTCGGGTTCTGGAGCACCCAGGCGATGGCGAGCTGGGCCATGGTGAGCCCGGCCTGCTCGGCCAGCGGCCGGAGCTGCTGCACCCGGGTCAGCACCTCGTCGGTGAGGAACCGGGCGATGAAGTTCGCGCCCGACTTCTCGTCGGTGGCCCGGGAGCCGGCCGGCGGCGGCTGGCCCGGGAGGTACTTGCCGGAGAGCACGCCCTGCGCCATCGGCGACCAGACGATCTGGCCGACGCCCAGCTCCTCGCTGGTGGGCACGACCTCGCTCTCGATGACCCGCCACAGCATCGAGTACTGCGGCTGGTTGGAGACGAGCGGGATGTGCAGCTCGCGGGCCAGCTTGTGGGCCTCGCGGATCTGCGACGCCTTCCACTCGGAGACGCCGATGTAGAGGGCCTTGCCGGAGCGTACGACGTCGGCGAAGGCCTCCATCGTCTCCTCCAGCGGGGTGCTGTAGTCGTAGCGGTGGGCCTGGTAGAGGTCGACGTAGTCGGTGCGCAGCCGGCGCAGCGAGCCGTTGATCGACTCCATGATGTGCTTGCGGGACAGGCTCCGGTCGTTGCGACCCGGGCCGGTCGGCCAGTACACCTTGGTGAAGATCTCCAGCCCTTCCCGGCGCTCGTTGGCGAGCGCGCGGCCGAGCACGTCCTCGGCCCGGGTGCCGGCGTACACGTCGGCGGTGTCGAAGGTGGTGATGCCGGCGTCGAGGGCGGCCCGTACGCAGGCGAAGGCGGCGTCCTCCTCCACCTGGGACCCGTGGGTGATCCAGTTGCCGTACGAGATCTCGCTGACCATCAGGCCGGAGCGGCCTAGGTGACGGAATTCCATGGCCTGACCCTAACTCCGGTCACCGGCGGGCCCGGCCGGGCGACCCGCGGGTGTGTGGTGATCGTCAGCCGGGCGGTCGCGTCAGCCGGGAGGCCCGGCCGTCACAGCACCGGGTTGGTGTCGGCGAGCAGCCGTTCGATCTCGTCGAGCACGTCCTCGGTGCTGCGGTGCACCGGGTCGATGAGCGGGTTCCCCCGCCGGTCGAGGGCGCCCCACCGGCCGCCGGCCGTGCCCACGAGGAAGGCGACCGGATGGACGATGAGCGCCGGGTGCACCGGCGGGACGACCACGGCGCCCGTGTGGTCCACCACGCCGTGCCGGCCGGCCAGCTCCGCCACGGCCAGGCCCTCGTCGGTGAAGCCGTCGACGTACCGGCCGTCGGCCAGGGGGGTGCGGAGGCTGTGGTACCGGGTCGGCACCACGATCCGGCCGCTCCGGTCCACGGCGCCCCAGCCCTCGCGGCGGACCGCGGCCACGCCGCGCCGGAACGGGCGTACGTCGGCGAAGCCCGGCGGGATCACCACGTCGCCGGTGGGGTCGATGGCAGACCAGCCCTCGGAACCGTCGCGGACCACCCAGGCCAGTCCGTCGGAGAAGGAGCGGACCGCGAGGAACGACGGCGGGATCACGGTCGTGCCGGTGAGCGCGATCAGCGACCAGCGGTCGGTGTCCGGCCGCCGCACCCAGGCCAGGCCCTCTCGGAACGGCTGGGCGTCCGCGTACCGGGCCGGGATGACCAGCTCGCCCTCCGGGTCGGCGTAACCCCAGAGCGCGCCGTCGCGCGCGGGCACCGGGGGCTGGATGCGCTCCAGCACCTCGTCCCGGCTGCGGGGGTACGGGCCGAAGCCCTCCGTCGCGACCCGCTCGGCGACCGCGTCGAGCGCGGTCCGGACCCGGGCGAGCAGGTCGGCGTCCCCGGCGCCGCGCAGGTCGAGCGCCCGCTCGAAGTGCTGGCACGCCTCCATGAACCGGCCCTGGTCGTAGCAGGACCGCCCGGCGTGCTCGTGCAGCGCGGCCTGCAGCCGGTCGGGCAGCTCGGGCGACGTGGCCAGGGCGAACAGCTGGTCGGCCTCGGTGAACTCCCCGCGCCACCGCAGCACGTGCGCGAGCCGCGCCTGGGCGAGCGCGATCCGGCGCAGCTCACCGGTCGCCTCGGCGTACGTGAGCGCGAGCCGCGCGTCCGCCAACGCGTCGTCCAGCTCGTTGAGGACGCGGGACACCACGGCACGCAGGCTGAGCAGCCGGGCCCGGGCGCGGTTGTCGGCGGCCGACGCCAGCTTCTCGGTCAGCCGCCGCCGGATCGTCCGCAGCTCGTCCGGGTCGTCCGCCACCTCGCGCAGCGTCGCCGGGTCGAGCCGCCAGCGGTAGCGCGCCAGCAGTTGCTCGGGATCCCCCTGCAGGGCGCGGTTCGGCGCGGCCGGCGGTGCGGAGACGGACGCCGCCGGCACGGCGGACACGGGTGCGCCCGGCGGCGGGGACGGATCCCGCTCGGCCGTGGCCGGCGGAGCCGGGACGGGTCCGGCGGGTGCTCCGGAGACGGGCGCCGGCTCGGCGGGTGGTGCGGAGACGGATGCCGGGACCGGCTCGTCGGGCGGTGCGGAGGCGGGTGCCGGGACCGGCTCGTCGGGCGGCGCGGAGACGGGCGCCGGGACCGGGGCGGCGTCTGCGGTGGCCGCCGGCGACCCGTCGGGTACGGCCGTCGCCTCGGTGGCGCCGGCTGGTGCTTCCGTTGCTTCCACTGCTGTCGTTGCGGCCGATGCTTCCGGTGCGGCCGGGGGCGCGGAGTGCGGCGGTGCCGCGTCCCGTACGGCGTCCGGGCGGGCCGGGTACGCGGGCGGCGGCGAGGTCTGCTCCGGCCCGTCGGGCGGGGAGGCGCTCGTCACGGGTGCCGAGGGAGCCTCCGCCCCGCCGTCCACGCGTGCCTCGACGGCCTCGCGCTGACCCGGTACCGCCCCGCTGACCGGCGACCCAGGCGTGGGGCCGTCAGCGTCAGTGGGGGCGTCCGGACGCTCGCCCGCCTCGGGCCGTACGGCCATCGCGCTGCCCTCGACGGCGGTGGCGCCCCCGGTGTCGGCGGTGCTGTCGGCGTCGGCGGGCGCTGCGGAGGTGGCCGGGTCGACGGTCGTCGGCTCGACGGCGTCGGTGGCCGGTACGGCGTCGGGTGCCGGCTCCGGCCGCGCCGCCTCCGTGCTGGGCGCCCGGGCGTCGACGGCGGGCGACGCCCAGGCCACGGCGGCAGAGGGGAGACCGGTGTCCCAGTCGTCCAGCCCGTCGGCGGGCGACGAGTCGAGGGGCGCGGCGACGGCCGGCGGGGCGGGACGAGATGCGTCGGGCACCGGAGGCGCGGCCGGGTGCGGCGCGTCGGCGGCCTCGGCAAGGGCGGCGTCGGAGTGGTCACCGGCCGTCACCGTGTCCCGCGACGCCCGAGGTGCCGCGGTGGCGGCCTGGTCGGCGAAGGCCACCGGGTCGGAGTCGACCGGCGTCGATCCGGTGCCGACCGGCTCGGGGTCGATCGTCGCCGGTCCGACCGGAGCGTCGGGCGTGGCCGGTCCGGGGTGGGTCGTGGTCGGGTCGGCGTCGAGTCGGGCTTCGGGCTCGGTCGGCGCGAGGTGTGTGTCTACCGCCGGGAGTTGGGGCTCGGGCGTGGCCGGCTCGGTGCGGGTTGCTGTCGGCTCGGCCGCCAGCCCGGCCTCGGCCGTCAACCGTGGCTCGGTGTCGGCCGGCGTCGGTCCGAGGTGGGGCGCGGCCGATTCGGTGCGGGTCGTGGTCGGCTCGGCGGCGAGCCCTGCCTCGGCCGTCAACCGTGGCTCGGTGTCGGCCGGCGTCGGTCCGAGCTGGAGTTCGCGCGGCTCGGCGCCGGTTGGTGTCGGGTCGGCTGCGAGCCCGTCCCCGGTCACGGCGGATCCCGGTTCGGTGGGGCGCGTGGCGGGTTCGGCCGCGGGCTGCGCCGCAGTCGGATCGCTGCCGGCCGTCGTCGGCTCGGCTGCGGTCCCGGCGATGTTCGCGTCGGCTCCGGGCTGGACCTCGGTCGGGTCGGCGTCGGACACGGTGCGCGGGGCTGCGTCGCGGTCCGCGCTCGGCTCGACCAGGCCGCCAGCCGCGATTGAGAGAGCGTCGGCCTCGACGGTGGTCGGCGTGGCCGCCGGCCAGGCCGCCGCCTCGGGGTCGGCGGTCGTCGGTGCCGCCCCGGCGGTGGATCCGGTGCCGACCTCTGCCATGGGCCCGGTCGCGGTCGGCTCGGGCGCGACCGGGGACGCCTCGGGGTCGACCGTGGTCTGCTCGGCTCCGGCGTCCGGCCCAGCCAATTCGCCGCCGGCCGTCGTCGGGTCGATGTCGGCCGTGGTCGGGCCGTCGTCCGTCGTGGTCTCGGCGTCAGTCGTGGTCGGCTCGGCGCGGCTGTCGGCCTCGGGCGTGGCCGGCTCGGCCTCGGGCGTGGTCGGTTCCGCCGGCACGGGCCGGGCCGGGCGGAACCAGGCGTCCGCCCCGCCGCTGGGCTCCGGCGCGACGGTGTGCGCCGGCGGCTCGGACGGGGGCGGCGGGACGTAGACCCGGGGAACGCCGGGAGCGGGCGGAAGCGACGGTTCGACCGTCGTCGCCCCCGACGCGGACGCGGCGGGCGGGTGTCCGGGCGCCACGTCCTGGCGATCGGCGGCGCGCTCGCCGTCGGCCGGCCGCTGGTACCCGTACGCGTCGACCGGGGTACGGCCCGCCGGCGGGCGGTCCGCCGTCGGCGGAGCGACCCGGTCGTCGGCGCGTGGCCCGGCGTAGGGCGGCGGGGCGGCCGTCGGTTCCGCCGGGCGGGCCGGGTCGAACGATGGTACGGGACGCGCCGGTCCCGGCGTGCCGGCCCCGGGCGGTCCCGACACGGGCGTCCCGGAGGGACGGTGCGCCGGGCCGGAGGCCGGCGTCGAGGGTCGGACGGCCGCCGGCGAGCCGGGGCCCGTCGCCGAGGACGGGGGTGCCGGTGTGATCGGTCGGGCCGCCGGCGGTGGGCCGGGCGGGGCGGGGGGATACGTGGGCGCCGGGGAGACGGGGCGGCCGGGCGGGGTGGCCGGTCCGGCCGCCGGAGGCACCGGTGCCGGCGAGACCGGTCGGCCCGGTGCCGGCGAGACCGGGGCAGGCGGGACCGGTGCCTCGCGCGGCGGCTCCGGCGTACGCGGCCGGTTCCCCGGCTCGGCGTCCGCCGGCCAGGTGGGATGGCCCGCGGGGCCCGAGGGCGGCACACGGTGCGCGGGCGGAGCCGGCTGCGCCGGTGGCACCGGTCGACCAGCCGCGGGAGCAGGGGAGACGGGCCGGCCGGGGGCCGGTGCGGGCGACACCGGTTGACCGGGGGCGGGACCGGGCGACACCGGTCGACCCGGCGCCGGTCCGGGGGAGACGGGTCGGCCGGGGGCCGTCGCGGGCGAGCGCGGTTGGCCGGGGGCCGGTCCGGGCGACACCGGTCGACCCGGCGCCGGTCCGGGGGAGACGGGCCGGCCGGGCATGGCGGCGGGCGACACCGGTTGGCCCGGGGCGGGCCCGGGGGAGACGGGCCGGCCGGGGGCCGCGGTGGGCGGGCGCGGTTGGCCGGGGGCCGGTGCGGGCGACACCGGTCGACCCGGGGCCGGTCCGGGTGAGACGGGCCGGCCGGGGGCCGCCGTCGGTGGGCGCGGCTGGCCGGGGGCCGGTGCGGGCGACACCGGTCGACCCGGCGCCGGCCCGGGGGAGACGGGCGGGCCGGAGATCGGCGTGTCCGCGGCGGGCGGCGGGTAGGGACGCCGGTACGGCTCGTCGTACCGCGGCGCGTCCCGTCGGGCGGCCTCGCGGGGCGGCATGTCGGCGTCGAACGGGCGGCGCTGCTCCGGCCGCGCTTCGGCGCGGCGGCCGGGATCCCAGCCCGGATCCCGGCCGGGGTGCGGCGGCCGGGGCCCGCCCGCCTCGCGGTCGGGGTGCGGCCACCGCTCCCGGTACGCCTCCTCCCTCCGGTCGGCGTACGGCTCGGCACGGCCGACCATCTCCCGCGTCGGCCGGTACCGCTCCTGGTCCGGCCCGGGGTGGCGGTCGGGGCGGTACGCGCGGTCGTCCTCGTAGCGGGGGCGCGCGTGCCGGTCGTGCTCGACGCGGCGCGGGTGCTCGTCGTCGTACCGGGGGCGGTCGTCGTGGCGTGACCGGTCGGCGTGCGGTCCTCGCGGATCGTCGACGTGGCGGGTCGGCCCGTCGCGGCGCGGCGCGTCGTGCCGGAGGTCGTCGGGGTGGCGGTCCCGCTCGGCGGCCCGGCCCCACGGGTACCGGGGGCGCCGGCCGCCTTCGGCGGGGTGCCGCTCGTACCCGTCGGCCGGCGGTCCGGCGGGGCGGCGGCGCGGCGGGGAATCCTCACCGGGCTCGGGCATCCAGCCCGGCTCCGGGTGGGAGACCGGCGGAGGGTACGAGCCGCGACGCGGGTCCCCGGCCGGTTCACCGTGCCAGCCGTTCTCCCGCCCCGCGCGTTCCTCGCGGCGCGCGCCGCGGTCGGTCCACTCGGTCCGGCCGTCGGACCGGGGCTGGCGGGCCGGTGGCCGCTCGTCGGGCCAGGCGGGTTCGGCCTGCGGCCGGCGGTAGGACTCGTCCCCGTAGCGGCGCGCGTCGGTGCCGTCGCGGCGGCGGTCCCGGGCGTACGGCTCCTCCTCCGGCGGCGGCTCGTCGGACCAGGAGCGGCCCAGGTACGTCCCGTCGGGCCGGGTCGGGGCGAGCGGCGGCACGTCGACACGGCCCACGACGCTGGCCCGGCCGCGGGGCGGAGGCGCGTGCTGCACGCCGATGTCTCCCGGGTAGCGCTGCCCGGGGAACTGCGGGTGCCATTCGTGGGTCGGCTCGACCATCCAGGACGGTTCGGCCGGATCCTGCCACCGATCGGAGTATCGGCTGCTCATCCGAGGTGCCCGTCGCCGGACCCGGGGCGTGTGCCGGCGTACCGGCACCGTCGGCTCGCGACCGCGGCCGGGTGACCGCCGGGCGCCGGACCGCCGGGGGCCGCGCTCCGGTGGCCGGCTCGCGTCCGCTCGCTCACGGCGTTGTCACCTCGTTGCCAATTGTCGCGCTGAGCACCCGACCTACCGGTAGAGTCGCCCGGTCCGGCAGGGCGTGGCTGCGGATGGAGGGTAGCGGCGTGGGTTCGCTGAACGCCACTGTGGCACCGTTCACCACCTCAAACGTTATCCCATGGTTCCGGACATTTTGGGCTTTAGCCGCATCTGGTTTCCGACGATACTCCACCTACCGGCAGGCGACCGTCGCCGGGATCGTGACCAACACCGTCTTCGGTTTCCTGCGCTGCTACGTCCTCCTCGCGGTGGCCGGCGTGGCCGGGACGGCCGGCGGGTACGACCGCCCGCAGCTCGCCACGTTCGTCTGGGTCGGACAGGGGCTGCTCACCGTGGTCCTGCTCTGGGGCTGGACGGAGCTGGCCGACCGGATCCGCACCGGGGACGTGACGGCGGACCTGCTGCGGCCCGTACATCCGGTGACCGCGTACCTCGCCACCGACCTGGGCCGCGCCGGGCACGCCGCGCTGGCCCGGCTGCTGCCACCGGTGGTCGTGGCGCCGTTCTTCTTCGACCTGTACCTGCCCACCCGCTGGCCGACCGTGCTCCTGTTCGCCGGTTCGGCCACCGCGGCCGTGGTCATCTGCTTCGCCTGCCGCTACCTGGTCAACGCCACCGCGTACTGGCTGGCCGACGTGCGGGGGCCGCTCGTCCTCTGGACGCTCGGCTCCGGCGTGCTCTGCGGCCTGTACTTCCCGCTGCGGTTCCTGCCGGAGTGGCTCTACCAGGCACTGTGGATCGCCACCCCGTTCCCGAGCCTGCTCCAGACCCCGCTCGACGTGCTCGTGGAACGGGACCCCGCCCCGGTGCAGGTGACGCTGGTCGCCGTCCAGGCCGGCTGGGTCGTCGTGCTCCTGGCCGCCTGCCGGTGGGTGCAGCGCCGCGCGGAGCGCCGCCTGGCGGTGCAGGGTGGCTGACGGTCGCGGCGGGACGCTGAGGGCGTACCGGGCGCTGCTCGGGGCGCAGGCGCGGTCGCAGACGGCGTACCGCACCTCGTTCGCCGTGGACCTGGTGGGCAACGTCGGCGCCACGGCCTTCGACGTGCTCACCGTGCTGGTGCTCTTCGGCGTGACGCGGGAGCTGGGCGGGTTCACCCTGCGCGAGACGCTGGTCGTCGTCGGCCTCTCGGCGTGCGCCTTCGCCACCGCCGACCTGCTCGTCGGCAACATCGAGCGGATCCCGCAGTACGTGCGCACCGGCCTGCTGGACGCCGTCCTGGTGCGGCCGCTCGGCGCGCTGCCCCAGCTGCTGCTCATGGACCTGCCGTTGCGCAAGGTCTCGCGGGCCGTGTTCGGGCTCGCCGTCTGGGTCACGGCGGTGGTGTCCGCCGGCATCGACTGGACGCCGGGGAGGGCGCTGCTGGTCGTGCTGGCCCCGCTCGCCGCCGTGGTCTTCTTCGGCTCGATCTTCGTGGCCACCGCCACGGTGTCGTTCTACTGGGTCGAGTCGGGCCAACTCGCGAACTCGTTGACCTACGGCGGGCGCGACTTCACCTCGTACCCCGTCACCGTCTACGGCGGGTGGTTCCGGGCGCTGTTCGCGTACGGCCTGGGGTTCGCCTTCGTGTCCTACCACCCGGCGCTGGCCCTGCTGGGCCGCGCCGACCCGCTCGGCCTGCCGGCCTGGGTGGGCTGGGCCGCGCCGGGCGTCGCGGTGGTCGCCGCCGCGCTCGCCGCCGCGGCCTGGCGGGTCGGCATCCGCCACTACCGGAGTACGGGGTCATGACAGAGGTCATCAGGGCGCGCGGTCTGCGCAAGGAGTTCACCGTGCACGTCAAGACCGGCCGGATCCGCCGCGCCAGGCGGGTCCGCGCCGCGGTCGACGGGCTCGACCTGCGGGTGGAGCGGGGCGAGATGCTCGGCTACATCGGACCGAACGGCGCGGGCAAGTCCACCACGTTGAAGATGTTCACCGGCGTGCTGACGCCCACGGCCGGCGAGGTGCGGGTCTGCGGGCTGCGCCCGGTGGCCCAGCGCACCCGTCTCGCGCTGCGGATCGGGGTGGTCTTCGGCCAGCGGTCGCAGCTGTGGTGGGACCTGCCGCTGCGGGACTCGTTCGACCTGCTAGGGCACGTCTACCGGGTGCCGGCCGCCGAGCACGCCGCCCGGCTGCGCCGGTGCCGCGACCTGCTGGACCTGGACGGCTTCCTCGACGTGCCGGTCCGGCAGCTCTCCCTGGGACAGCGGATGCGCGGCGAGCTGACGGCGGCGCTGCTGCACGGCCCGGAGGTGCTGTTCCTGGACGAGCCGACCATCAGCCTGGACGTGGTCAGCCGCCAGGCGGTCCGGGGGTTCCTCGCGGAACTCGGCAGCACCGGTGACACCACGCTCGTGCTGACCACGCACGACCTGGCCGACATCGAGCGCCTCTGCCGGCGGCTCGTGGTCGCCGACCTGGACGCCCCGCTGCCGGAGCCGCCGGTCCTGCCCGGCGCGCCGCTGCGAGAGGTGGCGGCGGACGGCCGCCGGCTGGTGTACGCGCTGGAGTCGGCGGGAGTCGCCGAGGTGGTCTCCGGCCTGGCGGGCGTGGCCAGCCTGCGGGACGTCGCGGTGGTGGAGCCGGACATCGAGGAGGTCGTGGCCCGGCTCTACGGCGCCCCGGCCCCCGCCGCCGTTCCGGCGCCCTGAGCGCCGGTCAGGGGTGCTCCATCACCAGCACCGCGAACGTGCCGGGGGCCAGCGCCTCGTACCGGTGCGGCGCGTCGCCGGGGAACGTCGCGTAGTCACCCGGCCCCAGCTCGACGAGGTCCGCCTCCGGGCCGACCCGTAGCCGCCCGGCGGCCACGACCACGTGCTCGACGCTGCGCGGGGTGTGCGCCTCCGCCGTGCGGACGGCGCCCGGCTCCAGCTCGATGAGGTACACGTCGCGCCGGACGTGGGGCGGACCGGCGCTGAGCAGCGTGCCGGAGAAGTCGGCCTGCTCGGACCGGATGCGGGGACCGTGCCCGGCCCGGATCACCCGTACGGCCGGGGTCGGCGGTTCGACCAGCCGGGCGAACGGCACGTCGAGGGCGACGCCGAGCGCCCAGAGGGTCTCGACGCTCGGGTTGCCGGTGCCCGCCTCCAACTGGGAGAGCGTCGACTTCGCGATCCCGGCCCGGCGGGCCAGCTCGGTGAGCGAGATGCCGGCCCGTTCCCGCTCCCGCCGCAGGGCGGCGGCGATGGTGGCCAGTGGGGCAGCCGGCTCGGTGGCCATTGTTCACTCCATCGGTCTGTTTGTTCGTTTTGACGAACGGGGCTACGGCGTTCATCATGATGAACCATGCGTACGGTACAACGAACGGCCGCCACGGGGATGCTCCGCGACATCGCCGCCATCGGTGCCGCCATGGTCGCCGTGGGCGCGTCCTTCGGCGCGGTCGCCGTGGCGGCCGGGCTGCCCGTGTGGGCCACCGTCGCGATGTCCGTCCTGCTGTACGCCGGCGGCGCGCAGTTCATGGCGGTGGGACTGCTGGCCGCCGGCAGCCCGCTCGCGGCCGTGCTGGCCGGGCTGCTGCTCAACGCCCGGCACCTGCCGTTCGGGCTGACCCTCGGCGACAGCTTCGGCCCCCGCCGCTGGCACCGGCTGCTGGGCGCTCACCTCATGACCGACGAGACCACCGCCTTCGCGCTGGCCCGTCCGGCCGGCCCGGACCGGCGGCGGGCGTTCTGGCTGGCCGGGACGCTGTTCTTCGTGACCTGGAACCTGGGCACCCTGCTCGGCGTGCTGGCCGGCGGGGCGGTCGGCGACCCGGCCACGCTGGGGCTGGACGCGGCCTTCCCCGCCGGGCTGATCGCCCTGCTCATGCCGACCATGCGCGACCGGGACACCCGCCGCGCCGCGGTGGCCGGCGCGGTCCTCGCGGTTCTCGCGACGCCGGTGCTGCCCGCCGGGGCGCCGGTGCTGCTCGCCCTCGCCGGGCCGGTGCTGCTGGCGCTGCGCGCGCGGACCGGGTCGCGGCGCCGGGACACCGACCCGGCGGATGGGCCGCGGGGCGGCGCCGACGCTCCGCCGGAGCCGGCCGGTGGACGGGTCGGTGGCGGCGGGCCGGCCGGTGGACCGGTGGGTGGAGACACGGGTGACGGCCCGCACGGGTCGGCCGGTGGGCCGGCGCACCCGCGCGGGCGGGTGAGCGTCCCGGCCGGGGCCGGACCGGAGCGGAACGAGGGGGAGACGTGCTGATCGCGGCGATCCTGGCCCTGGCGGCGGGCACCTTCGGGTTTCGGGCCGCCGGGGTGCTGCTACGGGACCGGCTCGACCTGCCCGACTGGGCCCGGCAGGCGCTGCCCGTCGCCGCCGCGGCGCTGCTCGCCGCGCTGGCTGCCGCCGCCGCGCTCACCGAGGCCGGCCGGTTCGCGGGCTGGGCCCGCCCGGCCGGGGTGCTGGTCGGCGTGCTGCTGGCCTGGCGGCGGGCGCCGTTCGTCCTCGTCGTGGCCGCGGCGGCGGCCACCACCGCGCTGCTGCGCCTGCTGGGCGTGCCCTGATCCGCGATTGACCGCGGCGCGTCCGCGGCCTGCGGTCAGGCCGGTCGCGCTCCGGGGCGGTCGGCCGACCCGGAGCCGGCCGCGGCCCTCGTCAGACCTTGTCGCCGATCTCGACCCGGGGGACCGGGGCGCGCATCCGGCGGAAGGTGATCGACCGCATGATCGCGTACAGGTAGAGGGAGCCCATCCGCTGCCCGCTGTTGGGGTAGCGCTCGCGGACCAGCTTGCGGATCTTCCGCGAGATGAGGATCGAGTCGACCACCACGCCGAGCGCCAGCGCGCCCCAGAGCAGGTTGGAGACCAGCCGGACGACCGGCGGCATCGCGGCGTTCGACCCGATCAGCACGATGAGCGCGCCGCCGAAGAACCAGGTGCCCACGTTGCGCCGGGAGTCCACCACGTTGCGGGCCAGCAGGCGCTCCGGCCCGCGGTCGCGCGGGCCGCCCTCCCGGCGGAACTCGGCCGCCGCCTCCGCGCGCATCTGCCGGCGGCGCTCCCGCGCCTCCGCCTTGGTGAGCGGCTTGGTGGGGGCGCCACCACCGGGACGCCGCCCGGCGCTCGGGCGCTTCGGCGTCTCGCGTCCCTTGCCGGGGGTGTAGCCCCGGGGGCGGGCGGACTGGGTCGCCTCGTCGGGCGTCACCTCGGTGACGGCTTCCTCGACGAGGTCGGCGGACTTGCGGCGGAACAGCGACGGCACGCGGCAAGGGTAGCCAAACGACGGCGCCCGGTGCACATCGCGGTGCACCGGGCGCGAACGAGGAGGAAGTGACGCTACGGACGCTCGACGTGCGCGCCCAGGTCGGCGAGCTTCGCCTCGAAGTCCTCGTAGCCGCGGTTGATCAGGTCGACGCCGTACACCCGGGAGGTGCCCTCGGCGGCCAGCGCCGCGATCAGGTGGCTGAACCCGGCCCGCAGGTCCGGGATCACCAGGTCCGCCGCGTGCAGCTTGCTGGGGCCCGCGATCACCGCGGAGTGCTTGAAGTTGCGCCGGCCGAAACGGCACGGGGTGCCGCCCAGGCAGTCCCGGTAGACCTGGATGTTCGCGCCCATCGAGTTCAGGGCCTCGGTGTAGCCGAGCCGCTGCTCGTACACCGTCTCGTGCACGATCGACAGGCCCCGGGCCTGGGTGAGCGCCACCACGAGGGGCTGCTGCCAGTCGGTCATGAAGCCCGGGTGCACGTCGGTCTCCAGTGCGACCGACTTGAGCTCACCGCCCGGGTGCCAGAACCGGATGCCGCCCTCCTGGCCCGGCTCGCCGTGGCGCGGCGGGCGCAGGTCGGTGACCTCGTACTCGCCGCCGACGGACCGGAAGATGTTCAGGAACGTCATCATGTCGGCCTGCTGCGCGCCGAGCACCTCGACGTGGCCGCGGGTGGCGAGCGCGGCCGCCGCCCAGCTGGCCGCCTCGATCCGGTCCGGGATCGGCCGGTGGGTGTAGCCGTGCAGCTTGGGCACGCCCTGGATCTCGATGACCCGGTCGGTGTGGACCTTGATGATCGCGCCCATCTTCTGCAGGACGCAGATCAGGTCGATGATCTCCGGCTCCACGGCGGCGTTGCGCAGCTCGGTGACGCCCTCGGCCATCACGGCGGTGAGCAGCACCTGCTCGGTGGCGCCGACGCTCGGGTACGGCAGGGCGAACTTCGTGCCCCGCAGGCCGTTCGGCGCCGACAGGTGCAGGCCCTCGGGCCGCTTGTCGACCGTCGCGCCGAACTCGCGCAGCGCCTGGAGGTGGAAGTCGATGGGGCGCGGCCCGATGTGGCAGCCGCCGAGGTCGGGGATGAACGCGTGACCGAGCCGGTGCAGCAGCGGCCCGCAGAACAGGATCGGGATCCGGCTCGACCCCGCGTGCACGTTGATCTGGTCGGTGCTGGCGCTCTCCACGTTGGCCGGGTCGAAGACGAGCTCGCCGTCCTCCTCGCCGTCGCTCACCTTGACCCCGTGCAGCCCGAGCAGACCCCGGACCACCTCGACGTCACGGATCTTCGGCACGTCGAACAGCCGGCTCGGACTGTCGCCGAGCAGCGCGGCGACCATCGCCTTGGAGACCAGGTTCTTCGCGCCGCGCACGCGGATCCGCCCCTCGAGCGGGGTGCCTCCGTGCACGATCAGGACGTCGTCGGTCAACGCAACCTCCAGAGCGTCGGTGCTGCCGTGTTGATGGTGGGGCCCACGATGCTCACCGCTACCCCGGATGCGGCCGGGTCGAAACAGGCCGCCTGCGTCGTTGCTCCGGCAGCATAGTCCTCGGCGGCGAGAATGGAACCGGTCACACCACCCGCAGAGTGTTAATTCGGTGATCCGGAACTATTGGGTATCAAGGGCGCTACGTACGGTGATCAGCCGGCCGTCGCCGGCGGGGTCGTGGCGCCGGGAAGCGCGAGCATCTGGTCCAGTGCCACGCGCGCGTGGTGGGCGGTGTCCGGGTCGACGGTGATCTGGTTCACCACCCGCCCGGCCACCAGCTCCTCCAGCGCCCAGACCAGGTGCGGCAGGTCGATGCGGTTCATCGTCGAGCAGTAGCAGACGGCCCGGTCCAGGAACATGATCTGCTTGTCCGGGTGGGCCATCGCGAGCCGCCGTACGAGGTTCAGCTCGGTGCCGACCGCCCACGCCGAGCCGGCCGGGGCCGCCTCGATGGTCTTGATGATGTACTCCGTCGAGCCGACGAAGTCGGCCGCCGTGACCACCTCGTGCCGGCACTCCGGGTGGACGAGGACGTTCACGCCGGGCACCCGTTCCCGGACGTCGTTCACGCTGTCGAGGGTGAACCGGCCGTGCACCGAGCAGTGCCCGCGCCAGAGGATCATCTTCGCGTCGCGCAACTGCTGCGGGGTCAGCCCGCCGTTCGGCTTGTGCGGGTCGTAGAGCACACAGTCGTCGAGCGAGTAGCCCATCTCCAGCACGGCCGTGTTGCGGCCCAGGTGCTGGTCGGGCAGGAAGAGCACCTTCGAGCCCTGCGCGAACGCCCAGTCCAGCGCGCGCTTGGCGTTCGACGAGGTGCACACCACGCCGCCGTGCCGGCCCACGAAGCCCTTGATGTCGGCCGACGAGTTCATGTACGTCACCGGGACGGTCTGCTCGGCGACGCCCAGGTCGGCGAGCACCTCCCAGGCGGCCTCGACCTGGCCCAGGACCGCCATGTCCGCCATCGAACAGCCGGCCGCCAGGTCCGGCAGGATCACCTTCTGGCTGTCCGAGGTGAGGATGTCGGCGCTCTCGGCCATGAAGTGCACGCCGCAGAAGACGATGTACTCCGCGTCCGGCCGGGCCGCCGCCTCCCGGGCCAGCTTGAACGAGTCGCCGGTCACGTCGGCGAACTGGATCACCTCGTCGCGCTGGTAGTGGTGGCCCAGCACGAACACCTTGCTGCCCAACGCCGCCTTCGCCGCCGCCGCGCGAGCCACCAGATCGGGGTCGCTGGGCGCCGGGAGGTCACCCGGGCACTCCACCCCGCGCTCGGTGGCCGGGTCGCTTCCCCGCCCGAGCAGCAGCAGTGCCGTGGCCGTGTTGGAGGGTTCTACCCAGGTCGAAGTCACGTCCTCCATGGTCCCACAGCGCGAACGCGGCGCAGCCGTCCGCGGTGTGTGCTGCCACACTGCTCGGCATGCGCGTGCTGCTCTGCCCGGACAAGTTCGCCGGCACCCTGCCCGCCCCGGAGGTGGCCGCCGCCGTCGCCGCCGGTTGGCGCGAGGTGACCGACGGTGACGAACTGCTGATCCGGCCGCTCGCCGACGGCGGGCCCGGGTTCCTCGACGTGCTCGCCGAGGCGCTCGACGCGAGCCGCGTACCGGTGCCGACCGTCGATCCGCTCGGCCGTCCGGCCACCGGTGAGATCCTCCTCACCGGCGACGGGACGGCGTACGTCGAGAGCGCGCAGGCGTGCGGGCTGCACCTGCTCGCCCCGTACGAGCGGGACCCGAAGGCGACCACGTCGTTCGGCCTCGGGCTGCTGGTCGCGGCGGCCGTCGAGCGCGGCGCCCGCACCGTGGTGATCGGGCTGGGCGGCTCGGCCACCAACGACGCGGGCGCGGGGATGCTCACCGCGCTCGGGGTCACGCCGCTCGACGAGGCCGGGCAGGCCCTGCCGTACGGCGGTGCCGCGCTCGCCGGGACCGCCGCGCTCGACGGGGCGCCCCGCCTGCGCGGCGCGGAACTGGTCGCCGCCACCGACGTGGACAACCCGCTGCTCGGCCTGCACGGAGCGAGCAACGTGTTCGGCCCGCAGAAGGGCGCCGACCGCGCCGACGTGCTGCTGCTGGACGCCGCGCTGGAACGCTTCGCCGCGGTGCTGGAACGGGACCTGCCGGGCTGCCCGGCGGCCCTGGGCGCGCTGCCCGGTGGCGGGGCCGCCGGCGGCATCGGCGCGGCGATCCTCGCCCTCGGCGGGCGCTGCGAGTCGGGCATCCGCCTCGTCACCCGCGCCACCGGGCTCGACGCCGCGCTGGACGACGTCGACCTGGTGATCACGGGGGAGGGCTCCTTCGACCACCAGTCGCTGCGGGGCAAGGTCGTCGCCGGGGTGGCCGGTGCGGCCCGCGACCGGGGGCTGCCCTGCGTGGTGTTGGCCGGGCAGGTGAGCACCGGCCGGCGGGAGGCCGCCGCGGCCGGGGTGACCGACGCGTACAGCCTGGTGGAACACTTCGGTGACGGCGAGCGCGGGCTGGAGGCCGCGCTCAGCCGGCCCGCCGAGGGGCTGCGCGAGCTGGGCGCCCGGCTGGCGCGGCAGTGGAGCCGGTGACGCGGGGTGTGACCCGCGCCGCGTGCGGGCATCCCGGAGTCACGTCGAGGGGTCGGCGAGACCCGGACGGGCCTACAATCGAAAACTGGACCACAGTGGGAATCGCTGACCGGCGGGTGACGTTGGTCGGGACGACCACACCACGAGCGCGCAGGGAGAATTCCACGTGACCACGCCAGCGCAGACCGAGTCGACCGAGGCCAAGGCCCCTACCACCGTCGTCCTCACCGACGTCGCGGCGCAGAAGGTCAAGGCCCTGATCGAGCAGGAGGGCCGCGACGACCTGCGGCTCCGCGTCGCGGTGCAGCCGGGTGGCTGCTCCGGCCTGCGGTACCAGCTGTTCTTCGACGAGCGCTCCCTCGACGGTGACATCGTCACCGACTACGACGGTGTCGAGGTCGTCGTCGACCGCATGAGCGCCCCCTACCTGGCCGGCGCCACCATCGACTTCGCCGACCGGATCGACGCCCAGGGCTTCACCATCGACAACCCGAACGCGGGCAACTCCTGCGCCTGCGGTGACTCGTTCAGCTGAGTCGACCTCCGCGTCGTCACGACGGGGCCGCCCACGAAGGGCGGCCCCGTCGTCGTCTGCGGCCCCGGTGGCGTCCGCGCCCCGGTGTCCGGAGTCCGCGTCCCGGAGTCCGCGTCCCTGGAGTCCGTGTCCCGCTGTCCGCGTCCTGGATTCCGCGTCCCGCTGTCCATCGGATGCGTCACCTGTCCGCCGGAGTAGACGTCCCGGTGTCCGGCGGATGTCGGCCGTCGGACCGACCGGACACCTGGCGTCCACCCGCCCGGTAGTCTGACCGCGCCCTGCTCCCGACCCCGAGGGTTGACATGAAGATCGCGGTGACCGGCTCGATCGCCACCGACCACCTGATGAGCTTCCCTGGCCGCTTCGCCGACCAGCTCATCGCCGACCAGCTGCACAAGGTGTCGCTCTCGTTCCTCGTGGACGACCTGGTCCTGCGCCGCGGTGGCGTGGCCGCGAACATCGCCTTCGGCATGGGTCAGCTCGGGCTGCGACCGGTGCTGGTCGGCGCGGTCGGCGCCGACTTCGCCGACTACCGCTCGTGGCTGGAGCGGCACGGCGTCGACTGCGACTCGGTGCACGTGAGCGAGGTGGCCCACACGGCCCGCTTCGTCTGCACCACCGACCTCGACATGTGCCAGATCGCGTCGTTCTACGCGGGGGCGATGAGCGAGGCGCGCAACATCGAGCTCGCGCCGGTCGCCGAGCGGCTCGGCGGGCTCGACCTGGTCCTGGTCGGCGCGAACGACCCCGAGGCGATGCTGCGTCACTCCGCCGAGTGCCGGGAGCGCGGCTTCCCGTTCGCCGCCGACCCCTCGCAGCAGCTCGCCCGGATGCCGGGCGAGGACGTGATCGCCCTGATCGACGGCGCCGACTACCTCATGACCAACGACTACGAGAAGTCGCTGCTGCAGAGTAAGGCGGGGCTCAGCGACGAGCAGCTGCTCGAACGGGTCAAGATCCGGGTCACCACGCTCGGCAAGCACGGCGTGGAGATCGCCGGGCGGGACTTCGAGACGATCCACGTGCCGATCGCCCGGGAGATCCGGGCGGTCGACCCGACGGGCGTCGGCGACGGTTTCCGGGCGGGCTTCTTCACGGCGCTCTCGTGGGGCCTCGGCCTGGAGCGGGCCGCCCAGGTCGGCTCCCTGCTGGCCACGCTCGTGCTGGAGACCGTGGGCACGCAGGAGTACCAGGTACGCCGTGACCTGTTCGTCAAGCGGCTCGGGGAGTCGTACGGCGACGTGGCCGCCGACGAGGTCCGCCCCCACCTGCTCCCCTGACCCGCGCCACCGCCGCCCCTCGCTCGTCGATCTTGCACTTCCGGCCCCCGTTCCGCGGCCTTCGCCCCGATTCGCCGGGGCACAAAGTGCAAGATCGCGGGGGGAGAGGGGTCAGTGGCGGCGGCGGACGTCGTACGCGGGGCCGTCCGGGCCGGTGATCTGACCCACGAACTCCTGACCCCGCATCCGGCACCAGGCGGGGATGTCCACGGCCGCCGCCGGGTCGTCGGCGAGCACCCGCACCACCGTGCCGACCGGCAGCTCCGGCAGGCGCCGGGCCACGGCGATCACCGGGAGCGGGCAGCGCTGGCCCCGGCAGTCGAGCACCTCGTCCGGCATCGTCACAGCCCCACCACCCCCGCCTCGGCGCGCAGGTCGGCGACGATCCCGGGCAGCTCGGCGAGGAAGCGCTCCACGTCCGCCTCCGAGGTCTCACGGTGCAGCGACACGCGGACGTTCCCGTGCGACAGCACCCCCATCGCCTCCAGCACGTGCGACGGGCGCAGGGTGGAGGAGGTGCAGGAGGAACCGGAGGAGACCGCGAACCCGCGCCGGTCCAGCGCGTGCAGCAGCGCCTCCCCGTCGACGTACAGACAGGAGAAGGTCACGAGGTGCGGCAGGCGGCGCTCCGGGTCGCCCACCACCTCCACGTCCGGCACCTCGGCCGCCACCCGCGCCCGGATCCGGTCGACCAGCGGCGCCAGCCGGGCCGCCTCCGCGGCGGCGTCGGCCGCCACCGCGCGCAGGCTCGCCGCCGCGGCGACCACCGCGGGCAGGTTCAGCGCCCCGGGCGTACGCCCCGACTCGCGCTCGTCCGCCGGGTACGGCGACTCCCAGCGGGTGCCCTTGCGGACCACCAGCAGCCCCACCCCCGCCGGGCCGCCCCACTTGTGGGCGCTCGCCGTGAGCACCGACCAGCCCGCCGGGACCGGGACCCGGCCCACCGACTGGGCCGCGTCGACGTGGAGCGGCACCCCGGCGTCGGCGCACGCGGCGGCCGCCTCGGCCACCGGCTGGACGGTGCCCACCTCGTGGCTCGCGGAGATCAGCGCGGCGAACGCCACGCCCGGGGCGCGGACGGCGGCGGACCAGGCGTCGGCGTCCAGCCGGCCGAGCCGGTCCACCGGCACCGACACCGCGTCACCGCCGTCGGCCACGTGCCGCTCGGCGGCGTGCAGCACCGCGGAGTGCTCGATGGCCGAGTGCACCAGGGTCCGGCCCGCGCGGCGGCGCCCGGCCAGACCGCCGAGCACGGCGGCGTGCGCGGCCACCGTGCCGCTGGGGGTGAAGGAGAGCTCGTCGGGGCGTACGCCCAGGACCTCGGCGGCCGCGGCCCGCGCCGCGTCGAGCAGCTGGCGTGCCCGGCGGGCCTGCGTGTAGAGCTTGCCCGGGTCGGCCCAGCCGTCCTCGAAGGCGGCCAGCAGCGCCTGCCGGGCGACCGGGTGCAGCGGCGTGGCCGTGGCGGCGTCCAGATAGACCGGGGTAGCGCTCACGACTGCCTACGCTATCGCGCCGGACGGGTCAAGATCCCCCGATGGGGGCCGACAGCCACCCCAACACGGTCCAGCCGGTCATGGTCGAGTAATCTGCGACCGTCGGTGACGCCTTTGCCGCCGGTGCTGTCGCTCCGCTGGCCGGAGGCCGGCAGGACAGAACAGACACCGCGGCGCGCTAGGGAGGCAGGACCAGGTGGTCGCAAGGAGTTCGGAGGTACGGCCGTCGGCCGTACGGCACAGCGCTTCTCCGGGAGCCGGCGGACGCCGGCGGCGTGGTGCTGGTCGGCTCGCCGGGCTCGGTCTCGGCGGCGTGGCGCTGCTGGTCCTGCTCACGGGCTGTGACGTCGGCAGGACGTTCGACGGCTTCGGCTGGCCGCAGGGCGGCATCTCGGCCGAGTCCCGGCGCATGTACGACCTGTGGATCGCGTCGTGCATCGCGGCGCTCGCCGTCGGCGTCTTCGTCTGGGGCCTGATCTTCTGGTGCATCGTGCGCTACCGGAAGCGCGGCAACGACCTGCCGGTGCAGACCCGCTACAACATGCCGATGGAGTTCCTCTACACCATCGCGCCGATCCTCGTCGTCTCCGTGCTCTTCTACTACACGGCGATCGTGCAGACCGACGTGAACAAGGTGACGCGGAACCCCGACGTCACCGTCGAGGTCGTCGCGTTCAAGTGGAACTGGCAGTTCAACTACCGCGACGGGCAGGGCCCGGACGCCAACACCATCGCCTCGACGCTCGGCACCAGCGAGGTCATCCCGATCCTCGTCCTGCCGACCAACCGGTCCATCCGGTTCGAGGAGACCAGCCGGGACGTCATCCACTCCTTCTGGGTGCCGGAGCTGCTGTTCAAGCGGGACGTCATGCCCGGCAAGATCCGTAACGTGTTCGAGGTCTCCAGCCTGGAGACCGAGGGCGCCTACGTCGGACGGTGCGCCGAGCTCTGCGGCACGTACCACGCGTTCATGAACTTCGAGCTGCGGGTCGTCTCGCCGGAGAAGTACGACCAGTTCCTCGCGGCCAAGCAGGACGGCAAGACCACGCAGGAGGCGCTGTCCGCGATCGGTGAGGACCCGTACGCGGAGACCACCCGGCCGTTCGAGACGCGGCGTACGCAGAACAACTTCAACCCGGACGACGTGCCGGCCGGCGCGGGGAGCTGAGGAAGCGGGCATGAAGACCGAGTGGCGTATCTTCCTGGTCATCGCGACGTTCCTGTTCGGCGCGACCATCCTGTACGCGGCCTGGACCGCCGGTGAGAGCGGCCGGGTCGAGTGGGTGGGCACGGTCGCCCTGGCCCTGTCGTTCCTGCTCTGCTCGATGTGCGGCGGCTTCTTCTGGTTCGTCTCCCGCCGCATCGACCTCCGCCCGGAGGACCGGCCGGACGCGGAGATCGCCGACGGCGCGGGTGAGGTCGGCTTCTTCAGCCCGGGCAGCTACTGGCCGTTCGGCCTGGCGCTCGCCGCCACGACCGCCGGCGTCGGCCTGGCGTTCTGGCAGTTCTGGCTGCTGGGCGCGGGCCTGCTGGCCTGCATCTTCGCCGCCAGCGGGCTCTTGTTCGAGTACTACACGGGCACCCGGCGCACCGCCGAGCACTGAGCCCGGCGCGACACCGCGGACCACCACGAAGGCCCGCCTCCGCGAGGAGGCGGGCCTTCGTGCGTCGGGGCTCGTCGGGAGCGCGCGCCGACCGGTGGTCCCGGCGCGCGCCGGCGCGGCCGACCGCCGTCCACGCCCGACGTGGCGGTGACCGTCCACGGCGGCCGTTCGGCGGCGCTGGGGCTGGTCGGAGGGCCTTCAGGAGGTTCGTTCGGGCTGCGGGACGGAGCCGGCGGGCGGGCCCGGTCGGAGGGCCGTTCAGCGGCGCGAGGGGTTGGCCGGCGGGCCGGTCGGAGGGCCTTTCAGGCGGCGCGACGGGCCGGCGGGCGCGGCCGGGTGGTGGCGGCGAGCCGGGGCGCGGGGAAGGCGAACGTGGCGATCAGCAGGGCCGTGCCACAGCGGGTGCAGATCAGCTCGGGGCAGTCGGCGCCGTGGCCGTCGGCACACGGTGGCGCCTCGAACGGCTGCACACCCTCGCAGACGTCGCAGTGGAGTTCGCGGGCCGACACGGGCGTCTCCTTTCGCTCCGGCCGCCGGTGGCGCACCACCGGGTGAATCACTCCGGTGTAGTTTGGCACGCCCCTCCGACACGATCCGGGGCCGCCCGCGCTCCGCGCTCGGAGCGCCCGCGCCCCGCGCTCAGAGCGCGCGGGCGACCTCGACCCAGCGCTCCAGGGTGGCGGCGGCCGCGCCGGAGTCGATCGACTCGGCGGCGCGGGTCATGCCGGCGCGTAGCGCCTCGGTCAGGTCACCGTCGAGCGGGCCCTGGGTGGCCAGCGCCGCCGCCGCGTTGACGAGGACGGCGTCGCGTACCGGGCCCGTCTCCCCGGCCAGCACGCGGCGCGCCACGTCGGCGTTGAAGGCGGCGTCACCGCCGCGCAGGTCGCCGATCGTGGACCGGGCCACGCCGAGGTCGGCCGCGTCCAGCACGGCCTCGCGTACGGTGCCGCCCTGCGCGACCCACACCCGCGTCGGCGCGGCCGTCGTGAACTCGTCGAGCCCGTCCTCACCGCGCATCACGAGCACCGAGTCGCCCCGGGCGGCGAACACGCCGGCCATCACGGGGGCCATCCGCGGGTCGAAGCAGCCGACCGCGCCCGCGCGGGGACGCGCCGGGTTGGTCAGCGGGCCCAGGAAGTTGAACACGGTGGGCACGCCCAGTTCGCGCCGGACCGGGCCGGTGTGCCGCATCCCGGGGTGGAAGCGGGCCGCGAAGCAGAAGGCGATCCCGGCCTCCTCGACGCAGCGGGCGACCCCCTCCGGGCCGAGATCCAGCGGTACGCCGAGGAACTCCAGCAGGTCGGCCGTGCCGCAGGAGGACGAGGCGGCTCGGTTGCCGTGCTTGACCACCCGCACACCGGCGCCGGCCACCACGATGGCGGCCATCGTGGAGATGTTGACCGTGTGGGCGAGGTCACCGCCGGTGCCGACCACGTCGAGGGCCCGGGCGCGCAGGTCGTCGGGGATCGCGACCGGAACCGCGCGGCCGAGCATGGCCTCGACCAGACCGGCGAGTTCGGCCGAGGTCTCACCCTTGGCCCGCAGCCCGACGGCGAAGCCGGCGATCTGCGCGGCGCTCGCCGAGCCGCTCATGATCTCGCCCATCGCCCAAGCGGTGTCGGCGGTGGAGAGCTCCTCGCCGCGCAGCAGCGCGTTGAGCAGGTGCGGCCAGGTCCGATCGCCCATCGCGGGCCTCCCGAGCGTGCGGATGCGGGTGGGGTGAACCGGCGCCGGTCGGTCCGGCGCCGTGGCGGTGCCGGAGCGGGGGACGTCAGGCGGGTGCGTGCGTCCGCAGCAGCTCGGCCACCGTCGTGCCGGTGGTCACCGGGTCGAGCGGGTGCATGAGGGTGGCGTCGACCTCGGCGTACGCCGCGAGCCATCGGTCCGCCGCGCGGGCGATCACCACGCAGGTCGGGGGAGCGTCGTCGCGCTCGTCCTTGATCTGCCGGGCGATGCCGAGGCCGCCGCCGGGGGACGCCTCGCCGTCGAGCATCAGCAGGTCGATCTCGTAGTCGTCGACGAGCCGGACGACCTCGTCGTAGCTGGCGGCGTCGACGAACTCGATCCGCAGGTCGGGCGCGGGACGGGTGCCGACGGCCAGCCGCATCCGGTCGCGGACCTGCGGGTCGTCGCTGTAGAGCAGGACGGTGCACTGACGATCACTCATGCCGACACTCCGCTTCGCTCCGTGCCGCCATGAGACCTCTTCGCGCGGCGCCCGGACAGGCGCTCGCTGCGCTCGCTCATGGCTCGACTGGCTTCCACCTCGTTGCTGCCCGCAGATCGTACCGGTCGGCGTGACACAGCCGACATCCCGCCCGGCCCGCCGGGGGCGTACCCCTGGGGCGGCTCAGGCGGGGGACCCGGCGGCGCGCTCGCGGGCCTCCTGGCGGTCCAGCTCGCGGTCGATGCGGCGGGCCTCCCGCTCGGACTGCCGGACCCACTGCGCGACGAGCACGGCGAGCATGGTCACGCTCACGAACTCGCCGCCGGCCCAGAGGATGCCGCCGGCGAGCACCTGGTCGTCCCACGGGTCGGCCCAGCCGAGCCGCAGCGACGGGTACCAGTCGCCGCCGAAGAGCGTGCTGCTCTGCATGATCGTGAGCCCCAGCACGGTGTGGAACGGCACCGACAGGAGCATCAGCAGGGCCCGGGCCGGGTACGGCCAGCGCCCCGGCAGCGGGTCGAGGCCGAGCAGCGGCCAGAAGAACACGCAGCCGGTCATGATGAAGTGGGCGTGCACCAGTTCGTGGGCCCAGGCGTGCTCCAGCGTGTACCGGTACAGGTCGGTGAAGTAGAGCACGAACGGGTTCACCACGAAGATGGCGAACGCCACCAGCGGGAAGCTGTAGACGCGCGCGATCCGGCTGTGCACGATCGCCAGCAGCCGCTTGCGGGGCCGCTGGGGCAGGGTCCGCAGGGCCAGCGTCATGGGCGCGCCCAGGGCCAGGAAGATCGGCGCCACCATCGACAGCACCATGTGCTGGACCATGTGCACGCTCAGCAGCGCCGTGTCGTACGCGTGCAGCCCGGTGACCGTGACGAGCGCGATGCCGCCGAGGCCGGGGCCCAGGAAGAAGATCGTCCGGGTCACCGGCCACCTGTCGCCGCGTGCCCGCAGCCGGTGCACGCCGTACAGGTAGAGGCCGGCGGCGAGCACCAGGCCGAGCGCCAGCCAGCTGTCCAGCCGGGTCTCGGTCACCAGCGCGCTGATCGTGAACGGCGGCGGGAGGGTCTCCGGGCCGGCGGCCACGGCCGGCGCGGCCGCGCCGGACGGGAGGGCCGAGGTGGCGGCGAAGATCGGATCGACGTGCAGCACGCTTTTCAGGCTAGGCCAGGCGAACCGGACCACCACGATCGGGCCACCTGGACCACCGGTTTGGCACCCCGCTGATCGCCGACGCCGGTCAGGGGCAATAATGACCGCGTGACTGCGGCCCCAGCCATTGACAAGAGCCGGATCCACTCCCTGACCCGACCCAACATGGTCAGCGTCGGGACGATCGTGTGGCTCTCCAGCGAACTCATGTTCTTCGCGGCTCTGTTCGCGATGTACTTCTCCATCCGCGCGGCGGCGCCGGAGCAGTGGGCGGAGCACACCGAGGTCCTCAACATCCCCTACGCGACCACCTTCACGGTGATCCTGGTGTTGTCCTCGGTCACGTGCCAGCTCGGCGTCTTCGCGGCCGAGCGGGGTGACGTCCACGCGCTGCGGCGCTGGTTCACGATCACCTTCGTGATGGGCCTGATCTTCGTGCTCGGTCAGCTGAACGAGTACCGCACGCTGGTGCACGAGGGTGTGAAGATCAACGAAGACGGTTACGGGTCGATGTTCTACCTGACCACCGGCTTCCACGGTCTGCACGTGACCGGCGGTCTGGTCGCCTTCATCATCTTCATGATCCGCACCACGATGGGCCGGTTCACCCCGGCGCAGGCGACCTCGGCGATCGTCGTGTCGTACTACTGGCACTTCGTCGACGTCGTGTGGATCGGCCTCTACGGCATGATCTACTGGCTCCAGTGATCTTGGCGCGTCACGAATCACGCCGTTGCCCCGTCCCCTGAGTAAGGTCCAAACCGGTTAAGGACACAGGTCATGACTTCTGAGAACGACCGCCGACGCGGTCTGCTCGCGCGGCTGCGCGGGCGGCCCGCGGCGCGCAGCAGGGGCCGCCGCCGGCTGGGTGCCGCGGTCCGGCTGCTCGCCGCGCTGACGCTGGCCGGCGGCGCCTACACCGTCTTCGCCCCCGGCGCGCAGGCGCAGGACAACCAGACGCTCAGCAGCGCCGCCGCCGACGGCAAGGCGCTGTTCGACGTGAGCTGCGTTACCTGCCACGGTCGCAACGCGCAGGGCGTCGAGGGGCGCGGGCCGAGCCTCATCGGCGTGGGCGCGGCCTCGGTGGAGTTCCAGGTCAGCACCGGCCGGATGCCGCTGGCCCGCCAGGAGGCGCAGGCGCACCGCAAGCCCCCGCTCTTCACCGACGAGCAGACCCGCCAGCTGGCCCAGTACATCCAGGAGCTGGGCGGCGGCCCGGAGCTGCCGAACGGTGAGAACCTGCACGAGAACGGCAACGTCGCCGCCGGTGGCGAGCTGTTCCGGATCAACTGCTCGCAGTGCCACGCGTTCGGCGGTGGCGGCGGCGCGCTCTCCTCGGGCAAGTTCGCCCCGAGCCTGCGCCCGGCGACCGACCGGCAGATCTACGCCGCGATGCTGAGCGGGCCGCAGAACATGCCGGTGTTCGGCGACAACCAGCTCCGTCCGGAGCAGAAGGCCGACATCATCGCCTACATCCAGGAGACCCTGAAGCACGACCAGGACCCGGGTGGTTTCAACCTCGGCCGGTACGGCCCCTCCACCGAGGGTCTGGCGATCTTCCTGGTCGGCATCGTCGCGCTGGTCTTCGCGAGCCTGTGGATTGCGGGCAAGTCGTGACCGGGCGGACCATTCGATTCAGTGCTGTGGTGCCGCCGCTCGGCACCGCCCGTAACGAGGTGACGGCATGAGCACGCACACCGAGCACCAGGCCCAGCAGGGTCGGGAACCGCTCGACGTGAACACCCCCGGGCTTACCCGTTTCGACATCGTCCGTGAGGGCGCCCGGCGGGACGACATCGAGATCGTCCACTACGAGCCGCAGGTGGTCTCCGGCAGCAAGGCCGAGCGCCGCCTCGTCCGCCTGGTCGCGTGGCTCTTCCTGCTCTCCGGTCTGGCGGCGACCGCCTTCCTGGTCGTCTACATCTGGTGGCCGTGGGAGTACGCGCCGGGCCGCGGCAGCGACAAGTGGTACACCCCGCTGCTCGGCCTCACCCTCGGCCTGTCCCTGCTCGGCATCGGCTTCGGCATCCTGACCTGGGGCAAGAAGCTGCTGCCGAAGGAGGTGTCGATCCAGGACCGGCACGAGGGCGCGGTCTCCCCGGACGACCGGAGCATCACCGGGCAGACGATGCTCTACATGGCCGACGAGCTGGGTGTGAAGCGCCGCCCGCTGCTCGGCATCTCGCTGCTGGCCGGCCTCGCGCCGGTCGGCGCGGTGGCCGCGGCGCCGCTGGTCGGTGGCCTGATCTCGAACCCGCACAAGAACAACCAGATGTTCACCACCGGGTTCGCCCCGGCCGAGGGCGGCCAGAAGGTACGCCTCGTGCGGGAGGACGGCCGCCCCGTGCGCCCGTCGGACATCAGCGCCGGCGGTCAGCTGACCGTCTTCCCGGGCATCGAGCACGGCATCAGCAACCGCCACGCGGACTCGCCGACCCTGCTGATCCACCTGCGGGACGAGGACGCGCAGAAGTCGCGCCAGGCCAACGAGCGGGTCGGCCACGGCGACTACATGTGGGGCAACTACGCGGCGTACTCCAAGATCTGCACGCACGCGGGCTGCCCGGCCAGCCTGTACGAGCAGCAGACCAACCGTCTGCTCTGCCCGTGCCACCAGTCGCAGTTCCTCATCACCGACAACGCCCGGCCCGTCTTCGGCCCCGCCAGCCGTCGGCTGCCGCAGCTGCCGATCGAGGTGGACTCCGAGGGCTTCTTCGTGGCGAAGTCCGACTTCACGGAGACCGTCGGGCCAGACTTCTGGGAGCGGCCATGAAGCGTCGTAAGTTCGACCTGGCGGCGGCGCCGGGCAAGGCGGCGGCGGGGGTGGACGACCGCTTCCAGGTGGCGACCCCGCTGCGCCGGCTGCTGAACAAGGTCTTCCCGGACCACTGGTCCTTCCTGCTCGGCGAGATCGCGCTGTTCTCGTTCATCGTGCTGCTGCTCACCGGGGTCTTCCTGACCTTCTTCTTCGAGCCGTCGATGACCGAGGTGATCTACAACGGCAGCTACGCCCCGCTGCGGGGCACGCCGATGTCCGCCGCGTACGCCTCGAGCCTCGACATCTCCTTCGAGGTCCGCGGCGGTCTGATCATGCGGCAGATGCACCACTGGGCGGCGCTGCTGTTCATGGCGGCGATCGTCGTGCACATGCTGCGGGTGTTCTTCACCGGCGCGTTCCGCAAGCCGCGTGAGACGAACTGGATCATCGGTTCGCTGCTGTTCTGGGTCGGCTTCCTGGCCGGCTTCACCGGCTACTCGCTGCCGGACGACGGCCTGTCCGGCACCGGTCTGCGGATCGCCTCGGCGATCATGCTCTCCATCCCGGTGATCGGCTCCTGGGTCACCTCGTCGATCTTCGGCGGGGAGTTCCCGGGCACGATCATCATCAGCCGGTTCTTCATCGCCCACGTGCTGCTGATCCCGGCTCTGCTGGTCGCGCTGATCAGCGTTCACCTGGGCCTGGTCTTCAAGCAGAAGCACACCCAGTGGCCCGGCCCGGGCCGGACCAACGGCAACGTGGTCGGCGAGCGGATGTTCCCGCGGTACGCCATCAAGCAGGGCGGCTTCTTCATGATCGTCTTCGGCGTGATCGCGCTGATGGGCGGTCTGTTCCAGATCAACCCGATCTGGCTCTTCGGCCCGTACGAGGCGTGGGTGGTCTCGGCCGCCAGCCAGCCGGACTGGTACGTCATGTTCCTGGACGGCTCGACCCGCCTCATGCCGGCCTGGCAGATCAACATCCCGATCGGCGACGGGTACGTCATCCCGCCGCTGTTCTGGCCGACGGTCGTGCTACCCGGCATCCTGGTCGGGCTCTCCACGCTCTACCCGTTCCTGGAGGCACGCCACCTCAAGGACTACAAGAGCCACAACCTGCTCCAGCGTCCCCGTGACGTGCCGGCGCGTACCGCGGTGGGCGCCATGGCCGTGGCGTTCTACCTGGTGCTGACGCTCTCCGGGGCGAACGACGTCATCGCGGACAAGTTCCAGATCAGCCTGAACGCGATGACCTGGGCCGGCCGGATCGGCCTGCTCATCGCGCCGCCGATCGCGTACTACGTCACCTACCGGCTCTGCCTCGGTCTGCAGCAGCACGACCGGGAGGTGCTGGCGCACGGCGTGGAGACCGGCATCATCCGGCGACTGCCGGACGGCCGGTTCGTCGAGGTGCACCAGCCGCTCAGCGCGGCGCAGGAGCACGGCGACGGCCACGGTGCGCTCGAGTACACCGGCTGGGTCGTGCCCAAGAAGATGAACCGGCTCGGGGCCCTCGGCCCGGCGGTCCGGGGCTTCTTCTACCCGATCGAGAAGCCGGTGGAGGCGCCGGTCTCGCCGGGGCACCCGCCGGTCGAGCCCCGACCGGAGCGCGAGGAGATCAGCAGCGGAGAGCCGCGCCGCTGACCCCGACCCGCCTCGACGTGGCGTCCGCCGGATCCCCCGGCGGGCGCCACGTCCGTTTCCGCCCCGCTCGGGCCGGCCGGGCCCGGGAGCCCCGGAGCCGGACGACGGGGCCGACCGGGCCGTCCCCTCGCGCCCGGGCATCGCAGGAATAACCCCGGTGAGCCGGGTATCCGTGCGGTCCAACGTCTCAAGGGGGGGGAAGCATGTTGGGTATCAAACGTCTCGGCCTGCTGGCCGCGCTGGTGCTGGTCGGGGTCGCCCCGGCAGCCGCGGCGCAGGCCGCGGCCCAGCCGTCGTCGCAGGACACGCAGTACCTGCAGGCGATCCACCAGGTCAACCTGTTCGAGATCACCACGGGTGAACTGGCCCAGCAGAAGGGCCAGAACCAGCGGGTCAAGGACCTGGGCAAGATGTTCGTGACCGACCACACGCAGTTGGACCAGACGGTGCAGCAGACCGCCTCCCAGCTCAACGTGAAGCTGCCCAACGGGCCCACCGCGGACCAGCAGTCCGTGATCGACCGGCTGAACAACGCCAGTGGCGGGAACTTCGACCGGGAGTGGGTGACGGCGCAGCTGGCCGGTCACCTCCAGGCCATCCAGGCCACGCAGACCGAGATCTCGCAGGGCTCCGAGCAGTCGGTGATCCAGCTGGCGCAGACCGCGCTGCCGACCCTCCAGGCCCACTACGACGAGCTGGTCCAGATCGCCGAGCAGCTGGGCATCCCGGTGCCGCAGGCCAGCGCCAGCGGTACGCCGAGCCCCGGCGCCACCACCGAGTCGCCGGCTCCCGGTGGCACCGGGACCGAGTCGCCGGCTCCGGGCGGCACCGAGACCGAGTCGCCGGCTCCGGGTGGCACGGAGACCGAGGCGCCGGCCCCGGGCGGTGGCACCACCGAGAACCCGGCTCCGGGCGTCAGCTGACCCGGACAGCGCGACGGCCGGTCCATCCACGGGATGGGCCGGCCGTCGGCCGCGTCTGCCCGCGCAGTGGGCTCCGGCGCCGCCGTGGCCTGCGCAGTGGGCTCCGGCGCCGCCGTGGCCTGCGCAGCGGGCTCCGGCGCCGCCGTGCTCAGTCGGCGTTGGCCAGACCGATGGCGAACGCCTCCTCCAGGTCGTGCTGGGAGTACGCGCGGAACGCGATGTGCGACTCCGTGTTCAGCACCCCGGGCACCTTGGAGATGCTGCCGGCGATCACCTGGGCGATCTGGTCGAATTCGCGTACCCGGACCATGGCGATCAGGTCGACGTGCCCGGCGACCGAGTAGACCTCGCTGACGCCGGGAAGGTTGGCCAGGGTCTCGGCCACCTCCGGGATGGAGTCGGTGGCGCAGTCGATCAGGACGATCGCGGTGATCACGGGGCACTTCTCCGTTCGTCGGCGTCGTCGCTCATGCTAGACCCGGCCACCGGCACGGTGAGGTCGTCCCCGGCCCGGATCACCTCGTACAGCCGCTCCCCGGCCCGTACGCGCGCGCCGGGCCACACGACGGAGCGGACCACGTCGCCGTGCACGACGGCGCCCGCGCCGACCACCGAGCCCCGGCAGTCGCCGGTGACCGTGGCGGTCGGGTCGACCAGGGCGTCGCCGCCGGCCGCGTGCAGGTTGGCGGCCAGGTAGTCGGCCGGGGTGCCGGTGTCGTAGAACGTGCCCCGGTAGGGGACCACCCGCAGCGCGCCGGCCGCCTCGGCCGGGCGCCACACGGCGCGCACGAGGTCGCCGAACCCCACCGGAAGGTCGCGTACGAACCGCCACGGCAGCAGGGAGAACCCGGTGAAGGCGTGCCCGCTGAACGTCCCGGGAGCCGCCGGGTCGGCGGCCGGCTGGCCGAGCAGGCGTACCTCGTGGCCGTCCCAGTCCGCGAGCAGCGCGGCGATGTCGGGGCCCGGCGGGGCGGCCGGGTCGGCCAGGTAGGCGTCCGCGTTGCCGACCAGCACGGGCCGGCCCGCGATCCAGTCCCTGAGGTTCGCCACCCCGCCGGCGGTCCCGAGCGGGTCGTCCGGCTCGACGGACAGGTGCGCGCGGTCCCCGACGTGCGCGACCACCTGCCCGGCCAGGTAGCACGCGTTCACGGCGACCCGGTCCGGCCCGGCCAGACCGAGCCCCGCGAGCCGGGCCAGGGCCCGGTCCAGCAGCGGCACGTTGCCGACCGGGCAGAGCGCCTTGGGCAGCCGCTCGGTCAGCGGCCGCAACCGGGTCCCCTCGCCGGCGGCGAGCACCACGGCGCAGAGGCCGTCCGCGCCGGCCGCGGGCACGCTCACTCCTCCGCGCCGGGCACCGGGGGCGGGAACTGGCCCGCGAGCGGGCCGATGCCGTAGTACGCGAGCAGCCGCGCGGTCGGCCAGCTGAGGCGGGGCAGGTCGTCCAGCGGGTGCCAGGCGGCCTCGAAGACCTCGGCGCCGTCGACCCGGAGTTCCGTGGTGGACGCCGGCACCTCCGTCTCGAACACCACGTCCACCCAGCCCTTGGCGTGCACCACGGCGTTCGGCACGGCCGGGCGCAGCCGCGCCGGGGCAAGGCGGATGCCGGACTCCTCGTACAGTTCGCGGGCGGCGCCCACGATCGGGGCCTCGCCGCGTTGCAGCAGCCCGGCCGGGAGCGTCCAGCTGTGCCCGGGCGGCTGCCGGAGCAGCAGCAGCCGGCCCGCGCCCTCGGCCTCGGCGTCGCGGACCAGGGTCACCGCGCCGACGATGTACTTCGGCACGGCGAGCCGGACCAGGCGGCGGCGCAGCGGCAGCGGCAGCCGGTAGAAGACCTGGTAGGCCACGGCGCGTCCGGTGGCGCGCGAGCGGGGGATCATGGCTCCAGGCTAGTGGCCGCGAATGCCGCTCGTGCCCGGCGGGGCCCGGCCGTCACTGGCGGTGGTCGACGAGGTCGATGAGCTGCCGGACCACCTCGTCCGGCGCGATCACCCGGTCGAACACGGCCACCAGCAGCGTTTCCAGGTCCGGGTAGCCCAGCTCCTCGGCGAGCCGCAGCAGCGGCAGGTCGCTCGCGAGCCCCCGGTTGTGCTGGCGCAGGGCGAGGCCGATGGTGGCCCGCCCCAGCCGCACCTTGTCGCTGATCGAGATGCCGGGCTCGGTGTGCTCGGCGAACCAGCGGTTGATCTGCATCTGGGCGTGCGGCGACTTCACGAAGCGGAGCCACTCCTTGCGCGGGCCGCGCGGCGCGGCCTCCGCCTCGAAGCCGTTGTCGGCGTCGTTCTCCGTGAAGATCTCCACCACGTCGCCGTCCTCCAGCTCCGACGACAGCGGGGCGAGGCGGCCGTTGATCCGGGCGGCGAGGCAGTGGTCGCCGCGTTCCGTGCCCAGCTCGTACGCGAGGTCGACCGGGGTGGCGCCGGCCGGCAGCACGACCTGCCGTCCGTCGGCGAAGACCTGGATCTGCGCCTCGGCCAGGTCGGAGCGCAGCGACTGGAGGAACTGCGCCGGGTCGGCGGCGTCCTGCTCCCAGCCGAGCACCCGGTGCAGCCAGGCCAGCTGTTCGGCGCGGGCCGCCGCGTCGCCGCCGGCCCGGGGGAAGCGGTAGTTCGCGGCGATGCCGTACTCGGCCGACCGGTGCATCTCCTCGGTGCGGATGAGCACCTCGACCGTGCGGTTCTTCGGCCCGCAGACGCTGGTGTGCAGGGACCGGTAGAGGTTGTTCTTCGGGGAGGCGATGTAGTCCTTGAACCGGCCCGGCACGGGTCGCCACAGCCCGTGGATCGCGCCCAGCGCCGCGTAGCAGTCGGTGGCCGGCCCGTCCACGACCACGGCGATGCGGGGCAGGTCGTACGGGGCGCTGTGGCCGCCCGCGACGGTGTCCTTCCAGATCGAGTAGAGGTGCCGGGGGCGGGGGCTCACCGCCGCGTCCACCCGGTTGCGGCGCAGCGCCACCCGGGCCTGCGCGACGACCTCCGCGAGGTACGCGTCCCAGCCGGGGCGGTCGTGCACGTGCCGGGCGATGCGGGCGTGCTCCTCCGGGTGCAGGTGCAGCAGCACCACGTCGTCCAGCTCCCGCTTGAGCGTCTGGATGCCCAGCCGGTCGCAGAGCGGGATGAGGACCTCCTCGGTCTTGCGCGCGATGCGTTCCCGGGAGGCGGCCGACCGGACGCCGAGGGTGCGCATGTTGTGCAGCCGGTCGGCCAGCTTGATGATCAGGACGCGGACGTCCTTGCCGGCCGCGATGATCATCTTGCGGATCGTCTCGGCCTCGGCGGCCTTGCCGTAGAACGCCTTGTCGAACTTGGTGACCCCGTCGACCAGGTGGGCCACCTCCGGCCCGAAGTCGTCGGCGAGGGCCTGGAGCGTGTAGCGCGTGTCCTCCACCGTGTCGTGCAGCAGCGCCGCGACCAGGGTGGTGGTGTCCATCCCCAGGTCGGCACAGATCTGGGCGACCGCCAGCGGGTGGGTGATGTAGGGCTCGCCGCTCTTGCGGAACTGCCCCCGGTGCATGGTCTCCGCGATCGTGTACGCCCGGCGCAGGACCGCGGGGTCGGCTCCCGAATGGATGCCCCGGTGGGTGCGGACCAGATGACTCACCGGGTCGGTCTCGGCGCCCGGCCAGGCGAGCAACGACCGGAGTCGACGGGTCAGTGGCAGCTCGCCCGGCTGGGTCGGAAGCGCGCCCCCCAGGGCGGCGCCGTGTCCGGCGTCGACGTCCACGAGGGACACCTCCTCACCCCGGCCCCACGGCCGCCGGGGACCGGCAACCGGGAGCAGGCCCACGAAACGGGCAGGACTGCACTTCTCTAACAGCCTAAGGGAGTCGACGTAGTCCGATCGGTCAGTTGGTCATGAGCGTTCGGTCGATAGTTGGTGGGACGCCGCGGCTTCCGCCTTGGCCAGGAGGTCGCGGAACCGTGCCGCGCCCCGCACCGGGGACGACCAACCGGAGGACATCTCCACCAACCGCGTCTCCGGCCGTTCCAACCAGGACAGGATGCGCTCGGTCTCCTCGGCCGTGGCGCGGGGCACCGGCCCGTGCCCGGGCGGGACGGTCTCGGCGGTCGCCCGGATGGCGGCCAACGTCGGTCGCGGGTGGACGCCGGGCGGCGACACGCCCGCCCCGGCCAGCCGGCCGTGCCGGACCAGCGCCAGCTCCCACCCGCCGCGCGCGGCCGGTCGCGCCGCCGCCAGCTCGGCGATGCCCGTGAGCGCCGTGAGCCGCTGCATGCGTACGGCGGCGCGCAGCACCGCGACCAGCCGGGAGCGGACCACGGCCGCCTCCTCGTAGCGCTGGTCCCGGGAGAGCGCCTCGATCCGGGCCAGCAGCGCGTCCACCACCACCTGCGGGTCGTCGGCCGTGGCGGCGCGGAACGGGGCGGCGGCGCGCCGGTCGTACTCCTCCGGGGTGATCCGGTGCTCGCACGGCGCCGGGCAGCGGCCCAGCTCGGCCAGCGCGCACGCCGGTGTGACGGTGCGCAGCGAGAGCCGGTGGGTGCACTGGCGCAGCGGAACGGCGTCGTAGAAGCCGGCGGCGGCCAGCTCCGCCGTGCGGCGGGAGCTGAACGGCCCGAGGTACGCCTGGTCCGCGGGGGAGAGGTCGCGGACCACCGACAGCCTCGGGTAGTGCTCGTCGGTCAGCTTGAGCCAGAGCATCCGCTCCGGGAACTTCGACCGGCGGTTGTACGGGGGCGCGTGCGCGGCGATCAGCCGCAGCTCGCGGACCTCCGCCTCCAGCGAGTGCGCGCACTCCACCGCCTCGACCCGTTCGGCGGCGGCCAGCATCTCGGAGATCCGCGCGCGCTTCTCCGCGGCCGTGAAGTAGCTGCGGACCCGGGTGGCGATGTCGCCGGAGGTGCCGACGTAGAGCGGCCGGTCGTCGGCCGCCCGGAAGATGTACACCCCGGGCGCCTTCGGCAGCCCCTCGGCCAGGTGCCGCTTCCGGCGCTGCGTCGGGGTCACCGCCTTGGCGAACTCGATGGCGTCGCCGATCGTCTCGACCCGGTGCCCGCCGAGCCGGCCGATCAGCGCGTGCAGCACGTCGACGGTGGCCTTCGCGTCGTCCAGCGCCCGGTGGCTCGGCTGCGTGCGCGTGCGGAAGTAGGCCGCCAGGGTGCCCAGCTTCCGGTTGGGCACCTCGTCACGGGTCAGCACCCGCCGGGCCAGGGCGGCGGTGTCCAGCACCCGGGGATTGGGCCAGCGGTAGCCGTGCCGGGCGCAGGCCGCCTTGAGGAAACCGACGTCGTAGGGCGCGTTGTGCGCCACCAGCACCGCGTCGGAGAGGAACTCGAGGAGGCTCGGCAGCACCTGCTCGATCGACGGCGCCGGCACCACCATGGCCTCGGTGATGCCGGTCAGCACGGTGATGAACGGCGGGATGGGCTGCCCGGGGTTGACGAGGGTGGCGAGCACGCCCAGCTCCTCGCCGCCGCGCACCTTCACCGCGCCGATCTCGGTGATCCCGCCCCCGTCCGGGGCGCCCCCCGTGGTCTCCAGGTCGAGCACCACGAAGGTGGTCGCGTACAGCGGCAGGGCCGGATCGATCCCGCCGCCCGGGGAGGGGTCGAGACCGGCCAGCGTCTGCTGGACGTACTCCGCCTGTGTCATCGGCCGGCACGCTAGCGTCCCCGTCCGACACTCCGTGCACACGCGTCCCGGCCGTCCCGGTGCTCACGCCGGGGCTAGGATGAGAGATCAGCTCACTCGCCGGGCGGTGGGCCCCGTCGCGGTGGGAGACTTGCCACATGCCCCTCACCGAGCCGTACGACGACCACCTCCCACCGGAGGACCGGTCCGCCGCTGCGTCGGGCGCCGGTGAGGTCGGCGAGGCTTCCGCGGGCGCGTCGGCTTCCGCCGGCCCGGGCGACGACGGGGGAGCGCCGGAGCCGGAGCCGGTCCTGCCCGAGCCCGTGCGGCAGCGGATCGTGACGCTCACCGCCGCGGTGCTGCCCACCCTTCCCTCCGACGAGGTGCCGGTGCCGCTGCGCCGGGTGGCGAAGTTCGCGCCCAACCGGCGGGCCCGCCTCGGCGCACCGGCCATCGCCGCCCAGCTCACCGCCGACCCGCTCTTCCGGCAGCGTGTCAGCGCCCGGGTGCTGGCCGACGCCGGCGACCTCGGTGCCGCCGTCGTGGAGGGCACCGCCCCGGCCGCCGCCGACCCGGTCGAGGTGGGCGCGCTCGCGTACCTCGCCCGTCCCCGCGGCTGGCGCGACCTCATCGAGGCGAGCGGCGCCGCGGTCCGCGCCGAGGCGGACAGCGCCGTCGTCGCCGAGCTGGTCCGCGAGGCCGAGCAGCGGGCCACCCGCGCCGAGCACGACCGGGCGGTCGCCCGGGTCGAGGCGGAGAAGCTCCGCGACGAGCTGGCCCGGGTCCGCGAGGAACTCGGCCAGCTCCGCGAGGAGTCCCGGCAACTGGCCCGTTCGCTGCGCGAGACGCAGGCCCGGGAGCGGCGCGCCAACGAACTGCTGGCCACCGAACGGGGCCGCGCGGCCCGGGCGGCCGCCGACGCGGAGGCGGAGCTGCGCCGGGCCCGCGCACGGCTGGCCGAGGCCGAGGCGGCCGCGGGTGCGGCCCGGGCCAGCGCCAAGGAGGCGCGTACGGTCGACGAGGCCCGGCTCTGGCTGCTGCTGGAGACGATCAGCCAGGCCGCCGTCGGGCTCCGCCGCGAGCTGGCGCTCGACCCGGTCGAGTTGCTGCCGGCCGACGTCGTGGCCGCCACGTCGGCCGATCAGCCGGGCGTCACGGCCGGCGCCGCCACCCGGGCCCGCGACACCGACGATCCCGCTCGTCTGGACCAGCTGCTCGCGCTGCCCCGGGCGCACCTCGTGGTGGACGGCTACAACGTCACCAAGCGCGGCTTCGGTGAGATGTCCCTGGAACAGCAGCGCAAACGCCTCATCTCCGGCCTGGGCGGGATCGCCGCGCAGACCGGCGACGAGGTGACGGTGGTCTTCGACGGCGCGGAACGGATACCCGGCCTGCCGCCCGCCCCGCGCGGCGTGCGGGTGCTCTTCTCGCGCAAGGGGGAGACCGCCGACGAGCTGATCCGCCGTCTCGTCCGCGCCGAACCGCCGGGCCGCCCGGTCGTGGTGATCTCCTCCGACCGCGAGGTCGCCGACGGGGTACGCCGCCACGGCGCGTACCCGCTCGGGGCCGACTCGCTGCTGCGGCGCCTGGCCCGCTCCTGACCCGCTCCCGACCGTCGTGAGGCGGGCCGGGGGCAGCTCCCGACCGCTCGCGTGCCGGGGCAGCTCCCGCCCTGCTCGTGGGCCGGGTTCGTGTCCGTCCCACTCGTGGGGGTGGCTCCCGCCGCGCCGCCCCGATGAAGCGTGGGTCGCCCCGGGGTGGCTTGATCGGGTTCGGGGCGAGTGGATGCCGGTTGTCCGGTTCTGTCGTACCCCCGCCGTAGGGTCGGCGTGACCGACGGTGGTCGGGCGGCGATGGTCGTCCGGCCGCCGCAGCCCGTCAGGAGGCTTCATGCTCATCGACTGCGACCGGTGCGACATCCGGGGCGACGGCTGTTCCGACTGCCTGGTGACCGCCCTGTTCGACGACCGGTCCCCGGCTGCCGACCTCGGTGCCGCCGAGCACCGGGCGATCGAGGTGTTCGCCCGGGCCGGCTTCGAGGTGGAGGTGCTGTCCGCACCGCGTCCCCGTGCCGCGCGGCCCCGCCCGATGCGCCGCCGCCGGATCGCCTGACCTGCTCGCCGAGGCACGGCGTGCCGGCCTGCCGTGCGCGGCGGGCCGGCCTGCCGGAGCGGGACGCGGTGTGCCGGCCGGTCGGGGCGCGGTGTGGCGTGTCGGCCGGCCGGGGCGGCGTGCCGGGCCTGGTTGGGGCGCGGCGTGCCGGTCGGCTGAGGCGGGGGCGTGCCGGGCCTGGTTGGGGCGCGGCGTGCCGGTCGGCTGAGGCGGGGGCGTGCCGGCCTGTCGGGGCGGGGCCGGCTGGCGGCCGGGGCGTAGTGCGCTGGCCGGCCGGGGCGGGGCGCGGCCTGTCGGCCTGTCGGCCTGTCGGGGGCGGCGTAACGGTCCCGTCGGACCGACCGCCGGGTGGTCCGGACCGCGCTGTGTCGGGCCGCGAGCCCTAGGATGGGCGGTCACAGCGGGAGGAGCGCGGATGACGCGGGTATCGCGGGGCGGGGGCAGGCACCCGCGGGAAGGGGTGCCGGGATGAGCCCCCGTGCCTGGGCGGTGGTGACCCTGGCCGGGCTCGCCCTCGCCCTGGTGGTCACCGTGGCGCTGCTGATCCCCTGGCACCGGCCGCCTGCCCCGCGGGCCGACCAGCTCGCCGCCCTGCGCGACCTCCCGACCGACCAGGTGGCCCGCGGGCGCGAGTTCCGGGGCGCGCTGCGTCCCGGCACGTACGCGAGCCTGGCCGTCGGCCTGCTGGTCGCTCTCGCGCTCGGGCTCACCCCGCTGGGCAGCCGCCTCGTCGAACTCGTCGGGCGCCCCTTCGGCGGGCACTGGATCGCGCAGGCCGTGCTCGGTGGGCTCGCCGTGGTGCTCGTCGCCGACCTGGTCACCCTCCCGTTCGCCGCCTGGCGCCAGGCCGTCCTCACCCGCTACGGGCTGAGCACCAACGGCTGGGGCGGCTGGGCGGTCGACCTACTCAAGTCGTACGCGGTGAGCGCCGTGATCGGCGCCGTGGCGCTGCTGGGCTTCTACACGGTGATCCGCCTCGCGCCGCGCTGGTGGTGGGCGTTCGGCGCGGCCGGGGCCGCCGGCCTCGTGGTGCTGCTCTCGTTCGTGCTGCCGGTGCTCGTGGAGCCGGTGTTCAACCGGTTCACGCCGATGGAGCAGGGGCCGCTGCGCACCGAACTGATGGCGATGGCCGCCCGCGACGGCGTACCGGTGCGGGACGTGCTGGTCGCCGACGCCTCGCGGCGCACCCGGGCGGTCAACGCGTACGTCTCGGGCATCGGACCGACCCGGCGCGTGGTGGTCTACGACACCCTGCTGCGCGAGGCCCCGCCCGAGGAGGTGACCGCCGTGGTGGCGCACGAGCTGGGGCACGCCCGCGACCGGGACGTCACGGTCGGCACGCTGACCGGCGCGCTCGGCGCCGCGGCGGCCGTGGTGGTGCTCTACCTGATCGGCTCGTGGGGGCCGCTGCTGCGGCTCGCCGGCGTCGACTCGGTCGCCCAACCGCGCGCGTTCCCGCTGCTGGTCGCCCTGGTGACGGTCGTCGGGCTGGTGGCCGCGCCGGTCCAGGCGCTGATCTCCCGCCGCGTCGAGGCGCGGGCCGACGCGCACGCGCTGGCGCTCACCCGCGACCCGGCCGCGTTCGAGTCGATGCAGCGCCGGCTGTCCTCGGTGAACCTCTCCGACCCGGACCCGCCGCGCTGGGAGTACCTGTACTCCGCCACCCACCCGTCCACGGTCGAGCGGATGGCCGCCGCCCGCGCCTACGCCAGGGAGGCCGGCAGATGAGCCGGACGCTGCTGATCACCAACGACTTCCCGCCCCGTCCCGGCGGCATCCAGTCCTTCGTGCACAACCTCGCCGTGCGCCAGCCCAGCGGGTCCGTGGTCGTGTACGCGTCGAGCTGGCGGGGAGCTGACAAGTTCGACGCCGACCAGCCGTTCGAGGTGATCCGGGAACGCACCCGGGTGCTGCTGCCCACCCCGCTGGTGGCCCGGCGGGCCGCCCGGCTCGCCCGCGTGTACGACTGCGACACCGTGTGGTTCGGCGCGGCGGCGCCGCTCGGGCTCCTCGCCGCCGGGCTGCGGCGCCGGGCGGGCATCCGCCGGGTCGTCGCACAGACGCACGGGCACGAGGTCGGCTGGGCCGCGCTTCCGGGTGCCCGTGCCGCGCTGCGCCGGATCGGGCGCGGGGTGGACGTGACGACGTACCTCGGCGAGTACACCCGCACCCGGCTCGCCCGCGTGCTGCACGGGCTCACCGAGCTGCACCGGCTCGCGCCCGGCGTGGACGTGGACGCCTACCACCCCGACGTCGACGGGGAACCGGTGCGTACCCGGCTGGGGCTCTCCGACCGGCCGGTGGTCGTGTGCGTGTCCCGGCTGGTGCCCCGCAAGGGTCAGGACATGCTCATCCGCGCCATGCCGGAGATCCGCCGCCGCGTGCCCGACGCGGCCCTGCTCATCGTGGGCGGCGGGCCGTACCGGGCCGCGCTGGAGAAGCTCGCCCGGCAGACGGGCGTGGACCGCGACGTCGTGTTCACCGGGTCGGTGCCCGCGGCCGAGCTGCCTGCGCACTACGCGGCCGGCGACGTGTACGCCATGCCGTGCCGCACCCGCAACCGCGGCCTCGACGTGGAAGGGCTCGGCATCGTGTACCTGGAGGCGTCCGCGACCGGCCTGCCGGTGGTCGCCGGGGACTCCGGCGGCGCTCCGGACGCCGTTCGCGAGGGGGAGACGGGGTACGTGGTGAGCGGTCGCGACGTCGCCCAGCTCGCCGACCGGGTGTCCCGCCTGCTCGCCGACCGGGACCTGGCCCGCCAGTTCGGCGCCGCCGGTCGCGCCTGGGTGGAACGGGAGTGGCGCTGGGAGGCCCAGGCCCGACGGATGGCGGACCTGCTCGCCGGCTGAGGCCGCCGGCCGGGGCGCGAGCCCGCCGGGCGCGTGCCCGCTGGGCGCGAGCCCGTCGCAGGCCGTCGCAGGCGCGCCGTCGCGACGGGGAGATCACGCTCGATCCTGGTTGTAGTGGCCTCCTGGAGACGCCGAGGCCACTACATCCAGGAACGAGCACGATCACCCCGACCCGGCGACCGCCGACCCGCACGGGGACGCGGGGCGTATGCGTGCGCGGGTCAGGCGGCCAGGGTCTCGCGTCTCGGTGCGTACCGGGGGACGTACTCCTGGCCGGTCAGCCGCTGGATCGCCGCCATCACCTCGTCGGTGAGGAGCCGGATGTCGCGCGGGCCGTGGATGCGGCCGGCCACCGGGATCGGTGGGCCGAACCGGAGCGTGACCGGGTGCCGGCGGGGCAGGCGGGCGTCGACGGGGAGCACCTCGGCGGTGCCGAGCACACCGACCGGGACGATCGGCACGCCGGCGTCCCGGGCCAGCCGGACCACGCCGGTCCGGCCGCGGTGCAGCCGCCCGTCCGGCGAGCGGGTGCCCTCCGGGTAGACGGCGACCAGGCCGCCGGCACGCAGGACGGGCACGGCCGCGTCGAACGCCGTGAGGGCGGCCCGGCCACCGCCGCGCTCGACGCGGATGGCGCCCATGCCGCTGACGATCCGGCGGCTGACCCAGCCGCGTACGCCGCGGCCGGAGAAGTACTCCGCCTTGGCCCAGAAGGCGATGTGCCGGGGCGTGACGGCGGCCAGGAACAGCTCGTCGGCGACCGACAGGTGGTTGCCGGCGAGGATGGCGCCGCCGTGACGGGGCAGGTGTTCCAGCCCTTCCACGCGGGGACGCCAGCCGAGCCGCAGGGCGTTGCCGGCGGTCAGTTTGGCGAGGTCGTACAGCAGCGGCACCGTTCCTCCACGGTCACTCGGGTGCGGGGCCGAGGTGCGCGTCCAGCGCGGCCCGCAGCAGGGCGTCGTCGTCCGTCTCGCCGGTCGCCAGTTGGAGGCTGCCCCACGCCCAGAGCTGGGCGAGGCCGTGCAGGTTGGCCCAGAGCGCCCCGGCGATGACGGTGGCGGCGCGGTCGGTGGGCCGGCGTGCCTCCGCCACGAGGTCGACGACCAGGGTGAACAGCGGCAGGCTGGCGTCGCGCAGGCCGAGCCGGCCGCTGTTGAGCAGGTCGTGCCGGAACATCAGCTCGAACATGCCGCGGTTCGCGGCGGCGTGGTCGAGGTAGGCGCGGCCGAGGGCGAGGAGCCGTTGGCGCGGGTCGGGCCCGGTGTCGCGGACGGTCCGCGCGATCCGGTCGGCGAGGTCGGCGTACCCCTGGCGGGCGATCGCGGAGAGCAGGTCGAGGTGGGTGGGGAAGTACCGTCGCGGCGCGCCGTGCGAGACACCGGCCCGGCGGGCGATCTCCCGCAGGGACACCGCGGCGTGGCCCTCACGCTGCACCAGTTCGACGCCCGCGGTGATCAGCCGCGTGCGGACGTCCGACTCCGCATCCGCCATGGACACTGTCTACCAGAGGCGCGTAGACAATGTCTACGCCGTCAGCCGACGCGCTCCAGGATCCGGTCGGCGGGCGCGGGGCGGCCGAAGTGCCAGCCCTGGCCGGCGTCGCAGCCGATCGCCCGCAGCCGGTCGGCCTGCCCGGCGGTCTCCACGCCCTCGGCCGTGACCGTGAGGTCCAGCGCGTGCGCGAGCGACACGAGCGAGGCGAGGATCCGCTCGTCGGTGCGGCTGGCCGGCTCCGCGGCCGGCGCCCGCAGCCCGGCCACGAACTCCCCGGCCACCTTCAGCTCGGTCACCGGGAGGTCCCGCAGGTACGCGAGGTTGCTGTAGCCGGTGCCGAAGTCGTCTATGGCGATCCGGACTCCGAGGTCGGCGAGGACGCGCAGGGCACGCACCGGCTCCTCGGTGGTGCTCATCATGGTGCTCTCGGTGATCTCCAGTTGGAGCCGTTCCGGCGGCAGCCCGGTGCGCTGCAGCAGCCCGCGTACCTCCTGCACGAGCCCCGGCCGGTGCACCTGCCGCACCGCGAGGTTCACGCTCACGAACGGCGCCCGGCCGCCCCGCGCGGACCAGCGTTCCGCCTCCCGGCACGCCTCGGCGAGCACCCAGCCGCCGAGCGGCACGATCAGCCCGGTCTCCTCGGCCAGCCCGATGAAGCTGCCCGGGTGCAGCACCCCCAGCTCGGGGTGTCGCCACCGCACGAGCGCCTCCACGCCGAGGAGGCTGCCGTCCCGCAGCGAGGTCAGCGGCTGGTAGTCCAGGTAGAACTCGCCGCGCTCCAGGGCGGCGGGGATCGCCGCGGAGAGCGCGTGCCGGGCCAGCTCCCGCCGGTTGCGTTCGGCGTCGAAGACCTCCCACCGGGCGCCGCCGGCGGCCTTGGCCCAGTGCATCGTGCTGTCGGCCGCCCGCATCAGGTGGCCCGGGGTGGTCCCGGCGATCTGCCGCTCCACGATGCCGAGGCTCGCCGTGACCGTCAGCTCGGTGCCGTCCACGATGGCCGGTTCCCGGACGGCGGCCAGGGCGGTGTCGGCGACCGCGACCACGTCGTCGGTGCCGCCCGTCCGCTCGACGAGGACGACGAACTCGTCGCCGCCGAGGCGGGCCACGAGGTGCCCGTCGAGGGCCCGGCGGAGCCGGTTGGCGACGGTGATGAGCAGCCGGTCGCCGGCCTGGTGGCCCAGGGTGTCGTTGACGACCTTGAACCGGTCCAGGTCGAGGAAGCAGAGCCCGATCCGCTCCGCGCCCCGGCCGGGCTCGTTGAGCGCCGCCGTGAGCCGTTCGGTGAAGAGCGCCCGGTTGGGCAGGTCGGTGAGCGGGTCGTGGGTGGCCTGGTGCCGGAAGCGCGCCTCGCTGTCGCGCAGCGCGCGCTCCGCCTGGGCGCGGGCCGTCATGACGGCCCGCCGGATCGACTCCTGCTCGTCGAGGGTACGGTCGCGCAACGCCCGGGCGTACCCGGTGGCGATCGCGGCGAGCAGCCGGGCCATCCGGTCCTCCACGTCGTCGCCCACGAGGCCGAGGTCCCGGATCAGCCGCAGCTGGAGGACCTCGACGGTACGACCGAGCCCCTCGGCGGAGGCGATGTGGTTGGCGACCAGTTCGGTGCCGACGCGGTGCCCGGGACGCAGGTCGAACGGTTCGGCCAGCAGCGCGTCGGCCAGCTGGTCGGTGAGCCGTTGCAGCAGCGCCTCGAGCTGCGCCTGGGTCATGGGCAGGAAGCTGGTGCCGGACACCGCCTTGGCCCAGGCCCGGGCGAAGGCGCCGGGACGGGCCGGCGCCGCCACGGTCGCCGCCTCAGCCACCGAGGCGCCCGACGCCGCCCATGAAGACGGCCCGCTCGGCGTCCTCCGCGCTCTCCGGGGAGTCCGGGCGCCACTCGGGCACCCACACCACGCCGGGCTCGACGAGCGCGAACCCGTCGAAGAACGCGGTCAGCTCGGCCCGGTTACGCACCCAGAGCGGGTTGTCCGTACGCCGGTAGACCCGCTCCGCCTCGGCCCGCTCCTCCTCGGTGCGCCCGTCGTCGCTGGCCTGGGAGAGGACCAGGTAGCTGCCGGGTGCCAGCGCCTCGCGCAGGGTACGCAGGATCCGCCCCGGCCGGTCGTCGTCGGAGATGAAGTGCAGCACCGCCACGATCATCACGGCGACCGGCTGGTCGAAGTCGAGCAGCCGGCGCACGTCCGGGTGGGCCAGGATCCGCTCGGGGTGGCGCAGGTCCTCCTGGACGACGGCGGCCCGGTCGTTGCCGGCGAGGATCTCCCGGCTGTGCGCGACGGCCACCGGGTCGACGTCGACGTAGACGACGCGCGACTCCGGCGCGCCCCGCTGGGCGATCTCGTGCACGTTGCCGACGGTGGGGATGCCCGAGCCGATGTCCAGGAACTGCCGCACGCCCGCGTCGGTCAGGAACTGCACGGCCCGCCGGAGGAACGCCCGGTTGGCCTGGGCCATCAGCGGCGCGTCGGGCACCGCGGCCACCATGGCCTGGGCGGCGGCCCGGTCGGCGGCGAAGTTGTGCGAGCCGCCGAGGTAGTAGTCGTACATGCGGGCCACGCTCGGGCGCTCGATGTCGATCGTCTCGGGTGCCCAGTCCGGCCGCTGCATGACCCACCTCTCACCGTCGGCGTCGCGGGCGCCGTTGCCCACGGGCCACCGCGGTATTCTGCCCCCGCGAGGGCCCGGGTGACCATAGCGAGCGGCACAATGGCCCCGACACCGGTCGATACGTGAGATCCGCGCCGGCAGTGGGGCCGACGCGGATCTCACGTGCACCGCCCGCGCGGGCGGGGAGGTCAGAACTTCGGGGCGTCCGGAGCCTCGAGCAGGCCCAGCCGCAGCGCCGTCATGAGCGCCTGCGCCCGGTTGGCCGCGCCGAGCTTCTCGTAGAGCTTCGAGATGTGGGTCTTGGCGGTGGACTCGCTGACGAAGAGCTGCTTGGCGATGCCCGCCACGCTCATGCCGTCGGCGAGCAGCCGCAGGACCTGCCCCTCGCGCGGGGAGAGCTGGGGGCCGGACGGGGCCAGCCGGCGCTTCATGGCCTCGGCCAGGTCGGCGGCCGTGAAGGCGCTGGGCGACGACGCGGCGTGCCGGGCCGCGGCCACCACCTCGTCGGCCGGCGCGGTCTTCGGCACGAAGGCGCTGGCGCCGGCCTCCAGGGCACCGAAGAGCTGGTCGTCACCGGCGTACATGGTGAGCACCACGATGCCCATGGAGGCGCTGGACTTGCGGAGTGCCCGGGTGGCCTCGAGGCCACTGCCGTCGGGCAGCCGGAGATCCATGATCACCACGTCCGGCTGCAGCGCCCCGGCCTGCCGGACACCCTCCGCCGCCGTGGCGGCCTCGCCGACGACCTCGAACTGGCGGTCCCGCTCGAAGGCGTGCCGCAGGCCCTTGCGGATGAGGTCGTGATCGTCGACAAGGAGGACCTTGGTACGGGTGGCCGGTGTCGGACTTGTGGTCATCCTCGGGTTACTCCCCTTCTGCTGCTGCGCTACCGCGCACGTTATCGCGCCGGGGCGAGGTGCCGAGAACCACCGCCACGGTCGTGCCGCTTGGTTGCCGGGGTCGGATCTCCAACCGGCCCCGGATACGTTCCGCCCTCTCGGCCATGATCGCAAGACCGTACCGCCCGTCGGGCCGCTGGTCAGCCATCCCGTGACCGTCATCCGACACTTCGATCTGGGCGTACGGCGGGTCCACCTCACAGGTGACCCAGAGATTGGACGCCCCCGCGTGCTTGCGGGCGTTGGTCACGGCCTCCTGCGCGATGCGGAGCAACTCCGCCTCCGTGGCGGCGGGGAGCCGGGCCGTCGACTCGTCCAGCGACAGGTGCACCCGCAGCCCGCCGGACGCGCCGACCGTGCGGGCGTACTCGGCGATGGCCGCGGCCAGCCCACCGTGCCGGTCCACCTCGCTGCGCAGCTCGAACAGGCTCAGCCGCAGCTCGGTGATCACCCGGGTCACCTCGCCGCGCAGGGTACGCAGCGCCTCGGCGGTCTCCTCGGCGTCGTCGTAGACGGTGGCCAGGGCGTTGTCGATGCCGTAGCCGACCATCACCAGCTCCTGGGCGACGCCGTCGTGGATCTCCCGGGCGAGGCGCTGCCGCTCCTCGTTGGTGGCCAGCGAGCGGACCTCGTCGAAGAGCAGGGCGGCCTCCAGCCGCAGCGCGGCCGGGCCGGTCACCGCCGTCACCCGGGACACGACCTCCGGGGGGTAGGCGTGCGCCGCGTCGGCCTCCAGCACCACCAGACCGACCGTACGCACGCCGGCGACCAGCGGCACGATCAGCGCGGAGACGTCCCCGCCGGGGTGCGACCGCGCCTGCGAGCGGGCCGCCGTCTGCGGCTGCTGGCTGGCCCAGGCGTCGGCGATGGCCGAGTCCGCGTCGAGCGTGGTCTCCCAGTCGACCCGGTCCACGCCCACCTGGGCGAGTACCACGAGCCGGCCGCCGCCGCTCGCGGACAGCACGGCCGCCCGATCGCTCGGGGCCACGTTGCGCAGCTCCTCCAGCAGGTGCTCGGAGATCCCGCCCGGGTCGAGCGTGGCGCCGGGCAGCTGCCGGGCGACCGTCCGCAGCTGGGTGAGCAGGCGGGTCGCCTCGGCGTACGGCTGGGGCCGGCTCTCGCCGCGCACCTGCATGATGCGGTGCAGCGTGCGCGCCGCGTAGAGCCCGAGCACCGCGAGGATCAGCCACTGGGCGCAGACCGCCAGGTAGCCGGGCTGGGTGAGCTGCGGCGCCCCGTCGACCCGCGTGAGCGCGCCGCCGACGAGCAGGGTGGCCGCGGCGATCCCGAGCAGCACGGCGCCCTCGCGGAACCGGCGGCGCAGCGCGGTGACCGTCACCGGCACCGCGAGGTAGGGCAGCACCGCGGACGCGCCCAGCCCGTCGACCGACCCGCCGACCAGCGACACGGCCGCCACCTGGCTCGCCGCCAGCCCCAGCACCACCACTTCGGCCACCCGGCTGAGCGGGGCGACGCGCGGGTGCTGCGGCGCCAGCAGGGCGGGCGCCCCGGCCACCGCGAGCAGCGCGATCCACCAGAGCTGGGCCGGGTCGCGCGTGGCGAACAGGGTGAGGACGGCGACGAGCGCCAGCATCACCAGGCGGGCGACCGCGGCGAGGGGATGCGGGTGGAACCCTGCGGATGTCGAGGCGGGCACGTGACGGATCGTAGTCAGCTGCGGTAGATCTCGGCGATCTCCGACGCGTACGTCTTGTGCACGACCTGCCGCTTGACCTTCAGCGACGGGGTCAGCTCGCCGGTGGCCTCGGTGAAGTCCCGGGGCAGGATCCGGAAGACCTTGATCGCCTCGGCCTTCGACACGGCGGCGTTGGCGAGGTCGACGGCCTTCTGGACCTCGGCGCGCAGCCCCTCGTGCGTGCGCACCTCGCTCACCGGCGTGTCGGCGGGCAGCCCGGCCGACTCCAGCCACCGGGGCAGCGCCTCCTCGTCGATGGTGACGAGGGCCGCGACGAACGGCTTCCCGTCGCCGACCACGACGCACTGGCTGACCAGCGGGTGGGCGCGGACCTGGTCCTCCAGCACGGCCGGCGCGACGTTCTTGCCGCCGGCCGTCACGATGATCTCCTTCTTGCGGCCCGTGATCGTGAGGTAGCCCTCGTTGTCGAGCTGGCCCAGGTCGCCGGTGCGGAACCAGCCGTCGCCGGTGAGCACCTCGGCGGTGGCCGCCTCGTTGTGCCAGTACCCCTGGAAGATCAGCTCACCGGAGATGAGGATCTCGCCGTCGTCGTCGATGCGGATGCTCACCCCGGGCAGCGGCCGGCCGACCGTGCCGATCCGGGTGGCCGACGGCAGGTTGGCGGCGGCCGCCGGCGCGGTCTCGGTGAGGCCGTACCCCTCCAGGACCGTCACCCCGACCCCGCGGAAGAAGTGGCCGAGCCGGGCGCCGAGCGGGGCGCCGCCGGAGATCGCGTCGCGGCACCGGCCGCCGAGCGCGGCCCGCAGCTTGCGGTAGACCAGCCGGTCGAACATCGCGTGCTGGGCCCGCAGCGCCAGTCCCGGCCCGCGCGGGGTCTCCAGCGCCTCGCTGTACGCGATGGCGACCTGCTCGGCGCGGGCGAAGATGCCGCCCTTGCCGTCGCTCTCGGCCTTCTGCTTGGCCGCGTTGTAGACCTTCTCGAACACCCGCGGGACGGAGAGCACGAAGGTGGGGCGGAACTCCTGGAGCTCCGCGACGAGGTTCCTGGTGTCGGCGCAGTGCCGCATGGTGGCCCGGGCGTACACCACGCCGACCTGGATGAGCCGGGCGAACGCGTGCGCCAGGGGCAGGAAGAGCAGCGTGGAGGCGCCGGCGTTGAACAGGTTCGGCAGCACGGGCACCGCGTTGGCGATGTCGGCGTAGATGTTCCGGTGGGTGAGCACGCAGCCCTTGGGGCGGCCGGTGGTGCCGCTGGTGTAGATGATCGTGGCCACGTCACCGGCGCCCACCGCCGCCCGTCGCCGGTCGATCTCCGCGGGGTCGACCGACGCGCCCTCGGCCACGAGGTCGTCCACGGCGCCGAGGTCGAGCTGCCAGACCCGGCCCAGGTCGGGCAGGCGGTCCCGTACGCCGGCCAGCAGGGTGGCGTGCGCCGTGCTCTCCACGACGCAGGCCACCGCGCCGGAGTCGGCGAGGATCCAGGCGGCCTGCTCGGCGCTGGAGGTCTCGTAGATCGGCACGGTGACGCCGCCCGCGGCCCAGATGGCGTAGTCGACGAGGGTCCACTCGTAGCGGGTGCGACTCATGAGCCCGACCCGGTCGCCCGGCCGCACCCCGGCCGCGACCAGCCCGCGGGCCACCGCGACCACCTCGTCGCGGAACTGTCGGCAGGTGACGTCCTCCCAGGCCGGGCCGTCGGCGGCCCCGGTGGGGCGGACGAACTGCACGGTGTCGGGCGCGACCTCGGCGTTCTCCCAGACGGGGTCGGTGAGGTTGGCCGAGTCGCCGACGGTGACGATCGGCGGGACGGAGAACTCGCGCACCTGCACTCCCTCGTGCTCGCAGTGGCCGGTTGGGGGCCGCCACCTCGGGTCGGCTCTGTCGAAACCTACCCGGCCGGCCCCCGGCCCGCGGCAGGCAGGTTGTGGTCGGGGCGTGGCGGGGGGCGTGCGGGCCCGGCCGGGCGCCGCGCCGGGTAGCCTCCCCCCATGGCGGACTCCTCGACCCAGTCGATCGTCATCGACGCGCCCCCGGAGCGGGTGGCGGCGGTCATCTGCGACTTCACGCGCTACCCGGAGTGGACCGAGGCGGTGCGCCGGGTGGAGGTGGTCGAGGAGTACGAGGACGGCTACGCCAGCCAGGTCCGGTTCACCATCGACGCCGGTGTGCTGGCCGACGAGTACGTCCTCGCGTACGCCTACGCCGAGGACCTGACCCGCATCGAGTGGCACCTGGTGGCGCCGTCGAAGATGCAGAAGGCGCAGCGGGGGTCGTACGACCTGGTCGCGAACCCGGACGGCGGCACCACGGTGACGTACACGCTGGAGGTGGAACTCTCCGTCGCGATGCTCGGGATGTTCCGCCGCAAGGCCGAAAAAATGATCATGGATACCGCGTTGAAGCAGCTCAAGCGCCGGGTAGAAGCACCCGGTGCCGCGCAGTGACGCGTCCGGCGGCCCGGCCGCCACGGTAGAGGAGCCGACCATGGTGGCAACGGATCCGGGCTCGGCCCGGGAGGAGGCGGAGCGACTCGTCGCCACGCTGCTGGGGGCCGCGCGGCTGGCCGCCGCCAGCCCGACCGCGGGGCCCTGGGGACCGTTGGGCGGGATCGTGGCCGGTGTCCTCGGTCACACGGGCTCGGCCGAGGGGTCCCGCTCCGGTGGGGGCGGTTTCGCCACCGGCAGCGCCGAGTGCTGCGTCTGCCCGATCTGCCGTGGAATCGCCGCGTTGCGGGACCCGAGTCCCGAGTTCGCCGAGCGCCTGGCGACCGGGGCGGGGGATCTCGCGGCCGGAATCGCCAGCCTGATGCGCGCGTTCGCCTCCGCGACCCCGCCCGCCGAGTCCGCCCACCCGGCCACCGACCCGGCCGGCGCCGGGTCGGACGACGACCGCGTGTGGCGCGAGGCCACCCGGAGCGGGCATGATTCTCAGCCGGCGTCGGACGGGGACGTGTGGTCCGCCGCCACCCGTGCGGACGGGTACGCCCCGGCCGCCACCGCGCCGCCCGTCGACGGGGCCGGGCCGGCCACGCCGGAGGACGACCCGGCACCGGCCGGGCGCCCCGTGGTGCCGGCCGCGCGTACGCCCGGCGACACGGGCGCGGACGTACCGGGCGACGACGCCTGAGAACGGACGTCCCGCGGCACCGGCGCGCCGGTGGGCGCGGGACCGCACAGCAGAGGGGAGCGGCAGCGGTGACGCTGACCATCGGAGTCGACGTCGGTGGCACGAAGGTGGCCGGCGGTGTCGTCGACGACACCGGCACGGTGCTCGTGCAGGCCCGACGGGACACCCCCGCCGACGACGTCGCGAAGACCCGGGACGTCATCACCGAGCTGGTCGGTGAGCTGGCCGCGGGCCGGCCCGTGCAGGGCGTGGGCATCGGCGCGGCGGGCTGGATCGACGCCAGCCGCTCCACCGTGCTGTTCGCGCCGAACCTGGCCTGGCGGGACGAGCCGCTGCGCGAGTACGTGAGCAACAAGGTCGGCCTGCCGGTGATCGTGGAGAATGACGCCAACGTGGCGGCCTGGGCCGAGTTCCGGTACGGCGCGGCCCGGGACGCCGACGACTCGATGGTCATGTTCACCATCGGCACCGGGGTCGGCGGCGGCATCGTGCTCGGCGGTGAGCTGCTGCGCGGCGCGCACGGCATCGCCGCGGAGCTGGGCCACATGCTGACCGTGCCGGACGGCCACCAGTGCGGCTGCGGCCGGCTCGGCTGCATCGAGCAGTACGCGAGCGGCAGCGCCCTGGTCCGGTTCGCCCGCGCCGCCGCCCGGCAGAGCCCGCACCGGGCCGCCGGGCTGCTGGAGCTGGCCGGCGGCGAGGCCGAGGCGATCACGGGGCCGATGGTGACGGCGGCCGCCAAGAGCGGCGACCCCGTCTCCACCGAGGCGTTCGCCCAGGTCGGCCGTTGGCTGGGCACCAGCCTCGCGGACATGGCCCAGATCCTCGACCCCCAGGTGCTCGTCGTGGGCGGCGGCGTCATCGACGCCGGTGAGCTGCTGATGGGGCCGACCCGGCGGTCCTACGCCCAGTCGCTGGCCCAGCGGGACCGGCTTCCGGTCGCCGAGATCCGCCCGGCCGAGCTCGGCAACCGGGCCGGGGTCATCGGCGCGGCCGACCTGGCGCGCCGGCTGTAGAGGCGGGCGGCGTGGCGCGAGGCTCCGGTGTGCCGCTCCGGGTGGTGTCGTACAACATCCACGGCCAGCGGGACGACACGGCCGCGCTGGCCGCCGTGGTCCGGGACGCCGCACCGGACGTGGTGATCGTCCAGGAGGGCCCACGGCGGTTCCGGTGGCGGCGCAAGTCCGCCGCGCTCGCCGAGTCGTTCGGCCTCGTGGTGGCCGGCGGCGGGCTGCCGGCGCTGGGCAACCTGCTGCTGACCAGCCTGCGGGTGCGGGTGCTGGCCACCCGGTGCCAGCGCTTCCCGCTCACCCCCGGCCGGCACCTGCGCGGCGCCGCGTACGCCGACTGCGTGGTCGCGGGCGGCGCCCGGTTCACCGTGGCCGGCTCCCACCTGTCCACCGACCCGGCCGAACGTCCCGCGCAGGCCGCGCTCCTCAAGCGGGAACTCGACGCCGCGGGCGCGCCCGTCGTGGCGGGCGCGGACCTCAACGAGGGACCGGACGGCCCGGCCTGGGCCACCGTGGCCCGGGGGCTGACCGACGCGGCGGACGCGGCCGGGCGGGCGGACCGGCTCACCTACCCGTGCGCCGCCCCGCGCCGCCGCATCGACGCGCTGTTCGTGGATCCGCGGATCACGGTGGTCGACTACGACGTGGTGGACACCCCGCTGACCCGCCGCGCCAGCGACCACTTCCCGGTGCTGGTCGACCTGCTGCTGCCGCGTCCCGAGTGAGCCAGGTCGGGGCTGGACAACCGGCTCCGATGTGGAGAGGATTTCGCGGCGAACCGGCACCCGTGCCGCACGAAGGAGAAATTCGGTGTCCACCTCCACCGACCGGCCCGAACCGGCGGCGACCACGCTCGCCCGCGGCAGCGACGGCCGTCCCGTCTCCGACCGGGGCGACACGGTCTGCGTCATCGGCGCCGGCGCCAGCGGCCTGACCGCCGTGAAGAACCTCAAGGAGCACGGCTTCGGCGTCGACTGCTACGAGCGGGAGACCGGTGTGGGCGGCGCCTGGAACTGGCGGCACGACCGCAGCCCCGTCTACGCGAGCACGCACCTCATCTCGTCGCGGCCGTTCACCCAGTTCCCCGACTTCCCGATGCCGGACACCTGGCCGGACTACCCCCACCACAGCCAGCTGCTGACCTACTTCGAGCGGTACGCCGACCACTTCGACCTGCGCTCGCACATCTGGTTCGGCACCGAGGTGATCCGCGTCGAGCCGGTCGAGGGGGACCGCTGGGACGTCACGACCCGCAGCACGGGCGGCTACGGCCCGGAACGCACCTCCCGCTACGCGGCCGTGGTGGTCGCCAACGGCCACAACTGGTCGCCGAAGCTGCCCCGCTACGAGGGGTTGGAGGAGTTCCGCGGCGAGGTCATGCACGCCTCGTCGTACAAGGACCCGGCCCAGCTGCGGGGCAAGCGGGTCCTCGTGGTGGGCGCGGGCAACACCGGCTGCGACATCGCCGTCGAGGCCGCTCAGCAGGCGTCGCACTGCTGGCACTCGACCCGGCGCGGGTACTGGTACGCCCCGAAGTACGTCCTCGGCCGCCCGGCCGACCAGGTCAACGACATGCTGCTCGCGCTGCGGGTGCCGCTGCGGGTGCGGCAGTGGCTCTACCACTGGACCCTGCGGCTGACCGTCGGCGACCTGACCCGGTTCGGGCTGCCGAAGCCGGACCACCGGGTGTACGAGACCCACCCGATCGCGAACAGCCAACTCGTCTACCACGTCGGGCACGGCGCGATCACCCCGGTGCCGGACGTGGCGCGCTTCGACGCGTACGGGGTGGAACTCACCGACGGTCGGCGGATCGACCCGGAGCTGGTCGTCTTCGCCACCGGCTACCTGCCGCGCTTCGAGTTCCTCGACCCGAAGGTGCTCGGCGACGACGCGGGCACCGGCCGCCCGACCCTCTGGCTGAACGCGTTCGCGCCCGGCTACCCGACGCTGGCGGTCGTCGGCCTGCTCCAGCCGGACTCGGGTGTGTTCACCCTGGCCCACTGGCAGGCCGTGCTGTTCGCCCGGCTGCTCCGGCAGCGCCTCGTACGGCCGGAGCGCGCCGCCGCGTTCGCGGCGACCGTGCAGGCCCGGGCGGGGGAGCGGTACTCCGGCCCGGTCAAGGACAGCACCCGGCACTGGTTCGAGGTCGGGCACGTCGACTACCTGCGCGCCGTCCAGCGCGCCCTCGACTCCCTGGAGGATCGGTGAACGAAGGGCGGGACCGGTGAGCGCGGTCCGCATCATCCGGAGTCGGGAGTGGGCGCGCCCGGTCCGGCCGGCCCGGCGCGAGGTGGTCAGCGTCGCACCGGAGTCGGACGAGGGGCGCCCGCCGCTGCTGTTCGTGCCGGGTTTCGGGCACGGGGCGTGGGCGTTCGCCGAGCACTGGCTGGGGCACGCGGCGTCCCGGGGCTTCCCCGCGCACGCGCTGAGCCTGCGCGGGCACGGCGCCAGCGAGCCGGCGCCGCGGGCGTCGCTGCGCGCGTACGTCCACGACGTGGTCCAGGTGGCCGCGAGCCTGCCGCGCCAGGCGGTGCTGGTGGGGCACGGTGCCGGGGCGCTGGTGGTGGCGCACGCCCTGGCCCGCTACCCGGCCCGGGCGGCCGTGCTGGTCGCGCCGGTCTTCGGCGGCTGGGCGACGTTCGGCGCGGCGCTGCGCCGCAACCCGGCGGGCACCCTGCCGGCGGTCGTGGGCGGGCGCCTGCGGCTCCGCCGTGCCCAGCTGTTCAGCCGGGAGCTGCCGGACGCGGAGGCGCGCCGGTACGTCTCGGCGCTGGGCGGCGCGGGAAGGCGGGCCCAGTGGCAGCTGCTCTCGCGGCCCGCGCTGGAGCCGGCGGTGGGTGACCCGCCGGTGCTGGTGCTGGGCAGCCCGGACGACCGGGTGGTGCCGGCCGGGGCGCTGAACCGGGTGGCCCGCCGCTACGGGTCCGCGCCGCTGCTCTTCCCCGGGATGGGGCACGACCTGATGCTGGACGTGCGGTGGCGGGAGCCGATCGACGCCCTGCTGGACTGGCTGGAGAAGGAGCCCGCGGCGCGCTGAACCGGCGCGGTCGGCGGCGCCTCCGGCAGCAGTGCCGGCGGCTGCGGGATGCCCGGCCACCCCGACGCGGGGGCCGGGGTCAGCCGCGGTGGTCGGCCCGCGCGGCGGAGCGGCCCGGTTGCGCGGGCAGCCGGGCGCTCTCGCCCCCGCTGGTCAGCCGCTCCACCAGCGCTCCCGTGTCGTTCAGGGCGGTGAGGTACGAGCGGGCCCACGCCCGGATGTCGTGCGTGTGCAGGTGGGCGCGCATGGCCCGCATCCGCTCGGCGACGTCCGCCGGTGCGGCGCGCAGCGCGGCGAGCAGCCCCTCCTTCAGCCCTTCGAGGTCGTGCGGGTTCACGAGGTACGCCTGCGGCAGTTCGGCGGCGGCGCCGGCGAACTCGCTGAGCAGCAGCGCGCCGGTGTCGTCGACCCGGGCGGCCACGTACTCCTTGGCGACGAGGTTCATCCCGTCGCGCAGCGGGGTCACCGCCATCACGTCGGCGACGCGGTAGAGGGCGGCCAGCTCGGCCCGGTCGAAGGGTTGGGTGAGGTAGTGGATGGCGGGTTCACCGACCCGCCCGAACTCGCCGTTGATCCGGCCGACCTCGCGTTCGACGCGCTCGCGCAGGACCTGGTACTGCCCGACCCGCTCGCGGCTCGGCACCGCCACCTGCACGAGCACCGTGTCGCGGACCTTGACGTGCCCGGCGGCGAGCAGCTCGCTGTACGCCTTGAGCCGCTGCTCGATGCCCTTGGTGTAGTCCATGCGGTCGACGCTGAGGATCACCCGCTCGGGGCGGCCGAGGTCCTGCCGCAGCCGCTGGGCCCGCGCGGCCACGTCGGGCCGTGCGGCGAGCGCGGCCATCTCGGCGGTGTCGATGGAGACCGGGAACGCGCCGATGCGGACCACCCGGTCGCCCACGCCGATGCGCCGGTCGGTGGCGGGCAGGCCCAGCACCTTCACCACGAGCTGGGCGAAGTTGTGCGCCGCCTGGACGCGCTGGAATCCGACCAGGTCGGCGCCGAGCATGCCGCGCAGCAGTTCGGCCCGGCGGGGCAGTTGCATGAACAGCTCCGGCGGCGGGAACGGCACGTGCAGGAAGAAGCCGATGCGCAGGTCGGGCCGGAGGTCCCGCAGCATGCCGGGCACCAGGTGCAGGTGGTAGTCCTGCACCCAGACGACCGCCCCCGGCTCGGCGACCGCCGCGGCGGCCTCGGCGAACCGGCGGTTGACCCGCTGGTACGCCTCCCACCAGCGCCGGTGGTGCTGCGGCTGCTCCACGGCGTCGTGGTAGAGCGGCCAGAGGGTCGCGTTGGCGAACCCCTCGTAGTGGTCGCGCAGGTCGTCGGCCGTGAGCGGCACGGCGCACAGCCGTACGCCGTCCACGTCCGGCAGGGCCGGGGCGGGCCCGGTGCCGCCGGCCCAGCCGACCCAGGTGGCGGGGGCGTGCCGCAGGAGGGGATGCAGGGCGCTCACCAGGCCGCCGGGACTGCGCCGCCACTCGCAGGCCCCGTCCGGCGCGATGCTGTCGTCGATGGGCAGGCGGTTGGCCACCACCACCAGGGAACTCTGTCGCATCTCGGGCATTCCGATCAGCAGAGGACTGACCGCCGCGAGCAAGGAACAACCGGTCAGTCAGCGGAGGACGTGACGTACAGCGGTTTTCCCACTGACCGTAAGTTACACCACTGTCACCCGCGCGACGGGCCTCCGCCGTCCCGCGATGCGGTCGGTGACCGCCCGATCACCGGGTCGGCCGTGCCGTCAGACGACGGCGCCGTCGTCGGGGCCGCGGTCGTCGTCGTCACCGCCGGGCCGTAGCCGCCAGATGAGCGTCACGAAACCGGCGAGGATGCCCGTGAACCCGAGGAGCGTGACCACCGAGCGGTCCACCGGCAGCAGGGACGGGAACAGGAAGAGCACGAAGCCGACCACGACGGCCAGCACGCCGACCACCGCGTACTTCGAGATGCGCGGCAGCGGCGGGGGCGGAGGCGGGGTGTAGCCCTCCTCCTCGTCGTCGGGCAGGTCGGCGCCGAAGGTGTCCAGCCCGTCGAGCAGCGACGGCTCGTCCTGCCGGTCGGTGCGGCCGACCGACACGCCGGACACGTCGGCCGCGTACGGCAGCCGGCGCACGTCGGTGACGGTCGGCCCGGCCTCGTCGACCAGGGTGCGCGGGCCGGCGGCCGGCTCGGTCGGGTCGTCGATGTCCTCGGCGGCGGGCCACGGGTTCTCACCGGTGGTGGGGGTGGCGTGGAACCCCGCCACGATCCGGGCCCACTCGGCGTCGATGTCCGGCTCGTCGGGCCGCGCCGGCTCCGGAGCGATCTCGTCGGCCAGCTGGTTGAGGTAGTCGCGGGCCGTGGTCAGGTGGGAACGGTCCACGTAGAGGCGGTCGACCGGCCGTGCCGGCACCGTGGTGGTGCGGGTGACCGGGTTGAGGTCGGCCGACGGCTGGAGGTACGCGGCGATGCCGCCGGCGGCCAGCACGTCCAGCAGGTGTTCACCGACGCGCGGATCGACGTCGCCCGCTACGGCGTACTCGCTCGCGTCGAGCCCGTTGTCCCGCCGCCCCCGGCGGGCCCCACCCGCTGACACCGGACACCCTCCTCAACGCGCCTACGCGCGGCCGCCCCAGCCCCTCGGCGCGCCCCCGCACGCCGTGCCTTGAATCGTGACACGTCACGGGCCGGTTGCGGGAGTGCGTTGTGTCGCGTCTTCGAACTCGACGGCCGTCCCGCTGGTCGTGGACGGGGCCGTATGTCCGTTTGTGCGGAAGACGTCAGGAGCTGGCCCGGAAGGACGGGCGCCCGCCCAGCGGGTGATCGACTCGACCACCGGTCGGGGTGTCCCGGCGCGCACGACAGCCCGACAATCGTGAACCGAGCCGACCAAGGGAAGGGACGCCGGTGTTCTACTGGCTGATGAAGTACGTCCTCCTCGGCCCGCTGCTGCGGGTGCTGTTCCGTCCGCAGGTCGAGGGGCTGCACCACGTACCGGACAGCGGCCCCGTCATCCTGGCCAGCAACCACCTGTCGTTCTCCGACTCGATCTTCACACCGTTGATGGTCAGGCGGCGGGTCACCTTCGTGGCCAAGGCCGAGTACTTCACCGGCAAGGGGATCAAGGGCTGGCTGACCAGGATGTTCTTCGTGAGCACCGGCACCATCCCGGTCGACCGCTCGGGCGGGCGCGCCGCCCGCGCCGCGCTCGACACCCAGCTGGAGGTGCTGCGGCGCGGCGGGATCGCCGGCATCTACCCGGAGGGCACCCGGTCGCCGGACGGGCGGCTCTACCGGGGCAAGACCGGGGTGGCCCGGCTGGCCCTGGAGAGCGGCGCGCCGGTCGTGCCGGTGGTGATGCTCAACGCCGACGAGATCCAGCCGCCCGGCAAGCTGATCCCGAAGATCGCTCGGGTGCGGATCCGGTTCGGCGCGCCGATGGACTTCTCCCGGTACCGGGGCATGGCCGGCGACCGGTTCGTCGAGCGCGCGGTCACCGACGAGATCATGTACGAGCTCATGGAGCTCTCCGGCCGCGAGTACGTCGACGTGTACGCGCAGAAGATCAAGAATCCCGTCCCCGCGTGATCCCACCCCCTCCCCTCCCACCCGCGATCTTGCACTTTCGGCCCCCGGAACGCGGTGTTCGCGGCTTTTGCCGGGGCGGAAAGTGCAAGATCGCGGGGGTGGGGGAGGGGGGACGGGGGTGGGGGGTGGGGTCAGGGACGGTGGGGTCGGGGTCGGGGTCAGGGGTGGGCTAGGCGCAGCAGGCCTGCGGCGTCGTTGCGGATGGCGAACTCGCGCAGCCGGTCCCGCACGGCCGCCGCCGCGGCCGGGTCGGTCGCGGCGAGCGGGCGCACCGACAGGGCTCTCGTGATGATCTCGTCGGTCACGTCCGTCATCCGCGCGTAGCTGTCCGCCGCGGCCAGCAGCAGCTCGGCCGCCGTCCCGTCGTCCCCGGCGTGCGCCGCCAGCACGCCGTCCGCCACCTGCCCCGCGGCCCGGGCCCACGGGGTCATCCGCGGCGCCCGCGCCAGCAGCTCGCGCACCAGCCCGGCCGCCTCGGCGCCGAGCACCCCGGCGACGTGACCGACGGCCGGCACCCACTCGGCGAACGGGATCATGCGGGTACGCCGCCAGTCCTCGTCCAGCTCGGTCAGCAGCGCCATCGCCTCGTCCCGCCGGCCCTGCACGGCCCGGCACAGCGCGGCGTGCGCCAGCGTCGACCGCAGCACCCGGTGGAACCCGCTGCGGCGGGCCGCCACCACCGCCCGCTCGACCAGGTCCGGGCCGTCCCCGGCTGCCGGCTCCGACGCGTCGACCGGCCGGGCCGTACGCAGCCCGCGCATCCAGCCCGACACCGCCACGATGTGCAGGTCCCACTCCGCCGTCGGCCGGCGGGTCGACTCGGCGGCCATGGCCAGCGCCGACACCCACTCGCCTGCGTAGTACGCCCGGGCCCACTGGTCGGCGAAGCTGGTGGCGAGGCTGTGCTCGCCGCCCAGGTCCAGGCTGCGCTGCTCGTCGACCAGCCGGGCGGACCCGGCCAGGTCACCCTCCTCCTGCAACGCCCAGGCCAGGTTCTGCACGGCCCGCCGGCGGCTGGACAGCCGCTCCACCCGGCAGTGCTCGGTCACGTCGGCCAGCTCCGCGAACGCCTCCGCGGAGCCGGCCATGTACCGCGCCACCGCGAGGGTGATCCGGGCGTTCGCCTGCGCCTCCCGCAACTGGAGCCGCTGGGCCAGCGCCGCCGCGCTCCCGGCCGCCGCGCACGCCGGGTCGGTCTCCGCGTTGAGCATGCGTACGCGCGCCAGCTCCAGCAGCGCGCCCACCTTCTCCTGGCTGTCGGGCAGCTCCTCGTAGATGCCGATGGCCCGGTCCAGGTGGTGCAGGGTGGTCGGACGGTCCGCCCGGCTCCAGGCGGCCGTGGCCAGCAGCGTCCACGCCCGCGCCGCGCCCGTCCGGTCACCGGTCTCGGTGAGCCGCTCGGCCAGCCGGGTGAGCGTGTCGGTGCCGCCGCCCACGAGGAACGCGTCCCGGTCCCGGTAGAACGCCAGCTCGGCGTCGAACAGCTCCAGCGCCGGGTCCGGCCCGACGCCCAGGGCGAGCGCCCGCCCCACCAGCGTGGCCGCGGTGTCCAGCGCGTGCAGCTCGTACGCCCGGCGGGCCGCCCGGTGCAGCGCGTCGCGGGCCGCCGGGGCGTACGGGGCCGTGTCCATGCCGATGGTCCGCGCGATCTCGTGCGCCGCCCAGCGGTGGTTGGCCAGCACCTCGGCCAGGTCGTGCTGCCGGCCGTCGGCGAGCTGCTCCAGCCAGTCGGCGGTGCGCTGGTGCCGCGCCACCCGCTCGGCCCGCGGCAGCCGCTGGTAGCAGACGTCGCGCACCAGGACGTGCCGGAAGCGGTACTCGGGCTGGCCGGGCATCGTCGAGGTGGACTGCTCGTACACCAGGTCGCGCCGCTGCAACCGGTCCAGCGCGCGTTCCACCCACTCCACCGGCCGCCCGAGGGCGGTCGCCACCGGCGCCGCCCAGAACTGCACGCCGACCACGGCGGCGGCCTGGAGCACCGCGCGGTCGGCCGGGTCGAGCAGGTCGAGCCGGTTGGCGATGACCGCCTGCACCGTCCGGGGCATCTCCGTGCCGGCGGCCGGGTCGGCGCGCCCGGCCACCCGGTCGAGCAGGCCGCCGTCGAGGAGCATGCGCGCGTACTCCTGGGCGTAGAGCGGGTTGCCGTCGGCGAACTCGATGAGCGGGACGCGCTGCGCGGCCGGCAGGGTCGCCTTCCCGAGCAGCAGCGAGTAGAGGGTGTCGATGTCGGAGTCGTGCATCGGCGGCACCGAGATGGACATGGCGCCGCTGATCGTGCCCGTCCACGCGGGGTGGCGCTCCCGCAGCTCCGGCCGGGCGGTCGCGACCACCAGCAGCGGTACGCCGCGGGCCGTCGCGCCGAGCTGCTCGACGAAGGCGAGCATGGCCTCGTCCGCCCAGTGCATGTCCTCGAACACCAGCACCGTCGGGCCGGACGCGGCGAGCGCGAGGAGGAACCGGCGCCACGCGGCCTCGGTCTCGCCCGGCGCGAGCCGCTCGCCGGGCACGCCGATGAGCGGGCCGAGCGCCTCGGCCAGCCGCGCCGCGTGCGGGTCGGCGAGCTGGGCCAGCCGCGTCCGCAGCCGGTCGCGCAGGGCCGCCGGGTCGTCCACGTCGGGCACGCCCACCCAGCCGCGCACGATGTCGGCCAGCGCCGCCCAGGTGACGTTCTCGCCGAACGGCGGGCACTGGCCGACCAGCCAGGTGACCGGCGGGCCGGGCAGGCTGGCGGCGTGCCGGGAGAGTTCCCGCAGCAGCCGGCTCTTGCCCACGCCGGCCGGGCCGAACACCGTCACGAGCTGCGAGGTGCGTTCGTTCACGAGCCGGTGCAGCGCGTTGAGCAGCAGGCCGCGCTCGTGCTCCCGGTCCACCATGGGCGTCAGCTCGGCGGCCCGCTGGTCCCGGTGCGGGCGGGCCCGCAGGGCCAGCCAGATACGGCTCACCGCGGAGCGGCCGCGCAGCGTGACCGGCGGCTGGTCGGCGTACTCCAGCTCGTGACAGGTGGCCGACCACGTGCTCTCGTCCACGACGACGCCGCCGGGCGGGGCGAACGACTGCAACCGCGAGGCCGTGTTGACCACGTCGCCGGTCACGAAGGCCTGCCCGCCGTCGCGGGCCGCGGACAGGTCGACCAGGGCCTCGCCGGTCGCGACGCCGACCCGGAAGCGGAGCGGCTGCTCCGGGCCGGCGGGCTGGCGGGCCAGGCTGCGTTGCAGTTCCAGCCCGGCCCGGACGCACCGCAGCGCGTCGTTGTCGGTGGCGACGGGCGCGCCGAACAGCGCCATGACGGCGTCCCCGATGTACTTCTCGACCACACCGCCGTACTGGTGCACGACCCGGCGCACGGTGGCGAAGTAGGCCTGCTGCAGGCTGCGGGCCTGCTCGGGGTCGGCCCCCTCGGCGTACGCCGTGAAGTCCACGATGTCCACGAACAGGACGCTGACCTGCCGGCGGTCCTCCTGGATCACCACCTGGTCGCGCAGCGGGTGGCCGCAGCCGGTGCAGAAGTTGGCCTCGGTGCTGTTGCCGTGCCCGCACTGCGGGCAGCTGACCGCGAGCGGCCGGCCGCACCCGCCGCAGAAGCGGTCGTCGGGTCCGGCTGCGCGCGCGCAGTGCCCACACGTCAGGTCGATGGTCCAGCTCCGTACGCGAGAGAGCCCAGTATCGCCGCGGCCGGTGGAAGTCGGGTACCCGACGTGCGGACGGGCATCACGACCGATCGGCCGGGGCTAGTCTTCCGTACCAGAAAGTTTCACGTCAGGGAGAGTGCCGTGCAGGTGCGACTGTCCGCCCCGTGGACCGATCCGGCTGGCAGGGAGTGGGTTCCCGGGGACACGGTCGACGTCGACGCGGTCATTCTCGCCGAGCTGGAGGAGCAGGGCATGGTGGAAGAGCCCGAGGGCCAGGCGAGCGGGTCGGGGGAGACCACGACTTCGCCGAGCACGACGACCAAGCCGACCGACCCCACGAAGATCGGCCCGGGGCCCGGCGCCCCGCCGGCCGACGACACGGGCAACTGAGCAGGCCGGACGGGGCCGGTGGGCACACGCCCGCCGGCCCCGTCCGTCGTCCTGCCACCACCGCGACCGCGGTCGGTCCCGGGCGCGACCGCGGCCGCGGCCGGTTCCGGGTGGCGTCACCGGCCGGGTGCCGCCGTGAACCCGAGCGGGGCCGCACCGTCCGGTGGGGACGGTCGCCCCGGCCGGCAGGTTCGGGTCCCGCCGGCCGCCGTGGGGCCGCTGCGCGGTGCGCTCCCGCCCGGGTCGCGCCGGGCGCCGTGGGGCCGCTGCGCGGTGCGCTGCCCCGGCCCGACGGCCCGGCGTCAGCGGTCCTTCGTGCCCGCCCGCTCAGCGGTCGTTCATGCCGGCACGCTCAGCGGTCGTTCGTGCCGGCGCGCTCAGCGGTCGTTCATGCCGGCGCGGCGGCGCAGCGCCGCCACGTCGGTCACCACGATGCGACGCCCCTCCGTGCGCAGCCAGCCCCGGTTGGCGAACGACCCGATCGCCTGGTTGACGCTCTGCCGGGAACCACCGGCCATCTCCGCCAACTGGCTCTGGTTGAGTTCGATGGTGATCATCGGGGCCTGGCTCTCGCCGGCGAGCCGGACCAGGGTCTTGGCGACCCGGCCGGGCAGGTCGAGGAAGACGTGGTCGGCGTTCTGCTCGGTGAGGCGGCGGATCAGCGCACCGAGCGAGCGCATCACCGCGTCGAGGATGCGCGGGTTGGAGTGCACCAGCTCCATGAAGGCGCCGCGGGACAGCGCGAGGGCGCTGCAGTCCTCGATCGCCTCGGCCGACGCCGAACGGGTGGAGGCGTCCAGCAGGGAGACCTCACCGAGCACGTCCGGCGGGCGGATCACCGACAGCACGGCGCGCTCTCCGGTCGGTGAGGTGCGGAAGACCGCCACGGCCCCGCGCCGCAGCACGATGAGCGACTCGCCCGGGTCGTTCTCCACGAAGAGCAACTGGCCCTTGCGGTACGTACGCGGCACGGCGGCGGCGATCACACGCTGCCGCACCTCCGGTTCGAGCCCGGCGAACATCTCCACACCCGTGAGCGCGTCACCCGGCTCCGGCAGGCGAACCTCCACGGCCCAACCCCTCCCCGGTCAAGGACCACCAACTCGCACCGGTGAACCTGACGGGCCCCTGACGTAGGCGAACTGACAACGGTTCGGCGTCCGGTAGCGGTACACATCAGATCATGACGGTCCTGTCGCTTGCTGTACACCCCTCAAATCACTTCCGTGACACCCCCGACCTGCGGTGACCGGCGCCGTGGCGGAGCGGTCCCGGACGGTGGGGCCGGGGGCGGTGCGGAGCCGGCCCCGGGGAGCGCGCCGGAGCGGCCGTGGGCGAGGATGACAGCGATGGTCTACCGCTACTTCTACGACTGCGAGTTCATCGAGGACGGCTTGGTCATCGACCTCGTCTCCATCGGCGTGGTGGATGAGTACGGCCGCGAGTTCTACGCGGTCTCCACCGAGTTCGACGACTCCCGGGCCGGCCCGTGGGTGCGCCGCAACGTGCTCGACAAGCTGCCCTCGCCGGCCGACCGGGCCTGGCGCTCGCGGGAGCGCATCCGCGAGGAGCTGTACGACTTCCTCGTCGAGCCGATCCGCGGCCGGAGCGAGCAGCTCGAGCTGTGGGCCTGGTACGCCGCGTACGACCACGTGGTGCTGGCGCAGCTGTGGGGAGCCATGCCGGCGCTGCCCCGGGAGATCCCGCGGTTCACCAAGGAGCTGCGGCAGCTCTGGGACGACCGGGGCCGCCCGCCGCTGCCGGAGGCCGAGGCGGCCCGGCACGACGCCCTCGTCGACGCCCGGCACAACCTGGCCCGCTGGCGCGCCATGACGGCCCGCTGACCGGTCCGGCCGGCCTCGCTGTCGGGGCGCGGCCCCCGCGCCGGGGATGGATGCCTGTGCTCGGGGCTCGCCCGGCGGCGCTCGGCGGGCGACTGCCGGAAAAGAGGTGCGTTCCGCAGGTTTGACCGGTTCGGTCCAGGGCACCGCCTCGGACGGATCGCGAGGAGGAGCGCCATGAGCCAGGATTCGAGCATCGCCCGCCGCCGGGTCACCGAGCTGATCCGGGAGGCGCGGGTCTGCCTGCTGACCACGATCGGTGTCGACGGCCGGCTGGTGAGCCGGCCGATGGCGCTGCAGGAGGCCGAGTTCGACGGCGACCTGTGGTTCTTCACCCACGCCGACTCCGCGAAGGTCCGGCAGATCCGGGTCAACCCGGAGGTCGGCGTCGCCTTCTCCGACGGGCGGCGCCCCACGTGGGTGTCGATCTCCGGTACCGCCACGGAGGGTTACGACCCGCGGCGGGCGGAGCGGTGGTGGCACCCGCTCCTGGCGACCTGGTTCCCGGACGGGCCCGGCACCCCCGGTCTCACGCTGGTCAAGGTGCACGTCAGCTCGGTGGAGTACTGGGACTCGCCCGACGGCGGCGCCGTGAGCCTGCTCGGCCCCGCCCGGGCGGCGGTCACCGGTCGGCCTCCGCGGCCGGGGGAGAATCGTGAGGTCCGGTACTGACCGCGCCCGAAACGGACAGACTGCCCGGCCCGCGGTGTCCCCGCCCCGCCGGGCGGACTACAGTGCGCAGTGACGGCCCGCCCCGGGCCGGCAACGGCGCCGATGTCTGATCGTGACACATATCCTGGGGCTTACCGGGCTTCACCTGATTGCTCCAGGAGGATGAGCAGATCATGCGTATCGGCGTGCTCACCGGTGGCGGAGACTGCCCTGGCCTCAACGCGGTCATCCGCGCGGTGGTCCGCAAGGGCGTGGCCACGTACGGTCACGAGTTCGTGGGCTTCCAGGACGGCTGGAAGGGCCCGCTGGAGGGCCTGTCCAAGCCGCTCGGCATCGCGGAGGTCCGTGGCATCCTGCCGCGCGGCGGCACGATTCTCGGCTCGTCCCGCACCAACCCGTTCAAGATCGAGAACGGGGTCGAGCGGATCAAGGAGAACCTCGCCGCCCAGGGCGTGGACGCGCTGATCGCGATCGGCGGCGAGGACACCCTCGGTGTCGCCACCAAGCTGCACGAGCTGGGCGTCAACGTGGTCGGCGTCCCGAAGACCATCGACAACGACCTCGGCGCCACCGACTACACGTTCGGGTTCGACACCGCCGTCAACATCGCCATGGAGGCGATCGACCGGCTGCACACCACCGCCGAGAGCCACCACCGCACGCTGGTCGTCGAGGTGATGGGCCGCCACGCCGGCTGGATCGCCCTGCACGCGGGCCTCGCGGGCGGCGCCAACGTCATCCTGCTGCCCGAGCGGCCGTTCGACGTCGAGCAGGTCGCCGGCTACGTGGAGAAGCGCTTCCAGCACCAGTACGCCCCCATCGTGGTGGTCGCCGAGGGCGCCCAGCCGCTGGAGGGCCAGATGGTCCTGCAGAACCAGGAGCTGGACGCGTTCGGCCACGTCCGCCTCGGCGGCATCGGCCAGTGGCTCGCCGAGCAGCTGGAGGCGAAGACCGGCAAGGAGGCCCGCACGGTCGTGCTGGGCCACATCCAGCGCGGCGGCACGCCGACCGCCTTCGACCGGGTCCTCGCCACCCGCCTCGGCCTGCAGGCGATCGACGCCGCGCACGAGGGCGACTGGGGCAAGATGGTCGCCATGCAGAGCACGGACATCGTCCGGGTTCCGCTGGCCGAGGCCACCCGGGAGCTCAAGACCGTGCCGCTGGAGCGGTACGCCGAGGCCGAGGTCTTCTTCGGCAGCTGATCGACCACCACGGCGTCGCGGCCGGCCACCCGGCGGGCCGCGACGCCGGCGGGCGAGAAGGGGGTACGGCGGGGAATGGCAGCCCGGGTGCACACCGTCGCGGTGATCGGCGCCGGCAAGATCGGTGAGCTGATGCTCTCCGGCCTGCTGCGCTCCGGCTGGCCGGCCGACCGCCTGCTGGCCACCGCCCGCCGTCCCGCCCGCGCGGAGGAACTGGCCACCCGCTACGGGGTACGGGTGGTGGACAACCTCGTGGCGGTGGACGAGGCCGAGGTGCTGGCCATCGCCGTCAAGCCCCAGGACGCCGCCGCCCTGCTGGAGGAGATCGGGCCCAAGGTGCCGGCCGACAAGCTGGTGATCTCGCTCTGCGCCGGCCTGCCCACCACGTTCTTCAACCGCCGGCTGCCCGAGGGCACCCCGGTGGTGCGGGTCATGACCAACACCCCGGCCCTGGTCGACGAGGCGATGACCGCCATCTCGGCCGGCGCGCACGCGACCGGTGCGCACCTGGCGCTCGCCGAGGAGATGTTCAAGCCGCTCGGCGCCACCATCCGGGTGCCCGAGTCGCAGCAGGACGCCGTCACCGCCCTCTCCGGCTCCGGCCCGGCGTACTTCTACCTGCTGGTCGAGGCGATGATCGACGCCGGCATCCTGCTCGGGCTGCCGCGGCAGGTGGCCCACGAGCTGATCGTGCAGACGGCCATCGGCTCGGCCGTCATGCTGCGCGACTCCGGCGAGCACCCGGTGAAGCTGCGCGAGGCGGTCACCTCGCCGGCCGGCACGACCATCTCCGCCGTACGCGAGCTGGAGAAGCACGGCGTACGGGCGGCGCTGCTCGCGGCGCTGGAGGCCGCCCGGGACCGCGCCCGCGAGCTGGCCTCCCAGAACGACTGAGCCACCCACCGGCGGGCCGGCCGGCTTCCATGATCACGCTCGATCCTGGATGCAGTGGCCTCGGCGGCGCTTCGACACCACTACATCCGGGATCGAGCACGATCTCGTGCGCACCCCCGGCTCTCAGCCGGACTGGGTCACCAGCTCGTCGTCGCGGGACCGGTCGGCGGTGGGTTGCGCGGGGACGCGGGCGAACCGCGTCCAGGCCGCGACGACCTGCGCGGCGGCCTGCCACGGCACCCGGTCACCCTCGTCGGCGGGCCGGGTGACGGTCACGCCCCAGTGCCGCAGGCGGTCCAGGCTCTCCCGGAAGGCCGGGTGCCGGGCCAGGCCGGGGTCGGGTGCGGGTACGACGACCACCGGCAGGCCGATGCCCGTCGCCTCGTTGAGCAGGCGCAGGGCGAGGTTGTCGTTGAGGCCGTACGCCCATTTGTTGACCAGGTCGAAGCTGGCCGGCGCGACGGCGAAGGCGTCGGCCGGCGGCAGCGGGTCGAGCGCCTCCGTGCCGTCGTCCTCCCGCACGGGGTGGTGGGTGAGGTCGGCGAGGCGCGTACGGCCCGCCGCGTCGAGCGCGTCGGGCGTGCTGACGACGTGGACCTCCCAGGTCAGCTCCTGGCAGGCCGCGATGAACGGTGCGAGTTCGGAGGTCGGTTCGGTGTCGCAGACGACGAGGTGGAGGACCGGAGATCGGGATGTTCCGGGCATGACGGCTCCTATCGAAGGTTCCGCAGCCGAGACTATCGATCCGTCCACCGACGCGAGCCGTTTTCCGGTCCATCGACCGGACCGGCGGCCGACCTCGCCCGTCGGCTGAGCGGCGGGTCAGCCGAACGCGGGAGCGGAGGGGCCCCCGACCGACGTCGAGCGTCGACAGTGACCCCTCCGTCCGTCCCTAGTAGAGCAGGTACGGCCGGCGCCGCCGCTCGAACGCCGCCAGCTCGTCGGCCCAGGCGCCGACCACGTCGTCCACGTCGGCCCCGGCGTCGATCATCGTGCGCAGGCGGGGCGAGCCGCTGAGCTTGTCCACCCAGTACGGTCGCGCGGCGTCCCACGAGTCCTGCCGCCAGGCGAACGCCGGGTACTTCCGCGCCTCGACCAGCATGGCGACCGCCGTCCGGATCGGGTCGTACGCGGCCCGGTCGACCACCTTCACCTCGACGCCGGCACAGAGCTTGTTCAGCAGCGCGGGCTTCTGCCCGGCCGACGTCGGCGTGAAGTACGCCTCGCGGAACTCGACGCCCGGCAGCTCGCGGGCGTTGAGCCGGTCGCACCAGTGGTAGTCGAAGTCGTCGGCCAGGCCGCCGATCAGCTCGAACGGCCGGCAGGTGCCCCGACCCTCCGTGATCGAGGCGACCCCCTCGAACAGGCCGGTGCCCGGGTAGACGAGGGCGGTGTCCGGCGTGGGCATGTTGGGGCTCGGCATCACCCACGGCAGGTCGGTGTCCGCGGCCAGCGCCGTGCGCTTCCAGTGCCGGCACGCGACGACGTGCAGGTCGACGGAGCGGCCCGCCTCGGCGGGCAGGAACTCCGCGTTGAAGAACCGGGCCAGCTCGCCGACGGTCATCCCGTGCTGCTGGACGATCTCCTTGAGACCGACCCCGGAGGTGTACGCGGGGGTCATCATCGGGCCGCGCGCCGTCCCGCCGATCGGGTTCGGCCGGTCCAGCACCACGTACCGCTTGCCGGTCCGCGCGGCGGCGGCCATCGAGGTGTACATCGTCCAGATGTACGTGTAGAAGCGGGCGCCCACGTCCTGGATGTCGAAGACCACCGTGTCGACGCCGGCCTCGGCGTACATGCTCTCCCACTTCGCCTGGGAGGCGCCGTACGCGTCGTAGACGGTGATGCCCGTGCGGGCGTCGATCCCGGTGCCCTCGCTGCCCCCGGCCTGCGCGGAGCCGCGGAAGCCGTGCTCGGGGCCGAACGCCGCGGCGATGCGGACCGCGCCCGAGGCGTGCATGAGGTCGACCAGGTGCCGGTACGCCGAGTCGACGCCGGTCGGGTTGGAGATCACGCCAACCCGCTGCCCGGAGAGTTCCGCGAAGCGGGACCGGACCAGAACGTCGAGGCCGGTCTGCACGCGCCGGATGCCGGGCGCCGCCGCGCCGGGCGATCCGGGCGCCGCCGCGGCCACCGCTCCCGCGGTCACCGCACCCGCGCTGGCCAGGAATCGTCTGCGTTCCACGGTCCACCTCCCGTCGGTTGCGTCGAAACTTAGCTACATCTCAATGCCCCGTCAAGGAAGGTTAGCTACATGACGGGCCGGCGGGGCGGTCCCGCGGCGGCCCCGGAGCGGCGCCCGTCGGCGGGCCGCAGTGGTGCCCGTCGGCGGCCGGGCGGTGCCCGTCGGCGGGCCGCAGCGGCGCCCGTCGGCGGCCCGGAGCGGCCATACTGGCCGCGTGTTCACTCTCGCCCAGGCCCGGCACCTGATGGCCACCCTGCGCCCGCGCGTCGACGAGCTGATCCGGCTCCGCGCCGACCTGGCCGAGCTGCGCGCCGACCTGGCCGGACCGGGTGTCAGCCCGTTGGGCGGCCGGGCCGAGGTCAAGGCGCTGGAGGCCCGGCTGCACGCCGTGATCGAGGACCTGCACCAGGTGGACGTCCAGGTCAAGGGCATCGCCCCCGTACTGCTCGACTTCCCCGGAGAGCGCGACGGCCGGCCCGTGCTCTGGTGCTGGCTGGAAGGGGACACCGACGTGGGCTGGTACCACCGCGTCGAGTGCGGTTTCGCCGGCCGCCGCCCGGTGTGACCGGCCGGGAGGTACGCCACGCGGTCCGGGACTGGCTGCCGTACCCCGGTCGGATCCTGGCGGCCGCGGCCGCCGTCCTGCTGCTCACCCTGCCCGCCCTCGGCGCCGGCCGGTACGCGGGCTGGCGGGCGGACCTGCGGACGCTCACCATGGCCTCGGTGGTGGTGGCCTCGGCCGGTGCGTTCCTGCTCGCGGCCCGGTACGGCGCGCGTGCCGCCGGACGCCTTCCCGAGCGGTTCGCGGTCGCCACGATCGGCGGCGGTCTCCTCGCCGGCGCGTACGTGGGTGCCACGCTGCTGTACTTCCGTCTCGTCGTACCGCTGGAGGTCGACGGCGCCCTCCGCGGCCTGCCGGTGCGCGGCGTCGCGCTCGCGGTGCTGGCCGGCGCCTTCGGCGCGGCCCTCGGCGCGCTCCTGCGCCGCTCGGTGCTGCTGCTGGCGCTCGGTGTGCTGCTCGTCGGCGGCCAGGTGGCGCTCGCCGGGACCGCGGTGCCCGGCCCGCTGGCCGCCGTCCGGCTGTGGCTCGTCGGCTCGGCGCAGCCGCACGACCTGCCCGGCTGCATGAGCCTGGCGCCGTCGGAGTGCGTCGCGTGGACCTACCGGCACTGGCCGGCCGGGCTCAGCCTCACCGTCACCGTGCTGGTGGCGGTGATGGCGGCGCTGGCCGTCCGGCGGCCGGCGCCCGAGGGGGCCGGCGCGGATCCGTCCGGATCGGAGGGTGCCGGCGACCCGGCGGCGGAACGGGGCGCGCCGCCGGGGCGGAGCCGGTACGCGGTCGCGGCCGCACTCGTCGTCGCCGGCCTCGTGCTGATCCCCGCCGCCATCGGGAACGGTGTGCGGCAGGCGACCAGCGCAGTCACCACGGGCACCGGGGTCAGCGCGCCCGTGGGCAGCCCGGTGGAGGTGGTGGTGCCGCGGCCGGGTCGGCTGGCCGTCTTCGCCGTGGGGCTGGGCGCAATCCGCGACTGCCGGGCCGTGACGGCCGACAGCCGGCGGGTGGGGCTCACGCCCGTGCCCGGCACCGTGCGCTACGGCGACGGCGTCAGCTACCGGTGGGTGGGCACGTTCCGGCTGCCCGCGCCGGGCCGGTGGACCGTCACCTGCGCCGGCGACGAGGGGGAGTACCTGGTCGGCGACCCGCCCCGGGTCGAGGGGCTCGTCGGACGGCTCGTGGAGCTGCCCCGCCCCCTGGTGTGGCTGCTCGGCGCGCTGTCCGGCCTGCTGGTCGCCGCGCACACCGCCCTCGCCCGGCGCCCGCGGCGCCCGCCCGTGGTGGCCGCCGACCGCTGACCGCGTGCCGCCCGCGTCGGGCGCCCGCACCGCGCCCCCGGGTCGTCAGGCGGCCGGCTCGGCGACCGCGAAGACCACCACGTTGTCGCGGTAGTGGCCGCGCCGCCGGTCGAAGTCGCCCCCGCAGGTGACCAGGCGTAGCTCCGGGCCGGGCGTCGGGCCGTACACCGCGGCGGTCGGGAAGCGGTCCTTGGGCGTACGCAACGCGCCCGTCACCCGGAACGCCAGCCACCGACCGCCGCGCCGCACCTCGACGGTGTCGCCCGCGCGCAGCTCGCCGAGACGGGCGAACACGGCCGGACCCTGGCGGGAGTCGAGGTGCCCGGCGAGCACCGCCGGGCCGGGGTCACCCGGTGCGGGGCCGCCGCCGTACCAGCCGGCCACGTCGAAGTCGGCCGGCGGCACGAGCGCGCCGGAACGGTCCAACCCGAGCACCGCGAGCGGGGCGTCGAGGCCGATGCGGGGTACGCGTACCCGGGTGGGCTGCCCGCGCGGCGCGGAGCGGGCGGCCGGCGGGCATTCCCCGGCGCAGCCCGGTGGCCGGCCGGCGGCCAGCGGCGACGGTGCGGAGGCGGTCGCCGCCGGGGGGTCGACCGGCGGTCGCGCGGTGGTGGCCAGCCCGACCCCCGACCCGGCCGCCAGGCAGATCGCCGCGCCGAACGCGACGAGCGCGGTGGCCGGCGGCCGGGACCGGCGGTGCCGCCGGACCGCCGGGCCGCGACCCCCGCTCACCAGGTGGTACGCGCCCGGCGCAGCAGCACGAGACCGCCGAGCAGCGCGATGCCGGCGAGCCCGACGGCGATCCCCGGACGCGCCCCGCCCCCGGCGGTGCCGCCGGCCCCGGCGTCCACCCCGCCGGACGGCACCACCGTGCCGCCCTGCGCGTCGCGTCGCAGCTCGGTGGTGAGTCCGCCGTCCTCGGCGTCGAGCACCAGCAGCGAGTAGACGGCGCCGCCGCTCAACCGGATCTCGGCCTCGGTGGCCCGGCCGCCGCCGGGGGAAAGCCTCAGCCGCCAGGTGCCCGGCTCCACGAGCCGGTAGTCGGTCGTCGTGGCGAACTGCACTCCGGTGGCGAGCGTCGGGCCGTCGGCGCAGGCCACGTCGAGCACGGGCGCGCGCACCGAGGCCTGCACCACGCGGACCTTGGCCCGGCCGCCGTCCGGCGCGCTCAGGTCGTCGTGCAGCACGCGCAGGCCCAGGTCGGCGTAGCGGCCCACACCGGCCACCGTGTACGCCTCACCGCTGACCACGGCGACCTCGGTGGTGAGCACGGGCGGATCACCGGCCGGTGCGCCCGCCTCGCGCATCGCGACCGCGTACCGCCCGGCCGGCAGCGGCAGGTAGTCGGAGAGCACGCCGTAGCCGACGCCCGGGAAGACGCGCGGCTCGGCCGCGCCGCGGGCGGCCAGGTAGACGTCGACGCTCGGGGTGTCGGGGGAGAGGTGGGCGAGCCGGACGTAGCCGACGCCGGTATCCGGGCCCGCCGCGGCGGCGGGGGCGGCGGCGTGCACGGGCGTGGCCGTGCCGGTGAGGAGCCCGGCCGCGAGTACGAGCCCGGTGCCGAGCAGGAGCGCCCCGGCTCCGGCGAGCAGGCGGCGCGGCGCGGTGCGGAGCAGGTGCATGTGGCCTCCGGGGGTGCGTCCGGTGGATGCGTCCGGCGGCTAGCGTCCCGTCGGCGGGACTATCGCGCAACTTTCACCGGGCCGACACGCCGATCGATCGCTGACGAGCGGTGTCCACCAGGGACGGTGTCCGTCGAAGGGAGGCACGCCCTCGTCGGCGGACCGGGCCGCGCACGCCGACTCGCGGCGCGGGCGTGGGACCTCGGGTTGCGCATGTGTGACAACGAGATCGGCGCGAGCGGCGGTTCATGGCGGGCGAGTCGTCCTGGCGGGAGGAGAACCGGGCGAAGAGCGAGCGCGACGAACCCCCGCAGCGGCGGTGGGTGGGCGGCGGGACTCAGGCGGCGGCGTCGAAGGCGGCGAGCGCCTCGCGGACGGTGTCCGCCCCGGCCGACGCCGCGTGCTCCATGTCGGACGGGTCAGCGAGGTAGATGACCCCGTACGCCGGTGTGCCGGGCTGGTAGCGGCGGCCGTCGGCGAGCGCGCCCGCGTCGACCGCGTCGTACCCGATCCGGTCCAGGAACGCGCGGGCCGCCGCCTTCGCGTCGGCGTCGTCGCCGGCGATGGGCAGTGCGGTGCGGTCGGGCGCGCCGGCCGGCCGGGGCAGGGTCCGCAGGTGCCGGAAGTTGATGTTGTTGAAGACCTTGACGACCCGCGCCTGCGGCAGGTGGCGCTGGAGCAGTTCGCTGCTCGTGGTCGCGCCCGAGCCCAGCTCGGCGATCTCCCCGTCGCGCTGCGGGTAGTAGTTGTTGGTGTCGAGCACGACCTTGCCCGCCAGCGGCTCGACCGGCACGTCGCGGTAGGCCTTCAGCGGGACGCTGACCACCACGAGTTCGCCCGCCTGCGCCGCCTCCGGCGGCGTCGCCGCGCGGGCCCGCGGGCCCAGCTCCTCGACCAGGTCGCGCAGCGTCTCCGGGCCGCGCGAGTTGCTGAGCACCACGTCGTACCCGGCGGCCACCGCCAGCCGGGCCACCGTGCCGCCGATGTGGCCGCTGCCGATCAGTCCCACCGTCGTCATGTCTGGCGCCAACTCCGTCTCCTGCGGCCGATCTCCGGTCGGACCGGTGTCGCGTCCCCGGGTCGCGCACGGCCCACCGGGGCGCGGACGGCCCACCGGGGCGCGGACGGCCCACCGGGGCGCGGACGGCCCACCGGGTCGCGGACGGCCCACTGGGGCGCGGCCGGCCCACCGGGGCGCCGCCCGGCCACGCCGTCCGCCGCCCCGCACACCGTACTGCCGTGGCCGGTGGCGGGGCGGGCGGTCGGGGAGTTCTGCCCCGTCGGTGGGTGGCGCCGTCAGGCCGGGAGCACCTTCTCGACGGCGGCGCGCAGCTCGGCGGAGCCGGGTTCCACGGTGGGGGCGAACCGGGCGGCCACCGTGCCGTCGGGGGCGACGAGGAACTTCTCGAAGTTCCACCGCACGTCACCGGTGTGGCCGTCGGCGTCCGGGGTGTCCACGAGGGCGGCGTAGAGCGGGTGCCGTCCCGGGCCGTTGACCTCGACCTTCTCGGTGAGCGGGAAGGTGACGCCGTAGTTCACCTGGCAGAAGTCGCTGATCTCCGCGGCGGTGCCCGGCTCCTGACCGGCGAACTGGTTGCACGGCACTCCGAGCACCACCAGCCCGCGGTCGGCGTACTCCTCGGCGAGGGCCTGCAGGCCGGCGTACTGCGGGGTGAGGCCGCAGCGCGACGCCACGTTGACCACCAGCAGCGCGCGTCCCCGGTACTGGGCGAGGTCGGCGGGGCCGCCGCCCAGGGCATCGATCGAAATGTCAAAGACGGTCACGGCCCCGAGGCTACTCTCCCCACCTCCCCGCCTTCCCGCCTCCCGACCCCGTCGATCATGAGGTTGACGGGCGCGGCGGAGATCAAAGCCCCCGCCAACCTCATGATCAACGGGGAGGGTCGGCGGGTGGTGCGAGAAATCGAAACATGCACATCTTGACTTGGCGATGACGCCGTGAGTAGCGTCTCACCAACATTTTGGAAAGTTTCCTAACTGTTTAGGGAGACGCCATGAAGAGATCACTCCGCCGGGCCCTCTGGGCCGGCGCCGTGGTCGCGCTGACCGCCACCCTGGCGCCCGTCGCCACCGCGTTCGGCGCCGGTAGCGTGACGACCACGTTCACGAAGGTGCAGGACTGGGGGACCGGCCACGAGGGCCGGGTGACCATCACCAACGGCTCGGACGCCACGGTCAGCACGTGGCGCATCGAGTTCGACCTGCCGTCGGGCTCCGCCATCACGAGCTTCTGGGACGCCGACGTGACCCGCACCGGCAACCACTACGTGGCCGTGAAGAAGAGCTGGGCCGGGTCGCTCGCACCCGGCGCCTCCTTCAGCTGGGGCTTCAACGGCAGCGGCCCGTACGCGGCGCCGCTGAACTGCACCATCAACGGCGCGTCCTGCGGTGGCGGCACCCCGCCCACCACGACTCCGCCCACGACGACCCCACCCACCACCACGCCGCCGACCACGACCCCGCCGACCACCCCGCCGCCGGACCCGAACGGGAAGAAGGTCGTCGGCTACTTCGCCGAGTGGGGCGTGTACGCCCGCAACTACCACGTGAAGAACATCCACACCAGCGGCTCGGCGTCGAAGCTGACCCACATCCTCTACGCGTTCGGCAACACCACCGGCGGCCGCTGCTCGATCGGTGACAGCTACGCCGACTACGAGAAGGCGTACACCGCGGCGGACAGCGTCGACGGCGTCGCGGACACCTGGGACCAGCCGCTGCGCGGCAGCTTCAACCAGCTGCGCAAGCTCAAGCGGATGTACCCGCACCTGAAGGTGATCTGGTCCTTCGGCGGCTGGACGTGGTCGGGCGGCTTCACCCAGGCTGCGCAGAACCCGACCGCCTTCGCCGAGAGCTGCTACAACCTCGTGGAGGACCCGCGCTGGGCGGACGTCTTCGACGGCATCGACGTCGACTGGGAGTACCCCAACGCCTGCGGTCTCACCTGTGACAGCAGCGGCCCGAACGCCTTCAAGAACGTCGTGGCCGCGCTGCGCGCCAAGTTCGGGGCCAACGCCCTGGTCACCGCCGCCATCACGGCGGACGGCAGCAACGGCGGCAAGATCGACGCCACCGACTACGCGGGCGCCGCGCAGCACCTCAACTGGATCATGCCCATGACGTACGACTACTTCGGCGCCTTCAACCCGCAGGGCCCCACCGCCCCGCACTCGCCGCTCTACTCGTACCCGGGCATCCCGCAGCAGGGCTTCTGGTCCGACGCTGCGATCCAGAAGCTCAAGAGCAAGGGCATCCCGGCGAACAAGCTGCTGCTCGGCGTCGGCTTCTACGGCCGGGGGTGGACCGGCGTGACCCAGGCCGCCCCGGGTGGCAGCGCCACCGGAGCCGCCCCGGGCACCTACGAGGCGGGCATCGAGGACTACAAGGTCCTCAAGAACAGCTGCCCGACCACCGGCACGGTCGGCGGTACGGCGTACGCCAAGTGCGGCAGCAACTGGTGGAGCTACGACACCCCCGCCACGATCAACGGCAAGATGACGTACGCGAAGAACCAGGGCCTCGGTGGCGCCTTCTTCTGGGAGCTCTCCGGTGACACTGGCAACGGCGAGCTGATCGGCGCCATCAAGGGCGGTCTCGGCTGAGCCGTAGGCCGACGCACCACCCACACGGCGGGGAGGGACACGCACCGTCCCTCCCCGCCCGGCGTGTCGCGTCGGGGTGTCGCGGGGCACCCCTGTCCGCCGCTCAGCTCCATGTGACAGACTCGCCGCTCGGCAGGTCCGGACCGTTCGCGGGCGAGGGGAGGGGTTGATGGGCGTGACGTACCGGAGACTGGCGGGTGTCGCCGCCGCGCTCGCCGTCCTGCCGCCCGCGCTCGCCGGCTGCGGCCTCGTCGGAGACGCCGAGGAGCCCGCGAAGCCCGACCAGGCCCCGGCGGAGGAGGCGTCCGCGAAGTCCCGGGAGCGGGTGCAGGCGTACCTCGACGCCATGGTCGCCAAGGACGTGGCCGCCGGGCGCAGCCAGCTCTGCGCGCCGCTGCACGAGGCCTTCGACGGGGCGGCCACCGGCCCGAACGGCGACTTCGCCGACCACTTCGAGGTGTCGCAGGCGGCCATCACCGACATCCGCCCCGGTCCCCGGGGCCAGGAGGTCGACGTCTCGGTCTCGGTCGCCGCCGGCACACGCAAGGCCACCCGGTCGTTGGTGTTCACCGTCACGCGGGACGGCGCCGACTGGTGCATCGCCGGCGAGGCGCCGGGCGACCCCAGCGCGGCCGCCACCCCGACCCCCACCCCGGCGTCCTGACCAGGATCGATGCCACTTCCGGCCGGTGACCTCCCAGCTGCCGGAACCGTCCCCCTCGCCGACCGGCCCGCCCGGCGGTCGCCGTACGCTTTCTGTCATGCGCCATGAGTGGCATCAGCTGAGCCATCCCGCGGTGGGCAGCCCGGGGCTGCAGACCAGCCGTCCGACCGTGGACTCCGCCGAGGACGCGGCCCTCGGCCTGGACCGCTGGCGGGACCTGCCCCGCGCGCAGACGCCGCCGTGGCCGGACCCGGCCAAGGTCGCCGAGGTCTGCAAGGTGCTGGACACGGTGCCGTCGGTGGTCGCCCCGTACGAGGTCGACCAGCTCCGGCAGCGGCTCGCGCTGGTCTGCGAGGGCAAGGCGTTCCTGCTCCAGGGCGGTGACTGCGCGGAGACCTTCGCCGACAACACCGAGAGCCACCTGCTGGCCAACGCCCGCACCCTGCTCCAGATGGCGATCGTGCTCACCTACGGCGCCTCCCTGCCGGTGGTGAAGGTCGCCCGGGTGGCGGGGCAGTACACGAAGCCGAGGTCGCTGCCGACGGACGCGCGCGGCCTGCCCGCGTACCGCGGCGACATGATCAACTCGCTGGAGGCCACGCCGGAGGCGCGGGTCGCCGACCCGCAGCGCATGATCCGGGCGTACGCCAACTCGGCCGCCGCCATGAACATGCTCCGGGCGTACCTGGCCGGTGGGCTGGCCGACCTGCACGCCGTGCACGACTGGAACAAGGGGTTCGTGAAGAACTCCCCGGCCGGCGAGCGCTACGAGGCGATCGCCCGGGAGATCGACCGGGCGCTCGCCTTCATCCGGGCCTGCGGCCTGACCGACGACGAGGCGCTGCGCACGGTCACCCTCTACTGCTCCCACGAGGCGCTCGCCCTCGAGTACGACCGGGCGCTGACCCGGGTCTCCGGGGGCCGGGCGTACGGCCTGTCGGGGCACTTCCTCTGGATCGGCGAGCGCACCCGGCAGATCGACGGCGCGCACATCGACTTCATCTCCCGCATCGCCAACCCCATCGGCGTCAAGCTCGGGCCGACCACCACGCCGGACGAGGCGATCGAGCTGTGCGAGAAGCTCAACCCCGACAACGTCCCGGGCCGGCTCACCCTGATCAGCCGCATGGGCAACCACCGGGTACGCGACGTCCTGCCGCCGATCGTCGCCAAGGTCACGGCGGCGGGCGCCAAGGTCGTCTGGCAGTGCGACCCGATGCACGGCAACACGCACGAGTCGTCCAACGGCTACAAGACCCGGCACTTCGACCGCATCGTGGACGAGGTGCTCGGCTACTTCGAGGTGCACCGGAGCCTGGAGACCCACCCCGGTGGCCTGCACGTGGAACTCACCGGCGAGGACGTCACCGAGTGCCTCGGCGGCGCCCAGGGCATCGAGGACCTCGACCTGCCCGACCGGTACGAAACCGCCTGCGACCCGCGGCTGAACACCCAGCAGTCGCTGGAGCTCGCCTTCCTGGTGGCGGAGATGCTCCGTGGCTGACCTTGCGACCCCCTCCGCCGGCAGCCGAAAGGACTAGACGACATGCCTGACAGCCTCATCGACCTGCGTTCGGACACCGTCACCCGACCCACGCCGGGCATGCGGGACGCGATGGCCACGGCCGAGGTCGGTGACGACGTCTACGGCGAGGATCCGACCGTCACGGCCCTGGAGGCCGAGGTCGCCGCGCTCTTCGGGCACGAGGCGGCGCTGTTCGCCCCGAGCGGGTCGATGGCCAACCAGATCGCCCTGCAACTGGTCGTGCCGCCCGCACACGAGCTGCTCTGCGACGCCGACGCGCACGTCGTGACGTACGAGATCGGCGCCGCCGCCGCGTACGGCGGGATCTCGTCGCGGACGTGGCCCGCGGTCGGCGCGGACATCGACCCCGACGTGGTGGCCGCCATGGTCCGGCCCGACGGCTACTTCGCCGTGCCGACCCGCGCGATCGCCGTCGAGCAGACCCACAACCGGGGCGGCGGTGGCGTGATCCCGCTGGCCACCCTCCGGGAGCTGCGCCGGGTCGCCGACGAGGCGCAGCTCGCGCTGCACTGCGACGGCGCCCGCATCTGGCACGCCCACGTCGCCGACGGGGTGCCGTTGGTCGAGTACGGCCGGCTGTTCGACACGATGTCGGTCTGCCTCTCCAAGGGCCTCGGCGCGCCCGTCGGGTCGCTGGTCGTCGGCAGCGCGGAGAAGATCGAGCGCGCGCGGTTCATCCGCAAGCGGATGGGCGGCGGGATGCGGCAGGTCGGGGTCCTGGCCGCCGCCGGCCGGTACGCGCTGGCCCACCACGTCGAGCGGCTCGCCGAGGACCACGCGAAGGCCGCCCGGCTCGCGGAGGCGGTCGCCCCGTTCGGGGTGCTGGCCACCCCGGCGCGCACCAACATCGTGCCGCTGGACCTCACCAAGTCCCCCCTCGACGCGCACGCGCTGGCCGCCGCCGCGCGGGACGAGGGGCTGCTGATCTCGGTGCTCGGCCCGCGGACGGCGCGGCTCGTCACCCACATGGACGTCGACGACGCCGCCGTCGACCGGGCCGTGGACATCCTCACCCGCGTCCTGCGCCGCTAACCCGCCCCGGCGCCCGCCACCCCGCCGCCGTCCGCCTGCCCCGGCGCCCGCCACCGTCCGCCTGCCGCCCCGTCGATCATGAGGTTATTGCCGCGACACGCCGGCGTGGGCGGCAATAACCTCATGATCACCCGCGAGGGCCTCACCCGGGAGAGCCGGAGGCGCGAGAGCCGGAGGGCCGGGAGCGGTCAGGGGCGCAGCCGCTTGAGGGTCGAGATGTCGGCGGCGTGGCCCACGCTCTTCTCCGACGGGGTCTCCACGACGACTGGCACACCCGCCGCGGCCGGGTGGGCCATGAGCTCCGCGAACGCGGGCTCGCCGATCGTGCCCTTGCCGATGCTCTCGTGCCGGTCGCGGGTCGAGCCGCACAGGTCCTTCGAGTCGTTGGCGTGCACCAGCTTCAACCGGTCCGCCCCGACCGTGGCGACCAGCGTGTCGAGGGTCGCGGTCATCCCGCCCTCGGCCGCCAGGTCGTGCCCGGCCGCCCAGGCATGGCAGGTGTCGAAGCAGACGCCGAGCCAGGGGTGCCGGTCGACCGCGTCCAGGTAGGGGCCGAGCTGCTCCACCCGGGAGGCGAGCGAACGGCCACCGCCCGCGCTCGGCTCGACCAGCAGCATCGGGCCGCCGGACGCGGCGGCCGAGTCCAGCAGCGGCAGCAGCGCCTCGCGGACCTGCCGCATGGCGGCCTCGGCGTGCCCGGCGTCCACCGCGCTGCCCGCGTGGAACACCACGCCCCGCGCGCCGATGGCCTCGCCCCGGCGCAGGGCGTGCGCCAGGGTCAGCGCCGACCGCTCGACCGTGGCCGGGGTCGGTGAGCCGAGGTTCACGAGCAGGGACGCGTGGATGAAGACCGGGACGTCCCGCTCGTCGCACCCGGCGCGGAACAGGGCGTCCTGCGCCGGGTCACCGGGCGGCAGCGCCCACCCGCGGGAGTTCGACACGTAGACCTGGACCACCTCGGCGCCGGTCGCGTCGAGGTAGGGCAGGGCCGCTCTGGCCAGCCCGCCGGAGGTCGGCGTGTGCGCGCCGACCGGACGGGACGCGGTCGCGGACATCAGAAGCATCCGATCGTCACCTGGGTGCCCGGGGGCACCTGCGAGTTCTCGCCCGGGTTCTGGAACCGGACGACGGCGTTCGGGTTGAACTGGACCGCCACCGGGAAGCCCTGGCTCTCCAGCAGTTGCTTGGCCTGCTGGCAGGGCAGGTCGACCACCCGGGGCACGACCACGAGCGGCGGGCCCTTGCTGATCTCCAGCTTGACCTCGGTGCCCTTCTCCACGCCGGTGCCGTCGGCCGGGCTCTGCCCGAGGATCTCGTCCTTCGGCTTGTCCGAGTCCTTGTAGTTCTCGACGGCGACCAGGCCCAGCTGGGACAGGATCGTCCGGGCTTCGTTGAGGTTCTTGCCGACGAGGTTGGGGACGCTGACCGGGGCCTTGCCCTTGCTGAGGATCACCGTGATCTTGGTGCCCGGCTTGACCTCGGTGCCCACCTTCGGGTTGGTGGCCACCACCACCCCGGCGGGCAGGTTGTCGTCGTAGCGGGCGTTGCCCTTGACCACCACGAGACTCGCGTTGGTCAGGTCCGCCTCGGCCAGCTCGAACTCCTTGCCGACCACGTCCGGCACCGGGAACTGCTCCGGGCCGAGGGAGAGGGTCAGGGTGATCGTGCCGCCCTTGACGATCCGGGCCGCCGAGGCCGGATCCTGGAGGAGGACGCTGTCCTTCGGCACCTTCTCGTCGTAGCGGGGCTCGGCGTACACCAGGGTGAGGCCGGCGCGGGCGGCCCGCGCCTCCGCGTCGGCCTTGCTCAGGCTGACCAGCTGCGGCGCGACCGTGTAGCGGCCCAGCGTGAAGTACCAGGCGCCGACCCCGGCGAGGAGGACGAGCGCCACCACGGCGGCGATCAACGGCAGCCGTCCCCGGCGCTCGCCCAGCAGCCGGTCGTACAGCTCGCCGAGCCGCGACCGCAGATCACCGCCACTCTCCGGCGCGGCCCGGCGGCGGCCGCTCCGCTGGGCGCCCTCGGGCAGCCGGGCCCACGCCGGCCGCTCCGCCGGCCGGACCGCCGCGACCACCATGGTCGGCTGCGCCACCGGCGGCTCGTCGGCGATCCGGCGCAGCACGGCCGTACGCGTGTTGGGGTTGCCCAGGTCGTCGCGGGCCACCTGCACCTCGGCGAGCAGGGCGCCGGCGTCGGTGGGCCGGGCGCCCGGGTCGCGCCGGGTGGCCCGGGCCACGAGATCGTCGAGGACCGGGGGCAGGCCGGGGACCAGCGTCGACGGGGCCGGCACGTCCCGGTCGACGTGCTGCCAGGCGATGTCGATGGGGCGACCGCCGTCGTAGGGCACCCGGCCGGTGAGCATCTCGAAGAGCACGATGCCGGCCGAGTAGACGTCGGTGCGGGCGTCGGCGTGGCCCTGCGTGACCAGTTCGGGGGCGACGTACGCCACCGTGGCCATGAGCTGGTTGCCGTTCTCCTCGTCGGCGCTGGCCTCGACGGCGCGGGCCAGCCCGAAGTCGGCCACCTTGACCACGCTGTCGACGAGGTTGGCCATGCCACCCGTCGGCGCCTCGGCGACCAGGACGTTCTCGGGCTTCACGTCGCGGTGCACGACGCCGGACCGGTGCGCGGCGGCGATCGCCGCGAGCATCTGCTCGAAGATCGCCAACGCCTCGTCGGGGTTGAGCCGGCGCCGCTCGGTGAGCACCTCGCGCAGCGTGCGGCCGCGGACGTACTCCATGACGAGGTACGGCAGGCCGGCGTGGGTGCCCTGGTCGTAGACCGCCACGACGTTCGGGTGCGTGAGCCGGGCGATGGTCTTCGCCTCTTCGGTGAACCGCGCCACGAACCCGGCGAGCCGCGTCTGGGCCTCGGAGGCCTGGGTCGGATGAATGATCTTGACCGCCACGGTGCGCTCGAGACGCTCGTCGGTGGCGGTGTACACGGTCGCCATGCCGCCACGAGCCACGCGACCGCGGATGCGGTAGCGCCCGTCGATCAGCGAGCCCAGCAACGTGTCGGCGACCTGTGTGTCCATCGGCAGGGAGTCTATGTGTCCAGGGGGTGAAGGTAGAACAGGATGCTACAGCCGGGGTCCGACCAGCCCGATCCGCCGCGCTCGACCAGCCCCTCCGACGTGCGTCCCGGCGTGCTCGACCAGCCCCTCCGACCTGCGGTCCGTCGCCCGTCGGACGTGCGTCCACCAGGCCGGACCACCGCCGCCGGATGCTGTCCGACCCCACCGGGTTCGGCTGACGACACGGTCGGCGGCGGGTGTCGGCGGGCGGCACGCGGGGGTGCCGTTGGTGCGCGCCGGCCGCCGCGTGGCAGGGTGGTCGGGTGACCGATTCCGTACCCGCCGACGGGGCCGCAGCCGCCCCCGAGCAGGCCGGCCCCGCCGACCCGGCCGGCTGGCTGACCCTGCCCGACGTCGCCGAGCGTCTCGACGTGTCGATCAGCAAGGTGCACCAGATGATCCGCGACCGGGAGCTGCTCGCCGTACGCCGTGACGGCGTCCGCCGGGTGCCGGCGGACCTGGTGGCCAACCGCCAGGTGCTCAAGCACCTGCCGGGCGTCCTCAACCTGCTGGCCGACGCCGGCTACGACGACGAGGCCGCGCTGCGCTGGCTGTACGAGCCGGACGACACCCTGCCCGGCACGCCGGCGGCCGCCCTCGGCGGCGACCAGGCCCGCGAGGTCAAGCGCCGCGCCCAGGCCCTCGGCTTCTGACCCACCCCGCGCCCGGCCCCCGCACCTGCCCCGTGCCTGCTGTTTCGGCGCGGTGATCATGAAGTTGTTTTCATCCGTACCGGCGTGTCGTGGCAACAACTTCATGATCGACGCTGCGGCGGCGGGTGGGCGGGGGTGGGGTCAGTCGGTGCGGCGGGTGGCGGCGATGGCCAGGTCGACCAGCGCCTGGCGGGCCTCGGTCTCGAGGTCGACGGTGGCCAGCGCGGCCAGCGCCGTGTCGGTCAGCCGGGTGATCCGCTCCTCGGTACGGGCCACGGCGCCGCTCGTCGTGATGAGCCCTCGCAGCCGGGTGACGCCCTCCTCGTCCAGCTCCGGGTCACCGAGCCCGACCAGGAGCTGCTCCCGGCCGGAGGCATCGAGCGTCTCCAGGGCGGCCGCCACCAGGTAGGTCCGCTTCCCTTCGCGCAGGTCGTCCCCGGCCGGCTTGCCGGTCTGCGCCGGGTCGCCGAAGACCCCCAGCACGTCGTCGCGGAGCTGGAACGCCTCGCCGAGCGGCAGCCCGTACGCCGAGTACGCGGCCAGGACGTCCGCGGGCGCGTCGGCCAGCGCGCCGCCGAGCAGCAGCGGCCGCTCGACCGTGTACTTCGCCGACTTGTAGCGGGCCACCTTGCCGGCCCGTTCCACGGAGGTGTCCCGGGTCACCTGGGCGAGGACGTCGAGGTACTGCCCGACGGTCACCTCGGTGCGCATCTCGTCGAAGACCGGGCGGGCCCGGGCCACCATGCGCGGGTCCAGCCCGGCGGAGTGCAGCAGCTCGTCGGACCAGACCAGGCAGAGGTCACCGAGCAGGATCGCCGCGGCGTCGCCGAACCCGTCCGGGTCACCGCCCCAGCCGGAGCGGCGGTGCCGGGCGGCGAACCGCCGGTGCACGGCGGGCTCGCCACGGCGGGTGTCCGAGCGGTCCATGAGGTCGTCGTGGATCAGGGCGCTGGCCTGCACCAGTTCCAGCGCGGCGAGAGCGGCCAGCACCTGGTCGCTGTCGACGCCGCCGGCGCCCCGGTAGCCCCAGTAGGCGAAGGCCGGCCGCAGACGCTTGCCGCCGCCCAGCACGAACGTCTCGATCACCTCCGCGAGCGGTGTCAACGCGTCGTCGACACCGGCCATCCAGGTGCGCTGGTTGGCGAGGAACTCGGTGAGGGCCTTGTCGATCCGCTGGCGGAGGCCGGCACGGTCGACGGGGGAGACGGGAGCAGCGTCGGTCACGGCCGAAACGCTAGCCGGTCCGGCGGCGCCTGTGGTACCCGCCGGTACGGGCTGAGGGCCGGCCCACTGCGCGGCCGGGGCGGACTTCGTGACCGGTGTCCGACCGCGCTCGCGCCGGGGGCGAGCGGCCGGGACGGGGGTCGGCGGGTCGTCGTGACCAGCGCCTCGCGCCCGGGGGAGGGCGGCCGGGGCAGGTACGGGCGCGCGGTCGTGAGCAGCGTCGCGTACCGCCGGACCGCCGGCACCCGTGAACGGCCGGCCAGCCGTCGGCGTACCTCGGTGAGCTGGGCCACGGCCCGCGGCGACCCGGCGCGGACCGCGTCGATCAACGCGACGCCGGCCGCCTCGCAGGCCCGTTCCACCTCGCCGAGTTCGAGGTACCCGCGGGCCAGCCAGCCGCCGTAGACCGCCGCGCGGCGGGGCCGTCCGGGCTCCCGCGCGGCGGCGGCCAGCAGGGCCTCGGCGGGCCGGGCCCGCCCCAGGGCGACGAGCGTGCGACCCGTCATGGCCGCGAGCTCCGCATCGTCGAGCCAGTAGAGCCAGGGCGGCTCGTGCCCCGGGTCGGACGCCGTGGCGGCCCGCTCGGCGGCGCGGAGCGCCCGGGCCGCGGTGTCCGGCCGCCCGTCGAGGGCGGCGGCGAGCGCCACCCGGTGCAGCAGCAGGGCGCGCAGGCCCGGGCTGGCCCACCGCCGGCTGCCCGCGTACGCCACGCGGGCCAGCGTCAGGGCGCCGCGCGGGTCCCCGGCGCCGGCGAGCAGGTGGCTGGCCGAGCCGAGCACGTGCCCGGCGAGGGCCGGATCGCCGGCCGCCGTGGCGGCGCGCACCCCGAGGCGGTACGCGTCCAGGGCGGCCGCCGGGTCGCCGGCGTCCGCGGCGAGCCAGCCGGCGAGCTGCGCGGACTCGGCGAGCAGCGGCAGCAGCCGCCGGCGTCCGGCCGGACCGGAACGGGGCAGCGCCCGCACCGCCCGGCGCAGCCGGTGCGCGCCGAGCGGGGCGAGGTCGGCCCCGCCGGCCAGATCGTCCAGCCGCCGCAGGCCGGCCAGGTCGAGGGCGTACGCCGGCGGCCCGGGTGGGTGGCGCGGACCGCCGGGCGCGGACGGCGGCGGACCGGGAGCGGACCCGGCGCCCAGCGGGCCGGGTCCGGCGTTCGGCGGGTCGGGCGCGGACCCGGCGCCCAGCGGGCCGGTGGGCCGGTCGGGTCCGGCGTTCGGCGGGTCGGGCGCGGACCCGGCCCCCAGCATGCCGGTGTGCCGGTCGGAGTGGGCGTTCAGCAGGTCGGTGGACCGGTCGGGCCCGCCGAGCAGCGGCTCGGTGAGCGGGTCGGCGAGCCAGCTCCGGGCCAGGGCGAGCAGCGCGGCGCGGGACCGGGCGCCCGCGCCCGGCGGGGACGGGGTGAGCCGGCGGGCGCGGGCCGCCGCGTCGGTGAGCAGTTCGACGGGCACGGCGAGGACCACGGCGAGCCAGCGCAGCCAGAAGTCGCCGGGCACCCGCACCTGCCGTTCCCACCGGGACACCTCGTGCCGACTCAGCGTCGGCACGCCGGCGGCGGCGCAGAGCTCGGCCGCGGTGCGCCGCTGGCTCCAGCCCCGGGCCAGCCGCAGGTGGATGAGCAGCGGCCCGAGCAGCGGCGGGCCGAAAGGCGAGGTCGGGGTCATCGGTCCCTCCGGAACGGGCGCGGCGCGGCGGGCGCCGGCCGCCCCTGCCGGACGACCGCGCCACCGCTCTGGTGGCGACCCCCGCGCGGCCCCCGGCGGGACCCGGCCACCGGCCGTCCCCGCCCGCGCTGCCCATTGGATATCCCACGGGTACGACGCTTTCCCGCCCGACGGAGGCCGCCGCCGTACGCCCCGGCCCCCCACCGACCCGGTCGTCGCCACCGGCTGGGAAGGTCATGGGTCCGGCGGGCGTCGCCCGCTAGAGTCGGGTCGTGGCGCTCGGTCTCCCCTCCGTCCTCCCGAACTCGCAGCCGGCGATCGGGGAGCTGATCCGTGAGCGGCAGCCGACCTTCTCGTTCGAATTCTTCCCGCCAAAGACACCCGAGGGCGAGCGCCTGCTCTGGCAGGCCATCCGGGAGCTGGAGTCGCTGCGGCCGTCGTTCGTGTCCATCACCTACGGCGCGGGCGGATCGACGCGGGACACGACCGTCGCGGTCACCGAACGCATCGCCACCGAGACCACCCTGCTGCCGATGGCCCACCTCACCGCGGTCAACCACTCGGTCGCCGAGCTGCGGCACGTGATCGGCCGGCTGGCCGGGGTCGGGGTGCGCAACGTGCTCGCCGTGCGCGGCGACCCGCCGGGCAACCCGGGCGGCGAGTGGATCCCGCACCCCGAGGGCGTGGTCTACGCCGAGGACCTGGTCCGGCTGGTCCGCGACGCGGGGGACTTCAGCGTGGGTGTGGCCGCCTTCCCCTACAAGCACCCCCGCTCGCCCGACGTGGCCAGCGACACCCGGTACTTCGTCCGCAAGTGCCGGGCCGGCGCCGAGTTCGCGATCACGCAGATGTTCTTCGACGCCGACGACTACCTGCGCCTGCGGGACAGGGTGGCCGCCGCCGGCTGCGACACCCCGATCCTCGCCGGCGTGATGCCGGTGACCCGGATGGCCACCATCGAGCGGTCGGTCCAGCTCTCCGGGGCGCCCTTCCCGCGCGCGCTGGCCGAGCGGTTCGAGAAGGTCGCCGACGACCCCGAGGCCGTACGACGGCTCGGCATCGAGCAGGCCAGCGAGATGTGCCGCCGGCTGCTCGACGAGGGCGTGCCGGGGATCCACTTCATCACCCTCAACCGCTCCACGGCCACCCGTGAGGTCTGGCAGAACCTCCGCGTGGACGCGCGGGCCTGAGCCCCGCGACACCTGAACGCGGCTGCGACGGTTGATCCGTGGTGGGCACACAGCTGAAGTGGGACGACTACGCCACGGCGTGGGCGCGGCTGCACGGGGGCTTCGATCCCCGCTCGGCCGCCCCCGCGGTGCGCGCCTGGCTGCGGTTCGCCTATCACGTCGGGTACGTCCTGGGCCGGCTCCGGGTCGGTCCCACCGCGGTCACCGTGGTGGGTGTGCTGCTGTGCGTGTGCGTGCCGGTGTTCTCGGTGCGCCCGGGCGACGGTCCCTTCCTCGGGGCGCTGTTCGTGCTGCTCGCCGGCGTGGCGGACAGCGTCGACGGCGCCGTGGCGGTTGTCACCGGCCGCACCACCCGGCTCGGCTACGTCTACGACTCGCTGGCCGACCGGTTCGGTGAGGCCGCCTGGGTGGTCGCGTTCTGGCTGGTCGGTGCGCCGGGCGCGCTCGCGGCGGCGGCCGGTGCGCTCTCCTGGCTGCACGAGTACGTGCGGGCGCGGGCGGTCTCCGCCGGCATGCGGGAGATCGGCGCCGTGACGGTCGGGGAGCGCCCGACGCGCGTCCTGGTGGCGCTGGGCGGGTTGCTGGTGGCCGGGCTCGCGGGGCTGATCGACCCGGATCTCGCGGCCGGCACCATCACCATGGCGACCGCGGTCTGGGTGCTGCTCGCCGGCTTCGGGCTGGGCCAACTCCTGGCCGCCGTGCGCCGCGCCCTCCTCGAAGCGCCCTGACCCCCGCGATCTTGCACTTCGTGCCCCGGCATAACCCCTCAAAAGCCACGATCCGCGGGCCGAAACTGCAAGATCGCGGGGAACAGGGGGCAGGGGCGGGGGAGGGGTTACGCGACGCCGATCTCGTTGGCGACGATCTCGGCGGAGAGGGTCACCATCGGCAGGCCGCCACCCGGGTGACCGGACCCGCCGACCAGCCACAGCCCGTGCACCGGGCCCCGGTTCGCCGGGCGGAGCAGGCCGCCGGCCGTGCCGTGGATGGCCCCGCCCGGCGCGCCGGTCGCCGTGTCCAGGTCGGCCGGGGTGCGGATCTCGCGGAACAGCAGCCGGTCGCGCACGTCGACGCCGCGCGCCGCGAGCACGTCCAGGATCCGGTCGGCGTACGCCTCGGCGAGCCCCGGCCGGCGCCAGTCGACGGCACCCGCGGAGGTGCCGTGGCGGGCCGCGTTGACCAGCACGAACCACGCCTCGTGCCCGTCGGGCCGCACCAGCGGGTCGTCGGCGACCGTGACGAACACCGCCGGGTCGGGCGCCGGACGGGCGCGTACGCCCCGGCCCGGATCGCCGAAGACGGCGTCGAACTCGGCGTCGTAGTCGGCGGGGAAGAAGACGGTGTGGTGGGGCAGCCCGGACGAGCCGGTCACCCCGAGCAGCAGCACGAACCCGGCGAGGCTGCGGTCGGTGAGCCCGGCCAGCCGGCGCGGGCTGGGCAGCAGGTCCCGGTAGAGGGTGAGCGCGTCGCAGTTGGCCACCACCACGTCGGCGGGGACCGGCGCGGCGACGCCGTCGAGGCGTACGCCGTGGACCCGGCCGCCCGCCGCGTCGATCCGGGTGACCGCGGCGCCGGTCTGCACGACCACGCCGAGGTCCAGGCAGCGCGACAGCAGGGCGTCGGCGAGCGTGCCCAGCCCGCCCCGCAGGTACCAGCCGCCGAACGCCAGCTCGGCGTACGGGACGGCGACCAGCGCGGCCGGGGCGCGGCGCGGGTCGGCGCCGGTGTAGGTGGCGTACCGGTCGAGCAGCATCCGCAGCCGCGGGTCGGCGAGGTGCTGGCGGCCCAGCCCCCGGAGGGTGCGCCCCGGCGCGATGGCGGCCAGGTCGCCGAGGCGCCAGGCCAGCGTCGCGAGGTCCCGGGGCGAGCCGACCGGCCGGCGCAGGACGTCCCGGTGGGAGGCCGCCCACACGCGGGCGGCCCGGCGCCAGAGCCGCTGCCAGTCGGTCGCCGCCCGGTCGCCGAGGGCCGCCCCGATCCGGGCGGCGAACCCGGCCGGGTCGGCGCAGGAGTCCAGCGTCGTCCCGTCGGGGAAGACGTGCCGGACGATCGGGTCCAGCGGGACGAGGTCCAGGTACTCGTCGAGCTTCGCCCCGGTCGCCTCGAACAGGTCGGTGAAGACGTCCGGCAGGGTGAGCAGGCTCGGGCCCGTGTCGAAGTGGAACGGGCCGGCCGGGGTGTCGTGCACGTGGCGGCCCAGCTTGCCGCCGACCGTGTCGGCCCGTTCGAAGACGGTCACCTCGTGCCCCGTGGCGGCCAGCCGGGCGGCCGTGGCCAGCCCGCCCACCCCGGCGCCGACGACCACGACCCGCGCCATCCGCGCCTCCTAGCTAGCTGACCGGGCGGCCCCGCCAGGACAGCCGCCGCCGCTTCCGCAGATGGTACGACCGCAGGGTCAGCCAACCGAGGACCACGACCGACACGGGGTGTGTCAGCGCGTCGGGCCACCACCGGCCGCCGGTGGCGCGCGCGGTGACGACCCGTCCGGCCGCGCCGAGCAGGTACGCGACCACTGCCACCAGCGCCGCGGGGACCGCCCCGGCGGCGAGCGCGGCCACCGCCAGCAGCGGCGGCGCCGTGTAGAGCAGGAGCAGTAGGGTCAGCACGGCGGCCGCGGCGGCCGGGTTCCCGAAGGTGGCCCAGAGCGACTTCGTGTAGCCGTCGCGCAGCTGCGGCCAGTCCGCGTACATCCGGCAGGTCGCCAACCGCGAGCCGTCCACGAGCGAGATCCGGCCGCCGGCCCGCTTGACCGCCCGGGCCAGCTCGATGTCCTCCAGGACCCGGTCGGCGACCGAGGCGTGCCCGCCCGCCCGCAGGTAGCCGGCCCGGTCCACGACGAGGAACTGCCCGCCGGCCGCGGCCAGCGACGGCCGGCGGGAGCGCTCCATCGCCCGCAGGGGCAGGAAGGTCAGCCACAACCACTGCAGCAGCGGCTGGACCAGCCGGTCGGCCACCGTCGCGGCCACGATCCGGGGGTACGGCGACAGCAGCGTCACGCCCGCCGCGCGCAGCTCGGCCACCGCCGCGGCCACGGCGTCCGGGGCGAGCACCACGTCGGCGTCGACGAAGACCAGCGCCGTGGCCGCAGGGTCGGCGCGGGTGGCCAGCTGCCAGCAGGCGTACGGCTTGCCCAGCCAGCCCGGCGGCGGTGGCGCACCGGTGAGCAGGGTGACCCGGGGGTCGTCGCCGGCGATCTCGCGCACCACCTCGGCGGTGCCGTCGGTGGAGCCGTCGTCGAGCACCACGATCCGCAGCCCCGGCACGCCCCGCTGGCCGAGCAGCGCCCGCAGGCAGGGGCCCACCCGCGTGGCCTCGTCGCGCAGCGGGAGCAGCACGGCCACCGGCTCGGTGACGTCGGCGCGCGGTACGGCCGGGCGGCGCAGCCAGCGGGTCGCGTTGACGAGGGTGTGGCCGGTCAGCACGGCCACGGCGACGGCGAGCACGGCCAGGGCGGTCATGCGACCGCGTCGATCTCGCGGGAACGCGGCCGCGGCCGGCCGTCGGGGCGTCGCGGGGCGCGCAGCAGCGTCACCGCCAGCGGCACGGCCGTCAGCCCCATGCCGGCCGCGCCCCAGAGCGCCGAGGCGGGCAGGTCCAGGAAGACCGCGTGGGCCAGCACGCTGGAGGCGTACGTCCACAGGTAGAGCGCGACCATCGGCGCGTCGGCGCCGGCGGTGGCCGCCGCCGGCCCGGCCAGCGGACGCAGCGCGACCATCAGCAGCACCGCGAAGAGCAGCCACCCCAGGTAGTTGCTGACCGGCACGCCGGGCAGGCCGGGCAGGGCCGGCGTGGCGTCGCGCCAGCGCCAGTAGCCCTCGGCCACCATCTGCGGGTCGAGGAACAGGTCCCAGGTGGCCAGCCCCACCGTGGCCAGCGCGACCCGGCGGACCGCGAGCCGGCCGGTGCCCCGGTCCGGCGGACCGGCGGCGGCCGTCGCGCGGTCGGTGGGCGCGCCGCGCGGCGTGGTCAGCCGCACCGCCGCCAGCCACGCCGGCCAGGCCATCCAGGTCCAGGCCAGCGGGATGACCAGCGGTACGCCGGCCAGCCGCGGCCCCAGCTCACCGGAGTAGTCGTAGCTGCCGAACGGCACCCCGGTGGCCACCCCGACGGCCTCGACGGCGAACCCGCCGCCGGTGGCCACCGCGACCAGCGCCGCCGCCGTCCGCGGTCCCCGGCTGAGCAGGGCGTGGCCGACCGAGAGCAGGTAGCCGAGGACGACGGTGGCCACGGTCAGCCGGGCCCGCGCCGTCCCGGCGGTCAGCGGGTAGCAGATCTGGGCGAGCACCAGGACGGCCAGCAGCGCCCAGGGCAGCCGCCGCCGGATCATGTCGCGGGTGGCTCGAGCGGCAGGTCCCGGCCCAGCACACCGAACGGCCGCTCGTCGCCGGGGAAGTGGAAGTCACGCAGGATGTCCACGAAGCCGAACCGGCGGTAGAGCCGCCACGCGCGGGACGTCCGCTCGTCGGCCTCCGGGGTGGACAGCAGGGTCGTGGTCCCCTCCGCCATGGTGAGCAGCGCGCGCAGCTGCCCGGCGCCCAGGCCGTGCCCCTGCGCGGCCGGCCGGACGTGCAGCTCGACCACCTCGAAGCAGTCGGTGAGCCAGCGCTGCCGGGCCGCCGGGTCCAGTGCCCGCAGCACCTGGTCGTGCCACCACTGCCCGGGCGCGCCGAGGTAGCCGTAGCCGAACCCGGCGAGGTGCCCCTCGGTGGTCAGGCTGGCCACGGCACGGAAGCCGGGCCGGCGTACGTGGGTGGCGATGTAGCCGCGCCGGGCCTCCAGCAGGTCGGTGCGGTAGCCCATCGCCTCGCCGTAGACGGCCACCACGTCGTCCAGCCGTCGGACGAGATCGTCCGGGGTCCACCGCACCAACCTCATGCCCACCCACCTCTCGTGTCCACGTCGTCGGTCGCGGCCCAGCCCAGGACCGTGCGGTCACCGATCACGTCGCGTACCTCGAACCGCGCGAACAGCTCCTCCGCGTACCACCCCTCGGTGGGGGTGCGCGTGATCGCCGCACGGTGCTCCGGGTGACGGTACGCGAACGCCACCAGGTCCGCCGGGCGGCGCCACACGCTGACCGTGCCCTGCCAGCCCAGCGGGGCCTCACCGATGCCGAACCGGGCCAGCAGCCCGGGCGCGGTGCGCAGGGCGGCGGCCACCGGCGGCACCGCCCGCCAGAAGGTGACCGCCCGCCGCGCCCGCAGCCGGGCGCGGGTCAGCGCGAGCACCGGACCGTCGACGTCGCCGCCGGACGGCTCGCCGAACGGGCGGCGGCGGGACCACTCGCCCCGGCTGGTCAGCGGGCGCAGGTCGACCCGGACGGCGGCGCGGGCGATCCGGGCCCAGGCCCGGCCGACCGGGCTGCGGTCGAAGCCGGCCGCCGCGGCGGGGGAGTCCCAGACGGCCAGCGCCGCCCACCGCGTCGGGTCGACGCTGCCCGGCCCGAAGTCGGTGCCCGACCCGGTGCCGAGCAGCTTGCCGAACCGTACGCCCGGGGTGGCGCGCAGCCGGCGCGGATCGCGCGCCATCCGGGTCAACGCCCGCGGCAGCGCGGCCGGGGCGGTGCGCCACACGTGCAGCGTGACCAGGTCGGGAACGTCCGCGCTGTGCCCGACGGTTCGCTCGCTGCGCTCACTCACGCCGTCGCCTCCCTCCGGTCGGCGTCGTCGTGAGGCTCGTGCGCGCTGTGCCCGACGGTTCGCTCGCTGTGCTCGCTCACGCCACCTCGGTCGGGGTGCCGCCGGTGACCCGGAGCAACTCGGTGTACGTGGTCGGGAAGACCGCCCGGGGCACGCCGCCGGCCGCCCAGATCTCCGGGTACGCGGCGAGCGCCGTGTCCACGAGGGTGCGCAGCGGCTTGGGGTGGCCCACCGGGGCGACGCCGCCGATCACCTGACCGGTGTGCTGCTTGACGAACTCCGGGGTGGCCCGGCGCAGTCGGGTGACCCCGATCGACGCGGCCAGGCCGGCGGTGTCCACCCGGTGCGCGCCGGAGGTGAGCACGAGCAGCGGCTCGCCGTCGGCCTCGAAGACGAGCGAGTTGGCGATCTGACCGACCTCGACGCCGAGGGCCTCGGCCGCGGCGGCCGCGGTGTGCACCGCGTCGGGCAGCAGGCGGACGGCGCTGGGGGTCCCGGAGGCGTCCCGGGCGTCGGCGCCGGCCAACGCGTCCTGCACCGCCTGAACGTTCGGGTGTGGCTGCATGGGGTCATTCTTCCCGGTGGCTTCCGCGCCGGTCCGCCCGGCCACGCCGTGTCCCGGCCACCGTGTCCCGCCGCGGGCCGCCCGCGTCGGCAGGTGCCGGCGCGCCACACGTTGCATTTTCGTCGGAGGGAAGGTGTACTGTCAGCAGTAGTTAGAACGAGTGTTCGATTGCCTCGAACGTTCGTTCCAACCTTCCCGGAAGCGGTGTTTCGCGGCGCTGCTCCGGGCGGTGCGGCACCGCGGGCCGCACCTGGGTTCCGGGCAGTCGCGAGCCCGGTCCCGTCAGGCAGGAGCGTCGCCCGCCGCCCACGACCCCCGGGCGGCGGGCGACGAACCCGCCGGTGCGCCGGCCGGGTGTGGTGTGGGGAAGCGTCCACACCCGGCCGGCCCCACAACCGGTGCGTCTTCCTCCGCACCACACGACCCGGAGTCCGCCGGCGGCACGTCCCGCCGGCCGCCGCCTCGGCCAGTGGAGGAGACAGTCCGATGCCGACCAACCCGGCTCAGCCACCGACGGTGCCGGCGCACGTGCTGCCGCACCGCACCCCCGCCCAGCTTCTCGCGGTGGCCCGGCAGGGTCTGGCCGAGGCCGGCCAGACCCGTCCAGACGGCCTCCGCTACGCGGCCGCCCACCTGGCCGCGCTGCGCGCGGCCGCGGCCCTGCTCGCCGCCCGCGCCCGACCCGCGCCCACCCGCCGCAACCGGATCACCAGCGTCTGGGTCCTGCTCTCGACCGTCGCCCCCGAGCTCGACGAGTGGGCCCGCTACTTCGCGGCCGGGGCCGGCAAGCGGGCCGCCGCCGAGGCCGGCATACCCCGGGTGGTCAGCGCCCGGGAGGCCGACGACCTGCTCCGCGCGGCCGGGGAGTTCGTCTCGGTGGTGGAGACCGCGCTCGGCGTGGCCCGCCAGCCGTCCCTCGACGGCCTCGCCGCCTGACCCACCGACCACCGCGCCCGCCGGCCCGCGCCGGCAGGGAGCATTCGCCCGCCGGTGCGGGCCGGAGCCGGATGCCTTGGCGCGTCCGGCCGGGCGTGGTGGCCGACCGTCCGGCGGGGGGAGCCGGGCGGCCGGGCACCGGCCGTCGACCACGAGGCCGCGGAAGGGAGGGGAGGCGACCCGCCGCTCATCCCGGACGTGACCCGAGCCGGCAGCCGGCAGCCGGCAGCCGGCGACCGGCAGCCGGCAGCAACACCTGATCCAGCAGCAACGACGGGGGGTTGGTCCGATGGCGGGCCGCATGGTGGTCGGTTCCGCCGCACTGGCCGGTCTGGTCCGTCCGGCGAGCGCGCCGGACCCGGCGGGCGGCCACCGCGTGCTACCGGTGGCCCCCGAGCTGACCGGGCTGCTGCCCAACCGGGGCCTGCGTCGTGGCAGCACGATCGCCGTCGCCACCGGCCAGCCGCGGCGCAGCGGCGGCACCTCGCTGGTGCTGGCGCTGCTCGCCGAGGCGTCCCGGGCCGGCTCGTGGTGCGCCGTGGTGGGGGTGCCCACGTTCGGGGCGGGCGCCGCCGCCGAGCTGGGAATCGCCCTGGACCGGCTCGCCCTGGTGCCGCACCCCGGGCCCGAGTGGGCCACCGTCATCGCCGCGCTGATCGACGGCGTGGACGTGGTGGTCACCGCGGTGCCCGCCACGGTCTCCGCCTCGGTGGCCAACCGGCTCGCCGCCCGGGCCCGCCAGCGCGGCAGCGTGCTCGTCCCGTACGGCCGGTGGGAGGGCGCGGACGTGACGCTGCAGGTGGTCCGCGGGGTGTGGGAGGGCCTCGGGCCGGGCCGGGGCCGGCTGCGCCGCCGGGAGGTCACCGTCTCGGCGCGGGGGCGCGGGGCGGCCGCCCGCCCCAAGGAGATCAAGGTCTGGTTGCCCGACGACGAGTTGACCCGGGTGATCCCCCGCACCGTGGCACCGGGCGCCGGCCGTCCCACCGCGGGTCGGCTCCACCCGGTGGCCTCGCCCGGCCGCACCGTCGCCGGGGTCTCCCGCCGTGGCGCGCTCACCCTGGTCGGTCGGGCATGACGGCACCGGTACGCACCCTGCTGCTCTGGTGCCCGGACTGGCCGGTCATCGCCGCCGAGATCGTCGACGGGGTGCCCGCCACCGGCCCGGTCGCCGTCCTGCACGCCAACCGCGTGGTGGCCTGCTCCGAGCGGGCCCGCGCCGAGGGGGTGCGGCGGGGCCTGCGCAAACGGGAGGCGCAGGGGCGCTGCCCCCAGCTGACCGTCGTCGAGTACGACCCGGGGCGCGACGCCCGGGCGTTCGAGCCGGTGGTCGCCGCCGTGGAGGACCTGGTCGCCGGCGTGGAGGTGGTCCGCCCCGGCGCCTGCGCGCTGGCCGCCCGGGGTCCGAGCCGCTACCTCGGCGGGGAGGAGGCGGCCGCCGAGCGGATCATCGAACACGTCGCCCAGACCTGCGCGGTGGAGAGCCAGGTCGGCATCGCCGACGGGGTCTTCGCCGCCGGGCTGGCCGCCCGCGCCGGCCGGATCGTCCCGCCGGGCGGGACCCCGGCGTTCCTCGCCGGGCTGCCGGTCGAGGCGCTGGGCCGCCCGGCCCTGGCCGACCTGCTGCGCCGGCTCGGCGTACGCACCCTCGGTGACTTCGCGGCGCTGCCCGCCGGCGACGTGCTGGCCCGGTTCGGGTTCGACGGCGCGCTGGCCCACCGGCTGGCCGCCGGGCGGGACCACCGCCCGCTCGCCGTCCGCCAGCCTCCGGCCGACCTGACGGTGACCGCCGAGTACGACGAGCCGGTCGACCGGGTCGACGCGGCGGCGTTCGCCGCCCGGGCGCTGGCCGAGCAGCTGCACGACCGGCTCGCGGGGCACGGGCTGGCCTGCACCCGGCTCGGCATCGAGGCGGTCACCGCGCACGGCCAGGAGCTGCACCGGGTGTGGCGGCACGACGGCCTGCTCACCGCGGCGGCCATCGCCGACCGGGTCCGCTGGCAGCTCGACGGCTGGCTGACCGGGAGCAGCGGGCGTGGTGGGGTGGGCCGGTCCCGCCCCACCGCGGGGATCATCCGGCTGCGGCTCATCCCCGACGGGGTGATCGCCCAGGCCGGCCTGCAACCGGGCCTGTGGGGGGAGACCGGCGAGGAACGGGAGCGGGCCCACCGGGCGTTGAGCCGGGTGCAGGGCATCCTCGGCCCGGAGGCGGTGCTCACCGCGGTGCTCGGCGGCGGGCGCTCGCCGGCCGACGAGGTGCGCCTGGTGCCGTGGGGGGACGAGCGGCTGCCGGCCCGCCCCGGCGAGCCGCCACGCCCCGGCGAGCCGGCGCGGCCGGGGGAGCCGCCGTGGCCCGGCCGGCTGCCGCCACCCGCGCCGGCCGTGGTGCTGCCCACCCCGCTCGCCGCGACCGTGCACGACGCCGCCGGCGAACCCGTGGTGGTCAGCGCGCGGTTGCGGCTGAGCGCCGCCCCCGTCCGGTTGACGGTCGGCGCCGCCCAACCGATGGAGATCACCGGGTGGGCCGGCCCGTGGCCGGTCGACGAACGCTGGTGGGCGCCGGCGGAGGCCCGCCGTCGTGCCCGGTTCCAGGTCGGCCTCGCCGACGGCAGCGCCCTGCTGCTCGCCGTGGAGGCCGGGCAGTGGCTGGTGGAGGCGATCTATGACTGAGTGGGCGGCACCCGGGTGGTGGACGGCCGGATGAGCTTCCACAACCCGAAGATGCCCTGGTCGGAGCTGGAGCGGGTGCTGTCCGGCCGGCCCGCCGGCGGCGCGTCCGGGCGGGGGCGCTCCCGCGACGAGCGGCACCTGCACGTGGTCGACCCGCTCGCGGTGGACGCCGACGGCGGGGACAGCCCCGCCTGGAGCCGCAAGCGGGAGCAGTACCAACCGCCCGCGATGGCGCGTACCGAGGGTGCGGTCCCGTACGCGGAGCTGCACGCGCACACCAACTTCAGCTTCCTCGACGGGGCCAGCCATCCCGAGGAGCTGGCCGAGGAGGCGGCCCGGCTGGGGCTCACGGCGCTCGCCGTCACCGACCACGATGGCTTCTACGGCGTGGTGCGCTTCGCCGAGGCGGCCCGGGCGCTGCACCTGCCCACCATCTTCGGCGCCGAGCTGTCCCTCGGGCTGCCCGGCCCGCAGAACGGCGAGCCGGATCCGCTCGGGCGGCACCTGCTGGTGCTGGCCCACGGCCACGAGGGGTACGCCCGGCTCGCCTCGACCATCTCCCGGGCCCAACTGCGGGGCGGGGAGAAGGGCCGCCCGGTCTACGGCGAGCTGGAGGAGGTCGCCGAGCAACTGCGTGACCACGTGCTGGTGCTCACCGGCTGCCGCAAGGGGCACGTGCCGGCGGCCCTGCTCACCGAGGGGGTCGACGCGGCGGCCCGCGAGCTGGACCGGTTGACCGCGCTGTTCGGCGCGGAGACGGTCGCCGTGGAGCTCACCGACCACGGGCACCCGGTCGACGCCGACCGCAACGACGCGCTCGCCGACCTGGCGGCCGCCGCCGGCCTGCCCACGGTGGCCACCAACAACGTGCACTACGCGACGCCGGGGCGGCGCCGGCTCGCCACCACGGTCGCGGCCGTCCGGGCCCGGCGCAGCCTGGACGAGATCGACGGGTGGCTGCCCGCCGCCGCCACGGCCCACCTGCGCAGCGGGGAGGAGATGGCCGCCCGGTTCGCCGCGTACCCGGGCGCGGTGGCCCGGGCCGCCGAGTTCGGCGCCGAGCTCGCCTTCGACCTCCAGCTCGTCGCGCCGCAGCTGCCGGCGTACCCGGTGCCGCCCGGGCACACCGAGATGAGCTGGCTGCGGAAGCTGACCTACGACGGGGCGCGGGAACGCTACGGCCCCCCGGAGGCGCACCCGACGGCGTACGCGCAGCTCGACCACGAGCTCGACATGATCGAGACGTTGGGCTTCCCGGGCTACTTCCTGGTGGTCTACGACATCGTCACGTTCTGCCGTGAGCAGGACATCTACTGCCAGGGCCGGGGTTCGGCGGCGAACTCGGCGGTCTGCTACGCGCTGCGCATCACGAACGTCGACGCGGTGCGGCACCGGCTGCTCTTCGAGCGGTTCCTCGCGCCGGAGCGGGACGGCCCGCCCGACATCGACGTGGACATCGAGTCCGACCGCCGGGAGGAGGTGATCCAGCACGTCTACGCCCGCTACGGCCGGGAACACACCGCGCAGGTGGCCAACGTCATCTCGTACCGGCCGCGCTCGGCGGTGCGGGACGTGGCCAAGGCGTTCGGCTACTCGCCCGGGCAGCAGGACGCCTGGAGCAAGCAGATCGACCGGTGGGGCGCGGTCGCGACGGTCGACGTCGAGGACATCCCCGAGCAGGTCGTCGAGTACGCCAACGAGCTGCAGACGTTCCCCCGGCACCTGGGCATCCACTCCGGCGGGATGGTGATCTGCGACCGGCCGGTGATCGAGGTCTGCCCGGTGGAGTGGGGCCGGATGCCCGGCCGCAGCGTGCTCCAGTGGGACAAGGACGACTGCGCCGCCGTCGGCCTGGTCAAGTTCGACCTGCTCGGCCTCGGCATGCTCTCCGCGCTGCACTACGGCTACGACATGATCGGGATGAGCCTGGACCTCGGCGACATGACGCTGGACGACCCGGAGGTCTACGACATGCTCTGCCGGGCCGACTCGGTCGGGGTGTTCCAGGTGGAGAGCCGGGCGCAGATGGCCACCCTGCCCCGGCTCAAGCCCCGCGAGTTCTACGACCTGGTGGTCGAGGTGGCGCTGATCCGGCCCGGCCCGATCCAGGGCGGCTCGGTGCACCCGTACATCCGGCGCCGCAACGGCCAGGAACCGGTGACCTACCCGCACCCGCTGATGCGCAACGCGCTGGAGAAGACCCTCGGCGTGCCGCTGTTCCAGGAGCAGCTCATGCAGCTCGCCATCGACCTGGCCGGCTTCGACGCGGCCGAGGCCGACCAGCTGCGCCGGGCGATGGGCGCCAAGCGCTCGGTCGAGCGGATGGCCCGCATCGCCGACCGGCTCTACGCCGGCATGGCCGAGCGGGGCATCACCGGCGAGCTGGCCGACGACGTCTACCGCAAGCTCACCGCGTTCGCCAGCTACGGCTTCCCCGAGAGCCACGCCATGAGCTTCGCCTACCTGGTCTACGCCAGCTCGTGGCTCAAGCGCTACCACCCGGGGCCGTTCCTCGCCGCGCTGCTCAACGCCCAGCCGATGGGCTTCTACTCGCCGCAGACCCTGGTCGACGACGCCCGCCGGCACGGGGTGGAGGTACGCCGGCCGGACGTCAACGCCAGCGGCGCCCTGGCGGTGCTGGAGTCCACCCCGGACACCCGCTGGGGCAGCGTGCCGGGGGAGCCGCCGCACGCCTGGGGGCTGGGCGGCCCGGCCGTCCGGCTCGGGCTGTCCAGCGTGCGTACCCTCGGCGACGAGGTGGCCGAGCGCATCGAGGCCGAGCGGACGGCCAACGGGCCGTACCGGGACATGCCGGACCTGGCCCGGCGGGTCGGCCTCACGGCCGCGCAGCTGGAGGCGTTGGCCACCGCGGACGCGTTCGCCTGCTTCGGGCTGACCCGGAGGCAGGCCCTCTGGGCCGCCGGCGCGGCGGCGCAGGACCGGCCGGGCCGGCTGCCCGGCACGGTGACCGGCGCGAGCGCGCCGACCCTGCCCGGCATGGAGGCGGTCGACCGGCTGGTGGCCGACGTCTGGGCCACCGGGCTGTCGCCGGAGAGCCATCCGGCCCGGTTCATCCGGCCCCGCCTCGACGAACTGGGCGCCGTGCCGATCGCCCGGCTCGGCCGGGTGGAGCCCGGCCAGCGGATCCGGGTCGGCGGCATCGTCACCCACCGGCAGCGGCCGGCGACCGCCGGCGGGGTCACGTTCCTCAACCTGGAGGACGAGACCGGCATGCTCAACGTGACCTGCTCACCGGGGCTGTGGCAGCGCTACCGGCAGGTGGCCCGCACGAGCGCCGGGCTGGTGGTCCGGGGCCGGCTGCAACGGCACGAGGGGGTGGTCACCCTGGTGGCCGACCGGCTCGACGCGATCGAGCCGCCGGTCAGCCCGGCCTCCCGCGACTTCCGCTGACCCGGTCCGCGCCGCCGGGCTACCCGCCCCGGCCGGCTCAGCTCGCCAGGCCGGCGAGCGCCGTGCCGGCGCTGCCGAGCAGCCCGACCAGCACGATCCGCCGGAACACGGCCGGGTCGACGCGGTGGAACAGCCGGTTGCCCAGCCACCAGCCCAGGGGTACGGCCGGCAGCGCGACCAGGGCGGTCCGCACCGTGTCGACGTGCACCTGGCCGGTCGCCGCGAACCCGACCAGCCCCATGACGCCCGTGCCGGCGAACGTCGCGGCGAGGGTGGCCCGGAAGGTGCGCGGGTCGTACCCGAGCGAGTGGAACGCGGCGACCAGCGGCGGCCCGTTCGTGCCGGTGGCGGCGGTCAGCACCCCGACGAGCACGCCGACGGCGCCGAGCCCGACGCGGCCGGTGCGGATCCGCGCGCCGGACCAGACCAGGGCGACGCAGCCGAGCACCACCACGGCGATCGTCGCGTTGAGCGCCCGCTCCGGCGCCCGGGCGAGCACCAGCAGACCGAGCGGCAGGCCGAGCAGCGCGGTCCCGGCCAGCGCCGCCGCCACCGGCCAGCGGGCGTACGCGCGTTCCCGGACGGCGGCGACCATGGTGAGTCCGAAGCCGGTCAGCGCGGAGACCACCACGGCGCCCCGCGGGTCGATGAGCGCGGCCAGCAACGGGACGGTCACCAGCGCGAAGCCGAAGCCGCTGACCGCCTGGGCGACGGCGCCGAGCAGCACGATGCCGAACGCGGCGAGCAGCAGGGTCACCCGTCGAGCCTGACGACGCCGCCGGCGGGTGCGGCAGCCTCCCGTGTCCGATGAGAGCCCCGCCACACCGCCTCTCCGGCCCGGTCTCCCGGGGGCGGGGTTTGAAATTCCGGGGAACCGGAGAAGTGCTGGTCCGCGCGGGCAGGGTGGCACGCGCGATCTCGGGAGGATGCCATGTCACGGAAACTGCGGGCGACCGCGCTCGCCGGGGTGCTCGCCCTGGCCGTCAGCGGCTGCGGGGGAGTCGGCGGCGGCGACGACGAAGCCGGTGGCACCGCCACCAGGGGGACGCTCACCACGATGGGCTTCGGCCTCTCCGACGAGATCGCCACGACCCGGGTGGACGCCTTCAAGCGGGACCACCCCGACGTGGAGCTGAAGATCACCGAGGGCGCCTTCGACGAGCAGCAGTTCCTGTCCGCGGTGGCCGCCGGCAACCCGCCGGACCTGGTCTACATGGACCGCAAGCTCATCGGCACGTACGCCACGCGGGGTTCCATCCAGCCGCTCACCGACTGCGTCGACGAGCAGGGCATCGACATGGGGCAGTACCGGCAGGCCGCCCGGGACCAGGTCACCCTGGACGGCACGGTCTACGGGATCCCCGAGTTCTCCCAGGTGCGCGTGCTCTACCTCAACGAGGCGCTGCTGAAGCAGGCCGGGATGACCGCCGACGACGTCGACCTCGCCGACTGGGCCGGGCTGCCGGCGCTCAACGCGAAGCTCGCCAAGGTCTCCGGCGGGAAGCTCACCCGGATCGGAATCGACCCGAAGATCCCCGAGTTCCTTCCGATGTGGGCCAAGGCCAACGGCGTGGACATGATCAGTCCGGACGGGCGGACGGCGAAGCTCGACGACCCGCGGGTCGTCGAGGCGCTGACCACCGGCCTCAAGCTGATCCAGGACCAGGGCGGGTTCGGCCGGTTCAAGTCGTTCCGCGACACCTTCGACTTCTTCGGCGCGCAGAACCCGCTGGTGAAGAACCAGATCGTCGCCTGGCCCATGGAGGAGTGGTTCCTCAACCAGGCGGCCAAGAACAGCCCGAAGGCGGAGCTGGTGGTCAAGCCGTTCGTCGACCGGCAGGGCAAGCCGCTGACCATGTCCTCCGGGCAGGCCTGGGTCATCACCAAGGGCGCCAAGAACCCGGACGCCGCCTGCGCCTTCGTGAAGCAGATGACGGCCACCGACACCTGGTTCGCGGCCGCGAAGGCGCGCGCCGACGCCCGCAAGGCCGCCGGCCAGCCCTTCACGGGGGTGTGGACGGGCAACCTGAACGCCGACAAGAAGATCTTCGACGAGCTGTACCAGCCGACCGGCAACAAGCGGTTCGACGACGCCGTGGCGACCATCCGCGCCGCGCAGGACGTGGCGTTCGCCATGCCGGCGTCGCCGGCCGGCGCGGAGTTCGACAAGGCCTGGTACGACGCCGTGAACCGGGTGCTCGCCGGCCAGGAGCAGCCGGCGCCAGCCCTGGCGCGCGCCCAGCGGGAGGCGACCGCCGCGCTGGACAAGGCCGCGAAGTAGGCCGCTGATGGCCACCACCACCGTCAGCCCTCCCGCGCCGGGCGCCGCCGTCCCGGGCCGGCGGCGTCGTACGCCGCTGGCCCGGCGCGAGGCCCGCTGGGCCTGGCTGTTCCTGGCGCCGTGGATCGTCGGGTTCCTGGCGTTCCAGGCCGGCCCGATGATCGCGAGCGCGTGGCTGAGCCTCACCGAGTACGACGTGATCAACCCGCCGGAGTACACCGGGCTGGACAACTACCGGGAGCTGATGGCCGACCCGCAGGTCGCCCGCAGCCTCGGCAACACGGTGTACTACACGGCGCTGCACGTACCGCTGGTGATGCTGATCTCGCTCGGCCTGGCGCTGCTGCTCAAGCGGGTGGGCCGGTTGCAGGGGTTCTTCCGGACCGTCTTCTACCTACCGGTCATGACCCCGGCGGTGGCCGTCGGCATCCTCTTCCTGCTCCTGCTCAACACCCAGGACGGCCTCATCAACCGGGGCCTCGCGCTGGTCGGGATCGACGGCCCGAGCTGGACCACCGACCCGGACTGGGTGATGCCCGGCATCGTGCTGATGAGCCTCTGGAGCCTCGGCTCCACGGTGATCATCTACCTGGCGGCACTCCAGAACGTGCCTCGCGACCTGTACGAGGCGGCGAGCATCGACGGCGCGGGCGCCTGGGCCAGGTTCCGGCACGTGACGTTGCCGATGATCTCGGGAGCGCTGTTCTTCACGCTGGTCGTCAACACGATCGCGTCGCTGCAGATGTTCACCGAGGTCTACACCATGTACTTCGGCAACCGGCAGACCCAGACCAGCTTCAACAGCGACGCCGCGACCTTCTACGTCATCCACCTGTTCCAGGAGGCGTTCCAGTTCCTGCACATGGGCTACGCCTCGGCGATGGCCTGGCTGCTCTTCCTGATCATCATGGGAATAACGCTGGTGCAGGTGAAGCTCAGCAAACGGTTCGTGTACTACGAAGGAGAAGACCAGTGACGGGGATGAACGGTCACAACGGCGTGGCCAACGCGCGGCGGATCCGGCTCGGGGCCGGCTGGGCGCCGGAGCACCACACCGAGCCGCGCGAGTACGAGGTGACCGACGGCCCGGTCGCCAACGCCCGGCGCTCCCGGGTGGAGCGCGACCCGGCGGCGGGGGCCGAGTCGTGACCGCCGCGGTCGAGCGGAGCGCCGTCGCACCGGCCGGCGTCGAGCCGGCCGGCGGAGCGGGAGGCGCGCCGGCCGCTGTGGCAGCGGGTGCTCTTCGTGGCCGCACTGGTCGGCGCGGCGGTGATCTTCATGCTGCCGTTCGTGTGGCTGATCAGCGCCTCGCTGCGCCCCCGCGAGTACGTCTTCGCCCCCGGCTTCCTGCCGGTCCCCTTCGCGCCGGAGAACTACGCCGAGGCGTGGCGGGCGGTGCCCCTGGTCACGTGGCTGCTCAACAGCCTGGTCGTCGGGGTGGCCGCCGCGGCGGCCGTCACCCTCTCCAGCGCCTGGGTGGCGTTCGGCTTCGCGTACTTCCGGTTCCCCGGGCGGAACCTGCTCTTCGGGCTGGTGCTCGCCACCATGATGCTGCCGTTCGCGGTCACCATGATCCCGACGTACCTGATCTGGTCGGAGCTGCGGCTGACCGACACCCAGGTGCCGCTCTGGGCGGGCAACCTGTTCGGCTCGGCGTTCTACATCTTCCTGCTGCGGCAGTTCCTGCTGTCGCTGCCCCGCGAGTACTTCGAGGCGGCCCGGATGGACGGGGCCAGCTACCCGCAGCTGTTCTGGAAGCTCGCCTTCCCGCTGATCCGCCCGGCCCTGCTCGTGGCGTTCGTCTTCGAGTTCAAGGCGAGCTGGACCGACCTGCTCAAGCCGCTCATCTACCTGCGCGACGAGCACCTCTACACGCTGCCGCGGGGGCTCAAGGTGGTGCTCGACCGGTTCGGCTACGGCGGCGAGCAGCAGTGGGAGGTGGTGCTGGCCGGCAGCGTCATCTCCACCGTACCCATGATCATCCTGTTCTTCCTCGCCCAGCGGCACTTCATCGAGGGCATCGCCACCGGCGGCCGCAAGGGCTGAGCGGGCGGGCGCGCGCCGACCGTTCCGGCGGCGGAGGGCCCACTGCCGGCACCGCACGGCGTGACTAGGCTCGACCGGGTGGAGGAGACCCCCCGAGGCCCGTTCGCCGGGCCGCCGCTGACCCCCCGTACCGCCGTGATCTGGTCGGTGCTGCGTGCCGAGCTGGACCGGCGGGGTGACGCCGAACTCACCGTGCTCGACGTGGGCGGCGGCACCGGTGGCTTCGCCGTGCCGCTGGCCCGGGCCGGCCACCGGGTGACCGTGGTCGACGCCAGCCCGGACGCCCTCGCCGCGCTGACCCGCCGCGCCGCCGAGGCCGGCGTCGCCGACCGGGTGGTCGCCCTCCAGGGCGACGGCGACGCCCTCGCCGGCCTCGTCGAACCGGCCAGCGCCGACCTGGTGCTCTGCCACGCCGTGCTCGAGGTGGTCGACGACCCGACGCCGGTGGTGGCCGCGCTCGCCACCGCGCTGCGGCCGGGCGGCGCGGCGAGCGTGCTGGTGGCCGGCCGTGCCGCCGCCGTGCTCGCCCGCGCGATGACCGGCCACCTGGAGGTGGCGGCCACCCTGGCGGCGGACCCGGCCGGCAGCGCCGGCCCCCGCGACACGCTGCGCCGGCGCTACGACGCCGACGGCGCCGCCGCGCTGCTGCGCGCCGCCGGGCTGGAGGTCGAGGAGATCCACGGCGTACGCGTCCTCGCCGACCTGCTGCCCGCCCCGGTCGCCGACGGCCAGCCGGGACTCCTCGTCGAGTTGGAGCGGACGCTGGCCGGCCGGCCGCCCTACCGGGACCTCGCCGCCCAGCTGCACCTGTTCGCCCGCCGGCCGGCATGACGGACGCCGCCACGCCGCGCCCCCGGGGTTCGGCCACTCCCGACGCCGGCATCCCGCCCGAGCGGGACCCGTTCGCCCTGGTCACGCCCCGGTACGGCGACGGCAGTCTCGCCGACGTGCTGCCCAGCGCGCTCGCCGTGCTCGGGGTGCCCGGGGCGACCGACCGCCTCGGGCTGAGCGGGCGGCTGGCCGGCGTACGCCGGATCGCCGTCCTGCTCGTCGACGGCCTCGGCTGGCACCAGATCCCCACGGCCGCCCCGTACGCGCCGACGCTCGCCGGGCTCGCCGCCACCGCGGGCCGCCCGCTGACCTCCGGCTTCCCCTCGACCACCCCGACGAGCCTCGTGACGCTCGGCACCGGTGCGGCGCCCGGCGCCCACGGTGTGCTCGGCTTCACGGTGCGGGTCCCCGGCACGGAGCGGGTGCTCACCCACATCGAGTGGGCCGCCGACCCGGATCCGATGCGCTGGCAGCCGGTGCCGACCCAGCTGGAGCGGGCCCGCGCGGCCGGGGTGGCCGTGACCGTGGTGAGCCGCCCCGAGTTCGGTGGCAGCGGCCTGACCGTGGCCGCCAACCGGGGCGGGGACTACCGGGGCGCGGCCGGGGTCGACGCGCTCGCCACCACGATGCTGGCCGCGCTGACCGCCGGAACCGGCCCCACCCTGGTCTCCGGCTACCACCCCGACCTGGACCGACACGGCCACCTCACCGGGGTCGACTCGGCCCCGTGGCGGGTCGCGGCGACGGAGGTGGACGCGTTGCTCGCCCGGCTCGTCGACGGCCTGCCGCCGGACGGCGCGCTGCTCGTCACGGCCGACCACGGCCAGCTCGACGTGCCCGCGGCGCACCGGTTCGACCTCGACACCGATCCGCGGCTCCGAGCCGGGATCGAGGTCGTCGCCGGCGAGCCCCGGGTGCGCTACCTGCACGTCACGCCGGGGGCGGTCGACGACGTGGTGGCCGCCTGGTCGGCGGTGCTCGGCGACGCGGCCCGCGTCCGTACGCGGGAGGAGGCGGTCGCGTCCGGCTGGTTCGGCCCGGTCCCCGAGGAGCACCTGGCGCGCATCGGCGACGTGGTGGTGACCTGCAACGGCACGTACGCGGTGCTGGCCACCCGGTCGGAGAACCCGTTCGCGTCGCGGCTCGTGGCGTACCACGGATCGGACACGGCCGCCGAGATGACCATCCCGCTGCTCGTGGTGCGGGGCTGAGGCGCCTCGTCGTACCCGGGCGTTAGCCTGCGCGCATGGGCCGCAGCCAGTCGTTGCCCCGGGGCGGTGATCCGCGCTTCGGGCCGGACGCCGACGACTCCGGCTGCCCCGTCCTGCACGTCGACATGGACGCCTTCTTCGCCTCGGTGGAGGTGCGGCGCCGGCCCGAGCTGCGCGGCCGTCCCGTCGTGGTGGGCGGCGTCGGCCCGCGCGGAGTGGTCAGCTCGGCCAGCTACGAGGCGCGCCGCTACGGCGTACGCAGCGCCATGCCGACGATGCGCGCGCGGGCGCTCTGCCCGCACGCGGTCTACCTCCCGCCCGACTTCACGGCCTACAGCGACGCCTCCCGGGCGGTGATGCAGATCTTCCGGGACGTCACCCCGCTGGTCGAGCCGCTCTCCCTCGACGAGGCGTTCCTCGACGTGTCCGGCGCCCGCCGGCTCTTCGGGTCACCGGCCGCGATCGCCCGCCGGATCCGGGCCCGGGTGGCGCGGGAGCAGGGCCTGACCTGCTCGGTGGGGGTGGCGCCCAGCAAGTTCGTGGCCAAGCTCGGCTCGACCCGGGCCAAGCCCGACGGGCTGCTGGTGGTGCCGGCGGCCCGGGTGCTCGACTTCCTCCACCCGCTGCCGGTCGACGCGCTGTGGGGGGTGGGGGAGCGCACCGCGCAGACGCTGCGCCGGCTCGGCCTGGCCACCATCGGCGACCTGGCCGAGGCGCCGTACGCGATGCTGCGCAAGGCGCTCGGCGAGGCCGCCGCCGCGCACCTGCACGACCTGGCGTGGGGGCGCGACCCGCGGGCGGTGAGCCCGGAGCAGGTGGAGAAGTCGATCGGGGCGGAGGTCACCTTCGACGTCGACGTGACCGAGCCGGAGGAGATCCGCCGCGCCCTGCTCGGGCTGGCCGACAAGGTCGGCACCCGGCTGCGCCGGGCCGGCCAGGTGGGTCGGACGATCTCGCTGAAGGTGCGGCTGGCCGACTTCCGCACGGTCACCCGCTCACGCACCCTGCCGGTGCCCACCGACACGGCCCGGGAGATGTTCGACACGGTCTGGGCGCTCTACGCGGCGCTGGCGCCGGCCGAGCCGGTCCGGCTGGTCGGCGTCCGGGCCGAGGGGCTCGCCGCCGCGGGCGACACGCCGCGCCAGCTCGCCCTCGGTGCCCCGGAACGGGGCTGGCGGGAGGCGGAAGCCGCCGCGGACGCCGCTGCTGCCCGATTCGGGCGGTCCGTCATAGGTCCGGCCAGTCTGCTCGGCAACCGTGATCCGCACCGAATCGAAAATCCACCCCGGCCATAGGTCGTCCCGCTTTCCGACGCGCGACCCCCCTCGTAGACTAGCGGGTAAGCAGCCGGTTGGCTGCCACGGTCTGTCGGCCCGAACGGGCCGACCAACGTGACCGGGGAGGAGTGCCGTGCCGCTCTCGGAGCACGAGCAGCGGCTGTTCGAGCAGATCGAGCGGTCGCTTGCCGAGGACCCCAAATTCGCCTCGGCCGTGCGCGCCAGCGATCCGCGTTTCCACGCGCGGCGTCGTCTGCTCGTCGCTGCCGGCGTCATCATCGCTGGCCTGGCCCTGCTGGTCTATGGCGCGGTGATCAAGACCCCACCGCTGGCGGTGGCGGGTTTCGTCGTCATGCTGGCGTCGGCCGCCTACGCGGTCCAGTCGCACCGCCGGGCCCAGTCACCCGACCTCCACGTGGTCGGCGGCACGACGAGCCGCCGCCGCGGTCGTGGTCGCTCCGGTCGACGGCTGTCGTTCATCGACCGCATGGAGGACCGGTGGCGCCAGCGCCCGGAGGGGCACCGCTGACGCCGGCCCGCCGCTGAGCCGCCGCCCCGCCCGTCCCCGGGCGGACACCGACCCGTCCCGCCGACGCGGGCCGGGCCACCGCCGTTCGCGGCGGGCCGTGGCTGTTCCCACGTTCGTCGTCAGCCGGCGCCGAGTCACCGGGGCGACCTTTCTCGGGCCACCCCGGTGACACACGCGCGCCGTGGCGTCAGCGCGCCGTTCGGCCGGCGATCACGCGGCGGGGGTTCCACCGCAGCAGCCGGTGGCGGGCCTGCCCGACGACCGCCACGAGACGGGCCGAGGTGTCCGCCATGGCGATCCGCCACCGCAGCAGCACCGACGGCGGCAGCACGGCGGCGAGCAGGCGGGTCCGCCGGTCGGCGTCCGCGGCCAGCGCGCCGCGGACCGCCCGCAGCGCCGGGGCGAGCGGCTCGCCCGTGAGCGGGTCCCGTGCGTACCGGGCCCGTTCCTCGGCCCGGCCGAGCAGCCGCATCGCGGTGACCGCCTCGGCGTGGCTGCTCAGCGCGTCCTGCACGAGGCGGTCGGCCGTCGCCCGCGGGGTCTCCGTCCGGTCGATCCGCACCCGGTAGTCCACGAGCGTGTCGAGCAGCTCGTCCCAGGCGGCGTGCGCGTCCGCCCGGGCGCGGTCGGCGTCCCCGCCCACCACGACCATCCGGGTGCCGCCCGCCGGGCCGACGCCGACGTCCTCGACGGTGGCCGCGGCGGAGGCGGGTGCCCGGCCGCCCCGGCGGCGGCGCAACGCGACGCGGCGCAGCGCCGGCACGGCGAGCAGCAGCAGGAGGGCCAGCGCGCCGGCGGCCCACCAGGGCCAGACCGGAGCCTGCTCGGTGGGGGTGTCCGAGCCGATGGAGAGACCGGTGTCGGTGTCCTCGTCGGCCTTGTCCGAGCCCACCGCGCCGGGGGACGCGTCCGGGTCGACCGGCGGGTCCACCCCGCCGGGGCTCTCGGTGATCGGGTCCGGCGCGTCCGTGTCCGGCGCCCAGGCCGAACGGGTGGAGCCGGCCACGCCGTACGCCGGGGTGGCGTCGAAGGGCACCCAGCCGATCTCGTCGAAGTAGACCTCCGTCCAGGCGTGCAGGTTGCGGTTGGTGAGCGTGTACGTGTCGCCGTTTCGGTTGCTGCCGTTGGTGAAGCCGAACGCCACCCGGGCCGGGATGTTGGCCGCCCGGACCAGCCACGCCATGGCGGCCGCGTACTGCTGGCAGAAGCCGACCTTGTTGGTGAGGAAGTCGACGATGTCCTGCCCGCTGGTGCCGGTCTCGGTGCTCAGCCGGTAGCTGAACCCGTTGTCCGCCGAGAAGTAGTCGTAGATGGCGCGGACCTTGTCGTACTCGGTGGTCTTGCCGCGGATGAGCCGCGTCACCAGCTCGGTCACCTCGGGCACCGGCGGGGTCGCGGTCTGCTGGCGACGCTTCAGCGGGTGGTCGGCCGGCAGTTTCCGGGAGTTCCGCAGCGCCGCCGGCGTGTACGTCGAGCGGACGTACTCGAACGAGTACCGCTTGCCGCGCGAGTTCTCGCGGTTGGAGAAGACGATCTGCCGGTCGTTGTCGTAGTACCAGTTCGCGTTCAGGTCCTCGACGTTCGCCGGCTCGCTGTAGAACGGCAGCAGCGGCATCGCGAGGTCCCGGCTGGTCTCGACGGTGGCCTGGTACCGGCGTTGCTCGATGCCGGGGCCCACCCGCTCCGCGGGGTCGGGCAGGTCACGGACCGGCTTCCCGCTCGGGTTGGTCACCCGGAAGCCGTCGGACCGCAGCTCGTCGGCCACGCCGAAGCGCAGGTAGAACGGGCTGGGCTCGTTCGTGGTGACCTTGACGAGGTCGACCACCTCGGACTCGTTGAGCCGGCCGCTGAGCGCGGCGAACAGGTCGATCCGCCCGGGGTTGCCGCCCTGGCCGGCCCGTCCGTTGCCGTTGCCGCCGCCCCCGCCGCCACCCAGGTTGTCGAGGAGGCTGCCGTTCATACCCGGGACGGGCACGAGCGGCAGCAGCACGGCCACGGCCACGCCGAGGACCGCCAGCCGCCGGCCGGCGGCGGCCAGCGGAGACGCCTCCCACACGTCGACGTCGCGCCCGTCGCCGGTGAACCGGCGGCCGAACCGGCGGACCCGGTCGACGTTGTCGGCGACCAGCAGCCACAGGTAGCCGGCCGCACCGATCACGAACGGCACGGGCGGGACGCTGTCGACGTAGACGGCGACCGGGACCGAGTAGATGGCGAGCATCGGCAGGCCGGCGAGCGCCGGCCGGCGCAGGCCCACGGCGAGCAGGTCGACGACCACGGCCACCGACCCGACACCGAGCGTCGTGATGAACAGCAGCGGGTCGGTGTCGGGCACCTCCACGCCGTACGAGCGCATGTCCTGCACCGAGCCGCCCAGCAGCTCGCCGAAGTGCGCGAACGTGGTCGGCGTCGGGACGATGGCGAGCAGCTCGCTGCCGGAGGGGAAGAGCCAGGTCAGCGCGAGCGCCAGCCCGGCCAGCATGCCGAGCACCTGCGCCCAGAGCGGTGCCCGCAGCGCGCGGGCCAGCGCGGCCGCCCCGGCCACCACGGCGACCGCGATGGCCGCGTCGATGAGCCAGGTCCAGCGTTCGAAGATGGCCGACAGCGGCGCCGCCGCGAGCAGGGTCGCCCCGGCGGCCACCAGGCCGAGGTGCCGACGGCCGGTCATGACGCCATCCCTCCCCTCATGCCGTTGCTCCGCGATGCCTGCGGCCCTCCGCGCCGGCCCGCCCGCCGGCTCACCGCATGCCTCCGGCCACCGTCTCGGCCAGCGCGGCGCGCAGCGCGAACCCCTGCGAGCCCCGGGCCGCCTGCGGCCACAGCCCCGGCAACTGGCTGCCGTGGTCGACGCCGATGACGCGCCACCCGCTCTGGAGCAGCGCCAGCGCGGCGGCCGCGTGCGTGCGCTCCGCCTCGGCCCGCGCCTTCTCCGGCAGGCTCAGCCAGGTGGAGCTGTTGATCACGAAACCGACGCAGGTCGCGCCGTTGGCGCGCAGCCCGGCGAGCAGTTCCGCCTCGGCGGTGCTGAGCGAGCCGAACAGGCCGATGATGAGCCCGCCGTCGGACCGTTGCCGGACCCGCTGCACGAGCCCGCCCACCTCGACGCGCTGGTCCAGGCGCACCTCGGCGAGCTGGTCGAGCAGCAGCCCGTCGCCGGCCGCCTCGGAGGCGTCCACGTCCGCGCCGGAGCCGGTGACGAGACGCAGCTTGTAGCCGGACTGGCGCAGGTGCACGGCGATGCTCGCGGCGGCGGAGACCGCCCACTCGAAGCTGGCCGTCGGGCCCTCGCCGCGGTGGCCGTACGCCCGGGTGTCCAGCACCACGGTCGCCCGGCTCTCCCAGGGCTGCTCCTCCCGGCGCACCATCAGCTCGCCCGTGCGGGCGGTCGACTTCCAGTGCACCCGGCGCAGGTCGTCGCCCATCCGGTACTCCCGCGTGGCCGCGTCGTCCTCACCGTGCACGGCCACCGAACGGGCCCGGCTGTCGCCGCTGCCGGCGTACTCGCCCGGCAACCGGACCGGCGGCAGGGGAGTGACCTGCGGGATCACCGTGAGGTGGTCGACGCTCGGGAAGGCGCGGCTGAGTTCGCACAGGCCGAACGGGTCGGTCAGCCGCACCACGAGGGGGCCCACCTCGTAGCGGCCCCGCACGTCGGCCCGCACCGTGTACGCCACCGAGCTGGCCTGGTGCGCCCCCAACCGTTCCAGCACCACGCGCGGCCGGCTGCCCAGCGCGTACGGCAGGCGGTCCTCCAGCAGCAGCGTCCCGGTGGGCAGGCGGGACAGGTTCTGCAGCCGCAGCACCACCCGCGAGCTGGCCCCGACGGGCGCCCGGTGCGGATCCAGCGAGCGGTTGCAGGCCAGCTTGTACCGGCTGCGGCCCACGTAGGCGGCGGCGAGCAGCGGCAGCACGGCCAGCAGCACGGCCACCCGGAGCAGGTCCTTCTCGCCGAGGATCCCGGCCGAGATCGCCGCGGCCACGGCGGCCGCCAGGAACGAGCGGCCCCGGGTGGTCAGCCCGCGGAGCCCTTCGCGCACCTCACGGCCTCCGCGGCTCGTACGGCCCGCGGCCCTGGCCCGGCGCCGCCGGTCGGGTGTCGTACGGCGAGCGCTTGCGGTCGTGCGGGAGCGGCAGGCGGTGCACCAGCTCGGAGACGATCGCGTCGGTGGTGCGCCGGGCCAGCTGCGCGTCGGCGGTCGGGATGATGCGGTGCGCGAGCACCGGCACGGCCAGCACCTGGAGGTCGTCGGGGAGGACGTAGTCGCGACCCTCGAGGGCGGCCACCGCGCGGGCGGTGCGCAGCAGCTGGAGGGTGGCCCGGGGGGACGCGCCCAGCCGCAGGTCGGGAGCCTCACGGGTGGCGGTGACCAGGTCGATGGCGTACTGCTTCACGGCGTCGGCCACGTGCACCTGGCGCACGGTGGCGATGAGCTGCCGGACCGTGGCGGCGTCGGAGACGGGGTGCAGGCCGTCGAGCGGGTCGGTGGCGCCGTGCCCGTCGAGCATCGCGAGCTCGGCGCCCGCGTCGGGGTACCCCATGGCGATGCGCGCGGTGAACCGGTCGCGCTGGGCCTCGGGCAGCGGGTAGGTGCCCTCCATCTCGATCGGGTTCTGCGTGGCGATGACCATGAAGGGGGTCTGCAGCTGGTAGGTCACGCCGTCGACGGTGACCTGCCGCTCCTCCATGCACTCCAGCAGCGCCGACTGGGTCTTCGGCGAGGCCCGGTTGATCTCGTCGCCGACGACGAGGTTGGCGAAGACCGCGCCGGGCCGGAACTCGAAGTCGTGCGTCTCCTGGTTGTAGACGCTGACGCCCGTGACGTCGCTGGGGAGCAGGTCGGGCGTGAACTGGATGCGCCGGACGGAACAGTCGATGGACCGCGCGAGGGCCTTGGCGAGCTTCGTCTTGCCGACACCGGGGACGTCCTCGATGAGGAGGTGGCCCTCGGCGAGCAGGACGGCCAGGGCGAGGCGTACGGTGGCCGTCTTGCCCTCGATGACCTGCTCGATGTTGGCCACGATGGCCTCGCTGGCGGCGCGGAACTCGTCGTGCGGCAGCAGACCGCCCACCTCGTCCCAGGTCTGTTGTGTCACGGGCCTCCTCCTCGTCGCCGGAACGGCAGCTCTGTGAAGAGCAGCTGGACCCGCCGTTGGGTTCGCGACGCCGAGCCTCGTCTGCCGCACACATCTCACTGGCCTCTCAGGCTAACCATGTTTCTCGCCGTCGCCGACCCCCGCAGCCGGTCGGCGGCTTACGCCCGGAATATTCGCCGGACCGGGGGACGACTGGGCCTGCCGGAACGGGGTAGTTCCCCCGGTCGGACCCACGACGGCGGCGGGCGGGGGCGGTGCGGGTGGTACTGGAGACGTACGGCGACACCGGCGACGGCGGGGTCCGGCTCGGCGGCGGGGCGGCGCGGTGGCACCTGTACGACGACCACGTGCACCTCACGCCGCACCACACCGGCGGCCGGCTGGCCCGCTTCGAGGCCGAGCTGCTGCCGTTCGTCGAGGACCTGGACGCCTGCGCCCTGGCGGTCATCGACATGCAGAACGACTTCTGCTCCCCCGGCGGCTGGACGGACCGCTCCGGCCTGGACCACACCGCCTGCCGGGCGGCCGTCCCGGGGGCCGTACGGGCGGTCGAGGCGGCCCGCCGGCACGGCATGCGGGTCATCTGGATCTACTGGCACAACCGGCCCGACCTGCGCAACCTCGGCGCGCCCACGCTCTGGTCCTTCAAGCACCGAACGGACCAGGCGGGCATCGGCGAGGAGCTGGACCGGGGCCGGGTGCTCACCGAGGGGTCGTGGGGCGCCAGCCTCGTCGACGAGCTGGCGGAGCTGGTCGACGCGGACGACATCCGGGTGCCGAAGTTCCGCATGAACGGCTTCCACGGCACCCAGCTCGACCAGGTGCTGCGTACGCAGGGGGTCCGCACGCTCTTCCTGGCCGGGGTGAACGTCGACCAGTGCGTCAGCACGACCATGGAGGACGCCTACTTCCGCGACTACGGTGCCGTCCTGCTCGCCGACGCCACGGCCACCTCCAGCCCCGCCTACTGCAAGGAAGCGGTGATCTTCAACGCCAAGCAGTGCTGGGGGTTCGTCACCACCACCGAGCGGTTCGCCGCGCCCGACCCGTACCCGGCGGGGGCGGGCTGAGCGGCGCGGACCGTCCCGAGCAGTGGTAGCGGTCCACCGGCCGGTCGGGGACTGGGGGTACACTGCGGTCATGGCCGGAGTCTTCCTGCTTCTTACCGGGCCGTGCTGATGCGCTGACACGCGCGACAGCACGGCGGCCCCTCCTGCGCGAGGGGCTTTTTTGTGCCCGTCGCCCGTCGGCCGGCGACGGGCGCGAGCACCGGTGAGCCCGAGCCGGAGAGCACGGCGAGCCGGGTGAGCACAGACCCCACGAGACGACCGCGCCGAGCGACGCGAGGAGACGCGATGAGTGAGGCAGCCGCACCGGCGGGCGACATCCCCCCGTTCCGGTACACTGCGGCCCTGGCCAACGAGATCGAGCACCGTTGGCAGGACCACTGGGAGCGCGAGGGCACCTTCCACGCCCCCAACCCGACCGGGCCGCTGGCCGACCCCGACCACCCCCGGGCCGGCGCCGAGAAGCTCTACGTGCTGGACATGTTCCCCTACCCGTCCGGTGCCGGCCTGCACGTCGGGCACCCGCTGGGCTACATCGGCACCGACTGCTTCGCCCGCTACCAGCGGATGGCCGGGCGCAACGTGCTGCACGCCATGGGCTTCGACGCGTTCGGCCTGCCCGCCGAGCAGTACGCGGTGCAGACCGGCACGCACCCGCGGACGACCACCGAGGCGAACATCGAGCGGTACCGCGCCCAGCTGCGCCGGCTGGGCCTGGCCCACGACGAGCGCCGCTCGGTCGCCACGATCGACACGGACTTCTACCGCTGGACCCAGTGGATCTTCCTGCAGATCTTCAACTCCTGGTACGACCCGGACGCCCGCCGGGCCCGGCCGATCGCCGAGCTGATCGCCGAGTTCGAGGGGGGCACCCGGCCCACCCCGGACGGCCGCCCCTGGGCCGAGCTGTCGGTGGCCGAGCGCCGGCGCGTCGTCGACGACCACCGGCTGGCGTACGTCTCGGAGGCGCCGGTGAACTGGTGCCCGGGGCTGGGCACCGTCCTGGCCAACGAGGAGGTCACCGCCGACGGCCGCTCCGAGCGGGGCAACTTCCCGGTCTTCAAGCGCAACCTGAAGCAGTGGATGATGCGGATCACCGCGTACGGTGACCGGCTGCTGGAGGACCTGGACAAGCTGGACTGGCCCGAGGCGATCAAGCTGATGCAGCGCAACTGGATCGGCCGGTCGCAGGGCGCCCACATCGACTTCCCGACGGGCGCGGAGCCGATCCGGGTGTTCACGACCCGGCCGGACACGATCTTCGGGGCCACCTACATGGTGCTGGCGCCGGAGCACGAGCTGGTCGACGCGCTGGTGCCGGCGGCCTGGCCGGAGGGGACGAAGGACGCCTGGACGGGCGGGCACGCCAGCCCCCGCGAGGCGGTCGAGGCGTACCGCAAGGCGGCGGCGGCCAAGACGGACGTCGAGCGGCAGGCCGAGACGAAGGAGAAGACCGGCGTCTTCATCGGGGCGTACGCCACCAACCCGGTCAACGACGCCCAGATCCCGATCTTCATCGCCGACTACGTGCTGGCCGGCTACGGCACCGGCGCGATCATGGCGGTGCCGGCCCAGGACGAGCGGGACTGGGAGTTCGCCGAGGTCTTCGACCTGCCCATCGTCCGGACGGTGCAGCCGGCCGAGGGCTTCGACGGCAAGGCGTACACCGGGGACGGCCCGGCCATCAACAGCGCCGCGCCCGACCGCGGCCTGGACCTGGACGGCCTGGGCGTCGCCGACGCCAAGGCCCGCGTCATCGAGTGGCTGGAGGCCAACGGGCACGGCCGCGGCGCGGTCACCTACCGGCTGCGGGACTGGCTGTTCAGCCGCCAGCGCTACTGGGGCGAGCCGTTCCCGATCGTCTACGACGAGACGGGCGCGGCGATCGCGCTGCCCGAGGAGATGCTGCCGGTCGAGCTGCCGGAGGTGGACGACTTCTCGCCGAAGACGTATGACCCCGACGACGCCGACTCGACCCCGGAGACCCCGCTGTCGCGCGCCCGCGACTGGGTGGAGGTCGAGCTGGACCTGGGTGACGGGCCGAAGCGGTACACGCGGGAGACCAACGTGATGCCGCAGTGGGCCGGCTCCTGCTGGTACGAGCTGCGCTACCTGGACCCGACCAACGCGCAGCGGTTCGTGGACGCGGAGAACGAGCGGTACTGGATGGGGCCGCGCGGCGAGGGCGACTGCGGCGGCACCGACCTGTACGTCGGCGGCGCCGAGCACGCCGTGCTGCACCTGCTGTACGCCCGGTTCTGGCACAAGGTGCTGTACGACCTGGGCCACGTCTCGAGCTTCGAGCCGTTCCGCAAGCTGTTCAACCAGGGCATGATCCAGGCGTACGCGTACACCGACTCGCGGGGCAGCTACGTGCAGGCCGAGGAGGTCGTCGAGGTCGGCGGCCGGTACTTCCACGGCGAGACCGAGGTCAACCGCGAGTACGGCAAGATGGGCAAGTCCCTGAAGAACGTCGTCACGCCCGACGACATGTGCGCGGCGTACGGCGCGGACACGTTCCGGGTCTACGAGATGTCGATGGGCCCGCTGGAGGTGTCCCGCCCCTGGGAGACCCGTGCCGTGGTCGGCTCGTACCGCTTCCTGCAGCGGGTCTGGCGCGCCGTCGTCGACGAGCAGACCGGCGAGCTGCGGGTGACCGACGACCCGGCCGACGAGGCGACCCGGCGGCTGCTGCACCGGGTGATCGACGGCGTCCGCGGCGACATGGAGGCGATCCGGTTCAACACGGCTATCGCCAAGCTGATCGAGCTGACCAACGCGCTGACCCGGCTGCCGACCACGCCGCGCGAGGTGGCCGAGCCCCTGGTGCTGATGCTGGCCCCGTTCGCGCCGCACATCGCCGAGGAGCTGTGGCGGCGGCTGGGGCACGGGACGTCCCTGACGTACGCGGACTTCCCGACGGCCGACCCGGCGCTGCTGGTGGCCGAGTCGGTGACCTACCCCGTGCAGGTCAACGGCAAGGTCCGCGGCCGGGTCGAGGTGCCCGCCGACGCGTCCGAGGAGGCCGTGCGGGCCGCCGCCCTGGAGGCGGTCGCCGGCAACCTGGGCGGCCGGGAGCCCCGCAAGGTCATCCTCGTCGCGGGCCGGATGGTCTCGGTCGTCGTCTGACGACCACCGCCACGGCCGACCGGCCGCCCGCCCGGGCGGCCGGTCAGCCGGCGAGCGCCGCCCGCACGGCCGGGCGGTGCCGTCGCAACCAGGCGTGCCAGCCGCGGACCAGCTCCACGACGCCGGCCGCCCGCAGGCGGCGCATGCCGGGCTCGTCACGCTCGGCGCCGGCCGCGATCCCGCGCCAGGTGCCCTCCATCTGGTCGAGCATCACGTCGACGAGTTCCCGGCGGGGGAGCGTCACCGGATCGGGGGAGCGGCGCCCGGCCGGGAGCGGGCCGGTCCCGGCCGCGAGGGGCCGGGCCCCGGGCGGGTGCGGTGCGGTGCCGGCCGCGTGCGCTGCGGCCCCGGCCGCGTCGTACCCGTCGCAGATGAGCCGGCACCGGCGGGCGAACTCGCCCGGGTCCGCGCCCGGACCGGACTCCGCCCAGTGCCAGCACGCGAACGCCACGTCCTCGATCCGGCGTCCGGGCGCGGCCCGGTCCCAGTCGACGAACGCGACGGGCAGCAGCCCGTCCGGCGTGTCCCGGTAGACCGTGTTCTTCGGCGACAGGTCACCGTGGCAGACCGTCTCGGCTCCGGCGGCCAGCGGGCTGCCGGCGCACGCGTCGTGCAGCCGCCGGATCAGCCCGCCCAGCCCGATCAGCGCCGCGTCGGCGAAGTAGGCCGGATCCTCCCGGTCCCGCCACGGCACCCGGCCCTCGACGTAGCTGAGCACCTGCCGCCCGTGAGCGTCGCGGCCGAGGTGGCGCGGTGCGAGGTCCGCGCCCACGCGGTGGAGGTGGGTCAGGAGCCCGGCCACGTACGCGTCGCGGGCCGGCGACGTGCGGCGGACGGTGTCCCCGACCCGGACCACCTCGGCGACGAACCCGCCGGGCAGGCGCTCCGGCGGGCCCGGGGCCCGCACCTCGGCGTCGGGCACCGTCAGCCCTGCGCGGTGCGGCGGCGGCGCTCGGCCCGCCACAGCCGACGGACCAGCACGGCGCCCGCGACGAGGCCGAGCCCGGCGGGAGCCACGGCGAACCAGTTGACGTCGGCCGGCGAGGTGACCGCCGCGCCGACCGCGGCGTACCCGAACGCGCTCGGCACGGCGGCGATCACGCTGCCGGCGAGGAACGGCAGCAGCCGCGCCCCGGTGGTGCCGTAGCCGTAGCTGACCAGGCCGTACCCGGCGATGGGCACGAGCCGGACGGTCACGACGCCGAGCACGCTCTGCCGGGCGAACCAGCCGTCGAGGCGGGCCAGCCGGCCGCGGACGCGCTCGGCGACGAACTGCCGGCCCAGCAGCCGGCCGACCGCGAACCCCACCGCGGCGGCCAGGAGCGCGGCGGTCAGCGCGTACCCGGCGCCCTCCAGCGGACCGAAGATCGCCCCGGAGGCGAGGGTGATGAAGGTGCGCGGCACCAGGGCGACGAGCAGCAGCGCGCCGGCGAGGACGGCCGCCACCGGGGCGAGCCCGCCGAGCCGGTCGGCGAGCCGGGGCAGCTCGGACGGGTCCGGCAGGGGCACCACGAGCAGCAGCGCGCCACACGCCGCCACGATGAGCAGCAGGAACGCGAACCGGACGGCCGACGGCTGGCGCAGCAGCCGCCGGACGGCGGGCGTCATCCGCGCGCGGCGGCCACCGCGGCGCGTCGCTCGGCGCGGAGCCGCTCGGGCCAGGTGTCGTCCACCGGCGGGAGCTGGTGCACTCCGGTGGCCCACCGCAGCAGCAGGTCGGCCAGCGCGGGGTTGCGGGCCAGCGCCGGGCCGTGCGAGTACGTGCCGAGCAGCTTCCCGCGCCAGGCGCCCTCGGTGGCGCCGTCGTTGCCGACGCCCGCGGTGACCCGGGCCAGCGGCGCCACACCGGGCCCGAGGTGCGTACGCCCGCCGTGGTTCTCGAATCCGCTGAGCGGGGGCAGCCCCAGGCGCCCGTCGACGTCGCCGGCCAGCTCGCCCACGGCCCGGCTCTCGCCCCGGTCGGAGGTGATGTCGAGCAGTTCGAGCCCCGCGTACCTCGTGCCCTTGGCGAAGAAGGAGTTGCCGAGGAGCTGGTAGCCGGCGCAGACGCCGAACACCACGGAGCCCTGGGCCACGGCCCGGTGCAGCCCGCCGTCGGCGATCAACCGCTGCGCGCCGAGCGCCTGCGGGCCGTCCTCGCCGCCGCCGATGAGGTAGATGTCGGCCGTGGCGGGCAGCCGCTGGTCGGAGCGGACCTCCAGCACCTCGACGGGCATCCCGCGCTGGCGCGCGCGCCGGGCCAGGATCAGGGCGTTGCCCCGGTCGCCGTACGTGGAGAGCAGGTCGGGGTAGACCCAGACGATGCGCAGGCTCTCAGTTGACACGGTCCAACTCCGCTCGGATGTCCTGGAACGCGGTGTAGTTGGCGATGACCTCGAGGCGCCCCGGTGGCACCGCGCGGATCGCGTCGGTGAACGTCCGGACGTGCTGGAACGGCACGTCGTTGACGTCGAGCCGGACGGCGAGGTCGTACGCCCGGTCGCCGGTGATGAGCACCTGCCGGCCGCGCAGCGGGGCGAAGTCCACGTCGAAGAGCCATGACGTGTCCAGCCCGTCCGGGTCCCGCGCGTTGATCGACAACAGTGTCGGCGCCAGGTCGGCCATGTCGAACGCCTCCAGCCAGCTGGCCGGGTTCTTGGCCAGCAGCAGCCGGATGAGGCGCCCCTCCCGCTCGACCTGCGCGTAGCGGCCGGCCACCGAGGTGACGCTCGCGAGCCGCGACACCGCGTCGACCGGTCGGACGCCGAACTCGGCGGCCACCGCGAGCGCCGTGGCCGCGTTACCGATGTTGACCTTGCCGGGCAGTTGGAGGGAGACCTTGTGCCACGCGCCGGTCGGGTCCAGCACGCCGTCGTCCTCGACGACCCAGTGCGGCTGCGGGCGGCGCAGCGGGCACCCGCTGCACCACCACTGGTCGCCCGAGCGCTGGATGGTGGAGCCGCACTCGGGGCACACCCAGGAGTCGTCGTGCCACCGCTGGCCGGCGCTGAACCAGGTGACCGTGGGCGGCTTGATCCGGTGGTCGTGGGTGGGCGGGGGGGACGCGGCCCAGACGACCATCGGGTCGTCGGCGTTGGCGACCACCCGCACGTCGGGGTGCCGCACCAGCGCCGCGCGCCAGAGCTGCGCCATCATGGCGACCTCCTTGGCGCGGTCGAGCTGGTCGCGGGAGAGGTTGAGCAGTGCCACCACGTGCGGGTCGGTGGCCTCCAGGACCTGGGCGAGGTAGTGCTCGTCGACCTCGAGCACCGCGTACGGCGTGCTGCCCGCCTTGGCCAGCGCCGAGGTGTGGCCGGTGGGCATGTTGGCGCCGAACGAGTTGGTGGCGACCTTGCCGAGCACGCCGACCGCGGCGGCGGCCAGCCGGGTCGTGGTCGTCTTGCCGTTGGTGCCGGAGATGAGCGCGATCGCGCGTCCGGCGGCGAGGTGCGCGAGCAGGTCGGGGTCGATCTTGAGGCCGATCCATCCGCCGATCACCGAACCGTCACCCCGGCCGGCGGCCCGCGACAGCGCCGCGGCCGTCCGGGACACGGAGCTGGCCACCTTCGCCCGCAGGGGCATCTTCGCGTCCGTCACGCGAGCGAGGTTACCGGACCCTCGGCTCCGCCAGATCGCCGCCGACGGCGAACCGTTCGGCCGGGGAGCCCGGGCGGGTGGCCGGTTTCGCCTCGGCCGGACGGAGTCGATCTATGTCGGGAAACGGACGCCGCCGGCGGGGCGCCACGGCCCTCCACTCGGCTCCACCCCCTGTGACGTGCTGTTTTGCGCGGAGATCGGGCGCGCCACGCGGGCGTTTCCGGTTGCAGGTGGAGGGAAGTGGAGTAGAGTGGGGCCCAATGGTGAGGCCGGGAGGGCCCACCGGCCCGGGGGGTCAGCGGCGCCGCGAACGCCGCTCAAGGGCGAGGGGGTTGGGCCGTGTTCCTCGGCACCCACACTCCGCGCCTGGACGACAAAGGCCGGTTGATCCTTCCGGCGAAGTTCCGGGATGAGCTGGCGGGGGGTGTCGTGATCACGAAAGGGCAGGAGCGCTGCCTCTACGTCTTCCCGATGCCCGAGTTCCAGCGGATCGCGGAGCAGTTGCGCGCCCAACCGATGACGAGCAAGGCGGCCCGGGCCTACAGCCGGGTCTTCTTCGCCAGCGCGCACGACGAGGTGCCGGACAAGCAGGGCCGGGTGACGATCCCGGCCCACCTGCGGGAGTACGCGGCGCTCGACCGCGATCTGGTCGTGATCGGCGCGAGCACACGGGTGGAGATCTGGGACAAGGCCGCCTGGGAGTCCTACCTCGCCGAGAGCGAAGACGAGTTCGCCGACATCGAGGAGGGGGTGCTGCCCGGCGGTCTGTAGGCGGAACGGCGCTCGGCGTACTGCGAGATCTCCAGCCGCTTTCGAGTTCCTGGCACCCCTTCCCCGGTGCCAGGCGCACGATCCACGGGGGGCCCGCGGCCTCGCGGCGGACGGGAGCGGATGGGGATCTGGCGGTACGGCGACGGCGCCGTCCGACGCGGGGCGCGAGAGCGGAAGAACGGTTACCAGCAGTGGGGGTCGACATGGGGGAGCTACGCGGCACGCACGTGCCGGTGCTGCTCGAGAGGTGTCTCGAGCTGCTCGCCCCCGCGCTGGACCGGGGCGACCGGACGGTGTACGTCGACGCCACGCTGGGCCTGGGCGGGCACGCCGAGGCGGTGCTCGAGGCGCACCCGCGGACGGTCCTCGTCGGGCTCGACCGGGACACCGAGGCCCTCGCGCACGCGCGGGTGCGGCTGGCCCGTTTCGCCGACCGGATCCACCTCGAGCACGCGGTCTACGACGAGTTGCCCGACGTGCTCGACCGGCTCGGTTACCCGGGCGTGGACGGGATCCTTTTCGACCTGGGGGTCTCGTCGCTGCAACTGGACGCGCCCGACCGCGGGTTCGCCTACGCGCAGGACGCACCGCTCGACATGCGCATGGACCAGACCCGGGGGGTGACCGCCGAGGAGGTGGTCAACACCTACAGCCACCCGGAGCTGGCCCGGGTGCTGCGGGTGTACGGCGAGGAGAGGTTCGCCGGGCGGATCGCCTCGGCGATCGTCCGGGAGCGGGAACGCGCCCGGATCACCTCGTCGGCCCGGCTCGCGGAGCTGGTACGGGAGGCCATTCCGGCACCAGCCCGACGAACCGGGGGACACCCGGCAAAGAGAACGTTTCAGGCTTTGCGGATCGAGGTAAATCGGGAACTGGCCGCGCTGGAGACGGCGCTGCCGGCCGCGCTCGACGCGCTCAACGTCGGCGGTCGCATGGTGGTCCTGTCCTACCACTCGCTGGAGGACCGGCTCACCAAGGCGGCGCTCGCCGATCGGGTGCGCAGCACCGGCCCGATCGACCTCCCGGTCGAGCTGCCCGGCACGGGCCCGACGTTCCGGCTGTTGAGCCGGGGCGCGGAGCTGCCCGGGGAGCTCGAGGTCGCCGCGAACCCGCGCGCCGCCTCCGTGCGGCTGCGGGCCGCGGAACGCATCGACCCGGATGCCGAACGGCAGCGGCGGACCGACCGCGAACGGTCCCGCCGCCGGGTCAGGGCGATGCACCAACCGGGCACAGGGTCCGGCGGACCGGTGGGGGATCGGCGGCCGCCGGAGGACGACAGTGGGACGGACGTAGAGGGGGAGGGACATGAACGTTGACAGGCGCGAGCGCCGGGACTTCGCCGGCGTCGGGCAGCGCGCACCGCGGTCGGGGGGCCGGACCGCGGCGGAGCGGGCCACCCGCGCGGGTAACGGTACGTCACGCATCGACCGGGTGAACCGGCAGGGGGAGTCCCGCGCGCGGGGGGCGCGCGAGTTCCCGGTGCAGGGCACCGCGGCGCTGCGGCCGGCCGAGCGGGGTGGCGCCACCGCCGCGCGCCCGCCGCGGCTGCGGGTGGCGCCGCCGCCGCCGGTGAAGGTGCCGCGGGCGCCGTTCGCGGCGCTGATCGTGGTGCTCGTGGTCGGCGGGGTGCTCGGCATCCTGCTGGTCAACACCAAGATCAACGAGAACGCGTTCAAGCTGGAGAAGCTCGAGCAGCAGCAGGCCCGGCTGGACCTGGAGCAGCAGCAGCTGAACAAGCAGATCGCCAAGGCCGAGGCGCCGGGCAACCTGGTCGCCGAGGCCCGCCGGCTCGGGCTGGTCGAGTCGGGCGAGCCGGGGTACATCCGGCTGCCCGACGGCCAGACCATCGGCGTGCCGCAGCCGGCCACCGGCGAGCCGTCGGTGACCAGCCAGCAGGGCGCGGGACGCTGAACCGTGCCACCGAGGTCGGAGGACCCGCGCCGGGACGCCACGGGCTCCCGGCGCGGCTCGTCCCGGGAGAACACCGGCCGGGGCTCCGGCGAGCCGGGCGTCGGAGGCATCTCCGGCGCCCGGGCGTACACCCCGCGCGGGCGCACGATCCGCGAGGAGCGCGCCGGTCTGCCCCGCGGCGGCGCCGAGCAGCGGCGCACCCCGCGCAGCAGCCGCTCGGGTGACCCGTTCCGGCCCGCGTTGCAGGTCCTCGACGGCGGTCGCGCCGGCGCCACCCGGGCCACCCGTCGCGGCGCGCCCGCCACCGGCCGATCCGGCGTCGTCCGGACCGTCCAGGCACGTACGCCGGGCGGTGCCGGGGACGAGCCGCCCGGGCCGCGGCGCCGGACCGTCCCCCGCGCCCCGCGCCGGTCGGACCGGCCGGCGGCCCGCCGGCCCCCGCGCAAGCCGCCCCGGCCGCCGAAGCTCGCCGACCCGCGGCGGCGGCTGCGCCTGGGCACCGTGCTCACCCTGGCGCTCTTCGCCACCATCGGCATCCGGCTGGTCGTCCTCCAGGCCGTCGACGCGCCGGCGTACGCCGGTGGCGGGGTGACCGACCGGACCCGCACGGTGGACCTGCCGGCGCCCCGCGGCGCGATCTACGACCGGACCGGTGCCCCGCTGGCGCACAGCGTGGAGGCCCGGTACGTCTTCGCCGACCCCACGCTGATCGAGGACCCGGCGGCCACCGCGCGGGCGCTCTCCCCGCTGCTGGGCATCTCGGCGTCCAAGCTGACCAAGCTCATGCAGCCGCGCCGGCTGGAGAACGGCAACCCGTCGCGCTTCGAGTACCTCGCCCGGGGCGTCGAGGTCGCCACGGCCCGGCAGGTGCAGGCGCTGGAGCTGCCCGGCATCGGCGTGCACCGCGACGAGCGGCGCGAGGTGCCCGGCGACGACCTGGCCGCCAACCTCATCGGCTTCACGAGCGAGGACATGAACGGCCTGGAGGGGCTGGAGGCCCGCTACGACGACCTGCTGCGCGGCGAGGACGGCAAGCGGGTCTACGAGGCCGGCCAGGGCGACCTGGCCGCCCCCATCCCCGGCGGCTACAGCCGCACGACGCCGCCCAAGCCGGGCAGCTCGTTGCAGCTCACCATCGACCGCGACCTCCAGTACATGACCCAGGTGATCCTCAGCCGGCACATGGCGCGGGCCAAGGGCGGCACGGCCGCCGCCGTCGTGCTGGACCCGACCACCGGCGAGGTGCTGGCCCAGGCCAGCCACCCCACGTACAACGCGGCGAAGCCGCTCCCCAGCGACCCCGTGGCCCGGGAGGACGCCGCCACCAGCTTCGTGGTCGACCCCGGCTCGGTGCACAAGGCGATCACGTTCGGGGCGGCGCTCCAGGAGGGGGTCATCACGCCGGACACCGCCCTGCCGATCGAGAACAGCGTCAAGAAGGGCGACACCTGGTTCTCCGACACCCACCCGGCCAACGGGCGGAGGATGAGCGTCGCGGGGATGCTCGCGTACTCCTCGAACGTCGGCACCATCAAGATCGCCGACGAGCTGGGCCAGGACCGGCTGATTGACTACCAGCGCCGGTTCGGGCTGGGCCAGCCCACCGGGGAGGGCATGCCGGGCGAGGCCAGCGGCCGGCTGCTGCCCGCCGAGGAGTGGAGCGAGTCGTCGTACGGGTCGGTGCCGATCGGGCACAGCGTGGACGCCACGCCGCTGCAGATGGCCGCCGCGTACGCCGCCATCGCCAACGACGGGACGTACGTCCAGCCGCACCTCGTCAAGGAGGTGATCGGCCCGGACGGCACCCGTACGCCGGCCAAGCCCCCGGTCACCCGCCCGGTGCTCAGCCCGGCGAACGCGGCGGCGCTGCGCACCCTGCTGGAGGCGGTCACCACCGTCGAGGGCGCCACCGGCACCACCGCCGCCGTTCCCGGCTTCCGGGTCGCCGGCAAGACCGGCACGGGGTGGCGGCTCGTGGACGGGAGGAAGCAGCCCGGCGAGGTCAACTCGTTCATCGGGATGGCACCGGCCGAGAAGCCCCGCTACGTTATCGCCGTCTTCGTCTACGCGCCCCAGGGCGGGGGCGCCGCGATCGCCAATCCGGCGTTCAAGGAGATGATGCAGTTCACTCTCCGTCACTACAAGGTGCCGCCGTCGACCACGAGCAAACCGCCCAAGTTCGTCGTCTATCCGCGCTGACCAGCCATGGCGGGACATCATCGGTGAGTGCGGACGAACCACCGGGGCGGCGGTGCGGCCGGCGCCGGACGACCGGGTAGGGTCTGACGCCGTGCCCGGCAATCCTCGCCCCCGTACCGTCACCGGCACCCGGCTCGGCGACCTCGCGGCCCGGCTCGCCGTCGAGCCGCCCGCCGACGCCGCCGACGTGCTGGTCACCGGCGTCACCCACGCGAGTCAGGAGGTCCGCCCCGGCGACCTGTACGCGGCGCTGCCCGGCGCCCGCAGGCACGGCGCCGAGTTCGCCGCCGCGGCGGCCGGGGCCGGCGCGGTGGCCGCCCTCACCGACCCGGCCGGCGCCCCGCTGGTGGCCGCGGCCGGCCTGCCGGCGATCGTCGTGGCCGACCCCCGGGAGGCCCTCGGTGGGCTCGCCGCCGCGGTGTACGGCGACCCGACCGCCGACCTGACCGTCATCGGGGTGACCGGCACCGCCGGCAAGACCTCCACCGCCTACCTCATCGAGTCCGGGCTGCGGGCCGCCGGCCACACGACCGGGTTGATCGGCACCGTGGAGACCCGCCTCGGCGACGTGACGATCGACAGCGTGCGGACCACGCCCGAGGCGACCGACCTGCACGCCATGCTCGCGGCCGCGCGGGAGCGCGGGGTGACCGCGGTGGTCATGGAGGTGTCCAGCCACGCGCTCGCGATGGGCCGGGTCGGGGGCGTCCGGTTCACCGTCGGCGGCTACACCAACTTCGGCTCCGACCACCTCGACTTCCACGCCGACTCGGCCGAGTACTTCGCCGCGAAGGCCCGGCTGTTCGACGGGCGCTGCGCCGTCGAGGTGCTCAACCACGACGACCCGGCGCTGCGGCCGCTGTTCAAGCCGGCCACGGTCAGCTACTCGGCGGCCGGCGACCCGGCGGCCACCTGGTGGGCCGACGGCGTCGGCGGCGAGGGGTACGCGCAGCGGTTCACCGTGCACGGCCCGGACGGTCTCGTCGTGCCCGGCAGCGTGGCGCTGCCCGGCCGGCACAACGTGGCCAACGCGCTGCTCGCGATCGCCGCGCTCGTGGCGGTCGGGGTGGAGCCCGGCACCGCAGTGGCCGGGGTGGCCGCGTGCGGCGGCGTCCCGGGCCGGCTGGAGCTGGTCACCCCCGCGGACGCCCCGGTGCGCGGGGTGGTCGACTACGCGCACAAGCCGGACGCGATCGTGGCCGCGCTGGCCGCGCTGCGCGAGTTGAGCGCCGGCCGGCTGATCTGCGTGATCGGCGCCGGCGGGGACCGGGACCGGGGCAAGCGTCCGGTGATGGGCGCCGCCGCGGCGGAGGGAGCCGACGTGGTGCTGGTGACCGACGACAACCCGCGGACCGAGGATCCGGCCGCGATCCGCGCCGAGGTGCTCGCCGGGGCGCGGCAGGCCGGTACGACGGCCCGGATCGAGGAGGTGGCCGGCCGGCGGGCGGCCATCGACGAGGCGGTACGGCTCGCCGAGCCGGGCGACGTGATCGCGGTCCTCGGCAAGGGACACGAACGCGGGCAGGAGGTGGCCGGCGAGGTACTGCCGTTCGACGACCACACCGAACTGGCCGACGCCCTGCGCGCCCGCTTCGGCGACCTGGCGGGTCACCGGTGATCCCGCTCACGCTGGCCGAGGTGGCCGCCGCCGTCGACGGCCGGCTCGTCGGCGCCGATCCGGACGCGCGCGTCACCGGCCCGGTCGAGTTCGACTCGCGCAAGGTCGAGGCCGGCGGCCTCTTCGTGGCCTTCCCCGGGGAGAAGGTCGACGGGCACGACTACGCGGCCGGCGCCGTCGAGGCCGGCGCGGTCGCCGTGCTCGGCAGCCGGGAGGTGCCCGGGGTGCCCATGGTGCTGGTCGCCGACGCCCGGGCCGCCATGGGCCGGCTGGCCCGCGCCGTGGTCGACCGGCTGCCGCAGCTCACCGTCATCGGGCTCACCGGATCGTCGGGCAAGACCACCACCAAGGACCTCGTCGCGCAGCTCACCGCGCGGCTCGGGGCCACGGTCGCGCCGCCCGGCTCGTTCAACAACGAGCTGGGGCACCCGTACACGGCGTTGAAGGCCGGCCCGGACACCCGCTACCTCGTCATGGAGAAGGGCGCCCGCGGCGTGGGGCACGTGCGCTACCTCTGCGAGCTGGTGCCGCCCCGGATCTCGGTGGTGCTCAACGTGGGGACCTCGCACATCGGCGAGTTCGGCTCCCGGGAGGCGATCGCCCAGGCCAAGGGGGAGCTGGTCGAGGCGCTGCCGCCCGACGGGCTGGCGGTGCTCAACGCCGACGACGACCTCGTGTCCGCCATGGCGTCCCGCACGTCCGCCCGCGTGGTCCGCTACGGCGAGGCGGCCGACGCCGACGTGCGGGCCGAGGACGTGACGCTCGACGAGCGGGGACGGCCCGCGTACACCCTCGTCACCCCGGAGGGGCGCGTGCCCGTGCGGCTCGCGCTGACCGGCCGCCACCAGGTCTCCAACACGCTCGCCGCGGCGGCGGTCGCCCGGGAGCTGGGCATGCCGCTGGCCGAGCTGGCGGAGGCGCTGGGTGAGCTGCGGCTGATCTCCACGCGGCGGATGGACGTCTTCGACCGCCCCGACGGGGTGACCGTCATCGACGACTCGTACAACGCCAACCCCGGCTCGATGGCCGTCGCGCTGAAGGCGCTGGCCGCCCTCGGCCGGGGGCGGCGTACCGTCGCCGTGCTGGGCTACATGGCCGAGCTGGGCCCGTACGAGCGCGACGGGCACGCCGAGGTCGGCCGGTTGGCCGCCGAACTCGGCGTCGACCGGCTGCTCGTGGTGGGCGAGCCGGCCGCGCCCATCCACGAGGGCGCGACAGCGGTAGGCAACTGGGGAGGAGAATCGGTGCTGCTCACCGATCAGGCGGCAGCCGTCGAGGTGCTGCGGGGCGAGCTACGGCCGGGCGATGTCGTCCTGGTCAAGGGCTCCCGTTACCGCACCTGGGAGGTGGCCGACGCGCTGCGCGCGGACGGCGGTGCGGAGGCGAGCGAGGGCGGGGCCGCATGAGGGCGGTGATCGTCGCCGTCGGGGTGGCGTTCCTCATCTCGCTCTTCTGCACCCCGATCGCGATCAAGGTCTTCACGCGCCTCAAGGCCGGTCAGCCCATCCGCGCCGAGGGCCCGGCCATGCACCAGGGCAAGAAGGGCACGCCGACGATGGGCGGCGTGGTGTTCATCCTCGCCACGGTCATCGCGTACGTCGCCGGCCACCTGGCCCTGACCACGCTGCCGGACAAGCAGATCGCGCAGGTCGAGCCGACCATCACGGCGCTGGTGCTGCTGGGGCTCATGGTGTTCTCCGGCGCGGTCGGCTTCATCGACGACTTCCTGAAGGTGCGCAAGCGGCACAGCGGCGGCCTCAACAAGCGGGGCAAGCTGCTCGGCCAGATCCTGGTGGGCGCGGTCTTCGGCGTCATCGCGCTCTACTTCCCGAGCACCATGACCGACGCGCAGGGACAGGCGACCAACACCGAGACCGTCGGCAGCACCACGCTGAGCTTCATCCGGGACATCCCGGCGCTGGATCTCACCAAGGTCGGCGCGGTGGTCCTCTTCATCTTCGTGGTGATGGCCGCGACCAACGGCGTGAACCTCACCGACGGTCTGGACGGCCTGGCCACCGGCGCCTCGGTGATGGTCCTCGCGGCGTACGCGCTGATCGCCTTCTGGCAGTACCGGCACTGGTGCGCCGACCCGGACTACACGCAGGCCTACTGCTACACCGTCCGGGACCCGTTGGAGATCGCGCTGATCGCCGGTGCGGCGGCCGGCGCCTGTGTGGGCTTCCTGTGGTGGAACACCTCGCCGGCGCGGATCTTCATGGGTGACACCGGAGCGCTCGGCCTCGGCGGCCTGATCGCCGGCATGGCGATGTCCACCCGGACCATCCTGCTGCTGCCGATCATCGGCGGTCTCTTCGTGATCATCACGATGTCCGTGGTGATTCAGATCATCTCGTTCCGGACCACCGGCAAGCGGGTCTTCCGGATGTCGCCGTTGCAGCACCACTTCGAACTCGCGGGGTGGAGCGAGGTCAACATCGTGGTCCGGTTCTGGATCATCGCGGGGATCGGCGTCGCCATCGCCCTGGGCCTCTTCTACAGCGAGTTCCTCGCCAACGTCACCTAACCCGACCCCCCCCCGTCGCCCCCCGTCACCCCGTCGATCTTGCACTTTCGGCCCCCGGTATGCCCTGGTACGGGTGTTTCGTCGGGGCGGGAAGTGCAAGATCGACGGGGTGTGGGGCGGCGACACGCCGAGGGGGCCGTTGCCGGGGCGGGCGGCCGGCGCAGCCGCCATGATGTCCGGGTGGGGGAGGGACGAGGAACCGACGGCACCATCCGGACCCGGCCCCGGCGGACGCCGGGCGGTGGTCGTACGCCCGAGGCGGGCACGCCGCCGCGCGCGCCGGACGATCCGGGCGTGCCAGGGACGCCGCTGCGCGGTCTGGACGCGGCCGGCGGGCTGGCGGCGCTGCGCGGCCTGCTGGACCGCCCGCTGGCCTCCTACTACCTGCTGCTGTCCAGCGCCGGCCTGCTGCTGCTGATCGGCCTCACCATGGTCTTCTCGGCGACCAGCGTGCGGGACTACGCCGAGGACGGCGACGCCACCGCGTCGGTGGTCAAGCAGGCGATCTTCGCGGTGATCGGCGTCATCGCGTTCTGGGCCTGCCAGCGGCTGCCCGCCCGCACCTACCGGGCCCTGGGCCGGCCGCTGATGCTCGTCGCCATCGCGCTGCTGCTCGTGCTCAACCTGCTGGTGGCGTGGGCCCGCGTGACCGGGGAGGAGTCGGCGCGGATCGGGCCGGTCGAGGCGCGGCTGCTGTGGCTGTTCATCGGCGGGATCCAGGTGCAGCCCTCCGAGCTGGCCAAGTTCGCGCTGGTGCTGTGGGGCGCCCACGTGATCGCCCGCAAGGGCGCGGCGCTCGGCTGGTGGCGCGAGCTGGCGACCCCGCTGTTCCCCGTGGTCGGCCTGCTGTTCGTGCTGGTCGGCTACAACGACCTCGGCACCATGATCTGCATGCTGGCGCTCGTGGTGGGGCTGCTCTGGGCGGCCGGCGTGCGGATGCGGGTGTTCGGCGCGCTCTCGGTCGCCGGGCTGGCCGGCATCGGCCTGCTCATCGCGGTCGCCTCGATCGGCGCCGGCTCCGGCGAGAAGGACGCGGAGAACTACCGGCTCGCCCGGCTCACGAACTTCCTGAACCCGTCGCCGCCCGACCAGTGCGGTGATCCCTGCTGGCAGCTCTACCAGGGGCGGTTGGCCATCGAGCACGGCGGCTGGTTCGGGGTGGGGCTCGGCAAGAGCAGCCTCAAGTGGAACTGGCTGCCCGAGGCGCACAACGACTTCATCTTCGCGATCATCGCCGAGGAGCTGGGGGTGGTCGGCTGCGCCGTGGTGCTCACGCTGTTCGCCGTGCTCGCGTACAGCGGGCTGCGGATCGCCCGCCGGGTCGAGGACCCGTTCCGCCGGCTCGCGGCCGCCGCCGTGACCACCTGGCTCGTCAGCCAGGCTGTGATCAACATCGGTGGCGTCGTCGGCCTGCTGCCGATCACCGGCCTGCCGCTGCCGTTCATCTCCGACGGCGGAAGCGCCCTGGTCGTCACGCTCGCGGCGGTCGGCATGCTGGCCTCCTTCGCGCGGGCCGAACCCGATGCGGCCAGAGCGTTGCATGCCCGTCCGCCGGCCCGGTGGGTCCGACTACTCTGGGCCCCGTTGCCGCCGCTTCCCGGGCGGCGCCGCCGCGCGGCGGCGCCCGCGGGCGCCCAGGGCCCCGTGCCCCGGGCGCGGGAGCGGCGGGAGGACGGCCAGGCCGCACCCCGCGGCGCCCGGCAGACCCGGGCGCGGGGCGGGACGGCGAGCGAGAGGAGACGCTGATGGGTCCGCTGCGTTCGGTGGTGCTCGCGGGAGGTGGCACCGGGGGACACATCTACCCGTTGCTCGCCTTCGCCGACTGCCTGCGCCGACACGACCCCGGCGTCCGGATCACCTGTCTCGGCACACCCCGCGGTCTGGAGAACGAGCTGATCCCGCCGCAGGGCTACGACCTGCGGCAGATCCCCGCCTACCAGCTGCCCCGCTCGATCAACATGAACCTGATCCGCACGCCGGGCCGGATGTGGACGGCGGCCCGCGCCGCCGGCAAGGTGATCGACGAGGTGCGGGCCGACGTGGTGGTCGGCTTCGGGGGGTACGTCTCGGTGCCGGCCTACCTCGCCGCGTGGCGGCGGGAGCTGCCCATCGTGATCCACGAGGTGAACGTGCCGCCGGGCGTGGCGAACCGGCTCGGGATGAAGTTCACCAAGCACGTGGCGGTGGGCTTCCCGCACCAGCCGACGCAGGCCGAGGCGCTGCGCGACGCCCGGGTGGTGGGCGTGCCGCTGCGGCGCGGCATCGCCGGGCTCGACCGGGCCGCGATGCGCGACGCCGCCCGCGCCCGCTTCGGGCTCCGCCCCGACCTGCCGGTGCTCTTCGTGGCCGGCGGCTCGCAGGGCGCCCGCTCCATCAACCTCGCCGTGGCCGGCGCGGCCAAGGAGCTGGCCCGCAACGGCGTGCAGGTGCTGCACGTGATGGGCGCCCGCAACGAGCCCGTGCCGGTCCCCACCGACCTGCCCGTGCCGTACGTGACCCTGCCGTACCTGTCCGAGATGGAGCTGGGCTACGCCGCCGCAGACCTCATGGTCGGCCGGGGCGGCGCGATGACCTGCGCCGAGGTGGCCGCCATCGGGCTGCCCACCATCTACGTGCCGTACCCGCACAGCAACCAGGAGCAGAAGCGCAACGCGCTGCCCGTCGTGGAGGCCGGTGGCGGGCTGCTCGTCGACGACTCCGAGCTGACCCCGGCCTGGGTCGAACAGACCGTCATCCCGCTCATCCGCGACCCGCACCGGCTGGCCGCCATGGGGGCGGCCGCGGCCGCGTACGGGCGGCGCGACGGCGACGTGGCGCTGCTGAACTTCGTCTACGAGGCGGTGGCCCGATGACCGCGCAGTTCACCCCGGCCGGCACCCTCACCGCCGAGGACCTCGGCACCATCCACCTCATCGGGGTGGGCGGCGTCGGCATGAGCGGGCTCGCCCGCCTCTTCCTCACGCGGGGCCTGCCGGTCTCCGGCAGCGAGCTGCGCGAGTGGCCGTCGCTGGCCGGGCTGCGCGCGCTCGGCGGCACGATCCACATGAGCCACGAGGCAACCAACCTCGACGGCGTGGACACCGTGGTCTACTCGTCGGCCATTCCGCAGGACCACCTGGAGATGGTCGAGGCGCGCCGCCGTGGCCTGCGGGTGCTGCACCGCTCCGAGGCACTCGCCGCGGCGATGACCGGCCGCCGGACGGTGGCGGTCGCGGGCACCCACGGCAAGACCACGACCACCTCGATGGTGACCATGGTGCTCCAGCAGGCCGGCACCGACCCGTCGTTCGTGATCGGCGGTGAGATCTCCGAGGTCGGCTCGGGCGCCCACCACGGCACCGGCGAGTACTTCGTGGTGGAGGCCGACGAGAGCGACCGCTCGTTCCTGATCTACCGCCCCTACGTCTCGATCATCACGAACATCGAGGCGGACCACCTCAACACCTACGGCGACCTGGCCAACCTGGAGGCCACCTTCGCCGAGTTCGCCCGCCTCACCGACCCGGACGGGTTCATCATCACCTGCGCCGACGACGCGGGTGGGCGGCGGCTGGCCGAGACGCTGCGGGCCGAGGGCCGCCGCGTCCACACGTACGGCGAGTCCGCCGACGCCGACCTGCGGCTGACCGAGATCACCTCGTCGGCGCAGGGCGTGCGGTACCTCGCCGCCATCGACGGGCGGTCGCTGGGCGAGTTCCGCCTCCCGGTGCCGGGGCGGCACATGGGGCTCAACAGCGCCTCGGCGGTGCTCGCCGCGTACCTGCTGGACCTGCCGCTGGAGGCGGCGGAGGCCGCGCTGGCCGCGTTCCCCGGCGTACGCCGGCGCTTCGAGCGCAAGGGCGTCGCCGACGACGTGCTGGTGTACGACGAGTACGCCTACCACCCGACCTCGATGACGCTCGCGCTGCGGACGCTGCGCGAGGTGGCCGGCGACGGCCGGCTCATCGTGGTGTTCCAGCCCTACCGGCTCTACCGCACGCGGGACCTGCAGGCGGAGATCGCGGAGGCGCTGGCGATCGCCGACGAGCTGGTGCTGCTGGAGGTCTTCGGCCCGGGCGAGCTCCGCCAGCCCGGCGAGGGCTCGGCGGCGCTCGTCGAGGCCGTGCCGCTGCCCGCCGACCGGAAGGTCTTCGTCGACTCCTGGGACGCGGCGCCCGTGGAGGTGGCCCGGCGGGCGCGGCCTGGCGACGTGGTGGTGACGATGGGCGCTCCGCCGATCTCGCTGATGGGTGACCAACTGCTCGACGCCCTGCTGGCCCGGGCGGAGGGCGCCACCGGTGCCGGCGTCCCGGCCGGTGGTGGCGCCGTGACCCCGGACGGCACGGCACCCGCGGCCGGATGAGCCCGGGCCCCGCGCGCGGACGGACCACCGGCGCCGAGGCGGCCGGTCGGCGCGGGCCGGGCGCCCGCCGCTGGCAGCTGGTCCGGGCGGGCAGCGACGCGGTGCCCGCCTCCACCCGGCGGTTCATGCGCCGGGCCCGTCAGCGCCGGATGCGGGCCGCGCTGCCCTGGGCGGTCGCGGCCGGGATCCTCGCTCTCGCGGGGCTGGTCGCCTGGGTCGTCCTGGGCACCGGGCTGTTCGGGGTGCGCGAGGTGCGGGTGGAGGGCGCCGAGCTGGTGACGCCGGTGGAGGTGCGCGACGCCGCCGGGGTGCCGGACGGGATCCCGCTGGCCAAGGTGGACCTGGCCGACACGGCCCGGCGGATCGGCCGGCTGGCGCCGGTGGAGCGGGCCACGGTGACGCGCGACTGGCCGGACGCGCTGGTGGTCCGGGTGGTGGAGCGTACGCCGGTGGCCGTCGTGCCGCGGGGCGAGCAGTTCGTCGTGATCGACGCGAGCGGCACCGTCTTCCGCACCCTGGACCAGCGACCGGACGACCTTCCGCTGGTGCGGGTGGACCGGCCCGGCCCGGACGACCCGGGCACCCGCGCCGCCGTGGCGGTGCTCGACGCCCTCACCCCGGAGCTGCGTTCCGCCCTGCTCGACGTGAGCGTGGAGAGTCTGGCCCTGGTCAAGCTGCGGCTGCGTGGTGACCGGACGGTCGTCTGGGGCGACTCGTCGCGGGGCGAGGACAAGGCCCGGGTGGCGACGGCGCTGCTCGGGGAGCGGGCCAGGACGATCGACGTGAGCGCCCCGGACGTCGTGACGTTCCGGTGACGGGGCGCTGTCGCCGGCCCGCGCGACGTGAGCCGTCCCGCTCCGGGCGGCGACACGCCGGGTAGGTCCTTGGCTCATGGGGCGGCGGCGCTTACGTTGCCCCGAAGAGGATCAGTGGTTGACATAACTGTAAGCCTCTAGTAGAGGGTGAGGGTTCGTCCCTCGTCCTCGCGGACACAGTCCACGTCGACCGCTGACCTGGCCAAGCCGTGTGGGGCCGGCCCATGCCAATCTCGAGGGGGAAAGGACCTTCAGATGACACCTCCGCACAACTACCTGGCGGTCATCAAGGTCGTCGGCATCGGTGGCGGCGGCGTGAACGCCGTCAACCGCATGATCGAGGTTGGGCTCAAGGGCGTCGAGTTCATCGCGATCAACACCGATGCGCAGGCGCTGCTGATGAGCGACGCCGACGTCAAGCTCGACGTCGGCCGGGAGCTGACCCGCGGGCTCGGCGCCGGCGCCAACCCGGACGTCGGCAAGAACGCCGCCGAGGACCACCGCGACGAGATCGAGGAGGTGCTCAAGGGCGCCGACATGGTCTTCGTGACCTGCGGCGAGGGCGGCGGCACCGGCACCGGCGGCGCGCCCGTGGTGGCCAACATCGCCCGCAAGCTCGGCGCGCTGACCATCGGTGTGGTGACCCGGCCGTTCTCGTTCGAGGGCAAGCGCCGCCAGGTGCAGGCGGAGGCCGGGATCGACGAGCTGCGCAACCAGTGCGACACGCTGATCGTCATCCCCAACGACCGGCTGCTGGCGCTCGGCGACCGCAACATCAGCATGATGGACGCGTTCCGCACCGCCGACCAGGTGCTCCTCTCCGGTGTCCAGGGCATCACCGACCTGATCACCACGCCCGGTCTGATCAACCTGGACTTCGCCGACGTGAAGAGCGTCATGAGCGGGGCGGGCAGCGCGCTCATGGGCATCGGCAGCGCGCGGGGCGAGAACCGCGCCGTGGAGGCGGCCGAGGCGGCCATCTCCAGCCCGCTGCTGGAGCAGAGCATGGACGGCGCGCGCGGCGTGCTGCTCTCCATCGCCGGCGGATCGGACCTCGGCCTGTTCGAGATCAACGACGCGGCCCAGCTGGTCACCGACGCGGCCCACCCGGACGCGAACATCATCTTCGGCGCGGTCATCGACGACGCACTCGGCGACGAGGTGCGGGTCACGGTGATCGCGGCGGGCTTCGACGGCGGGGCGCCCGCGTACAAGGCGGCCGAGCCGGCGCGCAAGACCAACCAGAACCAGCCGACGCCGCAGAACCCGCCGGTCACCCCGCCGGCGACGATGCCGCCGCCGCAGCAGTCGCCCCGGCGCGTGCTCTTCGACGACGTCGACGTGCCCGACTTCCTCAAGAACGGGTCCTGAGCGCCGCCGATGACCGACAGCTCGACCACGGTACGGCCGGACCGCCGTGCCGAACTCGCGGCGGGCCTGGCCCGGGTCCGCGCCCGGATCGCGGACGCCTGCGCCGCGGCCGGGCGGGACCGCGCCGAGGTCACCATGATCGCGGTCACGAAGACGTACCCGGCCTCCGACGTGGTGGCGCTCGCCGACCTCGGTGTGACCGACGTGGGGGAGAACCGCGATCAGGAGGCGGCCGGGAAGGCCGCGGAGGTGGCGGCGGCCGGGGTGACGCCGCGCTGGCACTTCATCGGGCGCCTCCAGCGCAACAAGGCCCGTTCCGTGGTGCGCTACGCCGACGCCGTGCACTCGGTGGACAGCGTCCGTCTGGCGCGGGCCCTGGACGCCGCGGCGGCCGGCCGGGACCGGCCGCTCACGGCGCTGGTGCAGGTGAGCATCGACGGCGACCCGGCGCGGGGCGGTGCGTTGCCCGACTCGTCCGATCCGGACGTGGGGCTGGACCCGGTGGCCGAGGCGGTCGCGGCGGCGCCCGCGCTGCGGCTGGCGGGCCTCATGGCGGTGGCGCCGCTGGGCTGGGAACCGGAGCGGGCCTTCGCCCGGCTGGCCGAGGTGGCCGCGCGGGTCCGCGCCGCCCATCCCGACGCGACGGCGCTCTCCGCGGGAATGAGCGGTGATCTGGAGATCGCGATCAGATACGGCGCGACACATGTCCGCGTCGGTAGCGCGTTGCTCGGAATGCGCCCCACGCTGCGGTAGCCTGACCGCGGAAGAAGCGAATCACATCGGTGTTGTTTCAGGAACGGCATCCCGGCGTCGGGGGTCGTGGCGCGCGACGCGAATCGCGTGCCGGGTGGATTGCCGTTCCGGTCCGGTGGGCAGAAAGAGTCCACTCGCGACAGGCGACACTTCACGGGGGCGCGTGCCGCACGGCGGATGGAAGGGCGCGGGATGGGTGCACTGCGCAAGGCGGGGGTCTGGCTCGGTCTGGTCGAAGAGGACGACGAGCGGGCCTACGAGGACGGTGGCTACGACAAGGGTGGCTACCGGGACTCGCGGTACCGGCAGAGCCGGTACGCCGAGGAGTTCGCCGACGACGAGGACGACGCCGAGGAGGCGCCGGCGCCGCGGCCCCGGCTGGGGGAGCGCGGCCGGCTCGGTGAGCGTACGAGCAGCCGCGCCGCCGACACGGAGCGGGCCGAGCCGGAGCGGTCGGAGCGCGCGGAGCGCTCCAGCGTCCGGTCGATCACCCGCTCGACCGGTGAGCCGTCGGGCGCGCTGACCTACCACACGCGCGACAACCTCGCCCTCGCGCCGCAGGCGCCGCCGCGGGAGCGTACGGTCGCCGCCGACGAGGAGCAGCGCTACCAGATCACGACGCTGCACCCGACCACGTACCGCGAGGCGCGGACCATCGGTGAGCACTTCCGGGACGGCGTGCCGGTGATCATCAACCTCACGGAGATGGACGAGGCGGACGCCCGTCGTCTTGTCGACTTCGCCGCCGGGCTGGCGTTCGGGCTGCGGGGTACGATCGAGCGCGTGACCAATCGGGTGTTCCTGCTCTCACCGGCCAACGTCCAGGTCACCGCGGAGGACAAGGCCAAGATCGCTGAGGGCGGCTTTTTCAGTCTGAGTTGACCCGCCCGACCGAGGGACGTCGCCTGTCGTGTTGTCGATCGTGCTCCAGGTGGTCTACCTGGTCCTCTACGTGTTCCTGCTCGCCCTGCTGGCCCGATTTGTCCTCAGCGCGGTCCTGGCCTACGGTCGGCGCTGGCAACCGGGGCGGGGCGCCTCGGCCGGACTCGAAGTCGTGTGGAGCGTCACTGATCCGCCCCTGCGCGCGTTGAGGCGTGTGATCCCACCACTGCGAATTGGTACCGTGAGCGTCGACCTGGCCTCGCTTGTGCTCCTGGTTATCCTGTTCGTGCTGATGGAGTTCGTGTTTAGGCGCCTGATCCTGGCCTTTGCCTGACCAGCGCGCTTTCGCGGCCGCAACTGACCCGAGGAGTTTCGATGCCGCTGACCCCGGCCGACGTCCACAACGTCGCCTTCAAAAAGCCGCCGATCGGCAAGCGGGGGTATGACGAGGAGGAGGTCGACGCCTTCCTGGACGAGGTCGAGCGCGAGCTCGCCCGTCTCATCGAGGAGAACAACGAGCTGCGCGCCCAGGTGGAGCGCGGCGGCCGTGGCGGTGCCCCCGCCGGCCCCGGCGGTGACGCCCGCCTCGCGGCGGAGCTCAACGACCTCAAGGCCCAGCTCGACCGGGTCCAGCGCGACAAGGCCGCGGCCGAGCAGGCCGCCCGCGCGATGCAGGCCGAGCTGGAGCAGGTCCGCGCCGCCGGTGGCGCCGCCGTCGCCGGTGACGGCGAGCAGCAGGCGCTGCGGGTGCTGATGATGGCCCAGCGCACCGCCGACGACCACGTGTCCGACGCCCGGCGGGAGGCCGACCAGCTGCTCGCCGAGGCCCGCTCCAAGGCCGAGGAGGTCACCCGCGAGGCGCGGGCGAAGGCCGACGCGCTGGAGCGGGACGCCCGGCAGCGGCACCAGGAGGCCATGGGCGGTCTCGACGCCAAGCGCACCGCGCTGCAGAAGCACATCGAGGAGCTCAAGCAGTTCGAGCGGGAGTACCGCACCCGGCTCAAGGCGTACCTGGAGAGCCAGCTGCGTGACCTCGACGGCCGCGGCCAGGGCCTGGAGGCCGAGATGAGCCGGTCCGAGGCCGGCCGGGTCGCCGGTGGCAACGGTCTGGCCACCGCCGGTCTCGCCGGCTCCTACGGTGGCGGTCGCTCCGGCGCCCTCGAGTCCGGTCGCTGATCTCCGGTCGGCGGCCGTCGCTCGACAGACGGTCGCCGACCGCCCCCTGGACGGTCCGACGCGGCGGGGGTGAGCCGTGCTAGTCGCCAGTCTCCTGCTCATCCTCGTCGCCGTGGTGCTGCTGGTGCTCGGCCTGGCCGGCGGCTCCAGCCTCATGTTGGTCATCTCCATCGCGGCCAGTCTGCTGGCCGCCGTCGCGTTGGTGGTGGGCGCCCGCCAGGCGGCCGCCGGCCGGGCGACGGCGGGCACCGGCCGGCCCGGGCAGCGGAAGCCGGACGACGTCCCCATGGCCGACCCGGCCGGGGCCGCGTACGGTCCGCCGCTGGCCGAGCCCGACATCCCGGTCCAGCACGTTCCACCGACCGTCGGCACCGGTGGCGGGTGGCGGCAACCGCCCGCCCCGTCGGCCGCCGACGAGTCGGGTCCGCCCGCCGGCGACGGGTCGGCCCCGTCGACGGGAGGGGCCGCGGAGGCGTACGACGACGAGCCCGGCGCGCAGTCGGTGACGCCCGCGGAGGCGCTGCGGGTGGCCGACCTGCCGGACGAGGTCCGGGTGGTGGACGGTCGTCCCCGCTACCACCTGGCCAGCTGCCCCCACCTCGTGGGGCGGGAGCACGAACCACTGCCGGTGGCCGAGGCGGTCGAGTTGGGCTTCACTCCCTGCGCGCGGTGCGCGCCGGCCACGGCCCTGCTCACCGACGCGCGCCCGGATTGAGCGGGGTCGCGGTGTCCACGGACGACACACTCACGGTGGCGGTCCGGGTGAAGCCGGGCTCCGCCCGGGCCCGGGTCGGTGGCCGCTTCGACGGCCCGCACGGGCCGGCGCTGGTCGTCGCCGTGAACGCGCCGGCCGTCGACGGGCGGGCCACCGAGGCCGCCCGGCGGGCGCTCGCGGGCGCGCTCGGCGTCCGGCCGGCCGCGGTCTCCCTGCGGTCCGGCGCCGCCAGCCGCGACAAGCTCTTCCTCATCGAGCGGCCCGGTCCCGAGGTGTCCGCGGCGCTGCGCCGGCTGCGCGACGGATCCGGCGAGTGAGGACTGCCCGGGCCAGGCATCCATGACGCCCGGGCTGGATCTCGCGCTGCTGGTCGGCGCGGCCGTGCTGCTGGTGGCCGTCGGCGCCGTCCGGCTCTCGACCCGGCTCGGCGTGCCCAGCCTCCTCGTCTACCTGGCCCTCGGCGTGGCGATCGGCGAGGCCGGGCTGGGAATCGACTTCGACGACGCCGACCTCACCCGCACGCTGGGCTTCTGCGCGCTCATCGTGATCATCGCCGAGGGCGGGCTCACGGCGCGGTGGAGCACGCTGCGTCCGGTGCTCGGGCTCTCGGCCGCGCTCGCCACCGTCGGCGTGGTGGTGAGCATCGTCGTGGTCGGCGTCGCCGTCCACCTCCTGCTCGGCCTGGACTGGCGGCTGGCCCTCCTGTACGGCGCGGTGCTCTCGTCGACCGACGCGGCGGCGGTGTTCGCCACGCTCCGCCGGCTGCGCCTGCCGCCCCGGCTCGTGGCCACCCTGGAGGCCGAGTCCGGCATGAACGACGCCCCCGTGGTGCTGCTCGTCGTGCTGCTCTCCCGGCACGGCGCCGGGCACCCGTGGTGGTACGAGGTGCTGCTGGTCGGCTACGAACTGACGCTCGGCGCCGCGGTCGGCGCCGTCGCCGGCGTCGCGGGCCGCTGGGCGCTGCGCCGGGCGGCGCTGCCGTCGGCGGGGCTGTACCCGATCGCGGTCGTCGGCTTCACCGTGCTGGCGTACGCCGCCGGGGCCGTGCTGCACGCCTCGGGCTTCCTCGCGGTCTACGTCGCCGGGGTGCTGCTCGGCAACGCGCGGCTGCCGCACCGGCGCGCGATCCTCGGTTTCGCCGACGGGCTGGCCTGGCTGGCCCAGATCGGCCTGTTCGTGCTGCTCGGGCTGCTGGCCTCGCCCGGCCGGCTGGACGCGGCGGTCGTCCCGGCGGTGGTGACCGGGTTGGCGCTCGTGCTCGCGGCGCGTCCCCTGTCGGTGGCGGTCTCCGCGCTGCCGTTCGCGGTCGGCCCGCGGGAACAGGCGTTCCTCTCGTGGGCCGGGCTGCGCGGCGCGGTGCCGATCGTGCTGGCCACCATCCCGCTGTCCGAGCGGGTGCCCGGCGCCGACCGGCTCTTCGACGCGGTGTTCGTACTGGTGGTGATCTTCACGCTGGTCCAGACGACGACGCTCGCGCCGGTGGCCCGGCGGCTCGGCGTGACCGCGCCGGCCGAGGCCGCGGAGGTGCACGTCGAGACGGCGCCGTTGGAGCGGATGCGGGCGGACCTGCTCCAGCTCGAGGTGCCGGCCGGGTCCCGGCTGGCCGGGGTGCACGTCGACGAGCTGCGGCTGCCGCAGGGGGCGGTGGTCACGCTGGTCCTGCGCGACGGGGTCGGGTTCGTGCCGGGCCCGGACACCCGGCTGAAGACCGGCGACAACCTGCTCATCGTGGCCACCGGTGGCGCCCGCGACGAGGCGGAGCGGCGGTTGCGGGCGGTCAGCCGGCGGGGCCGCCTGGCCCGGTGGTTTGGCGAGTACGGCGATGATCGGGACGGTTGATCTGCTAGCGTTCCTTTTGCCCCAGTTAGGTGGGGCTTGGGGCTGAATAGCGGTGCGTCGGTGCGGCACGTTGTCGGACGCCTGTACGTTCCGTATTCTTGCCAACCTCCGGAGTGCGCGGCGGTCGTCGCCGCGCGCCCCTTTTCGTACCTGGGGGACGCCCGTGTTCGGCTCCCCCTGTCCAGGTGCCGCGGACCGCCGCGGCTTTCCGGCCGAGGGAGCGACGATGGCGAAGCCAGCCGACACCAGGACCGCCGGCCGCAAGGCGGTGGCGAAGCCGACCCGCAGCGCGGCCGAGACCGAGAAGATCCGTGCGGCGCTGGCGGCGCGGCGGGACGAACTCCGCGCCGAGTACGATCAGACGCTGAGCGAGATCACCGAGCTTCAGCGCGACCGTCTGACCGACTCGGCCGGGGACGACCAGGCCGACACGGGCACCAAGACGTTCGAGCGGGAGCAGGAGATCTCCCTCGCCAACAGCATCCTGGAGCGGATCACGCAGGTCGAGCGGGCGTTGGAGCGCCTCGACGAGGGCAACTACGGCTGGTGCGAGCGGTGCGGCAACCCGATCCCGGTGGAGCGGCTCGCCGCCTTCCCGTCGGCCACCCTCTGCGTGACCTGCAAGCAGCTGGAGGAGCGGCGCTGAGGTCCGCTCCCCGGCGGCGAGGAAGACGGTGAGCGATCACCGCCGAGTGTCGATGGGGAGCAGATGAGCGCAGCACCGCCCGCCGGATCCGGCAGCGCTGAGCCGGCCGTCCGCCGAGCGCGACCGAGGGCCGTCGCGATCCTGGCCGGCACCGCGCTGGTCGCCCTCCTGATCGATCTGGTCACCAAGCACCTTGCCCTCGCGGCCCTCACCGACCGCGAGCCGGTGCGGCTGCTCGGCGGCCTCATCTACCTGAACCTGGTCCGCAACAGCGGGGCCGCGTGGAGCATCGGCTCCGACCACACCTGGGTCTTCCCGCTGGTCACCACGGCGGTGATCGGGTGGATCGTCTGGATGACGCTGCGGCTGCGCTCGATCCCCTGGGCGATCTCGCTCGGCCTCGTGCTCGGCGGGGCGCTCGGCAACCTGATGGACCGCATCTTCCGGGCCCCCGGCCACTTCGTCGGTCACGTGGTCGACATGATCAGCGTCTTCGGCCCGTTCGGCGAGTACTTCCCGGTGTTCAACCTCGCCGACAGCTCGCTGGTCTGCGGCGTGGTGCTCGCCGTCGTGCTGGAACTCACCGGCCGCCAGCGCGACGGGTCGCGGCTGGGCCGCGACGGCCGCCCGGTCGACGACCCCGCGACCGTGCCCGTCGAGCAGCGGGAGCGGACGTGACCTCGGCGTTCGCGACGGGCGGGGACCACCGGTCCCTGCCGGTGCCCGACGGCCTCGACGGCATGCGGCTCGACCAGGCGGTGTCCCGCCTCTTCGGTCTCTCCCGCACCGCCGCCGCGGCCCTGGTCGACGCCGGGGACGCGCTGGTCGACGGCGCCGTACGCCCCAACTCCCACCGGGTCAAGGCCGGGTCGTGGCTCGAGGTGACCCTGCCGGCGCCCGCCGCCCCGCCGACCGTGGTCCCGCAGGCGGTGCCCGGATTGCGCGTCATCTACGCCGACGACGACATCGTGGTGGTGGACAAGCCGGTGGGGGTGGCGGCCCACCCCAGCCCCGGCTGGACCGGCCCGACCGTCATCGGCGCGCTGGCCGCCATCGGCCACCGCATCTCCACGAGCGGGGCCGCGGAGCGGCAGGGCGTGGTGCACCGGCTCGACGTGGGCACCACCGGCGTCATGGTGGTGGCGAAGAGCGAGCAGGCGTACACGGCGTTGAAGCGGGCGTTCAAGTACCGCGAGGTGGAGAAGCGTTACCACGCCGTGGTGCAGGGCCACCTGGACCCGCTGCGGGGGACCATCGACGCCCCCATCGACCGGCATCCCACCCACGACTACCGGTGGGCGGTGGTCTCCGGCGGCAAGCCGAGCGTCACCCACTACGACACGCTCGAGGCGTTCCCGGCCGCGAGCCTGCTCGACGTCCGCCTCGAGACGGGGCGGACCCATCAGATCCGGGTGCACTTCTCCACGTTGCGTCACCCGTGCGTGGGCGATCTCACCTACGGCGCGGACCCGACCCTGGCCGCCCGGCTCGGGCTGGACCGGCAGTGGCTGCACGCCCGCGAGCTGAGCTTCCTGCACCCCCGGACCGGTGACGAGGTCCGCTTCGTCAGCGATTATCCGGACGACCTGGAACGCGCCCTGCGGATCCTGCGCGACTGAACCGGCCGCCGGCCCGCCGGTGGCGCTCCGGGTCGGGGAGGTGTGCGCGGGGTGGTGTGGTCCGAATAGGGTTTCCTCCGTAGCCTGTCAGGCGGACATCGATCGCGCTGGGGAGGGCGAGCCGTGGAGGGCAGCGAGACCGGCTGGGGCCGGCCGGCCGAACCGGCGCCGCGGTGGCGGGCGCTGCTCGACCGTGCCCGCCACGCCGGCCGGGGCGCCGAGCAGCCCGAGACGGACCGGCGCGTCGAGGAGCCGCTGCCACCGGCCCGTCCGCTGTCCCCGCCGGGGCCGCTCCCGCCCGAGCCGCTGCCGCGCCGCGCGGCGCCCAACGGGTACGCGGGCCGGGCCGCGGCCGTGCACCCGCCCGGCGAGCCGCCGTACGGGCCCGATCCCGGATACCGGGCGGAGGCCACCTACCGGGTCGACCCGGCGTACCGGACCGACCCCGGCTATCCGGGTGAGCCGGCGTACCGCGTGCCGGAGCAGCGGCGGCCCGAGCCGCCGGAGCCGCCCGCCTCGCGGTACGCGCTGCTCGACAACGGCTACCGGCACGAGCCGCCTCCGGTGGAGTCCCGCTACGCGCTGCTGGACAACGGCTACCGACCCGAGGCCGGCTACGCGGCGCCGCCCGTGGCCGCCGGCCCACCGATGGCCCCACCACCGGTCGCGCCGCCGCCGGTCGCGCCACCACCACCGGTCGCGCCGCCACCGGTCGCCCCGGACCGGGGCTACCCGGCCCGCGTCGAGTGGCGTCCGCCGCCGCCGGACCCGGAACTGGAGCGGGCCGCCTCCGTGCTGCGCCGCGAACTCGGCGGCCCGCGCGTGTTCGCCTTCGCCAACCCCAAGGGCGGGGTGCACAAGACCACGGCGACGGTGCTCGCCGCGGCGACCGTCGGCAGCATCCGCGGGCGGGGCGTGGTCGCGTGGGACGACAACGAGCTGCGCGGCACGCTGGGGCTGCGCGCCGGCAGCGCCCGGCACGCCCGGACGATCCGTCACCTGATCACCGACCTCGCCCAGATCGAGATCCTCGAGGGCGGCCGGCTGCTCGAACGCCTCGACGACTACCTGCGGCACGCCTCCGACGGGTCGTACGACGTGCTGGCCGGCGAGGAGAGCCCCCGCTTCGCCCACCGGCTCGACCAGTTCACCGTCCGCCGGGTGCTGGAGCTGCTGCGGCGTACCCACGAGGTGATCTGCGTGGACACCGGCAACAACGTGGAGAGCGCGAACTGGCGCACCGTGATGCAGGCCGCCGACCAGCTGGTCGTCACCACCGTCCCGCGCGAGGACGCCGCGTTCAGCGCGGACTGGATGCTCGACCTGCTGCACGAGGTGGGCATGGGTGAGCTGGCGGAGAACGCGGTCACCCTGATCTCGTGCCCCACCCCCGGCCGGTCGGCGTTGCAGGACGACCTGGAGCGGCACTTCGCGAGCCGTACCCGGGCCGTGGCCGTGGTGCCGTACGACCCGGCGCTGGAGACCGGGTCCTCGATCGAGTACCACCAGCTCCAGCCGGAGACACGGCAGGCCTGGTTGCGTGCCGCCGCCGTCATGCTGGAGCCGTTCGCCCGGTGAGGGGGTGTGCCGCCTCCGGCGCTCCCGTTCCTCCGTCGGCCTGAGAGGATCATCCGGTGAGCCCGGACACCCCCGACCCCGCCCGGCCCGTCCGCTCCGGCGAGGCCGACCGCACCGCCCCGCCGGCACACGCCACCGGACCGGCGTCGCCCGCCGCTGGCGCCGGCCCCGCCCGGACCAGCGGGTCGGCCGGCCCCGGCCCCGCCCAGGACCCCGGCCCCCACGCCGGCGACGCCAGCCTCGCCCCGACCGCCGGTGACGCCCCGGGCTCCGGTCCCGTGGCCGGCGACGGCCCGCCGGCCGCGCACCCGGCACCCGGCCCCGTTCACCCCCTGGTCGACGGCGCCGACCGGCGGCGGGCCTGGAGAGGCGCCGTGGGCGCCGGTGCGGCGCTGGCCGCGCTCGGCGTGCCGCTCGGGCTGCTCTGGGCGGCCGTCGCACCGGACACCCCGGTCGTGAAGGCGGCCGCCGGCGCCGTCTACGCCGAGCCGCAACCGGAGCAGCCGATCGCGGCGGACGGCTGGTTCAGCCTGCTGGGACTCGGCTTCGGTGTGCTGGCCGCGCTCGCCGTCTGGTTCCTGCTGCGCCGGCGGCGTGGCCCGGTCGGGCTGGGCACCGCTGTGCTCGGGGCGTTCGCGGCGGCCGTGGTGGCCTGGCAGGTGGGCCGCCGGGTCGGGCTGGGGACGTTCGACCGGCTGCTCGCCACCGCCCCGGAGGGGCAGGCCTTCACGAAGCCGGCCGACCTGCGCGCGGGCGGGATCGACTGGCTCCTCGGCGTGGTGCCGGTGCCGCACGGCAACCTGCTGCTGCCGGCGTTCGGCGCCGCCGTGACGTACACCCTGCTGGCGGGCTGGTCCCGCTGGCCGTCGCTGCGCCCCGAGCCGGTGCCCGACGCGCCCGGTCTCAGTTGGGCGTCGGTGGCGACGCCAGCTCCGCCAGCGGCACCGGAACCGCCCGCACCTGGCGCAGGAGAGCCGCCTCGCGGTTGAGCAGCCGCAGCTCGGCCCGGAGCCGGGCCGCCGTGTCGTCGATGGCGAGCAGCCGCTGCCGGTCGTCGACCGTGAGCGCCGCCGTGGCGGCGACCAGGTGCGACAGCACGGTCGGATCCTCGGGCAGCTGTTCGGTGATGTCCTGCGGGTCGGGCCGGATCAGCCCGAGGTACTGCCGGAACACGGAGATCACCCGGGCGGCGAGCAGCTCGGCGGTCTCGTCCGTGCCGCCCGGCTCGGGCAGCCACTCGACCTCCGCCGTGAGGTAGGGGGCCGAGCGCCGGTCCACCTCCGCGATGCGGAACCGGCGCCGGCCGACCGTGACGATGTCGAAGCCGCCGTCGGCCAGTTCGGTGACCTGGCGCAGCTCCGCGGTGCAGCCCACCTCGTGCAGGGTCACGTCCCCGCCGCCGGGCAGCGGCCGGCCGCCGGGCCCGGTGGGCGCCACCTCCCAGCCCGCCTGGATGGCCACCACGCCGAACTCGCGCGGGGCGTCCTCGGGCAACGCCACCAGGTGCCGGACCAGGGCGCGGTAGCGCTCCTCGAAGATGTGCAGCGGCAGCACCAGACCGGGGAAGAGCACCGTTCCGAGCGGGAACACCGGCAACCGCGCAGTCACGCCGTCGAGCCTAGTCCGCTCCGCCGACCGTGGCGTGTCCCGGCTCACCGTCCCGCCGTGCGGGCGGCGCGGGCCGGCCCGCCGGCCGGCCGCCTAGACTCGCAAGGGTGTTGAACCGGATCGACCTGCGCGGTGGCGTCCGTGACCCGCGCCGCCTGCTGCCCCGTGCCCAGCTCGACGTGTCGGTGGCCGTCGAGCGGATCCGCCCCCTCGTGGAGGCGGTGCGGGAGCATGGCTACCCGGCGATCCGGGAGGCGAGCGAGCGGTTCGACGGCGTGTCCCCCGAGGTGCTGCGCGTGCCGGCCGAGGCGATCGCCGCGGCGGAGGGCACCCTCGATCCGGAGGTCCGCGCGGCGCTGTCGGAGTCGATCCGCCGGGCCCGGCGGGTGCACGCCGACCAGCGGCGCAGCGACCACACCACTCAGGTGGTGCCGGGCGGCACCGTCACCGAGCGCTGGGTGCCGGTCGACCGGGTCGGTCTCTACGTCCCCGGCGGCCTGGCGATGTACCCGTCGACCGTGGTGATGAACGTCGTGCCGGCCCAGGCGGCCGGCGTCCGCTCGCTCGTGGTGGTCAGCCCGCCGCAGAAGGACAACGGCGGCCTGCCCGACCCGCGGGTGCTCGCCGCGTGCGCGCTGCTCGGCGTGGACGAGGTCTACGCCGTGGGCGGCGCCCAGGCGGTGGCCATGCTCGCGTACGGCGCCGCCGTGGACGCCGAGGGCACGGACCACTGCGACCCCGTCGACATGATCACCGGACCGGGCAACATCTGGGTCACGGCCGCCAAGCGGCTGCTGCGCGGCGTCGTCGGCATCGACGCCGAGGCCGGCCCGACCGAGATCGCCATCCTGGCCGACGACACCGCCGACCCGGCGCACGTCGCGGCCGACCTGATCAGCCAGGCCGAGCACGACCCGCTCGCGGCGAGCGTGCTGGTCACCCCCTCGGTGGCGCTGGTCGAGGCGGTCGAGCGGGAACTGGCCCGGCAGGTGCCCGCCACGAAGCACGCCGAGCGGGTCACCACCGCCCTGACCGGCGAGCAGAGCGGCGTGGTGCTGGTGGACGACCTGGAGGCGGGGCTGCGGGTCGTCGACGCGTACGCCGCCGAGCACCTGGAGATCCAGACCCGGGACGCCCGCGAGTGGGCGCTGCGGGTCCGCAACGCGGGCGCGGTCTTCGTGGGCGCCTGGTCGCCGGTGTCGCTCGGCGACTACTGCGCCGGCTCCAACCACGTGCTCCCCACCGGTGGCTGCGCCCGGCACTCCTCCGGGCTGTCGGTGCAGACCTTCCTGCGCGGCATCCACCTGGTGGAGTACACGCAGGACGCGCTGCGCGAGGTGGCGCCCCACGTGGTGACCCTCGCCGGGGTGGAGGACCTGCCCGCGCACGGCCAGGCGGTCCGCGCGCGCTTCCCGGGGGCGTCGTCGTGACCGGACGCGCACGCCGGCCGGAGGTGGCGGCATGACCACCCTCGACGACCTGCCGATCCGCGACGACCTGCGCGGCCGGACGCCGTACGGCGCCCCGCAGCTGGACGTGCCGGTGCGGCTCAACACCAACGAGAACTCCTACCCGGTGCCGGAGCCGGTGGTCGAGGCGATCGGCAAGGCCCTCGCCGCCGAGCTGCGTGACCTCAACCGCTACCCGGACCGGGACGCCGTGGCGCTCCGCGCCGACCTGGCCGGCTACCTCGGCCACGGGCTCACCGTGGACCAGGTGTGGGCGGCCAACGGCTCCAACGAGGTCCAGCAGCAGCTGCTCCAGGCGTTCGGCGGCCCGGGGCGCAGCGCGCTCGGGTTCGTCCCGGCGTACTCGATGCATCCGCTGCTGGCGCTCGGCACCGGCACCCGGTGGGTGCCCGGCCGGCGCGGCGCCGACTTCGGGCTGACGGCCGAGGAGGCGGTGGCCCAGGTCCGCGAGCACCGGCCCGACGTGGTGTTCCTCTGCTCGCCGAACAACCCCACGGGCACCGCGCTGGACCCGGCCGTGGTCACGGCCGTGCTCGACGTGGCGCCGGGGATGGTCGTGGTCGACGAGGCGTACGCCGAGTTCGCCCGGACCGGCACGGTGAGCGCCCTCGCGGTGCTGCCCGGCCACCCCCGGCTCGTGGTGACCCGCACGATGAGCAAGGCGTTCGGGTTCGCCGGCGGGCGGCTGGGCTACCTCGCCGCCGACCCGGCGGTGGTGCAGGCCGTGCAGCTCGTCCGGTTGCCGTACCACCTGTCGGCGCTCACCCAGGCGGCCGCCCGCGCGGCGCTGGCGCACCGGGACGCCCTGCTCGGCACCGTCGCGGCCATCAAGGAGCAGCGCGACCGGATCGTCGCCGAGCTGCGCGCTCGCGGGCTGCGCGTCGCCGACAGCGACGCCAACTTCGTGCTCTTCGAGGTCGGCGGCGACCAGTCCGCGGCCTGGCGCACCCTGCTCGACGCCGGTGTGCTGGTCCGCGACGTCGGCCTGCCCGGCTGGCTGCGCGTCACCGCCGGCACCCCCGCCGAGACCGACGCCTTCCTCACCGCCATGGACAAGCTGACGGGCACGCAAGCCCCGCGATCGAGAGGCGAGCAATGAGCCGCACCGCACGGGTCGAGCGGACCACCAAGGAGACCAAGGTCCTCGTCGAGATCGACCTCGACGGCACCGGCGCCGCCGACATCAGCACCGGCGTCGGCTTCTACGACCACATGCTGCACCAGATCGCCCGCCACGGCGGCTTCGACCTGACCGTGCAGACCGTCGGCGACCTGGAGATCGACGCCCACCACACGATGGAGGACACGGCGCTCGCCCTGGGCGCCGCGTTCGACCGCGCGCTGGGGGAGAAGGCCGGCATCCGGCGGTACGGCTCGGCCACCGTGCCGATGGACGAGGTGCTGGTCCGGGCCGCGGTGGACCTCTCCGGCCGGCCGTACGTGCTGCACGACGAGCCGCCGCTCGCGCCGTACATCGGGCCGGTCTACCCGACCAGCATGACCCGGCACATCTGGGAGTCCTTCGGCCAGGCGGCCCGGATCACCCTGCACGTGGACGTGCTGCGGGCGGCCCGCCCCGGGGGTCACCCCGACGCCCACCACGTCGTGGAGGCGCAGTTCAAGGCGGTCGCCCGGGCGCTGCGCGAGGCCACGGCCATCGACCCGCGGGCCGCGGGCGCCGTGCCCAGCACGAAGGGAGCGCTGTGATGGGTGCGGTGCTGCCGGTCCTGCTGCTGGTGCTCGCCGGCGTGCTCGTGGGCGGTGTGCTGTCCCTGCACCGGCAGGGTGCGCCGCGCGGCGCGGTGCTGGTCACCGCCCTGCTGGCGGTCCTCGCCACCGTCGGCGGGGTGCTCTGGCTGATCCCGGAGGCGGGGTCATGAGCCGCCCCGACGTGGTGGTGCTCGACTACGGGTCGGGCAACCTGCGGTCCGCCGAGCGGGCCCTCGCCGCCGCCGGCGCCGACGTGCGGGTCACCGACGACCTGAGGGCCGCCGCCTCGGCGGACGGCCTCGTGGTGCCCGGCGTCGGCGCGTTCGCCGCGTGCATGGCCGGGATCGAGGCCCTCGGGGCGGGCCCCGTGATCGCCGACCGGGTGGCCGCCGGCCGCCCCGTGCTCGGCATCTGCGTGGGCATGCAGGTGCTCTTCGCGCACGGAGAGGAGCACGGCGTCGTCACCAAGGGGCTGGGTCTGCTGCCGGGAGGCGTCACCCGTCTCCCCGCGACGCGGCTGCCCCACATGGGATGGAACACGGTCCAGGCGCCGTCCTCGTCGGTCCTCTTCGCCGGCCTGCCCGACACGAGCCGGTTCTACTTCGTCCACTCGTACGCGGTCACCGACCCGGAGGCGCTGGCCGCCGCCGGCGCCACGGTCACCACCGCCCACCACGGCGCGGACTTCGTGGCCGCCGTCGAGCGGGGCCCGCTCTCGGCCGCCCAGTTCCACCCCGAGAAGTCGGCCGACACCGGCGCCCGGTTGCTGCGCAACTGGCTGGCCGCACTGTGACCGCGGCGGGGACGCCGGTCGCCCCCGGGGCGGGCGGCCGGAGGGCGTGGGCCACCGGGCGCGGTGGGCGGGACCGGTCGGCGACGGCGGCACGGACCGCCCGGCGTGCCGGCGCCGGCCGCGAGGCGGCCGCCGGCCGCGAGGCGGCCGCGTGAGCAAGGAACGGGCCCGCCGCCGGGCGGCGCGCGAGGCCGAGCTGGCCCGGGAACGTGCCGCGCGCCGCCGCCGGGTGGCCCGCCGGGAACGCCGCCGCCTGCTGGTACGCCGTCTCACGCCCCGCTGGCGCCGGCGCGGCACCGGCCGGCTGGCCCGGCACACGCGTACCGAACGGGCCGCCATCGTGCTGCTCACCGTGGCGGCACTGATCCTGATCTGGTCGCTGGTGGACGACCTGGCGCTGCGGATCGCGCTGGTCGTGCTCCTGCTGCTCGTACTGCCGGCGATCGTGGTGATCGCCCTGGACCGCCGCACCTGACGCGAGGAGAAGACGTTGAGCCTCACCCTGTTACCCGCCGTGGACGTCGCCGACGGACGGGCCGTCCGGCTCGTGCAGGGCGCCGCCGGCAGCGAGACCAGCTACGGCGACCCGCTGGAGGCGGCGCTGACCTGGCAGCGGGACGGCGCGGAGTGGATCCACCTCGTCGACCTCGACGCCGCGTTCGGTCGCGGCACCAACGCGCACCTGCTCGCCGAGGTGGTGCGGCAGCTCGACGTCAACGTCGAGCTCTCCGGCGGCATCCGGGACGACGAGTCCCTGCTCGCCGCGCTCGGCACGGGGGCGGCCCGCGTGAACATCGGCACCGCCGCGCTGGAGGACCCGGTGTGGTGCGACCGGATCGTCGGCGAGTACGGCGACCGGGTCGCCATCGGGCTGGACGTGCGCGGCCGTACCCTGGCCGCCCGCGGCTGGACCCGGGAGGGCGGTGACCTGTTCGAGGTGCTGGAGCGGCTCGACAAGGCGGGCGCCGCCCGGTACGTGGTCACCGACATCACGAAGGACGGCACCATGCGCGGGCCGAACCTGGACCTGCTGCGCGAGGTGTGCGCCCGTACCGAGGCGCCGGTCATCGCCTCCGGCGGGGTGTCCACCCTGGACGACCTGCGGGCGCTGGCCGCGCTGGAGCCGCTCGGGGTGGAGGGCGTGATCGCCGGCAAGGCGCTCTACGCGGGCGCGTTCACCGTCGCCGAGGCGCTCGAGACCCTCGCCCGGGCCTGACGCCGTCCGAACGGAAGCCGACACGACCCACCCGCGGGCGGAGGTGGCGCGCCGAGCGCGGCTGACCGTACGGCGCGCGCCGACCCGCCGTACGGTTCTCGACCGGCGCGGCCGGTGCTTGCGAGACTGACCCCGTGGGCGTGGCGGTCGTCGGTCGGGACACGCTGGTGGACCGGGCGCGGTGCTGCCTGGACGAGGGCCGTCCGGTGCTCCTGGAGGGGCCGGCCGGCATCGGCAAGACGGCCGTGCACCGGACGCTGCTGGACGCCGCCGCCCGGGACGGCTGGCTGGTGCTGGCCTGCGCCCCCACGGAGATCGAGCAGTCGCTGCCGTTCGCGGCGCTCGCCGACGTGCTCGCGCCGCTGGCCGACCGGGCGGCGCAGCTCTCGCCGCCGCAGCGCGCGGCGCTGGGCGGGGTGCTGCTCACCGGCGAGGTGACCGGGCCGGTCGACGAACGGGCCGTCGGGGCGGCGACCCGCGCGGTGCTGGAGGCGGCCGTCGCCGACACGCCCCGGGTGCTGGTGGCCGTGGACGACGCACCGTGGCTGGACCCGCCCAGCGAGCGGGCGCTGCGGTTCGCGCTGCGTCGCGTGGTGCCGCGGGTCGCCGTGCTGGTGACGGCCCGGTCCGACCGGCCGCGCGAGACGCCGCTCGGCCTCGACCAGGGCGCCACGGGCGCGCTGCTGGAGCGGGTGCCGCTCGGCCCGCTCGGCGTGGGGGCGCTGCACCACGTGCTGCGGGCGGAGACCGGCGCGACGCTGCCCCGCCCGTTGCTGGTCCGCATCGCCGAGGACTCCGGCGGCAACCCGCTGCTCGCCATCGAGCTGGCCCGGGCGGTGCTGCGGCTCCCGCAGCTTCCGGCGCCCGGAGCCGACCTGCCGGCCGCCCCGTCGCTGCGGCACCTGGTCGCCGAGCGGCTGGCCGCCCTGCCGCCGGCGACCCGCCAGGCCATCCGGCTCGCCGCGCTCTCCGGCGGACCGACCCTGTCCGGGCTGGCCCGTGCCGGTGTCGCTCCGGAGGATCTCGACGCCGCGGAGGAGGCCGGTCTGGTGGCGGTCACCGGCGAGGAGGTGACGTTCGCGCACCCGGTGTACGCGGCCGCGGTCCGCGGCGACGTGCCGCCCGGGGTGCGCCGCCGGCTGCACCGGCTCCTCGCCGACACCGCGCGCGACCCGGACGAGCGGGCCCGGCAGCTGGCCCGCTGCGTGGACGCGCCGGACGCCGCGGCGGCCGCCGAGATCGCCGCGGCGGCGGCCCGGCAGCGGGCCCTCGGCGCCCCCGAGATCGCGGCCGGGCTGTACGAGACGGCGGCGCGTCTCGCACCACCCGAGGCCGCCGGGGAGTACGCGCGGTGGCGGCTGGCCGCCGCGCAGTGCCGGTACGACAGCGGCGACTACCCGGCCGCGCGGGCCGCCGCCGAGCGGGTGGCCGAGCAGCTGACCGGTCCGGCGCGCGTCGAGGCGCTGCTGCTACGGGCCGTCGTCGGCTGGAGTGCCGACGAGGCGGCGGAGACGATCGTGGCGACTGCCGAACGCGCGCTGGCCGCCGCGCCGGCCGGGTCGGCGCTGGCCGGGCGGATCCACGCCCACCTGAGCATGTTCCGGGACGCGCCGGACCCGGGCCGGTGGCACGCCGAGCGGGCGGTCGTGCTGCTCGCGGGGAGCCCGGAGGACGGGCCGGTGCTCGCCGGGGCGCTGCTTCTCCTGCTCTACCACGAGGTCCGGGCCGGGCTGCCGGTTCGGGCCGAGCTGCTGGAGCGGGCGCTCGCCCTGGAGGGTGAGGAGCCGTCGTGGCTGGCCGGCACCGTTCCGGCGATCCTGTGGAAGTCGTTCGACGAGCACGGCCGGGCGCGCGAGCGGCTGCACCGCATGCTCGACCGGGCGGTCGTCCGCGGCGACGAGCCGTTCCAGCACGAGCTGCTGTGCCATCTCGGGGAGACCGAGCTGCTCGCGGGACGCTGGGCGGACGCCGCCGCGCACCTGGCCGCCGCCCGCGAGCTGGGTGAGCAGTACGGGGCCGACTCGGCCGGCGTGGACTGGCTGGAGGGGCTGCTGTTCGCGCACCGGGGGCGGCTGGCGGAGGCGACCCGGATCGCCGAGGACGGCCTGCGCCGGGCGGCCGAACTGGACGACGCGTGGCGGCTGCGCATCCACACCCAGCTCGCCGGCTACGCGGCGCTGATGGCCGGTCGGATGCCGGAGGCGGCGCGCCACTACGGCGTGCTGGCGGCGGCCATGGACGAGCTGGGGCTGGTCGAGCCGATCGCCCAGCGCACCGAACCGGACTGGCTGGAGGCCTGCGTCGGGGCCGGTGACCTGACCACGGCCGAGGCCGTGCTGGAGCGGCTGGCGGCGCGGCACCGGCGGTTGCCGCGGCCGTGGACGACGTTGGCCCTGGCCCGCAGCCGGGTGCTGCTCGCCGGCGCCCTCGGCCGGGACCCGTCCGAGGCCCTGGCCGAGCTGGACGCCGCTCGGGCCGCGGTGCCGGCCGACGTGCTTCCCCTGGACCGGGCCCGGTGCCTGCTCGTGGCCGGTCTGGCGTACCGGCGGGTGCGGCGGCGACGCGAGGCGCGGGACGCGCTGACCGCCGCGGCCGGCGAGTTCGAGGCGCTCGGGGCGGCGGCGTTGGCCGCCCGGGCCCGCGCCGAGGCGGAGCGCACGGGCGGGCGTGCGGCGCCCCGCCAGCTCACCGGCACGGAGCTGGAGGTGGCGCGTCTCGCCGCGGCGGGCCGGACCAACCGGGTCATCGCCGACACCCTCTTCATCAGCCCGAAGACGGTCGAGGCCAACCTGGCCCGGGTCTACCGGAAGCTCGGTGTGACCAGCCGCGCGGAGCTGGGCGCCGCGATGGCCCGCGGCGCGGGAGCCGACGGGTAGCGGCCGGCACGCGCGGGGCCGGTCCGGCGGCGGCCGTCGAAGGATAGGGAAACACCCGATTACCGGACGGCCCGGCGGCCCTAGCGTCGACGCATGTCCACTCGACTCTTCGTCCTCGAACGCTACGACCGCGTTCCGGGGGAGTGCGCGGACAGCCCGGTGGGCGGGCTCACCACGAGCACCACCCGCCTGCGCGGCGCCCTGCGGATCCCGGCGGACGACGTGGTCCTCGCGCTGGTGGAGGGGCCCGACGCGGAGACGGTGGCCGCGGTGGCCGCCGCCGCCGGCTGGCGGGTCGACCGGCTGGGACCGGCCGAGTGGATCGCGGCGCCGGACGCGCCGGCGGTGACGGGACCGGGAGGCGGACCGTGACCGGACACCGGGACGCCGGACACCGCCGCCCCGTCCGCGTGCCGACCGCCCCTTCCCACCGGCCCACCCACGACCGACCGCTCTCGGAGGTCCCCATGAGACACGTCCGCCGTCACCCGCGCCGGGCCGCGCTGCTGCTCGCCGGCCTGCTCCCGCTGCTGGCCGGCCCGGTGGCCGGCTGCGGGTCCGGGCAGGACGACCCGCCGCCGGCCGCCGTCGAGGCGCCCGCCGAGGAGGCGCCGGCCGACGACGCTCCGGCCACCGAGGAGGCTCCGCCCACCTCGGCGGCGCCCGCCGCCGTGGACCCCTGCGCGCTGGTGACGAAGGACGAGGCCGAGAAGCTCGCCGGCACCCGGTTGCAGGACGCCGTGCCGGCGCCCGAGGCGTGCACCTACACCGCGCCGCCCACGGGGCCGACCGGCCAGGTGGAGGTCTTCGTGGGCGACGGCGCGAAGAAGTTCCTCGACATCGAGCGCGACCTCGGCCACGAGCTGCGCCCGCTGGCCGGTCTCGGCGAGGAGGCGTACGCGACGCACGAGGCCGTCTTCATCCTCCGGTCCGGCCGGTGGGCGTCGGTACGCCTGGTGCGGCTCAACGACCCGGCGGAGAACCGGAAGCCCCTGGAGCAGATCGCCCGTGCGGTGGCCGGACGCATGTGACCGTGCTCCCTCGGTGATGAGTAGCGCGCAATTCAATTGTGCGCTACCTTTCTCGGGTGACCGACGACCTGGTGTTGCGCCGCCAGGTGTGCTTCGCGCTCTACGCGGCGTCGCGGGCCCTCACGGACGTCTACCGGCCCCTCCTCGACGCCGTGGGGCTCACCTACCCGCAGTACCTGGTGCTGCTCGTGCTCTGGGAGCGCGACGGCGCCGCCCCCGCCGTCTCCGAGATCGGCGCCGAGCTGCGCCTCGACTCCGGCACCCTCTCCCCGCTGCTCAAGCGGCTGGAGGAGGCCGGGTTCGTGCGCCGGCGGCGCTCGACCCGCGACGAGCGGCGGGTCGAGGTGGAGCTGACCGACGCCGGCCGGGCCCTGCGGGACCGCGTGGCGGACGTGCCGGCGCGTGTCGCCGTGTCCACCGGGCTCACCGAGGCGGACCTCGTCGCCCTCCGCGACACGCTCACCCGGGTCACCGAGACGATCCACCGACAGAAGGAGCAGTGACCGCCATGCAGGTGCTCTACACCGCGTCCGCCCGGGCCACCGGCGACGGCCGCGACGGCCACGTCCAGACCTCCGACGGCACGCTGGACCTCGACCTGGCGGTCCCCAAGGAGATGGGCGGCAACGGCGGCGCGGCCAACCCCGAGCAGCTCTTCGCCGCGGGGTACGCCGCCTGCTTCCACTCGGCGCTGCGGGTGGTGGCACGGCGGGCGGGAGCGGACGTGACCGACTCGGTCGTGGAGGCGCAGGTCGGGATCGGCCCCAACGGCGCCGGCGGTTACGCGCTGGCCGTCACGCTCGTCGTCGACCTGCCCGCCGTCGAGCGGGCCGCCGCCGAGCAGCTGGTGGCGCAGGCGCACCAGGTCTGCCCGTACTCCAACGCCACCCGCGGCAACATCGACGTCGTGCCGACCGTCCGGACGGCGGCGTGATGGGCGCGCTGGTGAACCGGGAGATCCACCTGGCGTCGCGCCCGCACGGCTGGCCGACCGAGGAGAACTTCCGGCTGGTCGAGACCGAGGTGCCCAAGCCCGGCCCGGGGCAGCTCCTGGTCCGCAACCGGTACATGTCGGTGGACCCGTACATGCGGGGACGGATGGACGACGTGAAGTCGTACGCGCCGCCGTTCCGGCTCGACGCGCCGCTCGACGGGGGAGCGGTCGGCGAGGTGGTGGCCAGCGAGGCCGACGGGTTCGCCCCGGGCGACGTGGTGCTGCACGGGCTGGGCTGGCGGGAGTACGCGCTGGTCGAGGCCCGCTCCGCCCGGATCGTCGACCCCGACCTGGCGCCGGTGACCACGTACCTGCACGTGCTCGGCATGACCGGCCTGACCGCGTACGCCGGGTTGCTGGACGTGGCCGGGATGCGGCCGGGCGAGACGGTCTTCGTCTCGGCGGCGGCCGGTGCGGTGGGCAGCCTCGTCGGGCAGATCGCCAAGCTGCGGGGCGCCGCCCGCGTGATCGGCAGCGCCGGCTCCCCGGCGAAGGTGGCGCGGTTGGCCGCGCTCGGTTTCGACGCGGCGTTCGACTACCACGACGGCCCGGTCCGCGAGTCCCTGAAGGCCGCCGCGCCGGACGGCATCGACGTCTACTTCGACAACGTGGGCGGCGACCACCTGGAGGCGGCCCTCTCGGCGATGCGCACGCACGGCCGGGTGGCGGTCTGCGGGATGATCGCCCAGTACAACGACACCGCACCGCCGGCCGCGCCGCGCAACCTGTCGCTCGTGATCGGCAAGCGGCTCACGCTGCGCGGTTTCCTCGTCGGCGACCACGAGGCGCTCCGGGGCGAGTTCGTCCGGGAGATGTCGGGCTGGCTGCGCGAGGGGCGGGTGTCGTACGACGAGACCGTGGTGGACGGCATCGAGAACGCCCCGGCGGCGTTCCTCGGCCTGCTCCGCGGCGAGAACCTCGGCAAGATGCTCGTCCGCCTGTGACCCCTCTCTCGGCGGGGCGGGTGGCGCGAGCGGCGGGATAGGCTCGGCGGCATGACGGTGGCGGTACGGGTGATCCCCTGCCTGGACGTGGACGCGGGGCGCGTGGTCAAGGGCGTCAACTTCCTCGACCTGCGCGACGCCGGCGACCCGGTGGAGCTGGCCGCGGCGTACGACCGGGCCGGCGCGGACGAGCTGACGTTCCTCGACGTCACCGCGTCCAGCAGCGACCGCGGGACGATGCTCGACGTGGTGCGGCGCACCGCCGAGTCGGTATTCATCCCGCTCACCGTCGGGGGCGGCGTCCGCAGCGTCGCCGACGTGGACACGTTGCTGCGCGCGGGCGCCGACAAGGTCGGGGTCAACACGGCGGCGATCGCCCGGCCGGAGCTGATCGCCGAGATCGCCGACCGGTTCGGCCGGCAGGTGCTGGTGCTCTCGCTGGACGTGCGCCGCGCGCCCGCCGGCACGACGTCCAGCGGCTTCGAGGTGACCACCCACGGCGGCCGGCGGGGCACCGGCATCGACGCCGTCGAGTGGGCGCGCCGCGGCGCCGAGCTGGGCGCCGGTGAGCTGCTGGTCAACTCCATGGACGCCGACGGCACCAAGGCCGGGTTCGACCTGGAGCTGATCCGGGCGGTCCGCGAGGTGGTGGACGTGCCGGTGGTGGCCAGCGGCGGCGCCGGGCAGGTGGCGCACTTCCCGCCGGCCATCGGCGCCGGCGCGGACGCGGTGCTCGCCGCGAGCGTCTTCCACTTCGGTGAGCTGACCGTCGCCGACGTCAAGGACGCCCTGCGCCGCGAGGGCCACCCCGTCCGCTGACGGCCCCGGCCGCCTCAGTCCCGACCGGACTGCCCCTCGGGAGAGCGGCGCGGGCTGGGAATCGAGCGGACCAGGTACTCCTGCACGGCCGCCGCGTGGTCGGCCTCGTCGAGCGTCCAGTCGGCGGTGCCGGGCGTGTGCCGCCGGCTCAGCACGCCCTGCACGGTGTCCACCGTTGTCGACATCCGGGCGCTGGGCCGGCTGCGCCAGAGCCGCTCACCCTCGGCCGTGATCCGGAACCAGCCGTCGCTCACACTCACCAGCCCGGCTCCCACCAACCGGCGGACCGCCGCCTCGACCTCCTGCCGCTGCGGGATGGCCCGGTTGAGGTGGTCGGCGGTGGAGAGCACGTCGGCCAGGCGCACGCCCTCGGGGCGCCGGCTGGACGGGGACCGGCGGTGCCGCCCGGCGCCGCTCGCGATGACCAACGACACGAAGATCCAGGCGTCGCTCCAGCGCCATCCGTTCTCCCCCATGCAGTGATGATGCCGGGGTGGATCGCGGAAGGAAACACCGGCCGCCCCGGCGCACCGCCGCCGTCGGCTGCCCGTGGCGGCGCCCGGACGGTGGGTGAGGGGGTCAGCCGGCCGGCTGGGGCGCCACCCGTCCGCCGCCGGCGACGTCCGGCGGTGCGACGGTGAACATCGGCACGAACAGCTGGGCCAGTGGGCCGATGGCGAGCGCGTACGCCACGGTGCCGACGCCGACCGTGCCGCCGAGCAGCCAGCCGAGGGCCAGGACGCCGACCTCGATCACGGTGCGGACGAGCCGGATCGAGCGGTGCGGGCGGCGGGCCACGTACCCGGTCATCAGCCCGTCGCGCGGGCCGGGGCCGAGATCCGCGCCGAGGTAGAGCCCGGTGGCCGCGCCGTTGGCCACGATGCCGGTGACCAGCAGCCCGGCCCGGGCCCAGAGCGGACCGCCGGCGGGCAGCAGCGCCAGCGTCGCGTCGACGACCAGGCCGATGACCACCACGTTGCTGACCGCGCCGAGGCCGGGCCGCTGCCGCAGCGGGATCCAGAGCAGCAGCACGACCGCGCCGACGGCGATGGTCACCGTGCCGAAGGAGAGGCCGGTGCGTTCGGAGAGGCCCTGGTGGAAGACGTCCCACGGGTTGAGGCCCAGCCCGGACCGGATCATCAGGGCCATGCTGATCCCGTAGAGGGCCAGGCCCAGGTAGAGCTGGGTCAGCCTGCGGACCGGCCGGTGCCGGAGATTGCCAATGGCTGCCATGCATGCCACCCTAGGGGCCAATTCGTCAAGCAATAGAGCCAATCGTGGGGGAGTGGCCATGACGAGTCAGGTGCGGGGAGCCCAATTGGCCCGGCTGCTCGGGCAGTGGCACTCACTTCCGGGCCGCCGGCGCAGCCCCGACTACGCGGCGCTCGCGGCCGCGGTCCGCGGGCTGCTGGCCGACGGCCGCCTGCCCCTGGGCGTACGGCTGCCGGCCGAGCGGGAACTGGCCCAGGCGCTGCGGATCAGCCGCACCACGGTGACGGCCGCGTACCGCCAGCTGCGCGAGAGCGGCCACCTGGCCAGCCGCCGCGGTGCGGGCAGCTGGACCATGCTGCCCGGCACCCACCGGGTGACCAGCTCCGGGCTGTGGACCCCGCTCGACGACCTCGACATGATCGACCTCGGTGTGGCCGCCCTGTCCGCGCCGCCGCAGCTGCTGTCGGCCGCCCGCGCCGCCACCGAGGACCTGCCCCGCTACCTGGGCGGCGCCGGCTACCACCCGACCGGCATCGTCGAGCTGCGCGAGGCGGTGGCCGAGGCGTACACCGCCCGTGGCCTGCCCACCTCGGCCGACCAGATCATGGTCACCAGCGGCACCCAGCACGCACTGGACCTGGTGCTCCGGCTGGCCCTGGCGCCCGGCGCCAGCGTGCTGGTCGAGTCGCCGACCTACCCGAACGCGCTCGCGGCACTCGCCGCCCGCCGTGCCCGCATCACCACCCACGGCCTGGCCCTCGACGGCGCCGGGTGGGACGCCGAGCTGCTGCTCGGCAGCATCCGCCAGGGCCGGCCGAAGCTCGCGTACCTGATCCCCGACTTCCAGAACCCCACCGGCCACCTCATGCCGGCCGACCTGCGCGAGCGGGTGGTGGCCGCCGCCCACGCCGCCGGCACCGACCTGGTGGTCGACGAGTCCTTCGTCGACCTGCCGCTGGACGCCACGCCGGTGCCGCCGGCCGTCGCGTCCTTCGACCGGCACTCCCGGGTGATCTCGATCGGCGGGATGAGCAAGCCCTACTGGGGCGGCCTGCGGATCGGGTGGGTGCGCGCCTCCGCCCCGCAGGTGCAGCGCCTCGCGGCGGCGCGCGTCGGCGTGGACATGTCCAGCCCCGTGCTGGACCAGCTCGTGGCGGTGCACCTGCTGGCCGAGGCGCCGGCCATCGTCGCGGACCGCCGGGCCCAGCTCACCGCGCAGCGCGACGCCCTGCTCGGCGCGCTCGCCAGCCGGCTGCCCGACTGGCGGGTGTGCGTGCCCCGCGGCGGGGTGACGCTCTGGGCCGAACTCGACGGCCCGATCTCCAGCGCGCTCGCGCGGGCGGCCGAGGAGGTCGGCGTACGGCTGGCGCCGGGACCCCGGTTCGGCCTCGACGGCACCCTCGAACGCTTCCTCCGGCTGCCCTTCACGCTGCCGGCCGCCGACCTCGTCGAGGCCGTCGACCGGATCGCGGCGGTGCGCTACGGCCTCGACCGGGCCGCGCGGCCGCAGTGGCGGGAGCCGGCGGTCATCGCCTGATCGCGCACGGGCCGCCGGCGTTGGCCGGTTCCGGCCTGCCGGAACCCGGTTCGCTGCGACACTGCCGGCGTGGAGAGCGTGGGCGGGCCCCGGTGGTCGCGTGCCATCCAGCCGAGCGCTCCCGGCTCCCGGGCCACGCGCCTGGAGCTCTTCTACGACCTGGTCTTCGTCTTCGCGTTCCTCAACGTCACCACGGTGACGGCGGGCAACCCCACCCCGCGCGGGCTGGCCCAGTGCCTGGTGGTGCTCGCGCTCCTGTGGTGGTGCTGGACGGGCTTCGCGGCGCTCGGCAACGTCGTCCGCACCGACCAGGGCGTCGTGCCGCTGCTCGGGTTCGCGACCGTGGGCGCCGCGTTCCTGCTCGCGGTGGCCCTGCCGCAGGCCTTCGTGGACCGGCCCGGTGGCCTGTCGGGGCCGCTGGTGTTCGCCGTGTGCTACTTCCTCGTCCGCGCGTCCCAGGTCGGGATCTTCGGCTGGGTGTCCCGCCACGACCCGGCCCTGCGCCGCCGGTGGCTGGTGCTGGCCGTTCCGGTGGTCGTCGCCACGGGGCTGATCATCGCGGCGGCGCTGCTGCCGCAGAACGCCCTCGGCGTCCAGGTCACGGTCGGCGTCCGGCTGGGGCTGTGGACCGCCGCGCTGGCCGTCGAGTACGGGCTGGGCGTCGTGCTGCGGGGCACCGGGTGGACCGTGGTCTCGGCCGGCCACTGGGCCGAGCGGCACGCGCTGATCGTTTTGGTGGCGCTCGGCGAGTCGATCATCGCGTTGGGTCTCGGGCCCGGCTTCGTCGCCGGTCTGCCGCTGACCTGGTCGGTCGTCGTGGCGGCGATCTTCGGCATCGCGGTCGTCGCCGGGCTCTGGTGGACGTACTTCGACACCCTCTCCCTGGCCATGGAGCAGACGCTGCACCGGACGCGGGAGCGCGACACGCGCCTCACGCTGGCGCGGGACGCGTACACCTATCTCCACCTGCCGCTGGTCGCCGGCATCATCCTGTTCGCCCTCGGGCTGAAGGGCCTGCTCGCCGAGGGCACCGACCCGGCCCTGCCGCGACAACGGGTGCCGTTGCCCGGGTTCGACCTGCTCGCCCTCTACGGCGGCGTCGCGCTCTACCTGGCCAGCCTCGTCGCGCTGTCGCGCCGGGTGCTCGCCCGGACCCGGTGGCCGTCGGTCGGGGCGGTCGGCCTGCTGGCCGTCCTGATCCCGGTCGCCGCCGGCCTCCCGGAGCTGGTCACCTTCGGCCTGCTGGCACTGGCCACGGTGGCGGCCACGGTGGTGCAGACGGTCGTCGACGCGCCGCTGCGCCGCCACGTCCGTCAGGTGGCGCTGGAGGAGCAGGTGGCCTCCGAGGTGGAGCAGACTGTCTGGCGGGGACGGCACCTCTGAGGGGCCGTCCCCGCCCGGCACGCCGTCAGAGCTCGGCGAGCGTCCCCTCGTACATCCTGTCGATCTCGGCGGCGAAGTTGGTCTCCACACCGCGGCGTTTGATCTTCAGCGACGGGGTGATCTCGCCGTGCTCGATGGCGAGGTCGCGCGGCAGGATCGTCACCTTCTTGATCGTCTCCCACCGGTTGAGCCGGCTGTTGAGCTCGGCCACGTACTCCTCGACCATCGCCTGGGCCTGCGGCGAGGCCACGATCTCGGCGTAGTCGCGGCCCTCCAGGTCCGTGCCGGCGGCCCAGCCCTTGATCGCGTCCGGGTCGAGGGTGACCAGCATCGTGCAGTAGTTGCGGGCCTGGCCGATGACGATCGCCTGCGAGGTGTACGGGCAGATCGCCTTGAACATGCCCTCGATGTGCGAGGGCGCGATGTACTTGCCGCCGGACGTCTTGACCAGGTCCTTCTTCCGGTCGGTGATCCGCAGGTAGCCCTGCTCGTCGAGCGTGCCGATGTCACCGGTGCGGAAGAAGCCGTCCTCGGTGAACGCCGCCGCCGTCTCCTCGGGCAGGTTGTGGTAGCCGCGCATGACCGGCCGGCCGCGGACCAGGATCTCGCCGTCGGCATCGATCCGGCACTCCAGGTCGCCCATCGCCTTGCCGACCGTGCCGATGCGCAGCCCGTCCGGCGGGTTGACGAAGTTGCCGGCGCTCGTCTCGGTGAGCCCGTACCCCTCGGAGATCGGCAGGTTCGCGGCCGCGAAGAAGGTGGCGATCTCCGGGCTGAGCGGCGCCGCGCCGGAGACGAGCACCCGGATCCGGCCGCCGAGGCGCGCCTGGAGCTTGCTGAACACGAGCTTCTCGGCCAGCCGGTACCGCAACCTCAGCCCGGCCGGGACCGGCCTGCCGGCCTGCTCCAGGGCGACCTTCTCCTTGCCGACGCGTACGGCCCAGGCGAAGATCTTGGCCTTCGCGCCGCCACCGGACTGCGCGTTGGTCACCGCGGCGTTGTAGACCTTCTCGAAGATGCGGGGCGCCCCGCACATCAGGGTCGGCCGGATCACGCTCAGCATGGTGACGAGCTTGTCGACCCGGCCGTCGACGTACGTGGGCAGGCCCACGTGGGTCGCGCCGCAGAGCAGCGTCTTGCCGAACGAGTGCGACAGCGGCAGCCAGAGGTACTGGAGGTCGTCCTCGCGCAGCAGTCCCAGGTTGGCCTGCGCCACGCCCTCCCAGCACCAGCCGCCGTGCAGCAGCTCGACGCCCTTCGGGCGGCCGGTGGTGCCGGAGGTGTAGATGAGCGTGGCCAGGTGGTCGGGGCCGATGCCGGCGACGATCATGTCGATGAGGTCGGGCTCGGCGGCCAGCGCGCGCTCGCCGCGCTCCTCCAGCTCGGCGAGGGTGAGCTGCGGGACGGCGGCGGACGGGTCGGGGGCCCCGTCCATGAGCACCACGTGGGTCAGCGCCGGCAGGTCGGCGCCGGCGATCTTGGCGGCCTGGGTGGGGTTCTCCGCGACGAGCACCCGCGAGCCCGAGTCGGCGACGATGAAGGTCGCGTCCTCCGGCTCGGTGGTCGGGTAGACGGTCGTGGTGGCGCCGCCGGCGCACATGATGCCGAAGTCCGCGAGCACCCACTCCAGCCGCGTGTTGGCCAGGATCGCCACGCGGTCCTCCAGGCCGACGCCGAGGCCGTGCAGCCCGGCGGCGATCGCCCTGGCCCGCCGGCCCACCTGCGCCCAGGTCAGCCAGACGGGGCCCGAGTCGTCGGCCGCGGGGTGGGCGAAAGCGTGGCGGTCGGGGGTCGCCGCCACGCGCTTGAGGAACATGTCGGGAATGGAACGGTACGGTACATCGAGAGCCATCGCTGTGCCGCCTTCGGGGGTGTGGCGTGACGGTCGTCACGTCATGGTGGTTACCGAAGAGTATTGCCTGCCATCGGGCCTCGGCTACCCCCGGTGATCGTCCGACGGGCCCGTCCGGCGTGCCGGATCGGCCCGCTCTCAGGCGTACCGCGCGGCGACGAGCGACCAGTCGTAGGTCGCCCGGATCCAGTTGCGCCGGGCGGTGACGACGGTCCGCGCCGTCGGGTCGTCGAGGGCGAGCAGGCGCTGCTCGGCCACCAGGTACGCCGACAGCGTGTCGTTGAACCGGTCGGCCGCCGCGCGCAGCGCCGCGTCCTCGTCGTGGCCGGACTCCCGGGCGATCACCGTGACCAGGTTGTGCCCGTCCGGCGCCGCGCGCTCCTTGCCGTAGGAGAAGACGTCGTTGCACCAGCAGACGAGGTCGGCCGCCAGCGTGTCCACGGCGAGCAGTGCCGGGTCCGACCGCACCGCGGCGCCCGGCAGCCCGTCCAGCGCCAGATCGGTCAGGGCGAGGCTCGGGTGCACGGCCCCCGTGTGCCGGCGCATCTGGACGTACTCGGCCACCGCGGGCACCCGGCCGTGCTCCCGGTTGGTCGCCTCCCACAGCAGGGCGAGCAGGTAGTCGCGCACCCGGCTGACGAAACGCAGCAGCAGGGCCGACCGCCCGTGGGCCCGCACCCGGCGGCAGAGGTCGTGCAGCGCGGCGCCGAGCGCCCCGCCGGACTCCGGCGCGGACGCGCCCTCGCCGTGCCGGTCCAGCACGTCGAGCAGGCCGGCCACCACGGGCGCCAGCCGGGTCGGCGCGCCGCCCAGACCGTCGTCGTCGCAGGCGTCGTCCATCACGAACAGCCACGAGATCAGGTCGGCGAGCAGGCGTACGCGGTCGACCGGCCCGTCCGGGATGGCGCGTCCGGCCAGCCCCGCCGCGTCGGCCCGGCGCAACCGGCTCAACCGGTGTCCGGAACCGATCAGCCCGAAGTCCTGCACCCAGGCGGTACTCTCCCCTGCCACCAGATCGGTGCTGTCGTGGCGTCGTGCGGGGAAGGGGGGTTCCCGCAGCGCCGAGACCGCGAAGGTCCGCATGGTGCCCCCAGTCGCGCCGTTCCCGTGCGGGACGATCCGGGAAAGCGTACGGGAGAAGGGATCGGTGCCAATCGCTGGGTGCAACATGCAGGACGGTCGTTGAGTGACCGTTTGCGTACAGTCAGTTATAGGCCCAGGTCGGCGGTGCGCAGCCGTTGGGCCAACGCCGCGGGCCCGTCGAGCTGGACGCGGGCGACCCGCTGACGGCCGGAGAGGAACAGCACGAGTTCGCCGGGCGCCGCGACCAGTCGCAGCGGCTCGCCGCCCCGGCCGACGGAGAGCTGCCCGTGCCCGGGCGCCTGCACGTACACGTCGGCGGGGAACCGGCGCAACGCGAGCCGCGCCAGCGGGGCGGCCCGCCGCCAGAGCGCCGCCTGCAGCCCGGCGGCCAGGTCCCGGGGCGACCAGCCCGGCCGGCCCCGCCGGACGTCCTCGTGGTGGACGAAGAACTCCATCGTGTTGGCCAGCTCGTCGGTGAGCGGGTTGCTCACCGGGCTCCACACGGGCGGCCGGCGCACCTGGGCGACCAGATCGGCGAACGGACGGGCGGCGATCCGCCGGCGGACGCGCTCGGCGTACCCGCGCAGCGGCGGGAGCACGATGCCGCCGGCGGCGTCCGGGCGGCGCTCCCGCACCACGAGGTGCGCCGCCAGGTCCCGGGTCGACCAGCCCTCCGCCACGGTCGGCGCGTCCGGTCCGAGGGTCAGCAGGAGATCGGCCAGCGCCTCGCGCTCGGCTCGGGCGTACCGCGGCATGGCCCCAGGGTAGGCCCGGCGCGGCGGGGACGCGGCCCGCGCGCCACCCGCGGTGTCCGCGTGAGCGCCGACATATGCCGCCGGACGGCGGGGGCGGGCCCCGACCGGTAAGGATGGGGGAGATAATTTGCGCTTACGGCGGGGGAGAGCGTGGCGAGCGGAACGAATCGGGACGTGCTCGGTCGGGGGTTGGCGGTCCTCGGGCGGGCGATCCGGGAACAGCCACGCATCTTCGCGGTCGCGGTGACCGGCAGCGTGCTGTTCGGGCTCATGGTGATCGCGAGCGCCTACGTGGTGGGCGCCGTCGTGGGCGACGTGGTCGTCCCCGCGATCGAACGCGGCTCGGTCGCGACGGGCACGCTCGTGCTGGCCGCGACGGCCCTGTTCGGGATCAGCGTGCTGCGGGTCGTCGGCATCTTCGGCCGCCGGCTCGGGGCCGGCTACATGCAGTACCGGCTCCAGGCCGCGTACCGTCGGCGGGTCACCCGCCGTTACCTGGAGCTGCCGCTGGCCTGGCACCACCGCAACGCCACCGGCACCCTGCTGTCCAACGCGAACTCCGACGTGGAGGCCGCCTGGTACCCGATCGCGCCGCTGCCGTTCGCGGTCGGAACGCTGGTCATGCTGGTCGGCGCCGTCGCCTCGCTCTTCGTCACCGACTGGGCGCTGGCGCTCGTCGGGCTGGCCGTCTTCCCGGCCCTGTTCGCGCTGAACGTCGTCTACTCCCGCCGGATGGCGCCCCGGCAGGCCCGCGCCCAGCGGCTGCGGGCCGAGGTCAGCGGCATCGCCCACGAGAGCTTCGACGGCGCGCTCGTCGTCAAGACCATGGGTCGGGAGGCGCAGGAGACCGCCCGGTTCGCCGGCCGTGCCGGTGAGCTGCGGGACGCGCTCATCTCGGTCGGGCGGCTGCGCGGCGTCTTCGACCCGATGCTGGAGACCCTGCCGAGCCTCGGCACGCTCGCCGTGCTCGTGGTCGGCACGTTCCGGCTGCGGCAGGGCGCGATCGGCGTCGCCGACCTGGTGAGCGTGGCGTTCCTGTTCACCGTGCTGGCGTTCCCTGTGCGCGCGATCGGCTGGGTGCTCGCCGAACTGCCGCGCAGCGTCGCCGGCTGGGACCGGGTCCGGCGGGTGCTCGACGCCACCGGCGAGATGCCGTACGGCGACCGGGAGCTCGACCCGGCCACGCCGACCCCCGCCACGCTCGCCTTCCGCGACGTCTGCTTCGCGTACGAGCCGGCGGAGGCGCACCTGCCCGGCACCGAGGTGCTCGGCGAGGTCTCCTTCACGGTGCCGGCGGGCCGGACGGTCGCGCTGGTCGGGCCCACCGGCGCCGGCAAGTCGACGATCGCGTCCCTGGCCGTCCGGCTCGTCGACCCGCGCTCGGGGACGGTGACGCTCGACGGGGTGGACGTGCGCGACCTGACGGCCGCCTCGCTGGCCCGGACGGCGGCCCTCGTCGCCCAGGTGCCGTTCGTCTTCGACGACACCGTCCGCGCCAACATCACCCTGGACCGGCCGGGCATCAGCGACGACGACGTGTGGGCGGCGCTGCGGCTGGCCGAGGCGGACGGCTTCGTGGCGGCCCTGCCCGACGGGCTGGACACCATGGTCGGTGAGCGCGGCACCTCGCTCTCCGGCGGGCAGCGGCAGCGGCTCACGCTGGCCCGCGCGCTGGCCGGCCGGCCCCGGCTGCTGGTGCTCGACGACGCGACCAGCGCGGTCGACCCCCGGGTGGAGGCCGCCATCCTGGCCGGCCTGCGCGCGGCCGACCGGCCCGGCACGCCGCCCGCGTCGATCCTCGTGGTGGCGTACCGGCGGGCGACCATCGCGCTGGCCGACGAGGTGATCTACATCGAGCAGGGGCGCGTGGTGGCCCGGGGCACCCACGCGGAGCTGCTCGCCACCGTTCCCGGCTACGCGGACCTCGTCACCGCGTACGAGCAGGCCGAGGTGGAACGCGCCCAGGAACAGCCGTACGACGCCGAGGCGGATCCGCTGCACTCGGGCCTCGAAATGGAGGTGGACCGGTGAGTGCGACCGCGGATCGGGACACGCCGCGACCGGAGGAGTCGGAGAGCACCTGGCGGACGCTGCGGCGCGGCCTCGCGCTCTCGCCGGAGCTGCGGACCGGCCTCATCGGCACGCTCGGCCTGGCGCTGGTCTACATGGTCGGCCGGGTGGCCGTGCCGGTCGCCGTCCAGCAGGGCATCGACAACGGCATCGTCGGTGGCCTCGACCTGGGCGTGGTCTGGACGGTGGTGGCAGCCGCGGCGGCGATCCTCGTGGTGACCACGCTCTGCGGCTACCTGATGATGCGCCGGCTGTTCACGGTGAGCGAGACGGCGCTGGCGGGTGTCCGCATCCGGGCGTTCCGGCACGTGCACGACCTGTCGATGCTGCACCAGCAGTCCGAGCGGCGGGGCTCGCTGGTGTCCCGGGTGACCAGCGACGTCGACCAGATCACCCAGTTCCTCCAGTGGGGCGGCGTGATCCTGCTGGTCAACCTCGGCCAGCTGGTCGTCACGACGCTCGTGATGCTCGCGTACTCCTGGCAGCTCACGCTCATGGTCTTCGCGGCCTTCCTGCCCGCCGTGTTCGTGATCCGGTGGCTGCAACGCCGCCTCGGCGCGGCCTATGGAGCGGTCCGCCAGCGCACCGGCGCCCTGCTCGGCGCGATCGCCGAGAGCGTCGTGGGCGCGCCGGTGATCCGGGCGTACGGGATCGCGGGGCGTACGGCGCGGCGGCTCGACGAGGCGATCGACGGGCAGCGCCTGGCGCAGCAGCGGGCGATCCGCATCAGCATCATGGGCAGCTCGGTGGGGGAGCTGGCGGCGGGTCTGGCGCTGGCCGGCGTGGTGGTGCTCGGGGTGGTCCTCGGTGTCGACGGGACCCTCAGCATCGGCCAGCTGACCGCGTTCCTCTTCCTGGTCACCCTGTTCATCCAGCCGGTGCAGATCGCCACCGAGGTGCTCAACGAGGCGCAGAACGCCATCGCGGGCTGGCGCCGGGTGCTGGACGTGCTGGACGTGGCGCCCGACGTGGCCGACCCGGGTGAGCAGGGTCGGGACCTGCCGCCCGGCCCGCTGGACATCCGGTTCGCCGGGGTGACCTTCGCCTACCCGGGTGGCCCGCCGGTGCTGCACGACATCGACGTGGAGATCCCGGCGAAGAGCCGGGTGGCGGTGGTCGGCGAGACGGGCAGCGGCAAGACGACGTTCGCGAAGCTGCTCACCCGGCTCATGGACCCCACGGCCGGCACGGTGCTGCTCTCCGGTGTGCCGCTGGATCAGGTCCGCTTCGCGTCGTTGCGCGCGCGGGTGGTGATGGTGCCGCAGGACGGCTTCCTGTTCGACGCCACGGTGGGGGAGAACGTCCGGTTCGCCCGCCCGGAGCTGACCGACGAGCAGCTCGTGACGGCGTTCACCGAGCTGGGGCTCGCCGACTGGCTCGACGGGCTGCCCGCGGGGCTCGACACCCCGGTGGGGGAGCGGGGCGAGGCGCTGAGCGTGGGGGAGCGGCAGCTCGTGGCGCTGGCGCGGGCGTACGTGGCGGATCCGGACCTGCTGGTGCTCGACGAGGCGACCAGCGCGGTCGACCCGGCCACCGAGGTGCGCCTGCAACGCACCCTGGACGCCGTCACCCGGGGCCGGACGACGCTGGCCATCGCCCACCGGCTCTCCACGGCCCAGGCCGCCGACGAGGTGATCGTGGTCGACCGGGGCCGGATCGTGCAGCGCGGGCCGCACGACGAACTGGTCCGCGACCCGGAGTCGACCTACGGCCTGCTCTACGCGTCCTGGCTGGAACAGACCCGCTGACCCCCGCGATCTTGCAGTTTGTGCCCCGGCAAAAGCCCCGAACGCCGCGAATCGAGGGCACAAACTGCAAGATCGGCGCGGAGGGCGGCTCCGCGCGGGGGCGTCAGCGGGAGTAGAACTCCACGACGAGCTGCTCGTCGCAGATGACCGGCACCTCGTCGCGGGCCGGCTCGCGCAGCAGGGTGGCGCGCAGGCCGGTCAGGTCGACCGACAGGTACGGCTGGCCAGGGCCCTCACCCCGCTGGGCGCCGGCGGCGGCGAGCTGGAAGGGCAGCCGTTCGCGGCTGCGCTCGCGCACCCCGACGACCTGGCCGGGGCTCAGCCGGTACGACGGCCGGTCGACCTTGCGCCCGTCGACCGTGATGTGGCCGTGCGCGACCAGCTGGCGTGCCTGGTAGATGCTGCGGGCCAGGCCGGCGCGGTGCACCACGGCGTCGAGGCGCCGTTCGAGGAGCGCGACCAGGCGCTCGCCGGTCTTGCCGGTGCCCCGGGCCGCCTCGTCGAAGGCGCGACGGAGCTGGGTCTCGCTGACGTTGTACTGGTGGCGCAGGCGCTGCTTCTCCAGCAGCCGCACCTGGTAGTCCGATGTCTTGCGGCGCTGCCGCCCGTGCACGCCCGGCGGGTAGGGGCGGCGCTCGACGTACCGCACGCACTTGGCGGTCAGCGGGATGCCGAGGGCGCGGGAGAGCCGGGCCTTGGGCCGGGCGTGGTTCACGTGGACCTCTCCGTTCCGGTGCTCTAGGGTGCTACTTAGGTAAGCCTAACCTACTGAGGAGGTCGTGCCATGCGGCCCAGCCCCGCGGAGACCGTCCGCACCCTCGTCGCGGGCCGGCTCCCCGGCCTCGTCCACCTGGCGCACCGGCCCGGCCCGCACCACGTGCGGCACGTCACCGACCCGGACGGGCGGGTGCTGCTGCTCGTGCCGGTGGTCAGCGACCTCGCCGCGGCGCTGCGTCCCGGGCCGGGGGAGGAGGACGTGGCGGTCGTCCTCGACGTGCTCGACCTCCCACCCGCGGCCGGCGCGCCCAGCCTCGGCCGCGCCTGGGTCTCCGGCTGGGCCGGCGAGCTGCGCGGTGACGAGGCCCGCGCGGCGGCGCAGGACTTCGCGGCCGTCGACCCGACCGGCGACCTGCTCGACCTCGGCACCCGGTTCCGGATGTTCCGCTTCGAGGTGGTCGAGGCGCGCTGGGAACGCGGCGACACCGTCCGCCGCGTCGACCCCGAGGCGTACGCCGAGGCCGCGCCGGACCCGCTGCACGCCCTGGAGCCGGCGCTGCTGGCCGACCTCGCCGACCACCACGGCGACGAGGTGACCGCCTACCTGCGCCGGCAGCTCGGCCTGACCGGCGACGACCCCGCCGGCGCGCCGCGGGTGGTCCGGATCGACCGGCACGGCCTCGTCGTCGCGTACGGCCGGCCGGGCGCCCGGCGCCGGATCCGGCTGGCCTTCCCGGCCCCGGTGGCCGACCACGCCGAGCTGGCCCGCCTGCTGCACCCGATGATCTGCCCGCGCGCCGCCGCCGGCCCGGGCGGTCCCGCCTGACGTCAGGAACCGGCGGAATCCCGCTGCGGCGGCAGGTCCCCCGTGATGTACCGCTGGATCGTCGGGCCCACGCTCGCCACCAGCGTCTCCGGGGCGGCGGAGGCGACCGGCTCCAGCCGGACGACGTACCGGATCATCGCCAGCCCGATCAGCTGGGTGGCCACGAGCGAACCGCGGAGCGGCAGCTCGGCCGGGGCGACGTCGAGGTGGTTCAGCACGCGGCGCAGCACCTGGGTCACGACGAACTCGCGCAGCAGCCGGGCCGTCCACTCGTTGCTGACCGCCGAGCGCAGCAGCGCCACACCGGCCGTGCCGGCGGGGGAGTCCCAGACCGCGAGGAAGGTGCGGACCAGCCGTTCGCCGATGCCCCCGGGGTCGCCGGCGAGCACGGTCGGCAGCAGCTCCCGGGGGTCGACGGGCGCCTGCATGGCCGCCAGGAAGAGCTGGTCCTTGCTGCCGAAGTAGTGGTGCACCAGCGCCGGGTCCACGCCGGCCGTCCCGGCGATGGCCCGGATGGAGGCGGCGTCGAACCCCCGTTCGGCGAACGCGGCCCGCGCCGCGTCGAGGATCGCCTCCCGGGTGCCGGGGTTGCCGGGTCGCCGGCCGGTCCGCCGCGCCATCGCCGCCCTTCGCTCGTGCTCCACCGTCCCGGCCCGGTCTCCGATCCGGGCCGGCCCCGTCCGGGTCAGCCGCTGCGTCGCCGCAGCGTGGCCGCGGCGAGCACCAGCGCGAGCACCGCCGCCCCGGCGACCACCGCGACGTCGCGCCACATCGTGCCGGTCGGCTCGGCGTGCGCGCCGACCTCCTGCAACGCCTCGACGGCGTACGACAGCGGCAGCACGTCGCTGACCGCCTGGAGCCAGCCGGCCATCTCGCCGCGGGGCACGAACAGCCCGCAGAGCAGCAGTTGCGGGGCCACCACGACCGGCATGAACTGTACGGCCTGGAACTCGGTGCGGGCGAAGGCGCTGCAGAACAGCCCGAGGGCGACCGCCAGCACGGCGTTCAGCGCGGCGATCAGGATGACGAGCCCGCTGCCGCCGGCCGTGTCCAGGTCGAAGACCCAGTACGCCACGCCGGCCGCCACGGTGGCCTGCACGGCGCCGGCCAGTCCGAACGCGATGCCGTACCCGAACAGCAGGTCGGCCTTGGCCAGCGGCGTGGTGAGCAGGCGTTCCAGGGTGCCGGTGGTGCGCTCGCGCAGCATCGCGATGCTGGTGACCAGGAACATCACGATGAACGGGAAGAAGCCGAGCATCACGAGCGCGATGCGGTCGAACGTGGACGGCCCGCCGGGCGGGGCGGGCTGGTCGGCGTACATGTAGTAGACCAGCGTGAGCAGCAGCGTGGGCACCACCAGCAGCAGGGCCACGGTGCGCCGGTCGTGCCGCAGCTGGCGCAGGATGCGGCCGGTGGTGACCGCCAGGATCCTCGGGTTCACGACGTCTCCCCTCCGGCGGCGCCCGCCGGGCCGCCCGTGCCGGTCGCCACCGCGCCGCCCGTCTCGCTCGCCCGGATGAGGCGCAGGAACGCCTCGTCGAGGTCGGCCACCCCGGCGGCGGCGCGGATCGCGGCCGGGGTGTCGTCGGCGACGAGCCGTCCCTCGCGGATGAGCAGGAGCCGGTCGCACCGGGCCGCCTCGTCCATCACGTGGCTCGACACCAGCAGCGTCGCACCGGACGCCGCCAGCTCGTGGAAGCGGGCCCACAGGTCGGCCCGCAGCACCGGGTCCTGCCCCACGGTCGGCTCGTCGAGCACGATCAGCTCCGGCTCGCCGACCAGCGCGCAGGCCAGCGAGGCGCGGCTGCGCTGGCCGCCGGAGAGGGTGCCGACGAGCTGCCCCGCCGCCTCGCGCAGCCCCACGTCGGCCACCGCGCGGTCGGCGTCGGCCCGGCTGCGTCCGTGGAGGGCGGCGAAGTAGCGCGCGTTCTCCCGCACGGTGAGGTCGGCGTAGACGCTGGGCGCCTGGGTCAGGTAGCCGACCCGGCGGCGCAGCTCGGGCGTGCCGGCCGGGCGACCCAGCACGGTGACCGTGCCGCCGTTGACGGTCTGCACGCCGACGACGGCCCGCATGAGCGTGGTCTTGCCGCTGCCGCTGGGCCCGAGTAGCCCGGCGACCACGCCGCGCGGCACGGCGCAGCTGACGCCGTGCAGCACACGTCGCCGCCCCCGGTCGACGACCAGGTCGCGGAGCACGATCGCGTCGTCCATCGCCCCTCCTCGAACTCAACACCCGTTGAACTCAACGCTAGTTGAGTTCTCCGCCCCGGCGCAACAGCGGAGGGCCAGGAGCGCGGTGCTGAGGGCGGCGAATGCGATGGTTCGGGCAGTAGCCGCCGACCGGACAGTCGGTCAATCATCGGACATTGCCCCTTGATCGGGCCGTACGGCACGATGGGGTCGTGAGTCACGCTCCGCTACCGGACGCCGGATTCCTCGACGACTGGGCCGCCCGGCTGCGTGAGTTCGCCGACCGGCCCGTCGTCGGCATCATGCTGCGCGGCAGCCACGCACGCCGGGCCGCCACCGCGCACAGCGACGTGGACCTCGACGTGCTGGTGGGCGGTGCGCCTTACGCGGCGCGGCGGGCGTACCTGGCCCGCACCCCCGGCCGGCTCACCCACGTGTCGGTGGCGGCCCGCGACGTCCACTCGTGGGTGGCGCACCTGGGCGAGCCGGCCGACTGGGCGTTCGGTCTGCCCGTCCTGGCGCCGGCCCGGCTGCTGTGGGCCGACGCGCACTGGCGGCCGCGGATCGACCTGCCGGTGCTCTGCCAGCCGGCCGGCGAACCGCAACTGGAGGAGCTGATCGCCACCCTCGGCAAGACCGCCGGGGCGCGGGCGGCCGATGACCACCTCGGCGTCCGTCTCGCCGCCGCCGACCTGGCCCGGCTGTGCCCGTCCGTGCTGCGGCTGGCCAACCCGTCGGTGCGGGTGGCCTCCCGCCGGGCGGCCTTCGCCGCCGCGCTGAACCTGCCGGTCGCCCCGCCCGGCTACCGGGAGGACATGCTGCTCTGCCTCGGCCTGCGCCCCGGCGCCCCGGGCCAGCTCTGGGCCGCGGCCGTGCGGCTGGTCACCGGCACGCTGCCGCTCATCCGCCCGTACGCCGCCGAGGTCGCCGGCACCGCCGGGTCGGACCTGGCCGAGGCGCTGCTCGACGGGCGGCTGGACCGCTACGTCGCCCAGCTCGCCGGGCCGCCAACCGCCCCACCGGGCCCGCGGCGGGAGCCGTCTCCGGTGCCCGCGCCGCGTGCGGGAGAATGGCTCACTGTGCCCGTACCTGACGCGCCGATGACCGGCGCCCCCACCTCCGCGGGCGAGCCGCCGGTCTCCGGCCCGGCCCGCCCGTCCCGGCTCGACCCGGCCATCGCGGCCCGGTTGCGGCGCACCGCCGACGGCCTGGTGGCGGCCGTCGTACGCCAGCACGACTCCGGCGAGGTGCTCATGGTCGCCTGGATGGACGACGAGGCGCTGCACCGTACGCTCACCACCGGCCGGGCCACCTACTGGTCCCGCAGCCGGCAGGAGTACTGGGTGAAGGGGGCCACCTCGGGGCACCACCAGTACGTCCGCTCGGTCGCCCTGGACTGCGACGGTGACGCGGTGCTCGTGAGCGTCGACCAGGTCGGCGCCGCCTGCCACACCGGCCACCGCACCTGCTTCTTCGACGAGCTGCCGGTCACCGGCGCGGACGCGCCGTGAGCGCGCGGCGGGGGTGGTCATGACCGACGGCACGGTGAGCCCGGACCCGGCGACCTTCACGGAGCTGGCCGGCCGCTGGCGGGTGGTGCCCGTGACGCGGCGGCTGCTCGCCGACGCGGAGACGCCGGTCGGCGTCTACCGCAAGCTGGCCGGCGGCCCCGGCACGTTCCTGCTGGAGTCGGCCGAGCAGGGCGCCGGGGCGACCGGGATGGCGTGGTCGCGCTACTCGTTCATCGGCGTCCGCAGCAGCGCCACCCTCGTCGAACGGGACGGCGCCGCCGCCTGGCTCGGGCAGCCCCCGGCCGGGCTGCCCACCGGCGGTGACCCGGTCGAGGCGCTGCGTGAGACGGTGGCCGCCCTCGCCGGCCCGGCCTGGGATCCGGCCAGCGGGATGCCGCCGCTGACCGGGGGCATGGTCGGCTACCTCGGCTACGACCTGGTTCGCCGTTTCGAGCGGCTGCCCGAGCTGACCGAGGACGACCTCGGCGTGCCCGAGCTGGGCATGATGCTCGCCACCGACCTGGTGGTGCTCGACCACTACGACGGCTCGGCGATCCTGGTGGCCAACGCCGTCCTGCCTCCGCTCGACGAGCCCGACCGGGCCGCGCGCGTCGCCGCCGCGTACCACCACGCGGTCGGCCGGCTCGACGCCATGACCACCGCGTTGTCCCGGCCCATCCCGCCGATGATCTCGACGGTGGACCGGCCGCCGGCCGGCGAGGTGGTCGGCCGTACGCCGGAGGGGGGCTACCCGAAGGCGGTGGAGGCGGCCAAGGAGGCGATCCGGGCCGGCGAGTGCTTCCAGATCGTGCTGTCCCAGCGCTTCGAGCGGCCCACCCACGCCGACCCGCTGGACGTCTACCGGGTGCTGCGCACCACCAACCCGAGCCCGTACATGTACCTGCTGCGGTTCGACGGCTTCGACATCGTCGGATCCTCGCCCGAGGCGCACCTGAAGGTGACCACCGAGGGGGACGGCCGGCGGCGCGCGCTGCTGCACCCCATCGCCGGCACCCGCCCGCGTGGCGGCACCCCGGCGGCCGACGCCCGCCTCGCGGCCGAACTGCTGGCCGACCCGAAGGAGCGCGCCGAGCACGTCATGCTCGTCGACCTGGGCCGCAACGACCTGGGCCGGGTCTGCCGGCCGGGCACCGTCGAGGTGCCGGAGTTCGCCACCATCGAGCGGTACAGCCACGTCATGCACATCGTCTCGACGGTGGTCGGCACGCTGCGGGAGGACCGCACCGCGTTCGACGCGCTGGCCGCGACGTTCCCGGCCGGCACCCTCTCCGGCGCCCCGAAGGTGCGCGCCATGGAGATCATCGAGGAGCTGGAGCCGGTGCGGCGGGGCATCTACGGCGGCACGGTGGGCTACTTCGGCTTCGGCGGGGACCTCGACATGGCCATCGCCATCCGGACCGCGCTGATCCGCGAGGGCCGGGCGTACGTGCAGGCCGGAGCGGGGGTGGTGGCCGACTCCGACCCGCACGCCGAGGACCAGGAGACCCGCAACAAGGCCGCCGCGGTGCTGGCGGCCATCGCCGCGGCCGAGACGCTGAGGGCGGCCCGGTGAGCGCGCAGGCGAGCCGCGCCGCCGCGGACGAGAGGCGGGCGGGGTGAGCGAGGAGCGCAGCGCCGCCGAGCCGCGCCGCGGCGAGCGGGAGGCGGGCCCGGCCGTCGCGGGGCGGCGGCAGTTGACGTACGCCGTGCTGCTCAGCCTCGCCGGCGCGGGCCTGGCGCTCTGGGCGGCGACCCGGAGCTGGTCGGTGGAGCTGGCCGTACGCCCGGCGCCGTTGCCCCCGGAGCGGACGACCCGCAGCGGCGCCGCCCTGCTGCCGTGGCTGCCGGCGCTGGCCCTGGTGGGCCTGGCCGGCGGCGGCGCGGTGCTCGCCACCCGTGGGCGGGTGCGCCAGGTCCTCGGCGCGCTGCTCGCGCTGCTGGGGCTGGCGGTGGCGGCCGGCGGGGGCTACGGCCTCGTGGCGGATTTCGGGGGCGCCGTGAGCCGGCAGTGGCCGGCGCTGTGCCTGGCCGGCGGCGTGCTCGCCGCGGCGGGCGGGCTGCTGACGGCGCTGCGGGGACGCGGCTGGCCCGGGATGGGAGCGCGGTACGAGCGGCCGGCCCGGACCGGGGCGCCCACCGGGGAGCCCGCGGGCGGCCCGGTGGACGGCCGGCGCACCACCGAGGCGTGGGACGCGCTGGACCGGGGCGAGGACCCGACGGTCAGCTGACCGGCTGCCGCTCCCGCTGTCGCCGGGCCGCGGCGAGTTCGGCGACCAGGCGGTCCAGCTCGGCGCGCCGGTCGGCGCGGGCCCGGTCGGCGCAGACCGCCTCCCAGGCGTTGCCGCGCGCCGTGCGCATCCGTGCCTCGCCGACGACCGCGCGCTCGACCGTGTGCACCACGCCGACGGCGAGGGAGGCGACGGTGCGCGAGATGGTCGTCAGGCCGATGCTCGGGTTCGGACCGGCTGTGCTCATGGCTCACTCCGCACGAGGAGGTTGGCGATGGTGGGCAGGCGCGTCATCGAGTCTGCCCGACGTCGATGCTCGCCGACTCACGTTTCGCCGTGGTGTCCGTCGCATCAACGCTGCCGCGACGGCCGGCACCAGGGCAGGGCCGTCAGTCCTTGAGCTTGCTCACAGCATCGACGAGCATCATTGGAGGTGTTCCGGCGGTCGACGCCGGTGCAGTCCGGGCGGGTTCGCCGGGTGCCCGCCGGGCGGGAGGTGGCGCTGCGTGACGTCCTCTTCACGGCAGGTCGGCCATTATGCCGCAGGCCGTTTCGTGAGCAGCGCCATACCCCCACCACCTGGCGTCGGGTGGCGCCACCTAGCATCGGCCCATGACACCCGGAGAGGGGAGTCCGTTGGTGACTGCTGAGCATGCGCACGCGGAGGGGGACGAGGCCGCTTCGGCGGCACCCGCAAGCGTGCTCGACGAGATCCTGGCCGGGGTGCGTGAGGACGTCGCCCGCCGGCAGGAGCAGGTTCCGCTGGAGCGGATCCGGGAGCTGGCCGCCGCCGCGCCGCCGCCCCTGGACGCGTACGCGGCCCTGCGCCGGCCCGGCGTCGCGGTGATCGCCGAGGTGAAGCGTTCCTCGCCGTCGAAGGGCCGCCTCGCGGAGATCGCCGACCCCGCCGACCTGGCCGGCGAGTACGCGGCCGGTGGCGCGCGGGCGATCAGCGTACTGACCGAGGGGCGCTGGTTCGGCGGGTCGCTGGACGACCTGGCCGCGGTGCGCGCCGCGGTGCGGGTGCCCGTGCTGCGCAAGGACTTCGTGGTCTCCAGCTACCAGGTCCACGAGGCGCGGGCGCACGGCGCCGACCTGGTGCTGCTGATCGTCGCCGCGCTGGAGCAGAACGCGCTCGTCGGGCTGCTGGAGCGCATCGAGTCGCTCGGCATGACCGCGCTGGTCGAGGTGCACGACGAGGAGGAGGCCGACCGGGCCCTGGAGGCCGGCGCCCAGGTCATCGGCGTCAACGCCCGCGACCTGCGTACCCTTGAGGTCGACCGCTCGGTGTTCGAGCGGATCGCGCCCGGCCTGCCCAGCAGCGTCGTGAAGATCGCCGAGTCCGGCGTGCGCGGCCCGCACGACCTCATCCGGTACGCCTCCGCCGGGGCCGACGCGGTCCTGGTCGGCGAGGGACTGGTCACCCAGAAGAGTCCCCGGGAGGCGGTGGCCGAGCTGGTCAACGCCGGCAACCACCCGGCGACGCCCCGTCCGGTGCGCTGACCCCGCGCCGGCCCGCCAGCAGCGAGAGGACTTCCCCGATGAGCGACGCGCCGGCCCCCACCGGCCTCCAGCCCGACGCCGCCGGTCACTTCGGCCGCTTCGGCGGGCGGTTCGTGCCCGAGGCGCTCGTGGCCGCGCTCGACGAGCTGTCCGAGGCGCACCGCACCGCCATGGCCGACGAGTCGTTCCGGGCCGAGTTCGAGGCCCTGCTGCGCGACTACGCCGGCACCCCCTCGATGCTCTACCCGGCGCAGCGGCTCTCCGCGAAGCTCGGCGCGCGGGTGCTGCTCAAGCGGGAGGACCTGAACCACACGGGCGCGCACAAGGTGCGCAACGTGCTCGGTCAGGCGCTGCTCACCAAGCGGATGGGCAAGACCCGGGTCATCGCGGAGACCGGCGCCGGGCAGCACGGGGTGGCCGCGGCCACCGCGGCCGCGCTGTTCGACCTCGAGTGCGTGGTGTACATGGGCGAGGTGGACACGCAGCGGCAGGCGCTGAACGTGGCCCGCATGCGGATGCTGGGCGCCACCGTCGTCCCGGTGACCACCGGCTCCCGCACGCTCAAGGACGCCATGAACGAGGCGATGCGGGACTGGGTCGCCAACGTCGGCGACACCCACTACCTGATCGGCACCGCCGCCGGGCCGCACCCGTTCCCGGCCATGGTGCGCGACTTCGTCCGGGGCATCGGCGACGAGGCCCGCCAGCAGTGCCTCGACCTGACCGGCGCCCTGCCCGACGCCGTGGCCGCGTGCGTCGGCGGCGGCTCCAACGCGCTGGGCATCTTCCACGCCTTCGTCGGCGACCCGGACGTGCGGCTGTACGGCTTCGAGGCCGGCGGCGACGGCGTGGCGACGGGCCGGCACGCGGCGAGCATCACCGGCGGCTCGGTGGGCGTGCTGCACGGCACCCGGACGTACGTGCTCCAGGACGCCGACGGGCAGACGGTCGAGTCGCACTCGATCTCCGCGGGCCTGGACTATCCGGGCGTCGGGCCGGAGCACTCCTGGCTGCACGACACCGGCCGGGCGACGTACCTGCCGGTCACCGACGACGAGGCGATGGCCGCGTTCGAACTGCTGTGCCGCACCGAGGGCATCATCCCGGCCATCGAGAGCTCCCACGCGCTCGCCGGGGCCGCCGCGATCGCCCCGAAGCTCGCCGCCGAGCTGGGTCGGGAGCCCACCATCGTCGTCAACCTCTCCGGCCGGGGTGACAAGGACGTGCACACCGCCGGCCGGTACTTCGGGATCCTCGACAGGGAGCAGTGATGAGCCGGATCGGGGTCGCCTTCGACAAGGCGCGCGCGGAGGGTCGGGCGCTGCTGGTGGGCTGCATGCCGGCCGGTTTCCCCACGGTCGAGGGCAGCATCGCGGCGATGACCGCCATGGTCGAGGCCGGGGTCGACGTGATCGAGGTGGAGATCCCGTACTCCGATCCGGTCATGGACGGGCCGGTCATCCAGAAGGCCAGCGACATCGCGCTGGCCGGCGGCGTCCGCACGGCCGACACGCTGCGCATCATCGAGGCGGTCGCGGCCACCGGCGCGCCGGTGGTCACCATGACCTACTGGAACCCGATCGAGCGGTACGGGGTCGACGCGTTCGCGCGTGACCTGGACGCCGCCGGGGGCACCGGCCTCATCACTCCCGACCTCATCCCCGAGGAGGCCGACGAGTGGCTCGCCGCCTCGGACGCGTACGGGCTGGACCGGACGTTCCTGGTCGCCCCGTCCTCGACCGACGCGCGGCTGGCCATGACCGTCGAGCACTGCCGGGGGTTCGTCTACGCCACCGCGATCATGGGCGTCACCGGGGCGCGTGAGCGCACCTCCGACGCGGCCCCCGTCCTGGTCTCCCGGGTCCGTGCGGTCACCGACCTGCCGGTCGGCGTCGGGCTCGGCGTCGGCACCGGCGCGCAGGCCGGCACGGTCGGCGGGTACGCCGACGGCGTGATCGTGGGCAGCGCGCTCGTCCGCTGCGTGCTCGACGCGCCGAACGAGGCCGCCGGCCTGGCCGCCCTGCGCACCCTGAGCGCGGAGTTGGCCGAGGGCGTCCGCACCCCCCGCCCCTGACCCCCACCCCCGCCCCAGACCCCCGCGCCCGGGCCTCAGACCCCCGCGCCCGGGCCTAGACCCGCCCGGGCCCCCGCGCCCCGGCCCCCACCCCCGCGATCTTGCACTTCTGGCCCCCGAGACGCGGCTTCTGCCCGTATTTGTCGGGGCGGAAAGTGCAAGATCGCGGAGAACTGTGGTGCGGGTCAGGGTTTCGGGGCGCTGTGGGGGGTGGGCGGGTCGGCGCGTTGTTCCGGCGGGCGAGGACTTGGCGCCACGGAGCGCAGCACGCCCGAGCGGCCGGACAGCGCGTCGGCGAGGGCCGCCCGGGTGGTCGGCGTGAGCGCGCCGGGCAGCGCGGCCGGGTCGTGCCAGGAGAGCCGGCAGCCGCCCACCGGCGCCCCCGCCGGCGCAGAACCGTGTGCCCGGGCCCGGAAGACGTGCACCAGGACATCGGGCAGCGGCCCGACCCGCCCGGGCGGCGGCACGGCCGCCGGCGCCGGACCGCTCAGGTGGTACAGGCCGACCAGGTCGACGACCTCGACCTCCCAGCCGGTCTCGGCGCGGATGTCGCGCAGCGCGGCCGGTAGCGGGCTCTCCGCCCGGCGCAGCCGGCCCCCGGGCAGCGCGTAGCGGCGCTCGCCGCGGCCCTGCCGGCAGAGCAGCACCCGGCCGGCGTCGTCGGTGACGACCGCGGCCACCGCCCAGGTGAGCGCGCCCATGGACAAAGAGCGTACGGCGGTGCAAACCAGAAGTCACCGCGCCGGCCCGCGCGCCGGGCCGGGGTGCCGCCGACCGGCCCGTCGGCGGTAGCGTGTGCAACCGTGACTCTCGCCTCGCTGTCCCCCCAGGCGGCCCTGCCCAGTCCCACCACCGCCGTCTGGCAGCTCGGGCCGTTGCCGGTCCGGGCGTACGCAATCTGCATCATCGTCGGCATCGTGGTGGCCTGCCTGGTGACCGAGTACCGCCTGCGCCAGCGCGGGGTCGCACCCGGCGCGGTCCTCGACCTCGCCGTCTGGGCGGTGCCGGCCGGCATCATCGGCGCCCGGATCTACCACGTGGTCACCTCACCGGAGAAGTACTTCGGCACCGGCGGCGACCCGATGAAGGCGTTCGCCATCTGGGAGGGCGGTCTCGGCATCTGGGGCGCGGTCGCCGGCGGCGCGCTCGGCGCGTGGCTGGGCGCCCGGCAGCTCGGCATCCCGCTCACGGTGGTGGCCGACGCGCTGGCGCCGGGGCTGCCGCTCGCGCAGGCCATCGGCCGGCTGGGCAACTGGTTCAACAACGAGCTGTTCGGCGGCCGGACCACCCTGCCGTGGGGCCTGGAGATCCACCGGATGGACCCGGACAACCCGGGCCACGCCCTGCGCGACGACACCGGCCAGCCGATCCTCGAACCGGGCCTCTACCACCCGACGTTCGCGTACGAGGCGCTGTGGAACATCGGCGTCGCGGCGCTGGTCTTCGTGCTCGACCGCAAGCTGCGCTTCGGCCGGGGCCGGGCCTTCGCGCTCTACGTCATGGGCTACACGGCGGGCCGGTTCTGGATCGAGCTGATGCGCACCGACGAGGCGAACACGATCCTCGGCGTACGGCTCAACGTGTGGACGGCCGGGCTGGTCTTCCTCGGCGCGCTCGTCTACTTCCTGCGCGTGCGCGGCCCCCGCGAGTACGTGGTCCCGCTGGCCGCCGAGGCCCCCGCCGCCCCCGCCGCCCCGGCCGAGTCCGACGTGTCCCAGGTCGACCTGTCCGCCCGCGAGGCCGGGGCCCGCCCCGCCGTGCCGGAGGGCTACCGGGTCGTCGACGAGGAGCAGTTCCGCGCGTACCGCGAGACCGGTGTGCTCCCCGCCGAGCCGGCCGCCGACGCCCCGGAGACCGCCGCGGCGGCCGACGCCGACGCCGACGCGGCGAGCGGCGACACCGAGCCGGCGCGGGACGACCGGGCGGGTGCGACCGGCACCGGCACGGCCGACCGCGAGAGCTGACGGGGGACCGGCGCCATGCGTAGCGCGGTGGTGGTCGGCGCGGGCATCGCCGGTCTCTCGGTCGCCGGCGCGCTGGCCCGTTCCGGCTGGGCGGTGACCCTGCTGGAGCGGGCCGACCGGGTGCGTCCCGAGCCGACCGCGGTGGTGCTGTGGCCCAACGGGGTGCGCGCGCTGCGCGCGCTCGGGCTGGGCGCCGGGCTGGAGGCGATCGCGACCCCGCTGCCCGACGGCGGCGTACGCCGTCCCGACGGGCACTGGCTCGTGCAGCCCCGTGCGCTGCCCGCCGACCGGATGCCGGTCGTGGTGCACCGGGAGGACCTGCACGACGCGCTGATCGCCGGGCTCGGCGAGCGGGTCGAGCTGCGTACCGGGGTGACCGTCGAGACGGTGCACGCCGAGGCGGGGGAGCGGCCGGCGGTGAGCGACGGCCGGCAGACCATCGAGGCCGACCTCGTGGTCGCCGCGGACGGCGTCGACAGCCGGATCCGCCGGCGGCTCGCGCCCGAGGCCACCGTGGTCAGCTCCGGCTCGGCGGCGTGGCGGGCCGTCATCCCGTGGTACCGGGCCCCGCAACTGCCGGACGGCCAGACCGTGGGCGGCGAGGTCCTCGGCGCCGGCTACCGCTTCGTCTCCGCCTCGCTGGGCGACCGCGGGTCCGCGGGCGGCTCCGCGCGCGGCGGCATCTACTGGGTGGCCACCGCGGCCGGGGCGGCCCGACCCGAGCCGCCGCGGACGCAGCTCGCCCTGCTCCGCCGCTGGTACGCGGGCTGGCCCGCCCCGATCGGCGAGCTGCTCGACGCCACCGACCCCGCCGACCTGGTCCAGCAGGAGATCCGCGAGCTGCGGCCGCTGCCCCGCGCGTACGGCTACCCGGCCGGGCCGGGCGGGGTGGTGCTCCTCGGCGACGCGGCCCACGCCATGCCGCCACACCTCGGGCAGGGCGCCTGCCTCGCGTTCGAGGACGCGGCCACCCTCGCCGCGCTGCTGCGCGAGTCACGGCTGCCGGACGCCGTCACCGCGTACGACCGGGTGCGCCGCCCCCGCGCGGCGACGATGGTGCGGCAGGCCCGCCGGATGTCGGCGGTGCTCCAGGCCCGGGGCCGGCTGGCGCTGCGGGCCCGCGACGCGGCGCTGGGCACGCTCACGCCCCGGCTGCTCAACACGGCCGCGGCCTCCGCCGCCCAGTGGCGCCCTCCGTCCTGACGCTCCGCGCCCGGCTGCCCCCGGTGCGACCGGGCCCGCGGGTCGCCCCAGGGCCATGCGGACGAAGGCCGCGGAACGGCACCGGCCCGGCACCATGACCGACGGCGTGGGCGGCGGATGGCGCCCGCGGTCAGGGGATGACGGGGGCGGGTTCGGCGATGCAGGCCGTGCCGACCCGGCGGAAGCCGACGCGCAGGTACACCCGGGCGATCTCCTCGCTGCCCGCCGACAGGAACACGAGGTCGGTGCCGGCGGCGAGCAGCTCGCGGGCCAGGGTCGCGGTGACGGCCGCCCCCAGCCCCCGGCGGCGGGCGACGGGCAGCGTCCCCACCCCGGCGATCTCGGCCACGTCGTCGACCCGCATCGCCATCCCGCTGGCCAGCGCTCCCTCGGCCGGCGTGGCGGCCAGCGCCGAGATCCGCCGGCCGTCGACGACCCGGACCCGCTCCTCGTCGAGCGCGGCGGCCTCCAGCGCCCGCACGGCCGCGTCCCGCTCCGCCGGACCGGCCTCGCCCCGCCCGGTGCCCGCGGCCGCGAACGCGACCGCCGCGACCGCCCGGCGGGCGGCCACCGCGGCGGCGAAGTCGGGTGCGTCGGGGTCGAGCACCCGGACCGGCACGTCGCTCAGGGACGCGGGGTCGGGCAGCGCCACGGGGTCGAGCACCATCAGCGGCGCCTCCAGCACGGCCAGCCCCGCCGACCGGGCCACCGGAAGGAGTCCCGGTGTCGTCTCGTGCACCCACTCGAAGGCCTCCGGGAGGCCCAGCTCCCGCTGCCGCTCGCGGACCGCGCCGAGGTCGGCCAGCGACGGCGGCTGCGACGCCCCGATCCGGGGCCGGGCGTAGAACGGGAATCCGGCCCCGTCGCGGACGAAGAGCACCAGATCGCCGTACTCCTCGACGCGGGCGGCGTCCCGGGGCACCGCGTCGTAGAAGCGCTCGAGCCGGCGGAAGAGGTCCTTGTGCGCGGGATCCACCGCGCGAGACTACCTGTCCCAGAGTCTGGAAGGTGTGATCAATCCGGACTGGCCCCGGTGCCCGCGCCCTAACGTAGACTCAATAAACCCACAAGGGCCGACGTCGTCCCGACCATGATCCAACCTGAGTGACGACAGGAGGCCCGGTGGCCTTTCCGTACCCGCAGCAGCCGCAGCCGGTCCCGCCGTTCGGCCCCGCAGTGCCCTCGGCCGGGCTCTACGACCCCGCCTTCGAGCACGACGCCTGCGGCGTGGCCTTCGTCGCCGACCTGCACGGCCGCCGCTCGCACACGGTCGTCGCGAACGGTCTCGCCGCGTTGTGCCGGCTGGACCACCGGGGCGCCCGCGGCGCGGAGCCGAACACCGGCGACGGCGCGGGCATCATGATCCAGGTGCCGGACGCGTTCCTGCGCACGGTCGTGGACTTCCCGCTGCCGCCCGCCGGCGAGTACGCCACCGGCCTCGTCTTCCTCCCCGACGACGACGCGGCCGAGGCCGTGGCCCGCCGGGTCGTCGAGAAGTACGCCCTCGTCGAGGGCGCCGTGGTGCTGGGCTGGCGGGACGTGCCCGTGGACCCGAGCGGGCTCGGCGAGACGGCCCTCGCCGCGATGCCGCGCGTCCGCCAGCTCTTCCTGGCCGCCCGCCGGCTGACCGACTCTCCGGCCGGCCCGGCGGGGTCGCCGCTGCGGGGCATCGACCTGGACCGGGTCGCGTTCTGCCTGCGCAAGCAGGCCGAGCGGGAGAGCGCCGAGCGGGGCGCGCCCGCGTACTTCCCGTCGCTGTCGGCCCGCACGATGGTGTGGAAGGGGATGCTCACCCCCGACCAGCTGCCCGCGTTCTACCCGGAGCTGACCGACGAGCGGGTAGCCAGCGCCATCGCGCTCGTGCACTCCCGCTTCTCGACCAACACCTTCCCGTCCTGGCCGCTCGCCCACCCCTACCGGTTCATCGCCCACAACGGCGAGATCAACACCATCCGCGGCAACCGGAACTGGATGCAAGCCCGGGAGGCCCTGCTGCGCAGCCCGAACGTGCCCGGCAACATCCGGCGGATCTTCCCGATCTGCACGCCGGGCGCCTCGGACTCGGCCAACTTCGACGAGGTCCTGGAACTCCTGCACCTGGCCGGCCGGAGCCTGCCGCACGCGGTGCTCATGATGATCCCCGAGGCGTGGGAGAACGACCCGGGCATGCGCCCGGACAAGCGGGACTTCTACCGCTTCCACGCGAGCCTCATGGAGCCGTGGGACGGGCCGGCCTCCGTCGCCTTCACCGACGGGGAGATCGTCGGCGCCGTGCTGGACCGCAACGGGCTGCGCCCCGGGCGCTGGTGGCGTACGGACGACGGGCTGGTGGTGCTCGGCAGCGAGGCGGGCGTGCTCGACCTCGACCCGGCCCGCGTGGTCGCCAAGGGCCGGCTCCAGCCGGGCCGGATGTTCCTCGTCGACACGACCGCCGGCCGGATCGTGCACGACGACGAGATCAAGGCCGAGCTGGCCGCCGCCGAGCCGTACGGCGAGTGGCTGCACGCCGGCCTGATCGAGCTCACCGACCTGCCGCCCCGCGAGCACATCGTCTACACCCACGACTCGGTGCGCCGCCGCCAGCAGACCTTCGGCTACACCGAGGAGGAGCTGAAGATCCTGCTGGCCCCGATGGCGCGCACCGGTGCCGAGCCGATCGGCTCGATGGGCACCGACACGCCGATCGCGCCGCTGTCCACCCGGCCGCGGCTGCTGTACGACTACTTCCACCAGCTCTTCGCCCAGGTCACCAACCCGCCGCTGGACGCGATCCGCGAGGAGCTGGTGACGAGCCTCAGCTCCACCATCGGGCCGGAGGGCAACCTGCTCGACCCGGGCCCGGCGAGCTGCCGCCAGATCGTGCTGCCGTACCCGGTGATCGACAACGACGAGCTCGCCAAGATCCTCTCGATCGACGAGGACGGCGACCTGCCCGGCTTCAAGGCGGTGCGGGTGTCCGGTCTCTACCGGGTGCGCGAGGGCGCCGCCGGGATCAAGGCCCGGCTCACCGAGATCTGCCGGCACGTGTCGGAGGCCATCGAGGACGGCGTACGCATCCTCGTGCTCTCCGACCGCGACTCCAACGCCGACCTCGCCCCGATCCCGTCGCTGCTGCTCACCGCGGCGGTGCACCAGCACCTCGTCCGTGAGCAGACCCGCACCCAGGTGGCGCTCGTCGTCGAGTCGGGCGACTGCCGCGAGGTGCACCACGCGGCCGTGCTCATCGGCTACGGCGCGGCCGCCGTCAACCCGTACCTGGCCTTCGAGTCGGTGGAGGACATGATCTCCACGGGCGCGCTGACCGGGGTCGAGCCGGCCACCGCCGTGCGCAACTACGTGAAGGCGCTCGGCAAGGGCGTCCTGAAGATCATGTCCAAGATGGGCATCTCGACCGTCTCGTCGTACTGCGGCGCGCAGGTCTTCGAGGCCGTCGGCCTGGACGCCCGCCTGGTCGAGCGGTACTTCCGCGGCACACCCAGCCGGATCGGCGGGGTCGGCCTGGCCGGCATCCACGCCGAGGTCGCGGCCCGGCACGCCCGGGCGTGGCCCCCGGCCGGCACGCCCGGCACCGACCGGCTGGAGGTCGGCGGCGAGTACCAGTGGCGCCGCGAGGGCGAGCTGCACCTGTTCAACCCGGAGACGGTCTTCCTGCTCCAGCACGCCACCCGCAGCCGGCAGTACGAGATCTTCAAGCGCTACACCCGCACCGTCGACGAGCTGGCCGCGCGGGCGGGCTCGCTGCGCGGGCTGTTCACGCTGCGCACCGGCGTACGCCCGCCGGTGCCGATCGAGGAGGTCGAGCCGGCCACCGAGATCGTCAAGAGGTTCGCCACCGGCGCCATGTCGTACGGGTCGATCTCGGCCGAGGCGCACGAGACCCTCGCGATCGCCATGAACCGGCTCGGCGGCAAGTCCAACACCGGCGAGGGCGGCGAGGACGTCGCGCGGCTGCACGACCCGGCCCGCCGCTCGGCGGTGAAGCAGATCGCCAGCGGGCGGTTCGGCGTCACCACCGAGTACCTGGTCAACGCCGACGACCTCCAGATCAAGATGGCCCAGGGCGCGAAGCCCGGCGAGGGCGGCCAGCTGCCGGGCAACAAGGTGTGGCCGTGGATCGCCCGGACCCGGCACGCGACCCCGGGCGTGGGCCTGATCTCGCCGCCGCCGCACCACGACATCTACTCGATCGAGGACCTCGCCCAGCTCGTGCACGACCTGAAGTGCGTCAACCCGGCCGCGCGGGTGCACGTCAAGCTCGTCAGCGAGGTCGGTGTCGGCACCGTGGCGGCGGGCGTGGCGAAGCTCAAGGCGGACGTCATCCTGATCTCCGGCCACGACGGCGGCACCGGCGCCTCCCCGCTGAACTCGCTCAAGCACGCCGGTACGCCCTGGGAGCTGGGGCTCGCGGAGGCCCAGCAGACGCTGCTGCTGAACAACCTCCGCGACCGGGTCACCGTGCAGGTCGACGGCCAGCTCAAGACCGGGCGGGACGTGCTCGTCGCGGCGCTGCTCGGCGCCGAGGAGTTCGGCTTCGCCACGGCGCCGCTCATCGTCGCCGGCTGCGTGATGATGCGCGTCTGTCACCTGGACACCTGTCCCGTCGGCATCGCCACCCAGAACCCGGTGCTGCGGGAGCGGTTCACCGGCACCCCGGAGTTCGTGGAGAACTTCTTCCTCTTCCTCGCCGAGGAGGTCCGCGGCTATCTCGCCCAGCTGGGCTTCCGGTCGATCGAGGAGGCGATCGGGCACGCCGAGCTGCTCGACGTCGCCCCCGCGGTGACGCACTGGAAGGCGCAGGGTCTCGACCTCACGCCCGTGCTGCACCTGCCCGAGCTGGCGCCGGACGCCGCGCGCCGCGGCGTACGGGCCCAGGACCACGGCCTGGAACGGGCGCTGGACAACGAGCTGATCGCGCGCGCCGAGCCGGCGCTGCGGGGCGGGACACCGGTCCGGATCGAACTCGCCGTCCGCAACGACCACCGCAGCGTCGGTGCGATGCTGGGCGGCGAGGTGGTGCGCCGCCACGGCGGCGACGGCCTGCCCCCCGACACGGTGGAGGTCGTGCTGCACGGCACGGCCGGGCAGTCGTTCGGCGCGTTCCTGCCGCGCGGGGTGACCCTGCGCCTGCACGGCGACGCCAACGACTACGTCGGCAAGGGGCTCTCCGGCGGGCGGATCATCGTCCGGCCCGACCCGGCCGCGCCGTTCGTGGACCCGGACGCCGTGCCCGGGCAGCGGGCCGAGGACCAGATCATCGCCGGCAACACCATCCTGTACGGCGCCACCGCCGGCGAGCTGTTCCTGCGCGGCCGGGTGGGCGAGCGGTTCGCGGTGCGCAACTCCGGCGCCGTGGCCGTCGTCGAGGGCGTCGGCGACCACGGCTGCGAGTACATGACCGGAGGGACGGTCGTCGTGCTCGGGCCGACCGGGCGCAACTTCGCCGCCGGGATGTCCGGTGGCACGGCGTTCGTCCACCGGCTCGACCGGGCCCGCGTCAACACCGAACTGGTCGACCTCGCGCCGCTGCGCGAGGAGGAGCAGGCCGTGCTGCACGAGCTGGTGCAGCGGCACTTCGCCGAGACCGACTCGGCGGTCGCCGCCCAGCTGCTCAAGCGCTGGCCGGAGGCGGTCGAGGAGTTCACCGCCGTGGTGCCCCGGGACTACCGCCGGGTGCTGGAGATCATGCGCGCCGCCGAAGCCGCCGGCCGCGACGTCGACGAGGCCGTGATGGCGGCGCTGGCGGCACCGCCGGCGTCGGCCCCGGCGTCGCCCGACCCGTCCGTGCCGGTGCCGCCCGCCCCGCGGGCGGCCAGCCAGGAGGTGGCCCGTGCCTGACCCGAACGGTTTCCTGCGTCACCCGCGGCGGCTGCCGGCCCGGCGGCCGGTGCCGGTGCGGATCACCGACTGGCGGGAGGTCTACCCGCCGGCCGGCGAGGAGCTGATCCGCGAGCAGGCCACCCGGTGCATGGACTGCGGCATCCCGTTCTGCCACGACGGTTGCCCGCTCGGCAACCGGATCCCGGACTGGAACGACCTGGTCCGCACCGGCAACTGGGACGCCGCCGTGGCGTCGCTGCACGCCACCAACAACTTCCCGGAGTTCACCGGCCGGCTCTGCCCGGCGCCGTGCGAGGCCGCGTGCGTGCTCGGCATCGGCGGGGGCGACCCGGTCACGATCAAGCAGGTCGAGGTGGAGATCGCCGACGCGGCCGTGGCCCGGGGCGGACTCCGGCCCCGCGCGGTGCCGCCACCGACCGGCCGGTCGGTGGCCGTCGTGGGCTCCGGGCCCGCGGGCCTGGCCGCCGCGCAGCAGCTCGCCCGCGCGGGGCACGCCGTCACCGTCTACGAGCGGGACGACGCGCCGGGCGGCCTGCTCCGCTACGGCATCCCCGACTTCAAGCTGGAGAAGCACCACATCGACCGCCGGCTGGCCCAGCTCGCCGCCGAGGGCGTCGAGTTCCGCACCGGGGTGAACGTCGGCGTCGACGTCACCGCCGAGCAGCTGCGCGCCCGGCACGACGCGGTGCTGCTGGCCTGCGGGGCCCTGGCCGGCCGGGACACCCCACAGACCCCGGGACGGCGGCTGCGCGGGGTGCACCAGGCCATGGAGCACCTGGTGGCCGCGAACCGGGCCGTCGCGGCGGCCGGAGGCGGCCGTCCGGCGCCGGCCGTGCTCCCCGACGGGACGCCGATCGACGCGGCCGGCAGGCACGTCGTGATCATCGGTGGCGGTGACACCGCCGCGGACTGCCTCGGGGTGGCCCACCGGCAGGGCGCCGCCGGCGTACACCAGCTGGACCTCTACCCGCAGCCGCCGCTGGCCCGGGACGAGGCCCGCGACCCGTGGCCGACGTGGCCGTGGATCCTGCGCAGCTACCCGGCGCACGAGGAGGGCGGCGAGCGGGTCTTCGCGGTCGCCGTGCAGGAGTTCGTCGACGACGGCGCCGGCAACGTGCGGGCCGTCCGCATCGCCGAGGTGACCGTGGAGAAGCGGGACGGGCGGCGGATCGTCACGGCGCTGCCCGGCACCGAGCGGGAGCTGCCGGCGGACCTGGTGCTGCTCGCCATCGGCTTCGAGGGCACCGAGGAGCAGCCGCTGCTGGACCAGCTCGGGGTGCGGCGCAACGCCCGCGGCGCGGTGGACGCCCGGCCGGACTGGCAGACCGAGACCGACGGGGTGTTCGTGGCCGGCGACATGCACCGGGGCGCCTCCCTGATCGTGTGGGCGATCGCCGAGGGCCGGGCGGCGGCCGCCGCCATCCACGCGTACCTCGGGGGCGGCGGGACGCTGCCCGCGCCGGTCGACCCGGGCGCCCAGCCGCTCGCGGCGCGCTGACCCACGGACGGCCGCACCCGGCCACCCGCGTCCGGGCGCGGGTGGCCGCTCGCGGCGCGCCGACCCGCGGCCACCGCCGCCCCGGCCTGGCACGAGGCCGGGACGGCGTGAACCCGCTCACGAAGACCGGCAAATCGGGCTAACCGTCGCCACACTTGGCGACGGCCGAACCGCCGTGCGATCCGGCCCTGTCGTCATGACCGTCGGGTCGGGGAGGTTGTCGTGGCCTTCGGTGCCACGTTCGCCGCGTTGCGCCACCGGAACTACCGGATCTGGGCGATCGCCGGCTTCGTGTCCGTGATCGGCACGTGGATGCAGGTCCTCGGCGTCAACTGGTACGTCCTGGCGCGGACCGGCTCGGCGACGTCGATGGGGTTCGCCGTGCTCCTCCAGGCCCTCCCCACGCTGCTGCTCAGCGTCTGGGGCGGCGCGCTGGCCGACCGGCTGCCCGGCCGCCCGCTGCTGATCGCCGCGCAGGCGGCGCACGCGGCGTTGGCGGCCGGCCTCGCGCTGGTGGCCCTCACCGGTGCCGGTGGCCTGCCGGCCGTCTACGCGATCTCCCTGGTCGCCGGCGCGGTCTCGGCGATCGAGGGGCCGGTGATGGGGCGCTGGGCCTCCACGCTGGTGGACCGGGAGAGCCTCGGCAACGCGCTGGCGCTCGGCTCGCTCACCAACTCCGCCGGCCGGATCCTCGGCATGAGCGTGGGTGCCGTCGTGGTCGCCGCCGTCGGCCCGGCGCTGCTGTTCGCCAGCAACGCCGTGAGCTTCGTCGCGGTGGTGGCCGCGCTGCTGCTCGTCCGCGAGCGCGAGCGGTACGCCGGCGAGCCGGCGGCGGGCGCGGGACGCTCCGACGGCGGTGTCCGGGCCGGCTTCCGCTACCTGCTGCGCCAGCCGGTCGTGCTCGTGGCGCTGGCGCTGTCGTTCGTCCTCGGCAGCCTCGGCCGCAACTACCAGGTCACCATGGCGGCGATGAGCGACGGACCGCTCGGCGGGGGCGCCGGCGGCTACGGCTTCCTGTCCACCGTCTTCGCCGTCGGCACCGTGCTCGGCGCGCTCGTGGCGGCCCGCCGGCGCGACCTGGGCTACGGCGTCCTGGTCGGGGCCGGGCTGCTGGCCAGCGCGTTGCAGATCGTGGCCGGCCTGGCGCCGGGCACCCTGAGCTTCGCCGCGGTGATCCTGCCGATCGCCGCCGCCGCGGTGGTCGTCGACACGACCGTCGGTACGCGCGCCCAGCTCGACACCGACTACCTCATGCGGGGCCGGGTGCTGGCCGCGCTGGCGGTCACCGGGTCGATCTCGGCGGCGGTCGGCGCCCCCCTGCTCGGCTGGCTCTCCGAGCACGCCGGCCCCCGGCAGACCCTCGTGCTGGCCGGCGCGACGGCGGCCGTCGCCACCGTCGTGGCGGCCGTCGCCCTGGACGGCCTCCGGGGTCGCGTGCTGCGCCACCGGCTGGCCGGCGCGCTGGCGGTCCCGGTGGTGCGGCGTCCGGTGCGCCGGGCGGCGTCGACCGCGGTCCGGGCCGTGCGTCCCGCGGCCCGCCCCGCGCGGCCGGTCGCCCCGGCGCGGCCGGCCCGTCCGGTCGCTCCGGCACCCCGCGCCGCCGACGCGCCGGTGGCGACCGGCGCCGTGCCGGTGGCCGCCGTGCGCGACGGCGGCCGGCGGTCCGCCCGGACCGCCGGCTCCGTCGGCGTCAGCCGGTGACGGCCGTCAACGCGGGCAGGTAGCCGTAGCGGTAGCCGTCGGCGTCCGGGTGGTACGCCTCGACGATGCCGCTGATGTCGTTGATCCACGGGTCGCTGCCGCAGACGCCGTGCCCGGCGAAGTACGGCCGGGTGTCGACGAACGTGGCGCCGGCCGCGGCGGCCCGCCCGGCGATGACCGTGGCGAGCAGGTCGGCGGCGTCGTTGAGGATCGTCCGCTTGTAGACGCTCATCGCGAGCCATCCGCAGGAGTTCAGCTCGAACAGGCGCGGGTAGCCGAGCACGATGAGACGGGCGTTGGGGGCCCGGTTCCGGATGGCCGCGTACGTGGCGTCCAACCGGCCGGGCAGCGTGCTGGTCGCGAACGCCCGTGACTCGTTGACGGCCTCGGTGCAGGTCGAGGTGCTCCCGAACCGGCAGCTGGTGATCACGTCGGCGAAACCGGCGTCGTTGCCGCCGATCGTGATCGTGACCATGGTGATGCTGGCGCTGAGCGCGTTGACCTGGCTGTTGATGACGTCGGCGGTGACCGCGCCGCCGCAGGCGGGGAACGCGAAGCTGGTCACGCCGTGCGCGGCGGCCCACAGCGGGGCGTACGACTTCTGGCTGCGCAGGCAGGTGGACCAGTCGTACGGGCCGGCGCCCACGCCGGAGGAGTAGGAGTCGCCGAGGGCGACGTAGTTGACAGTGGCGGCCTGGGCGGCGCCGGGAACGGCGAGCGCCGCCCCGATCGTGGTGGCGAGCAGGGCGGCCAGCGCCGTGAGGGCGCGGGCCAGCGGGCGGTGGGGCATGACGGACCTCCACAGGGCAGGGGTGGTGGGATCCGTGACCGCGCGCGAGGCCAGGCTGGTTTGTTACCAGGCGGTAATGCTATCGAAATATGTACATCAATGGAACCGATGGAGGTTGTGCCGCGTCGGCGGGGCGGAGTGCCGCGGGGCGTCGTCCCGGGAGGCCCGCCCGGCCGGCGCGGACGGCACTGCCGTCCGGCCCCGCCCGGCCGGTGGAGACGGCATGCCGGCCGCCCCCGCCCGCCGCGATCGTCGCGGCGGCGGGCGGGGGCCGGTCCGGGGGTCCGGGTCGGCCGCGCGACCGCGGGGTGGGGAACGCTCCCCGCCCCGCGGCCGCGCCGGCCTCAGCGGGCCGCGGGCGCCAGCTCGGTGGCGAGCTCCGCCCCGGTCGCCCGCGCACGCCCGCGACGGCCCGCCGCCCGGCGCCCGGAGGGCACGAGCAGGGCGGCCAGCGCGGCGGCCACGGCGATGCCGGTCAGCAGCAGGAAGCCGGTCGTGAAGCCGGCCTCGCGGGGAATGCCGCCGGCCTGCGGGTGGGCGGTGACGACGCTGCTGACCACCGCGGCGCCGATCGCGCCGCCGATCGTGCGGATGTTGGCGTTCATGCCGGTCGCCACGCCGGTCTGGCCCGGCGGCACGGTGGCCACGATGAGGTTGGCCATCGAGGCGAACGCGAGCCCGATGCCGACGCCCACGAGGGCGCCGGCCACGCCTACCTGCCAGCGCGTGTCGTGCGCGACGGTGAGCATGGCCGCGGCGAGGACGTTGAACGCCGCCCCGGTGGCGAGCTGCGCCTTGGCGCTGAACCGGGCCTCCAGCCGGCCGGCCGCGAGGCCGGCCACGAACATGCCGACGAGCATCGGGAGCATGAGCAGCCCGGCCTGGGTGACGCTCGCCCCGAAGCCGTAGCCGGCGCTGGTCGGGGTCTGTACGAACTGCGGCAGGAAGGCGTAGATCGCGAACATCGAACCGCCGTAGAGCAGGGCGACCAGGTTGGTCGTCCAGACCCCGGGCAGGCGCATCATCCGCATGTCGATCAGCGGGTTCGCGGAGCGCACCTCGGCCACCAGCCAGGCGACGAGCAGCACGACGGCGAGCCCCAGCAGGCCGAGGACCCGGCCGGACGTCCAGCCCCAGGTCGCGCCCTTGCTGATGGGCAGCAGCAGCGCCACGAGCCAGCCGGAGAGCAGCACGGTGGCGGCCCAGTTGATCCGTCCGGGCGTACGGACCGGCGACTCGGGCACGAACCGGTGCGCGGCGAGCGCGGTGAGGCCGACGACGGCCATCGGGATCCAGAACAGCCAGCGGTAGCCGAGGGCGGCCACGATCGGACCGGCCAGGACGACGCCGAGGCCGCCGCCGGCCGCGATGATCGCCGAGATGGTGGCGACGGCCGAGCTGACCCGCGCGGCGGGGAACTCGTCGCGGATGATCCCGAACGACAGCGGGAAGACGGCGCCGCCGATCCCCTGGACGACCCGGGCGAGGATGAGTACGCCGATGCTCGGTGCGACGGCCGCCAGCAGGCAGCCCAGCGCCAGCGCGACGAGGGAGACCACCAGCATCCGCTCCTTGCCGACCATGTCGCCGACCCGGCCGAGGATCGGCGTGAAGATCGACGCGGAGAGCAGGTAGGCGGTCAGGACCCAGGTCACGGTGTTCTGCGAGGTGTGCAGGTCGTGCTGGATGGTGGGCAGGACCGGGGTGATCAGCGACTGGAGCATCGCGAAGAAGCCGGCGCCCGCCGCGAGGACGAGGAAGGTGAGCCGACGCGAGCCGCGTCGGATGGGCTGGGTCATCGGAAGGGAACTCCCATTGACGTGTGGAGCGGATGTCTGGGTGGGCGACGTCAGTCGCCGGGAGGTGCGGGGACCGCGGCGGCCGCTCGCGGGGACCGGGCGGCGACCCGCGCGGGCGGGGCGGCGGTCCCGCGGCGGTGGGAGCCGCCGGTGTCGAGCCGGACTGCGGGCATGACGGGGCTCCTGGTCCGAAGGTCTGGTGTTTCCGGTCGCGGTGGGACCGGTCGGAAGGTCCGGAGTACGCTATCCGGAGGCGCGGCTCCGGTCAGTTCCGGAGGGGTGCCTCCACTAAGCTAGCGGAGGGCTGCCTCCGGTTGCAAGCGAGGAGAGGTGACGTCCGTCATGGCCAGCGGGGACCAGCTGGGGGAATACCTCGCGAGGCGTCCCCGGCGGGCCGACGCGCAGCGGAACTACGACGCGCTGGTCGCCGCCGCCCGGGAGGCATTCGCGGAGAACGGCGTGAGCACCTCGCTGGAGGAGATCGCCCGGCGCGCCGGGGTGGGCATCGGCACCCTCTACCGGAACTTCCCGAGCCGGCGGGAGCTGTTCGAGGCGGTCTACGTCGACGAGGTCCAGGCCCTCAGCCGCTCCGCCGGCGACCTCGCGCACCTGCCGCCGTGGGAGTCGCTGGTCGCCTGGCTGAACCGCTTCGTGGCGTACGCCGCGACGAAGCGGGCGCTCGCCGAGGAGCTGGCGCACGACTCCGAGGTGTTCCGCCGCTGCCGGAGCGAGATCTACGCCGCGGGCGCGCCGATGCTGCGACGCGCCCAGGAGGCCGCGGCCGTCCGCTCGGACGCGAGCTTCGACGACGTGCTTCGCCTCATCAGCGGCATCGTGGCGTTCCAGTTCCCCGAGGAGGGTCAGCGGGACCGGGTCCTGGCCATCGCCCTCGACGGGTTGCGCTACCCGCCCGCGATCGGCTGACCGCCGCACCGGCCCGCCGGCCTGCCGACCCGGGCTGACCGCGTGTCGGCCCGGGCTGACCGCGCGCCGGGGCGTCGTGCCCGACCCCGGCTGACCAGGCGCCCCGGGCTGACCGCGCCCCCGACCCAGGCTGACCGCGCCCCCGACCCAGGCTGAGCGCGCCCCCGACCCGGGCTGAGCGCGCCTCCGACCCGGGCTGAGCGCCCGCCCATCGGGCCGGCGCCGCCGACTGCGGCCTGCCACCGTCGGGGCCTGTCGGACGGGCTGACGGCCCGATCGGCCGTGCCGCCGACCCATCCGATTTGCCGGATCGCGCGCCGGCCGGAACATCAGGTTACCGTCGCGTAACTTGTCATTGACGTTTCCGAATTGTTGCGCGCATCATCGTCTCACGGTCGATCGGACACCCCCCATCCGTTCTCCCGGTTCGCCGGGTGCCTCCCACCGGAGGTGCAGCCGTGCTGCTCCGAAAGACCGCGCTCACCCTCGCGCTCACGACCGCCGCCGTCCTCCTCGCACCCGCCACCGCCGGCGCCGCGCCGGAACGCGCCAGCGCGGAAACGCCCGCCCCGCCGGCACGCGCCAGCGCGGAAACGCCCGCCGCCCAGGGCACCGCCGCATCGCCGGCGAGCGCCCCCGCCGGCACGACCGCCGCCACCGTCCACAGCGCACCGGTCGCCGCCACCGCGGGGCGACCGGTCATCGTCGTCGGCGGGCTCAGCGGCGTCGCCGTCGCGTACGAACCGCTCGCCGCCCGGCTGCGCGCCGACGGCTACCGCGTCTTCATCTACCAGCTGCCCGGGCTGGGCCTCGGTGACATCACCGCCTCCGCCCGCTCGTTCGCCGGCTACGTCGACCAGGTCCGGGCCGCGACCGGAGCGGCCACCGTCGACGTGGTCGGCCACTCCGAGGGGGGTCTCGTCTCCCGCTACTACCTCAAGCGGCTGGGCGGGACGGCCGCCGTCGGCCGCTACGTCAGCCTCGGCACCCCGCAGTACGGCACGTACGTGGCCAACATCCTGAAGTTCCTCGGCCTCGGCAGCTGCGCGGGCGTCGTCGCCTGCCAGCAGATGTCGATCGGATCGGCGTTCCTGGCCGACCTGAACGCCGGCGACGACACTCCGGGCGCCGTGCGCTACACGGCCGTACGCACCCTCCAGGACGAACTCGTCCGGCCGGTGGACAACGCGACGCTCGCCGACGGGGCGACGAACGTGCTGATCCAGGCGTACTGCCCGCTGCGCGTCGTGGGCCACCTCGGCCTGGTGCTCGACGGCACGACGTACACGGTGATCCGCGCCGCGCTGGCCGGCGCCCCGGTCCAGCCCAACTGCCTCGCCCTGTGAGCCGGCGGGGTGGGCCGGTCACCACGCCGGCCCACCCGCGCGCCGGCCCGCGCCGCGCTGGCCCACCCCATTACGCCGGCCCACCCGCGCGCCGGCCCACCCGCGCGCCGGCCCGCGCCGCGCCGGCCCACGGCCTGCCGTCCACCGCCAGTGCTACCGCCCAGACGGTGACAGCCGGGGCGGGCGACGCCGATCCGGGTCGGAACGGGACGGCCCGCCGGATTGGCCGAGCGTCGGATACGCCGCCACGGCCCGTGCGACGCTGGGCCCGTGCCCGCGGCGTCGACCCCGCCCAGGTCGGCGACGGCGGCGCCACGGCGGGAGGAGGCAGCCAATGGCGGGAGCGCCGCAGGTGGACTTCGCGCTCGACACGTACGAGTGCATCGTGCTGTATCCCGGTGCGGCCGGGCGGGCGCTGCCCGCCGAGACGATCCAGCGGCTCCAGGCCGAGCACGCCGAGCACATGCAGGCGTTGCAGCGCCGCGGCATCGTCCTGGTCGCCGGTTCGGTGGACGGCCCGGCCCGCAACCCGGCACCGCCGATCGGCTTCGGGTTGGCCCGCACCGGCTCGGTCGAGGACGTGCGCAGCGTGATGGAGGCCGACCCGGCGGTGCAGGCCGGGCTCTACCGGGTGGACGTCATGACGTTCCTGTGCCCCGCCGGCTCGCTGGAGTTTCCGCTGGCCAAGGCGCAGAGCTGAGCCGCCGGCGGGCGTGCGGGGCGAACCCTGCCGTGCCGGCTCGCGCGGCGTAGGCCGGCTCGCGCAACCGGTCCAGGCTCGCGCAGCCCGTGCGGGCGCCCGCGGCCCGTGCCGGCTCGCGCCGCCCGGACCCGAGGGGCACGGCCACGACCTCCACCGGCCGGACCGCCGTCCCGGACGCGCCCGCCCCGCGCGGGCGCCGCCGGCCGGCGCCGTTCCGGCCTCCGGGCTGCGGGAGGACCGCGCCGGCCGGCGCGGACGGGAGGCGTACGATTCCCGGCGCGCGGTCGCCGTTGCCCGCCAGCCACCACCGCCCCCCCGGTGCGGTTGCGCCCGCCCCCTCATGCGGGCGCCGCACGACGGTGGACAATTGATCCGCAGCCCGCAAGGGGTCGGCGGACAGCCCGACCCGGAGGAGAGACTAGCCTGATGGGCGTGACACGCCGCGCGAAGATCGTCTGCACACTCGGTCCCGCCACCTCGTCTCCGGAGCGCATCCGGGGCCTCGTCGAGGCCGGGATGAACGTGGCGAGGCTCAACTTCAGTCACGGCAGCCACGCCGACCACGAGGCGGTCTACCGGCTGGTCCGGGAGGCGGCCGAGGCGGCGGGCCGGCCCGTGGCGGTCCTCGCCGACCTCCAGGGCCCCAAGATCCGCCTGGGCAAGTTCGCGGACGGCCCCTACGAGTGGCGCACCGGCGACTCCGTCGTGATCACCGGTGACGACGTCCTCGGCACCAAGGACCGCGTCTCCTGCACCTACCGCAAGCTCCCGCAGGAGGTGAAGCCCGGCGACCGGCTGCTGATCGACGACGGCCGGGTCGCCGTCGAGGTCACCGACGTGCAGGGCAACGACATCCGGGTCCTCGTCACCGAGGGCGGCCCGGTCTCCAACAACAAGGGCGTCTCCCTGCCGAACGTGGCGGTCAGCGTCCCCGCCCTCTCCGAGAAGGACGCCGAGGACCTGCGCTTCGCCCTGGGTCTGGGCGTCGACATGATCGCCCTGTCGTTCGTCCGCTCGGCCGACGACATCAAGCTCGTGCACGCCGTCATGAACGAGGTCGGGGTGCAGCGGCCGGTGCTCGCCAAGGTCGAGAAGCCGGAGGCGGTGGACCACCTGGAGGCCATCGTGCTGGCCTTCGACGGCGTCATGGTCGCCCGCGGCGACCTCGGCGTCGAACTCCCGCTCGACCAGGTGCCGCTGGTGCAGAAGCGCGCCGTGCAGCTCTGCCGGGAGAACGCCAAGCCGGTCATTGTGGCCACCCAGATGCTCGACTCGATGATCGAGAACTCGCGCCCCACCCGGGCGGAGGCCTCGGACGTGGCGAACGCCGTCCTCGACGGCGCGGACGCGGTGATGCTCTCCGGCGAGACGAGCGTCGGCAAGTACCCGGTGCTCACGGTCAGCACCATGGCCAAGATCGTGACGACGACCGAGTCCGGCTCCATCGCCGTGCCCCGGCTCCAGCACGACCCGCGTACGCACGGCGGCGCGCTCACCATCGCCGCCTCCTCGATCGCCCGCGCGATCGGCGCGAAGGCGCTGGTCGCCTTCTCCCAGACCGGCGACACCGTGCGGCGGCTCAGCCGCCTGCACTGCGACCTGCCGCTGCTGGCGTTCACGCCCGTGCCCGAGGTGCGCAACCAGCTCGCCCTCTCCTGGGGCGTCGAGACGTTCCTCATGCCGTTCGTCGAGCACACCGACGACATGTTCCGCCAGGTCGACCAGGCGCTGCTCGGCCTCAACCGGGCAAACCCCGGCGACTACGTGGTGATCGTGGCGGGCAGCCCGCCCGGCACCCCCGGCTCCACGAACACCCTGCGCGTCCACCAGCTCGGCTCGCTGGTCGACGCGGCGTCCGCGCGGGCGCTGCAGTGACCGGCCCACAGGTCGCGGTCGGCCAGGCCGCGGTCGACCAACTGCTCGAGGTCCTCGACCTAGAGCAGACCGGCGACATGACCTTCCGGGGCATGAGCCCGCCGGTCGGGCCGCAGCGGGTGTACGGCGGCCAGGTCGCCGGCCAGGCCCTCGTGGCCGCGGGACGCACGGTCGACCCGGAGCGGCTCGTGCACTCGCTGCACGGCTACTTCGTCCGCCCCGGCGACCCGACCGAGCCGATCGAGTACCAGGTGGAGGACGTCCGCGACGGCCGCTCCTTCTCGGTACGCCGCTCGGTCGCGCTCCAGCACGACAAGCCGATCTTCTTCATGTCGGCGTCGTTCCACCGGGCCGAGGAGGGGCTGGACCACCAGGCGCCGGCCCCGCCCGACGTGCCCGGGCCGGACGAGGTGCCCACGATGACCGACCGCCTGTCCCGCTATCCCGAGCGGCTCGGCATCTGGGCCCAGATCCCCCGCCCCATCGACGTCCGCTACGTCGGCGAGCCCGGCTGGGTCCGCCCCGGCGACCGGCCCGCCAACCCCCACCAGCGGGTCTGGATGCGCATCGACGGCAAGCTGCCGGACGACCCGCTGTTGCACGCCTGCGCGCTCACGTACGCCTCGGACCTGACCCTCCTCGACTCGGTGCTCTCGGTGCACGGCGAGGTGTGGGGGCCCGGCGGCGTGGTCGGCGCGAGCCTCGACCACGCGCTGTGGTTCCACCGGCCGTTCCGCGCCGACGAGTGGTTCCTCTACGACTGCTGGAGCCCGTCGGCGTCCGACGCCCGTGGCCTGGCCACCGGCCGCATGTTCACCGTCGACGGCCGGCAGATCGCCAGCGCCGTGCAGGAGGGCCTGCTGCGCCGCGTCGGCGAGTGACGGCCTGACCGGCCCCGGGGCCGGCGGGCCGGGCGGCCGACCAGCCCGATAACCTGTCCGGCATGCGTCTATCCGCCCGGGTCGACTACGCCCTCCGCGCGGTGGCCGAGCTGGCGGCGACGGCCAGCGGGCCCGGACGGGGCCGGCCCGTCACCGCCGACCAGATCGCCCGGGCCCAGGAGATCCCGCCCAAGTTCCTGGAGAGCATCCTGCTCCAGCTGCGCCGCGGCGGCATCGTGCAGGCGCAGCGGGGGCCGGAGGGCGGCTACTGGCTGGCCCGCCCCGGCGAGGAGATCTCCCTCGCCGAGGTCATCCGGATCATCGACGGCCCTCTCGCCCACGTGCGGGGGCAGCGCCCCGAGCAGCTCGGCTACCACGGCGCGGCCCGCGCGTTGCAGGAGGTCTGGATCGCGCTGCGGGCCAGCGAGCGGGAGATCCTCGAACTGGTGACGGTCGCCGACGTGGCCAACGGCAGCCTGCCCGCACGGATCACCGAGCTGGCGGCCGACCCGCGCGCCTGGACCTGACCGACCGCGGCCCCGCCGGTCTGGCCGGTCGCCCGCCGGCGCGGGCGTCCGCCGGCCGGTCCGGGCCTCAGCCGGCCCCGAGCTCGTCGGCCGCCGCGCGGAGCAGGTCCCACGCCTCGTCGACGTGCGCCTCGGTCGTGTACGGCGAACCGACCGCCAGCCGCAGCGTGTAGCGGCCGTCGACCCGCGTGTGCGTGAGATGCACCCGGCCGGTGGCGTTGACCCGGGCCAGCAGCGCGCTGTTGGCCTCGTCGTCGGCCCGCAGCCGGAAGCAGACCAGCGAGAACGGGTGCGGCGCGGTCACCTCGAACCGCTCGTCGGCGGCGACCCGGTCGGCGAAGCGGGCCGCGAGGGCCACCCCGCGACGGATGTGCGCCCGCAACCCCTCGACGCCGTACCAGCGCAGCACGAACCAGAGCTTCAACGCCCGGAACCGGCGACCCAGCGGCACCTGCCAGTCCCGATAGTCGATCACCGCGTCGGACTCGGTGGCGGCGTTGCGCAGGTACTCCGGCATCACCGTGAGCGCCTCGACCAGCTCACCCCGGTCGGCCACCCAGAACGCGTCGCAGTCGAAGCCGGTGAGCAGCCACTTGTGCGGATCGAAGCAGTACGAGTCGGCGTACTCCAGCCCCGCGTGCGACCAGCGCAGCTCCGGGCAGACGGCGGCCGAACCGGCGTACGCGGCGTCCACGTGCAGCCAGACCCCGAACTCGGCGCAGATCGCCCCGATCTCCGGCACCGGGTCGACCGCCGTGGTGGACGTCGTCCCGATGGTGGCCACGACGATCGCCGGCACGTCCCCGGCGGCCCGGTCCGCCTCGATCGCCGCCCGCAGCGCGTCCGGACGCATCGCCTGGGTCCGCGGATCCACCGCCACGACGCGGACGCCGTCGGCCCCCAGCCCCGCGATCCGTGCCGCCTTCTCGATCGACGAGTGCCCGTGCGTCGACGTGTACACCCGGTACCGCCGGTCCACCCCGGCGTCCCGCCAGCGGCCGCCGCCGGCCCGGTGCAGCGCCGCGAGGGTGGCCACCAGCGTCGCCGAGGAGGCCGAGTCCTGGATGACGCCGCCGCCGCGGGTGTGCGACCGGAACTTCTCCGGCAGGTCGAGCAGCCCGGCGAGCCAGTCCATCATCGCCGTCTCCAGCTCCGTGCAGGCGGGACTGGTGGCCCAGAGCATGCCCTGCACGCCCAGACCGGCGCTGACCAGGTCACCCAGCACGCTGGGGCCGGACGTGTTGGCCGGGAAGTACCCGAAGAAGCCGGGGTGCTGCCAGTGCGTGAGCCGAGGCGCGACCAGCGCGTCCAGGTCGGCGAGGACCGCCTCGACGGGCTCGCCCTGCGCCGTCGGGCCGTCGGGCAGGGCGGCGGCCACCGCGCCGGGCGGATCCGACGAGACCACGGGACGCTTCCCGAGCGTCGACCAGTAGTCGGCGATCCAGTCCACCACGGCGTACCCGGCGCGCCGGAACTCCTCGGGGTCCATGTGCTCAGCCACGAGTCGAGTCGATCAACAAACCGGCCGGGTGGCAAGGGGGAACCGCATCACGACCCCGGCGCCGGAGGCAGGCACCGGGCCGTGACCGCGGAATCCGCACAGCCACGGCCCGGTGCGCCACACCGCGGCGTCCCCGACCCGTCCCGACCGGGAACGCCGTACCACCACCGGCTTCCAAACTAGGCGCCGTCCGGGTCGCGGGGGTGACGCCAGCGTGAAGATCGTGTTTCAGGCGCCCCGGCGCAACCCGCCGGCGACCTCCTCCGCCACCAGCTTGAACGAGCGGACCCGGTCGGCCACGTCGTACACCATCGTGGTGAGCATCAGCTCGTCCGCGCCGGTGCGCTCCCGCAGGTCGGCGAGCTGCCGGCGAACCGTCTCCGGCGACCCGATCGCCTGCCCCTCCCAGCGCGCCGCCACGAACTCCCGCTCCACCTCCGTGTACGGGTACGCGGCCGCCTCCTCCGGCGTGGCCAGCGGCTCCGGCCGCCCCGAGCGCAACCGCAGGAACGACAACCCGCTCGGCCCCGCCAGCCACCGCGCCCGCTCGTCGGTCTCCGCGCAGACGACGTTCACCGCCACCATGGCGTACGGCTCGTCCAGCCAGCGCGACGGCCGGAAGTGCTGCCGGTACAGCGTCAGCGCGGGCAGGGTGTTCGGCGCACTGAAGTGGTGCGCGAACGAGAACGGCAACCCGAGCAGACCGGCGAGCTGGGCGCTGAAGCCGCTCGACCCCAGCAACCAGATCGCCGGCTGAAGGCCCCTACCCGGAGTGGCCGTGATCGGCCCCGGCCGCTCGCCGCTGAAGTAGTTCATGAGGTCGGCCAGCTCCCGGGGGAAACCCTCGGCCGACAGCCCCTCCATCGTGCGGCGCAGCGCCAGCGCCGTCACCTGGTCGGTGCCCGGCGCCCGGCCGATGCCCAGGTCGATCCGGCCCGGATGCAGCGCCTCCAGGGTGCCGAACTGCTCGGCCACCACCAGCGGCGCGTGGTTGGGCAGCATGACGCCACCCGACCCGAGCCGGATCGTCGAGGTCGCCGCGGCCAGGTGCGCGATGAGCACCGCCGGCGCCGAACTGGCGATCGCCGGCATGTTGTGGTGCTCGGCCACCCAGAACCGGTGGTAGCCCAGCTCCTCGGTACGCCGGGCCAGCTCGGTCGTGTGGCGCAGGGCCTCGCCGGCGGAGGCGCCGGCCGCGACGGGGGCAAGGTCGAGAACGGAGAGCGGTACGTCGATCACACGCCTCGCCAACCCCGCACGCGCCGGATTTGTTCCCCGACGCGATTCATCCCACGCCCCGCGCCTGCTCGAAGATGAGACTCGTCTGCGTGTGCTGCACCGCCGGGTCCACCGCGAGATGGTCCAGCACGAAGTCCCGAAGCGCGTCCGCCGAGGCCGCCCGCACGTGCAGCACGTAGTCGTCCGCCCCCGCGACGTGGAACACCGACACCACCCCGGGCAGCCGCACCGACCGCGCCCGGAACGCGTCCACCGCCGGCCGCTCGTGCGCCTTCAACCGCACCGACACCAGCGCCTGCAGCGGCAGCCCCAGCGCGGCCGGGTCGATCTCCGCGTGGAACCCGCGGATCGCGCCGCTCTCCCGCAACGCGCGCGTCCGCGCCAGGCACGTCGACGGCGCCACACCCACCCGGTCGGCGAGGGCGTTGTTCGGCAGCCGCCCGTCCGCGGCCAGCTCCGTGAGGATCGCGCGGTCGACGTCGTCCAGCGCCGCGAAGCGCCGCACATCATTCGGGGGAGGGGCCATGCGCACATCCTCCACCGAATCCAAGGAAGTCACAAAGACATTTCACAGAATCATCTTCGGATCCATTGCCATATACCGGCCTGATGTTCGACGCTTCGGCCCATGACGACGTCCGTGGACACCCGGGCGGTGCACGCCGGCCGCGACGACCTCACCGCGCTCGGCGTCCACGTGCCGCCCATCGACCTCTCCACCACCAACCCCCTGCCCTCGGTCGACGTCGGCGGCGACGCCTACGAGAACCTCGCCGGCGGCAACCCCCTCACCCCCGGCGACAGCGCCGTCTACCAGCGGCTCTGGAACCCCACCGTCGCCCGCTTCGAGAACGCCCTCGCCGACCTCGAAGGCACCGCCGCGTCCGTCGCCTTCGCCAGCGGCATGGCCGCCCTCACCGCCACCGTCCTGGCCGCCACCCGCGACGGCCGCCGCCACGTCGTCGCCGTGCGGCCCCTCTACGGCGGCACGGACCACGTCCTCGCCACCGGCCTGCTCGGCACCACCGTCACCTGGGCCCGCCCCGACCAGGTCGCCGACGCCGTCCGGCCGGACACCGCACTCGTCGTCGTCGAGACCCCCGCCAACCCCACCCTCGAACTGGTCGACATCGCCGCCCTCGCCGACGCGGCCGGGCCCGTGCCGCTGCTCGTCGACAACACCGTCGCCACCCCGGTGCTCCAGCAGCCGGCCCGCCACGGCGCCGCCCTCGTGCTGCACAGCGCCACCAAGAGCATCGGCGGGCACGGCGACGTCCTCGCCGGGGTCGTCGCCTGCGACACCGACTGGGCCGCCCGGCTCCGGCAGGTCCGCGCCGTCACCGGCGCGATCCTGCACCCACTCGGGGCGTACCTCCTGCACCGCGGCCTGCAGACCCTGCCCGTCCGGGTCCGCGCCCAACAGGCCACCGCCGAGAAGCTCGCCGGCTGGCTCGCCGGCCACCCCGCCGTCGTACGCGTGCACCACCCGTCCGCGCACGACCCCGCCGGCCTCGTCGGCCGGCAGATGACCGGCACCGGCAGCCTCCTCGCCGTCGAGGTACGCGGCGGCGCCCCGGCCGCCGCGACCGTCGCCGGCGCCTGCCGCCTCATCACCCACGCCGTCTCCCTCGGCGGGGTGGACACCCTCATCCAGCACCCGGCGTCGCTCACCCACCGCCCCGTCGAGGGCGACGCGAAGCCCGCCGGCGGGCTGCTGCGGATCTCCGTCGGCCTGGAGGACCCGGAGGACCTCCGCGCGGACCTCGACCAGGCGCTCGCCCGCATCGCCTGACCGCCTCCGGCCGACCGGGGGCGGCCTTCCCGGCCTCGGGCCGGCCCGCGCCGGACCGGGGGCGGGCCGCCTCACGACTTCGGGCCGACGTGCCGGTCCAGGGCCGCCACTGCCGCCCGGCGGGCCACCGAGAGCGAGTTGCGCCGGTTCATCCGCCACGAGATGCCGAGCAGGTCCAGCGCCCACTGGCAGAGCCCCATGATGTCGGCCGACTCGTTGGTGAACAGGTAGCGCGGGTAGACGTACTCCCTGCCGCGGACCGTCACCCGGTTGCTCGCCCGGCAGCCGTCGGAGTGGAACAGGCCGCGCAGGAAGTCACCGGGGTGGGCGCTGACGATCTCCCGCTGCCAGTCGGCGAGGACGATGGGGCGCTCGTGCTTCCTGCCCGGCCCGTGCTGAGGCAACAGGCACGGCCAGTGCTTGCCGTAGCTCTGCACCTTGACGCAGCCCTCGTGCCGGACCCGTTGCACCGATAGGGCCAGCACGGCCTTCATGGCCTGCTCGCAGGCATCGACGAGGCCTGGCCAGGCGTCGGCGCAGTAGATCCGCAGAAACGGAACCCGGGCACTGGTGACCAGGTGGCCGTCACCGAGGTAGAGGCCGACCAGGTAGGCGTAGGCGGCTGGGTCTGTCGGATTGTCGACGTCGCTCCGGCATCGGAAGCACCGCGACGCCGTGCCGGGTTGCTTCGGCTCTGGGCGGTCTCTGCACCAGTGGCGAACGGTGGGGTACGGAAGGCCGAACTGGCGGGCTACCTCCGCCACCGTGCTGCCGGCGAGGTACTGCCGACGAGCGCGAGCGCGAATGTCGAGGGAGTGCACGCAGGCATCTTCGAACGCATGTATGACAAAAGTGCCGGGAGCGGGACTCGAACCCGCACGCCCTGTCGGGCAAATGCTTTTGAGGCATTCATGTCTGCCGATTCCATCATCCCGGCGTCACCCTGGAGGGGGTGTGGCTCACTGTACCCGACTAGGCTCATGCGAGAGCATGGGTGGTAACCGTGCCGAGATCAATGGTGGGGGTAGGGCTCGTGGCGGAGACGCAGACGGACACCGAGCGCAGGCGGGTGCTGATCGCCGAGGACGAGGCGCTCATCCGGCTGGACCTCGCCGAGATGCTGGTCGAAGAGGGCTACGAGGTGGTGGGGGAGGCCGGCGACGGTGAGACCGCCGTCCGGCTCGCCGAGGAGCTCAAGCCCGACCTGGTCATCCTCGACATCAAGATGCCGATCATGGACGGGCTGGCCGCCGCCGAGCGCATCGCCGGCGCCCGGATCGCCCCGGTGATCATCCTGACCGCGTTCAGCCAGCGGGACCTGGTCGAGCGGGCCCGGGCGGCGGGGGCGATGGCGTACCTCGTGAAGCCCTTCCAGAAGAGCGACCTGGTGCCGGCCGTGGAGATCGCCCTCTCCCGCTACTCGGAGATCGCCGCCCTGGAGGCGGAGGTGGCCGGCCTGACGGACCGCCTGGAGGTCCGCAAGACGGTGGAGCGCGCCAAGGGCGCGCTGATGACGACGTACGGGATGACCGAGCCGCAGGCGTTCAAGTGGATCCAGCGGACGGCCATGGACCACCGGATGACCATGAAGGAGGTCGCCGAGCGGATCCTCGTGGAGACCGCCGGCGGGGAGGCGCCGCGCCCCGCCTCCTGACGGGAGTCTGACGGGCCGGCGACGGCGGCCGGAGGACCGGGCACGGTCGCCGCTCCGGGGTCGCGCCGCGCGAGGCGGTCTGGTGGACACCGGCGCTCGCCCGCCCCCCGGGCCGCCGAGCGGGGCGGCGTGGGGACATCGGCGGTCGGCCGTGCGGGGGAGCCGTCGGGGGCCTGCCGATCGATAGCATCGGATCCGTGTTCGTCCGGCGCGTGCTCGCGGTGTGCGGTGTGCTCGCCGTGCTGGTGGTGGCCGGCTGTGGGCGCGGCACGGCGGTCGACGGCGACGATCCGCCGTTGGTGCGCCCGGCCTGGCAGTCGGTGACGCTGCCGGCGCCGCCCGGCGCCCCGGGTCGCCCGATGGTGCGCGACGCGGTCGTGTGCGCCGGCCACTGGTTCCTGGTGGGTGGGGTGGCCGACGGGTCCGGCGTGATCCGGCCGGCCGTCTGGTCGAGCGGTGACGGGCTGGTGTGGTCGGCGCTGCCGGTGTCACCGTCGAGTTTCTACGGTCGGCAGCAGCTGCTGTACGCGGCGGCGTGCCGGGAGGCGCGGTTGGCGGCGCTCGGGGCGGCGACCGGTGGCGTGCACGGGAATCCGCGGACGAGCAGTTGGATCCAGGCGTCGGGCGGCGCGTTGCGGGAGGTGCCGGCGCCGTTCGAGCGGTTCGGTGGGCCGCGGGCGGTGAGCGCGGCGCGGGTGGTGGGCGGTCCGGCCGGTTGGCTGATCGTCGGCGCGCGGGCCGATGGGGCGGCGGTGTGGACCTCTGTGGACGGTGGTGGGTTCACGCTGCGCGAGGGTCTGCCGGAGTTGGCCGGCGACGGGCGCGGCCGGACGTCGGCGTACGACGGGTCGGCCCTGGGGCCGGGGTGGTTGGTGGTGGGTGCGGTGCTGCCGGCCGGGGGGACGGTGCTGGCGCCGGTGGCCTGGACGTCGGCGGACGGGGTGGGGTGGCGGCGGGTGGAGTTGCCGGCGCCGGGTGGGCGGGGGCAGGCGCAGCGGGTGGTGGCGGTGGCCGGCTCGGTGGTGGCGGTGGGTCCGGTGGGTGACGGGTTCGCGGCGTGGCGGGCGTCGGTGGCGGCCGGTGCGGCGGGGTCCTGGCGGCGGGTCGGTGGGTTCCCGGCGGCGGGGTCGGGGGTGGCGTCGGTGGCCGGGTTGGCGGGGGTGGATCGGGTCCTGGTGGCGGCGGTCGCTGACGGTGAGGGTCACGCACTGTGGTGCTCGGCGGATTCGGGTGGTTCGTGGTCGCCGGTGGTCATGCCGGCCGAGGTGCCGGACAGGGGTGACGCGGCGGTGTCGGTGGTTGCCCATGGGGGGCGTCTCCTGTTGGCCGCTGACGATGGTCAGGGGTCCCGTGCCTGGTGGGCGCCGGTGTCGGCGGTCGATCGGTAGCGGGCGATCCCGGTGTCGCTCGTTACCGAACTGACGGGCGTAAAGAGTCTTCCGGATCCAGGCTTCTTACAGCGATCGTTTCCGATCCGCCACGGCGTGTAACGGTTCGGTCAACCCGGTCGCTTGGGGCTTACGTCACACCTCAGCGGTGGGATAACGTCCGGCCCCAGACCGGAGACGACGGTCTGGTTCGTACGCTCCGCAAGGGCCAATGGCCAGCGGGTGGTTCGAACCATGGGACGGAGGAGGGTTCGGGCCTTGAGGCAGAAGCTCACGCGTGTGCTCGGTGGAGTCGCCATGCTGGCGCTCGTCGCCGGTGGCGCCGCTTGCTCCAGCGGCGGTGACGACGCCGCGTCCGGCGGCGACAAGTGCGGCAACAAGATCGCGTTCTTCGGCGCGCTGACCGGCAGCTCGGCGGCGCTCGGCATCAACGAGAACAACGGCGTCAAGCTGGCCGTCGACAAGTACAACAAGGAGAACGCCGACTGCAAGGTCGAGCTGGTCGAGCTGGACTCGCAGGGCAGCCCGGACCAGGCCCCGCAGCTGGCGCAGAAGGCCATCGACGACCCGAAGATCCTCGGCATCGTCGGCCCGGCCTACTCGGGTGAGTCGGAGGCCGCCGGCCCGCTGTTCCACGAGGCCGGTCTGGTGGCCATCACCGCCTCCGCGACCCGTCCCAGCCTCGCCGAGCAGGGCTGGAAGACGTTCTTCCGCGTGGTCGGCAACGACCTCAGCCAGGGCCCGGCCGCCGGCACCTACATCAAGAACGTGATGAAGGCCGACCGGGTCTTCGTCATCGACGACCAGTCCGCGTACGGCGCCGGCCTGGCCGACGAGGTCAAGAAGATCCTCGGCCCGGCGGTCGTCGGCACCGACAAGGTCCAGGGCGAGGGCAAGCAGGTCGAGTTCTCCGCCGTGGTCACCAAGGTCAAGGCCGCCAACGTGAAGGCGATCTTCTACGGCGGCTACTACCAGGAGGCCGGCCTGATCCGTAAGCAGCTCACCGCTGCCGGCGTCACCGCGCCGCTGGTCGCCGGTGACGGCGTCAACGACCCCGCCTACATCACCTCGGCGGGTGCGGCGGCGGCCGAGGGCACCATCCTCACCTGCCCGTGCCAGCCGGCCACCGAGGCCCGCGGTACGTTCGTCGAGGAGTTCAAGGCGCTCAACGGCACCGACCCGGGCACCTACAGCGACACCGCCTACGACGCGGCCAACATCCTGCTCGCCGGCATCAAGGCGGGCAAGACCACCCGCGAGGGCCTGCTGGAGTTCGTGAAGGGCTACAGCGGTGAGGGTGTCGCGGCCAGCTACAAGTTCGTGGAGGGCGGCGAGCTGGACCCGGCGCAGGTCAAGATCTGGGCCTACAAGGTGCAGGGCGGCAAGGTCGTCCCGGACCAGGAGATCCCGAAGGCCTGACGTCGGTCGCTGCTAGAGCGATTGAGTTGTGATCGCGGGTGCGGCCGGGAGCTCGCTCCCGGCCGCACCCCTTTTATCTCTCCAGACCCGATGGAGCGTCCCACCCTTGAACTTCGACGGCCTGTTCTCCAACTTCGGGGAACTCACCACGACCGGCCTGACACAGGGCTCTATCTACGCCCTGGTCGCGCTGGGGTACACGCTGGTCTACGGCGTGCTCCGACTCATCAACTTCGCCCACTCCGAGGTGTTCATCGCCGGCGCGTTCGCCGCGATCTGGACCTGGAACGGGTTCGGTCTCGACCAGAACTCGCAGGTCAGCGGCGTTGGATCGATCATGTTCTACCTGTTGGTGGCGATGATCGTCGCGGCGATCGCCTCCGCCGGCACGGCCACCGTCATCGAGCGGGTGGCGTACCGGCCGCTGCGTAAGCGCAACGCGCCGCCGCTGGCGTTCCTGATCACCGCGATCGGCGCGTCCATCGCCATCTCGGAGGCGTTCGGCGTCTACACCCGCCGCCTGCCCGAGGGCGCCCCGATCCTGGTCGGCACGAAGCCGCTGTTCCACATCGCGGGCGTGCCCATCGACGGGGTGCAGCTGCTCACCATCGGCGCCGCGCTGGTCATGATGATCGCGCTGGACCTGTTCATCAACCGCAGCCGTACCGGCCGCGGCATCCGGGCGGTCGCCCAGGACGCCAACACCGCCGCGCTGATGGGCGTGAACAAGGACCGCATCATCCTGATGGTCTTCATCGCGGGTGGCGCCATGGCGGGCGTGGCCGGCCTGCTCTACGACGTACGGATCCAGACGCTGACCTACAGCGTCGGCTTCCTGCTCGGCCTCAAGGCCTTCACGGCCGCGGTGCTCGGCGGCATCGGCAACCTGCGCGGCGCGCTGCTGGGTGGTCTGCTGCTGGGTGTGATCGAGAACTACGCGTCGGGCCTGTTCGGCACGCAGTGGAAGGACTTCGCCGCCTTCGCGGTGCTGGTGGTGCTCCTGATGTTCCGGCCCACCGGCCTGCTGGGCGAGTCGCTCGGGAGGGCACGGGCATGACGACGACCGTTAACGGGCCGAGCCCGGAGCAGCGGGAAGCGTTCACGACGCGGCTGCGGCACGGACGCGAGGCGATCTCCGAGCGGTGGCACCACGCGCCGCGCTGGGTGCGCTGGGCGCTGCTGGCAGCGGTGATCGTGTTCTTCTACGCGCTGCCGAACAAGGAGTTCTACCAGTACCTCGGGCCGATCCCGACGCCCGGCGCGAACTTCACGCAGGTGCTGTTCACCGTCTCCATCTACGTGCTGATGGCGGTCGGGTTGAACATCGTGGTCGGCTTCGCCGGCCTGCTCGACCTGGGCTACTTCGGCTTCTTCGCCGTCGGCGCGTACACCGTGGCGGTGCTGACGTCGCCGAGCAGCGACATCAAGACGCTCTGGCCGTGGCTGGTGGTGGTGCCGATCGCGATCGCGCTGACCATGGTCTCCGGCGTCATGCTCGGTACGCCGACGCTGCGGCTGCGCGGTGACTACCTCGCGCTGGTGACCCTCGGCTTCGCCGAGATGATCCGGATCGCGGCGGTCAGCTCGGAGTTCCTGAAGGGGCAGCGGGGCTTCAACCAGATCCCGCACCCGCCGGGCCAGTACGCCGACGGCCGGCCGGTCTTCGGTGTGCTCGACGCCCGCCCGTACTACTGGCTGGTGCTCACGCTGATCATCCTGGTCGTCATCGGGGTGCGGAACCTGACCCACAGCCGGGTCGGCCGGGCCTGGATCTCGATCCGCGAGGACGAGGACGCGGCCCAGCTGATGGGTGTGCCGACGTTCAAGTTCAAGCTGTGGGCGTTCGCGGCGGGCGCGGCCATCGCGGGTCTCGCCGGTGCGCTCTTCGCGGGCAAGCAGAACTTCGTGAACTCCCAGAACTTCGAGCTGCTCAACTCGATCATCATCCTTGCCGCGGTCATCTTCGGCGGCTCGGGCAACATCGTCGGCGCGATCGTCGGCGGCGGCCTCGTGGCGTACATGATCGAGCGGTTCCGCGGCATCGAGCTGTTCGGCATCGAGCTGTACGAGTTCCGGTTCCTCTTCTTCGGCGTGGTCCTCGTGGTGATGATGATCTTCCGGCCGCAGGGCCTCATCCCGAACCGGCGACGGGCGGCGGAGTTCAAGGACCGTCGCAAGGAGGTGACCGTCGGTGAGTGAGACGGAGCAGAAGCCGGCCGTTCCGGCGCAGGCGCCCGCCCCGGCCGTCGAGGCGGTGTCCGAGCGGGAGCCGCTGCTGGAGGTGGACAACGTCACGCTGCGCTTCGGCGGCGTGGTCGCGCTCAACCAGGTGGACTTCACCCTGTACAAGGGGGAGATCCTCGGTCTCATCGGCCCGAACGGCGCCGGCAAGACCACCTGCTTCAACGCGATGACCGGCATCTACCAGCCCACCGAGGGGGAGATCCGGTTCCGGGGGCAGAAGATCAGTGGCAAGAAGCGCCACCAGATCACCCGGATGGGCATGGCGCGGACGTTCCAGAACATCCGCCTCTTCCCCGAGATGACCGCGCAGGAGAACGTGCTGGTGGGCGCGGACGCGCACCACAAGACCAGCGTGATCTCGGCGCTGCTGCGGCTGCCCCGGCACTGGCGCGAGGAGCGCGAGGGCCGGGAGAAGGCCGAGCGCCTCCTGGAGTTCGTCGGCATCCGGCACCGGATGCACGAGTTCGCCCGCAACCTCTCCTACGGCGAGCAGCGCCGGCTGGAGATCGCCCGGGCGCTGGCCACCGACCCGGTGCTGCTGTGCCTGGACGAGCCGGCCGCGGGCTTCAACCCGGCCGAGAAGGAGGAGCTGCTCCAGCTCATCCGGCAGATCCGGGACACGGGCGTGACCGTCCTGCTGATCGAGCACGACATGCGCCTGGTCATGGGCGTCACGGACCGGATCGTGGTGCTGGAGTTCGGAAAGAAGATCGCCGAGGGCCTGCCGGGCGAGGTGCGGGAGGACCCGAAGGTGATCGCGGCGTACCTGGGGGTGCCGGACGATGCTGCTTGAGATCGAAGACGTGAGCCTGCTGTACGGGCGGATCCAGGCGCTGCACGGCATCAGCCTGACCGTGGGTGAGGGCGAGATCGTGGCCCTGATCGGCGCGAACGGCGCCGGCAAGACGACCACGATGCGCGCGATCTCCGGCATCCGGCCGGTCGCCAGCGGCCGGATCCGGTTCGACGGTGAGGACATCACGAAGCTGCGGGCGGACCTGCGGGTGCGCCGGGGGCTCTGCCAGGCGCCCGAGGGCCGGGGCATCTTCCCGGGCATGACGGTGCTGGAGAACCTGGACATGGGGGCCTACACCCGCCGGGACCGGGCGGGTGTCGCCCAGGACCTCGACCGGGTGCTCACCCTGTTCCCGCGGCTGGCGGAACGGCGTAAGCAGCATGGCGGTACGCTCTCCGGCGGCGAGCAGCAGATGCTGGCCGTCGGCCGTGCGCTGATGAGCCGTCCCAAGCTGCTGCTGCTGGATGAGCCATCGATGGGGCTGGCTCCGATGCTGATCCAGCAGATCTTCAACATCATCACGGAGATCAACGAGCAGGGCACCACCATCCTGCTGGTGGAGCAGAACGCGCAGCAGGCACTGGCCCGGGCGCACCGGGCGTACGTGCTGGAGACCGGCCGGATCGTCAAGAGCGGCACCGGCCAGGAACTCCTGCACGACCCGTCGGTCAAGGACGCCTACCTCGGCGTCGCCTGACCGGCCGCCACCCCTCATCGCAAGGAGTGCACGACATGTTCAACATCACTGGTCGGCGCCGGGCCGTGCTCGGCGCCGCCGGGGCGGCCGCGCTGCTGCTCTCCCTCGCCGCCTGCGGTGAGGAGGAGGGCGGCGAGGCGACCGGCACCGGGCCCACGGTCAGCGCCTCGGCGGACACCTCCCTGGCCGACAAGGTGCCGGACGCGATCAAGGCGGACGGCAAGATCGTGGTCGGCACCGACTCGACGTACGCCCCGGCCGAGTTCCTCGACGAGGACGGCAAGACGGTCGTCGGCTTCGACGTGGAGCTGTTCACCGCGGTCGCCCAGAAGCTCGGCCTGCAGGCCGAGTTCGTCTCGGCGCCGTTCGGCGACATCATCGCGGGCGTCAACTCCGGCAAGTACGAGGTCGGCGTCTCGTCGTTCACGATCAACGACGAGCGCAAGACGCAGGCCAACATGATCAGCTACTTCCAGGTCGGCACGCAGTGGGTGACCAAGGCGGGCAACCCGGCCGGCGTCACGATCGACAACGCCTGCGGCAAGAAGATCGCCGTGCAGAAGGACACCGTCCAGGTCGAGGACATCGAGAAGCGGTCCAAGGCCTGCACCGACGCCGGCAAGCCGGCCATCACCGTCGAGCAGTTCCCGGGCCAGGACGCCGCGACGGCCGCCGTGGTCTCGGGCAAGGACGACGCCATGCTCGCCGACTACCCGGTGGGCGTGTACGCGGTGACCCAGTCCAACGGGGCCCTCGAACTGCTCGACAAGCAGTACGAGGCGGCGCCGTACGGCTACGTCGTGGCCAAGGACCAGACCGCGTTCGCCGAGGCCGTCCGGGACGCCACGAAGGCGCTGATCGCCGACGGGTCGTACAAGACGGTGCTCGACAAGTGGAAGGTGGGCGACGGCGCGATCACGGACCCCGCGATCAACCCGTAACGCGACATGGAATCCGAGGAAGTGACAACCGTACGGGCACGGCCGGAGCCGATCCGCGCCGTGCCCGTACGGCACCCGGGCCGCTGGGTGACGGTGGCCGTGCTGGCCGTGCTGGCCGCGATGTTCGTCCACGTGCTGGTCACGAACGACGCCTTCAACTGGTCGTTCATGGTGGACAAGATGTTCCGCCCGCCGATCATCGAGGGCCTGCTGCGCGGCACGGTGCTCATGACGGTGTCGGCCATGGTGATCGGCGTCGCGCTGGGCGTCGTGGTCGCGATCATGCGGCTGTCCGACAACCCGATCCTGCGCGGGGTGGCCTGGCTCTACACCTGGTTCTTCCGCGCCGTGCCCCGGCTCGTCCTGCTGGCGGTGTTCGGCAACATCGGCATCCTGTGGAGCCGGATCGAGTTCGGGGTGCCGTTCGACACCCAGCTCGGCCAGTTGTTCGGCATCGACAACCTGCAGCTGCGCCTGTTCGGGTTCTCGTCGCGGGACATCCTCACCGGGTTCATGGCCGGCCTGCTGGGGCTCGCGCTGTCCGAGGCGGCGTACATGGCCGAGATCGTCCGGGCCGGCATCCAGTCGGTGGACCCGGGGCAGACCGAGGCCGCCCAGGCGCTCGGCATGAGCCGCGGCCAGTTGCTGCGCCGCGTGGTGCTGCCGCAGGCCATGCGGGTGATCATCCCGCCCACGGGCAACGAGACGATCGCCATGCTCAAGGACACGTCGCTGCTGCTGTACGTGCCGGTCAGCGTCGAGCTGTTCTTCCAGCTCGACGCGGTGGGCAAGCGGACGTTCCAGATCTTCCCGATGTACGTGGCGGCTTGCCTGTGGTACCTGTTCCTCACGAGCATCCTGCTGGTCGGCCAGTACTTCCTGGAGCGGCACTTCGGCAAGGGCTACGGCCCGGCCGGGCGGGCCCGGCTGCGGCTGCGTACGATCGCGGCCGAGCAGGGCGGCGGAGGCGGTCAGGGGGCGGTGGGATGAGCGAGCTGATCCCCACCCAGACGGGCGCGCCGGCGGCCGAGTCGGAGCTGATGGTGCGGGCCGAGCAGGTGCACAAGTCGTTCGGCCACATCGAGGTGCTCAAGGGCATCGACCTGGAGGTGCGCAGCGGCGAGGTGTGCTGCCTGCTCGGGCCGTCCGGCTCCGGCAAGTCCACCTTCCTGCGCTGCATCAACCACCTGGAGAAGATCAACGCCGGTCGGATCTGGGTGGACGGCGACCTGATCGGTTACCGGGAGCGCGGCGGCAAGCTGCACGAGCTGCGCGAGAAGGAGGTCGCCGCGCAGCGCCGCGCGATCGGCATGGTGTTCCAGCGGTTCAACCTGTTCCCGCACATGACCGCCCTGGAGAACGTCATCGAGGCGCCGGTGCGGGTCAAGCGGGAGCCGAAGGCCGCGGTCCGGGAGCGGGCCGAGGCACTGCTGGCCCGTGTCGGCCTCGCCGACAAGATGGGCAACTACCCGGGCCAGCTCTCCGGTGGCCAGCAGCAGCGGGTCGCCATCGCCCGGGCTCTGGCCATGCAGCCGAAGCTCATGCTCTTCGACGAGCCGACCAGCGCCCTCGACCCGGAACTGGTCGGCGAGGTCCTCGACGTCATGAAGGACCTGGCCCGCGACGGCATGACGATGATCGTGGTGACCCACGAGATCGGCTTCGCCCGGGAGGTCGGCGACACGCTGGTGTTCATGGACGGCGGCGTCGTGGTCGAGCGCGGCAACCCGCGCGAGGTGATCGCCAACCCGCGGCACGAGCGGACGAAGACCTTCCTCGCCAAGGTGCTGTAGCGGCCGGGCCGCACGGGAGACCCGCCCCCGGCGGGCGCGCCTCCCGTGGGGCCCGGCGTCCGCCGCCGCGGCGGTCGCGGCCCGCCGCCGGCGCGCGGTCGGGGCCGGCCGGCGACGCCCGGAGCGCGGGGGCGCGCCGCCCCGCCCCGCCGCTGCCATTTGGTCGTACGCCCGGGCTAGAGTCGCTGCCGTGACAGCTACGACGCCGCGCCTGCTCCTCGTCGACGGACACTCCCTGGCATACCGGGCGTTCTTCGCCCTGCCGGTGGAAAACTTCTCCACCACGACGGGGCAGCCCACCAACGCGGTCTACGGCTTCACCTCGATGCTCATCAACGTGCTGCGCGACGAGCAGCCGACGCACATCGTCGTCGCGTTCGACGTGTCCCGCCGCTCCTTCCGCACCGAGAAGTACGCGGAGTACAAGGCCGGCCGCAGCGAGACCCCGACCGACTTCAAGGGGCAGGTCAGCCTCGTCAAGGAGGTCCTCGCGGCGCTGCGCATCCCGGTCGTGGAGAAGGAGGGCTACGAGGCCGACGACGTGATCGCCACGCTCGCCTGCCAGGCCCGCGACCAGGGCATGTCGGTGCTCATCACGACCGGCGACCGGGACGCGTTCCAGCTCGTCGGCGACAACATCACCGTGCTCTACCCGCGCAAGGGCGTCTCCGACCTGGCCCGGATGGACCCGGCCGCCGTCGAGGCGAAGTACGGGGTGCCCCCGGAGCGCTACCGCGACCTGGCCGCCCTCGTCGGCGAGACCAGCGACAACCTGCCCGGCGTCCCGGGTGTCGGCCCGAAGACCGCCGCCAAGTGGATCACCACCTACGGCGGGGTGGAGGGCATCGTGGCCCGGGCCGACGAGATCAAGGGCAAGGCCGGCGACAGCCTGCGCGAGCGGCTCGCCGACGTGATCCGCAACTACGAGATCAACTGCCTGGTCTCCGACCTGGAGCTGCCGCTGCGCCCGGAGGACGCGCGGTGGCCGGGCTGGGACCGCGAGGCGGTGCACCAGGTCTTCGACACCCTCGAGTTCCGCATCCTGCGCGACCGCCTCTACCAGTACCTGGAAGCGGTGGAGCCGGAGGCGGAGTCCGGCTTCGACCTGACCGGCGAGGTGCTCACCGAGCCGGGCGTGCTGACGGGCTGGCTCGGCACGCACGCGCCGGCCGGCACGCCGGTCGGCGTGGCCGTGAAGCTCGACACCGGCCCGAACCGGCGGCACACCGCCTCGGTGCTCGGCATGGCCCTGGCCACCGCCGGCGGCGCCGCGGCCTGGTTCGACCCGGCCCGCCTCGACCCGGCCGACGAGGTCGCCCTGGCCGCCTGGCTCGCCGACGCCGACCGCCCGAAGGTGCTGCACGACGCCAAGCCGGCCGTGCTCGCCTGCGCGGCGCACGGATGGTCGCTGGAGGGGATCGTCCGCGACACGCAGATCGCGGCCTACCTGGCCCGGCCCGACCAGCGCTCCTACGACCTCACCGACCTGGCCCTGCGCTACCTGCACCGGGAGCTGCGCGTCGACGCGCCCGACACCGGCCAGCTCACCCTGGAGGGGCTCGGCAACGACGGCGAGGCCGAGCAGAACCTGATGCTCCAGGCGCGGGCCACCCTCGACCTGGCCGACGCCATCGACGCCGAGCTGTCCCGCGACGGCGAGCAGTCGGCCCGGCTCATGGCCGGGGTGGAGCTGCCGCTCATGCGGGTGCTCGCCGGGATGGAACGCACCGGCATCGCCGCCGACACGCACTACCTCTCCGAGCTGGAGGCGCACTTCGCGGCCGAGGTGAAGGCCGCCGCGCAGGGCGCGTACGAGGCCGTCGGGCGGGAGTTCAACCTGGGCTCGCCGAAGCAGCTCCAGGAGATCCTCTTCGGCGAGCTGGGCCTGCCCAAGACGAAGCGCATCAAGACGGGCTACACGACCGACGCCGACGCGCTGCAGTGGCTCTACGCGCAGAACCCGCACCCCGTGCTGGCCCACCTGCTGCGCCACCGGGACGTGGCCAAGCTGAAGTCGACGGTCGACGGGCTGCTCAAGTCGGTCTCCGACGACGGCCGGATCCACACCACCTTCAACCAGACGGTGGCGGCCACCGGCCGGCTCTCCTCGACCGAGCCCAACCTGCAGAACATCCCCATCCGCACGGAGGAGGGGCGGCGGATCCGGCGGGCGTTCGTGGTGGGGGAGGGCTACGAGTGCCTGCTCACCGCCGACTACAGCCAGATCGAGATGCGGATCATGGCGCACCTCTCCTCCGACGACGCCCTGATCGACGCGTTCAACTCCGGAGCCGACTTCCACGCCGCCACGGCGTCGTCGGTGTTCAAGGTACCGCTCACCGAGGTCACGCCCGACCAGCGCCGCAAGATCAAGGCGATGAACTACGGGCTCGCGTACGGGCTGAGCGCCTTCGGCCTCTCCCAGCAGCTCGGGATCAGCGCCGAGGAGGCGCGCGGGCTCATGGAGGACTACTTCGCCGGCTTCGGGGGCGTCCGCGACTACCTCCAGGAGGTGGTGGCGCGCGCCCGGCACGACGGCTACACGTCGACGATCCTCGGCCGGCGCCGCTACCTGCCCGACCTGGTGAGCGACAACCGGCAGCGGCGGGAGATGGCCGAGCGGATGGCGCTCAACGCCCCCATCCAGGGTTCCGCGGCCGACATCATCAAGGTCGCCATGCTGCGGGTCGACACGGCGCTGCGCGAGGCCGGGCTGGGCTCCCGGATGCTGTTGCAGGTGCACGACGAGCTGGTCTTCGAGGTGGCTCCCGGTGAGCGGCGGGCCCTTGAGGAGCTGGTCCGGCGGGAGATGGGCGCCGCCTACCCGCTGTCCGTGCCGCTGGAGGTCTCCGTGGGCGAGGGCCGGGACTGGAACAGCGCCGACCACTGACCGCACCGGCCGAACCGTCGGGACCGCCCGCGGGCGCCCCAGCGCGGTCGCTGCCGGCGTGATCGGTCTCCCGGCGGGTCCACGGGTTCGCGCCTCGGCGGCGGTCGCTGCTGGCGTTCCCGGCCACCGGCCGGAGTCCGCCGGCGTGCCTCAGCGGGGCCGCTGCTGGCGTTCCCGGCCACCCGGCGGAGTCCGCCGGCGCGCCTCAGCGGGGCCGCTGCCGGACGCGACCCGGTCGGGCCGGCCGCCGCTGGCCCGGCTCCGGGCTGCGACGGGACGGTGGCGGGGTCCCGTGCCGTTCGAGGGCCTGGCGGGACCGGCCGCCCGGCGGCGGGAGCGGGGCCTTGAGCGGGTCGTGACCCCAGTTCATGAGCGACCAGCGCCACCGGGTGTTCCGGACGTCGCCGGAGGGGCGCTGGGCCATGTGCCGCCGCACGTACGCCACGACCTTGCGCATGTGCTTGACGTCGGCCGCGGAGAACTCGCCGCGCTTGCGGCGCAGCAGGTCGATGATCCGCCGGCCCGACTCGTGGCCCACCGACTCGCCGCCGCGGGTGCCCTTGCGGCGCCAGCCCACGTGCTTCGACTCGTCGGTCTCGAGCCACGACGCCAGCTCGCGCGGCTTCATGTTCACGGCCTCGGTGAACTCGCGCTGGGCCTCGCGGACGTCGTCGTCACCGCTCACGGCGCAGCACCTCCGGGCGGTGGGCGACGTCCCGGCCCGAGTCGTCGTTGCGGATCCGGTACTGCGGCTGCTCCTCCGAGGCGTTCACGGCGTGCCCGCGCACGTGGGTGCGCTCGGTGAGCTTCTCCTTGACCACGCCGTACGCCCGGCCGCTGTGACTGGCCCAGGAGACGTGGTCGCCTCTGCGGAACTCCTGCTTCTCGGCCATGCCGTCGGCGTACCCGGGGCGGACCGCCGAAAACGGCTCCACGCCTCGCTTGGCGGCGCCCCCGCCGGCCCGAGGTCCCCGACCCCACGCGGTGATCATGAAGTTACTGCCTCTTCACTCGGCGTGTCGGGGCGATAACCTCATGATCACCGCGTGCCACCGCGGGGCGGACCCGCGCCGGCCGCAGGCCGGTACCCGCGCCGGCCGCGGCCGGTGTGCGCGTGGGCGGCGGGTCAGGCCGGTTTCTCGGCGACGAAGATGGCGGTGCCCGGGAAGAGCCGACCGCGCAACGGGCTCCACTGCCCCCAGATCCCCTCGTGTCCCTCGGGCCACTCCGGCTCCACGAGGTCGACGAGGCGGAACCCGGCGCCGACCAGCTCCCGGATCCGGTCGCCGAGGGTGCGGTGCTGCTCGACGTAGGTGGGCACGCCCGCCTCGTCCTGCTCGACGTACGGCCGGCGGTCGAAGTACGAGTGCACCGCCCGCAGGCCGCCCTCGCCCGGGTCGTCGAGGAAGATCCACCGCATCGGGTGGGTGACCGAGAAGACCCAGCGGGCGCCGGGGCGCAGCACCCGGAACACCTCCCGCATGAGCGCCGCCGAGTCGGCCACGAACGGGATCGCCCCGAACGCCGTGCAGGCGGTGTCGAACGCCGCGTCGGCGAAGGGTAGGGCCAGCGCGTCGGCCTGCACGAGCGGCACGCGTACGCCGGTGCGGTCGGCGGCCTCCGCGGCGTGCCGCAACATCCCGGCGGAGAGGTCCATGGCGACGGGGTGGGCGCCCTGCGTGGCGAGCCACCGTGCGGCGGCCGCGGCGCCGCAGCCGACCTCGAGGATCCGGCGCCCGTCCAGGTCGCCGAGCAGGTGCACGTCCGCCTCGCGCAGCCCCTCGGGGCACCAGACGAAGTCCACGTCGCCGAGGAACGTCCCGTGCTCGGCCTGGTAGTCGTCGGCGTCGGCGTCCCACCAGCGGCGGCTCGCCACCCGGGCCTCGGCGTCGGCGACCCGGCGTCGGGTCACCCGGCTGTCGTCGTCCACGCGCCCACGCTAGGGCCTCGGCCGCCGCCACGCGGAGCGGGGCCGCCACGTCGGGCGCGGCCGCCACGTCGGGCGCGGCCGCCACGCCGGGCGGGGCGGGGCACGCGAGCCGGTGGTGCCGCGGGCGCCGGCGCGGTGACGGTCGCCCCGTGGCGGGCGTGACGGACGAGACAGGTGCGACGCAATCCGGGCGATTCCGCGGCTTTCGCAGCTCACGGCACGATGAGCCGGCGGGAGGGCTTGCACGCTGTGGTAATGCGCAGGGTAGGCTAGACGATGCGCTCGCGGATCGTGCACCTCGGCAGGGAGCAGGTGCGCTGTCGACGAGGCCACCGACGAAGCCACTGACGGCGCCACATCATCGCATCTGGCAATCGTTCGGTGCGCCAAGCGACGGGTCCGCTGGCGCGATCGGGTCACCGCGACACCAAGCCTGCTGTGACAACCCATCCGACCGGAGCAACCGCCCACATGACGAGCAGCATCGAGGCTCCCTCGAGCGCCACCAAGGTCACCGTCGACGACGTCGGCTCGGAGGAAGCTTTCCTCGCGGCGATCGACGAGACCATCAAGTACTTCAACGACGGCGACATTGTCGAAGGCACCGTCGTCAAGGTCGATCGGGACGAGGTCCTGCTCGACATCGGCTACAAGACCGAGGGCGTCATCCCCTCTCGGGAGCTGTCGATCAAGCACGACGTGGACCCGGCCGAGGTCGTGTCGGTCGGTGACCACATCGAGGCCCTCGTCCTCCAGAAGGAGGACAAGGAGGGGCGTCTGATCCTCTCGAAGAAGCGGGCGCAGTACGAGCGGGCCTGGGGCACGATCGAGAAGATCAAGGACGAGGACGGCGTCGTCCGCGGTTCCGTCATCGAGGTGGTCAAGGGTGGCCTCATCCTCGACATCGGGCTGCGCGGCTTCCTCCCCGCCTCCCTGGTCGAGATGCGGCGCGTGCGTGACCTGCAGCCGTACGTCGGCCGCGAGCTCGAGGCCAAGATCATCGAGCTGGACAAGAACCGCAACAACGTGGTCCTGTCCCGCCGGGCCTGGCTGGAGCAGACCCAGTCCGAGGTGCGCACCGAGTTCCTCAACAAGCTCCAGAAGGGGCAGGTCCGCAAGGGCGTCGTGTCCTCGATCGTCAACTTCGGCGCGTTCGTCGACCTCGGCGGCGTGGACGGTCTGGTGCACGTCTCCGAGCTGTCCTGGAAGCACATCGACCACCCGTCCGAGGTCGTCGAGGTGGGCCAGGAGGTCGAGGTCGAGGTCCTGGACGTCGACCTGGACCGCGAGCGGGTCTCGCTGTCGCTGAAGGCGACGCAGGAGGACCCGTGGCGGCAGTTCGCGCGCACCCACGCGATCCAGCAGATCGTGCCGGGCAAGGTCACCAAGCTGGTGCCGTTCGGTGCGTTCGTCCGGGTCGACGACGGCATCGAGGGCCTGGTCCACATCTCCGAGCTGGCCGAGCGCCACGTGGAGATCCCGGAGCAGGTCGTGCAGGTCGGCTCCGAGGTCCTCGTCAAGGTCATCGACATCGACCTGGAGCGGCGCCGGATCTCGCTGTCGCTCAAGCAGGCCAACGAGGGCTTCGTCGAGGGCGAGGAGCACTTCGACCCGACCCTCTACGGCATGGCCGCGACCTACGACGCCGAGGGCAACTACATCTACCCGGAGGGCTTCGACCCGGAGACGGGCGAGTGGCTCGAGGGGTACGAGAAGCAGCGCGAGGCCTGGGAGCAGCAGTACGCGGAGGCGCGCCAGCGGTGGGAGGCCCACCAGCGGCAGGTGCAGAACTCGCGTGCCGCCGAGGCCGAGGCCGCGGCGAACCCGGCGCCGGCCACCACCGGTGCTGTCTCGTCCAGCGCGGCCCCGAGCCGCCAGGAGGAGCCGTCCGGCACGCTGGCCACCGACGAGGCCCTCGCCGCCCTGCGGGAGAAGCTCGCCGGCGGCAAGTGACCCGCTGATTCACCACGACGGGCCCCGTCCCCGCGATCTCCGGATCGCCGGGGGCGGGGCCTTCGTCGTGGGCCGGACCCGCTCCCGCCCGCACCGATCGGGCCGCAGGGGCCGTCCGGTGGGGCGTGGGGCCCCCGCGTCCGAGCCGGGGCGGCGGGGTGAACGGCGCCTCGGCCGAAGCCCGCCCGACCGCCGCGGGGCCCGGGGGCCGGTTTGGCGCGGCGGGCGGCATCCGGTTGACTGGTGCCGTGCTGATGGTGGGGTTGACCGGGGGGATCGGATCGGGCAAGAGCGCCGTGGCCGCGCGGCTCGTCGCACGGGGCGCCGTGCTCATCGACGCGGACCGGGTCGCCCGCGAGGTGGTCGCGCCCGGAAGCGCGGGGCTCGCCGAGATCGTCGACGCGTTCTCCCCGCGCGTGCTGACCGCCGACGGCAGCCTCGACCGTGCCGCGCTCGGCGCCATCGTCTTCGGTGACGAGGCCGCCCGGCGCCGGCTGGAGGCCATCACCCATCCCCGGGTCCGGGCCCGCACGGCCGAGCTGGCCGCCGCGGCGGCGCCCGACGCGGTCGTGGTCAACGACGTGCCGCTCCTCGTCGAGGTGGGGCTCGTGCCCACGTACCACCTCGTGGTCGTCGTGGAGACGGCCGTGGCGACCCGCCTGGAGCGGTTGGCCCGCGACCGGGGGATGACCCGGGAGGAGGCCCAGCGGCGCATCGCCGCGCAGGCCGACGACGCCCGCCGGCGCGCGGCGGCCGACGTGCTGCTGCGCAACGACGGCAGCCTGGCGGCGCTGCACGCGGCGGTCGACGCGCTCTGGGACGGCCGGCTGGTGCCGTACGAGCGCAACGTGCGCGAGCGGCGGGTGGCCGATCCGGGGCGGGTGGAGCTGGTCGAGTACGACCCGACGTGGCCGCAGCAGTACGCCCGCCTGGCGGCCCGGATCCGGCACGCGCTCGCCCCGGCGGACCTGCGGATCGACCACATCGGTTCCACCGCGGTCCCCGGGCTGGCCGCCAAGGACGTCATCGACATCCAGCTCACCGTGCCCAGCCTCGCGGAGGCCGACGGGGAGTTCGCCCGACGACTGGCCGACGCCGGGTTTCCGCGGGTGTCGGGTGACCGGTGGGACGATCCCCGACCCGTGGGCGGCGACCGGTGGGAGAAGCGGCTGCACGGCAGCGCCGACCCGGCCCGCCCGGTCAGCCTGCACGTCCGTTCGGCCGACTCGCCGGGCTGGCGGCACGCGCTGCTGATGCGCGACCACCTGCGCGCCGACCCGGGCCAGCGGGCCGCGTACCTGCTGCTGAAGCGGGAGTTGGCGGCCTCCGCGCCGGACAGCGCGGCCTACACGACGGCCCGCGATCCGTGGTTCGACGAGGAGTACCTGCGGGCCGAGGAGTGGGCCGCGCAAACCGGCTGGCGTCCCTGAGGGCCGCCAGCCGGCGGGTTCACCTCGACGGTCGCCCGGACGGTGCGTGGGCGGGCGTCGGTGCGGGCAGCGGCGGCACCGAACCGGGAGTCAAATCGAGCTGCGCCCAGATCCCCGGCCGGGTGCGCAGCTCGACGCGGCGCAGCAGGCCGTCGCGGTCGATCCAGTAGCGCAGCTGGTCCCCGCCGCCGCGCAGCTCCACGACGTCCACGGCCCGGTCGGCCACGCTGTCCTCACGCAGCCGCACCGCCGTGCCGCGTGGCGTGGACCGGCCGGCGGCGAGGGCCGCGTCGACGAGCCGGGTGAGCGCGTCCGTCCCGGCCCGCTCCGACGTCCAGCCGGCGCCGGCGGGCGGGGGGAGCGGAGGGGGCGCCGGCTTCTCCGGGTCTCCCTCGGCGGTGACCGTCGCGCGTACGGTCGCGTCGGCGCCGCGTCGCAGCAGGGTCCGGCGTTCCGGGGTGCAGAGGTCGGTCACCGCCAGGTACGCGGTGCGGGCGGTCCAGCTCAGCCAGCCCGTGCCGCGCAGATTGGTGCGCGGGTCGACCGGGGCGGTGAGTGTCACGGTGGCGCCACCGCGGGCGCGGAGCCGCTCGGGGAGGCGCTGCAACCGGGCCTGCTCGGCGGTGGTGAGGGCCCGGGGCAGGCCGGGACGGCCGCCCAGGGCGTCGACCGGGCGCAGGGTCGGGCGGTCCGGGCGGTTCACGGTCACCGTCACCGGCCCCGCGGCGGCGAGCCGGGCGGTCAGCCGGTGCAGGCGGGCGTCGGCGTCGACCCAGTACCGGGCCGGGTCGGGTGGGAGCGCGCCGGCCGCCGCCCGACCGGGCAGCGGTGCCTCGAACACGTCGACCGGACCGACCTCGACGTCCTCCCGGGCCACCCAGCGGGCGTCCGCCACGGGCGGGGCGCCGGCCGGGTCGGGACGGTCGGCGGCGAGGTCGAACAGGAGGTCCAGGACGGGGCGCAGGGCGCTGCCGGCGGCCAGCTCGTGCAGCCGCCAGCGGTCGGCCGGGGGCACGAGTGGGGGCCGCGCGGCGGTGGGCGTCGCCGTCGGGTCGTGGCGGATCACCACCACCGTGGGAGTCGCCTGGAGCAGCCCCCGCTCGCTTCCCGCCCCCGGGCCGCCGACGTCGACGTAGAGCAGCGGCCGGGACCAGTCGACCCAGCCGACGAGTTCGGTGCGGGCCGCGCCCGCACCGAACGTCACCTGGACCCCGGCCCGCAGGTCGCGGTAGTTGGTGACCCGCACGGCGGCCAGCCGCTGGCTCTCCGCGGCGGTCAGCGCCCGGGGCGGGTCGGCCGGCTCGGGGGCCCAGCTGAGCAGCCCGAGCACCAGCCCGGCGGCGGACAGGACGGCGACGAGCCCGAGCAGCGCCAGCAGGTGACGGCGGCGGCGGGCCACGACCTTCGGCAGCAGGCCGGTGTCGTCCGCACCGGTGCCGGCCGGTCCGGGCGGCGGCACGGTCACGGGCGGAACGGAGCGGGTCGGGCCGGCGCGGGCGGCCGGGGACGTGCCCGCGGGATCCGGGCGGGCGGCCCGGGCTCGGGAGGTGTCCACGAGTTGTTGAACGCCCGGACGGCGGCTGGGTGACGAGTGGGGGCGCTCGCGGCGGCCGGTCTGCGCCTTCAGCGCGACCACATCGGGTGCGCACGCCGGGCTACCGGGTGCTGCGACCACCGTGCCGGGGGCGGCGAGCCGGAGTTGATGTCGGCCCGGCCACGCGCCCGGTCGGCCGCCGCGAGCGGCCTACGCGTTGAGGGTAGCCGGGTGGCATGTGCCACACAATGGGAATATCGAAGCTGATCACGTACCCTGCGTGCGGGCCGATCCTGTCGGACCGTCGGCGTACCGTTGAGGTCATGGCGCTCGACATTCCCCGGCTCGACGGCCGTTTCCAGGTCGTCAGCGAGTTCCAGCCCGCCGGCGACCAGCCGGCCGCCATCGACGAACTGGAGCGGCGGGTCCGGCGCGGCGACCGCAGCACCGTGCTGCTCGGCGCGACCGGCACCGGCAAGAGCGCCACCACCGCGTGGCTCATCGAGCGGTTGCAGCGGCCGACGCTGGTGCTGGCGCCCAACAAGACGCTCTGCGCGCAGCTGGCCAAGGAGTTCAGCGAGCTGCTGCCGCACAACGCCGTCGAGTACTTCGTCTCCTACTACGACTACTACCAGCCCGAGGCGTACATCCCGCAGACCGACACCTACATCGAGAAGGACTCCTCGATCAACGAGGAGGTCGAGCGGCTGCGGCACTCGGCGACCATGTCGCTGCTGACCCGCCGCGACGTGGTCGTGGTGGCCACCGTGTCGGCGATCTACGGCCTGGGCACCCCGGAGGAGTACCTGGACCGGGCGGTCCGGGTGGCCGTCGGGCAGGAACTCGACCGCGACCAGCTGCTGCGCCGCCTCGTCGACATCCAGTACACCCGCAACGACATGGCCTTCAACCGGGGCACGTTCCGGGTCCGCGGCGACACGTTGGAGATCATCCCGGCGTACGAGGAGCTGGCCGTCCGGATCGAGCTGTTCGGCGACGAGGTGGAGAAGCTCTACTACCTCAACCCGCTCACCGGTGACGTGGTCCGCGAGGTCGACCACCTGCTGATCTTCCCGGCCACCCACTACGCGGCCGGTCCGGAGCGGATGGAGCGGGCGATCCGCGGCATCGAGGCCGAGCTGGCCGAGCGGCTCGCGGAGCTGGAGCGGCAGGGCAAGCTGCTGGAGGCCCAGCGGCTGCGGATGCGCACGACGTACGACATCGAGATGATGCGGCAGGTCGGCTTCTGCTCGGGCATCGAGAACTACTCGATGCACATCGACGGCCGGCTCCCCGGCAGCCCGCCGCACTGCCTCCTGGACTACTTCCCCGACGACTTCCTCACCGTCGTCGACGAGTCGCACGTGACCATCCCGCAGATCGGCGGCATGTACGAGGGCGACGCCTCCCGCAAGCGGATGCTCATCGACCACGGCTTCCGGCTGCCCAGCGCCGCCGACAACCGGCCGCTGCGGTTCGACGAGTTCCTGGAGCGGGTGGGCCAGATGGTCTTCCTCTCCGCGACCCCCGGCCCGTGGGAGCTGGAGCAGTCCCAGGGCGAGTTCGTCGAGCAGGTGATCCGCCCGACCGGCCTGATCGACCCGGAGGTCATCGTGAAGCCCACGAAGGGGCAGATCGACGACCTGATGCACGAGATCAAGCTGCGCACCGAGCGGGACGAGCGGGTGCTGGTCACCACGCTCACCAAGAAGATGGCCGAGGACCTGTCCGACTACCTGCTGGAGAACGGCATCCGGGTGCGGTACCTGCACTCGGAGGTCGACACGCTGCGCCGGGTGGAGCTGCTGCGCGAGCTGCGCAAGGGCGACTACGACGTGCTGGTCGGCATCAACCTGCTCCGGGAGGGCCTCGACCTGCCCGAGGTGTCGCTGGTGGCGATCCTCGACGCCGACAAGGAGGGCTTCCTGCGCAGCGGCCGGTCGCTCATCCAGACCATCGGCCGGGCGGCGCGTAACGTCTCCGGCCAGGTGCACATGTACGCCGACAAGATCACCCCGTCGATGGCGGACGCCATCGAGGAGACCAACCGGCGGCGGGCCAAGCAGATCGCGCACAACGAGGCCCACGGCATCAGCCCGGAGCCGCTGCGCAAGAAGATCCACGACATCCTCGACGACATCTACCGCGAGGCGGAGGACACGGCGCAGAGCACCCGCGTGGGCGGGGCGGTGCGGCAGCTGTCGCGGGGCAAGGCGCCGGTGAAGGAGACCCGCAGCCGCGGCCGGGCCGCCGCCACCCCGTCGCGCGAGGGGATGGCCCGGGCCGACCTCGCCCAGCTCATCCAGGAGCTCAACGACCAGATGCTGGCCGCCGCCCGGGAGCTGCAGTTCGAGCTGGCCGCCCGGATCCGCGACGAGATCGCCGACCTCAAGAAGGAGCTGCGGGGGATGGACGCCGCCGGCGTGAAGTGAGGCGAGTCCCGCGACGGGCGGGAGTCCGCGCGGCACGTCCGCGTCGGGCTCCCGCCCGTCGTCCTGCGGGGCCGGCCGCGGTTGCGTTGCGCAAGCAAGGTATTGCAGTGTGTGACTGTCCTGCGTACTCTCCCTCGGTGGGGAGGCCCGGATGCCGTTGCCAACGAGTCCTGTCATTCGCCGCGTACGGCTCGGTGCCGAGTTGCGCCAGCTGCGCCGGCGTGAGGCGTTGACCCTGGAGCAGGTCTGTGACCGGCTGGGTTGGGCCTCCACGTCCAAGCTGTCGCGCATCGAGCTGGGCCAGAGCCGGCCCGACCTGGCCGACGTGCTCGACCTGCTCGACGTCTACCAGGTGCCGGCGCCGCTGCGGGACGAGCTGATCGTCATCGCGCGGGACGCCGCCACCAGCCGCGGCTGGTGGAAGGCGCTGGGCGAGATGGGGGAGCGGCAGCGCACGTACGCCGAGTTGGAGGCGGGCGCGGCCCGCATCGTCGAGTACCAGCCGGTCGTCGTGCCGGGGCTGTTGCAGACCCCGGCGTACGCCCGGCTGCGCCTCACCGCGAGCGCGGCGCTCGACCCGGCGCTCGACGTGGACGCCGAGGTGCGGGCCCGGGGCGTGCGGCAGGAGGTGCTGCGCCGCGCGGACCCGCCCCGCTACACGGCCCTGCTCGGCGAGGCCGCCTGCGACCCGGGGGACGTCCCGGCGCCGGTGTGGCGGGAACAGGTGCGGCACCTGGTGGCGCTGGCCGACCTGCCGCACGTGACCGTCCGGCTGCTGCCCCGGGGCGGGTCCGCGGGTCACGGGTTGCAGCCTCTCACGCCGTACTCCTGCTACGCCTTCCCGGACCCCGCCGACCCCCACACGGTGATGCTGGAGGCCCTCACGACCGACGTGCGGTTGGCGACCGCCGCGGACGTCGACCGGTACGAGCGGATCACCGAGGCGCTGCTGGCGGTCGCGCTCTCGGCGGAGGAGACGGTGACGGCGCTGACGCGCGACCTCGGCGACTGACCGGCGGCGTGCGCGGCCACCGGGCCCGGCGCCCCCGAGCCCGTCGGGGACCGGTGGCCCGCACGCGCTCGGGAGGATAGGACAGGGCTACGACAGTCCGGCCGGTCGTGCCCCGGCGGGTCGGGCCAGGACAGGCACGGCTGCGTCGGCGCCAGGACAAGCCCGCTGCGTCGCGCGCCCCGGTGCCGGCCTCACGCCGGCACGTCGAGGAAGTGCTCGACGACCGGCGGGTTGGCGAAGTGCGGCCCGATGAGGGCGCGCCACTGCGTGAACCGCTCGGTGGCGCGGAAGTTGTCGTCGTGCGCCTCGACCGAGTCCCACTCGACGAGCAGCACGAAGCGGGTCGGGGACTCGATGCCCCGGGTCATCCGCACCGAGCGGCAGCCGGGCGTGCCCGCGAGGATGGGGTGTCCCTGGGCGTACGCGGCCGCGAACGCGTCCTCGTGGCCGGGCAGGACGTCGATCAGCGCAACTTCGAGCACCATGCCGGAAGCCTCCCACGCCGCCGGTGCCCGCCGCGGGGCGGGTGGCCCCGCCACGTCGAGCTGCCCCAGATCTGGGGCAGCTCGACAGGCACTCGCGGCCGGACGCCCCACGGGGGGTCGGTGGGGTTCTCGCCCCGCCGCCCCGGCCTGCACCGCCCCCGAGCCGCCGCTCCCACCCCACAGCCCAGTCTCCTAGGACGCCCTGCCGGATGTGAGAACGGTAACCGCACCGCGCTCCGGACGACCGTGCGTGGCTGGTGCCACCGACGCCCGGCGTGCGGTCACCCGACCACGTGCGCCACAATGGTGATCGAGGAGGGGAGTATTCCCCCGTGGCGGAGTCGTCAGCACGGTCGACCACCCGAGGTGGCGCGACCCGGCCCCGCCGGTCACCACCCCTCGTGGTGACGGAAGAGACCTCCGACAGTCACCACAGCGAGCATCGCCGGCACGCCGCACGCCCATCGGGCGTACGGTGTGCCGGTCGCCGCGTGTCTGCCGGAGGAATGAACGTTGGACGTGTCCGGGCTGGTCTGGGCGGGAACGCTCGTCGCACTGATCGCGGTCCTGCTGGTCGACCTGCTCATCATCGGCCGCCGCCCGCACGAGCCGAGCGTGCGCGAGTCGAGTCTCTGGGTCGGCTTCTACGTGGGCCTGGCGCTGCTCTTCGGCGCGGGCCTGTGGTTGTTCTCCGGTGCGAGCGCGGCCGGCCAGTTCTACACGGGCTGGTTGACCGAGTACAGCCTGTCGGTGGACAACCTGTTCGTCTTCGTGATCATCATGGCCCGGTTCGGCGTGCCCCGGCCGTACCAGCAGAAGGTGCTGCTCATCGGCATCGTGCTGGCGCTGGTCATGCGGGGCGGGTTCATCGCCGCCGGCGCCGCGCTGATCTCCCAGTTCTCCTGGGTCTTCTACATCTTCGGCGCGTTCCTCATCTACACCGCCGTCAACCTGGCGCGGCAGGGCGAGCCGGACGAGGACGAGTTCTCCGAGAACGTGCTGATCCGCTGGAGCCGCAAGGCGCTGCCGGTCTCCCGCGGCTACGACGGGGCGCGGTTCACGACCCACGAGAACGGCCGTCGCCTGTTCACCCCGATGCTGATCGTGATGATCGCGATCGGCACCACCGACCTGATCTTCGCGCTGGACTCGATCCCGGCGATCTTCGGGATCACGCAGGAGGCGTACCTGGTCTTCACGGCCAACGTCTTCGCCCTCATGGGGCTGCGGCAGCTCTACTTCCTGCTCGGCGGCCTGCTCGACCGGCTGATCTACCTCAGCTACGGCCTGGCCGTGGTGCTCGGCTTCATCGGCGTCAAGCTGGTGCTGGAGGCGCTCGCCGACAACAACCTGCCGTTCATCAACGGCGGCGAGCACGTGGCCTGGGCCCCGCACATCCCGATCTGGCTGTCCCTGCTGGTCATCGTCGGCACGCTGCTGGTGGCCACGGCGGCGAGCCTCGTCAAGTCGGCCCGGGACCGGCGCCGCGCACTCGCCGAGGCGCGCGGCTGAGCGCACGGCGCGGGCTCATGGCCGCCGACGCGGGCGGATGACGTGCGGCGGGGCGCCTCCCGGGAGGCGCCCCACGTGCGGGCGGCGAGGGTCAGACCCGGTGGGCGCCGACGAGGGTGGCGACGCGGTCGGCGGGCAGCTGTTCCTCGAGCACCCGGCGCTGCCGGTAGCAGGCGTGCAGCATCCGCCGGTCGCCGCCGTCGCGGGGTTCGGCCGTGACGATCCCGATGTGGTGGATCTTCCGGCCGGGGCGGGCGAAGAAGTAGAGGTCGCCGGGGCGTTCGTCGCCCAGCGCCAGCGGGGTGGTGGCGTCGGCCTGGTCGTCGGCGTCGCGCGGCAGCCGTACCCCGAAGCGGCGCCAGGCCAGGTGCACCAGGCCCGAGCAGTCGATGCCGTACGCGGAGACCCCGCCCCAGATGTAGACCACGTGCCGCAGCCGTTGCGCCACCGCGAGGACCTCCGCGGCCGTCGGCGGGTCCGCCGGCAGCGCGGCGAGATGCGCCTCGGGCAGCCAGAGCGGGTCGGCGTGGCCGGGGGCGTGCACGGGCCGCCAGCCCTCGCGTGCCGGGCCGGCCGCCGCGAGCCGGGTGCCGAGGATGACGCCGGGCAGCACGACGGGACCGTCGGGGGCGGCGTGCAGCGCGCTGGCCACGGCGTCCACCACCATCGGAGTGACGCCGTCGGCCGCCGGAGCCGGGGCGAGCTGGTCGGCGGGGAGCCAGCCGGGATAGCCGCGCGGGTCGAGCTTGGCGGCGGGCTGCTCGACGGCGATCACGTGCGCCCAGCCGTCCGCGCGGACGTCGGTGACGAGGACCCGCTCACCGAGCAGCAGCTGGCTCAGCACGCAGTCGCCGACCTGCTGGTCGCTGTCCATCCCCGAGATCCATCCCGGAATGTCGGTGCGCGCGGCGAGGGCGGGGCGGTCCACCGGTCGTACCGCCTCGGGGGACTTCCAGAGTGTCGCCACCGCGACCCGGACGACGGCCTCGCGGCCCGGTTGCAGCTCCACGTCCACCCCCACCTCGTGCCTCCGCTCCCGCGACCCTATGAAAGAAATCAACGAGCCTCAACCGACCGTCTGAATGTTTGCTTCAGCGACCGACGTGACACCGAGCCCCGGAGCGTCGGGCAGCACCACGGTGGCGCCGTCGTAGCGGATGCCGCCGCGGACCGGCGAGTCGGCCAGCCACCATGCGGCGTCGAGGTCGGACACGGCGCTGGTGCCGTACGCGGCGACCAGGCTGGCCGCCGCCCCGATGCCGATCCCGCTCTCCATCATGGATCCCACGACCGTGCCGAGGCCGTGCGCCGTGGCCAGGTCGAGCAGGGTGCGCGCCGGGTGCAGGCCGCCGCACTTGGCGAGCTTCACGTTGACGAGGTCGGCCGCGCGGCGGCGGATCACCTCGACGAGGTCGCGGACCCCGAAGACCGCCTCGTCGGCGAGGATCGGCACGTCCACCCGGTCGCTGACCCAGGCCAGCCCGTCGAGGTCCCACCGGGGGACGGGCTGCTCGACCAGCTCCACGTCGAGGCCGGCGTCCTCGATCCCGCGGATCACCCGCACCGCCTCCCGCGGGGTCCAGCCCTGGTTGGCGTCGAGGCGGATCCGCACGCCGGGACCGACGGCGGCGCGGACGGCCCGGACGCGGTCCAGGTCGCCGGCCGCGTCCGTACCGACCTTGAGCTTGAGCACGTCGAAGCCCTCGGCGACGCGCCTGCGGGCGGTGTCGGCGAGGTCGGCGGCCTCGCCGGCGGCGAGCGTGACGTCGGTGGGGACGGTGAGCGTCGTGCCGCCGAGCAGCCGGGCCAGCGGTACGCCGAGCCGCCGGGCCGCGAGGTCGTGCAGCGCGACGTCGACGGCCATCTTGGCGGCCTCGTTGCCGACGACCGCGCGCCGCACCTGCGTGCAGAGGGCCACCAGCTCGTCCGGGTCGCGGCCGGTGAGCAGCGGGCCGAGCAGCTGCCGGACGCACGCCTCGGAGCCCTCGATCGACGCGCCGGTCACCTGCCACACCTGCGGCGCCTCGCCGAACCCGGAACGGCCGTCGGTGTCGACCACCTCGACGACGAGGGTGTCCACGGTGGTGGTACGGCGCAGCGCGGTGACGAACGGGGTGTGTAAGGGGGCGGTGAGCCGGTAGGTGCGTACCGCGGCGATCGTCATGTGCGGCACCCTATACGCAGGGCTTGGGCGAAGGGGCGGCCGGATGAGCGAGGGTGGCGAGCGGACCGTGGAGGAGCCGGCGGGCGGGCGGGAATGGGCGCTCGTGGGCGCGCCGAACGCGCGTGACCTGGGCGGGCTGGTCGGCGCGGACGGCCGCCGGGTGCGGACGGGCCGGTTGATCCGTACGCCGGCGCTGGGCCGGTTGACCGACGACGACCTCACGGTGCTCGGCAAGCTCGCGCCGGCCTGCGTGATCGACCTGCGGGACGCCTCCGAGATCGCGGTGGCGCCGGCGGACCGGCTCGTCGGCGAGCCACGGACGGTGCACCTGCCGGTGCACGATCCGGAGCACCCCGTCTTCACGTACGTCTCGGCCGTGCTGCTGGGGCACGACCTGACGGCGTACGCCGAGCTGGCCCGGCAGGGTACGCCGGCGGCCATGGCGGCGATCTACCGCTGGTTCGTGACGGGGGAGTCGGCGCGGGCGGGCTTCGCCGAGGCGGTGCGGCTGGCGGCCCGGCCGGAGAACCTGCCGCTGGTGTACCACTGCTCGGCCGGCAAGGACCGCACCGGCTGGCTCACGGTGATCCTGTTGACGGCGCTCGGCGTCGACGAGGAGGCGATCCGGGCCGAGTACCTGCGTAACAACGCGCTGACCGAGAGCCTGCGGGCGGTGCTCCTGGAGGCGATGCGCCGCCGGCAGCCGGAGCTGGACGTCGAGGCGGTGCTGCCGGTGCTGGAGGTGCGTCCGGAGTACCTCGATGCCGCCTACGACGAGGTGCGCCGGGTGCACGGCTCGGTCGAGGCGTACCTGCGCGACGGGCTCGGGCTCACCGACGAGGTCATCGCGGCGTTGCGGGCGCAGCTGCTGGAGTGACCGCCCGGCGGGGCGCGGCCGGGGGTGGGGCGGCCCGACCGGTGACGATCAGCGCCTGCCCGGCCGCGTACGTGGCCATGACCAGCACGGGGGCGCCGGGCGGGTCGAGGACGCCGGCCACGCCGGTGGCGATCAGCAGGTCGGAGGCGAGGAACAGCGCGCCGCCGAGGCCGACCCGCCAGCCGTGGGCGGCCGCCGTGGTGGCCATCGTGGACAGGGCGAGCGCGTAGCCCGTGACCGGGACCGCGAGCCCGGCGTCGGTGAGCCCGGGCCACATCCAGGCCAGCGCGGCGGCGGTCAGCAGCCCGTACGCCAGGGGGACGGCGAGCAGCGGCGGGCGGCGCAGCGCGGCGGCGGCGCCGTGCCGGGTGAAGGCGGCGACGTAGCACAGGTGCGCGCCGAGGAAGAGGGCCATCCCGGTGAGGAACCAGCCGGTGCCGGTGCCGAGCAGGGCGACGTCGCCGCCGGTGGACAGGGCCAGCGCGGCGAGGATCAGCCGGGGCGTGCGCCGGCCCTGCGCGGTGGTGGCCTGCCAGAGGTGGGCGGCGAGCAGCGGCATGAGCAGCGGCTTGGTGACCAGTTCGGCGACGCGGTGGTCGGCGGCGTTCGCGAGCAGGTTCGCGGCGGCCACCGCCACGAAGGCGGCCAGGAGGAGACGGCTGCGGGGCATCGGCGGCTCCGGGGTGCGGGGTACGGGCAGCCTACCGGCGGGTAGGCGTCCGCGCCGTCCGTCGATCGGCCCCGTGGTGACGTCGCTGGGCGGAGGCCGGGGTCAGGGCAGGCCGTACTGGTCGGCGAGCGCGTCGATCTCGGCGTGGAGCAGCGCGGCCGGGTCGAAACCCATCCCGGCGAAGAGGCCGACCGTGGCCAGCCCCAGGACGCCGTGCAGGCGGGCCCAGACGGTCACCGCGCCGGTGAGCGCGTCACCGGCGTCGCCGTCGGGAGCGAAGGCGCGTACCCAGGCGGCGACGGCCGGCGTGGCCTCGGCCCACCGGACCAACTGGTCGCGCACGTCGGCGGCACCGGTGCCGGGGCGTCCCTCGGCGAGGACGGCCAGGAAGGGGCCGAGCACGGCGCGGGCCCGGTCGACGGTCTCCGGGGGCGCCTGGTAGGTGGGGCTGGGCGGCCCGGTGAGCAGCAGGTACTTCTGCGGGTGGGCGAGGGCCCAGTCCCGGTAGGCGGCGGCGAGGGCGTGCAGCCGGTCGCGCGGGGAGGCGTCGCGGCTCGCCTCGGCCGCCGCCGCCACCGCGGTGGCCACCTCGGCGTACGCGTCGAGGATCAGCTCGGTGAGCAGGTCGTCGCGGCTGGCGAAGTACTTGTACAGGGCCGGGCCGGAGACGCCGAGGCGCTTGGCGATGCCGGTGAGGGCCACGGCCCCCGCCCCTCCGTTCGCGACCTGGTCCAGCGCGGCCTGCTTGATCTCGGCGCGTACCTGCGCGCGGTAGCGCTCGCGGGGACCACCGGCCCTGCCTTCCGTCACGGCATCCCTCCCGGGTCGGGGACCGCGTGATGTGCGGCACCTCGACGCGCAGTCTAACTTCGGTTAGAGTCTCTAACCAGAGTTAATATGACTAACAAGGACGGAACTGCACGTCGTCCTCGGCACCGGCCCCGCCGGCACCACGCTCGCCGAGCACCTCATCGACATCGGCCACCGCGTCCGCACGGTCAGCCGCACCGGCGAGCCGGTGGTCCCGGGCGCCACGGCGGTCGCCGCCGACCTCACCGACCCCGCCCAGGCCACGGCGGCAGTGGCCGGTGCACGCGTCGTGTACCACTGCGCGAACGTCGCCTACGCCCAGCAGGTCGAGGTGATGCCGCGGATTCAGCGCGCGGTGCTGGCCGGCGCCGCCGCGGCCGGGGCACGCCTCGTCGTGCTCGACACGCTCTACCCGTACGGGCCGACCGGCGGCGCGGTGATGACCGAGCAGACGCCGTGGCGGGCGGTCAGCCGTAAGGGACGCATGCGGGCCGACCTGGACGCCGCGTACCTCGCCGCGCACCGGGACGGGCTGCTGCCGGTGGTGATGGGCCGCTCGGCCGACTTCTTCGGCCCCCGGGTGTTCAACTCCAGCCTCGGCGGGGCCGTCTTCCCGGCCGCGCTGGCCGGGGGCACGGTGCTCGCCCTCGGCGACATCGACCTGCCGCACAGCTACAGCTACCTGCCGGACGTGGCCGCCGGCCTGGCCCGCCTCGGCGCCGACCCGGCGGCCGACGGGCGGGTGTGGCACCTGCCCACCGCACCGGCCCGCAGCACCCGCGAGGTGCACCGGCTCATCGCGCAGGAGGTCGGTCACCCGCTCACCGTGGAGGTGCTCGACGCGCCGCGCCCGTGGGGGCCGTTCGACGAGAGCTTCATGCGGGAGTACGCGGAGCTGTTCTACCAGTACGAGGAGGCGCAGGTGATGGACTCCTCCGCGTACGAGGCGCACTTCGGGGTCCGGCCGACGCCGCTGCCGGAGGCGGTGGCCGCCACCGTCGACTGGTTCCGCGCGGCGCTGGCCACCCGCCCCTGAGCATCCCGGCGGCACCCGTGCGCGCCGGATCGCACACGTGCGCCGCGGGCGGCCGTGTGGCCGCGCGTCGTGTTGTCCGAGGCGCGCCGGGCCGTGCGTACCCTCCCGGCTGGCCCGGATCGCGCGCGGGGCGCGGCGTACGGCCGGTTCCCGGCGGGGGTGGCCGCGGCCTACAGGTCGTGGCGGGCGGCCCACACCCGGGCGGAGACGTCGGCGATCAACTGGCAGGCGTCGTCGTCGGCGTCCCCGCTCGGACCCCCGTCGGCGAGGTCGGTGGTGGTGCAGACGACGATCGCGTACGGGGGCGCGTCGTCGGGGAACACCACCCCGGCGCCGTGGCGGACCCCGCGCACCCAGCCGTTCTTGTGGGCGATGCGGGTGCCCGGAGGCAGGCCGGCGGCGAGGTCCTCCCGGTGCTCCTGCGCGACGAGCACATCCAGCATCTCGGCGCACGCGGCCGGCGAGGCGAGCGCACCGGCGCGCTCCGCGCCGGTGGCGAGGGCGCCGAGCAGGGCGGCCAGGTCGGCGGCGGTGACCAGGTTCGTGATGCCGTCGTCGCGGGCGGCGAAGTCCTCGATGCCGCGGCCGGTGACGCTGTGCCGGGCGCCGACGAGCCGCCAGACGTCGGCGACCGCGGGCAGGCCGACGTGGCCGATGACGAGGTTGGTGGCGAGGTTGCTGGACCGGACGATCATCCGGTGGGCCAGCCAGCGCAGCGGCGCGCTTCCGCCGAGCCGCTCCCAGACGGCGTCGTCGTTGTCGTAGTGCCGGGCGCAGGAGAAGCGGGGCGCCCCCGGCAGCGCCGAGTCGAACTCGTTGACCACGGGCACCGGGGCGCCCAGGTCGAGGGCGCCCGCCTCGGCGGCCCGGTGCAGCGCGACGAGCACCGCCACCTTCATGGTGCTGGCCGCGTAGTGGGTGGCGTCCGCCGCGCGCGTCCAGGCCGGCGGGGCGTCGAGCCGCCCCACGTGCGCCGAGACGGTGCCGGGCACCCGCGCCAGCCGGTCGTCGAGATCGTCCCACGTCATGCCGGTGACCGTAGCGGATCATGGCGGGGCGCGGGGCTGCGGGCACGGCCGCCGCGGGTCTAGCGTGCGGGAATGACAACCGCCGCGTACGACGCCATCGCCGACTGGTACGAGGAGTACGCCTCCGACACGGCGTCCGGATACATGGACCGGGTGCGGGACGTCCTGGCCCGGCTGCTGGGCACCGGCCCGGGGCGCTGCCTCGACGTGTGCTGCGGCACCGGCGCGCACTCCGCCGAGCTACGCCGGCTGGGCTGGGACCCGGTGGGCGTCGACCTGTCGTCGGGGCAGCTGCGGCACGCGCGCGTACGGCTGCCGGTGGCCCGGGCCGACGCGACGGCCCTGCCGGTGCGCGACGCCGCCGTGCCGGCCGTGGTGTGCGTGCTCGCCCACACCGACATGCCGGACTACCCGGCGACCATCGCCGAGGCGGCCCGGGTGCTGGCGCCGGGCGGCCGGTTCGTGCACGTCGGCGTGCACCCCTGCTTCTGCGGCGCGTTCGCCGACCGGTCCGACCCGGAGCGGATCGTGGTCGACGGCGGGTACGCGGAGCGGGAGCACACCTTCCGGAGCTGGAACTCCACAGGGGTGCGGGCCCGGGTGGGCGCCTGGCACCTGCCCCTCGGCGGGTTGCTCACCGCCGTCGCGGACGCCGGCCTGGTGCTCACCGGTGTCGAGGAGTCCGGCCCCGGCCCGATCCCCGACGTGTTCGCCCTCCAGGCCACCAAACCAACCCCCTGACGCCCAGCCCCCGGCCCTCCCGTCCCCGGCCCCCCGTCCCCCCGTCCCCCGGCCCCCCGTCCCCCTGGCTCCCCGCCCGGCCCTCCGGCTCCCTCAGCCCCGCCGGTGATCATGACGTTAGCGGGCGAGTTGATCTCCAAAACGCCCGCCAACGTCATGATCACCGGGGCCGAAGGAGGGCGCGGGGCCGAAGGAGGGCGCGGGGCCGAGGGGGGCGCGGGGCCGAAGGAGGCGGCGCCGGGCGGGACGGTGGAGCCCGGGCCGCCCGAAGGGCGACCCGGGCTCCGCGGGGCTGGGGAGGCTCAGCCGGCGTGCTTGCGGCGGGCGGCCAGGCGGCCCCGCTGCGTCTGGTCCAGCACGACCTTGCGGATGCGCACCGCGGCCGGCGTGACCTCGACGCACTCGTCCTCGCGGCAGAACTCCAGCGCCTGCTCCAGCGACAGCTTCCGCGGCGGGATCAGCTTCTCGGTCTCCTCCGCAGTGGAGGAGCGCATGTTGGTGAGCTTCTTCTCCTTGGTGATGTTGACGTCCATGTCGTCGGAGCGGGAGTTCTCCCCGACGATCATGCCCTCGTACACCTCGGTGCCGGGCTCGACGAAGAGCTGGCCGCGTTCCTGCAGGTTCGTCATGGCGAACGCGGTGACCACGCCGGCCCGGTCGGCCACGAGCGACCCGGTGGCGCGGGTACGCAGCTCGCCGAACCACGGCTCGTACGACTCGAAGACGTGGTGCAGGATGCCGGTGCCCCGGGTCTCGGTGAGGAACTCGGTGCGGAAGCCGATGAGGCCCCGGGCGGGGACCAGCCACTCCATCCGGATCCAGCCGGTGCCGTGGTTGACGAGCTGCTCCATGCGGCCCTTGCGGGTGGCCAGGAGCTGGGTGATGGCGCCCAGGTACTCCTCGGGGGCGTCGATGGTGAGCCGCTCCACCGGCTCGCAGGTCCGCCCGTCGATCTCCCGGGTGACCACCTGCGGCTTGCCGACGGTCAGCTCGTACTGCTCCCGGCGCATCTGCTCGACGAGGATGGCCAGCGCCAGCTCGCCGCGGCCCTGCACCTCCCAGGCGTCCGGCCGCTCGGTGGGCAGCACCCGCAGCGACACGTTGCCGATGAGCTCCTTGTCGAGCCGGTCCTTGACCATCCGGGCGGTGACCTTGGCGCCCTTCACCCGGCCCACGAGGGGGGAGGTGTTGGTGCCGATGGTCATGGAGATCGCCGGCTCGTCGACGGTGATCAGCGGCAGCGGGACCGGGTTCTCCGCGTCGGCCAGGGTCTCGCCGATCATGATCTCGGGGATGCCGGCGACCGCGATGATGTCGCCCGGCCCCGCCGACTCGGCGGGCTTGCGCTCCAGGCCCTCGGTCATCAGCAGCTCGGAGATGCGTACCCGCTGGGTGCTGCCGTCGGTGCGGCACCAGGCCACGGTCTGACCCTTGCTGATGGTGCCCTGACGGACGCGGCAGAGCGCCAGCCGGCCGAGGAACGGCGAGGCGTCGAGGTTGGTGACGTGCGCCTGCAGCGGCGCGCCCTCCTCGTACGCGGGCGGCGGGATGGTGTCCAGCAGGGTGCGGAACAGCGGCTCGAGGTTGTGGCTGTCGTCCGGCACGGCGCCGTCGGCCGGCTGGGTCAGCGAGGCGATCCCGTCGCGGGCGCAGGCGTACACGATGGGGAAGTCGATCTGCTCCTCGTCGGCGTCCAGATCGAGGAAGAGCTCGTAGGTGTCGTCCACGACCTCCTTGATCCGGGCGTCCGGCCGGTCCACCTTGTTGATCACCAGGATGATCGGGAGGCGGGCCTGCAGGGCCTTGCGCAGCACGAAACGGGTCTGCGGCAGCGGACCCTCGCTGGCGTCCACCAGCAGGATGACCCCGTCGACCATGGTGAGGCCGCGCTCCACCTCGCCGCCGAAGTCGGCGTGGCCGGGGGTGTCGATGATGTTGATGGTGACCGGATCCGAGCCGTCGGCGGGCAGGTAGTGCACGCCGGTGTTCTTGGCGAGGATCGTGATGCCCTTTTCCCGCTCCAGGTCCATGGAGTCCATGACCCGTTCGGCCACCTCGGCCCGGGCGCTGAACGCGCCGGCCTGCCGCAACATGGCGTCGACCAGGGTCGTCTTGCCGTGGTCGACGTGGGCGATGATGGCGACGTTGCGGAGGTCGGTGCGTAGCTGCATACCCTCCATACTCTCCTGTCCGCGGTCGCCGGGCACGCCTCGGGGTGAACCCCCGGATGTGCCCGGATCTCTGGTGAAACTCCTGTCCCAGCCGCTGCGGCGGCTGGCATGCTGACCCTCGTGTTCATGGGGGCCGAGTGCACGACCTGCTGACCGTCCTGCAGGGTCTGCCGCCCCTGCTCATCTACCTGGTCGCCGCGCTGATCGTCGCGGGGGAGACCGCCGTGATCTTCGGTCTGGTGGTGCCGGGAGAGGCGACCCTGCTGCTGGTCGGCTTCCTAGCGTACGCGGGGACGCTGCGGCTCGCGCCGGCGCTGCTCGTGATGATCGTCGCGGCGGTGATCGGGGACACACTGGCGTTCCGGGCCGGCCGCCGGTACGGGCCGCGGCTGCGGGCCAGCGGGCTGGGCACGCGGGTCGGGCCGGAACGCTGGCAGCGGGCGGACGGGCTGCTCAACCGGCTCGGCGGCCGGGGGGTCTTCGCGGCCCGCTGGATCGCCTTCGTCCGGACGCTCGTGCCCCGGCTGGCGGGCGCCGCCGGGATGCCGTACCGGCGGTTCGCCCCGTGGAACCTGGCCGGTGTCGTGGGCTGGGTGGGCGGCTCGGTGCTGGCCGGATACCTGGCCGGCGAGTCGTACGAGACGGTGTCCCGGCTGCTGGGGCGGGCCACCGGCGCGGCACTGGTGCTGCTGGCCGCGCTCGCGGCCGTGGTGCTGGCCGGCCGCTGGCTGGGGCGCAACCCCGACCCGGTCCGGGCGCTGCTGTCCCGGGCCACCGCCCTGCCGCCGGTGCGGTGGCTCGCCGGCCGGTACGGGGTGCTCTTCTTCCTGCTCGCCATGCGCATCGGCCCCGGCTGGACGCTGCTGCTCAACCTGGTGACCGGCCTGCTGCTGCTCTTCGCCGCCGGTCTCGCCTTCACCGCGCTGCTGCAGTACGTGGTGCGCAACAGCGGGTTGTCCCTGGTCGACGACGCGATCGCGGGGTGGTTCGCCGACCGGCGTACCCCCGACGCGGTCGACGCGGTGCACGCGACCGTGTCCGTGCTGCGCGGCCCGGTGCTGATCGCGCTGGTCGCCGTGGTGGCCGCCGTCCTGGCCTGGCGGCGGCGGTCGTGGCGGGCCGACCTGCTCGGCCTCGTCGGCACGGTGGGCGCGTTCGTCCCGCTCGTGGTGCTGGCCGTCGCCGCCGGCCTGGCCGGCGGCGACGGGGCCGGACCGGGGGTCGGCTTCCCGACCCAGACCGCCGTGGTGACGGCGAGCCTCTGCACGCTGGCCTGGCTGCTGTCCCGGGGGGCCCGCTGGCCGGTGGCGGTGGCCGCCTGGACGGGTGCCGCCGCCGGGGTGGTGTACCTGGCCGGGGCCCGTCTCTACCTGGGCCTCAGCACGGCGAGCGGCGCCGTCGCCGGAATCCTGCTCGGGGTGCTGTGGACGGCGGTGTTCATGGTCGCCTGGGCCACCCGCGACCGGGCGGTCGGCGGGACGGGGCGGTCGACGTCCGCGCCGGACCGCCCCGAGGGGCAACGGCACCCGGTCGAACCCTGTTAGGGTGCGGCGACGTCAACGGGGGGAAGGGGCGCCGGCATGCGTCGTCGGGCGGTGCGGACAGGCGCGGCGGTGATCGCCGGGCTGCTGCTGGTCACGGCGGGGGGATGCGCCGACGAGGGTGCCCGGCCCCAGGAGCTGCCGGTGGCGGCGGACGTTCCCGTGGTGGTGTCCGGGGAGGCCTCGGCCGAGCCGGCGGAGCTGGCCGCGCCATCCGTCCCGGCCGAGGAGGGGATGGGCACTGCGCCGACCCGCTCGCCCAGCGCCTCACCGAAGCCGAAGCCGAAGCCGAAGCGCACGGCGGGACCGCGCCCCACGCCGAAGCCGCCGACCGAGACGCAGGTCCCGCCTCCGCCGCCCAGGCCCGCGCCGACCGGATGCAAGCCCACCTACCAGGGTGACGAGGCGAGCCGGTCGCAGGTCAAGGCGGCCCTGTCCGACGCGGCGGCGCGGCAGTACTGGCCGGTCTCGGCGCCGGAGATCAAGATCCCGCTGAACCTGCTGAAGGCGACCGCCTGGCAGGAGAGCGGCTGGCAGTCCCACATCGTCGCGTGCGACGGCGGCGTCGGGTTGATGCAGGTTATGCCGGCGACCGCGGAGTGGATGAACCAGCGGTTCGAGCAGAGCTACGACATCGACGACTACCGCGACAACGCCTACCTGGGTGGCACCTACCTGGCCTGGCTCACGAAGTACATCGGCGACATGTACTTCGACGCCAACGAGAATCCCTACGACCTGAGCGCCGACCTGTGCACGAGCGAGCTGAACTCGTGCCTGTTGAACGCGGTCATCGCGGCGTACAACTACGGCCACGGCGCGGTGGCCCGCGAGGGCGAGCCGTTGACCATCCCCAACCCGCAGTACGTGCGCAACGTGCGGGCCCTCATGACCGAGTGCGTCTGCCTGGACTACTGACCCGCGGGGGCGCCCTCGCGGGCCGGCGTCGCGCCGTCCGGCGGGCCGGACCCCGCGCCGTCCGGTGGGCTGGACCCCGCGCCGTCCGGCGGGTCGGACCCCGCGCCGGACGGCGCCGGATCGGCCTGCCGGGCGAGCGCGCCGGGCCACCAGAACCACCGGCCCAGCAGCAGCACGATGGCCGGCACCAGGAGCGTGCGCACCAGCAGCGTGTCCAGCAGGACGCCCAGGCCGACGATGATGCCGATCTCGGTGAGGGTGACCAGCGGCAGCACCCCGAGCACCGCGAACACGGCGGCCAGGAGGACGCCCGCGCTGGTGATCACACCGCCGGTGACGGCCAGGGAGGTGAGGATGCCCTGCCGGGTGCCCGCGCCGGCGGCCTCCTCCCGGGCGCGGGCGGCGAGGAAGATGTTGTAGTCCACGCCGAGCGCCACCAGGAACAGCAACGACAGCAGCGGCACGCTGGTGTCCAGCGCCGGGTAGCCCAGGACGTGGGTGAAGAGGAGGACGCTCGCCCCGAGCGCCGCGAAGAAGGTGCCCACCACGGTGGCGACGAGCAGCAGCGGCGCCACGAGGGAGCGCAGCAGCACCGTCAGCACGAGCAGCACCACGGCGAGGATCAGGGGTACGACCACCCTCAGGTCGCGTACGGCCGCGTCCCGGGTGTCCAGGTTGGCGGCCACCGTGCCGCCGACCCTGGCGTCGGCCCCGGGCACGGCGTGCACCCGGTCGCGCAGCTCACGGATGGTGTCGTAGCTGGCCGCGCTGTCCGGCTCGGCGGCGAGCACCACGTCCACACCGACGAGGTCGGCGGTGCGGCCGGAGGGCCGGGCGCTGGCGACGCCCGGGGTTCCGGTGATCGCCGACAGCAGCGGCTCCTCGGCGGCGGCCCGCCCGACGACCACCGTCGGGTCGGCGGCGCCGGCCGGGAAGTGGCGGCTCAGCGTACGCAGGCCGTCGATCGACTCGGCCTGCACCCGGAACTGCTCGGTCTTGCTGAGTCCCAGTCGCGCCCCGGCGAGCCCACTGCTGAGGACGACCAGCAGGATCAGCACACCGGCGAGGACCGCCCGGGGCCGGCGCGCGACCACGGCACCGACCTTCGCCCAGCCGCCGGCGCGGGTCGGCTCGGGCTGGCCGGGCCGGGGCACGAACGGCCAGAACAGGCCCCGCCCGCACACCGCGAGCGCGGCGGGGAGGACGACGAGGCCGTACAGCGCGGCCGTGGTGATGCCGACCGCGCCCGCGACCCCGATCGCCCGGTCGTTGCGCAGCACCGCGACGGTCAGCGTCAGCAGGCTCAGCACCACCGTCGTGGCGCTCGCGGCGACCGCCGGACCGGCGGAGGTCAGCGCCCGGCGCAGCGCCTCGCGCCGGTCGGGGCGGCGGCGCAGCTCCTCGCGGTACCGGGCGATGAGCAGCAGCGCGTAGTTGGTGCCGGCGCCGAAGACGAGCACGTCGACGATGCCGGTGGTGGAGGGGTCGATGGGCAGGTCGACGGCGCGACTGAGCACGGCGATCAGCCCGTTGGCCGTGACGTCCGCGGCGCCGACCACGGCCAGCGGCACGAGCCAGAGCCAGGGGCTGCGGTAGGTGACGATCAGCAGCCCGGCCACCACGGCGACGGTCACCAGCAGCAGCGTGAGGTTCGCGCCGTCGAACGAGGAGGCCACGTCGGCGCGGAAGCCGGCGCCGCCGCTGACCTGGGCGGTCAGCCCGGACGGGAGCCCCTCGCGGGCGGCGTCACGCAGCCGGTCGACGGCGTCGGTGACCTCGTCGGGTGACGCGTCGGCCGGCAACGGTACGGCGAGCAGCGCCGCGGACCGGTCGGGGGAGAGGACCGGCGGGGAGATCGGCCCGGTGGCGACCGGCGCGAACGCGCGGACGTGGACCCCGATCGCCGCCTCGTCGCCGGCGTCGAGCGGGGCGCCGTCCCGGGAGTAGACGACCAGGGCCGGGTTGACCCGCCCGCCGGGCAGCTGGCGGGCGAGCGCGGCGGCCTCGACCGACTCGGTGCTCGCCGGCAACGCCCCGGTCGGGTCGTTGCTCGTGCGCGCCTCGCCGCCGAGCGAGACGACGGCGCCGGAGAGGGCCAGGGCGACCAGCAGGACGAGCCAGGCACTCCACCGGCCGGTGACCGCCGCGGAGAACCGGCGGCCGGCCGCGCGCAGAGGCTCCATCATTTCTCCCGCCCATCAAGTATCTCGATGGTCGAGATTATCGGCACGTGAACTATGCTGCAAACCGAACGAGCGACGGGGGTGACACGGTAGGTGACGGCGCACGGCATGTACCGGCCGCGCGACACCCCGCGCGAGCGCCTGGTCGCCGACATCATCGGCGACCTGCGGCGTTACTCGACGGACGCGCACCACATCGGGCACGCCTTCGCCGCCCTGCACGGCCTCAACGCCACCGATCTGCAGGCGCTGGTCGCGGTGATGGACGCCGAACTCGTCGGCGACCCGATCACACCCGGCCGGCTCGGGGAGCACCTGAACCTCTCCTCGGGCTCCGTCACGGCACTGGTCGACCGGCTGGAACGCGCCGGCCACCTCCGCCGGGACCGGGACGCCACCGACCGGCGCAAGGTCCTGCTGCGGTACGCCGACCCGGGCGCCGCGCTCGCCATGGCGTTCTTCCAGCCGTTGGGCCGGCGTACGGACGCCGTCACGGCGGCCTTCAGCGACGACGAGCTGCGGGTGGTGCACCGGTTCCTGCGCGCGATGGTCGAGTCGATGCGGGAGCACCGCGACGAGATGCGGGCCCGGCGCGTCGATCCCTCCCGCCGCCCGTCCTGACCGGCGTCCGTCCTGACCGGCGTCCGTCCCGACCGCGGCCCGTCCGGACCGGCGTCCGTCCCGGTTGGACGGCCGCCCCGCCACAGTGGACATCCCGCGCGCCGCTTCACGGTGAGTGACGGACTTCGGGTGCGCCACCGCGTGCGGCGGTGTGTCGCGCCGTGTCCGCAGTGGCGGGTTGGCGCCGTCCAACGTGAACGTGAAACGCTCTGACCTGGGCGTTTGCCTGATGGCCGGGCTATGGTTGGGGCAACGCCCGGCGCCGTGCGGTAACCGGCCGGGCACGCGCACCGCCTCGCCCGATGACGCGACGTAACGCTGCGCCCGGCCCCCGGCCGACTGGAAGGGGGAACTGATGACCCGGGCTCCGGCGAACCTGATGGCCGTACGCAGCCTACTGCTCACCCACCTGAACATCGACAAGGACAGGACCCGTGACGCGGACCTGGAGCCCGCCGAGGTCGGGATCGTCGGCGACCCGAACCACCGCGGCGGCTACCACTGCGGGTCCGACCGGGTGGTCGCCAACGACTACTCGGTCGTCGAGTCGCCTCGCGACCGGGCGGGGCTGACCCTGGACGCGGCCGCGCTCGACGTCGGCCAGTTCCGGGTCACCTCGGCCGGGCGTACGCACGACCTGCGCAGCTTCTCCGTCTGGTGCGTGGGGCAGTGCGCCGCGAACGCCCCGGACACCCGGGACATCCGGGAGATCATCTACAGCCCGGACGGCCGGACGGTCCGGCGGTGGGACCGGCTGCGCCGGCGCAGCAGCGGCGACGACTCGCACCTGTGGCACACCCACTTCAGTTTCTTCCGCGACGCGATCAAGGCGGGCCGGGACCAGACCCCGCTGTTCCGCCGGTACCTGACCACCATTGGACTCCTGGAGGACGACATGGCCCTCACCGAGGCGCAAGCGCGGCAGCTCGCCGATCTGCACCGAATGGTCAACAAGTTGCTCAAGGCCAGCCTGGTCCCCGGCCCGGAAGGCCAACCGGACAACGCCGCGACGTGGTGGCTGCGCTCCATCGCGGATCGGGACGACCCTCTGCTGCGCAAGTACTTCCCCGACTGGCCGGCGATGGCCGGGCCCGGCCTGGCCCAGCTGGGGGCGCAACTGGCCGCGCTGCAGACCGTCCTGAGCCAGTTCGCCGGACGCGACTTCACGGACGAACCCGCGATCGTGGAGGGCGTGCTGGCCTCGCTGACGCCGGAGAAGATCGCCGAGGCGATCCCCCCGACCATGGCGCAACAGGTCGCGGAGGAACTCGCCCGCCGGCTGGCCGCCTGAGGCGCGGCGGGCCGCCCCGGCCCCCGGGGTGGCCCGCCCGCCGATCGGCAACGACTATTCCGCAATAGCTCTTGCGCAACTGGTGTTGTCCACGTCAGGATCGGCGCATGGAGAACCGCGACGTACGCCAGGTCACCGACTCGCGGGTACTGGCCGCCCTGTCCCACCCCCTGCGCCGCCGCCTGATGGACGTGCTCAAGGTGCACGGCCCCACCACGGTGGGCCTGCTGGCCGAACGCACCGGGCAGGCACCGGCCAATGTCAGCCACCACCTCAAGGTGCTCGCCGCCGCCGAGCTGGTCGTGGAGGCCCCCGAGCTGGCCCGCGACCGCCGTGAGCGCTGGTGGCGGCTCGTCAGCCGGGGAGTCCGCTGGTCGAGCGCGGACTTCGACGACGACCCGGCCGCCCGCGCGGTGGCCGACGCGGCCATCTCACTCAACCTCGACCGGCAGGTCACGCTGGCCCGCGTCTGGCACGCGGCCGACGAGGCGACCCATGCGGCCTGGGGCGACGGGCCCTTCTCCACCGACCGCTGGCTGCGCCTCACCCCCGAGGAGCTGGCCGAGCTGGGACGCGAGCTGAACGACCTCCTGACCCGTTGGGGGGACCGCGAGATCCCGGACGACGGGCGGGAGCGGCATCCCGTCTTCGTGTTCGCCCACGGCGTCCCGGCCCAGCCGTGACCGCCCTCTCCGCGACCCGTCCGGGGTCCGTGCCGGCCGGCGGCCTGTTCCGGCACCGGGACTTCCGGCTGCTCTGGGCCGGCCAGGCGGTCAGCAGCGTGGGCAGCAACGTCACGGCGGTGGCGCTGCCCCTCGTCGCGGTGGCCGTGCTCGACGCGAGCGCCGCGCAGGTCGCGATGCTCACGGCGGCGGCCTGGCTGCCGTGGCTGCTCGTCGGTCTGCCGGCCGGCGCCTGGGTCGACCGGATGCGGCGCCGCCCCCTCATGATCGCCTGTGACCTCGTCTCGGCGCTGGTCTTCCTCAGCGTGCCGGTCGCGGCCCTGGCCGGGATGCTCACCATCGCGCAGCTGTTCGTCGTGGCGTTCGCCGCCGGGCTGGCCCGGGTCTTCTTCGAGACCGCCGACCAGGTCTACCTGCCCGTCCTGCTGTCCCCGGCGCAGGTGCCCGAGGGCAACGCGAAGCTGCAGGCGACCCAGACGGCGAGCTACGTGGTCGGGCCCGGCCTCGCCGGGCTGATCGCGCAGGCCGTCGGGGCGGTGGCCGCCCTGGTCCTGGACGCGCTGACGTTCCTCGCCTCCGCCGCCTGCCTGGCCCGGATCCGCACGGCGGAACCCCGGCCGGCGCGCGCCGCCGGCGGGCGGTCGCTGCGCCGGGAGATCGCCGAGGGCGTACGGTTCGTCGCCCGCGACCCGTACCTGCGGGTCATGACCGTCTTCGGGGCCGCGAGCAACGTCGGCCTGGTCGGCTACCAGGCCGTGCTCGTGGTGTTCCTGGTCCGGGAGGTCGGGCTCGCCCCGGGCGCGGTCGGCCTGCTCGTCGCGGCGATGAGCGCCGGGGGAGTCGTGGGCGCGTTGCTGGCCACCGTGGTCGGTCGCCGCGTCGGCACCGCGCGCGCCATGCTGCTCGGCGCGGCGCTCAGCGGGCCGCCCGCCCTGCTGATCCCGCTGGCCGGCCCGGGTGCGGCCCTGCTCCTCCCGGCCGCCGGCGGGCTGCTGCTCAGCCTCGGCGTGGCCGTCAACAACGTGTTGAAGGGCACCTTCCGGCAGACGTACCCGCCGCACCACCTGCTCGGCCGCGTCACGGTGAGCATGCAGCTGCTCAACTACGGCACCATCCCGCTCGCCGCGCTGCTGGCGGGCACGCTGGCGGCCACGTTCGGCGTGCGCGTCGCCATGCTGGCGATGACCGGCTGGCTGGCGGTCACGCCGCTCATCCTGCTCGGCGGGCCGCTGCGCCGCCGCCGGGACCTGCCCGCGACGTACCCCGCGGATCCCGTGCCGGCGCCGTGAGACACCGCGGCGGCGGCCGGAGCCCCGACCGCCGCCGCGGGTGGGGAACTACATGGGGCGGACGTTGTCCGCCTGTGGTCCCTTCTGGCCCTGGGTCACCTCGAACTCGACCTTCTGCCCCTCGCTCAGCTCCCGGTAGCCGCTGGCTTGGATGGCCGAGTAGTGGACGAATACGTCCGGGCCGCCGCCGTCCTGCTCGATGAAGCCGAAGCCCTTTTCCGAGTTGAACCACTTAACCGTGCCGGTTGCCATGCGTCTCTCCCTGTTCACAGCGGGTGATCTCCGGCGTCTGGCCGATGATCGCCCTGTACCTCCCCGACAGTAACCGGCCAAACCGTCATCCGCCGGGCGAAGTGCCGCAGGTGACCGGGTGAACTCGTCCGGTGACCCGCCGAAACCGGCCCCGCCGCACCGGACCTGCGGCATGCTTGCGCCGGTGAGGGATCCCGCGACGGCCGCGCTGGTGGAGCTGGAACGCGAGATCGGCGCGCCGGGAGGCGGACCGGACCGCCTGCGGCTGGCGCCCACCCCGTTCGTCCCCGAGGTGCGGCTGCACGTCGCGGAGGACCCCATCCTGTGGTGGGCGCGGATGGAGGCGCACGCCGGGCGCCGGCTCCCCCCGCCGTACTGGGCGTCGGCGTGGGCCGGCGGGCAGGCGCTCGCCCGACACCTCCTCGACCACCCCGACCTGGCCGCCGGACGGCGGGTGCTCGACCTGGCCGCGGGATCGGGGCTCGTGGCGATCGCCGCCGCCCTCGCGGGAGCGGCGCAGGTGACGGCGAACGACATCGACCCGTACGCCGTCGCCGCCGTGACCGTCAACGCCCGGGTCAACCGGGTGCGGGTCGCCGTCACGGCCGACGACCTGCTCGACTCCGCACCGGCCGGCACCGACCTGCTCGTCGCCGGGGACGTGCTCTACGACCGGGCGCTGGCCGACCGGATGCTGCCCTTCCTCGCCCGCGCCGCGGCCGGTGGCGCCGACGTGCTGGTGGGCGACCCGGACCGCGGCCACCTGCCGGCCGGCCGGCTGGCCGTGGTCGCCAGCTACCCGGTGCCCACCACCGAGCCCACCGTCGGGTCCCCCGTCCGCCGGGTGCAGGTGCTGCGACCCAGGTGAGATCAGGGTCCACCCCGAGGTGGAGTCAGGGGGCCGTGGGGGATCAAACCGGAGGTGCGGGTGGCGCGCCGCCGATAGCGTACGGATCATGGCGGACTGGTTGGCCCAGGTCGGGGAGATGCCCACCACCCTGTTGGTGGGGGTGCTCGGAGTGGTCATGCTCTTCGACGCCGTACCCCTGCTCGGGGTGCTGGTGCCGGGCGACGTGGCGATCCTCGCCGCCGTGGGGGTGGGCCGGCCCGCGACGGGGCTGGCCACCTTCGCTGCCGTGGTCGGCGGCTGCGTCGCCGGCTGGTCGCTGAGCTTCCTGGCCGGCCGCCACTACGGCGAGCGGCTGCGCCGCAGCCGCCTCGGCGGCTGGATCGGCGAGTCCCGCTGGGCGGCGGCCGAGGCCGTGCTGCACCGCGGTGGCGGCCGGATGATCCTGGTGGCGCCGTTCCTGCCCGTGTTCAACGCCCTGCTGCCGCTGGCCGCCGGCGGGCTGCGCATGTCGTACCGGCGGTTCGTCGGCTGCGCGGCCCTCGGCGCCGCCGGCTGGGCCGGGCTCTACCTGGTGCTCGGCACCGCGTCCCGGTCGGTGGCCGGGCTGCTGCCCGGCGAGTCCAGCCCGATGCTGGCCACCATGGCGGTCGGGCTGGTGCTCGCCGGGATCGTGCTGCTGGGCACCCGCCGCCGGCTGCGCGCGATGACCGACGGCGACACCGCCGCCTGAGCCCGGGGCGCCACCGGCGGTCGCGGCGGCCGGCCGGGACGGCCACGCGCCGAGGGCGGCCGGGCGGCGGTCACCAGCCGCGGGCCCGCCACTGCGGCAGCGCCGGCCGCTCCGCCCCGAGCGTGCTGTCCTTGCCGTGGCCCGGGTAGAACCAGGTCTCGTCCGGCAGCCGGTCGAACAGCTTGCGCTCGACGTCGCCGAGGAGCATGGCGAACCGCTCCGGGTCCTTGTCCGTGTTGCCCACCCCACCGGGGAAGAGGCTGTCGCCGGTGAACAGGTGCGGCGTGCCGGCCGGGTCCCGGTAGAGCAGGGCGATCGAGCCGGGGGTGTGCCCGCGCAGGTGGATGACCTCGAGCGCGCAGTCGCCGACGGGGACGCTGTCGCCGTCGGTGAGGGTCTCCGCCTCGATCGGCAGGCCGGCGGCGTCGTCGGCGTGCACGAGCGCCCGCGCGCCGGTCTTGGCCACCACCTCCTCCAGCGCCACCCAGTGGTCCATGTGCTGGTGGGTCGTGACCACGGCGGCGAGGCCCCGGTCGCCGATCAGCTCCAGCAGGCGGGGCGCCTCGTTGGCCGCGTCGACCAGCACCTGCTCGCCGGTCGCCCGGCAGGTCAGCAGGTAGGCGTTGTTGTCCATGGGGCCCACCGAGAGCTTGCTGACGGTGAGCCGGTCGAGCTCGCGCACCGCCGGCGGGCCGCCGGGGGTCACGTCTCCGCTGTAGGTCATCGGGTGTCTACATCCATTCCGGTGGGTTCGGCAGGGGGCCGTCGGGGGTCACGGTGAGCGGTTCGGCGCCGCCGCGGCCGATGAGCCAGGCGGCGAGGTGCGGTGCGGGACCGGCGACGACGGGGGCCTGCGCGCGCTCACCGATCACCAGTTCGTGTCGGGAGCCGTCGAAACGCAGCACCATCGCCGGCACGCCGGGCCGGCCGACCAGGTCGGTGGCGACCTCGTGCAGCAGCCGGTGTGCGAAGGCGTCCGGCCAGTCCGCCGCGCGGCGTCCGGCCGCCAGGTCCACGTGGTGCACCTCCAGCTCCCGCAGCCGGCACCAGACCAGCTCGGCGGCGACCTTCGGCCCACCGGGCGTCTCCACCGTCGCGGTCCACGCCGCCGCGGGCATGGCGGCCACCGCCTCGGCGAACCGGTCGGCCGAGCGGCGCAGGTCGTCGAGGTGCGCGTCCGGCGCCCGGGCGGCGCCCGCCTCGATGTCGGCGGCCCGGACGGCCGGCGACGCGTACATGGGCCGGGGCTCGCCGGTGCGGGCGGCGGTGAGCAGGTTGACGAAGCCGTCGGCGTTGCGGGCCAGGTGGGCCAGCACGTGGCCGCGGGTCCAGCCCGGCAGCAGCGACGCGGCGGCGAGGTCGGCCTCGTCGAAGGCGGCCGCGGTGCGCAGCAGACGCGACGTCGCGTCCTCCACCTCGCCGGTCAGCAGCAGCGGGTCCGTGGTCACGTACCGACCCTAGCGGTACGGCCGCGCGGCGTCGCCGGGGAAATGGGTTTCGGCGCGGCTGCGCGACCCCTACCGTCGGCGGCAACGCGGCACCGGACGTCGGGAGGAGGTGGGGCTCATGCCGGTCGAGGCACGCGTGTTCCGCCATCACCTCCGACACCGATGAGGATGCCATGAGAATCGATCTGACCGCCCTCGGCTGGGACGCCGGGTGGGCGGCCCACGTACGTCGACGCACCGACCACCGCCCGGGCCGGGTGACCCGGGTCGACCGGGGCGTCTGCACGGTGCTCTGCGCCGAGGGCCCGGTCCGTGCCAGCACGGGCGGGGCGGTGCTGGCGGCCGCTGCCCGTGACCTCACCAACCTGCCGTGCGCAGGTGACTGGGTGCTCGTCGGCGCCTGGCCGGACGGGCGGCGCACCGTCGAGGCCGTGCTGCCCCGGCGTACCGCCCTGGTGCGCCGCACGGCGGGCAAGGACGCCAGCGGGCAGGTGCTCGCCGCCAACCTCGACGCCGCCGCGGTGGTCGAGCCGGTCCACCCGGAGCCGGACACCGGGCGCATCGAGCGCCTGCTGTCGCTCGTCCACGAGTCGGGCGCCCAGCCGCTGGTCCTGCTCACCAAGGCCGACCTGGCCGCCGATCCGGGCGCGGTCGCCCGCCAGCTCGCGGCGGTCGCGCCGGGGGTGCCGGTGCTGCCGGTGAGCGCCGAACGCGGCGCCGGCCTGGCGCCGCTGCGCGCCCACGTCGCGCACGGGCGCACGCTGGGCCTGCTCGGGCCCTCCGGGGCCGGCAAGTCGAGCCTGGTGAACGCGCTGGCCGGCGCCGTGGTGATGCCCACGCAGGCGATCCGGCGGGTGGACGGCAAGGGCCGGCACACGACCACGTGGCGGTCGCTGGTGCCGGTGCCGGGCGGCGGCGCCGTGCTCGACACCCCCGGGGTACGGGCGGTGGGGCTGCTCGACGGCTCGGCGGGGCTGGACCGGGCCTTCGCCGACATCGCCGAGCTGGCCACCGGCTGCCGGTACGCCGACTGCGCCCACGACGGCGAGCCGGCCTGCGCGGTGCGCGAGGCGCTGGAGAACGGCGAGCTGACCGCCCGGCGCTGGGAGAGCTGGCGCCGCCTGCAGCGGGAGGTGGCCTTCGAGAGCCGCCGGCGGGAGGCGCGGCTGGCCGCCGAGCGGCGGGGCGGATGGCGCGGCGCCCGGCGGCGCGCGAACCGTCCCGCGCGCCCGCCCTCGCCGGGTGGGCTCTGACCCGGCCGACCGGGCTGAGCTGGGGGAATGCGCGGGCGCAGAGAATTGTCGTACCTCGGGGCTAGAGTTGCCGAGGCGTCATTCCTGCGCCCGCACAACCGCTCGACATCGCCTCCGAGCGGACAGATCCGCCTCATCTTCTTCACCCGGGAGTACACGGACCGTGGCCGACCGACTGATCATCCGTGGCGCGCGCGAGCACAACCTGCGTGACGTCAGTCTCGACCTGCCCCGGGACGCCCTGATCGTGTTCACCGGGCTGTCCGGGTCGGGCAAGTCGAGCCTGGCCTTCGACACGATCTTCGCGGAGGGGCAGCGCCGCTACGTCGAGTCGCTCTCGTCGTACGCGCGGCAGTTCCTCGGGCAGATGGACAAGCCCGACGTCGACTTCATCGAGGGGCTGAGCCCGGCCGTCTCGATCGACCAGAAGTCCACCTCGCGCAACCCGCGGTCCACGGTCGGCACCATCACCGAGGTCTACGACTACCTGCGGCTGCTCTTCGCCCGGGTCGGCGAGCCGCACTGCCCGGTCTGCGGCGAGCGGATCTCCCGGCAGAGCCCCCAGCAGATCGTCGACCGGGTGCTGGCCATGCCCGAGGGCACCCGCTTCATGGTGCTGGCCCCCGTGGTGCGGGGGCGCAAGGGCGAGTACGTCGACCTGTTCGCCGAGCTGCAGGCCAAGGGCTACGCCCGGGCCCGGGTCGACGGCGTGGTGCACCCGCTGACCGAGCCGCCGAAGCTCAAGAAGCAGGAGAAGCACACCATCGAGGTGGTGATCGACCGCCTCTCCGTCAAGGCGAGCGCCAAGCAGCGGCTGACCGACTCGGTGGAGGCGGCGCTCGGCCTCTCCGGCGGCATCGTGCTGCTCGACTTCGTGGACCTGCCCGAGGACGACCCCGACCGGGAGCGGCGCTTCTCCGAGCACCTGGCCTGCCCCAACGACCACCCGCTCGCCATCGAGGACCTGGAGCCCCGGGTCTTCTCGTTCAACGCGCCCTACGGCGCCTGCCCCGAGTGCACCGGTCTGGGCACCAAGAAGGAGGTCGACCCGGAGCTGGTCGTCCCCGACCCGGAGCGCACCCTCCGCGAGGGCGCCATCCAGCCCTGGGCGACGGGGCACACCCTGGAGTACTTCCTCCGGCTGCTGGAGGCGCTCGGCGAGGCCGAGCACTTCGACCTGGACACGCCGTGGCGGGCGCTGCCGTCCCGGGCGCAGAAGACGATCCTGCACGGCTCCGACGACCAGGTGCACGTCCGCTACCGCAACAAGTACGGCCGTGAGCGCTCCTACTACACCGGCTTCGAGGGCGTGGTGCAGTGGATCGAGCGCCGGCACTCCGACACCGAGTCGGAGTGGTCGCGGGAGAAGTACGAGGGTTACATGCGGGACGTGCCGTGTGCGGCCTGCGGTGGCGCCCGGCTCAAGCCGGAGGTGCTCGCCGTCACGATCGCCGGCAAGAGCATCGCCGAGGTCTGCAACCTGTCGGTGGGGGAGTGCGCCGAGCTGCTCGCCGGCATCGAGCTCACCGACCGGCAGAAGATGATCGCCGAGCGCGTCCTCAAGGAGATCAACGCCCGGCTGCGGTTCCTGCTCGACGTCGGCCTCGACTACCTCTCCCTCGACCGGCCGGCCGGCACCCTCTCCGGCGGCGAGGCGCAGCGCATCCGCCTGGCCACCCAGATCGGCTCGGGCCTGGTCGGCGTCCTCTACGTGCTGGACGAGCCGTCGATCGGGCTGCACCAGCGCGACAACCACCGGCTGATCGAGACGCTGGTCCGCCTGCGGGGCCTGGGCAACACCCTCATCGTGGTCGAGCACGACGAGGACACGATCCGCACGGCCGACTGGATCGTCGACATCGGCCCGGGCGCCGGGGAGCACGGCGGCCGGATCGTGCACAGCGGTTCGGTCCCCGCCCTGCTGGAGAACCCGGACTCGGTGACCGGCGCGTACCTGTCCGGCCGCCGGTCGATCCCCACCCCGGCGCACCGCCGGCCGCAGACGCCGGGCCGGGAGCTGGTGGTGCACGGCGCCCGCGAGCACAACCTGCGCAACCTCACCGTGAGCTTCCCGCTCGGCCAGCTCATCGCGGTCACCGGCGTCAGCGGCTCGGGCAAGTCGACCCTGGTCAACGACATCCTCTACGCCGTGCTCGCCAACCAGATCAACGGCGCCCGGCTGGTGCCGGGCCGCCACACCCGGGTGAGTGGCCTGGAGCACGTCGACAAGGTGGTCGGCGTCGACCAGTCGCCGATCGGGCGTACGCCCCGGTCGAACCCGGCCACCTACACGGGCGTCTGGGACCACATCCGCAAGCTCTTCGCCGAGACCACCGAGGCGAAGGTCCGCGGCTACGGGCCCGGGCGGTTCTCCTTCAACGTCAAGGGTGGGCGCTGCGAGGCCTGCTCGGGTGACGGCACCATCAAGATCGAGATGAACTTCCTGCCCGACGTGTACGTCCCGTGCGAGGTCTGCAAGGGGGCCCGCTACAACCGGGAGACGCTGGAGGTCCACTACAAGGGCAAGACCGTCGCCGAGGTGCTGGACATGCCGATCGAGGAGGCGGCCGAGTTCTTCTCCGCCATCCCGGCCATCCACCGGCACCTGAAGACGCTGGTCGACGTCGGCCTCGGGTACGTCCGCCTCGGCCAGCCCGCGCCGACCCTCTCCGGCGGCGAGGCGCAGCGGGTCAAGCTCGCCTCCGAGCTGCAGAAGCGCTCCACCGGCCGGACGGTCTACGTGCTCGACGAGCCGACCACGGGCCTGCACTTCGAGGACATCCGCAAACTGCTGATGGTCCTCGAGGGCCTGGTCGACAAGGGCAACACGGTGATCACCATCGAGCACAACCTCGACGTCATCAAGACCGCCGACTGGATCATCGACATGGGTCCCGAGGGCGGTCACCGCGGCGGCACGGTGCTCGCCACCGGCACCCCCGAGGAGGTCGCCGAGGTGCCCGAGAGCCACACCGGGCGGTTCCTGCGCCAGGTGCTCCGGCTCGACGGCGAGGCCAAGGGCGCCGCCGCGGCCACGTCGCGGGCGGCCAAGGCCAACGGCGCGAAGTCCCGCGCCGGGCGGAAGGTCCCCGCCGGGGCGCGCTGACCGATCACCGGCGGGGGCATGGTGACCGATCACCGCGGGCGCTGACCGATCACCGACGGGGCAGGCCGCTGCTCGCCGGCGGCCGGCCCGGCGGGGGCTCGGCGTGCCCACGGGGCGGTCACGCGTGGGGTTCCGGCGCGTACCGGGTGAACCGTCCGGCACAGTGGGGCGTGTGCAGAAGTGTGGCCACGGGGGCCAGGACGGGCCGCGCAGCCGAGAGAGAAGGGCGAGGCATGAGTGACGATCAGGAGCCGACCGGTCCGACCACGCAGACGCGGCGGGTGCTGCTCGCCGGCGCCGGCGCCGTCGGGGCGGCCGTCGTCCTGGCCGCCTGTGGCGGGGACGACACGGGCGGCGGCGCCACCGGCCCCACCAGCGGCGGGCCTGCGGTTCCCAGCACCGGGGACGCCGGCGGTGGCGACCGGCAGGGCGCCCAGTCCCTGGCGACCACCACCGACATCCCGCTGGGCGGCGGCAAGGTCCTCGCCGCGGAGGGCGTCGTGATCACCCAGCCCAGTCCCGGCGAGTTCAAGGGCTTCGACCCCATCTGCACCCACCAGGGCTGCCCGGTGTCGAACGTCGACGGCGGCACGATCAACTGCACGTGCCACTTCAGCAAGTTCTCGATCGAGGACGGCTCGGTGAAGGCCGGCCCGGCGACGAAGCCGCTCCCCGCCAAGCCCGTCAAGGTCGTCGGCGACCAGATCTCGTTCGCCTGACCGGTCGATCACGCGGCCCGGACGGCGCCGGCCCGGGTTCGCCCGGGCCGCGCCGGGCCGGGGAAGCGTCGGTGCCCCGGACTAGGCTTGCATCCGTGGCTGACCCCTCGACCTACCGTCCCGCACCCGGCACCATCCCGGAGTCGCCGGGGGTCTACCGCTTCCGCGACGGCACCGGCCGGGTCATCTACGTCGGCAAGGCGAAGAACCTGCGCAGCCGCCTCAACTCCTACTTCGGCGACCTCTGGAACCTCCACGAGCGCACCCGCCAGATGGTGACCACCGCCGAGTCGGTCGACTGGATCACCGTGGGCACCGAGGTCGAGGCGCTCCAGCAGGAGTTCACCTGGATCAAGCAGTACGACCCGAAGTTCAACGTCCGCTACCGCGACGACAAGTCCTACCCCTACCTGGCCGTCACCCTCGACGAGGAGTACCCCCGGCTGCAGGTGATGCGCGGCGCGAAGCGCAAGGGGGTGCGCTACTTCGGGCCGTACTCGCACGCCTGGGCGATCCGCGAGACGCTCGACCTGCTGCTGCGCGTCTTCCCGGCCCGCACCTGCTCCGCCGGGGTGTTCAAGCGGGCCGGCCAGGTCGGGCGGCCCTGCCTGCTCGGCTACATCGGCAAGTGCTCGGCGCCCTGCGTCGGCAACGTCTCGGCCGAGCGGCACCGGGAGATCGTCGACGGCTTCTGTGACTTCATGGCGGGGCGCACCGACACGATGGTCCGCAAGCTCGAACGCGAGATGGCCGAGGCCAGCGAGCAGTTGGAGTTCGAGCGGGCCGCGCGGCTGCGCGACGACATCGCCGCCCTGCGCCGGGCCATGGAGAAGCAGACAGTGGTGCTCGGCGACGGCACCGACGCCGACGTGGTCGCGTTCGCCGACGACCCGCTCGAGGCGGCCGTGCAGGTCTTCCACGTCCGCGACGGGCGGGTCCGCGGCCAGCGCGGCTGGGTGGTGGAGAAGACGGAGGACCTGACCACCGGCGACCTCGTGCACCACTTCTGCACCCAGGTCTACGGCGGCGAGCACGGCGAGGCCGACGTGCCCCGCGAACTGCTCGTCCCCGAACTGCCGGCCGACGCCGACGCCCTGGCCGACTGGCTGTCCGGCCATCGGGGCAGCCGGGTCACCCTGCGGGTGCCGCAGCGCGGCGACAAGCGTGCCCTCATGGAGACCGTGGCGCGCAACGCCAAGGACGCGCTGACCCGCCACAAGCTGCGCCGCGCCGGCGACCTCACGACCCGCGGCAAGGCGCTCGACGAGATCGGTGAGGCGCTGGGCATGCGGACGTCGCCGCTGCGCATCGAGTGCTTCGACGTCTCGCAGATCCAGGGCACCGACGTGGTGGCCAGCATGGTCGTCTTCGAGGACGGGCTGCCCCGCAAGAGCGAGTACCGGCGGTTCATCATCCGGGGCGCCACCGACGACCTCTCGGCGATGTCCGAGGTGCTGCGCCGCCGCTTCGCCCGCTATCTCGACGCCCGGGCCGAGACCGGCGAGGCCGGTGTGGAGTCGGCCGACGACCCGGAGGCCCCGGCCGGCCAGGCGGACGCCGACGAGCCCAGGGTCGGCGCGCTGGTCGACCCGACCACCGGGCGGCCCCGGAAGTTCGCGTACCCGCCGCAGTTGGTGGTCGTCGACGGCGGGCCGCCGCAGGTGGCGGCCGCCGCGCAGGCGCTCGCCGAGATGGGGATCGACGACGTCGCGCTCTGCGGGCTCGCCAAGCGGCTGGAGGAGGTCTGGCTGCCCGACGACGAGTTCCCGGTGATCCTGCCGCGCACCTCCGAGGGGCTCTACCTGCTGCAACGCGTCCGCGACGAGGCGCACCGCTTCGCCATCACCTTCCACCGGCAGCGCCGGTCGAAGCGGATGACGCAGTCGGCGCTCGACACGGTGCCGGGCCTCGGGAAGGTACGGCGCAAGGCGCTGCTGCGGCACTTCGGGTCGCTGAAGCGGCTCTCGGCGGCCACCGTCGACGAGATCACCGAGGTGCCGGGGGTGGGGCGGCGCACGGCCGAGGCCGTGCTGGCCGCCCTCAACGGCGGCGCGGGGGCCACCGCACGCGGCGGCGCGGAGGCCACCGCGAACGGCGGCATCGAGCGGGCCCCGAGCGGCGACGCGGACGCCAGCGCGACCGGCGGTATCGAGCCGGTCCCGAGCGGCGACGCGGACGCCAGCGCGACCGGCGGCGCGGACGCCAGCGCGACCGGCGGTATCGAGCCGGCCCCGAGCGGCGACGCGGAAGCCGCCGCGCGCGGCGACTGACCGTCGGCGCGCGACGACGCCCGCCGGGTCAGCCGGTGGTGGCGGCCTCGGCGAGCACGGCGAGGATCTGCTCGCCGTACTTCGCGAGCTTGTTCTCCCCGACGCCGCTCACGCGGGACAGTTCGGCGAGGGACGCGGGCGCGTCCGTGGCGATCTGCCGCAGCGTCGCGTCGTGGAAGATCACGTACGCCGGGACGCCCTGCTCCTTCGCGGCGGCCGCGCGCCAGGCGCGGAGCCGTTCGAAGACCGGCGCGGCGGCCGGGGGCAGCTCGGCGGACGCCGCGGCGGCGGACGCGCGGGACCGGCCGGCCCGGCTCGACGCCGGACGCTCCGGCTCACGGCGCATCATGACCGACCGCCGGCGGCCCAGCACCTCGGCGCTGGTGTCGGTGAGCACCAGCGTGCCGTAGTCGCCCTCGACCGCCAGCAAACCCTCGGCGAGCAGCTGCCGGACGACGCCGCGCCACTCGGCCTCCCGCAGCTCGCCGCCGATGCCGAAGACCGTCAGCGAGTCGTGCCCGAACTGGGTCACCTTCTCGGTGCGCCGCCCGAGCAGGATGTCGATGCAGTGCCCGGCCCCGAAGCGCTGGTTGCGCTCCCGGTCCAGCCGGAACACGGTGGACAGCAGCTTCTGTGCGGCGATCGTGCCGTCCCACGACTCCGGCGGATCCAGGCAGGTGTCGCAGTTGCCGCAGGCGCCGGTCGCCGGCTCGCCGAAGTACTCCAGCAACTGGGCGCGGCGGCAGCGGACCGTCTCGCAGAGCGCCAGCATCGCGTCCAGGTGCCGGGCGAGCCCGCGCCGGTGCGCCGCGTCGCCCTCCGACGTCTCGATGAGCTTGCGCTGCTGGACGACGTCCTGCAGGCCGTACGCGAGCCAGGCGGTCGACGGCAGCCCGTCGCGCCCGGCGCGGCCGGTCTCCTGGTAGTAGCCCTCGACCGACTTCGGCAGGTCGAGGTGGGCGACGAAGCGGACGTCCGGCTTGTCGATGCCCATCCCGAACGCGATGGTGGCCACCATCACCAGCCCGTCCTCGCGCAGGAACCGCTGCTGGTGGGCCGCGCGGGTGGAAGCGTCCAGCCCGGCGTGGTACGGCAGGGCGGCGACGCCGTTGGCGGTGAGGAACTCGGCAGTCTTCTCCACCGAGGCGCGGGAGAGGCAGTAGACGATGCCGGCGTCGCCCGGGTGCTCGTCGCGCAGCAGGGCCAGCAGCTGCTTGCGGGGCTCCCGTTTCGGCACGATCCGGTACTGGATGTTGGGGCGGTCGAAGCTCGCCACGAAGTGCCGGGCACCGGTGAGGTCGAGCCGCGTGGCGATCTCGGCGCGGGTGGCGCTGGTCGCCGTGGCGGTCAGCGCGATGCGGGGCACGTCCGGCCACCGCTCGTGCAGCATCGACAGGGCCAGGTAGTCGGGCCGGAAGTCGTGCCCCCACTGGGACACGCAGTGCGCCTCGTCGATCGCGAAGAGGGCGATCTTCCCGCGGTCGAGCAGCTGGACGGTGGACCGGCTGCCCAGCGCCTCGGGCGCCAGGTAGAGCAGGTCCAGCTCGCCGGCGAGGAAGGCGGCCTCGACCCGGCGGCGGGCGTCGAGGTCCAGCGTCGAGTTGAGGAAGCCGGCGCGGACGCCGAGCGCGGTGAGCGCGTCGACCTGGTCCTGCATGAGCGCGATCAGCGGGGAGACCACGACGCCGACACCGGGGCGTACGAGCGCGGGGATCTGGTAGCAGAGCGACTTGCCGCCACCGGTGGGCATGAGCACGAGCGCGTCACCACCGGCGACCACGTGGTCGATCACGTCCTGTTGGAAGCCGCGGAAGGCGTCGTAGCCGAAGACCCGGCGCAGCACCTCCCGGGCGTCGGCGGTGCGCAGGTCGGTGGGGGAGACCATCCGCGAAGTCTACGAGTCGGGCCCGACGCCGCCCGGCCGCCCGCGCCGCCGCCAGAGCCCGCGCGCCCGGCAGCCCACCGTCCGGCGCCGCCCCGGGACCGCCGCGCCGACCACCCCGCGCCGATCACCCGCGCCGATCACCCCGCGCCGATCACCCCGTCCCTGAACAAGCCAGCTCCCGCCGGCGCTGGGGCTGGTGGTGCTCCTGGGGCTTGCCGGCAGCCGGCGTCCGGGCCGGGATAGAGTCGCTGATTGACCGTTCGTGGCCGGGACGGCCACGAACGCCACGGCTTGGGGGTAGCGGGTGAGCGAGGCGCGTACGGCCGAGGGACGGCACGACACCTCGGCGGAGACCGCCGCCGGGCAGCCGGCGCCGGCGGAGTCGGAGACCACACTCGTGGTGGTCACCGGGCTCTCCGGTGGCGGCCGGAGCACGGTGGCGCGGGCCCTGGAGAACGTCGGCTTCTACGTGGTCGACAACCTCCCGCAGGCGCTCATGCTCGACATGGCCGAGCTGGCGTTCAAGGCCGGCGGGGCGGCCCGGCGGACCGCCATGGTGCTCGACGTCCGCTCGCGCGCCTTCTCCACCGACCTGGCGGGGGCGATCCGGGAGCTGCGGGAGCGCGGCTTCTCGCCCCGGGTGGTCTTCGTGGACGCCGACGACGAGGTGCTCATCCGCCGGTTCGAGAGCGTGCGCCGGTCGCACCCGTTGCAGGGCGACGGGCGGCTCGCCGACGGCATCGCGGTCGAGCGTGGCCTGCTGGAGGAGGCCCGCGACCAGGCCGACGTGATCATCGACACCAGCCACCTGAACGTGAACCAGCTGCGGCGGCGCATCGAGGAGCTGTTCGGCGGCGAGGACGCCCGCCGGCTGCGGGTCACCGTGCTGTCGTTCGGCTTCAAGTACGGCCTGCCGCCCGACGCCGACTTCGTGCTGGACGCCCGGTTCCTGCCCAACCCGTACTGGGTGCCCGAGCTGCGCGAGCACACCGGCCGGGAGGAGGCGGTGAGCGCGTACGTGCTCGGCCAGGAGGGCGCGGAGGCCTTCGTGGCCGCGTACGCCGACCTGGTGAACGCCACCACCACCGGGTTCGAGAGGGAGGGCAAGCGCTACCTGACGGTGGCCGTCGGCTGCACCGGCGGCAAGCACCGCAGCGTGGCCATCGCGGAGGAGCTGGCCGCCCGCCTGCGCCAGTCCGGGCTCGCCGCCAACGCCCAGCACCGCGACCTGGGGCGGGAATGACGATGAGGGTGGTGGCCTTCGGGGGCGGTCACGGTCTGTCCGCCTCACTGCGGGCACTGCGCCGGTGCGCACCGAAGCTGGATCTGGACATCACGGCTGTGGTGACGGTGGGCGACGACGGCGGCTCCAGCGGCCGGCTGCGCGCCGAGCGGGGCGGGCTGCCCCCGGGCGACCTGCGGCAGGCCCTCGTGGCGCTCGCCGGCGACCACCCCGCCACCCGGCGCAGCGCGGGCCTCTTCCAGCACCGCTTCGCCGAGGTGCCGGGCAACGGCTCCGGTGACGGCCTGGCCGGGCACGCGGTCGGCAACCTGGTGCTGTGCGGGCTCATGGAGCTGCTCGGCGACCCGGTGGCCGCGCTCGAACACGCCGGCGCGATGCTCGGCGCCGTGGGCCGGGTGCTGCCCATGTCCTGCCAGCCGGTGGGCATCGAGGCGCAGGTCCGCGGGGCGGACCCGGACCGGCCCGACGAGGTCCGGACGATCACCGGGCAGCACCAGGTCGCCGTCACCACCGGCCGCGTCGAGTCGCTGCGGCTGACCCCCGCCGCGCCGGAGGCCTGCCCGGAGGCGGTCGAGGCGATCGGCGCCGCGGACTGGCTGATCTTCGGCCCGGGCAGCTGGTACACGAGCGTGCTGCCGCACCTGCTGGTGCCCCAGCTGGCCGACGCCATCGTGTCGAGCCCGGCCCGCCGGCTGGTCACCCTCAACCTCGCCGCCGAGAAGGAGACACTCCGCCTCTCCGTCGCCGACCACCTCGCCGCGCTGAGCTGGTACCTGCCGGAGCTGAAAGTCGATCACGTCCTGGCGGACGCCACGGCGGTGGGTGACCCCGAACCGGTCGAACGTGCGGCAGAATCGCTGGGTGCCCGGCTGGTCCTCGCCCCCGTCGCCGTCCCCGACGGCACTCCTCGCCACGACCCAGCCGCCCTGGGCGCCGCACTGGTGCCGGTCCTGGGCGCCGATCGTTAGACACGTACGTAATCTCCGGCGACACGCCGGAACCGGTCCGTGAGGGGACGCACAATGGCGATGACGGCTGCGGTCAAGGACGAGCTGAGTCGGGTCGACGTGCCCAAGCCCTGCTGCCGGCGGGCGGAGATGGCGGCGCTTCTGCGCTTCGCCGGCGGGTTGCACATCGTCTCCGGCCGGGTGGTGGTCGAGGCCGAGCTCGACACCGGGGCGGTGGCCCGCCGGCTCCGGCGGGAGATCGCGGAGGTGTACGGCTACCCCAGCGAGATCCACGTGCTCGCCTCCGGCGGGCTGCGCAAGGGCAGCCACTTCATCGTCCGGGTGGTGAAGGACGGTGAGGCGCTGGCCCGGCAGACCGGCCTGCTCGACGTGCGGGGCCGTCCCGTGCGCGGCCTGCCCCCGCACGTGGTGGCCGCGAACGTGTGCTGCGCGGTGTCCGCGTGGCGGGGCGCGTTCATGGCGCACGGCTCGCTGACCGAGCCGGGGCGCTCCAGCGCACTGGAGATCACCTGCCCGGGCCCGGAGTCGGCGCTGGCGCTGGTGGGCGCCGCCCGCCGCATCGGCATCACCGCCAAGAACCGCGAGGTGCGCGGGGTGGACCGGGTGGTCGTCAAGGACGGCGACGCGATCGCCGCGCTACTCACCCGGATCGGCGCCCACTCCAGCGTGCTCGCGTGGGAGGAGCGCCGGGTGCGCCGGGAGGTGCGGGCGACCGCGAACCGCCTGGCCAACTTCGACGACGCCAACCTGCGCCGCTCGGCGCGCGCCGCGGTGGCGGCCGCGGCCCGGGTGACGCGGGCGCTGGAGATCCTCGCCGACGACGCCCCGCAGCACCTCACGTCGGCCGGCCGGCTGCGGCTGGAGCACCGCCAGGCCTCGCTGGAGGAGCTGGGCGCCCTCGCCGACCCGCCGCTGACCAAGGACGCCATCGCCGGCCGGATCCGGCGGCTGCTGGCGCTCGCCGACAAGCGCGCCCGTGACCTGGGCATCCCGGATACGGAAGCGGCCGTCACGCCCGACATGCTCGTGGTCTGATAGGACGGTGGCGGTCAGCGGAGGCGAGCGGGCCGGCAGGCGCGCCCTGCCTCCGGCGGGGTGCGCGACGGGCGCGGAAACGCGAGCCGATCACCACCCCGCGCAGCGCCCAGCCACGCGCTCGGATAAGGTCGCAGCGTACGGCAAGGGGGCCGGCACCGGCACTCCACGCCGTGCGCACCGCCTCGGGCGGTCAGGTCCTCCCGGACCGCGGCGGGGTGGCCGAGATGAACTGTCAACGGCCGGCTCCAACGGTCGGCGCACATCACTCCGCCGGCGACACGGTCTGCGACCGGCGGACCAGAACGCGAGGAGATGGGACCTGTGACCATCCGGGTTGGCATCAACGGCTTCGGTCGGATCGGCCGCAACTTCTTCCGGGCAGTGCTGGCGTCCGGCGCTGACATCGAGGTCGTGGCGGTGAACGACCTGACCGACAACGCGACGCTCGCCCACCTTGTCAAGTACGACAGCATCCTGGGCCGCCTGCCGCAGGAGGTCAAGGCCACCGCCGACGAGATCACGGTGGGCGGCAAGACCATCAAGGCGTACGCCGAGAAGGACCCGGCGAAGCTGCCGTGGGGTGACGTCGGCGCCGACGTGATCATCGAGTCGACCGGCTTCTTCACCGACGCCACGAAGGCCAAGGCGCACATCGACGGCGGGGCCAAGAAGGTCATCATCTCGGCACCGGCCAAGAACGAGGACGTCACGGTCGTCATGGGCGTCAACCACGACCAGTACGACCCGGCCAAGCACACGATCATCTCGAACGCCTCCTGCACCACCAACTGCCTCGCCCCGATGGCGAAGGTGCTGCACGACACGTTCGGCATCGAGCGCGGTCTGATGACCACGATCCACGCGTACACGCAGGACCAGAACCTGCAGGACGCCCCGCACAAGGACCTGCGCCGCGCCCGCGCCGCCGCGCTGAACATCGTCCCGACCTCGACCGGCGCCGCGAAGGCCATCGGCCTGGTCCTGCCGGACCTCAAGGGCAAGCTGGACGGCTACGCGCTGCGCGTGCCGATCCCGACCGGCTCGGTGACCGACCTGACCGTCACGGTCGGCCGGGAGACCAGCGTGGACGAGGTCAACGCCGCGCTGAAGGCCGCCTCGGAGGGCGCGCTCCAGGGCATCCTCACCTACAACGAGGACCCGATCGTCTCCACGGACATCGTGACCGACCCGGCGTCGTGCATCTTCGACGCGCCGCTGACCAAGGTGATCGGCAACCAGGTCAAGGTCGTCGGCTGGTACGACAACGAGTGGGGCTACTCGAACCGGCTCGTGGACCTCGTCAAGCTGGTGGGTAGCTCGCTGTGAGCATCCGTACCCTCGACGACCTGCTCGCCGAGGGGGTTTCGGGTCGGCGCGTGCTGGTGCGCGCCGACCTGAACGTCCCACTCGACAAGCAGTCCGGCGCCATCACCGACGACGGCCGCATCCGCGCGGTCCTGCCCACGCTGAGCGCCCTCACCGGCGCCGGCGCGAAGGTGACCGTCTGCTCGCACCTGGGCCGGCCGAAGGGCGCCCCGGATCCGCAGTTCAGCCTCCGGCCGGTCGCCGACCGGCTCGGCGAGCTGCTGGGCGCGCCCGTGCACTTCGCCACCGACACGGTCGGCGAGTCGGCGCGCTCCACGGTGGACGGGCTCGCCGACGGTGAGGTCGCCCTGCTGGAGAACCTGCGGTTCAACGCCGGCGAGACCAGCAAGGACGAGGCCGAGCGGGGCGCCTTCGCCGACCAGCTCGCGGTCTTCGGCGAGGCGTACGTCGACGACGCGTTCGGCGCGGTGCACCGCAAGCACGCGAGCGTCTACGACGTGGCGGCCCGCCTGCCGCACTTCGCCGGCCGGCTCGTGCTGCGCGAGGTGGAGGTGCTCTCCACCCTGACCGGCGAGCCGGAGCGCCCGTACGTGGTGGTGCTCGGCGGCTCCAAGGTCTCCGACAAGCTGGCCGTGATCGAGGCGCTGCTGCCGACGGTCGACCGGCTGCTCATCGGTGGCGGGATGTGCTTCACGTTCCTCAAGGCGCAGGGCCTGGAGGTGGGCACGTCGCTGCTCGAGGAGGAGATGGTCGAGACCTGCCGCAACCTCATGGAGCGCGCGCCCGGCAAGATCATGCTGCCGGTCGACGTGGTGGCCGCCGACGCGTTCGCCCCGGACGCGGCGCACGACACCGTCCGCGCCGACGGCATCCCCAGCCACCGGTTGGGGCTGGACATCGGCCCGGAGACCGTGGCCGGGTTCGCGGCCGCCCTCAAGGGGGCGCGGACGATCTTCTGGAACGGCCCGATGGGCGTGTTCGAGATGGCCCCGTTCGCGCACGGCACCCGCGGGGTGGCGGAGGCCATCGCCGGCTCCGGCGCGTTCACGGTCGTCGGTGGTGGCGACTCGGCCGCCGCCGTGCGGGCGCTCGGGCTCGACGAGTCCTCGTTCGGGCACATCTCCACCGGCGGTGGGGCGTCCCTGGAGTACCTGGAGGGCAAGACCCTCCCCGGCATCGCTGCTCTGGAGAACTGATGGCGGGCGCCACCCGCCGGCCGCTGATGGCCGGCAACTGGAAGATGAACCTCAACCACCTCGAGGCGAACCTGCTGGTGCAGAAGCTCGCGGCGAGCCTCACCGAGAAGCAGCTCACCGACGTCGAGACGGTGGTGCTGCCGCCCTTCACCGACCTGCGCACCGTGCAGACCGCCGTCGAGGGCGACAAGCTGCTGATCGGCTACGGCGCGCAGGACCTGTCGCCGCACGCCTCGGGCGCGTACACCGGCGACGTGTCGGGGCCGATGCTCGCCAAGCTCGGCTGCACGTACGTGGTGGTGGGGCACTCCGAGCGGCGGGCCTACCACCACGAGGACGACGCGCTGGTCAACGCCAAGGTGAAGGCGGCGCTGACCCACGGGCTGACCCCGATCCTCTGCGTGGGGGAGGGGCTGGAGGTGCGCGAGCAGGGCCGCCACGTGGCGCACTGCGCGGACCAGCTCGAAGGCGCCCTGAAGGGGATCAGCGCCGAGCAGGTCACGAAGGTGGTCGTGGCGTACGAGCCGATCTGGGCGATCGGCACCGGCAAGACGGCGACCCCGGAGGACGCGCAGGAGGTCTGCGCGGCGGTCCGCGAGCGGCTGGCCGAGCTGTACGACCAGGGCACCGCCGACCAGGTCCGGGTGCTCTACGGCGGTTCGGTCAAGGCGTCGAACGTCGCAGCGATCATGGCCCAGCCGGACGTGGACGGGGCGCTGGTGGGCGGGGCGAGCCTGGACGCCGAGGAATTCGCGCAGATCTGCCGGTTCCCGGAACACATCGCCCGCTGATCGCTCGCTATCCTTGACTCCGCCCGTCCGCCGGTCGGTGCCGCCGTGCCCGACCTGTCCGGGCGAGGATCGCTACGAGAGGACTGACCCCAGCCATGCCGATCTGGTTCGCATACACGTTGATCGTGTTGCTGATCATCACGAGCATCCTGCTCACCATGCTGATCCTGCTGCACCGCGGTAAGGGCGGTGGCCTGTCCAGCATGTTCGGCGGGGGTGTCAGCTCCAGCCTCGCCGGCTCCTCCGTGGCGGAGAAGAACCTCGACCGCTACACGGTCCTGGTGGGCATCATCTGGTTCGCCTGCATCGTCGGGCTCGGCCTCTGGCTCCGCCTCCAGTTGAACGCCTGAGCGCCGGCTCACGTCGTACAATCTGCGCGCGGTCCGTCACCCGACGGGCCGCGCGCAGGTCTTTTCGCTGCACCGCGTCGCCCGCCGTCACCCCCGCGGCGGTTCCCCTCCGACGACAGGAGCGAGCAGCCGTGCCACATGGCAACGTGATCCGGGGCGCCCGGGTCGGATCGGCCCCCGAACGCCCGCCCGAGCGCTACGAACCGGCGCCCCGCCGCGCGGTCACCTACTGGTGCCGCAACGGCCACCGGGTGGAGATCCTCATCGCCGAGGAGGCCGTCGCGCCCCCGCAGTGGGACTGCCCGCGCTGCGGCCACCCGGCGGGGCGCGACGCCCAGAACCCGCCCGGGCGGTCGCGCACCGAGCCCTACAAGAGCCATCTGGCGTACGTGAAGGAGCGGCGCACCGACGAGGAGGGCGCCGCGATCCTCGCCGAGGCCCTCGCCGACCTGCGTCGCCGCCGCGGCCGCCCCGCCGCCGAGCGGTGAGCGGCGCGTCGGGGGAGCCGTAGCGGACTCAGCGCAGGCTGCGCAGACGGGCGGGCACGTCGGCCGCGGCGGCCCGGTCGAGCAGCCACAGCGTACGGCCGACACCCCGCACGCCCGCCGCGGGCAGTTGCACGGGTCCCGCCCCGGCCAGCGCCATCCCGACCGCCCGCGCCTTGTCCGCGCCGCTGGCCACCAGCCAGACCTCCTCGGCGGTGTTGATCGCCGGGAGGGTCAGCGTGGTGCGCACCGGCGGCGGCTTCGGGCTGCCCCGCACCGCGCTCACCGGCCGGCTCTCGTAGTGCACCGGGTGCTCCGGGAAGACCGACGCCACGTGCCCGTCCTCGCCGACGCCGAGCATCAGCACGTCGAAGTGGGGCAGCGCCGCGGTGCCCGGGCGGGCGGCGGCGGCCAGCTCGGCGGCGTACCGGGCGGCCGCCTCCTCCGGGTCGGGGCCGGCCGGGCCGTCGGAGGCCGGCATCGGGTGCACCCGGGCCGGGTCCAGTGGCACCGCGTCCAGCAGCGCCGCCCGGGCCTGGGTCTCGTTGCGGTCCGGGTCGCCGCCGGGCAGGAACCGCTCGTCGCCCCACCAGACGTCCACGCGTGACCAGTCGACCGCGTCGCGGGCGGGCAGGGCCGCGACGGCCCGGTACACGGCCGCGGCGATCCGGCCGCCGGTCAGCACCACCGACGCCTGGCCGCGCGCGGCCTGCGCGTCGAGCAGCTTCACCACCAAGCGTGCCGCCACCGCCTGCGCCAACAGTTCGGCGTCGGCGTGGACGGCGACACTCGCCTCACTCATCTCGTGCCTTCTCGTGTTCTGCGGACCGCGTGGCGGTGCCGTCGTCGCGGGTGAACCTCAGCGCTCGCTGGTGCCGGCGTGGGCGGTGACCCCCGCCTCGGCCCGGTGCGCGGTGGCCGGGTCCTTCCAGACGTGCACGCGCCGGCCCGGGCGCTGCTCGAGGCCGGTCACGCCGACGATGGCGCCCAGCGCCTCGGCGTACACCTGGTCGGCGTCGAGGCGGCGCAGCTCCTCGGCCAGCTCGTCGCCGAGCGGCCGGCGGACCAGCGGAAGCTGCCGGTCGTCCTGGCCGGTACGCCGGAAGGTGGCCACGCTGTCGTCCCGGGTCAGCGTCAGGTGGTCGCCGTTGGCGCAACGCAGCTCCACCTCCCGCATCCGGGGGAACTGGTCGGTGTGCTCCCAGCGCGGGCTGATCCCGAGCCGGCTCGACAGCCAGCCGCACATCAGGGCGGCGGTCGGGTCGTGCGCCGGGGCCACCACGGTGGCCTCGGTGACCTTGGCCGCCGTCGTGTCGAACGCTCCGGCCACCAGGGTGCGCCACGGAGTGATCCGGGTCCAGGCCAGGTCGGTGTCACCCGGTGCGTAGTCGTGGGCGCGCTGGCGCAGCGCCGCGATCGGGTCGGCGGCCTGGGCGGCGTCGGTGATGCGACGGTCGGCGACCACGCCGAGGAAGTCGGTGGCGATCTCCTCCGGCGGCTCGCCGTGCCACCACGTCACCACGGGGACGTCCGGCACCAGCAGCGGCAGCACCACGGACTCGGCGTGCAGCGCCAGCCGGCCGTACATCCGCATCACCACGGCCTCGCACGGGCCGAGCCGGCCGCCCACCACGATCTCCGCGTCGAGCCGGTTGCGGTCCCGCTCGATGTCGGTGCGGACGACGACCAGCAGCCGGCACGGGTGGGCGGCGGCGGCGATGGTGGCCGCCGCCTCCGCCTCGCGTACGCGCTTCTCGTCCACCACGACGATGAGCGTGAGCGCCATTCCGCTGGCCACGCCGCCCGCGCTGCGACGCTCGGCGGCGAGGGCCTTGACCACTTCGTTGCCGGTGGTGTCCCACAGGCCGATCATGCTCGTCTCCAAGCCCGGCCCTCGCGGGCCAGCATCTCGTCGGCCGCCCGGGGGCCCCACTCGCCGGCCCGGTACGGCTCCGGTCGGGTGCCCGCCCAGGCCTGCTCCAGCGGGTCGATCACCTGCCAGCTCTGCTCGACCTCGGCGGCGTCGGGGAAGAGCGTCCGGTCGCCGATCAGCACGTCCAGCACGAGCCGCTCGTACGCCTCGGGACTGGACTCGGTGAACGCCTCGCCGTACTGGAAGTCCATGGCGATGTCGCGGACCTCCATGGCGGTGCCGGGGACCTTGGAACCGAACTTCAGCACCACGCCCTCGTCCGGCTGGACCCGGATGACCAGCTGGTTGTTGCCGAGCGACTCCACGTCCGTCGGGTGGAAGGGCAGGTGCGGCGCCTTCTTGAACATGATGGCCACCTCGGTGACCCGCCGCGGCAGCCGCTTGCCGGCCCGGATGTAGAAGGGCACCTCGGCCCAGCGCCGGTTCTGGATGCCCAGCCGGACCGCCACGTACGTCTCGGTCGTGGAGTCCGGCGGGACGCCCTCCTCCTCCAGGTAGCCGACGGCGCGCTCGCCACCGACCCAGCCGGGGAGGTACTGCCCGCGGACGGTGCCCGTGCTGACGTCCTTCGGCAGGGTGATCGCCTTGAGGACCTTCAGCTTCTCGGTACGGATCTCGTCGGGGTCGAAGCTCGTGGGCTCCTCCATCGCCACCAGCGCGAGCAGCTGGAGGAGGTGGTTCTGGAGCACGTCGCGGGCGGCGCCGGCCGAGTCGTAGAAGCCGGCGCGGGTGCCGATGCCGACGTCCTCGGCCATGGTGATCTGCACCGAGTCGACGTACTTGGAGTTCCACAGCGGCTCGAACAGGTTGTTGGCGAACCGCAGGGCAAGGATGTTCTGGACGGTCTCCTTGCCCAGGTAGTGGTCGATCCGGAAGACGTCCTTGCGGGTGAAGACGTCGTCGACCAGGTCGTTGAGCGCCTTCGCCGACGGCAGGTCGTGCCCGAACGGCTTCTCCACCACCACCCGGCGCCAGCCGCCGGACTTCGCGTTGTCGGCCATCCCGGTGCGGGCGAGCTGCTTGAGCACCACGGGGAACGCCGCCGGGGGGATGGAGAAGTAGAAGGCGGCGTTGCCGGGGATGCCGTGGCTCTGGCGCAGCTCGTCGAGCGTCTCGGCGAGGTGGTCGAAGGCCGCGTCGTCGTCGAACGACCCGCCGACGAACTTGATGTTCCCGGCGAGCCGCGCCCACACCTCGTCCCGCCAGGGCGTCCGGGCGTGCTTGCGCGCCGCCTCGCACGCGAGGGTCTCGAAGTCGCCGTCACCCCAGTCGCGGCGCGCGAAGCCGAGCACGACGAAGCCCGGGGGCAGCAGCCCCCGGTTCGCCAGGTCGTAGACCGCCGGCAGCAGCTTCTTCCGCGCCAGGTCGCCGGTGACCCCGAAGATCACCAGCGCGCACGGCTCGGGAATCCGCGGCAGCCGGCGGTCCTGTGGGTCGCGCAGCGGGTTCACCCCGCTCCTCCCCTCCGCTTCTTCCACGTCTTCCATCCTCACGCCCGCAGCTCACCGGCAGCATCGAGCAGCTGGGCCACGCCCGCGGACCGGTCGGTCAGGTGCAGCCGCAGCACCGGGCGGTTTCGCCCGGCCAGCGCCTGCCGGTCGCCGGCGGCCTGGGCCGCCTGAAGCTCCCCGAAGGTGTACGGCTTGCCGGGCACCGGCAGATCATCGGCCACCGCGCCGGTCAGCTGGAGGTAGCTGCCGACCTGCGGGCCGCCCTTGTGGTACTGGCCGGTGGAGTGCAGGAAGCGGGGGCCCCACCCGAAGGTGACCGGGCGGCCGGACGCCGCCGCGAGCAGCGGCCGCAGCCGGGCCGCGTCCGCGTCGGCGAACCGGTCGAGGTACGCCATCACGGCCACGTACCCGCCGTCGCCCATGCCGTCGAGCAGCCAGCGCAGCACGCCGACCAGGTCGCCGGGCGCGCCCGCCGGGGCGTACACCTCGATGGCGCCCTCGGTGAACGACGGCGTCTCCGCCGGCAGACCCGACGCCAGGATCTTGTTGGTGTTCTCCTTCGACTCGGTGACGTTCGGTTGGTTGAACGGGTCGATCCCGAGCACCACGCCGGCCACCGCGGTGGCGTACTCCCAGGCCAGGAACTGCGCGCCGAGCGGGCCGTTGACCGCCACGTCCGGGTCGCCCCCGCCGCCGGGCACCTGGCCCGCGGCCAGCGCGCCGCCATAGCTCACGGTGAGCACGTCGGGGCCCTCGACGCCGGGGCTCTGCGGCGACTCCACCACGACCGGCAGGATGCCCACGCCGGCCTTGCCGGTGGACTCGGCGATGAGCTGCTCGGCCCAGTCGCCGAGCCCGTCGATGCCGGTGCCGTCGGAGACCAGGGCGACCTTGTCCCGGCCGCCCGTGGCGGCGGCGCCGAGCGCGGCGCCCAGCGCCAGCGCCGGGTTGTCCCGGTCGGCGGCGAGCGAGGCGGCCAGCGCGTCCGCCTGGTCCAGCAGGTCGGCGACCTCCACGCCGGCCAGCGCCGACGGGACGAGCCCGAACGCGGTGAGGGCCGAGTAGCGCCCGCCCACGTTCGGGTCGGCCAGTACCGTGAACGCCCCCATGCCGGCGGCGATCTCCTCCAGCGGCGAACCCGGGTCGGTGACGATGACGAAGTGCCGGCCGGCCTCCGCCTCGGTCATCCCGGCGTCCAGGAACGCCTGCCAGTACGCCCGGCGGTGGCTGTCGGTCTCCACCGTCGTGCCGGACTTGCTGGAGACCACGACCACCGTGCGCTCCAGCCGGTCGCGCAGCGCGGCGCGCACCTGGCCGGGGTCGGTGGTGTCCAGCACGGTCAGCGGCACGCCCAGCGTGCGGGTGATCACCTCGGGGGCCAGTGACGACCCGCCCATGCCGGCGAGCACCACGTGGTCGAGGTCGCCCAGCTCCGCCTTCAGCTCGGCGAGCTGGGTGAGCAACTCCCGGCTGCGCCGGTGGGTGTCCACCCAGCCGAGGCGGATCTTCGCCTCGGCCTCCGCGTCCGGCCCCCACAGGCTCGGGTCCTTGGCGGCCAGCTTGCCGGGGACACCGGCGGCGACCAGCGCCTGACGGGTCGAGGCCGGGGCGGCCTTGTCGACCGCCTCCGCCCCGTGCACCGTGAGCCCGGCCGCCGACTCGGCGGGCGTCGACAACAGGTCGCTCACGCCCCCACCTCGCTCCGCTCGGCGGCGGCGCGAGGCTGCCACGCGCGGAGCCTGATGGTTCGCTCGCTCACGCGTTGCCTCCCGCCTGTGCCGCCGCCTGCGCGTTGCCCTGCGCCGCCCGACCCGGGGTGCCCGCGCCGTGCGCGGCCGACTCCAGCGACTTGCGGACCCCGTCGAGCAGTTCCAGCCAGCTCGCCTCGAACTTCTCCACGCCCTCGCGCTCCAGCACGGCGATCACGTCGGCCATGTCCACGCCGACGGCCTCCAGGTCGGTGAAGACCTTCCGGGCCGCGTCGTACGCGCCGGTGACCGTGTCGCCGCGCGTCTCGCCGTGGTCGGCGTACGCCTTGATGACCGACTCCGGCATCGTGTTGACCGTGCCGGGGGCGATGAGCTGCTCCACGTAGATCACGTCCCGGTAGTCCGGGTTCTTCGTCGACGTGGAGGCCCACAGCGGCCGCTGCGGGTGGGCGCCCGCGTCGGCGAGCGCCTGCCAGCGGTCGGAGGAGAAGACCTTGGCGTAGCGCTCGTACGCGAGCTGGGCGTTGGCCACGGCCGCCTTGCCGCGCAGCGCCTTCGCCTCGTCCGAGCCGATCTTCTCCAGCCGCTTGTCGACCTCGGTGTCGACCCGGGAGACGAAGAACGACGCCACCGACCCGATCTTGGACAGGTCGTGCCCGTTCGCCTTCGCCTGCTCCAGGCCGGCCAGGAACGCCTCCATCACCTGCGAGTAGCGGTCCAGCCCGAAGATCAGCGTGACGTTGACGCTGATGCCCTCGGCGAGGGTCGCCGTGATCGCCGGGATGCCGGCCTCGGTGGCCGGGATCTTGATGAAGAGGTTCGGCCGGTCGATCAGCCACCAGAGGGCCTTCGCCTCGGCGACCGTCCGCTCGGTCTCGTGCGCCAGCCGCGGGTCGACCTCGATGGAGACGCGGCCGTCGACGCCGTTGCTCTTCTCGTACGAGGGGCGCATCACGTCGCACGCCCACCGCACGTCGTACGTGGTGAGCATCCGGACCGCCTCCTCGACCTCCACCCCCCGTACGGCGAGGTCGCGCAGCTGCCAGTTGTACTCGTCGGCGTCACTCAACGCCTTCGCGAAGATCGTCGGGTTCGTGGTCACCCCGGCCACGTGCTTCTCCCGGCGCAGCTTGTCCAGCCCGCCGGACGTCAGCCGCGTCCGGGAAAGATCGTCGAGCCAGACCGCCACTCCCGCGGCGCTGAGCTCGCCCAGCCTGTCCGTCATGCCGTCCACGCTCCCCTCAGTTGCCGGTCGTGAAACCGGTGATGTCGCCGACCCGGGTCAGCGACGCGCGCGCCGCCGCCACGATGCGGTCCGGGGTGAACCCGAACTGCTCGAAGAGCACCGAATAGGGCGCGCTGGCGCCGTAGTGCTCCAGGCTGACGCTCTCGCCGCAGTCGCCGACGATGGCGCGCCACGACATCGCGATGCCCGCCTCCACGCTCACCCGTGCCTTTACCCCGCGTGGCAGCACCGACTCCCGGTACGCCTCGTCCTGCTCGGCGAACCACTCCTGGCAGGGCATCGAGACGACCCGGGTCGGGATGCCGTCGGCCTCCAGCCGCTCCCGGGCGGTGAGGCAGAGCTGCACCTCGGAGCCGGTGCCGACGAGGATCACCTGCGGCTTGCCGCCGCTCGCCTCGGCCAGCACGTACCCGCCGCGGGCCACGCCCTCCGCGCCGGCCAGCGTGCCGCGGTCCAGGGTCGGCAGCGCCTGCCGGCTGAGCGCCAGCGCCGTCGGCCGGTCGGTGTGCTCCAGGGCCGTCCGCCACGCCCACACGGTCTCGTTGGCGTCGGCCGGGCGGACCACGTCCAGGCCGGGGATGGCCCGCAGGGCGGTGAGGTGCTCCACCGGCTGGTGGGTCGGGCCGTCCTCGCCGAGGCCGATCGAGTCGTGCGTCCAGACGTAGATCACCGGCAGCTTCATGAGGGCCGCGAGGCGCACCGACGGGCGCATGTAGTCGCTGAACACCAGGAAGGTCGCCCCGTAGGGGCGGGTGCCGCCGTGCAGGGCGATGCCGTTGAGGATCGCGCCCATGGCGTGCTCGCGGATGCCGAAGTGCAGGGTGCGGCCGTACTCGTGGCCCGGGAACGCCTTGGTGGCGTGCACGGCCGGGATGAACGACGGCTCGCCCTTCATGGTGGTGTTGTTGCTCTCGGCCAGGTCGGCCGAGCCGCCCCACAGCTCGGGGAGGACGGGCGCGAGCGCGTCGAGGACCTTGCCGGACGCGGCGCGGGTGGCGATGCCCTTCGGGTCGGCCGGGAACTCCGGCAGCACGTCCGTCCAGCCCGCCGGCAGCGCCCGCTCGGCCAGCCGGTCGTGCAGCGCCTTGCGCTCCGGGTTGGCCTTCGCCCAGCTCTCGTACGCCCGCGTCCACTCCCGCTGGGCCTCCTCGCCGCGGCCCAGCACCTGGCGGGCGTGCGCGAGGACCTCCTCGTCGACGGCGAAGGTCTGCGCCGGGTCGAAGCCGAGGATCCGCTTGGTGGCGGCTACCTCGTCGGCGCCGAGGGCCGAGCCGTGGATCTTGCCGGTGTTCTGCTTGTTCGGCGCGGGCCAGCCGATGATGGTGCGCAGCGCGATGAAGGAGGGACGCCCGGTCTCCGCCTTGGCGGCCAGCAGCGCCCGGTGGAGGGCCTCGACGTCCTCGTGGTAGTCGCCCTGGTCGGCGTCGCCGCGGCGCCAGTCGACCGTCTGCACGTGCCAGCCGTACGCCTCGTAGCGGGCGGCCACGTCCTCGCTCTTGGCGATGCGGGTGTCGTCCTCGATCGAGATCTCGTTGTCGTCGTAGATCACGACGAGGTTGCCCAGCTGCTGGTGCCCGGCGAGGGCGCTGGCCTCGTGGCTGATGCCCTCCTCGATGTCGCCGTCGGAGGCGATGCACCAGATGTGGTGGTCGAAGACCGAGGCGCCCGGCTCGGCGTCCGGGTCGAACAGGCCGCGCTCGCGGCGGGCGGCCATGGCCATGCCGACCGCGTTGCCGAGGCCCTGCCCGAGCGGGCCGGTGGTGGTCTCGACGCCCGGCGTGTGCCCGTGCTCCGGGTGGCCCGGGGTCAGCGAGCCCCACTGGCGCAGGGACTTCAGGTCGTCGAGGTTGAGCGGATAGCCCGAGAGGAACAGCTGAATGTAGAGGGTCAGGCTGGAGTGCCCGGCGGAGAGCACGAAGCGGTCGCGGCCGGGCCACGTCGGGTTGGCCGGGTTGTGCCGCATCACCCGGTTGAAGAGCAGGTACGCCGCGGGCGCGAGGCTCATCGCGGTGCCCGGGTGACCGTTGCCGGATTTCTCCACGGCGTCCATGGCCAGCACACGTACGGTGTCGACGGCCCGGCGGTCGAGGTCGGACCAGTTGAGCGGAGTCTCGGGTTGGTTGGCAGCCACTGTGGTTGTGCTCCTCGGCAGATGGGCGGAACCCTCACTGGTGACCCTATCGAGCCGTCCTAAACGTCCGCCCGGGGATCACTGCATGCTCCTTCGTACTCCGATCGGAGGATCGGACGGTAGGCCGCGACGTGTGACGGCCCGCACCGTTGCCGGGTCGCCCGGGCAGCCAAAACGACAACGCGTAGTGTGTGGGTCGGTGTGTGGCCCGATGCGGGTCCGGCCGACCCAAATCTCCCGTGCCGACGCCGGAAGGTGGCAATCCGTGAGCATGATCACCGAGCGCCCCGTCAGCCAGCCCGCGGGGCAGCCGCCCGCGGCGACCGTGGCGGAGGGTTCGGTCGCGCCGCGCCGGGACGTCCGGGCGGTCGTCCGGGCGTACGTGGCGCTGACCAAGCCGCGGATCGTGGAGCTGCTGCTCGTCACCACCGTGCCGTCGATGATGCTCGCCGCGGACGGGCTCCCGTCGCTCTGGCTGGTGGCCGTCGTGCTGGTCGGCGGTTCGCTCGCCGCCGGCGCGGCCAGCGTCCTCAACTGCTACATCGACCGGGACATCGACCAGGTCATGCGGCGGACGAAGCGCCGCCCGCTGCCCGCGCACACCGTCTCGCCGCGCAGCGCCCTGATCTTCGGGCTGGTGCTCGCGGTGATCTCGGTGGCCCTGATGGCGGCGTTCACCAACCTGCTGGCCGCCGCGCTCACCCTGGCCGCCATCGCCTACTACGACCTCGTCTACACGCTCTGGCTCAAGCGGACCACGGCGGCGAACACGTTCTGGGGTGGCGCCTGCGGGGCGGCTCCGGTGCTGATCGGCTGGGCCGCGGTCACCGGCTCGCTCGCCCCGGCCGCCTGGGCCCTGTTCGCGGTGGTCTTCTTCTGGCAGATGCCGCACTTCTACCCGCTGGCGATGAAGTACAAGGACGACTACGCGCGGGCCGGCGTCCCGATGCTGCCGGTGGTCGCCTCCACCCGCCGGGTGAACGCCGAGATCCTGGTCTTCACCTGGCTCACCGTGCTGTCGTCGCTCGCGGTCTGGCCGCTGGGCATGAGCGTCGTGTACGGCGTCCCCACCCTCGTGGTGGGCGCGATGTTCGTGGTCGAGGCGCACCGGCTGGCCCGGCGGGCGGCGCGGGGCGAGGCGGTGAAGCCGATGCGGCTGTTCCACTGGTCGACCACGTACCTGACGATCGTCTTCGTCGCGGTCGCGCTGGACGCGCTGCTCTGAGGGACGGTCCGGCCGCCCGCACGGCGGGGGAGGCCCGGCGGGGCAGGTGCGGAATGGCAGCCTCGGTCGGCGGCCTGGCCGGCGACCGGCTGAGGCGGCCCGACCGGCCAGCCTCGGACGACAAATCACCATCATGGATGCTTTGTCGGTCTTTGCCCGTCATCAGGGCATCGCCACCCATGAGCCCGACCCGCTCAAGCTGTGCCGAGTGGATGGTATTTGCCGGGCCCGGTTGGCCCGATTACGCCCGGATAAATCCGGTCGAATCACCTGTGCTCTTCCTTAAACCTCCAGGTAACAGGCATCACAAAAGCTTCACGGTTCTCGCCCGCCCGGGTGGAAGTCTGCTTAGGCTTCGCGTCATGGCAGATGGTTCCGATACGACGCTGACGGCCGAGCACACCGACCAGGCCCCCAACGGCCTGGTGGCGGGGATCCGGTCGTTCGCCGCCGGTCACGGTGGTGCGAAGGCCGTCATCGAGTACGTCGGCAAGCGCGGCGCGCGCATCGTCCTCGTGGGTGAGGACGGCGTGTGGGGCGACCAGTTCGCGACCGACACGGTCGTCGCGCGGCAGGCCTGCGCCAAGGCGGGAGTCACCGTCGAGAACGCGTGGGAGCGGGAGTTGATGGACCAGATGCGGCCGAGCAACGACCTGTGGCGGTCGATGGCCCGACGCACGATGGCCCGTTGAGATAAGTTGACCAACCACCACCAGCCGACCCGGGGGGAACCCCGGGTCGCTCTCGTCACCTGTACCGAACTCGCCGACCTCGACCCGGACGACCGGCTCGTCCTGGGCCCGCTGGCCGGCCGCGGGGTCGCGGCCGAACCGGTGGTCTGGGACGACCCGGCCGCCGACTGGACGGCGTACGACCTGGCGGTGCTCCGCTCACCCTGGGACTACATGCTCCGACGCGACGAGTTCGTGTCGTGGGCGCAGCGGGTGCCGCGCCTCGCGAACCCGGCCGACGTGGTGCGCTGGAACACCGACAAGCGCTACCTCGACGAGTTGTCGGCCGCCGGCGTACCCACCGTTCCGACCTGGTGGGTCGCGCCGGGGGAGTCCTGGGCCCTCCCGGCGGACACCGGCGAGTACGTGATCAAGCCCGCGGTCAGTGCCGGCAGCCAGGACACCGGCCGGTACGACCTGGCCGACCCCGAGCACCGCCGGCTCGCCGTGGCGCACGTGCGACGCCTCTCGGACGCGGGGCGGGTCACCATGGTCCAGCCGTACCTCACCGCCGTCGACACCGTCGGCGAGACGGCGCTGCTGTTCCTGGCCGGGCCGCAGGGGCTGGCGTTCAGCCACGCCATCCGCAAGGGCCCGATGCTGAGCGGCCCCGACTTCGGCGTGGAGGGGCTCTACCGCCCCGAGGAGATCACCGCCCGCACCGCGACCGAGGAGCAGCTCGCCGTGGCGGAGAAGACCCTCGCGGCGGTGCCCGGCGGCGCGGAGCGGCTGCTGTACGCGCGGGTGGACCTGATCCCGGGCCCGGACGGCCGGCCGGTCCTGGTCGAGCTGGAGCTGACCGAGCCCTCGCTGTTCCTCGGCCATGCCGCCGGCGCCCCGGAACGCCTCGCCGAGGCGATCCTCACCCACCTGGCCCGCCACCGCTGAGCCCCGCCTTCGCAGCTCCCGCCGATCATGCGGTCGTGGTGGTGGGCAAGGGCGCGAACGCCGACACGTCGGGCGCCACCACGGCATGACCGACCCGGCCGGGCCGGGGTGGAGGAGCGGGTGGGTCAGGCGGGGGTCGGCACGCTCGGCACGGCGTCGCGCTCGGGCGCGGGGGCCGTCGTGGCGCCGACGGGGAGGCGTTCCCGCGTCGACCACTGGACGTGCAGGGTGGCCAGCAGGACCAGGCAGGAGCCCAGCATGTGCGCGCCCACGAGCACCGCGGGCAGGTGGGTGAAGTACTGCACGAAGCCGATCAGGCCCTGGCCGAGTTCGACGGCGACGAGCAGCAGCGCGGCGCGGGCGGCCCGGCCCGCGCCGACCGCGCGGAACGCGAAGACCATCGCCACCGAGAGGCCGAGCAGCAGGAACACGCTGTCGGCGTGCACCTGCGAGATCGACTCCGGGTCCAAGCCGTTGCGGGCCGCGCCCTGGTCACCGGCGTGCGGGCCGCTGCCGGTCACCCAGGTGCCGATGACCAGCACCGCCACGCTCACCGCGGTCGTGAGCCGGGCCAGCGCCCGCAGCGGCGCGGGCACCGCGGTCACCGCCGGGCCGTCCGGTTCCGCCGTGCGCCGCCAGAGGGCGTACGCGGCGGCGATCACCGCCATCGAGGCGAGGAAGTGCAGCCCGACCACCCACGGGTTCAGGTTGGTCAGCACGGTGAGCCCGCCGACCACCGCCTGGGCCGGGATGCCGAAGAACACCGCCACGGCGAGCGGCAGCACGCCGCGCCGGCGGGGCCGGTGGGCCAGCACCGCCAGCAGGGTCGCGAACGCGATGATGCCCACCGCGAAGGTGAGCGTCCGGTTGCCGAACTCGATCACCCCGTGCACGCCCATCTCGTCGGTGGGGACGTACGAATCGTCGGTGCACCGCGGCCAGGTGGGGCAGCCCAGTCCGGAGGCGGTGAGTCGCACGGCCCCGCCGGTCACCACGATCCCGACGTTCGCGATGATCGAGGCGAGCGCGAGCCGGCGCAGGAGCGTGGCGGAGACCGGAAACCGGACGGATCGCTTCACGGAGGGAATCCTACGCACCGTAGTGGTTCCCCTAACGGGTGACTCCTGTCCCCGGTGTCGGGGATCACCGGGACCCGGGTTTGCGGGCCCGTGGGCATTTACGTAACGTTGGCGTTGTGAAAAAGGCGGCGGGGGTCTCCGGGCACCGGCCGGCGACCGCTCCGGTCGCCGGTCAGCCGGCGTCCGCCCGCGGCGAGGCCGACCTCTCGACCCGCGACCGGGTGACCCGGCTGCTGCTGGAGCGGGGGGCGACCACCGCCGCGCAGCTCGGCTCGGCGCTCGGTCTCAGCCCGGCCGCGATCCGCCGGCACCTCGACGCGATGCTCGCCGACGGTGACGTGGTCGCCCGGGAGCAGACGGTCCGCGGTCACCGGGGCCGGGGCCGCCCCGCGAAGGTCTTCGTGCTGACCGACGCCGCCCGGGTCCGCTGCGGCACCCACCACTACGACAACATGGCCACCGCCGCGCTGCGCTGGATCGCCCGCAACGGGGGTTCGGAGGCGGTGGAGGCGTTCGCCGCCGAGCAGGTCTCCGCCCTGGAGGCCCGCTGCCGGGCGGCCATGGAGGACGCGGGCGACGACCCGCTCGCCCGCGCGGAGGCGCTCGCCGGAGCGCTCACCGCCGAGGGCTACGCTGCCAACGCGTCCACGATCGCCTCCGGCGGTCAGCTCTGCCAGCACCACTGCCCGGTGGCGCACGTGGCCGCCGAGTTTCCCCAGCTGTGCGAGGCCGAGACCGAGGTGATCTCCCGCCTGGTCGGCACCCACGTGCAGCGCCTGGCCACCATCGCGCACGGCGACGGGGTGTGCACCACGCACATCCCCGCCCAGCCGGGGCGTGCCCAGTCCGGAAAGACCGTCACCACTGTGAGGACAGATAGATGACCGAGCAGATCGTCCAGCCCCTGACCCAGGAGGAGCAGCTCGCCGCCCTGGGCCGCTACGAGTACGGCTGGGCCGACCCGGACGTCGCCGGGGCCTCCGCCCAGCGTGGCCTCAACGAGGCGGTGGTGCGGGACATCTCGGCGAAGAAGAACGAGCCGGCCTGGATGCTCGACCTGCGCCTGAAGGGCCTGCGGCTGTTCGAGCGCAAGCCGATGCCGGCCTGGGGCGCCGACCTCACCGGGATCGACTTCGACAACATCAAGTACTTCGTCCGCTCCACCGAGAAGCAGGCCACCAGCTGGGAGGACCTGCCCGAGGACATCAAGAACACCTACGACAAGCTGGGCATCCCCGAGGCGGAGAAGCAGCGGCTGATCGCCGGTGTCGCGGCCCAGTACGAGTCCGAGGTGGTCTACCACAAGATCCGCGAGGACCTCGAGGAGCAGGGCGTCGTCTTCCTCGACACGGACACGGCCCTCAAGGAGCACGAGGACCTGTTCAAGGAGTACTTCGGCACGGTGATCCCGGTGGGCGACAACAAGTTCGCCGCGCTGAACACCTCCGTGTGGTCCGGTGGCTCGTTCATCTACGTGCCGAAGGGCGTGCACGTGGAGATCCCGCTGCAGGCCTACTTCCGGATCAACACGGAGAACATGGGGCAGTTCGAGCGGACGCTGATCATCGTCGACGAGGGCGCGTACGTGCACTACGTCGAGGGCTGCACCGCGCCCATCTACTCCTCGGACTCGCTGCACAGCGCCGTCGTGGAGATCATCGTCAAGAAGAACGCCCGGTGCCGCTACACGACCATCCAGAACTGGTCGAACAACGTGTACAACCTGGTGACCAAGCGCGCCGTCTGCCACGAGGGCGCGACCATGGAGTGGATCGACGGCAACATCGGCTCCAAGGTCACCATGAAGTACCCGGCGGTCTACATGACCGGCGAGCACGCCAAGGGCGAGGTGCTCTCGGTGGCCATGGCCGGCGAGGGCCAGCACCAGGACGCGGGCGCGAAGATGGTGCACGCCGCGCCGCACACCTCCTCGACCATCGTGTCGAAGTCGATCGCCCGGGGCGGCGGCCGCACCTCGTACCGGGGCCTGGTGCAGGTGCTGGAGGGCTCGCACCACAGCAAGAGCACGGTCAAGTGCGACGCGCTGCTGGTCGACACCATCTCCCGCTCGGACACCTACCCCTACGTCGACATCCGCGAGGACGACGTGGCGATGGGGCACGAGGCGACCGTCTCCAAGGTCAGCGAGGACCAGCTCTTCTACCTGATGAGCCGGGGCCTCAGCGAGGACGAGGCGATGGCGATGATCGTGCGCGGCTTCATCGAGCCGATCGCCAAGGAGCTCCCGATGGAGTACGCGCTGGAGCTCAACCGTCTGATCGAGCTCCAGATGGAGGGCGCGGTCGGCTGACCCCGACCCGAGCCGTGACCAGCCCCGACCCGCTTGCGGGTCGCGTGAACGCTGACCTGTCCGGCCGGGCCGCGCGAACACCGACCGACCCTCCCGTCAATGACACCGCCGTCGCAGAACGAGACCAAGGAAGAGATGACTACCCAGGCTTCCGCGCCGCCGACCACCAAGTCGCAGGCGCTCCGCTCGTACGACGTCGCCGACTTCCCGGCCCTCACGGGCATGGAGGAGGAGTGGCGCTTCACCCCGCTCAAGCGGCTGCGCGGGCTGGTCGGCGGTGCGCAACCCGCCACCGGCGCCGTCCGGCACGAGCACGGTGACCTGCCCGACGGCGTCACGGTCGGCCGGATCCCGACGGACGACCCGCGGGTGGGCAGCGTGCTCACCCCGTTCGACCGGATCAGCGCTCTCGCGTACGGCGGCACGGCGGACGCGCTGCTGGTCCAGGTGGCGCGGGAGGCGGTCGTCGCCGAGCCGGTGACCGTGCGGGTGGTCGGCGGAGGCGTCGACGGGCTGGCCTTCGGGCACACGTTCGTCGAGGTGGGCCGGTTCGCGGAGGTGACCCTCGTGCTGGAGCACGTCGGTTCCGCGACGCTGGCCGACAACGTCGAGGTGGCGGTGGCCGAGGGGGCGAAGCTGACGCTGGTCACGGTGGCCGACTGGGCCGAGGACGCCGTGCAGGCGCAGCACCTCAAGGTGCGGCTCGGCCGCGACGCCAAGGTGACCCACGTCCAGGTGAGCCTCGGCGGCGACCTGGTCCGGCAGTACACGAGCGTCGAGTACACCGACCGGGGCGGCGAGGCCGAGCTGTACGGCGTCTACTTCGCCGACTCCGGCCAGCACCTGGAGCACCGGCAGCTCGTCGACCACGCGGTCCCGGACTGCCGCAGCTACGTCGGCTACCGGGGCGCCCTGCAGGGCGAGAGCGCGCACACCGTCTGGGTGGGTGACGTGCTGATCCGCGCCGAGGCCACCGGCACCGACACGTACGAGATCAACCGGAACCTGCTGCTGACCGACGGCGCGCGGGCGGACTCCGTACCGAACCTGGAGATCGAGACCGGCGAGATCGCCGGCGCCGGCCACGCCAGCGCGACCGGCCGCTTCGACGACGAGCAGCTGTTCTACCTGATGGCCCGGGGCATCCCGGAGGCCGAGGCGCGCCGGCTCGTGGTGCGGGGCTTCTTCGCCGAGCTGATCAACAAGATCCCGGTGGAGGAGCTGCGGGACCGGCTCGGCGCCGCCATCGAGGACCGGCTCGCCAAGGCGGGTGCCTGATGATCCGCGTCTGCTCCACCGAGGACGTGCCGAAGGGCACCGCCATCAGCGCGGACGTCGACGGCACCGAGATCGCCGTGGTGCACGGCGAGGACGGCAACTTCTACGCCGTCCACGACGAGTGCTCCCACGCGGCGGTCGCCCTCTCCGAGGGTGAGGTCGAGGGCTGCACGCTGGAGTGCTGGCTGCACGGCTCCCGTTTCGACCTGCGCACCGGCGAGCCCACCGGGCTGCCCGCCACCGAACCCGTTCCCGTCTACCCCGTCGAAGTCCGCGACGGCGACATCTACGTCAGCCTCACGCCGAGCAATGGAGTGACCCGATAATGAGCACCCTGGAGATCCGCGACCTGAAGGTGTCGGTCAAGCTGCCCGAGGGTGAGCTCAAGCCGATCCTGGCCGGTGTCGACCTGACCGTGAAGTCGGGCGAGACGCACGCCATCATGGGCCCCAACGGCTCCGGCAAGTCCACCCTGGCGTACTCGATCGCCGGCCACCCCAAGTACGAGATCACCGGCGGCACGGTGACCCTCGACGGCGAGGACGTGCTCGCCATGTCCGTCGACGAGCGTGCCCGCGCCGGCCTCTTCCTGGCCATGCAGTACCCGGTCGAGGTGCCCGGCGTGTCGGTGGCCAACTTCCTGCGGACGGCCAAGACCGCCATCGACGGCGAGGCGCCGAAGCTGCGCACGTGGGGCGCGGAGCTGCGCGGGGCCATGGAGCGGCTGCAGATGGACCCGGCCTTCGCCCAGCGCAACGTCAACGAGGGCTTCTCCGGCGGTGAGAAGAAGCGGCACGAGATCGTGCAGCTCGAACTGCTCAAGCCGAAGATGGCGATCCTCGACGAGACCGACTCCGGCCTCGACGTGGACGCGCTGCGCGTGGTCAGCGAGGGCGTCAACCGGGTCCGCGACACCGGTGACACCGGCCTGCTGCTGATCACCCACTACACCCGGATCCTGCGCTACATCAAGCCGGACTTCGTGCACGTCTTCGTGGCCGGCCGTATCGTCGAGCAGGGTGGCCCGGAGCTGGCCGAGAAGCTCGAGGAAGAGGGCTACGAGCGGTACGTGGCCGGGGCCGGGTCGGCGCGGGCCTGAGGCGACAGGAGCGCCGGGGATGACCACCATCGAGATCCCACCGGGGATGCCGCAGTACGGCGACGTGCCGCGATACGACGTGGCCGCGGTGCGCGCCGACTTCCCGATCCTGGACCGGGAGGTCAACGGGCACCGGCTGGTCTATCTCGACAGCGCCAACACCTCCCACAAGCCGCGTCAGGTGCTCGACGTGCTCGCCGAGCACTACGCGCGGCACAACGCGAACGTGTCCCGGTCGGTGCACACGCTGGGCACGGAGGCCACCGAGGCGTACGAGGGGGCGCGGGCCAAGGTCGCGGCGTTCATCAACGCGCCGAGCCCGGACGAGGTGGTGTTCACCAAGAACTCCACCGAGGCGATCAACATCGTGGCGTACGCGTTCTCCAACGCCTCGCTGCGTCCGGACGCCGACCCCCGGTTCCGCCTCGGCCCCGGCGACGAGGTGGTGATCTCCGAGATGGAGCACCACTCGAACATCGTCCCGTGGCAGCTGCTCTGCGAGCGCACCGGCGCGACCCTGCGCTGGTTCCCGGTCACCGACTCCGGGCGGCTGGACGAGTCGGGCCTGGACGACCTGGTCACCGAGCGGACGAAGATCGTCTCGCTGGTGCACATGTCGAACATCCTGGGCACGGTCAACGCCACGGCGCGGATCACCGAGCGGGTCCGCCAGGTGGGCGCGCTGCTGCTGCTGGACTGCTCGCAGTCGGTGCCGCACCTGCCCATGGACGTGGTCGACTACGACGCCGACTTCATCGTCTTCACCGGGCACAAGATGTGCGGTCCCACCGGCATCGGCGTGCTGTGGGGGAGGGCCGAGCTGCTGGCGGCCATGCCGCCCGTGTTCGGCGGCGGCTCGATGATCGAGACGGTCCAGATGTCCGGCTCCACGTACGCCGCGCCGCCGGCCCGGTTCGAGGCGGGCACCCCGCCGATCGCCGAGGCGGTGGCGCTCGGCGCCGCCGTGGACTACCTCAGCGGCATCGGCATGCGGGCCATCCAGTGGCACGAGAAGGAGCTGACGGCGTACGCGCTGGACGCCCTCGCCACGGTGCCCGGCCTGCGGATCTTCGGCCCGACCGTGCCCGTGGGTCGGGGCGGGACGATCTCGTTCGCCCTCGGCGACGTGCACCCGCACGACGTGGGCCAGGTGCTCGACTCGCTCGGCGTGCAGGTGCGGGTGGGTCACCACTGCGCCCGCCCGGTCTGCACCCGGTTCGGCGTCCCGGCGACCACGCGGGCCTCGTTCTACCTCTACACCACCACCGAGGAGATCGACGCTCTGGTGGCGGGCCTGGAGCAGGTGCGAAAGGTGTTCGGCTGATGCAGCTCGACCAGCTCTACCAGGAGATCATCCTGGACCACTACAAGCACCCGCACGGGCGCGGGCTGCGCGACGCCGCCGACCCCGCGGCGCGCACCGCGGAGGCGCACCACGTGAACCCGACCTGCGGTGACGAGGTCACCGTGCGGGTGGCGACGGACGGCACGGTGCTCACCGACATCTCGTACGACGGCATGGGCTGCTCGATCAGCCAGGCGTCGGCGAGCGTGCTGCACGAGCTGCTCAACGGCCGGGGCGCCGGGGAAGCGTTCGCGGTGCACGAGGCGTTCGTCGAGTTGATGTCCGGACGTGGCCAGGTCACGCCGGACGAGGACGTGCTCGGTGACGGGGTGGCGTTCGCGGGCGTGGCCCGCTACCCCGCCCGGGTGAAGTGCGCGCTGCTGCCGTGGATGGCGTTCAAGGACGCCGCGGCACGCGCCGGGGTGGGCGTGAGCCCGGAGGTGAAGGCATGAGCGAGCGTCAGCGAGCGAATCATCAGCACAGGGCGCGGGTGCCTCATGCCGGCGCCGAGCGGAGCGAGGTGACGGCATGAGCGACGAATCCACCACCACTGCCGCGACGCCGGCGACGGGCGGCGGCAAGGCCGCCCTCGCCGACATCGAGGAGGCGATGAAGGACGTCGTCGACCCGGAGCTGGGCATCAACGTGGTCGACCTCGGCCTCGTGTACGGCATGCACGTCGACGACGAGAACGTGGTCACCCTCGACATGACGCTCACGTCGGCGGCCTGCCCGCTGACCGACGTCATCGAGGACCAGGCGCGGCAGGCGCTGACCACCGGTCCCGGGGGCGGCCTCGTCAACGACGTCCGGATCAACTGGGTGTGGCTGCCGCCGTGGGGGCCCGACAAGATCACTGACGAGGGGCGCGAGCAGCTCCGCTCGCTCGGCTTCAACGTCTGACCCGGCCCTCGGGCCACACCGTCGAGCGCGACGTCCGCGACGGGCGTCGCGCTCGACGCGTCCGTGCCTGGGTCGCGTCGCGCGTGCGCGGTGCGGGGTGATCGCGCACGAACCAGGAAACAGTGGCCTCCGGACGTGCCCGAGACCACTGTTTCCACGATCGAGCACGATCGAGCGGGTCGTGCCGACCCGGCGACACGGATATCGGTGGCGCGCGCGAGCCGGGTGGCGCAGGATGACCGCGTGATCGAGACGTACCCGATGAAGCCCGTCCCTGTCGCCGCGGCCACCGCCGCGCGCCGACAGCGTCGCGGTTCCGGTGGCGTCCCGATCCGCCGCCGACCGTCGTGACCGGGGCGTTCCTCGCCGGCCTGGTCGCCGGCTACGGCGTCGCGATCCCCGTCGGGGCGATCGCCGTGCTGATCCTGGGACTGAGCGCCCGCACCTCGTTCCGGGTGGGCGCCGCCGCGGCGCTCGGGGTGGCCACGGCCGACGGCCTGTACGCGGCGGTGGCCGCGCTCGGCGGCGCCGCGCTGGCCGCCGTGATCGCGCCGGTCGCCGGGCCGATGCGGCTCGTGGCCGCGGTGGTCCTCCTGGCGATCGCCGCCCACACGGCCTGGCGGGCGCTGCGCCCGCGTCCCGGGGCCGCCACGAACGGCGGCGGCAGGGGCCTGGAGAGCCCGGCGCGGGCGTTCAGCGGGGTGCTGGCGTTGACCCTGCTGAACCCGGCGACCGTGGTCTACTTCGCCGCGCTGGTGCTGGGCCGGGGTGACACCGCCGATCCGGACGCGTGGGCGGCGGGAGCCTTCGTGGCCGGTGCGTTCATCGCCTCGGCGAGCTGGCAGCTGCTGATCGCCGGCGGCGGCACCCTGGTCGGCCGGGTGCTCACCGGGGCGCACGGGCGGCTGGTGACCGCGCTGGCGTCCAGCGCCATCATCGCCGCCCTGGCGGTCGCCACCCTGCTGGCCCGCTGACCAGCCGCGCCCGCTGACCAGCGCCCCGCTGACCAGCGCGCCCGCCGACGAGCGCCCTGCTGACCGGACGCCCGCTGACCGGCGCTCGGGATCGGCACGCACGCCATCGCGCGCCGACGCGTACACCGTCCACCGCAGACCGTCCGAACCGGACCGGCACTGGCTGTCCGGCTGATGTCGTGGGTCCGCCGTCCGCCTAGGGTCACGAGCAGTCAGTGGATCACTCGCGTACGCTCCGTCAACCCGGACCGCGCGGAGGACTCCAGCCACTCCTCACCCGACAGGAGACGACGTGAGGCTCACCCTGATACGTCGACCACGACACGGGTCACCCGCCGGCCGGCCGAAACGTGGACGGATGGCCACCCTGCTCGTCGCCGCGCTCGCGGCGGCGACACTGCCGGTGCTGGCGCCCACCCCGGCCGCCGCCGCCCCGGCCCCCGACAGTCCGTGGCAGAAGGTGGACGGCACACCGGCGCCGACCAAGGCCGGCCGCAAGGCCACGGTGGACGCCGAGCGGCTCGCCGCGTACACCCTCGACCGCGACGCCCTGCGCGGCGCCCTGGAGCGGGTGCCCCAGGAACGCGCCCGCTCGGCGCGCCAGCAGCGGCAGGTGGTGTCGCTCCCCGCGCCGGACGGCAGCTTCCAGCGCTTCGAGCTGGTGGAGTCGCCGGTCATGGAGGCCGGCCTCGCGGCCGCCCACCCCGAGATCACGACGTACGCGGGCAAGGGCCTCGACGACCCGACCGCCACCATCCGGGCGGACCTCACCCCGCTGGGTTTCCACGCCTCGGTCCGGTCCACCTCCGGCGCCTGGTACATCGACCCCTACTACCACCTCGACCAGAGCCTGTACGCGAGCTACTTCGCCCGTGACCTCCGGAACCCGCACGGTGCCCTGATCGAGCGGGAGGACGTCGCCGCGGCGGCGCGTGCCCTGGAGGACGAGGTCGGCGCGGCGCCGGCGGAGGTGCCGGTCGGGCCGCGGGTGCTGCTGCGCACCTACCGGGTCGCGCTGGTGACCGACCCGTCGTACGCCGCCTTCTTCGGCGCCGAGAACGTGACCGCCGCCAAGGTGACCCTCATGAACCGGGTGACGCAGATCTACGAGGACGAGACCGCGATCCGGCTCGTGCTCGTCAACGCCACCGACCGGACGAACCTGAACACCCCGGCGCTGGCCACCGAGCCGAACGGCCCGTGCGGGGCGGCCGCCTGCTTCACGCCGGCGCAGCTCAGCTCCTGCGGTGGCGGCACGCTGAGCCGGAACCGGATCGTCCTCGGTCAGCTCGTGGGGGCGAGCAACTACGACGTGGGCCACATCGGTCTCGGCGTCAACGGTGGCGGCGTCGCGAGCCTCGGCGTCGTCGGCGGCAACGGCAAGGCGCAGGGCTGCACGGGCCTGCCGACACCGGTCGGGGACTACTACGCGGTCGACTACGTGGCACACGAGATCGGCCACCAGTTCGCCGGCAACCACACCTTCAACGGCACGCAGTACAACTGCTCGGGCGGCAACCGCAGCGCCGCGAACTCGTACGAGCCGGGCAGCGGGTCGTCCATCATGGCGTACGCCGGGATCTGCCAGCAGGACAACATCCAGCCGCACAGCGACCCGTACTGGTCGCACCGCAGCTACACCGAGATCACCAACTACGTCACCTCGACCCGGCCGGCGATCAACGAGGTGCAGACCGTGTCGCTGCGGGACTTCGACACCGACGGTGACTCGTTCACCGTCAGCGTCGGCGGCGTCGAGTCGGCCCCCGTCGTGCGGGGCGTCAACTACACGACGGCCGGCATCAAGGCGGCCATCGAGTCGGCCGCGGGTTGGCCCGCCGGCGCGACCGTCACGGTCGCCGCCTTCGGTGGCAGCGGGACACTGAACGACACCGGCTTCCAGGTCACCTTCGGCGGCACGCTGGCCGGCACCAACGTGGACCAGCTCGCGCTGTCCACCGTCTCCGGCGCCTCCGGTTTCGTCGGCGAGACGGCGAAGGGCGGCGCCATCGACAACGGCGGCTTCCTCGTCGAGGAGACCGGCAACCACGCGCCGGTGGTCACCGTGCCGGACACCGTCACCATCCCGGTGCGCACACCGTTCGCGCTGACCGGCAGCGCCACCGACGCCGACGGCGACGCGGTCACGTACCTTTGGGAGCAGAACGACCGGGGCGCCGCGGCCGGCACCGCGCTGGTGAACAACACCAAGACGAACGGGCCGCTGTTCCGCGTGTTCGGCCAGGCGGCGTACGTGTCGCCGGAGGACACCCTGAAGTACCACTCCCCGGGCCAGAACGCGGTCACCACGAACCCGACCCGGGTGTTCCCGGACCTGGGGCAGATCGCGGCCGGCAACACGAACGCGAAGACGGGCGCCTGCCCGGCCGCGCCGGCGCCGCCGCCCACCGGCGGCGCGTCCAACGTGCCGGCGGAGCTGGTCGACTGCTACTCCGAGTTCCTGCCCACCCGGGACTGGGTCGGCCTGAACAACGACCGCACCCTGCACTTCAAGCTCACCGCCCGGGACGGGCGGCTCGGCGGCGGTGGCGTCGGCAGTGCGGACGTGGCGGTCGTGCTGGCCCCGGACGCCGGGCCGTTCCTGGTCACCTCGCAGGGCGACGGCGCCGTGCTCGACGGCGGCTCGACCCAGACCGTGACCTGGGACGTGGCGGGCACGGACGTGGCACCGGTGAACGCCCGCCAGGTGCGGATCTCGCTCTCCGTCGACGGCGGCGCGACCTTCCCGCACGTGCTGGCCGACGCCGTACCCAACACGGGCAGCGCCTCGGTGACCCTGCCGAACGTGGCGACGGACCGGGCGCGGATCAGGATCGAGGCGGTCGGCAACGTGTTCTTCGACCTCAACGACGCCGACCTCACGATCCGGGCCGTCCCCGAGGTGTCCCACGACGCCCCGACGGGCGGCGTGGCCGTCCAGTACAGTGACGCGCTCGCGCCGACGGTCACGGTCACCGCGAGCGACGCGGACACCGCGGGTGCGGCGTTGACCGCGTCCGCCGTGGGCCTGCCGGCCGGCCTGTCCCTCGCCGTGGCGGCGACCTCCGGCGCGGACACCCGCCCGGGTACGCGGAGCTGGACCGTCGCGGGCGCCACCACGGCGGCCCCCGGCGACTATCCGGTCACCGTCACGGTCTCCGACGGCACGGGGCTGGCCGCGAGCACGTCCTTCACGGTCCGCGTCGGCGCCGAGGACGCGGCCGTGAGCTGGGCCGGTGACACCCTCGTCACCACCGCGGCCGGCGGCAGGTCCGGCACCGCCCTGCTGCGGGCGGTGGTGCGGGACGGCTCGGTGCTGCCCGGCGCGTCCGACACCACCACGGGCGACGTGCGGCGTGCGACCGTGACGTTCACCGAGGGCGGCGTGCCGCTGTGCACGGGCGTGGTGGACCTGCTCGGCTCTCCCGCCGGCAGCGGCTCCGCCTCCTGCGAGGCCACCCTGCCGACGGGCACGCACACCGTCACCGCCACGGTCGGCGGCCACTACACCGGTGCGACCAGCGCGCAGGTGCGGGTCGCCCCCTCCGACGGGGCGTTCCTCACCGGTGACGGCACGCTGGACGCGGGCCGGTCCGCGGGGCTCTTCCCGGTCACGCCGGGCTCCCGGGTGACGGTCGACCTGGTCGCGAAGCCGGCGAAGGCCGGCCGGAGCCCGACCGGCTCGGCGACCGTCGACTTCCGGTCGGCGGGCCGCGACTACCAGATCCGCGGCACCGCCGTCGAGGGCCTCGGCCTGAGCCGCGCCGGCGACCTGGCGCAGGTGCGGTACCGGGCGAGCCTGCACGACAGCGACGGCAGGCTGGTGGCCGGCGGGCTGACGCTCACGGCGACGGTGACCGACCGGGGCAGCCCCGGCCGCGACGACACCGTCGGCGTCACGCTCTGGCGGGGCGGTGAACTGCTCTTCTCGTCCGACTGGAGCGGCGCCGGCACCGCCGAGGCGCGGCTGGTCGGGGGCAACCTCACCGTCCACTGACCGCCGACGACGCGGGAGGGCGCCCGGGCGTCCTCCCGCGTCCCGCGGCGCCGGGCCGGCCCCCGGTGCCGTACCGTCGGGCCATGAACAGCCGACCCGCTGCCGGTGGCGGTCGGTGGGTCGAGGTCGACCCGGCCCGCGTGGCCCGCTGGGTGGCGGGCTTCACCGACCGGCACGGCCCGCCGAGCGTCAGCATCCAGGCGTACGGGCTGCTGCTGACCGCCCCCGACGGCGCGACCGCCGAACTGCACGCCCCGCCCGGCGCGCCGCCGACCGACGACGTGCCCGCGTTCGTGGCCGAGGCCACCGCGCCACGCCGGATCGGCCTGCTGCTCGCCCGCAAGGGCGCGGTGGCGGTCGGGGTCGCCGAGGGCGCCGACCTCGTCGTGTCGAAGGTGGACACCCGTTACGTGCAGGGGCGTACGGCCGCCGGCGGCTGGTCCCAGCAGCGCTTCGCCCGCCGGCGCGACAACCAGGCGAAGGCGGCGCTGGGCGACGCGGCCGACCTGGCCGTACGCCTGCTGCTGCCGGAGGCGGGCTCGCTGGCCGCCCTGGTCGTCGGCGGTGACCGGCGGGCCGTCGACACCGTGCTCGCCGACCGGCGGCTCGCGTCGCTGGCGGCGCTGCGTGCCGACCGGCTCCTCGACGTGCCCGAGCCACGGCACGCCGTGCTCGTCGACGCGGTCGCGGCGGCCCGGGCGGTCCGGATCCTGGTCCGCGACCCCGACCGGGACGCCCGCGCCTGACCGACCGCCCCCGGGTGTGGCGGCCACCACCGCGGAATCGAGCGCGATCGTGGCGCGGACGTGGCCGGGCCCCCGGCGGCGGAGCCGGGGGCCCGGATGGGGGAGGGAGGAATCAGCCGTTGCCGAAGGTGTCGCAGGCCTTCGGGTCCCCGCTGGAGTAGCCCCGGGTGAACCACTCCTTGCGCTGGGCCGACGAGCCGTGGGTGAACTCGTCCGGGTTCACCGGCCGGTTGGCCCGCTCCGAGATGGCGTCGTCGCCGATCTTCTCGGCGGTGTCGATCGCCTGCTGGATGTCCTGCTCGCTGATGCTCGTGAAGATCTTCTGGCCGCCCGCGTCGGCGGTGCCGGTGGCGTTGCGCGCCCACGCGCCCGCGTAGCAGTCGGCCTGCAGCTCCAGCTTCACCGAGAGCGCGTTGGCGTTGCCCGGGTCGCGCTGCTGCTGGCGGCGCATCTGCGCCTCGGTGCCGAGCAGGTCCTGCACGTGGTGGCCGTACTCGTGGGCCAGCACGTACGGCTGCGCGAACTCGCCCTCGGCGCCGAGCTGGTCGGCGAGCACCCGGTAGAAGCTGAGGTCGATGTAGACCAGGTCGTCGGCGGGGCAGTAGAACGGGCCGACGCCGGAGTCGGCTCCGCCGCACGCCGTGTTGACGGCCTGGCTGAAGAAGACGGTCTTCGACGGCTGGTACTGCTCGCCGAAGGCCCGGGGCAGCTCGGCCTGCCAGTACGCCTGGATGGAGTTGACGTAGAGGGTGTTCCGGCAGTCCAACTGCTGGAGCGCGTCGTCCGCCGAGCACTTCTGCTCCAGCGAGGTGTTGTCGCCCGTCGAGTCGCCGCCACCGTCCAGGGCCGCGTTCAGCCCGAAGCCGCCGCCGAGCAGGGCCACCAGGACCGCGACGACGAGGCCGACGATGCCGCCGCGGCCGCCACCGATGGGGATCGGTATCCCGCCGATACCGCCCCCGCCCGAGCCACGGCGGTCGTCCACCTGGCTGGTGTCGATCTGCGCGTTCTCGTTCAGCTGCATGTTGTCCCCGATCACCGATTGGGCCGTGAAGGTGCTTGCGGTACCGGACCGGGCCCGGACGCCTGGTTTCGTACCCGATGATCTTGATTGGTAATCCGGAGGGAAAGTCGGACGCCGGCCGGTACACTTGTCGCCGTGCTGCGCTGCGAAGGCTGAACCGCCCCGCGCCGACGGGCCCGTCGCCCGCCGGCGCTTTCGTGTGCCCTGAGTCAGCCTTCCAGACCCCGAGAGCGAGCCCCACGAAATGATCACTGCAACCGGCCTGGAGTTGCGCGCCGGCGCCCGCATCCTGCTGTCCGACACCACGCTGCGCGTGCAGCCCGGTGACCGGATCGGTCTGGTCGGCCGCAACGGCGCCGGCAAGACCACCACCCTCAAGGTGCTGGCGGGGGAGGGACAGCCGTACGCCGGGCAGATCGAGCGCCGCAGCAACATCGGCTACCTGCCGCAGGACCCGCGTACCGGCGACCTCGACGTCACCGGCCGGGACCGGGTGCTCTCCGCCCGGGGCCTCGACGTGCTCATGTCCCAGATGAAGGAGATCGAGGCCAAGCTCGCCGACGACGCCGACGAGCGCCTGGTGCGCCGCTACGGCGCGCTGGAGGACCAGTTCGCGTCGCTGGGCGGGTACGCCGCCGAGGCGGAGGCGGCCCGCATCTGCGCCAACCTCGGCCTGCCCGACCGGGCGCTCGCCCAGCCCATCGGCACCCTCTCCGGCGGTCAGCGTCGGCGCATCGAACTGGCCCGGATCCTGTTCCGCGACGCCGGCGAGAACGGCGGCGGCATCCTGCTGCTCGACGAGCCCACCAACCACCTCGACGCGGACTCGATCACCTGGCTGCGGGGCTTCCTCGCCAACCACAAGGGCGGGTTGGTCGTGATCAGCCACGACGCCTCGCTGCTTGACGCCGTCGTGAACAAGGTCTGGTTCCTCGACGCCACCCGCTCGGTCGTCGACGTCTACAACCTGGGCTGGAAGGCGTACCTGGAGGCCCGCGAGACCGACGAGCGCCGCCGCCGCCGCGAGCGGGCCAACGCCGAGAAGAAGGCCGGCGCGCTCATGGCCCAGGCCGACAAGATGCGGGCCAAGGCCACCAAGACGGTCGCCGCGCAGAACATGGCCCGCCGGGCCGAGCGGCTGCTGTCCGGGCTGGAGGAGGTGCGGGTCGCCGACAAGGTGGCCAAGGTGCGCTTCCCCACGCCGGCGCCGTGCGGCAAGACCCCGCTCACCGCCACGGGCCTCTCCAAGTCGTACGGCTCGCTGGAGATCTTCACCGACGTGAACGTGGCGGTCGACCGGGGCTCCCGGGTGGCCATCCTCGGGCTCAACGGCGCCGGCAAGACCACGTTGCTGCGGATCCTCGGCGGCCTGCTCGAACCGGACACCGGTCAGGTCAATCCGGGCCACGGCCTGCGGCTGGGCTACTACGCGCAGGAGCACGAGACGCTCGACGTGGACCGGAGCGTGCTGGACCACATGCGCAGCGCCGCGCCGGAGCAGACCGACACGGACCTGCGCAAGATCCTCGGCGCGTTCCTCTTCTCCGGCGAGGACGTGGACAAGCCCGCCGGGGTGCTGTCGGGCGGCGAGAAGACGCGGCTGGCCCTGGCTACCCTGGTCTGCTCGGGCGCCAACGTGCTGCTGCTCGACGAGCCCACCAACAACCTGGACCCGGTCAGCCGCGAGCAGGTGCTCGACGCGATCGCGCGCTACCCGGGCGCGATCGTGCTGGTCACGCACGACCCGGGCGCGGTCGAGGCGCTCAAGCCCGACCGGGCCATCCTGCTCCCCGACGGCGACGAGGACGCCTGGAGCGACGACCTCCTGGAACTGGTAGAGCTGGCCTGACCCATTCCGCGCGCCCGGCCGGGCTGCCCGGCCCCGGCCGGCTGCTCCCGTCGATCATGAGGTTATTGCCCTTCGCCTCGGCGTGTCGCGGCAATAACCTCATGATCGACGGGACGGGACGGCGCCGGGGCAGGGCAGGACGGGCGCCGGGGCGGGGCGGGGACTTACGGGATCAGGGTTGGCAGGTGGGACAGGACGCCGGAGGTGGCCAGGATGACCACGCCGATCGCCACGAAGAGGGCCGGGACGAGCCAGTGCCCGGCCCGCTCCACGAGGCGGACCACCCGGGGGTGCCCGCCGAGCCAGGCGCCCGCGGCGCACCAGAGCGCGACGAGCACCACGAACACCAGCAGGTAGACGGCGCTGTCGGCGGGGCCGAGGGCGCGGAACACCGGCACGTACACGGCCACGTTGTCGGCGCCGTTGGCGATGGTCACCCCGGCCACCCCGAGCGCGCCGGTCGCCACGGCCGGTGGCTCCTCGTCGTCGCGGTGGAGCAGCGCGCGGACGCCGAGCGCGATCGGCAGCAGGCCGAGCAGCCCCGTCCAGGGCTCCGGTACGACCAGCAGCCCGGCCGCGACGACGGCGCTCGCCACCGCCAGCACGCCGATGCCCAGGTACTGCCCGGCGACGATCTGCCGGCGTCGCGGCCGGCCGGTGGTGCGCGCGGCCACGAAGAACAGGGTCAGGATGACGATGTCGTCGATGTCGGTGGCCGCGAAGACCACGGCGGCGGCGCCCGCGCTGCCGAGCATGTCGATCACGCTCGGCAGACTACGGCCCGGGCCGGCTCGATCGGGCACCCGGAGCCGCCGGCAGCGGGTCGGCCCGCCGCTACGCGGGCGGTGGGAGGGACCCGGCTTCCGCAAGGGCGTCACCCTATCGGGAAGCTGACATCGCATAGCGTGTCGGTTGGCGAATAGTTGATATCTGGCGCATGATCGTTCGAGGCGGTCTAATAGGTGGGACCGTATCCGAACCGCACAGTCTGGGACGTGAGGACACAGCATGGCAGCCACCGGCACAGCCACCAGCACTGAGAAGGGTCGCCGGATCGTCGGAGCCGAGCGTCAGACGCTCGCCAAGGACCTGGTAAAGCGGTACACCTCGGGGGAGAGCATCCGCGCCCTCGCGGCCTCGACCGGCCGTTCCTACGGCTTCATCCACCGAGTGCTCACCGAGTCCGGCGTGCAGCTGCGCCAGCGCGGCGGCGCCCGGCGTCGCAAGAAGGCGTGACGTACCCCGCGACGACGTTCGTTCGGTCCGCGGTGCCGCATCGCGGCGCGCAGGCCGGATCATCGTCCCGCTCGTTCATCCGCGCCGTCCTTCGGGCCGCCCGGTGACCGCCGAGGCGACCGGAGTACGGCTGGACTGCGACGGGCCGGTCGCGACGGTCACGTTGTGCCGGCCCGACGTGCTCAACGCCCAGACTCCGGCCATGTGGCGCGCGATGATCGACTTCTCCCGGGAGCTTCCGGGCGACGTCCGCGTCGTGGTCGTGCGCGGTGAGGGCCGCGCGTTCTCCGCCGGCCTCGACCTGTCGGTCGCCGGCGCGTCCGGGCCGGGTTCCTTCGTCGAGCTCGCCGGCCTGCCCGAGCAGGAGTGCGCCGACCGGATCGCCGAGTTCCAGGCCGCCTTCACCTGGCTGCACCGCCCGGACATCATCTCCGTGGCGGCCGTGCAGGGCCACGCCATCGGGGCCGGCTTCCAGCTCGCCCTCGCCTGCGACCTGCGGGTGCTCGCGCAGGACGCGAAGCTCTCGATGGCCGAGGTGACCCTCGGTCTCGTGCCGGACCTCGCCGGCACCAAGCGCCTGGTCGAGCTGGTCGGCTACTCCCGGGCGCTGGAGATCTGCGCCACCGGCCGCCGGATGGACGCCGCCGAGGCGGACCGGATCGGGCTCGCCACGCTCGTCGTACCGCCGGCTGACCTCGACGGGGCGGTGGCCGACCTGACCGCCGGCCTGCTGGCCAACAACCGGGACGCGGTCGTGGAGATCAAGGCGCTGCTCGCCGGTGCCGCCGCCCGCAGCCACGCCGAGCAGCAGCGGGCGGAACGCGAGGCGCAGACCCGCCGCCTGCGGGACCTCGCCGGGCGGGGAGAATAGTAAGGACCGTCCGGGAAGATTCGGGTTACGAGCGAGGTTGTCACACTCGTCGGGAGAATTGACCCGACGGTGTGGTCGACCCGACGATCCCGGAGGTGAGCGTGTCCAACCCGATGGGCGGCGTGGCCGGCTGGAGCATGCTCCGGTCGATGCGCAACGAGGACGAGGTCTCCGCGCACCGGCTCCGGCGCGGGGTGGCGCGGCGGATCGTGGCGTTCGCCCGGCCCTACCGGCGAGACATCATCGTCTTCCTCGTCACCGTCGTGCTGGCCGCGATCATCGGGGTGGCGACGCCGGTGCTCGCCGGTGACGTGATCAACGCGATCAACCGGGGCGGGTCCGAAGCCGGTTCGCTGGTGGTCCGTCTGGCGCTGATCATCGCCGGCCTCGCGATCGCCGACGCGCTGCTCTCCCTCGCGCAACGGTGGTACTCGGCGCGCATCGGCGAGGGCATCATCCTCGACCTGCGCACACGGGTCTACGACCACGTGCAGCGCATGCCGTTGCAGTTCTTCACCCGGACCCAGACCGGCGCCCTGGTGAGCCGCCTCAACAACGACGTGCTCGGCGCCCAGCGGGCCTTCACCTCGACGCTCTCCGGCGTGGTCAGCAACGTCATCCAGCTCGTGCTGACCGCCGGCGTCATGTTCACCCTCTCCTGGCAGATCACGGCCCTGTCGCTCGTGCTGCTGCCGCTCTTCATCATCCCGGCCCGGCGCGTCGGCCGCCGCCTCGCCGACATCACCCGCGAGGCGTACAACCTGGACGCCAAGATGAACGCCACCATGACCGAGCGGTTCGGCGTGGCCGGCGCCCTGCTGGTCAAGCTGTTCGGCCAGCCGGAGGCGGAGGCGCGCCGGTTCGCCGTGCGGGCCGAGCGGGTGCGCGACATCGGCATCCAGTCCGCCATGTACTCGCGGACGTTCTTCGTGGCCATGCTGCTCGTCGCCTCGCTCGCCCAGGCCCTCACGTACGGGCTGGGCGGCTGGCTCGCCGTCGGCGGCCACGTCAGCGCCGGCACCGTCGTGACGCTCGCGCTGCTGCTCACCCGGCTGTACGGCCCGCTGACCGCCCTCTCCAACGTCCGTGTCGACGTGATGAGCGCGCTGGTCTCCTTCGACCGGGTCTTCGAGGTGCTCGACCTGCGCCCGGCGATCGAGGAGAAGCCCGACGCCGTGCCGGTGCCGCGGGGCAACGGCCGCGTCGAGTTCCGCGACGTCCGGTTCCGCTACCCGAGCGCCGTGGAGATCTCGCTCGCGTCGCTGGAGGAGGTGGCCACGCTCGACCGTACGGTCAACGAGCCGGTGCTGCGCGGCGTCTCCTTCACCGTCGAGCCGGGGCAGATGGTGGCCCTCGTGGGCCCGTCCGGTGCCGGCAAGTCGACGCTGTCCATGCTGATCCCGCGCGTCTACGACGTCACCGACGGCCAGGTGCTGGTCGGCGGCGTCGACGTGCGGGACGCCACCCTGGCCTCGCTGCGCGACGAGATCGGCGTGGTCACCCAGGACTCGCACCTGTTCCACGAGACGATCCGCGAGAACCTGCGGTACGCGAAGCCGGACGCCACCGACGACGAACTCTGGGCGGCGCTGGCCGGCGCGCAGGTCGCCGACCTGATCCGGTCCCTGCCCGACGGGCTGGACACCACGGTCGGCGAGCGCGGCTACCGCTTCTCCGGCGGCGAGAAGCAGCGCATCGCCATCGCCCGGCTGCTGCTCAAGGCGCCCTCGATCGTCATCCTCGACGAGGCGACGGCCCACCTCGACTCGGAGAGCGAGGCCGCCGTGCAGCGGGCGCTGTCGGTGGCGCTGGCCGGGCGTACGGCGCTGGTCATCGCGCACCGGCTCTCGACGGTCCGCGACGCCGACCAGATCCTCGTCCTCGACGGCGGACGGATCGTCGAGCGGGGGCGGCACGAGGAACTGGTGGCCGTCGGCGGCCTCTACGCCGAGCTCTACCGCACGCAGTTCGCGGTCGCCGACTCGCCCACGCCGTACGTGGACGCGACCGGCCCGGAGCCCGTCGTCATGCCGCTGGGCACGTACGTGCCCGACGAGGCGCTGCCGCCGGCCGCCGCGAACTGACCCCCGGCCGGGGCGGCTCAGAGCACGGTCGACGCCTGGCGCAGCTCGGCGAAGGCCGCGCCCAGGGTCTCGGGCGTGAAGTGGGCGTTCAGGCCGTTCGGGTTGGGCAGCACCCACAGCCGGGCGTCGGCGAGGCGTTCCGGCTGGGCGCCGAACGTGGCCTTCGGCCGCGCGAAGCCGATGCGGTACGCGGTCACCCCGACCACCGCCACCCAGCGGGGCCGGTACCGCGCCACCTTGTCCCGGAGGATCTGCGCGCCCTCGACCAGTTCGGCGGCGGTCAGCTCGTCGGCGCGGGCGCTGGCCCGGGCCACCATGTTGGTGATGCCGATCCCGTACCCGGGCAGCGTGTCCTGCTCGCTCGGGTGCAGCAGCCGAGGGGTGAACCCGCCCCGGTGCAGCGCCGGCCAGAACCGGTTGCCGGGCCGCGCGAAGTGCCAGCCCGTGGCGGCCGACCAGAGTCCGGGGTTGATCCCGACGAACAGCACGTCCAGGCCCGGCGCGATGACGTCGGGGAGGGTGCGGTCGGCCGCCGCCGCGAGTTCCTCCCGGGTGGGCCGGGGATAGCGGCCGGCGGGGCTGGTCGCGGGACGGTGGTCGCCGGCCGGTGTGGAACCGGGCCGCCGCGCGCCCGGGGCCGGTGTGCCGGGGCGGGACCGGTCGGGCCGGCGTCCGCCGGACGGATCGGGGGTCACAGCGTACGCAGCGCGCCGCCGTCGACGGGAATGGTGATCCCGGTGAGGTAGCTGGCGGCGGGGGAGAGGACGAACGCGGCGACGCGGCCGAACTCGGCGGGGTCGCCGATGCGGCGCAGGGGGATGCCCGCTTCGATCTCGGTGAGGGCCAGGCCCGGGTCACCGGCGGCGGCCAGCAGCTCCCGGTTGCGGTCGGTGAGGATGCGGCCGGGGAGGAGCCCGACGACCCGTACGCCGCGCGGCCCGTACTCGTCGGCCACGTCCTTCGCGGCTCCCACCAGGCCGGGCCGCAGCCCGTTGGAGATGCCCAGCCCGGGCACCGGGCTCCGGGCGGAGGTGGAGAGGACCAGCCCGATCGCCCCGCCGTCGGTGAGGGAGGCGGCGACCGCGCGCAGGGCGCGTACGGCCCCGAGGAAGACCGTCTCGAACGAGGCCCGCCACTGTTCGTCGGTGACCGACGCGACCGTGCCCGGCGGCGGCCCGCCCACCGAGATCAGCGCACCGTCGAGCCGGCCGAAGTGCTCGCGGGCCGCGGCGACCAGGCGCTCGGGAGTCGTCGGGTCGCCGAGGTCGGCGGCGACACCCACCGCGCGCTCCGCGCCGCCGAGGCGCTGCGCCGCGTCGGCGACCGCGTCGGCGTCCCGCGCCGACAGCACCACGCGCGCGCCGTCGGCGACCAGATACTCGGCCGTCGCGTACCCGAGGCCCTTGGAGGCGCCGGTCAGCACGTACACCCGTTCGGTGAGTCCGAGATCCATGCCGCCGATCCTGCCGTACGCCGGTCGACCAGGGCCAGCCGCGGTGACCTACGCGGCGCGGCTGGCGGGGCGGAGGAGGCGCACCCGCCCGGCGACCTGGACCGCGACGGCACCTCCCGCGCGGCCGAGCGACGGCAACCGGCGCGGTCGGGGCGCCCGCCGGCCGTCGTAGCGGGCGGCGGCCTCCCGCAACGCGAGCTCCTCGGCGCCGAGCGGTGGCAGCGTGCCCCGCTCGCGCAGCGCGCGGGCCAGGTCCCAACCGTCGCGCAGCGACCCCTGGGTCGGCCGCCCGGCCGCCCAACCGGCGAACGTCGCCGTCCAGTCGGACCCGAAGGAGGCCGCCAGGAGGGGCCAGTGCCGGGCCACCTCGCCGGCCCGCTTGCGCAGCAGGGCGGTGCGGGCCGCGGCCAGCGGCGCCGGAGCGAACCCGGGCGGCACCGGCCCGCCGGCGACCAGGGCGGCCACCAGCTCCGCCTGCCGCGCGGCGAGGTCGTCCACGCGCTCCGCCTGCCGCGCGGCGAGGTCGTCCACCTGCTCCGGCTGCCGCGCCGCCAGGTCGTCCACGCGGCCTCCGTCCGCCGCCGGTCCCACCGTCACGTGACCACCGGGAAGCCGGACGCCGCGGCGAGCGCGTCGAGTTCGGCGCGGAGCACGGACGCGGGCGGGTAGGCGCCGTCGCGTTCGAGCAGCAGCGCGGGCGGTCGCCGACGGGCGCAGAGTTCCCCGACCAGCTCCAGCACGGCCGGCGGAACCGGATCGGTGTGCGTGTCGTGGTAGAAGCCGCCGTGCTCGGCGCCGCCGGCCACGTGCACGTAGCCGACCCGCTCCAGCGGCAGCCGGTCGAGCAGGTCGAGCGGGTCGGCGCCCCGGTTGCGCGCGTTGGCGTAGACGTTGGCGATGTCGAGCAGCAGCAGCGCCCCGGTCCTGTCGAGGATCTCGGTGAGGAACGCGGCCTCGTCCAGCTCGTCGTCGGGCCAGTCGAAGAGCGCGGCGATCGGCTCCAGCGCGATCGGCACCGGGATCTCCGCCTGCGCGCGGGCCACGTTGGCGCAGACGGCGTCCACGGCGGCCCGGCTGCGCGGCAACGGCAGCAGGTGACCGGCCTCCAGCCCGCCGGCGCGGACGAACGCGATGTGCTCGCTCACCAGCGGCGCGGCGACCAGCTCGGCCACCGCGGCGAGGTGCGCGACCCGGGCCGGGTCGACGGGCTCCGCCCCGCCGAGGGAGAGCCGTACGCCGTGGGGCACGACGGTCACCCCGCGACCGCGCAGGTCGGCGAGCCCGGGCGGCAGCGGCCCGGAGGCCGCCACCGACTCCGCCACCACCTCGACGAACCGCAGCCCGGGCAGCTCGGCGACGAAGCCGGCGATCTCGGGGCGCCAGCCGATGCCGACGCCCGTCGGGCCGGTCATCCGCCGCACCCGCCCCCGCCGCAGCCACCTCCGCCGCAGGAGCTGCCGCCTCCGCACGAACTGCCGCCGCCGCACGAGCCACCTCCGCTCGTGCCGCTGTAGCCACCGGCGCCGGAGATCGCCTGCCGCTGGATCTCGGCCTGCTCGGCGAAGCCGGGATCGAGGGCCCAGAGCGAGGCGGTGCCGAACAGCGCCACGCCCATGGCGGCGCCGGCCGCGCCGTACGTCGCGTACGCCGGGGACGACGACGGCGCGAGGTGGACGTGCTGCCGCCGCGTCTCGCGCAGCGCCCGCCGGCCGGCGCGGGTCAGGTGCGGCACCCGGCCCAGCACCAGGAGGAACACGAAGATCGCCGCCAGGCTGAGCATGAGGTAGCCGGTGGGTCGCCCGTTGGTGAGCCCGGCGACGGCCCGCATCCCGCCGATGATCAGCAGCGAGATCAGGAAGAACGCGCCCCGCCGCGCGGCGGTCCGCTGGACGGCCGTGAGGAGCAGCCCGCGCTGTTCGAGGCCCTCGCGCAGGTCGGTGAGCGCCCGGCTCACCCACTGGTCCCGGGGCAGGTCCCGCACCCGGGCCCGCTTGCCGGCCGCACGGAACACCGCCTGGTCCAGCGGGGTCGTCCCCGCGGGCAGTGCCCCCGTCGTCATGAGCCGGCGGTCCGGTCCGACCCCGATGGCACCCGTGCTGCGCAGGCCACCGACGGTGGCGTGCACGGCGAGGCCGGGACCGCCGTTGAGGAACGCCACCTGCTGTGGGCCGAGCGTCAGGGTGCCGGCGTCGCCGGGGCCGGCGAGCAGCCGTACGCGGTGGATCACCGAGACGACCACGACGAGCGCGGCCGCGGCGAGGTAGAACCGGAGGAAGGTCGGACCGGGGATGCCCCAGGTGTCGCCCGGGGCGGCGAGGTCGGTCATCGGCTGCTCCTGTCACCGGAGGGTCGGCCGCCCCATTGTGGAGCACCATCGCCATCGCCGGCGCACCGCGTCCGGCGGCCGGCTAGCGGCGGCGGACCGCCTCCTCGACGAGATCGAGCACCGGGCCGAGGTCACCGGCCGGGCGTCCCATCGCGAGATGCAGCACCAGGCCGTCGTAGGCGAGTTCGAGGAACTGGGCCAGCACGTCGATGGGGACGTCCTCGCGCAGGACACCGGCCTCGCGCTGGCGGGCCAGCCGGTCGCGGGTCGCCTCGGCGATCGCCGCGGACCGCTGGGCCCACCGCCGGGCGAACGCCGGGTCGGTCCGCAGTCGACGGGACACCTCCAGCTGGGTGCCCAACCACCCGGTCGTGTCCGGGGACATCGCCCCGGCCAGCAGGTCCCGCATCACCTGGACGAGGCCGTTGCGGGCCACCGTCTCGACCATCGCCGCGGCGTCGTCCTCGGCCACGGCGAGGAAGAGCGAGTCCTTGTCGCGGAAGTGGTGGAAGATGGCTCCGCGGGACAGCCCGGTGGCCTCCTCGAGCCGGCGCACGGTGGCGCCCTCGTAACCGTGCCGGGCGAAACACGCCCGCGACGCGGCGAGGATCTCCTGCCGCCGCGCGTCGAGCTGGTCCTGGCTTACTCTGGGCACGCGTCGATCGTCCCAGGTGACCCCGGGTAACGCAAACCGTACGTACGGCTTGGGATCTGGAGGTCGTACCGGCCCCGGTCTACCATCGGCCGCGTGACGCCACCCCCCGCCGCCCTCCCTCCCGCCCCGCTGACCGTGGCCGCCGTGCAGGCCGAGCCGGTGCCCGGGGACGTCGCCGGCAACGCCGCCACCGCCGCCCGGCTCGTCACCCGGGCCGCCGAGCGGGGTGCCCGGGTGGCCGTACTCCCGGAGCTCTTCCTGCCCGCGTACCACCCGCCGACGCTCTCGGCGGACCCCGCCGGCACCGACGTGGCGACCACCGGCGAGCGTACGGTGACGGATCCGCGCCTGGCGCCGCTGTGCGAGGCGGCCGCCGCCGGCGGAGTCACCGTGGTGGTCGGCGCCGCTGTGCGCCACCCCGACGGGCGGCGCACCATCTCCTCCCTCGTCGTGGACCGCGGTGGGGCCGTGCGGGTGGGCTACGACAAGCAGCAGCTGTGGGGCGACGAGCGGGAACTCTTCAGTCCCGGGTCCCGGGGTGCCACCCTGCTCGTCGACGGCTGGCGGCTGGGGCTCGGCATCTGCTACGACGGCTGCTTCCCCGAGCACGGCCGGGCCGCCGCCGCCGACGGCGCGCACGGTTACCTCTGCCCGAGCGGCTACCTGGCCGGCTCGGAGCACCGCCGCGACCTCTACTACGCGGCCCGGGCCCTCGACAACACCATGTACGTGGTCTTCGCCAACGCCGTGGGCGGCGCCGACCCCTGGCGCTTCAACGGCGGGGCGGCCGTCTACGACCCGGAGGGGCGCCCGCTGGCCCGCGGCGCGGACGCCGGCGAGGACGTCCTGGTCGCGACGCTCGACCCGGCCCAGCTCGCGGCCACCCGGGCGGCGCACTCGATGCTCGCCGACCGCCTGCCCGACCAGGGTTCCGACCGGCTCTCGCTGGTCGGCTGAGGAGTTCACGTAACGGATCTGTCGGCGGAGGCGCTGGTTCCCGTAGGGTGCCCGAGTGCCACTGCTCCTCCTGGACCTGGACAACACCCTGCTCGACCGAGCCGGGGCGTTCCGCGCCTGGGGGCAGCGCTTCCTCGACGGCATCGGCGCGCCCCGAAGCGACATCGACTGGCTGTTGTCCATCGACGCCGACGGGCTGACCGACCGGTGGGACGTGGCCGACGCGATCCGGGACCGGTACGCCCTGCGCATCCCGTCGATCGACCTCGTGGAGGAACTGCACGACGGGGTGGTGACGCACACCCGCCTCGACCCGCTGGTGGCCTGTGCGCTGCGGATCGCCGACGACGCCGGCTGGGTGCCGGTGGTGGTCACCAACGGGGCGGTACGGCAGGAGGAAGCCAAGATCCGTAACACCGGGCTCGACCGGTACGTCGCGGACTGGGTCATCTCCGAGGAGGCCGGGGTCAGCAAGCCCAACCCGCGCATCTTCGCCATGGCGGCGCAGCGGGTGCGGATGCGGCTGCGCGGGGCGTGGGTGGTCGGCGACAGCCCGGAGGCCGACATCGGCGGCGCGGCGGCGGTCGGCCTGCCCAGCGTCTGGCTGCACCGGGGGAGGACCTGGTCGGACGGCCGGTTCCGCCCGACCCGGGTCGCGGACGGGCTGATCGCCGCGGTCGCCACCGTCCTGGCCGGCTGACCGCGGCGGTCGCGGCCCGGCCGGGTCACGCAAATTCGATTGACCGGTCGCGGGGCGCCGGTGAGCATGGAGCGCGCATCGTGCACACGGGCGTACGCCCGTCGAGGAGAGGGGGTCGGTCATGGCCGTCATCTCGGGTCGTCTTCACCGGCCTCCATCCGCCTCGATCAAGGGACAACCACCGCAGTGCGCGAACACGACTTTCCGGCGCAGGGGCGCCGGACCCGCGGCAGGCGCCGCTTCGACGACGACGAACCGCAGTTTCTGAGGCACGGCCGGCGACCCGAGCCGGTCGTCGCCGACCCGGACGACGCACCGGACCCGGACACCGGCGAGCGCTGGTCGTCCTGGGACGACGCCGTGCACGGCCCGGAGCCGCACCCGGCCTGGGTGGTCACCGAGCTGGCCGCGAAGGACACCGACCTCGGTGTGCTGAAGACGGGCAAGGAGGCGGACGTCCACCTGGTCCGCCGGGCGGTGCCCGGCACCGACCGCTCCTGCCTGCTGGCCGCCAAACGGTACCGGGACGCCGACCACCGGCTGTTCCACCGCGACGCCGGCTACCTGGAGGGACGGCGGGTCCGCCGGTCCCGGGAGAACCGGGCGATGGCCGGCCGGACCGCCTTCGGCCGGCAGCTCATCGCCGGGCAGTGGGCGGCGGCCGAGTTCACGGCGCTGGCACGGCTCTGGGAGATCGGCGCGGCGCACGGCAGGATCGCCGTGCCCTACCCGGTGCAGCTGCGCGGCACGGAACTGATGCTGGAGTTCCTCGGCGACCCGGACGAGGGGACGGCCGCGCCCCGGCTGGCCCAGCTCCGGCCGGACGCGGCGGGACTGCGCGATCTCTGGGAGCAGCTGGTGGACGCGCTGGTGGTGCTCGCGCGGGCCGGGTACGCCCACGGTGACCTCTCGCCGTACAACCTGCTGGTGCACCACGACCGGCTCGTCATGATCGACCTGCCGCAGGTGGTCGACGTGGTGGGCAATCCCCAGGGCCCCGAGTTCCTGGCCCGGGACGTCCGGGTGGTCGCCACCTGGTTCGCGGCCCGGGGCCTGCCGGCCGACGTGGCGGATCCGACCACGCTCACCGAGGACCTGTTGCGCGAGGCGGGAATCCGCTGAACGGGGCGGGCGTCCGCCGAACCGGGCGGGCGCCCGCGAAACGGGGCGGGCCGGGCGCCGCGGGGCCGGGCCCGCGCGACCGGGTCCGGCGATGCCGGCGCGGCGCCGCCGGACCCGGTCCGCCCCACGCCGGTCACTGGAGGTAGCGCTCGACCTCGGGCTTGGGGCGTACGCCCTGGGCGTCCGGGTCGCCGTGGGTGCTCCGGGCGGCGCGGCGGCGGCGGAGCAGGTCCCAGCACTGGTCGAGGGACTCCTCCAGCTCCCGCAGCCGGTCGCGGGTCGCCTCGTCGGTGCCCGTGTGGCCGGCCTGCGCCTCCGCGCGCAGCCGGTGCTCCTCGTCGACCATCTCGGTGATCCGGTTCAGGACCGTCTTGTCGTCCATGACCAAGAGCCTGTCACAGGGCGTTCTGCCCTGCGCGCGTTCCCTCACCCTCCGGGCCGCTCCGGGCCGCGGCGGTCGCGGGTGTGCCGATCGTCACGCCGGCCGGGCGGTGGGAGGGGGCGCCGGCCGGGAGAAGCGCGCGGATGTGCGAAACGGGCCACTCCCGCGCACGAGCCTTACCAGCGGCGCACCTGCGCGCCGTGAAATTTTCTCCGGACGCGACTAGAGAAGTTTGACTCGGCAATGGCATGCTCGGTCGAGTCCTGACTCCACATAGTCGTTCCACGACGCACAGTCGCAACAAGGGGGTTCGGCGCAGGTGCATTCGCCACACATCGGGCAGTCCGCCACCCGACGAGCGCGCACCATCCCGCTGCACCAGGTGGTGCCGAGCCTCCTCCGTGACCCGGCGCGTGCCCTCATCGCCCTCGGCAACCGGACCGGCGGGGAACTCGTCCGGATCAACGTGGGCTCGTTCCGGCCGTACCTCGTCACCCACCCGCGCCACGTCCAGCACGTGCTCCGCGAGCGGGCCGACAACTACGAGCGTGCCGGCGACGGGCTGTTCTGGCGTCCGGTGAAGCGGCTGTTCGGCGAGGGCATCCTCGGCGAGGGGCAGATCTGGTCGGCCAGCCGCCGCACGCTCCAGCCGATGTTCACGGCCAAGCGCATCGAGGCGCTCGTCGACGGCATGGCCGAGGCCATCCGGGAGGCCGTCGACGAGCTCGACGCGCCGTCGCGCGACGGCCGGATGGTCGACATCGGAGTCGAGCAGTCCCGCATCGTCTGCCGGGCCATCATGAAGGTGCTCTTCGGCGACAAGATCTCGGTGCCGGACGCCATGCGGGTCGTCGACGCGCAGGACGTCATCGCGACCGCCGTCATCCCCCGGATCGTCGTGCCGTTCGCGCCGCTGTCGCTGCCGATGCCCGGCGACCGGCCGTTCCGTCGCGCGAAGCAGATCGTCGACGACGTGCTGCTGCCGATCGTCCGCGCGTCCAAGGCGACCGCCGACGAGGGCGACGACGTCATCTCCACGCTCTGGCGGGCGCGTACGGAGGACGGGCGGCAGCTCAGCGAACAGCAGGTGCGCAACGACACCGTGGCGATGTTCGCGGCCACCACCGAGACCACGATCAACGTGCTCACCTGGCTGTGGCCGCACCTCGACGAGCGCCCGGACGTCGCCGAGCGGCTGTACGAGGAGATCGCCCGGGTGGTGGGCGACGGGCCGGTCCGGCGCGAGCACCTCACCCAGCTGCCGTACACCCGGATGGTCCTCGACGAGCTGCTACGGCTCTACCCGATCGGCTGGATCATCCCGCGGCGCGCGGTGGCCGACGACGTCATCGACGGCGTGGAGGTGGAGGCCGGCGCCACGATGGTCGCGAGCCCGCTGATCACCCAGCGGATGGCGGCGTTCTGGGACCGGCCGGACGAGTTCGACCCCGACCGGTTCGTCCCCGAGCGGGTCCGCGCCCGGCACCGCTACGCCCACTTCCCCTTCGGCGGCGGCCCGCACCAGTGCCTCGGCATGTACCTGTTCTACCTGGAGGCGCAGCTCATCCTGGCCACGATGCTGAGCCGCTACCGGTTCCGGCTGCGCCGCTCCGGCGTACCGGGCCTGCGTCTCGCCGCCGCGCTGCGGCCGCGGACGCGGGTGGAGCTGACGCTCGTGCAGACGGCGGACGCGGCCTGAGCATGACGCGGACCCAGCGACCGGGCGACGAGCTGGACCTCGCCGCCGAACAGGGCAGGATCTGCGCGCTCGCCGCGAAGGGGCAGCGCGACCTGCAACGGGCGGCCGCCGCCCACCCCGACCTCTTCTCCGCCCGGCCGTTCGACCCGGCCCTGTTCAGCAGCATCGCGCTCGCGATGGCCTTCAGCGCTCCGACGTGCACGGTGGACGAGCTGCGGTTCGCCAACCGGGCGGTGCTGTGGGGCTTCGCCGTGGACTGGCAGGTGGACTACCTCGCCAAGTCCCGTGAGGACGTCGACCGTGTCGTGGCCGACACGCTCGCCGTGGTCGACGGCGCCGCGCCCGGGGCGGAGGACGCGCTCGGACGGTTCCTCGCCGAGCTGCGCGACGAACTGGCCCGGACGCCGGGCTACGCGCGGGCGCGGGGCGTGTGGCGGGAGGAGGTCGCCCGCACGCTGGCCGCGATGGCCCGGGAGTGGGACTGGCGCGAGGCCACGGCGGGCGGGCGGCCGCCGAGCTACGAGGAGTACCTCGACAACGCCGACAACCTCGCCTGCACGGTGGTCAACGTCGCGCACTGGATCCGTACCGGCGACGCCGGCGTGCACGATCGGCTTCCGGAACTCGTCGCCGCCAGCGACGAGGTGCAGCGGGTGCTGCGGCTCGTCAACGACCTCGCGACCCACGACCGGGACCGGGAATGGGGCGACCTCAACGCGATCACCCTGGTGGGCGACGCCGACGAGGTGGCGCGACGGGCCGCCGCGCTGACCGCCCGGTGCCGCGAGACGCTCGCCGACCTGGCCGGCCGGTTTCCCCGCGAGGCGGACTACCTGACCCGGCAACTCGGCTACACCAGTGGCTTCTACGGCTCGACGGACTTCTGGGGGGCGCGGTGAGCGGCGGGCCGTGGGAGCAGACCGCGGCGGAGCGTCCCGCGCCGGGCGGTGGGGCGGGCGCGGCGTCGACCGGTGGGGCGGGCGCGGCGCTGGCCGAACGGTCGGCGCGCGACCCGGGCGGCGACCTGGTCGCCTCGATGCTGGCCGAGCCGGCCGGACGGTCCTCCCCGTCGGTGTACGAGACGGGCCGGCTGGTCAGCCTGGCGCCCTGGCTCACCGGCCACGGCGAGCGGATCGCGTGGCTCGTACGGACGCAGCGGCCCGACGGGGCGTGGGGCGCGCCGGACGGCTACGCCCTGGTGCCCACGCTCAGCGCCACCGAGGCGCTGCTCGCCGTGCTGCGCCGCGGTGACGGCGGTTTCGCGCGGGAGCGGCTCGGCCAGGTCGCCCACCGCGGCCTGCGTGCGCTCCACGACACGCTGACCGGGCCGGGGGCGCCGCCGCCACCGGACCTGCCGGCGACCGACCTCATCGTGCCCGCGCTGACCGACCTGATCGCCGGGCACCTCGACGCGCTGCGGGAGCGGCCGGACCTCGGCGACTGGGACGCCGCGCCCCGGCCACCGCTGCCCGTCGGCCTGGACGGCGGCCGGCTGGACCGGGTCCGGATGCTGCTCGCCGCCGGCCGTCCGCTGCCGGAGAAGCTCGCGCACGCGCTGGAGGTGGTCGGCCCGGCCGCCCGCCGGGCCGTGGGCGTCGGCCCCGTCGGCCCCGGCACCGTGGGCGCGTCACCGGCCGCGACGGCCGCCTGGCTCGGCCCCGATCCCGGCCCGGCGCACCCGGCCCGGGCCTACCTGGAGGACCTCGTCCGGCAGTACGGCGGGCCGGTGCCGTGTGCCAGTCCGATCACCGTGTTCGAGCGGTCGTGGGTCCTCGGCACGCTCTGCCGGGCCGGCGTCCCGGTGCGGGTGCCCGACGTCCTCACCGCCGAGCTGCGGGACGCCCTCGGGCCCACCGGCACACCGACTGGTCCCGGCCTGCCGGCGGACGCCGACACGACATCGGTCACCGTGTACGCCCTCGCCCGGCTGGGCCAGCCCGTCGACCCGACGGTGCTGCGGGCGTACGACACCGGGGAGCACTTCTGCACCTGGCCGGGGGAGGACGGGGCGTCGGTCACCACCAACGCGCACGTGCTCGACGCGCTCGGGCACCTGCTGCCGTACGGCGGGCCGGCCGCGCCGTGGCTCGCGTCCGCGGTGGACCGCGTCACCCGGTGGCTCCTCGACCAGCAGGAACCGGACGGACGCTGGTCCGACCGCTGGCACGCCTCCCCGTACTACGCGACCTGCTGCGCCGTGCTGGCCCTGACCGGGTACGGGAGTGCCGACGCGGCGCGGCGGGCGGTCGACCGGGCGGCGTCCTGGGTGCTCGCCGGGCAGCGGCCGGACGGATCCTGGGGACGCTGGTCGGGCAGCGCCGAGGAGACGGCGTACGCGGTGCAGACGCTGATCGCCGCGGGGAACCGCGACGGCGCCGGTGCGGCGGCGCTCGCTCGGGGCGCGGCCTGGCTGTCCGAGGTGGACGATCACGACGGCGCGCCGGAGCTGTGGCACGACAAGGACCTGTACCGTCCCACGCTGATCGTGCAGGCAGCGGTGCGGGCGGCCCGGTGGCTCGTACGCCCGGAGGCCGGCGGCGGCTGACCGGCGCGCGACCATAGTCGACGGTGCCATGATCAGGACCGCTTGAGTGAACAACCCGACACTGCTAGCGTGCGCCGGAGTCGATGAGTGCACACATGAGCAGATATCCGGCCAGGACGGTGTGATGGGTTCCCGCAGTACGAATCTCCGTACAAAAGTCATTGCCCTGCTCGTGTCGCTGGTCGCCCTCTGGGCCTTCGCGGCGTGGGTCACCGTCCGGGACGGGTTCAACCTGCTCGGCGTGCAGACGCTCAACTCGCGGGTCTTCGAGCCCAGCGATCCGCTGCTCGTGCAGCTCCAGAAGGAACGCCGGCTGTCGCTGGCGTACCTCGGCGGGCCGGACGCGGCGCAGCTCGAGCAGTTGGCCGCGGAACGGCGTCGCACCGACGACTACGCGGCGACCTTCCGTGAGTCGGTACGGGACTGGCGCACCGAGGTGCCGGCGAGCAGCCAGCTCGAACAGCGCATCGACGAACTCCTGGGCGACCTGGACCGGCTCAACGAGACGCGGGCCGGCGTCGACGCCCGGAACGTCGACCGCGCGACCACCATGGCGGCGTACGTCGGCGTCATCGACTCGATCTTCCGCGTGTTCGACGCGCTCGGCGGTCTGGACGACCCGCAGATCGCGCAGGAGACGGCGGCCCTCATCGACCTCAACCGGGCGCGCGAGCTGCTGTCCCAGGAGGACGCCCTGCTGACCGGCGCGCTCGCCGCCGGGCGGATAACCGCGGCCGAGCAGGCCCAGTTCGCCCACCTCGTCGGCGCGCAGCGGTTCACCACGGAGCAGACGGCCGTGGACCTGGCCCGCACGGACCGCGAGCGCTTCCAGAACCTCGTGGCGAGCGACGAGTTCCAGCGGTTCCGCGCGCTGGAGGACCAGATCGTCCGCTCCCGCAACGTGCCGGGCCGGCCCCCGGTGTCGGCGGCCGACTGGGACGCCGCCGTGTCGCCGGCCATGCAGAACCTGCGCGACGTCATCATCGCCGGCGGCGAGGACGTCGTGTCCCGCGCGATGCCCGTGGCGATCGGGGTGATCGTGCGGCTGGTGCTCGCCGCCGGTCTCGGCCTCATCGCCGTGGTCGCCTCCATCATCGTGTCGATCACCACGGCCCGGTCGCTGCTGCGGCAGCTGGAACGGCTGCGCGAGGCGGCGTTCCAGCTGGCCAACGAACGCCTGCCCAGCGTCGTGGAGCGGCTCGGTCGCGGCGACGACGTCGACGTGGCCAAGGAGGCGCCGCCGCTCGAGTTCGGCCACGACGAGATCGGCCAGGTCGGCAAGGCCTTCAACGTGGTGCAGGAGACGGCGATCCGCACCGCCGTCGAGCAGGCCGAACTGCGCCGCAGCGTCCGCGAGGTCTTCCTCAGCCTGGCCCGGCGCACCCAGGCGCTCGTGCACCGGCAGCTCACCCTGCTCGACGCCATGGAACGGCGCGAGCAGGACGCCGAGGAACTGGAGGACCTGTTCCGGGTCGACCACCTGGCCACCCGGATGCGGCGCAACGCGGAGAACCTCATCGTGCTCTCCGGCTCCACCCCGGGCCGGGCCTGGCGGCGCAACGTGCCCATGGTGGACGTCATCCGGGGCGCGGTGGCCGAGGTCGAGGACTACACCCGGGTCAACGTGCTGCCGATCGGGCGGGTGTCGCTCGCCGGCCGGGCGGTCGGTGACGTCATCCACCTGCTCGCCGAGCTCATCGAGAACGGCCTGTCCTTCTCGCCGCCGAACACCACGGTCGAGGTGCGCGGCCAGATGGTGGCGAACGGGTTCGCCATCGAGATCGAGGACCGGGGCCTCGGCATGAGCCCCGAGGACCTGGCGGCGGCCAACCACCGGATCACCGACCGGTCCGAGCTGAACCTCGCCAACGCCTCCCGCCTCGGCCTGTACGTGGTGAGCCGGCTCACCGAGCGCCACGGTGTGAAGGTGCAGTTGAAGGAGTCCGCGTACGGCGGCACGACCGCCGTCGTGCTCATCCCGAGCGAACTGGTGACGAGCGCCGACGACGACCCGGACACCTCCGGCGGCATCCCGGCCGCCGCCCGGGCCGCGGGCGCCCCCGCCGCGAAGGTGGCCGCCGGAGGCCCCGCCGACACGGGGGTCGGCGGTTCGGACACGCCGGTCACCGCCCCCGCGCCGGCCGGCCCGGTCGCCGCCCAGCCGGCCGCGCCGGTGGCGCTCGCCGAGCCGCCCGCCGACCCGTCCGCGAACGCCGAGACGGCCGTCGACGGGGAGACGCTGCCCACGCGTACCCGCACGGTGCCCCCGGCCGACGGCGGGCTGCCCACCCGCACCCGCCGTACCCCCGAGCCGCAGGCCGCGCTCGACGGGCCGACGGTGCCGACGGGCCTGCCGATGGCGGTGCCGCGGCCCGTGGCCGACGCCCCCGCGACGGGCACCGGCGGACCCGGCGCCGAGGGCGGTCCGCTCCCGGCGCGGATCCAGCCGGCACGGACCGACTCCGGGCTGCCGGTGCGGGTCCGGCAGGCCAGCATCGTTCCCGAACTGCGTGACGATCCGGCGGCGACCGCCGCTGATGACGACGACGAGGAGATCGTGCGGCCGCCCGAGCAGGTGCGCCGGATGATGAGCTCGTACCAGAGCGGAACCCGCCGGGGCCGGACGGAGGCCGCCCGCCTCATGGGCGACGACGCACCGGAGCCCGGGCCCGCCCCGGACACCGACGAGCAACAAGCGACCTGACCTGTGCCGACGGTGCGGAGGTCCGCCCGCGACGGAACGGTCAGACCCAGACGAAGACGGCTAACCAGCCGTGGGAGAAGAGGACGACGAGTGGCCCAGAAGACGGCATCGAGTGCCGACCTGACGTGGTTGCTGGATGATCTGGTCGGCCGGGTGAAGCAGGCCGAGCATGCGGTCGCGCTCTCGACGGACGGCCTGTTGATGGCCTCCTCGCAGGGGCTCAGCCGGGACGACGGAGAGCACCTCGCCGCCATGGCGGCGGGCATCCAGAGCCTGGCCCGGGGCGCCGGCAAGCGGTTCGGCGGCGGCCAGGTGCAGCAGACCATCATCGAGATGCAGTCCTCGTTCCTCTTCGTCACAGCGGCCGGGCGCAACGCCTGTCTCGCCGTGCTGGCCAGCGAGGACGCCGACATCGGCCTCATCGCGTACGAGATGGCGATGCTGGTCACCCGCGTCGGCAAGCACGTGGCGTCGCCGACCCGGACGGCCGAACAGCCGCCCGGCGAGAAGTAGCCGCCATGACGGTGCAGGGGGAGTCCGCGGAGCACCAGTGGGTGGACGACCACGCCGGGCCGGTGGTGCGCCCGTACGCGGTCACGCGCGGCCGCGCCCGCCCGGTCACCGGCACTTTCGATCTGATCTCGCTGGTCACGGCGACCCGCGCGGACGTGAGCGCGGAAGTCGGCCTCGGCCCGGAGCACCTGGCAATCGTGGGGCTCTGCCAGCGTGTGCAGTCCGTGGCCGAGATCGCCGCCCACCTGGACCTGCCGGTGGGCGCCATCCGGGTCCTACTGGGTGATCTGGTGGCCCGCAACCTGGTCCAGGTCCGCGAGCCGCGCACCTCGGCCGGCCTTCCCGACAACAGTGTTTTCGAGGCGGTAATCAATGGACTACGGGCACTCTGAGCGGCCCGCCGGAGCGACCCCACTGCCGACCGCGATCAAGATCCTGATCGCGGGTGGCTTCGGCGTCGGCAAGACCACCATGGTCGGTGCGGTCAGCGAGACGCGCCCGCTGCGGACCGAGGAGGTGCTGACCGAGTCCGGCGTCGGCATCGACGACCTGTCCGGGGTGGAGAGCAAGAGCACCACGACGGTCGCCATGGACTTCGGTCGGATCACGATCAGCGACGACCTGGTGCTCTACCTCTTCGGCACGCCCGGGCAGGACCGCTTCTGGTTCGTCTGGGACGAGCTGGCGCTCGGCGCGATCGGCGCCGTGGTGCTCGCCGACACCCGCCGGCTGGCCGACTGCTTCCCCTCCATCGACTACTTCGAGGGGCGGGGGACACCCTTCGTGGTGGCGGTGAACTGCTTCGAGGGCGCCAAGCAGTACCGGCTGGACGAGGTGCAGGCGGCGCTCAACCTCGACCCCGGGGTGCCGGTGCTGCTCTGCGACGCCCGCCGGCGGGAGTCCAGCAAGGAGGTGCTCATCACCCTCCTGGAGCACGCCATGAAGACCCGGGACGCCCGCCGCACGCTGGACTGAGCCGGCCGTTCCCGGCCGGCTGATACGGGCCCCCGGCCATCTGGTCGGACCGCGGCTCCGGTGCCGGACCGCCGACCGCCGCGGCCGTGACGACGAGCAGGGCCCCTCCCCGCGAGCGCGGGGAGGGGCCCTCGTCCGTCGTACGTCAGCTGTTGATCATCCGGCGCAGCACGTACTGCAGGATGCCGCCGTGCCGGTAGTAGTCCGCCTCACCGGGGGTGTCGATCCGGACCACCGCGTCGAACTCGACGCCCGTGTCGGTGCTGACCTTGACCGTACGCGGCGTCTCGCCGTCGTTCAGCGCGGTCACGCCGGTGATGGAGAACGTCTCCGTGCCGGTCAGGCCGAGCGAGTCGGCGTTCTCGCCGGCGGGGAACTGCAGCGGCAGCACGCCCATGCCGATCAGGTTCGAGCGGTGGATCCGCTCGTACGACTCGGCGATGACCGCCTTGACGCCCAGCAGCATGGTGCCCTTCGCCGCCCAGTCCCGCGACGAACCCGAGCCGTACTCCTTGCCGGCCAGCACGACCAGCGGGACGCCGGCCTCCTGGTAGGCCACCGAGGCGTCGTAGATCGTGGTCTGCTCACCGGTCAGGTGGTTGACCGTGAAGCCGCCCTCGACGCCGGGGACCAGCTGGTTGCGCAGCCGGATGTTGGCGAACGTGCCCCGGATCATCACCTCGTGGTTGCCCCGGCGGGATCCGTACGAGTTGAACTCGTGCCGCGGCACGCCGTGCTCGGCCAGGTAGCGGCCCGCCGGCGAGTCCGGCTTGATCGAACCGGCCGGGGAGATGTGGTCGGTGGTCACCGAGTCGCCCAGCTTCGCCAGCACCCGGGCGCCGGTGATGTCGCCGACGGCCTTCGGCTCCCGCTCCATGCCCTCGAAGTACGGGGGCTTGCGCACGTACGTCGACTCGCCGTCCCACGCGAACGTGTCGCCGGTCGGGGTGGGCAGCGACTGCCAGCGCTCGTCGCCGGCGAAGACGTCGGCGTACGCGGAGCTGAAGCCGGTGGCGCCGATCGCCGAGGAGATGACGTCCTGGATCTCCGCGCTGCTCGGCCAGATGTCGCGGAGGAACACCGGCTGCCCGGAGCTGTCCTCACCGATCGGCTCGTTGGCCAGGTCGATGTCCATGGTGCCGGCCAGCGCGTACGCGACCACGAGCGGCGGGGACGCCAGGTAGTTCATCTTGACGTCCGGGTTGATCCGGCCCTCGAAGTTGCGGTTGCCGGAGAGCACCGAGACGACCGCGAGGTCGGCCTCGTTCACCGCCGCGGAGATCTCCTCCGGCAGCGGGCCGGAGTTGCCGATGCAGGTGGTGCAGCCGTAGCCGACCAGGTGGAAGCCGAGCTTCTCCAGGTACGGCGTGAGGCCGGCGCGCTCGTAGTAGTCCATGACGACCTTGGACCCGGGGGCCAGGGTGGTCTTGACCCACGGCTTGCGGGACAGGCCCCGCTCCACCGCGTTGCGGGCCAGCAACGCCGCACCGATCATGACCTGCGGGTTCGAGGTGTTGGTGCAGGAGGTGATCGCGGCGATCACCACGGCGCCGTGGTCCAGCTCGAACTCGGTGCCGTCCGCGCCGGTGACCCGGATCGGGTTCGTGGCGCGCCCGCCGGCGCCGACCGCCGCGGTCTCCAGGTCGCGCGGGGCGTCGGCCGGGTCCTCGACCCCGTTGGCCGGGGAGTCGCTGGCCGGGAACGACTCGGCGCTGGCCTCGTCGGCGTGGCCCACGACCCCGTACGGCTTCTCCAGCTGCGGCACGCCGGGCTTGCGCTCCCGGTCACCGCCGGTCTCGTCGGCGGCCACGTAGTCCTTCAGGGCCGAGCGGAACAGCGTCTTGGCGCTGCCCAGCGGCACCCGGTCCTGCGGGCGCTTCGGGCCCGCGAGGGACGGCTCGATGGTGCCCAGGTCGAGTTCGAGGCGCTCGGAGTACTCGGGCTCGGCGTTCGGGTCGTGCCAGAGGCCCTGCTCCTTGGCGTACGCCTCGACGAGCGCGACCTGCTGCTCGGTGCGGCCGGTGAGCTTCAGGTAGCGGACGGTCTCCTCGTCGATCGGGAAGATCGCCACGGTGGAGCCGTACTCCGGCGACATGTTGCCGATGGTGGCCCGGTTGGCCAGCGGCACGGCGCTCACGCCCGGCCCGTAGAACTCGACGAACTTGCCCACCACGCCGTGCTTGCGCAGCATCTCGGTGATGGTGAGCACCAGGTCGGTGGCGGTGGTGCCGGCCGGCATCTCGCCGGAGAGCTTGAAGCCGACGACCCGCGGGATCAGCATGCTGACCGGCTGGCCCAGCATGGCGGCCTCGGCCTCGATGCCGCCGACGCCCCAGCCGAGCACGCCGAGGCCGTTGACCATCGTGGTGTGCGAGTCGGTGCCGACGACCGTGTCGGGGTACGCCTGGCCGTCGCGCTCCATGATCGTACGGGCCAGGTACTCGATGTTGACCTGGTGCACGATGCCCGTGCCGGGCGGGACCACCTTGAACTCGTTGAACGCGGTCTGGCCCCAGCGCAGGAACTGGTAGCGCTCCTTGTTGCGCTGGTACTCCAGCTCGACGTTGCGCGCGAAGGCGTCCTCGCGGCCGAACAGGTCGGCGATCACCGAGTGGTCGATGACCAGCTCGGCCGGGGCGAGCGGGTTGACCTTGCCGGGGTCGCCGCCCAGGTCGCGGACGGCCTCGCGCATGGTCGCCAGGTCGACGACGCAGGGCACGCCGGTGAAGTCCTGCATGAGCACCCGCGCCGGGGTGAACTGGATCTCCACGCTCGGGTCGGCGGTGGGATCCCACGCCCCGAGCTGCCGGATGTGGTCGGCGGTGATGTTCGCGCCGTCCTCGGTCCGCAGCAGGTTCTCCAGCAGGATCTTCAAGCTGTACGGCAGCCGGTCGTGGCCGTCCACCTTGTCGATCTTGAAAATCTCGTAGCTCGCGTCTCCGACGCGTAGCTGGGTCTTCGCACCGAAGGTGTCGAGGCTCGCCACGTCGTACTCCTTCACACCAGCGACCGTGTCCTGAGCAGTCTGTCGCACCGGTCCGGGTGCCGCCGAGGTTAGGCGACACTTACCGGCGTCCCGCACTCAAACAAAACCGTACGTCCGTCTTGCTATGAGCGCAACCTCGTGCCAGTCTGCGGAACGAGGAGGTGTTCCATGATCCATCACGTCCAGCTCGCCTGTCCGCGCGGCTCCGAGGACGCGTCCCGGGCGTTCTACGTCGGCGTGCTCGGGATGACGGAGAAGCCGAAGCCACCGGCGCTGGCCGCCCGCGGCGGGTGCTGGTTCACCGGCCACGACGCCGAACTGCACCTGGGCGTCGAGGACGACTTCCGGCCGGCCCGCAAGGCGCACCCCGCCCTGCTGCGCCCCGACCTCGACGACCTGGCCGCGCGGCTCACCGCCGCCGGCGCCCCGGTGGTGTGGGGCGACGGCGAGCTTCCCGGGATGCGCCGGTTCCACACCGAGGACGTGCACGGCAACCGGCTGGAGTTCCTCGCTCCGGCGGAGTGACCGGCGACGCGTCCCCGCACCTCGCCGGGTCCCGTCGCCCCCGGGTAGCGTTCGAGCGCCGGACGGGGAGGGTGGGCGTGCTGGACGTACAACACTGGCTCGTGGCGCTGCCGCCGCTGGCGGTCTACCTGACCGTCGCCGGGGTCATCGGGGTGGAGAGCGTGGGCGTGCCCCTCCCCGGCGAGATCACCCTCCTCAGCGCGGCGCTGCTCGCCGCGACGGGGGTGGTCGAGCCGGCGTGGGTGGCGGCCGCCGCCGCGCTCGGCGCCGTCGTCGGCGACTCGCTCGGCTACACCGTCGGCCGCCGGGGCGGCCGGCCGTTGCTCGCCCGGCTGGGTCGGCGCTTCCCCCGGCACCTGGGCCCGGAACACCTCGCCCGGGCCGAGCAGACGTTCGCCCGGCACGGGGTCTGGGCGATCTTCCTGGGCCGGTTCGTGGCGCTGCTGCGCATCCTGGCGGGGCCGCTGGCCGGGGCGCTGCGCGTGCCGTACGGCCGGTTCCTGGCCGCCAACGCGGCCGGCGGGCTCGTCTGGGCGTTCGCCACCACCTACCTGCTCTTCCACCTCGGCCGCGTGGCCGAACACTGGCTCAGCAGCTTCTCCTGGGCGGGGCTCGCCCTGGCGGTGCTCGCCGGTCTCGGCAGCACGTGGTGGCTGCGGCGGCGCGCGCGCCGCGCACACGGGCAGGCCGAGCGCGAGGAGGCGGTGCCCGGCGCGCCGCGCTGAGGTGGGTTACGGCGGGCGCCCCACGGCGGGGGCGTCCCGCGCCGGGACGACGAAAGGGCCCGGCCCCCGGTTGGGGGTCGGGCCCTTTCGCTTGTGGTGGTGCGCCTCGGTTGGGTCAGGAGGCGCTGTAGCCGCGGGTGGCGATCCAGTCGGCCAGGTTGTCCACGCTCATCCAGTAGGAGGCGGTGGCCGGGTCGGCCGAGTCGGCGATCTTCACCTCGTGGCCGCCGTCGCGGTAGCCGACGACGCTGATGTAGTGCCCGCCCTCGAAGGAGTGGGTGTTGCCGTCGGTGTCCACGGCGGTGCCGGCGATGTTGGCGACCACGGCGCGGCCGTCGTCGACGGTGTCGACGATGTCGGTGCGCAGCTTGTCGGTCTGCTTCTCATCGGCGGTCGGGCTGGAGATCTCGACGCTGTGGTAGGCGTTCTTGCCGGTTTCCTTGTTCAGGACGGGGGTGATGTCGTTGATGGAGTTGGTGCCGGCTTCGGTGGTGCCCATTTCCTTGGCCATGGCGTCGACGTTGATGTCCTTGCCCTGGACGGAGAGGGCGTTGCGGGTGGCGGCGGGGCCGCAGTAGTAGAAGTTGGGCTGGGCCTCGTAGCGGACGTTGAGTTCGCGTTGGCCGTGGTCCTTGCGGTTCTGGACCTGCGCGGCGGGCTTGCCCTCGGCGGGGGCGGCGTGGGCGGCGATGGCGGGGCCGGCGATGCCGCCGCCGGTGGCGGCGATGGTCGCGGCGGTGAGGGCGGTCTTGCGGATCAGATCGGTACGCATGATGGGTGCCTCTCTGGTCGGGGGTGTTTCGGGGGTGTGCGGCACACGCGCGGGGGTGTGCCGTGAGGATTCGGGGGCGCCGGGGGTGGTGCCTGCTCGGCGCGGTGGTGCCTGCTGGGCGCCTCGGGGGTGTAACGGTCCGGGCCGGGGATGCATTCCACCGGGCTCGGGGCCGCGTCGCACGGGCTCGGAACCGCGGCGGCCGGGCTTGGGCGCGGCGGCCGGCCGGGTCGTAGAGGCTTGGCCGGTGGCCGGTGGCCGGTGGCCGGTGGCCGGTGGCCGGTGGCCGGGGTTGGTGCTCGCCGGGGGTTCGTGCGTGGGCCGCGGGGGTGGCTGCTTCGCCCGGCGTCGGCATGTTCAACGACGCGGGGGTGGGCATGATTCCGCCGTGGGGGTGGCCCCGACCACGGCACACCCGACCCCACAACCGGACATGACGCCGGTCGCGTCCGCGCTGGTGGTGTAAGAGACGGCCATCGCGGGATCCGGTCTGATGTTAGGCGGCGATCGGTGCCGCGTTGGTCTGGTCGGTGTCGTGTTGGTCGGGCTGGACGGGGATGAGTCGGGC
>NZ_RAQQ01000004.1 GCF_003610785.1 Micromonospora globbae
CAGGCTGCACGGCGAACTCGGCCACGTCCCACCCGCCGAGTACGAGGCGCTACACGCGATGACCCACCCGGTCACCGCACCCCTGAAAACCAGCTAACCAACTCTCCATCAAACCCGGGGCTTGACACTCCGGGGTCTCGCCGCCTTCCGCGGTGCGAACGCGCACATGGCGCAGGCCGGGCAGCTTGCTGATCGGCTGAGGCTCACCGGCGCCGAAGCCGAGGCTGTCGAGCTGGATACGGCTGTTGGTGAGGGTGTTCCAGACGCCGCGCAGGTTCTGTGCATGGGTGAGTAGCAGGGTGTCGGGGAAAGCGCTGGTGGCCTCGTCGATGACGTCCTTGGCGAACCGGGTCACGTCGTCGGCGCCGGACTTGAGGTTTACGTTGACGTACTGCTTACCGATCTCTACGAGCCCAGCGTGCAGAGGCTGCCAGGGCACTGTGGGCGCACGGACCTCCACATGTTGACCGGTGGGGTCGATGAGCACTGCCACCGGGACCTGTCGCGCGAGCCCCCAGACGCGTCCCTTGTTTTGGCGAATCATCCAGATGGCCAGGAGGGCAGGCTGCCGCAGAAGCGTGTCTCGTGCCGGTTCAGGCAGCGGTTCGGGGCGTACGCCGAGCTGCCGGAACAAATCATCGATGGCTGCGGCGAACCGCTCTCGGTTCGGGTCGGAGGGCTCCCTGCCCTCGCGGGCACGCGAGGGACGCTTCGGCTCGGCTACCGGGGTGACGAACTGGCTGAGCCGTCCTGTGCGCAGCAGGCCGTGCCGGATGGCGAACTTGGGATCGTCGCCGCGTCGCCGGCCCTGATAGGCGTCGGGGTGGGCGATCTCGACCAGGGCGATTGTCGGGTTTGCCGCCTGGCCAAGTACGTCGGCGATGTGCTCGATGCGGGCTTCCACCGCGGCTTGGGGCCGGCGTCCGACCCGGTCAAGGTCGGCGCGAATTGTCGGTACCGCCAGCCGCCGAATCCCGACGGTCACCGCGCCAAGGTCGATCTTTACCCCGGCCTCGTCAAGCTGCTCGGCACGGGGCATCGGGACACCGAGACGGGTGGCGAGTCGGTCGAGGGCGTATTGCGTGGCGTGGTCGGTGTCGGTGAGCAGCTCGATGTCCAGGCGCGGCCCGACGACCTCACCGAGATAGGTGGCCGAAACCCGGCTCTCGCTGATCCCACCGAGGCCTTTGTACACGGTGCATTTTTCGCGGGGGAGCGGCGCGGCCGGGCGGAGGTGTGGGCTGAGCGCGTTGGTGACCCAGTTCATCAGCGGCTGGCGGTCGGCGACCGACAGACCGGCGCTGACCTTCTCAGCCGGGAGCATGCCGGTGCTGTAGACCAGCGCAGCTGCGTCGCCGTGGCGTTGTAGGTAGTCCAAGGGCTTGTCGACCAGCTGTTGCGGGTCGGGCAGGCGGTCGAGACAGCCGGCTTCTTTCAGTACCCTCGCGAGGGCGTCGTCCCAGCGCGGCCCATAGCTGTTCGAGCCATCCCTTTCCGTCACCTTGACCTGCTTGATCCGCGCCGTGCCGAAGTGGCGGGAGTTCTCTAGGCCGGCCAGGTATGGCACGGTCGGTGCCAGGTACACCGAGTGGCCGTGGTCGAACGCGAGCTTGCCTCGCACAGGCATCCAGCGTCGCACGCCGTACGACAGATAGACCAACAGCTCATCACTGGTGGGCAGCGTCTGCGCGCTGATTCCGATCTTGACTGAGAATGGCGTCTGGTCCTCGATCCGCTCCGGCGGCCAGGACATGACCTCTGCGCCGTCGGGGCTCGGGCTGCGCAGGAACCGCAACTCGTTATGCGGGCAAGTCGCGTCTGGGCGGGACAACGTCGCCGCGATCTCCATCGGCAGCAGCCGCATGGCTCGTTGCCGTTCTTCCGGCGCGGTCAGGTTGAGGTGAACTGGCGACCACGTGAGGTGGCTGGCGTGCAGCTGGGACAGGGCCAGGGAGATCTGCTCCGGAGTGCCCTTCTGTGCGCGTACCCACGCCGCGACCAGGTTGAAGATGGCTGCCGGGTTTACCTCTCGGTATGCGAGCAGCCAGTCCTGGTCGTCGTCGCCGCGCCCGGCGTACGGAAGCGTGACGACGCAGTCGGGGACGAGGGCGGTGATCGCGTCGTTGAGTGAGGCGATCGGGATGCTGGCGACATCACCGCCGCGCTGCGCCTGGGCGAGCCGGCGTAGCGGCTCCTTCCAACGGCCAGGGAACCGCATCAGGTGGTAGGCGCGCTCGATCGGGGCTGCGGGATCGAGACGCAGGACGGTGACAGCGAGGTTGTCGTAGCGGGGTGCCATTCAGCGGTCTCCCATGTTGGTGAGGGCTCGGTACAGGGGCTGGTAGAGCGCCTGGACGAGGTGCCGATCGGTGCTGGCGCCGGTGGGTTCGAAGTATGGGGTGAGCACCTCGCGCATGCCGTGCAGCAGGCTGGTGCTGGCATCGTCGAGGTCGGTGTCGGTGTCGCTCCTGCGGGCGGTGACCGGTGCGAAGGCGGCGTCGCAGAAGTAGACCTTCGCGGCTTGGCCGCCGCGTAGGAGCCGGCCCACGACCTGCCAGATGGTTACGAGTTGGGTCCAGGCCACGCGTTGGCGTTCGTCCGTGCCGAGCTGGCTGTAGGCGACCAGGGCGTGTAGCAGCCGCCGCCATTGGCGCTGCGCGGCTCGGCGTCGCTGGCTGCCGGCACTTGCGAGGCGTTCGTGTGTCGGGGAGTCGTCGTCGAGCGGATGCGGGTGTAGTTGTTCGAGGGCGTATTGGTTGATCCGCTGGGTGACGTAGCTGAGATCCTTCGGCCGTGGATGCGGGCGTACGAGGAAGAACGCGGCGCCGATGGCGGCCACACCGTCGTTGTTGAGGATGTTGTGCCCCCGCTCGACGGCCAGGATGGGAGCGACCAGCAGCCACGCGTCGTCGGTGCCGAAGTCCGCGACATCGCCGCGGCGCAGCAAGTGGCCGTCGTCCCAGCCGGTTTCCAACTCGTCGTCGCCGATGAGGCAGCGAACTTGCCCCTTCCAGGAGGACTTGCGCCGAAGCAGCTCGTTGGTGACGGCGCGGGCCTCGGCGTAGCTGCCGACCAGCAGCATGACCTTCTGGCGGCCGGGCGGCAGTGCGGCTCGTTCCCGCTCCAGCCGGTTCGGTCGCCCAGGACCCGCGCCCGGCTGGGTCAGGGCCGCGACCATCTGCCGCAGGGCGCTCGTGCGCTCCTCCCCGTAGCGGCCGGACACCCAGATCGGTGTACTCCGTTCGCCTTGATGCTGGATGTCCAGAGCGAACGTGGTCTCGGAGATGGCGGCGAGCTTTTGCGGTGACGGGCGCAGGATCGCCTCGACCGGCACGTCGATGTGGTAGCGAGGCGAGGTGCCGGCCCAACTGGTCCCGGACAACAGCAGCGCATTCGGGCCCGGCCCGTCGGCGGGAAACAAGTCCGACAGGCCGACCAGCAGGGCCCGCCCGACCCCGGTGTAGCGGAAGAATCGGAACTCGCCCAGCTGGCCATCGCGGCGGTCAGTCTCGTCCTCGACGTACTGGAATCCCAGCACGTTGCCCATCGGCGACTCCGGCACCGCGACGGCGAGGTCGCTGGGCGGGCGGCGTACCTCTGCCGGAAGCGTGTCGAACATGTCCAGTTCGGCCGCGACTTCCGGCCAGATTGCGAGCATCAGGTTGAGCCGGTGTGCCATCACCGCTACGGCGACCGCCAGCTCCAGCCGCCACACGTTCCGCTCGAGCTCCGCGGGCGCGATCTTCCTACCTTCGGCCAGCTCTCGATCGCTCAGCTCGGTCAGCCACTGCCGGACGGCGTCCTCCCGCGTCTCCTCTTCCGTGTCGGACAGCTGCGCCTCGGCCAAGGTGGCTAGGCCTCCGGCTACCTCGCCAGATGCCCCGGTCGGGTCGTCGATGAACGCATTGAACTGCTCGCGCAGCAACTTATAGAGTTCATCATTGTCCCAACCGGGGTTGGGCCTGCGACCCTTCGAGGTGTAGCCGGCCCAGTCCTGAGCAAGGCTGTTGAACAGCGTCCAAGCCGTGAAGTAGTCAGGGTCGAGCCAGTTCAATACCGGCTTGCCGGCCCGAACCCGGTCCCGTTGCAGCAGCTGGTAGATGATGTCGGCTGCGGAACGGGCCTGGTTCAGTGCCGTGATGAACCGGCGGATCTGCCGGGAACTGACCGGAGCGCGGCCGGTTGCACGCAGCTTCTCCGCCACCCGCGCCCCGATCTCGTCGATCCACGCTTCCTGGCTTGGGCCAAGCAGCACCTGGGCGCTGGCGAACATCTCATCGAGGTTTGCCTGCACCTGGTCGGCCTCGTCGACCAGGATCAGGTCGCTGCGCCGCCACGCCGCCTCCAGGTACCGCATCTGCTCGTGGCTTAACGGTCCGGGCACAGGGGTGTGCACAAGACTCCACGGCGTCGCGATCCACACGTTCGCCTTGACCAGTCGACGCGCGGCCTCGTGCCGCTGGCAGCGATACCACAGGGGACAGGTGCGCCGGGCGCCGTCTCGCCAGCCATCCACCGGGGTGTCCGGATCCGTCTCGATCAGGTGCTGGCAGGGCGCCTCGCGCACATCGAGGGGGATGGGGGCGCCCCGGACAGCATCGAGCGGGCAGGCCGTGCTGACTAGGTCGAACCCGTACGGCTCGAGGGGTAGAAGCCGGCCAGGCGCCGGCGGTTGGAGCCGATGGAGCCGCTCAGCATGCCGGGTTCGGTTTTGCCCCATGACCGGTGCCGCCACCACGTCGTCGTACCAGGACAGCTCGTGCGCCATGCGTAGTGCTGCCGAGTTGTCGCCGACCACGATCGTTACCCGGAGGTCATGCTGCGCGGCCCAGGTCGCCAGGATCGTCACGAGGGTGCTCTTGCCGACGCTGACCATGCCGACCATGTGCAGGATCCGGTCGATGCGAAGGATCGTGGCGTCGCCGAAGGTGTCGTCGGCCAGCCGGACCTGCAGCGTGACGTCCTGCAGGCGCTCCTCCCATCGGTGAGAGGAACGTCCGGCCTGCAGGTCGGCGGCGTCCATACCTCGGGCGGTCGCCACCAACTCCTGCCACGCAACCTCGATCGGTGCCCGCGTCCGGACGGCCAGGTCATGCAGAGCCGGAGCCGGCGCGGGTGGAAGGTTGTCCGGCACGGTCACGCCGTGACCGCGCGCCGTGGAGCTCATGCGGTATCGGCCGGGCGCGGCGAACCGGACGCCGGTGGTGGCGAAGGGCAGGGGCTCGGTGAGTAGCTGCTCGTACCAATCCCACCTGTCGGCCGCCACACTGCATTGCCGGCGTATCGGTCGGCCGAGCGTGTCCAGGTGGTAACCCCGTACTGCCTCAGGGGCGGACAGGTAAGCCTGCAGCAACTCCTCCCACCCGTAGGGGCGTTGGCTGCGCCATAGCAGGGCTCGCGCGTTGGCGAGTCGGACCGCCGCGTCGGCTCGCGGGTTGGGCACCGCGTCCCACAATGCCCGGTAGCCGTCGAGCAACGCTGGCACGCCGCTGACGGCCTGATCGGGGGCGACTGTTTCCAGCAGAAACAGGCACAGTTCGGTGTCCATCAGCCGGGACGGCGAAGGCTGCGCCCCGGTCGGGGCGTAGTGGCCGCGGAGTGCGCGGGTGAAGCAGTTGCGGATGGTGTTGATCTGCCTCATGATCCCGCCTCCACCCGCCGCTTCACGGCAGCGATGAACTCCGCCTCGGAGACCGCCACGATTCGCTGGCCCGGCCGCACCTGTGGGCACGCCTTCCGCAGCCGTGCCACGTACCGCGGATGTGCCTTGACCTGCTCCTGGCCGATAACGACGTAGGCCCTCTCCGCCTCCGGCGACACGGTGAACAGCCGCTCCCGCAGCCGCCGGGCCAGACGTACCGGGTTGCGCCAGGCCTTGATGTCGGCCACCCAAGGTCGTTCCTCGAAGACCGCGATGTCGCAGGCGTCGAAGTCCGGCCACAACGCAACCGACACGCCGAGCTTCCCGATTGTGTCGGCGATGCGTAGCTCCGCACGACCCGGTGCGGTGATAAAGGCGCGCAGCTCACGCCGCAACCACCACACGCCCTCGCTGGCCGGATGATCCGTCCCGGCCGTGCCGGGAGCCGGGCAGGTCTGGTCCTCGCAGAACCAGGTCCGGTCGTCATCCAGTGGCAGCCGAAGACCGCCGCATCCGCCACAGGTCCGAATCACTCCGTCCGCCATCGCCTCCGGTGGCGCCTCCACGTATGCCTGGCGCACCTCATCCGACAGCAGCGCCAGGTTGGGGTCGGCCAGCCGCGCGTCGAGCTCCATCGCCGCGATCGCCGGCTGTCGGATCAGGAGCTCGCGGAATGCGACGTATGATTGTGGTGCGTTGTGGGCCCGGGACTTATCCATCACCGCCCGCAACAGCGCGCTCTCGCGCATCTCACCTTCGACATCCCCACGGAGGCTGCCGAGCTCCTCGCAAGTCGCCGTCGGGCGGCCATAGAGCAGCAGCGACTCGTCTGGGTCGACGTCGGCGCCGGTGAGGTCGATCTTCCAGTCGCCGAACGGCTCCTGCGCAAGCTGGAGTAGTTCCACCACGCTGGCCGGCGCGGCCGCGTCCTGATGCCAGGCGAGCAGGGTCAGCCGGTCCAGCGCGAGCTGCAGGTTCGCTGGGTACGGCAGCCGGAACGCGTCACCCGATGCGGCCTGCTGGGCGTACTCGAGGATCCCGCTGGCGAGCTGCGCAACAGCAACCTGCGGGGTGGGCAGCCATGACGGGGCTGAACGTGCATCGATCATAAGTGCACTCCGCGTCAGAGAGAGGCGTAGGCAAGGTGGGGTGAGTCCCATTGCACCGCATCGGTATGACAAGCTGGCAGACCGACGCAAGACGCAAAAGATACTCACATTAGGTGTCGCCTTCCCGGCGTGTTCGCTCGTGCGATTGGAGGTCCTCGCCCATCCAGAAGGTTAACTCTGATCTTGATCTGTGGTACTGGCGTGCGTGCTGCCTACCCAGACGGGGCTAAATCGCGAGGCGTCGATCGGGCATTGATTTGAGGGGCCGACCGCAAAGGGAACGGACGTCTCGTAATAGTAGTTGGTTACTGCCAGATGGTTCTTCAGTGCCCCCCGAAGGGGCGCGTGCAAGTAAGGGCCGGTCGACTGCGTGGGGCCGGCCCTCCGGGATCCGACCGGCTGCACACCCGGTGCTAGCGACCGCACTACCTCCTTTCTCGTATCTGCACGACGTGCTCCCGGTGCCCATGCCGAGGGCGGAGGTTGACGGGGTGGAGAATCTGAATGCGGTAGGCATGCCCGCACGGTCAGCCGAGTGCGTATCAAATGCAACGCCAATTTCTGTCGGTAACCAGACTGCAGTCCCCCGCTTGGTCATCCGTGGCCGTCTGGTTGGCCTACCTGCCGACCTGAGGTCTCGATGTCCGGTCGGGAGCCACGGCGCTAGTTTCGTCGGACCGTGGTGACGTTTGGGGGAAACAATGGGATACCGCTTCAACGCACCGCCGAACTGGCCAACGCCGCCTGCTGGATGGGTGCCGCCTGCCGGCTGGACACCGGATGCCGCCTGGGGTCCTCCTCCGCCGGGGTGGCAGTTATGGATCCTGGATTCGCCGGCTCCGGCCCCGCCGGGGCCCGCCCCGCAGGCTGCTGCTGCTCCCGTAGTCGTCTCACGGCAGCGCAACGGAAGTTCAGAAATTCCTCTGTTCGGTGCCCGGGGCAAGGCGCGTGAACTGGCGGTGGAAAATGCGCACCTCCGCAACGAGCTGGATCAAGTACGGGTAGAGCTGACGGGTCTGCGGGCGGAGATGTCACGGCTTGGCGTGCTGTCAGCGGTAGAGCTGGAGCAGCACCGGGCTCGACTCAGTCGTGAGGTCGCCGACCTGGCAGCGAAGGGCGAAGCACAGAAGGCCGAGCTCGATCGACACCTGCGCGGACTTCGGCAGCAGATCGTGGTCACCGAGGAGACCGTGCTGCTGCAGGAAGCCGGTGTTTATCAGTATCGGCATCCCCTGTCGGACGCGGTCGCCTACCAGAGCCAGCTCAGCCTGCTGCAAGACCAGATCAAGGCTATGACCAGGAAGGATGGGGGAGCGGTCAAGGCTGCCACCGGATGGACGGTCAACGGCTCGGCCGCCGAGGGCCGGGCAATGGTCCGGGACTTCTCCAAGCTCATGCTGCGCGCCTACAACGCCGAGGCGGACAACCTGGTACGGGGATTGAAGCCGTACAAGCTTGACTCGGCCGTCGACCGACTGGGGAAGGTGGCGGCGACCATCGCCAAGCTCGGCAAGACGATGCACATTCGAATCGCCGAGGAGTACCACCGGTTGCGGGTCAAGGAGTTGGAACTCACCGCCGACTACCAGGAGAAGCTGGCTGAGGAGAAGGAGCGGGAACGGGAGGAGAAGGCCCGGCTTCGCGAAGAGCGACGTGCCCAGCAGGAGATCGAACGCGAACGCGCCCGGCTCGATAAGGAACGCCAGCACTACGCCAACGCCCTGGCCGCCTTGGAGGCCAAGGGCGATGTCGATGGTGCCGCTCGGATGCAGGACCGTTTAGCCCAGATCGACACCGCGATCCAGGACGTCGACCGGCGGGCCGCCAACGTCCGGGCCGGCTACGTGTACGTGATTTCCAATCTTGGTGCGTTCGGCGAGAAGATGGTCAAGGTCGGCATGACCCGTCGCTTGGACCCGCTGGACCGGGTACGCGAACTCAGTGACGCATCGGTGCCCTTCAACTTCGACGTCCACGCCCTGTTCTTCTCCGAAGACGCTGTGGGCATCGAGGCGCAGATGCACGCACGGCTGGCCGACCGGCGTGTCAACCTGGTCAACCATCGTCGCGAGTTCTTCTACGCCACGCCGGAGGAGGCCAAGGAACATCTACTGGCGTTGACCGGCAGCCTGCTGCAGTACGAGGAGGTCCCGGAGGCCCTGGAGTACCGGCAGAGCCTCAGCCAGGCGCAGGAGCAACGAGTCGCGAACACATGACATGCCGAGGCTGTGGACGGCGCGGGTACCCGCCAAGCCGGTCGGTCCAACGGACCACTCGTGCACGCGGCAGTTCTGGTGACTGTCATGAGCAACCGTCGCCCGGCCAGCCGCTCTGGCCAGGATAAAGCCGAATTACATAGATAGAGAGATACGAATGTCTTCGGTCGGACTTTTCGCCTATGGGTCAGCGGGTGGAAGCGAAGGTATCGACCTGGGTGAGGTCCCGTTCGTGGCGGTGGACGTGGAGACGACCGGAGTTTCACTGTGGCGTACGGCTCCCAGACGTACATGCCTCCGTCGCGGTTGAGGATGATGAGCTGGCGGGAGTCGATCTCGGCGTTCGCGGTCAGGTTTGGGGCGCATGTCAGGGCTTCGACAAGTGGAGCGGCCGGGCCTTCGGTGTTGGTGTAGGCGGGGCTGAGGTGGGGGTTGTACGGCCCCGCTGGTTCGGGCACGCGGTCGCTTCCCCAGCCGTCTGCGATGGCGGCGCGGATCGCGGTACCGGAGTTGACGTACTGGTTCGACCGGGTCGACGGCGATTTGAATGGATTCGGGGTCGACGTGGGGGGCGCCGATGGTGAGCTTGAAGGGAGCGAGGTGGGCGCATCGGGCCCGTGTGGCGGCCACGATGGCGTCGACGTCTTCGGGGGTTACGTTGTGGACGAAGCCGATGCCTTGCATGGTGAGGTGAAGCCACTGGTTCGGGATGACGTCGAGGCTTGGCTGCTGGGACAGTAGGTGCCGGTATTGGTCGGCGAGGTGTTCGACCTCGGGTTGACCGTCAAAGGTGATGTGCCAGGTGTAGAAGCGGGAACCGATGCCCCAGCCGGGCCGCCAGTACCAGTGGTTGCGGATGTGGGTGGCATGCGGGACTGCCATGGTCGCTCCAGGTTGTCAGGGGAGTTGACGGGCGGCGCCGGTGGCGCAGAAGTCAGTGATTGCTGCGTTGGCGTTGGGAGGCCCCGCCCATGCGTAGCAGCACCGCCCCGGCGTAGTTGTGCTGGCGCACGGTACTGCAGGCGAGCAGCCCGCCCACCGAGTCGTTGCCGGCGTCCTGGCGGGCTTCCTCGGCCCGGCGCAGCGCCTTCCTGGCAGGTTCGGCGGCGCCGATCTCCGCCCATGCGTCTACTTCCTGGCATGCGAGCGTGAGTGCTGCGGTTCCTTCGTCGGCGCAGACGTTGAGCTGACGTTGTGGAGTCTTTAGGCAGCAGGCGGTAGCTTGGTCGGTCTATTGATGTGTCTATTCCAGGCGTCAGTCGCGCTGGGTTTCCGCTCCCTATCGGCTGCTGGAGGTGATCATGGCCGCCGGGATCGATCCGTCATGGTGGACGTCGGGCAGGTGGGAAGGACGGCCGATCCGGGAGTTTCTGGAGCGGCGCGACGTTGCGGCGATCTTCCGGTTTCTGCACGCCCGCGGCGTTTCCTATGGGGCGATCGCTGCCCTCGTAGGCGTCTCTGCCAACCGTGCCGCCGAGATCGCCAAGGGGGCGCGGCAGGTTACGGCCTACGAGGTGTTGGAGAGGATTGCGCTCGGTCTCGGTATCCCGAGGGCTGCGATGGGACTCGGCCGCGAAGAGGATTTCGCAGGTGGTACGGGCGGTTCGATTGCCACCAGGCATGAGTTGGCGCGTGATCAGCCGGCGTCGCGGCCAGCCCAAGAAGCAGCCGTCCAGGCAGCCGGTAGTCTCGCCCGCCTGCGTGCAGAGCTCGATGAGGCGCTGTCGTCTTCGAGTGTGTCACCACGGCACCTGGAGTTGGTCGAGGAGTCGGCCAGCGAGCACATGCGGATCTATCCCTCGGCGCCGCCGAGCGTGATGCTGTCGAGGCTTGCTGGTGAGTGCTCCGAGATTCAGGTTTTGTCGCGTCGTCGTCAGCCGGCGGCGGTCCAAGCTCGTCTGTCAGGCGCTGCGGCCTTGCTGGCGACGATGTGTGCTGACGCCTTGATGCGGCTGGGCCACGCTGGCGAGGCGCGACTGTGGTACCGGACTGCGATCCATGCTGCGGACGACAGCGCGGATACGAGGCTCCGGGTGTTGGTGCGGGCTCAGGCGGCAATGCTGCCTTACTACTTCGGCGACCCGCAGCAGACGGTGGCGATGGCGGACGCGGCGCTGGCCATCACCGCGGCCGCGTCACCATCTGGTGCGTTGGCGGCAGCTGGGCGTGCGCGTGCGTTGGCCCGTCTCGGTGCTGTTGACCAGGCTCGAGCGGCGATGGAGCAGGCGCACCGAATGTTCGACGAAGCAGGTGACGACGACAGCGACGCAGCGTTTCGCTTCCCCGCGAAGCGGCTGCTGTTCTATCTGTCCGGGGCAATGACCTGGCTCGGTGACACGAAGGAGGCATACCGGGTCCAGGAAGAGGCCCTTCGGCTGTACGCTCCCGCCCCGGCAGTGCCCATCGATCCGGCTCTGATCATGTTGGATCGTGCCCTGTGCTTGGCCCGTGACCTTCGATTCGCCGACGCCGCCGTAGCGGCCCGCGAGGCCATCGCGAACCTGCCCGATCTGCAGCGCACGGAGATCATCTTGACGAAGGCCGGTCAGGTCATCTCGGCCATTCCGCGGCATGCCCAGTGCAGGGAGGTGATCGATCTGGCGGAGTACGTGCGGTCGTGCCGGGAGCGGAGCCGTACCCTTGCTGCCGGAACTGCTGCGCTCGAAACCTAGGGGCCACATGTTCGTCGAGGCGCGAACGCGTCCGCTGCTCGCCGAGGTGTGTCGGATGCTGGGCCATTCCGACGCTGACGCGCTGCTGCTCCGGCATCACACTAACGCTGTGTATGCCGTTGGTGACGTGGTGGTCAAGATCGCGCCGACTGAGTACGACCTTGACCGCGCGCTGGCCGTCGTCGCGGTCGTCGAGTGGCTGTCGGCTAAGGGGTTCCCGACCGTGGGTCTGTGCGACCGGGTAGCGCAACCGCTCTTCGTCGACGGACACGCCGTGACGGTCTGGCAGCGGTTGGATCCGGCGTACAGTAACCCGATCAGCGCCGCCGAACTTGGGCTGCTGCTGCGGGAGCTGCATGGCCTTCCGACACCGCCGGTGGAGTTGCCAGCGCTTCGACCGATCGAGAGCATACGGCGCTCAGTAGAGAGCGCCGAGATAATCGACGCCCGGGACCGCGACCTGTTGTTGGACCGGCTTGACGATCTGAGCACGGCATGGTCGTCAATGGCATTCCCGCTGGGCGCCAGCCTGATCCAGTCCGACCCGCAAACCCGCAACGCCCTCCGGCGGTTCGACGGCACCCCGGTACTGGCTGACTGGGACGGCATCGCACTCGGACCGAGGGAATGGGACGTCGCCACCGTCGCCGTGCATTGCCGCCGATTCGGCGGAGATCGAACGGCTTTCGCTGACTTCACGCGCAGCTACGGCTGGGACGCCACCTCATGGCAGGGGTTCGACCAGCTCTGCCAGCTTCGCGAACTCCAGATGATCGCCACCAATGCTCGCAAGTCCCGGCCCGGCACCGCTGCCGCAATCGAGGTGCATCGCCGACTCGAAGGTCTTCGCAACGAAGGCACCGAGCTGCGCCCCTGGCGCATCCTCTAGCCGCTGCGGCAGTCGCTCGCGTTCGCCCGGCCGTCGCCTCGGGGCCGGCGAAACTCTACCGCGATATGCGAACAAGCGACTGGAATATGCCGGTACGCTTCGTCCGAGGGCATCGGCGAATTCAATAGTTCGCCTTCGATTCGCTCGTCGTCGATCGGGATGTTCCGTCGGCAACGCGCTCGCTGCTTTACAACTGACTGCTGGTTAAACAGTCCGGTGGCGTGATGGTGCTGCGGATCGAGGACACGGACGCTGAACAGCCGGCCGGGGTGGGTGCAGGGCATAAGTGGACCCGGAGCGGACTCGAATGCTGATGTCACCTCGGTGTTGGGGTCAGTTGTCGGAAGCCGTCTCGGGTGGGGATTACGTCGACGGAGAATCCCCCACGGTAGCCCAGGCGGTCGTGTGTCGGCGGCCAGTGAAAGAGGCTTTGATCCACTCGTTGTGGAGTGGTGCCAGTGTGTGGTGCTCAGGCATGCAGGATGCGGTGCCGGAGCCGGTCGAAGCTGGCGCGGCTGTACATCTGTCGTTTGAGCCTTTTGACCCGGTTGACATGCCCTTCGACGGGGCCGGAGTTCCAGGACATGGAAAGTCCGGCGGTGACGGCGGCGAGGTCTTGGCGTAGGCCGCGGGCGAAGCTGCGGATGGCTGGCGCCGTGCTGGCCTCTGCTTTACCGAGCCAGTCGGGCAGGTCCTGGCCTCGAAGCTTGGTCATGATCACGGCGAAGGAGCTGACGATGTCAGCGGCTTCGCGTAGCGCTGGGCAACGGTCGAGGATCGTGTGTCGCTTGGTCCAGTGCTCTCGGTGAGGGTATCCGGGTCACGGGTGATCCAGTTCGTCGCTTGCCGCACGGTCACGTCGGTGGGTGGGGGCGGAGCAGGCCTGCCGGACTCGCGCAGGGGTTGCAGGTGGCGGCGGACAGTGCGTTCGCTGCCGCGGTAGCCCTGCTCGCGGATTTCGGCGTAGATGAGGGCGGCGTCGGTGCAGCCGGCGTTCCACCGCTGGTAAATGTGGGTCAGATAAGGGCGCAGGGCCTCGCCCAGTGCGGTCGAGGCGGCCGTGGCTGAGCAGGTCGTCAGCGGTTTCGGCTTGGGTGTAGCGGCGTTAGCAACCTGCACCGCGTCAGGGGCGGCGGCTCGGGCGGCTTCGGCATAGCTGCTGGCCCGGTCCCGGAAGATGATCTCGGCGCCGGGGTGCTCCCGAAGCCAGGCCGCCAGGGTGTCAGCGGTCCGGTCGGGGAGGACATCGATCGGGAGTCCGGCTTCGATGTCGATCAGGACGGTGCCGTAGACGTGGCCCGGTTGAGCGCGAAGTCGTCCACACCCAGCACCCGGGGCGCCCGGACGGACGGACGGTCACACTGTGAACGGATCAGCCGCAGCATCGTGTTCGGACTCACGCCTATCCCGAGCAGTCGGCTCAGCCGGGCTCCAGCCCGCCCGGCCAGGGCGTGTCCGATCGCCATCAACGTTCGTCGAAGCGGCTGACTGCGGCGGGTGAACCGGGAGGTCACGCCTTCGACTTGTTCAACGAACGTTCGCCGACGGCAGTCTGGCTTCACGCACACGAACCGCCGAACACACAGGTTCAGCACCACCGGCCGGCCTGCCAGCGCTACGTCGGCCAGCCGCCGTCGGTAACGGCCATGCACCCGGCTCGACACCGTAGCGGAGTCTGGGCAGGCCGCCATCGTCGCGCAGGCCGCCGCGGAGATGACCACCTTGCCGTTCACCACGGCGAAATCCTCGGTTGTCAGGCGGTCGAGGTGGGATAACACCGTCGCCATCACATCAGACCACAGTCGACAATGACCATCAACCCGCTATGATGACTGGGCGGCTTCACAACGATTAGATCAGAGACAATCTGAATGGCCGTTGACAGTCGTGAAGCGCCTCGCCAATTGACCGCGTCAGCTCGAGCAGCGAGGACTGTTCTAGCTCGGGCGTCGGCGCTGTGCCGGCGCAGAGGAAGGCACCGTCGACAGGCCCGAAGTGGCACGAGGATTCCATCACGGTGAAGGCCATGGTCGACTCCACGAGGGCTATTCCGTTTAGGCGGTAGGGGTGCCTGCGAGCATGGTCGCCCACTCGCCGTTGCCGTACCGGGTCGTCTTCCACGCCTGGGTGTCGGCTCTCGACTTACCGGATGTTTTCGCCGCCCGCGCAGGGTTCCTCCTCACCGTGCTGCTGTTCGGGCGTAGACGAGATCGGACCCGCGCGGCGAGCGCTCTCGCCAGAGAGTTGTCGGTCCGTTGTACACCGTCGCCTCGGCGCGTGCCAGAGCGTCAGGTGCCAGTCGGACCCCCATTCCCACGGCACCGGATCACGCGTCATTGCTGAGACACGCAAGGTCAACCTTCCGATGGCAACCGCCGGAGCCATGTCGACGGTGACCGATGTCCACCTTTGAGCTGACCATCCGGTTGGGACAGGTCACTGTGGGGTGCCATGGTGAGCCCTCACCGTGGGCTGTGCTGTCCGTCGTGACCACGCAATCGTCAATGCCCAGCCTGACTGCCCGAGGCAGGCCGGGCGGCCAGGTCAGTCGAAGTTAGTCCCTACTAACGCCTCTTAAAGATCCGAGACGTGCTTCCGGTATCGCCAATCCGCGCCTGGCTTGCCCTGAATTGGAGGTTTCTAGATGTACGAGCAGAACGAATTAGCCCGCTATGGCTATCGACAGGAGCTGGCCCGGAAGCTGCGATTCCGGGACCTGCTGGCCTACGGGCTGGTGTACATGGTGCCGATTGCGCCGATGGCGATCTTCGGCAGCGTCTACGCCGGCTCCGGCGGCATGGTGGCCCTGGCGTACGCGATCGGCGTGGTGGCGCTGGTGTTCACGGCGTTCTCGTACGCGCAGATGGTGAAGGCGTTCCCTATGTCGGGCAGCGTCTACAACTACGCCGGCCGCGGGATCAGCGCACCGGTCGGGTTCCTCGCCGGTTGGGTGATCCTGCTCGATTACGTGCTCGTGCCGGGGTTGTTGTATCTGGTGGCGTCGGTGGCGATGCACGCGACCGTGCCCGCGGTGCCGGTGTGGGCGTGGCTGCTGGGCTTCGTCGCGGTCAACACCATCGTGAACTCGGTGGGGATCCGGATGACCGCGGTGGTGACTCGGGTGATGCTGGTCGGCGAGTTGCTCGTTCTGGCGGTCTTCGTCGCCGTCGCTGGCTGGGCGGTCGCCTCCGGGAAGGGCCGGTTGAGCTGGGAGGCGTTCTACAACCCGGACACGTTCACGTGGTCGGTGGTGGCGGGCGCGGTGTCGATCGCCGTGCTCAGCTTCCTGGGGTTCGACGGGATCAGCATGCTGGCCGAGGAGGCCAAGGGCGGTGCCCGGCAGATCGGCCGGGCAATGGCCGCTGTCCTCGTGCTGGCGGGGGTGTTGTTCATCGGGCAGACGTGGCTGTCCGCGATGCTCGTCCCCAACCCGGCGTTGCTGCTCGCCGATGGCGACGCGAACGGCACCGCCTTCTACGACGCCGCCCAGGTGGCCGGGGGAAGTTGGTTGGCGACTCTGTGTGCGGTGGCGACGGCGGTCGCGTGGGGGTTGCCGAACTCGATGGTCGCGCAGGTCGCCACCTCCCGCCTGTTGTATGCGATGGCCCGCGACCGGCAGCTACCCGCGTTCCTGGCGAGAGTGTCGATTCGCCGGAGCGTGCCGATCAACGCGACCCTGCTCACCGGTGTCGTGTCCCTTGTCCTCGGCCTGTACATGGCCACCCGGTCCGATGGGATCACGCTGTTGTCGTCGCTGATCAACTTCGGGGCGATGGTCGCCTTCCTCGTCCTGCACGTGTCCGTGGTCGTGCACCACCTCATCCGCGGTCGCAGCCGCAACTGGTGGGCGCACCTGGTGATGCCGACCTTCGGCTTCGTGATCTTGGCCTATGTGGTGGTCAACGCGAACATCGCCGCCCAGCGCTTGGGCCTGGCCTGGCTCGCCCTCGGCCTGGTGGTCCTCGCCGGCCTGTACCTGTCGGGACGCCGGCCAGTGCTGTCCGGGCTCGCGCCGGTACAGCCGCAGCAGCGGCGTGACGTGGAGAGGGTGTGACCGCCATGGGGAAGGTCACCTACCGTCCGGCGCGGGACGAGTTCGCCTACACCTTCGGCGGACGAATGCCCGTCGCGCACATTCGCTCCGGCGACGTGCTCGAGGTCTTCACCGAGGACTGTTTCGGCGGGCTCGTGCGGGGGCCGGCGGATCTGCCGTCGCAGGTGTGCCGCATGCCCTACCTCAACCCCGTGTCGGGGCCGTTCTTCGTCGAGGACGCAGAGCCCGGCGACACCCTCGCCATCCACCTCGCCTCGATCACGCCCGCCCGCGACTGGGGTGTGTCGTCGACGTTCCCGCACTTCGGCGCCCTCACCTCCACCTCCCACACCGCCACGTTGCAGCCGCCGCTGGAGGAGCGGGTGTGGGTGTACGACATCGACCGGCAGGCCGGGGTTGTGCGGTTCCAGGCCACCGAAACCGCCCACAGCGTCGACCTGCCGCTGGAGCCCATGATCGGCACGATCGGGGTCGCCCCCGGCGGGATGGAGGCCCGCTCCACGATCGTCCCGGACACCCACGGCGGGAACCTCGACACCCCGCAACTCCGGGCCGGCACCACCCTGTACCTCGGGGTGAACGTGCACGGGGCGATGCTCGCCCTCGGCGACGGCCACGCCCGCCAAGGCGACGGCGAAGCCTGCGGCGTCGGCGTCGAAATCGCGACCACCACAACCCTCACCATCGAAGTCATCAAGGGCGTGCCGACGGCGTGGCCGCGCCTGGAAACCGACACGGCAATCATGTCGATCGGCTGCGCCCGCCCTCTCGAGGACGCCTACCGCATCGCCCACCACGACCTCGTCGGCTGGGTCGAGTCCCTGACCGGCCTAGAGACCCTGGACGCCTACCAGCTGGTGTCGCAGGCGGGGCGGGCGCCGATCGGCAACGTGTGCGACCCCAACTACACGATCCTGGCCGCGGTCGACAAGACGCTGCTCCCCGGGCCCGCAGCCGCTTACAGGGGCGTGCACGCCCGGCTGCGGCACCTCGCCAGCAAGATGGGTGGGGGAGTGGCGCGATGAGCGTTCCTCGACTGCCGCTGCGGGACGAGTTGTTCCTGCTCGGCCACGACGACGACACCGGCCACCCCCACATCCACCGGCAGGCACTGGCGCTCGGGCTGGCCGGCGCGGTCCTGATTGACCTGTTCCTCGCCGGCCGGATCACCCTCGACCCGACCGGCAACCGCCCCGCCGGCGAACGCTGGCTACGCCTGCACACCGACCAACCGGTCGGCGACCTGATCGCCGACACCGCCATCACCGCCATCCGCCACGGCCGCACCCCACCACCGGTGAAGGCATTCCTGCGTACGTTCTCGGCGGACCTGTACGAGCGCACCCGCGCCGGACTCGTCGCCGCCGGCATCCTCCGCCAACACACCCGCCGCCGCCTCGCCGGGCTCGCCCGCACCGACACCTACCTGCCCACCGACACCAAATGGCCGGTCATTGCCCGAGCCCGCCTGCGCTACCTCGCGCACGGCCGCGAGCAACCCGACCACCACACCGCCGCCCTCGCCGGACTCGTCGCCACCCTCGGCCTCACCGAACACCTCTACCTCGACGACGACACCACCGCCCTCACCACACGCTTGACCACGATCGCCGGCCAGCACCACCAGACGGTGCGCGACATCATCGCCGCTGTCGACGCCGCCGTCGGTGACCTCGCCACCGCCGCCTACCGCTAACCCACCCAACACGGACGCCAACCGCCATGGACACCACCGCTCGTATTCGTGCCGCCCGCTGGGCAGACAAGAACCCCGTCGCCGCGCTGATCGCCGACGCCCTCCACCCCAGCCCGCTCGCCGCCTGGCTAGTACCCGATCCACCACGGCGCCGCCAGGTCCTCACCGACGTCGTAGCGATCTGGGTGGAACACGCCATGTTCTTCGGCGACATCCACCTCACCGACGACCACACCGCCACCATCGTCGGCTTTCACCGCTACCGGCCCATCCCACCACCGGCGCAATACCGCATCCGACTCACCGATGCCGCCGCAGGCCACGCCAGCCGATTCGACCTGCTGGACAGCCTGCTGACCCTGAAACAACCCACCGAACCGCACTACCACCTCGCCTTCCTCGCCGTCCACCCGCGCGCGCAGAAGACCGGCCTCGGCACCGCGCTGCTCACCCACCACCGCAGCCGCCTCGACCGCATCGACCTACCGTCCTGGACCACCACACTCCCCGGCGGCGAGCCCCTGCTCGCCCTCCACGGCTACACACCCCGACCGGCGATCACCCTGCCCGACGGCCCAACCCTGCACCCGATGCGCCGCAACGCCCACCACGACAGCAACGTCCAAGCCGGACGCCATGCCGCTCTACAGCGGCCCGACGTAGGGAACAGACGCCACCAGACGTCGAAGGCGAACTTCACGACTCCCAGGAGGGGTTGACTATCTCGCCGTCGACGGGTGGCCGGCGAGCCGGGAAACGGGCCGGAGGGGGCTGCAGTGGCCGACCGCGGGTCGCAGTTTCACAGCCGGAAGCTCGTCCGCGCCCTGCAACAGCACCACATGATCGGCTCGATGGGCAGAGTCGGCGCCGCGGGCGACAACGCCGCCATGGAATCGTTCTTCGGCCTGCTGCAGAACAACGTCCTCGACCGCGTAACTGGACCACCCCGACAGCGAATGAGGACCGCGATTGTGACGTGGATCGAACGAACCTACCACCGCTGGCGACGACAGCACTCTCTGTCCCGGTTGGCCCCTATCGAGTAGGAGACCATCATGACCCCGCCGGCCAGTCAGGCCGCGTGACTGAACTGTCACCTATCGGTGCTACTCCCGCTGTGCCGCCACAAGGGCAGTAGCGGCGGGCGACCATCGGCGTTTGACCGGGCGTCTACAAGAAGCGCAACGTCGCCGAACGTTGCTTAACCGACTCAATCAGTGGCGTGACCTCGCCACCCGCTATGCAAAACGCGCATCGCCCTACCGGGCGAGCCTCCACTCATCGCCACTGTCATCTGACTTCCATGATCGGCAGGACACACCCTAGCCAGGCTGCCGTCAGAGGTCCACCTGCGAGAAGTACCCTAGCTCGGGGTCGTTGAAGGTCCCGATCACAAGACCGCGGTCGAGGAATCGATTGAACTCCTCACAGCTCGTCTCGGGCAGCAGTGCGCACCCGTGGCATGCGGCCAGGTTGCAGGAGTCGGGGCCTTGGCCTTTCTCGCCGATGTCCATACAGACCGGGTCGGTGGAGCACCAACGCGCGCCGCTGATGGCTGCAGCGAAGACCGAGCGCAGGTTGTCCGGCCTCGCCATGCGCACCAGGCCGCCCATGGTGCCTTCGGAGTCACCGGCCGCCGTGTAGATGAGCAGGCCCGCCATCTCGCGACCGAGGGTCGCCGACACGTAGAGGCGCTCGCGCAGGGATGCCGAGCTGTAACCACACGTGAAAACCAACTCGTTGATCAGCAGGTGACCGAGCGTGTGTAGGAGCACGAAACGCGGGGTGAGCGGGCGGGCTTGCAAGCTTCGCTGGTGAGCGGCCAAGCTATAGTTGGCAGCGATCTTGTCGGCCCGCCGTTGCACCTCCGCACGGGCCTCCCACGCTGCTAGGCGCCCGGGTTCAAGCTCAAAGTAGATCCCCTCGCCTTTGACGACGTATGCGGGCAGCCAGTCCTGGTCTGGGTGAAGCGGTGTGCGCCGCAGCAACGCCTTGCCCACGCTGAGTCGTAGTACTTCGTCATAGACCCGTGTAAAGCCGCGCAACGCTCTCGTTTCACGCAGGACGTCAACCGAACGCACCCGCTCCAGGGACGGCTCCAAATCCGCGTGCATTCCTGGATCGGTCGCTGTCAGATAGTCGTCCTTGGGAGTCTCGCGAATCTGTTCGAACTCGGGGTAGCGCCATTCCTCGTCACCCGTCAGCAGCTCCTCGTCGCTGTCCCCGGCGGGCTGTGGCTGCTCGGCGCCGATACCGAAGAAGTCGCGGTAGCCAGCCATGAGCTCGTCGTCCGCGATCGGCCTGAACAGTTCCGGCGGGACATTCTGCAGGAGCTGCTTGCGCAGGAGGCCAACATCGAGATCTGCCCCGAAGATGCTATGCAGGGTCCGCATGGTGGTGCTCACCGCCGGGTGGCGCATCAGCTCATGCATCTGAGCACTGACGGCGCCCTCTTGGCGCGGCAGGTAGATCGAGGACTCCACCTTCGGGAAGTAGACGTTGCCCGCAGCACGCAGGGCAGCCCGCACAGGTAGGTCGCACGTACCCTCAAGCCGATGCAGCCACGGGCGCGCTCCGGTGCAGTAGTAGGGATCCGCGGGACCGGCTAGCCGGTCCGTGAGCCAGGTGTGCTCCTCACCAACGGAACCGGGCAGCGTGGCCGTGATGTTCTGAAGAGAACGCTCCGCCCCACAACCCAGGCGCTCGTCACGGTTGCCCCTCGCGTCGTAGCCGCACGTGACCACCTGGCCTTCCAGTCCACTACCGCCACGCGATACCAGCCTGAGCAGCCCTGCGCATTGGGGGTTGTTGGACCGATGAACCCACTTCTCGAACGGGAAATCATCGATGTGGCCGTTGCGGCAGATCGCTACGAACGGCACCTGAGACATACGCGGCTTGTACTGCCGCTCGCCGTGTTCGCGATCGGGACACTGCTCTTGCTGTTGCATGCTGAGCGTGCTGAGTTTGAGGCGCTTGCAGTACATGCAGAAGGACCAGCGGGGGAAGCGCAGCACTGGGACGGCCAGCCTGACGTTGCGTGTGTCGTTGCCAGTGGCCCGGGGGCGCCAGTCGGGCGGCAGCCGGAACTCGGAGACCCTTAGCCGGGCTTCCAGGCGCCAGTCGTGCTCCTGGTACTCCTCGAGCGCTAGGTTGCTCACGTCATCGACGTCATACCAGTGGTCGAGCCCGGCGGTGATAACCGATGTGCCGTTGACAAGGACGCTCATTGCGCCGACGCCGAACGGAGTCACGAGCTGCGCCCGTCTCATGCTCCCGCTGCTCACGGTGCCTCCTCGTTTCCGGCGTCTGCCTGGGCGTAGGCCGTCGAGATCCTCAGCCGGCATTCCGCGTCGACGTTGCGCATGCTCGTCGGCACGTCCCAGATCGTTGCCTTGCTGCCCAAGTCGGGCAGCGTGCCGGCGTAGCGCATCAGCCCTTGCTTGGGATCGCTCTGCGCGCCAATGGCGTTTGCCTCCCACTCGGTGCGCTCCCACATGGACCACTCGCGTGCCCGCTGCCGGGCCATCCGCTCCAGTACCTTCACCTCATCTGGATCCACGACCTGTGCCCGCTCGCGCAACAGCTCGATGGCCTGCTCATAGGCCGCCCGCGGGAACGGGTGCGGTCCGATGCCAGCGGTTACTTGCCTGATGTGCGCGATCGTGGCGGCGTGCAGGGCGCGGCGCAGGACGGGTGCGGCGAAGGGGGTCACTGAGGTGGGCTCAACCTGCGCGTAGAGCTGCTGGTGGTAGGTGCGGAATCGCTCGTAGTGACTGCGGTCCCGTGGCTTGGCCGCCCCGTAAATCGTGATGACAAGGCCGGGGCTCACGTCGGCGCGACGACCCACTCGACCGCTGACCTGGATGTACTGCGCTGTCGTCTTCGGCTGGCCGACAATCGTCATGAGACCGAGCCGGTCGATGTCGACCCCGACCTCGATGATATTCGAGGCCAGGCAGATGTCGACGCAGCCCTGCTGGTCGATCTTCGTCTCCAGCTGCTGGATGGCCTTCGGGATCTCATCGCTGCGGCGGCGTGATGTGAGCTCCATCGTGACGCTCGGCCAGCGCGGACTAATGCCGTCGCGCCTACGAAGTGCGGTCAGGTAGTCAGGAACGTCGGACTGGAGGAGTGAGACCGTGTTGCCGAGTTCTCGAAGGCTGTTCAGGAAGTTTAGGTTGGTCCAGTAGCCGTCGCGGTCGGCCTCTGGGATGAGGGTCGCCGCCTGCAATGTGGCTGCCGTTACGCGCACCTGGACGGTCTGGGTCGATCCTAGTGACGCGCTCATGACGCCGAGATACCGCCGCCCGGGCTCTGGACTGCCATCCGGCAAGGTGGCCGGCTCGGCGAAGAAAGAGTGCCCTTCTTCCAGGCCGTGGGGCGGGAAAAGCGCCACCTGGTGACGTCCGAAGAGTCCTCTGATTTGGTCCTCGTAGCGGCGGGTCGTCGCCGTCGACGCGATGATCTTCGGCGGTACTGGCGTCTCGCTTCGCCTGTCTGTGCAGAGGTCGTCGATGACGGGTTCATACAGGCCCACCATCGAACCCAGCGGCCCCGCGATAAGGTGAAGCTCGTCCTGGATGATCAGCCCTGGCGGCGAGACCTCGCGGTTGCCGTCGTCACCCAGGCCAAACAGCCGGCGGGCCATCGGGCGCCAAGCCATCATGGCGAACTTGTCAACCGTGCCGATTACGATCGACGGCCTCACCTCGTAGATGTCCTCATCGACGACGTGGACGGGCAGTCCGGTGCGTCCCGAGAACCTGCAAGACCGGTCGACGCAGCGCAGGACGACCTTCGAGCCAACCTGGTCGTAGCCGATGACGTCCTGGCCAGCGCGGCCTCGGGGTTTCATGCCCATCTGCGTCCCACACCATGGGCACCGCAGGAGGAGGAACATGTTCTGCTCGTTAACTCCACGCCGCATGCGGCGCAGGCTCTCGACAGCCTGGTTCCAAGTGTTGGGCGTCGACGTACCGCCGAGCCAAATACCGATGCCGAACGGTGACTGGCCGAGTTCTGCCTGGTTCTTGGAGCGGATGTCCTCGAGAACGCAGATCAGCGAGGCCGCACGCAGGAACTGCTGGGCAGTAAGCAGGCGCAACGTGTACCGCATGAGGGTGTCGGTGCCAGCGTCATGCGGATTACGCAGGCGACGCGCGAGCAGGCTTATCGCGGATGCTCCCAGGTATGCCTCGGTCTTGCCGCCACCGGTCGGGAAGAAGATCAGATCGACGAGCGACCGGCTGCCGCGAGTGGGTTCCACCAGCTCCGGCAGGCTCGCGAGGATGAACGCGATCTGGAAGGGACGCCAGTTGCCCTGTCCTGCCTGTGGCGTTGCTTCCGGGTGCGGCCCCGATGGCCGGAGGATGTCGTCGCGTCCGCGCTCAACCTCGCGCAGCGGTAGCCGGGAACGCACCTGCTGAAAGAGCATCGCCTCGTTAGCCAGCCGGAATGCCCGTTCGGCGATCGGGTTGGAACCGACAAGCTCCCAGCCAGTACGCATGCGCCCGAGCGCTTCCCTGCACAAGCGCACATGCCGCCGCGCGGCATCATGAAAACGCGGCAACATGCCTGGAATCTCCGCCTCCTGGCGGCTGATCCAATCGCCGTACAGAGTGAGCAAAGTCTCGACCTGGCTTCGCCCATCCGCGCTGCCCATGGCGAGTTCGGCCATGCTCACGCTGACCCGGACACGCTTGCCCGACTCGTCGGTCAAATAGATGTCGGGCGTTAGGCTGACGACCTCATACGCAGGGAGCGGGTCGGCTCGCACCCATTGGGCAACATCGCTCCCCTCGCCACCTCCCCAGCCGGCGGCACAGCCATGGCCGATGGCGAATGTACGTTTGTTCCTGTAGAGCAAGTCGATCGACTGCTCCTCCTCGTCCAGACCGGGGAGTCCGACCTCGGGATAAGCCTCGATTGTTAGGCCCGCTGCCGCTTGTACGCTGAGGCCCATCTGGAAGAGCGCACTTGTCGGCCCAGTGCCGGCTGCCCGGTTCTGCATGGCGACGGTGACCAGGCGAAGCTCGGGGTCCGACTCGCCCGGAACTGGGCGGCTGAAAACCTGTACTGTCGGCGTGACGCGCAGCGGCTCAGCGCCGTCTGGAACCATCGGAACTTCCCAGAGCCTGTTGGTGCTTGAATGCAGGACAGCATCTGGGGCCGATCCTGTTAGCTCGAATGGCCGCCGCAGCCACCACGTCCACGGGTTGGTCCTCCCGGGTACGTAGACACTGATCCGGTCGTAGTAGGCGCCGGTGACGTTCAGCTCGAGTGAGCCGCCCGTCCTAATGCGAACCTTGAAGGAAATCGCCATAGCGGAGGGCTTGAAGCGGTTGGCGTCGGTCAGGTCGAAGTCATCCGAGTCGGCAACGTCTTGGTGGAGCGTGCCCGGGACCTCGATCGGAGGAGCGTCAGGATTGTCCTCACTTTCCCCCAGACCCGAAACCCAGGTGACGTCCATATCACCACCGATGCCCTCGCTGGTGGCGCTGGGCGCGGTGGTTGCCTGCTGCGAGGCACCGGGGTAGAGGACGCCTATGCCATAGCGGTGCAGTGGATCGGCTTGAGTCAGAATCTCCTGGAGCGTCGTGGCCTCGTGGAACTGGCCGCGGCTGGCTTCAAGCGACTCGAAGTGGACCGTTCCGCTCGAGCAGTCAATGGGAACGCCAACCGGCGGCTCGCCGGGGTGCGGCCCGAACAACTCCCGGCGCACGGCATCCTCGATGACTTTCCGCGCTTGCAAGCCGGTCATGCATTTCCTCCCACAACGGTCCGAGCGGTCCCGGTCTCGATCAGAGCGAAGAGGCGATCTGTTGCCCTGGTCATGCCGACGTACATCAGCGACTCGAAGCCCGGCACGAGCCGGTGGTCCAGGTCAGTGACCACGACAGCCGGCGCCTCAAGCCCTTTGAAGGCTTGGATGGTGGTATGCAGAAGCTGGCCTGGACGTCCGTGCCGGCCATCGGCCGGATGCAGCACCTGGCGGAGCCAGGAATTGGGCGTTGTCTGGGCTGTGGACCCATTTCGGAGCGGGCTGAGTACCACGATCTCGTTAAGCTCGTAGCCCTCGTCTCTCAATGCCCGTACCGCCTGCACCAGCAGCGGCGACTGGTCGGCTCCCGCAGTGTACGGCACCAAGGTCGGGTCGACGCCGTCGTCCTGCCGACGGAAGTGCCTGTACCCCGGTCGCAGTTTGCTGAACAGGTTCACCTGGTAGCCGATGCGTGGCAGGTTCCGACAATTGGCGGTCAGCCGATGGGAGCTGAGGCGCGGGATGCGAGCACCAAGCGACGCCCGGCCGTCACCGGACTCAAATATTGCCTGGCGCTCGAAGTCGCCGAAGAGGAGGATACGACCATCGGCTAGCCCGCCGGCGACCATCAGATCCAACACATCGAGATAGGAATCCCTGACCATGTCCTGGATCTCGTCAACGATCAGGAAGTCACCCGCGAGATCTGGCCGGTCAAGCAGGACCTCCAGCGCGGATTCGGGAAGGTCTCGTTCCCAGAACGCTGCCCCAGCGCCGGGCGGGACCTTGGATCCCGAAATCCGCAGCAGCTCTTGATGCAACGTGCCGACTGTCAGCCCCGCAGCACCACCGAGGTCGTAGGAAAGTTTCCGGCCGAGGAGCTTGTTGAAGCACAGCAGCCTGCCCGAGCGACCTTGCGCGACCTCACGCTGGGCAGCCTCGACGGCAAGCAGGGTCTTGCCCGAGCCCGCCGGACCCGCGAAAAGGACTGCCGGGTTGTCGGCCATGGCGTCTAGCGCGAGGTACTGCTCCTCGATGAAGGTGACGAGCTCGGTTTGGCGGGCACGGCGTATGTCGCCCGCAACGTTGGCAATCTCGAAGCGAGGCCTCAGCAGCGAGGCGATCCGCGCAGACATCGCGGCATCCGGGCCGGTGCCGCCATACGAGAAGTACCGAATCTTGTCGTCGAGGTGCTTCATCCCCTGAGCGAGGGTACGCAGCACAGCTGAGGCGGCACCGTTACGTAGATCCTCAGAGTCGAGCACCTGCCAGTCGTGCCACTCCGGCGTCGGCGGTAGCATCGTGCGTGCCCGCACATGCGTGAACCAGACGGCGCTGAGCATGGGGATCGAACGCAGATCGACGCCCCTCTTTGTGAGGAAGCGTCTGATGCTGTACATCGCCTCGCTTGCTTGTTGGAACGGCCCGCGAGCGGTCGGAGCGTCGCTGCCCAGCTTCCAGAGCCCATCCGGGAGACGGTTGATGACGTGGTGCGACTTCACTTCAACGACCAGCACACCCCTGCCGGGCACAATGACGACGAAGTCGGCCTCACCTTCAACGTGCCGGACGTGGTCGGCGATGCCCAGCGAGTGCAGCACAAACCAGTCGTTGGTGCCGTCAGCTGACTGCAGCGCGGCGTAGAGGGCACGCTCCCCGGGTGGTGAGCCCTCGGGGCAGTAGGCGGGCATCATTCGAGCCATTGCCCGCTCCGGTCTTCGAACGGCACTCTCGCATCGTGGCGTAGCACGATCTCCGTGTGTGGGGAGATCGCCAGCACTCGAGTCGCAATCAGCCCCCGCACACCCTCCCTGCCGATGTCTAGTCTCCAGTGACCGTCACGTTCCATCGCGGAAAGGTCCGCTTCGGACACAGCTCTTTCCAGCTGATCGCGCAGGTTGGCACTGGCCTGATGGTGGGCACGTCGCAGCATAGTGGCCAGACCGAAGGTCGGCTGGATCGGGATGCCGAGCCAACTCAGCAGTGCATCAAAGTCCTCGTCGCGGTTTGGGCGTATCAAAGCAGGATCAGTCCAGGCACGCACCCGGTCTGCGGTCCTGACGCCACGGGCCCGGAGTTCCCTGACCGCCTCCGGATAGGAAATCAACTCCAAACGGCGGGCGAGAGCTTCCTTCCATGCCTTCTGGGCTGCGTCAACGGCAGGACCCTTGGCAGACAACAGCGCCAGCGCCGTCCGATAGAGAGCGCCCCGCTCGGTCTCTCCCTGGCGCAACAGTAGGTAGGTGCCCGGGCGGACAGCGTTGACCTCCGTGTAGACAACGCGCTCGCCGGGCGGCTGCGTCGGGTCGAGCGCCCGAATGCGGTCACCGTCGTCAAGGTAGATTGCGAGGTTGCCACTCAGTAACACCTTGCGTGCCGCGACCTCGTCGGCTCCGGGCAGCCGGTCGGCCGATCTCCTGCCGCCCCAACTCGGCTGCGGGAGGAAGTCCTCTTCCACCTCGTCCGCGCCGTCCTCGCCAACGGGCCCGCTGGTGTCACCCAAGATGGATACTGTGGCTCCGATACAGATCGCGCCGTCGGCATAGGCGGCGATCGGTGACCGCGGGATCGATCTGTCGCCAAACCAGGCGGGCACGAAGAATTTGATCACGCTCATGATAGGCGCTGTCACCAGTGATGACCGGTAGAACCGCGGTGGCCCCACGACAAGCGCCTGGCTTCGGTCCGGCTGCTCCCGTTCCAACTCGCCCGCGGTCAGCACCGACGTGTCCAGATCGCGGAGCCATGTGGCCAGTGCCATTTGGGCTGGCTTGCTCGCCGCAACGACGACGCACTCTGACCCGCCGGCCTCCTCGATAGAGCGAATGAGAACGGCGCCGAGCGGAGGGACTGTTTCGCCGACGGCCTGAGCAGCGGTGGCCAGTTCGTCGAGCAAGGCCTCATCAGCCACCGCACCGCGAAGGCGGCTGACCTGACGACGGACCTGCTCACACATCTCGACGACCGCCGGGTTGTACCTGGCCGGCTGCGGCTGCGTAATCAGGCGCCACCGGAGCGCCTTGGCCGCACTCAGGAGGTCCTCCCACAGACCGGGGCCATCGTCGCGAACCGCAAGCAATAGCCGGCGGACTGCGGCGTTAAGTCGCGCTCCCGCCGGATCACCGACTGCGATGACCTCGACGCCATTGAGCGCAACCGATGCCGCGGCGGCGTAGCGGCGGTTCAGCTCCGCGATCCGGCTCATAGCGCCACCGTAAACGCCAGAACCTCAACCCCGACCGGTTGGCTCCAGCCGAGATCCTCTGGAATCGCGACCGGCTCACCACGGGTGTTGCGAAGCTGCACGATTAGCTCGGCGGCGGTTTCGTCGGCCACTGACCGGTCGAGAATACATATGACAACCGACGCCTCAAGCTCGCCGAGATGCTTGATGGCGCTGTTGCCGTCGAGTATCACTGCTGTCAGGTCCTTGGGCAGCGGGAGTTGATCTTCCACCCGGGAGGCGGGGTAGAGCCTGGTGAACCAGGTCGACACTTTCGCGCCTTTCGGCAAGATCACATCTGCCAGCGATCCGTGACCTACGTCGACCTTGTAGGGCTTGCGCCTCGCGGAGGCCTTGGCGAGGTCGTCGGTGAGCTTCTGAGGCCGATCGGGATATTCGCCTTCGGCACAGAGGAAGGCGCCGAGTTCCTCGCGAAGCCAGGTCAGGGTGCCCACGATCGCCAGGTCCGCCGCTGGCGCTGCGAGCCGTGACCCCCACGTCTCCTGAAGGTGCGCGATCCGACCGAGGACACCGGCATGTGGACGCGCCGTCGCGACCGGCTCTTGCGACCCGTTGAGCACGCGCAGTTCACGAACGTGCGTAAGCTGCCACTGCGAGAGGTTGGCGAGGCGGAGACGAGGCGGGGTCGTAGACTCGTTCAGCGCGACGAAGCGGTCGACGATGACCTTATGCTCGGTCACTACGCGGACCAACGCCCCGGGGACGGTTTCCCGGAGGATCTCCATCGGAGGCCGTAGCGGTTGCGCCGGACGAGCCATCACCCAGCCGCAACCTATGAGCACAGCAGCAAAATCGCGGCGGGGAACAGAGATCGCGACGATGAGTTGTCGTCCAGCATGAGCATCGGCATAGCGTGCAGCGCGGGAGCCAAGTGTCAGCATCGGAGCGACCCACGCGGCCGGTTCCGCTGGACGAAAGGGGGAATCTGTCAGTCCAAGCTGGGTCGGCGCATGACTGAGCGCTGCTGCCACCTACCATCCCTCCCTTCCTCATCGGACGACGGAGTGCCCGCGATGCTAGCCCGGCCCTCGGACTATCGGCGTCTGCGACTTGCCGGACGTCAAAGCTGCGGGTGGAGCCGCAGATCACCGTCTGTTTGCTGACCGATGGAGGGCTTCCGTTGATGGTGCACGCGTTCCGGGGGCAACCACCACCACCGTTGGGCCGATCCTCCCGGCACTCTTCGGCGTGCACAGCCTCTACGGCGCCGCCACGAGCGTTTGATGATGATGCCTGATCATCTCTTCCAGAAGGGTCGCTCCCGCGTGATGGCGGTGATTCGGTCGAGCCTGGTAGTTGCGCGCAAGATCGTAAGCGTCAGGTTTCGTCGACCGTGAGCCTGATCAGCCGCTGTCGGTGGTGTCGTCGGCGGCGCAATGGCCAGCACGGCTGCCCTGTCGCGCCACCACAATTAGATGAGCATCAGGACTCGTCGGCGGACGCGGTCAGGTGGCCCAGCTCGGACGCCTCCTGCTCGGCGGCCTGCTGGATGTTCGCCTGCACGGCGCGCGCCGTCGTCACGAACGACACAAGTTCCTCCCCAGCCGGGCCAGGCCGACGGCGTCCAGGTTTGGGGCGTCGCGGCGAGCGCCGAACGCTGCCCGCGGCCTGCGTCTCCAGGTGGCTCAGGGGGTCGAGGTCGAGTCCGTCGACGCTCGCACGGATCTCAGCTCCACCGTTGGTTTCCTCAGCGCGGTAGGGATTTCGTCCCGTAGCCCCATCGAGGGCCTGGGTGAGCATGCCAACCGGTTCCGGCTTCTCATCCGTCGGGCGCCACCCACCGTAGGCGTTTGCGCCGCAGGCAGGTCGGGCAGAGGAGGCCAGGGAACAGCGGTGCGTAGTAGCGTGGGTTGCAGCCCCAGCCTGCAGCAGCGGTCGGTCGTATGGTCTGTGTTGTGACGGCACAAGACGAGGGTCCGATTGTTGTTGGGCCGCCCCCAGCTGCGTCGTCGGCCGGGAGGCGCCGGGCTATGCAGCTGCAACGTTCCCGTGACACTTCTCCCGAGATGGCTCTGAGGAAGGCCCTTCACCGACGCGGGCTCAGGTACCGGGTACATCAGCGACCGCTCGCCGAGGTCCGGCGGACTGTGGATGTGGTGTTTCGTCCGGTAAAAGTGGCGGTAGAGGTGCGCGGGTGCTTTTGGCACGCCTGCCCGGAGCACGGGGCACGGCCCAGGTCGAACGCTGAGTGGTGGGAAGCGAAGCTGTCTCGCACGCAGCAGCGTGACCGCGAGACTGCCAGCAGGCTGGACATGGCGGGATGGAAGCTTGTGGTGGTATGGGAGCACGAGAGTGCCGAAGCCGCGGCGGACCTGATTGCCAGTCTGGTCCGCCAGCGGCGTGTCGGCATGCTGGGGCAGCGTTCAGCGGAAAAGTGAAGGCTGCGAAGGCAGCGGTGAACGTCGCGACGACGGCGTGGCCACGTCGGGGACCAGGGCCATCCGGTCGTTCAGGAACTGGAGGAAACGCTGCACAATCTGGGTAGCGTTTGCGGGCTTGTACAGCTCACGCACCGCCCGGTGGGCCTTGTCTGTGCCCGCCGAGTGGATCGACGCTGCCTGGTAGATCTTCTCTGCTCCGGTGCCTTCAGCCGTGAGCGCGTGCACCTCGAATTCCACGCGCGGTGCGTTGAGGTGGCCTTCAAGGAGGAACTGCATCACGTTCGCCTCATAGAGAGGCTGGTAGAGGCGGTCGGAGCGGAGGCTGCTTTTCAAAGCCATAGCCAAGATAATCTCGCCAGGCTCGATGCGGCCCTGAACACGGCGATGCGCCTGCGCAAGTACCCGTTGACCAGGGTGCGCCAGGTTTCTCAGGGGAGTTCGCCAGGTGTCGTCATCGCGGGCCTCGTCAGGCAAGACGACGATGGCAATATCCGGTGTCGATGTCGGCATCGTTAGGTTGCGCCCGGCGAGCTTGGCTCGAATATCGCCAATCTCCTGCTGCGCTTCCTTGACCAAGAGGCGCACCCAGTCGTACTTCCTCGGCAGGTTGAGCACGGCTACCTGCCGTCGAGGGCTCGGCGCGACGGACGGCCTACCGTACCGGGGCGACGTCGGCCAGCTTCCGCCGCACATGTAGGTGTTCCAGTGTGCTGCGGTCTCCCACAAGATCGCCGTTGTGAGCACCTCGTAGATGTCGCCAGTGACCTTGGCGATGGCGTTGCCCTTGACTGCGAAGTCAGGGCCGTACAGCAGACGCCCCTCCTCTTTGGCGTTGACTACAGGTTGTCTCGCCACATCAAGGAACGGCATCCCGTTCAGCCCCGGTGGCCCCCACCCGGGCACACTCGTGTCGAACGTGTAGGCCAGCATGTTTTGCTGAGCCAGCCGGAACTCCGTATCCCTGCCCCGTACCGGTGCGCTGCGAAGGTCTTCGATCAAACGCATTGCAGGGTCGAGTGCCTGGACCGCTACCTGGCTGAAACGAAAAGGCACTAGGGCACCTCCTCCGCAGCTGCGATCAGTTCGGCCACGCTTAACCCCAGCGCGGCAGCCAGGCGCTGCTGGGTGGTGAGCGTAGGGTTCCGCCTGCCGCGTTCGAGACCGCTGACGTAGGTCCGGTCGAGCCCGGAACTGGCCGCAAGCTGCTCCTGCGACATCTTCCGCTCGGTCCGCGCTCGGCGGACCGCCAGCCCAAATGCGACCTGAAGGGGTGAGGTCGCCGGCTTGGGTCTTGGCACTCCCAGAACCTAACGGTATGTAGACCATCGAACCACGGAACATAAGTCACATCGGGGCCGGCGGCCGACACGCCGTGTGAACTATGAGTCACATTCGCCGGTGGTCCGTGACGTCGTGGGCGGCAGGGGGTAGCTTCTACCGGGAGATCGACTAGGGGAGCGTCGTGTGGCTAGATACTCAGCAGTATCACTGTTCTCGGGGTGTGGAGGCTTCTGCGAGGGGGTCCGCCTCGCTGGCTTCGAGGTGAGAGCTGCGGTCGAGCTTGATCGTTACGCGGCGCAGACCTATCGCGCGAACTTCCCCGAGGTGCCGCTCTACGAGGGTGATGTTCACCATTTCATGAACCCCGAATCCGAATCATGGGTAGCTGAGTCTGAGCGTTTCCCTGCCTTCGAGCCAGAAGAGGTGGACCTTCTTTTTGGGGGGCCTCCTTGTCAAGGGTACAGCCAGATTGGCACTCGGATCCTCGACGACCCGCGTAATGAGCTGTACCTGCAGTACATCCGGGTCCTGACTGCGCTGCGCCCGAAAGTGTTCGTCATGGAAAACGTGCCGAACATGCTCTTGCTTGCTAAGGGGCGATTCAAGCGAGAGGTGCTAAAGGCATTTGCGGATGCCGGCTATAGCAACAGTGACGTCGAGGTGGTCGCAGCCTCTGACTACGGCGTCCCCCAGTTGCGCAAGAGAGCCATGTTCGTGGGTGTCAGAGATGGCCAACGCCTCGGTATGCCTGTCAAGGACTTCGTTGTGCATGCCCTGAAGGAGGAGCAGCAGCCCGTCCAGACGGTGTGGGATGCCCTGGGTGATCTGCCGGAAAAGACCGCGGTTCACTACGAGTCGTTACCATACCCGGCAACTCGCCTCCGAAACGACATTCTGGATGAGATGCGCATCGACCGAGACGGCCGCTGGTACACCGCAGAGGGCAAGGCCAAGGCCGGCCGGGGCGAGAAAGCCCGCCTCCACAACCATCACACCAAGGAGATACAGGAACGGCGCCAGAAGTTGATCGCCTACCTCAAGCCCGGGGACAAGGGCGACACCCTCCCTAAGGAGATCTGGAACGGCCTGCGCCCAGAGAAATGGCGTAGGCTTCCTCTCGACCGCCCCGCCTATACCATCCTTGCGCAGATGCATCGCGACCTCTCCGAATGGGTCCACCCCCGCTATGAGCGATGGATCACCGTACGTGAGGCGGCGCGCCTTCAGTCTTTCCATGACGGCTTTGTTTTCCATAGCAGTGAGTGGCAGATGCTCAAGCAAATCGGCAACGCTGTCCCGCCGCTCCTGGCCCGGGCTGTCGCGTCAGCCGCCGGCAAGATCCTGAAGGAGCTCGACAAGCCTCAGGAGCTGGGGTCGATCCGTATCCCGCATCAGGCGGACCTGCTGCACGACCTGTCATCCGGGCCGGCCGCAGCCTCGACCGAGAAGAATGCTCAAGTCGAGGGGGCCGACAGGGTGTTCGCGTGAGGAAAGCTAACCCAGCCACGCCGTTGCAGACAGCCGACGCAGGTTGGACGAGGCAGTTAACCTCGATCGTCCACGGCGGGTGCCGGCCACTTCGGCCTCGTCTGTGATCGCTGGTGATCACGTGCCGAGCGTGGGCATGGTGGCGGGCCGTCTGTCGCGACGGTGGGCGTGGGTCTCCTTCGGTCCTCCGGTCGTCGGGACAGAGCTGAATTGGGTCAGCCGGGGTGGGGATCGCCGCGATTCGGTCTAAGAGATCGTTTCAGTTTGAGTTGTGAGTTTCCGGAGGTAGATGGCTGCGCAGGCCAGGTTGAGGAGGGCTTGGTGGATGTCGGCGCGTCGTCCGTAGCGGGTGCGGGGTCGTTTGAAGGCGTGTAGCCAGGCGAAGCTGCGTTCGACGACCCAGCGGCGCTGGCCGAGGCCGGAGCCGTATAAGTGAGCGCGGCGGGCGATGACTGGGGTGATCCCTCGGGCGTGGACGCGGTGGCGGTACTTGTCGTGGTCGTAGCCGCGGTCGGCGTAGATCCTGCGGGGCCTGCGGGCAGGCCGGCCGCGTCGGCCAGGGATCGGTGGGATGGCGTCGATCAGGGGATGAGCTGGGTGACGTCGTTACGGTTCCCGCCGGTCAGGGTCACCGCCAGGGGTGTGCCGTCGGTGTCGGTGATTCAGGTGGTGTTTGCTGCCGGGCCGGCCGCGGTCGACCGGGCTCGGCCCGACGTGGTCCCCCTTTGAGCGAGCGCAGGTGGGAGGCGTCGACCACCGCGTAGGCCAGGTCCAGGGCGACGGCGGCACGTAGTTCGGCCAGGAGCACCTCGTGCAGACGCTGCCACACGCCCTGTTCCTGCCAGCGGGCAAGCCGCCGCAGCACGTCGACCCGGACACCCCGAACGCCGAGGTGGGCAGCTGCTGCCACGGGATCCTGGTCTGCAGCACGAACAAGATCCCCGCCAGGGCCGCCCGGTCGTCACGAGCCAACCGCCCGGGGTAGCGGAACCGGCGGGTACGAGCCGGGGTTAACGGTGCGAGCCGCTCCCACAGCCCGTCAACGATTTCCCTCTCACGCACACCTAGGGCAAGGTCGATGGAATGCATAGCTGGCGGCGGCGTTGGCCTCGGGCCGGGCGGGCGGCGGTGTGCAGCAGGCGGTAGCGCAGCCGTTTCGGCTCGGCTTTGGCCAGATCGCCGTCAAGGGTGAGCAGTTGGAGCCAAGCGATCAGGTCGCAGGCCATGGCGGCGACGGCGCACACAGGCGGCGCGGTGCTGTTGGTGACTATCATCCGCATGTCGGGCCGCCAGCCGGTCAAGGCCAGTAGCCCGGTCAGTTCGGTGACCTGCGCGGCGGCGCATTCCGCCTCGCCGATCGACCAGCCGATCGAGTACTGGACGCGTCGGTTGCGCTTGGCGTCCTGCGGTCAGCCAGCCCAGCACGACGTGGGTGGCGGCCGTCGAATCACCGCGGATGAGCAGGTGCCGCCGATGCGGGGCCGGGACTTGCGCGAATGCCTCGGCCAGCACGGAGGTGATCGGCGGCAGTGTTGGCTCCGGCGTTGGGCTACGCTCGGCGACCCCGGCGATCGCTGATTTTCGATGATGTGTGGGGTGTGTGCTCTCCAGCAGGTGCCGGCCCGGGTCAACCAGTCTCACCACCCGCCAACCCGGGCCACGGGTCCCGTTCGTCGACGTGATCCGTGTGGTCGACGTGTGGTCATCGCCTTGCCCGCGGGAGCCGATCAATCCAGGTCAACGCGGTCCAGTCCCTGCCACCCCGGGTCGACGCGCAGGTCGCTAGACTGGGCGCTCGCGCCCTCGTAGCTCAGGGGATAGAGCAACGGTTTCCTAAACCGTGTGTCGCAGGTTCGAATCCTGCCGGGGGCACCAGGTTACGGCCTTGATCAACGATCACTGTCCGGCCGGTGTCGGCCTCCCACCATCGCGCGGCACTGCCCAACCTCGCGAGTACCGAACGTGCGCGACGCGGCACGATCCAGACCGTCGCCCCCCGGGGCCAGGGAGCCTGCCGGAGCCCGCCACGCCACGGAACCACCACCCGGACGCGCGAAGGATCTCGGGGATCTACGAGTCCCGGCGGAGCGGTGGTGCGACGGTGCGCATCTGATCTGCTCGGGCGTTAACCTCACCGTCCCTCCAGCGCGTTCACAGGGTGGGAGGTGCACATGCAACGACCCCGGGAAGTGGCACCGCCGGACGGGTTCGCCGAGTTCGTGGCGGCGCGCTCCGATGCGCTGCTGCGGTCGGCCTGGCTGCTTACCGGTGACGCCGGGCGGGCTGAGGATCTGTTACAGACGGTCCTGGCGGACGTCTGGCGGCGGTGGGCCGCGATCACGAGCGTCGGGCATCCCGAGGCGTACGTGCGCAGGGCGCTGTTCACCACGTACGTGTCCTGGTGGCGGCGTCGCTGGCGCAGCGAGATTCCAAGCCAGCCACCGGACAAGTCGGCGTACGGCGACATCGCCGGGGAGTCCGCCAACCGGGACGCGGTACGCCGCGCTCTGGCCCGGCTGAGCCGGCAGCAGCGGGCGATCGTGGTGCTCCGCTACGTCGAGGACCTGACGGTCCAGCGGACGGCGGACGTGCTCGGCTGCTCGCAGAACACGGTCAAGGTGCAGGCCTCCCGTGCCCTACGGATCCTGCGGACGGATCCGAACCTTGAGATCTCTGCCACCTGGAGGTCACGAAGTGACGCGTGAAGATGAGGACATCAAGCGCCTGTTGACCGAGGCGGTCCCCCCACTGACGCCGCCGGCCGATCGGGTTGGCGCGGTGGCGGCGCGGGTCCGCCGGCATCGGCAGCGCCTGATCGGCGGCAGTGCGCTCGCGGTGGCCATGGCCGTTGCACTGGGTGCCGGGGGGATGCAGGTGGTCACCGGCGGCAAGGACGCCCCGCCAAACCGGACGGCGGACGACTCCGGCGGAGAAGGGCGTTGGACCTCGTGTGCCGAGGCGGCACCGGAGATGGCCAGGCTCGGCCCGATGGCCACGGCGGGCGACGTGGCCGCCCTGCCCCGCCTGGACGGTGATTTCACCCCGACCGCGGTCGTCATCTGCGGACGAGAGCCGCAGCGACGCGCTGACGGGGGTCAGGACCTGGTGGCGACGGAACGGCGTAGCGATGACGTCGCCGCCCTCGTCACCGCGCTCCGCCTGCAGGACGACCCGAGCGATGCCGTGATGTGCACCACGGAGGCGTCAGTGCTGCCGTGGCTGGCGCTCATCGACGCCGACGGCCGGTGGATGCGGCCCAGGATTCCCGTCGGTGTGTGCGGAAAGCCGCGGCCCGAGGTAAGTGAGGCCCTCGCCGCCTTGCAGTTGACCACTGTGGCGACCCGCCCGGTTGTCGAGCTTGAGTCGGCTGAGGCCGTCGCTGCCGGGTGCAGCCAGAAGTGGAAGGATGTGCTGTCGGTGGAGACGGCGGGGAACCGGACCCCCCGCCGGGGAGCCGTGCCAGAGCCGTTCCCCGCTGGCCAGCAGGTTCGCCTCTGCGTCTATGAGGTGACCAACAGTGAGCCGGGGACCGGCAACTTCGTGCACGGGACGGTGCTGCCGGCGGACCGCCGGACGGCGATCGAGCACGCCCTCAAGGCTGCCGGACCGGCCGAGCCGTGCAGCGCACACGCCAGCCGCTTTGCGCTGCTGCGGTCCGTGGCGGGCGGCGACCCGCAGACGTACGTCGAACTCGACGGCTGCCGCCGGATCATGGTGGTCCCCCGTCCCGGCGCGGGCGGCCCGGTCATCGCGCAGGGCGACGCCACGCTGACCGAGCTGATCGACAAGCCGTGACGTGTCGGCGAGGCCGCCTCCGGTGGCCTCGCCCCGATCGCGGTGGCCCGGTCCGTCTTGCCATCTCGGCTTGGGCGGGAGTCAGGCAGGTGGTGCCGTGGCGCGGAACCAGGATGATTGGCGTCGTGCGCTACTTGATCTCTCACCCCGAGGTGGTGGCCGAGCGCGGCGATCTGGACATCGCGCTGTACGACGGCACCCAACCCGTGCCCGAGAACCTGGACGACGTCGAGTTCTACGCGCTGCCGTACGGGATCATCGATCCCCGCTTCTGCGAGCCGATCGCCCGGATGCCCCGGCTCCAGGTGGTGCAGACCGTGACCGCCGGCTACGACCACGTCCTGCCGTACCTGCGGCCCGGCCTGACTCTGGCCAACGGCCGGGGAGTGCACGACGCGGCCACCGCCGAACTGGCGGTGGCGCTCACGCTTGCCGCCCGACGCCGGCTGCCGGACTTCGTCCGGGCGGGGGACGAGGGCCGGTGGGCCTCCGGCTGGTCGACCGGGCTGGCCGACGCGCGAGTGCTGATCGTCGGGTACGGCTCGATCGGCGCCGCCATCGAGCGCCGGCTCGCCGGGTTCGAGGTGGAGGTCAGCCGGGTGGCACGGAACGCCCGCCCCGGCGTACGGCCGATCTCCGACGTTGCGGAGCTGCTGCCACAGGCGGATGTCGTCATCGTGGCCACGCCGCTGACCCCGGAGACCGAGGGCCTGGTGGGCAAGGACTTCCTCGCGAGGATGGCCGACGGTGCCCTGCTGGTGAACGTGTCCCGGGGGCGGGTGGTGGACACCGGGGCGCTGCTCGCCGAACTCAGCGACGGGCGGCTGCACGCCGCCCTGGACGTCACCGACCCCGAGCCGCTGCCTGCCGACCATCCGCTGTGGTCCGCACCGAACGTCCTGATCAGCCCCCACGTCGGCGGCCTGACCGCCGCGATGGCGCCCCGGGTCCGCCGCCTGCTGCTCGATCAGATCCGACGGTACGAGGCCGGCGAGCCGCTCGCGAACGTCGTCGTCGGGTCGTGACGGTCGGCGGATCACGACAGCCGAGCGGCGCTGATCGGCGGTGACAAACGTGGGTTGGTCCTACGCTCGGCACGTGCCCACCGATCGGATAGCTGATCCTCAACTGGCCGCGCTGCTGCGTTCCGCGCGCGCCGAGCCCCGCACCGGCGTACCGGAGATCGCGGCGATGCGGGAGGCGTCGCGCGCCCGGGCCGCGGCCCGCACACCCGGGCCGGCGATGCCCACCGTCGACGGGGTGATCGCCGGGGTGCCCGTGCGGACGTACCAGCCCGGCCTCCACCCGGTCGTCGTCTACCTGCACGGAGGCGGCTTCGTGCTGGGGGATCTCGACACCCACGACGCCCAGGTGCGGCGGCTCGCGGCGGCCACGGCGACGACCGTCGTCGCCGTCGACTACCGGAGGGCCCCCGAGCATCCGTGGCCGGCGGCGGTGGACGACGCGGTCGACGTCGTCGCGCGTGTCGCGGCCGACGGGACGCCGGTCGCGGTGGCGGGCGACTCCGCGGGGGGCCTCGTCGCCGCGTTGGCGGCGCTGCGGCTGCGCGGCGAGGTGTCGCTGCTGGCACAACTGCTGGTCTGTCCCAACGCCGACCCCACCCTCCGGATGCCCAGCGTCGCCGAGAAGGGGCACGGGTTCCTGCTCGACGTGGACGACCTGCAGCGGTGGATGGGCATGTGGCTACCGGACCCGGCCGTGCGGGGTTCGGCCGCCGTGAGCCTGCTCGTCGCCGACCTCACAGGGATGCCGCCGGCCGTCGTGGTGACAGCCGAGCATGATCCGCTACGCGACGAGGGTGACGCCTACGCCGGCCGGCTCGTCGACGCCGGAGTGCCCGTCGTGCACCGGTGCGAGGCCGGTCTGGTGCACGACTTCCCGACCCTGCGGGACGTGTCACCGGCCGCCGCCGCGGCGGAGGACCGCTTCCTCGCCGATGCCGCAGCGCTGCTCCGGGCCCGGTGAGCCGGTGGACCACATCTCGATGTTCCGCACTCCGCAGGTCATCCTCTTCAGCCAGGACGTGACGCGTGCCGCCGAGTTCTACGCGGGCCTCGGGTTCACGGAGACGTTCCGGGTGCCGACCGAGGGCGAGCCCATCCACGTCGATCTCGTGCTCGACGGCTACACCATCGGAATCGCCTCGGTCGCGTCCACCCGTGACGACCACGGCCTCGACCCGGTTCCCGAGGGCCAGCGTGTCGCGGTGATCCTGTGGACCGACGACACGGCGCGGGCGTACGCCGAACTCACCGCTGCCGGGGTTCCCGCCCTGATCCCACCCCACCGGTGGCTCGACCGGCTGTTGATCGCGTGGGTCGCCGACCCGGACGGGAATCCCATCCAGATCGTCCAGCGCCTCTGACCGGCCCGCACTGGCGCGAATGCCGCCGGGACACCTCGCCGCGTTGCGAGAATCGGCCGGTGACGAGCAACGACGACGCGAGCGAAAGGGGACACCCGGCACCTCCGGGCACCCAGAAGGTCGCCGAGAGCACCTCGTCCACCACCTCGGAGCTGTTCTTCGACCTGGTGTTCGTCTTCGCGTTCGTCCAGGTCACCACGCTGGTGACCAACGAGTTCACCGTTCACGGGATCGTCAACGGGTTGCTCGTCCTCGCCATCCTGTGGTGGGCCTGGTCGATCTCCGTGTGGGTCGCCAACCGGGTACGCGCCGACTTCGGTCTCACGAGGGCCGCGGTGCTCGCCGTCACGGCGGTCCTGTTCCTTCTCGCGATCTCCACGCGGGACGCGTTCGAGGACGAGCCGGGCGGTGTGAAGGGACCGCTCGTCTTCGCCACCTGCTACGTGGCCGTGCGGGTGTTCATGCTGGCCCTGCGGTGGTACGCCCTCCCGGAGATGACCGTCCAGGACCTCGTGGTCCTCACCCTGCCGCTGCTCGGCGGGGGCTCGCTCCTGTTCGGCGCCGCTCTCGTGCCGCATCGGGTGTTCGACATCGAGTGGCAGGCCAACCTCGCGCAGACCGCGTTCTGGGGGGCGGCCGTCATCGTCGACTTCGGGCTGGGGATGGCCCTGCCGGCGCGCCGGAGGGTGCTGTCCGCCCGCCACTGGGCCGAGCGGCACGGGCTCATCGTCCTGGTGGCGCTCGGGGAGTCGATCATCGCGATCGGACTGAGCAGCCTGGACGTCCCGATCTCGTGGTGGCTGCTCTGGGCGTCGGCACTCGGTCTCGTGGTCGCGGCGGCCCTCGAGTGGCTCTACTTCGACGTCGTGGCGCTCGCCGGTGAGCAGTCGTTGCGCCGGTGTCCACCCGTCCGGCGAGTGGACCTGGCCCGGGACGGCTACACGTACCTGCACCTGCCGATGATCGCCGGCATCATCCTCTACGCCGTCGGGCTGAAGGAGGTGATCACGGACGCCCACGGGGGGACGCGGGCCTGGACGGTGGATGGGCTCGAGCTGTACACGCTCTACGGCGGAGTCGTGCTCTTCCTGCTCACCCACATCGCCTTCCAGCTCCGGATCACGGAGATCCTCAGGACGATCATCTGGCCCCGCCTGGCGGCGGTCGTGATCCTGGTCGCGCTGATCCCCTTCACCGACGGGGGCCATGCCCTGGCCGCGCTCGGACAGCTCGCCGTCTGCTGTGTCGGGCTCGTCGTGGTGGAGGTCATCGTCGCCAACGGCCAGCGCGAGCAGCTCCGCGAGGCGATCCTCATGCACCGCGCCACGGAGGAGTCCGGGATGGGGACCGGCTGGTCGCATCCGGCCGACATGTGACGGCCGGCGGCCCGGTCGCGCTCGCCGGCGCGCCCCACCGGGTTCCCCACCTGGGCGTCGCGGACCTGGGCCGTCTCGGGCGGTCCCGCCGCCCCGCCGAAGCACGCGCGGGGCGGCGGGAGGCAGTCAGAGCGCGGCGCGGATGGCGTCGGCCAGCGTGACCGGCTCGCGGCCGAGGAGCCGTGCGAGGTCGTCGCCCTCGGCGTACAGCTCGCCCTGGGCCATGCCGCGGTCGCCGTCGGCGAGGAGGGCCGCGTAGTCCCGGGGGACGCCCGCGCCGACCAGCACCTCGACGTACTTCTCCTCCGGGAGGTCGGTGTACGTCACCACACGTCCGGTCTGCCGGGACAGCTCGGCGGCGAACTCGTTCATCGTGAACGGCGCGCCGCCCAGCTCGTACGCCCGGCCGGCGTGCCCGTCGGTGGTGGCGACGACGGCGGCGGCCTCGGCGTAGTCGGCCCGGACCGCGGCGCTGACCTGGCCGTCGCCCGCCGCGCCGGCGATCCCGTGCTCGAGGTACGTGGGGATCTGCGGGAGGTAGTTCTCGATGTACCAGCTGTTGCGCAGGAAGACGTACGGCAGGCCGGAGGCGGCGATCTCCTCCTCGGTGGCGCGGTGCTCCCTGGCGAGGATCAGGCGGGAGGTGTCGGCCTTCACGATGCTCGTGTAGGCGACGAGTCCGACACCGGCCTCGCGGGCCGCGGCGACCACGTTGCGGGCCTGCTCGGCCCGCCGGCCGAGTTCCGTGCCGGACACGTACAGCAGCTTCTCGCCGCCGGCGAACGCGCTGCGCAGCGACTCCGGCTCGTTGTAGTCGGCCCTCCGGACGGTCACGCCGCGCTGCGCGAGGTCGGCGAGCCGCGTGGTGTCCCGGCCGAGCGCCACGATCCCGTCGGCCGGTACGCCACGGCCGAGCAGTGATTCCACGATGAGCCGGCCGAGGTGGCCGGTGGCACCGGTGACGATGATCGACATGCGTGCTTCCCTTCGGTCGGTTGGATCATCCGCTGCAACCGGAATCCGGCCACGCCACTTCCCGTTGGAGAGTAGGCACCTTGAAGTGCGTAACGAGCGCGTGGGAGAGTGATGACGTGGAACCGGATCCCTACGACCGCAGGTGCGGTAGCCGACAGGTGCTCGACCGGATCGGCGACCGGTGGAGCATCCTGGTGGTGCTCACCCTGGCCGACGGCACCAAGCGCTACGGCGACCTGGCCCGGCGCATCGACGGGATCAGCCAGAAGATGCTCACCCAGACACTGCGCGGGTTGGAGCGCGACGGTCTCGTCACGCGCGAGGTGCACGCCTCCGTGCCGCCGCGGGTCGACTACACGCTCACCCACCTCGGTCGCAGCCTGCTCGACCTCGTATCCGGTCTCGAGGCGTGGGCGACCATGCACCTCGCCGAGGTGGAAGCCGCCCGGGCCCGCTACGACACGCGCATGTCCGGCCACTGATGTAACGAGAATTGGCCCGAAGACGCTGCGCCGCGAGCGCGCGCGGACCATTCCCCACGGGCATAGGCTGCGCCGTATCGAGAATCGGCACGTCCTGGCATTCCCATGACTGGGCGTCGGACGCGAATGAGGGGGCGCGTCCGCCGCCGTCGGGGTGCCCGGCGGTGTCTGCTTCCCGGACGGAGGGTCTCTTGCGTCGTACCGCACTGCTCGCCAGCCTGGCCACCGCGGCGCTCGCCGCGGCCGTCGCCGGCGCCACCCCGGCCTCGGCCATCAGCACCGACAACTCCCAGCCCGCCCCGGACCGCACGGAGGTCGGCGCCCTGCTCGTCCAGTGGGACCGGGATGCCGACCCCACCACCCCGGACGTCGTCGACTGGTACTGCTCCGGCACCATGATCGACCGCGACGTGTTCCTCACCGCGGCGCACTGCACCACCGACTGGGCGCCCGGCGCCCGCTTCTACGTCTCGCTCGACCAGGACGTCGAGGGCGCGCTCGCCGAGGCGCGGGAGGCGGGCCTCAGCCCGGAGCAGGTCGCCGCGGCGGTCGGCGTCGAGGGCACGGCCCACACCAATCCCGCCTACCCGGGCAACTCGGCCGACTCCCAGGACATCGCGGTGGTCACCTTCGACCCGGGTCAGGCCGCCGAGCTGGACCGGCGGTGGGACTTCACCCCGGCGAGGCTGCCGAGCGCCGGGCAACTCGACGCCCTCGGGAGCCGGACGCTCGACGCGTCCCGATGGGAGGTCGTGGGGTACGGCACCGAGGAGGCCCAGCGCGAGCCGGGCGGGCACGTCCACCCGGGCGGGGGCGTCCGGATGAAGGCCGAGGTGGGCTTCAACGCCCTCAACAGGACCTGGGTGCGCCTGGCGATGAACACCGGCCGCGGCTACGGCGGGGCCTGCTACGGCGACTCCGGCGGCCCGAACTTCGTGACCATCGACGGCGAGCGGGTGCTGGCGGCCACCACCATCACCGGTGACACCCCCTGCTACGCCACGAACGTGGCCTACCGGATGGACACGCCCACCGCGCGCGGGTTCCTGGACGACTTCGTCGACCTGCCCTGAGCGGGTGACGACGGCGGCCGGCGGGACCATCGCCGGCCGCCGTCGCGTCTCATCCCGCCGACAACTCGTCGGCCCGCGTGATCACGTGGTCGATGAGCCCGTACTCGCGGGCCTGCTCGGCCGTGAACCAGCGGTCCCGGTCCCAGTCGCGCTGGATCTCTTCGAGCGTGCGCCCGCTGTGCTGGGCGATCAGCTCCTGCATGGTCCGCTTCACGTGCAGCATGTTCTGGGCCTGGATGGTGACGTCCGCCGCGGTGCCGCCCATCCCGCCCGACGGCTGGTGCATCATGATCCGCGAGTGCGGCAGCGCGTAGCGCTTGCCAGCCGTACCGGCGCAGAGCAGGAACTGCCCCATCGAGCCGGCGAAGCCCAGGGCCAGCGTCGCGACGTCGTTGCGGACGTACCGCATGGTGTCGTAGACGGCCATGCCCGCGCTCACCGATCCGCCGGGCGAGTTGATGTAGAGGTAGATGTCCCGGTCGGGATCCTCGGCGGCGAGCAGCAGGATCTGCGCGCAGATCTGGTTCGCCGAGGCGTCGGTCACCTCTTCGCCGAGGAAGACGATCCGTTCCTTCAGCAGCCGCTCGAAGACCTGGTCACCGAAGGACGGCTGCCCGCCGTCCAGCATCCGCACCGGCTCGTACCCGATCATGAATCCGCCTTCCACCGTGCCGGCGGGCGGCGGGACCGCCCGGGGGACCGGCCCCTCCAGCGTGCGCGCGGAGGTGGTCGTGGCCCCAGCGGTTCTGCCGGCGGCAGATTCGCCACCGGCAGAACCGGGCGGGGGTCAGACCGCGGTCAGCGGGCGGCGGGCCCGCCGGCAGGTGAGCAGCCGGGCGGTACGCGGGCCGCGCCGCGCCGGCATCGGAGCGGGCAGGCCGACCCGCAGCGTCGGGCCGCCCGCACCCGGGCCGCGGTGCAGCATCGCCCGGGAGGTACGCGGCCCGACCCGCACGGCCGGCTCGGTCTGTGGACGGGGCGCCGGCAGCGGCGCCAGCACGGCGGCGCCGGAGCGGGGCGCGGCCGGCAGGCGCGGCTCGACCCGCCGCAGGTCGTCGCGCGCCTCTTCGAGCAGTTCGGAGAGGTGGATGCCGAGGGCCCGGCAGATGGCTGCCAGCACCTCGGACGAGGCCTCCTTGCGCCCTCGTTCCACCTCGGACAGGTAGGGCACGGACACCCCGGCGGCATCGGCCACCTCGCGCAGCGTGCGGCCCTGGCGCAGCCGCAGCCGCCGCAGCACCCCACCGATCACCCGTCGCAGCAACGACATACCGGCCTCGCCTCCACGCCTCGTCGTCCCGGGACACCCCCATCATGCCCGCTCGCACCGCCCGGGGCGGCCCCGGCGGGCCGGACCGCGTCCCGGTGCGCTTCCCGCCGGCCGTTCCCGAGGTCACCACCCGGCCGGCCGGACTCCGCCGCACCCGCTATGTTGTGGGCGTGCAGGCGACGGAGCAGGTACGACGGTGATCCATTTTCCCGCGCAGCGCCGGAGTCCGCTCAGCGCGCTCAGCCTGCGGCTCGCCGCCGCCATCGCGTTGGTCTTCGCCACCGTCGCGGCGGTCTACTTCGACCGCGACGGTTACCGCGACGTCAACGAGGACGGCCTGACCCTCCTCGACTGCTTCTACTACGCGGTGGTGACCCTCTCGACCACCGGCTACGGCGACATCACCCCGGTCAGCCAGAGCGCGCGGCTGGTGAACGTCGTCTACATCACCCCGGCCCGGGTGATCTTCCTGATCATCCTGGTCGGCACCACCCTCGAAGTTCTGACCGAGCAGTACCGGACCGGCCGGCGCCTGACGCGGTGGAGGAAGACCGTGAAGGACCACGTCATCATCTGCGGCTACGGCACCAAGGGCCGCAGCGCCGTCTCCGCGCTGCTGGAGAACGGCCTCGACAAGTCGCGCATCATCGTCGTCGAGCGCAACGGCGCCGCGCTGCGGCAGGCCACCGCGGCCGGGCTCGTGGCGATCGAGGGATCGGCGACCCGCTCGGCCACGCTGAACGAGGCCCACGTGAAGAACGCCAAGGCCGTGATCATCGCGACCGACAGCGACGACGCGTCCGTCCTGGTGGCGCTGACGGTACGGCAGCTCACCGCCGGGCAGGTGCGGATCATCGCGGCCGCCCGGGAGGCGGAGAACGCTCCGCTGCTCAAGCAGAGCGGCGCGCACCACGTGATCGTCTCGTCGGCCACCGCGGGCCGCCTGCTCGGCCTCTCGACCTCCGCGCCGCCGCTGATCGACGTCGTCGAGGACCTGCTCACGCCGGGTCAGGGCATGGCGCTCGCCATGCGCTCGGCCGAGCGCCACGAGGTGGGACGCTCCCCGCGCGAACTGGACTCGCTGGTCATCGCGTTGGTGCGGCGCGGCAAGGTGGTCACCCTGGCCGACCAGGCCGGCGCCGTCATCGAGACCGGGGACATGCTCGTGCACGTCCGGGACGACCGGCCCCACTCCACGGCCGCGGTCTGACGTACGCGGCGTGCCGGGTGACGCCCTACTCCGGGGCGTCCTCGGTGCACATGATCCGCCACCCGCTGGTGGCGCGCTGGAGCAGGTCGTACAGCGCGTGCCGCTCGGCCGGGGCCAGCGCGCTGAGCACCTCCGACTCGGCGGCTTCGAGGGCGCACTCGGCCTCGCGGAGGCGGCTCTCGCCCGCGTCGGTGAGGAACACCATGTGCCGGCGCCGGTCCTCGTACGAGCGGCGCCGCTCCACGAGCTTCGCCGCCTCCAGGTCGTTGAGCAGCCCGACCACGTTGGTGCTGTCGATCTGGAGGGTGCTGGCGAGCGCCTGCTGGCTGATCCCGCCGGCGTCGCGTAGCACCGTGAGCGCCACGAGGTGCCGCGGGCGCAGCCCGAGTGGTGCCAGCACCGACTCCGACCGCAGACGCATCCGCCGGGCCAGGTGATCGAGCAACGGCCCCGTGCGGTGCTCGGACTGGACGGCGGGCTGGTCAGGCATGTGAGCCAGTTTACCCGCGACCCAAGGATAGGTCTGCTATAAATGGTTTGCCCAGCACAAACCATCTATGGCATGGTGAGGATTGATCCATGGCACATCTGTTGCACGTCGACTCCAGCATCCGCGGGGAGCACTCCATCAGCCGCCGGCTCACCGCCCGCGCCGCCGCGCGGTGGCGGGCCGCCCACCCGGACGGCACGGTGACGTACCGCGACCTCGGCAGGCAGCCGCTGCCCCACCTGGACGAGGACGGCGGCCTGGCGCGCATGGTGCCCGTCGAGCAGCACACCCCGGCGCAGCGCGCCTCCTGGAAGCTGACCGAGCAGCTGGTGGACGAGGTGAAGCGGGCCACGACCGTCCTGCTGGGCCTTCCGCTCTACAACTACGGCGTGCCGAGCAGTGTGAAGACCTGGGTGGACCACCTCATCGCCCCCGGCATCGCGTACGACCCGCAGACCGGCGCGGGCCTGCTGGGTGATCGCGAGTTCATCGTGCTCGCCAGCCGGGGCGGCGGCTACGGCCCGGGGACTCCCCGCGAGGGCTGGGACCACGCCGAGCCCTGGCTGCCGCACGGCATCAGCATGACCGGCCTGCAGCCGCGCTTCATCGCCGCCGAGCTGACCCTCGCGCCGGTCACGCCGGCCATGGCCGAGCTGGTCCCGCTGCACGAGGAGAGCCTCGCGGCGGCCGAGCGCGCCATCGACGAACTCTGGGTGCCGGCCCGGGCGGCGGCCTGACCGGCCCCCGTCCCGGGGCGCCGTACGGATGGCCGTTCCGCCCGGGGCGGCCATCCGGCGTTTCCTCGCCTTCGTCCAGTCCGGACCGGGACGTACGGTCGGGTCGAGCGGATCGATTGGCGACGATCGGGCGTCCGGCCACGGAAATCGTCTGTCCGGAGCTTCCTCGCGAACGCGCGGCTTGTTACCGTGTGGCGGCTTGGAACTGTCAATGGAGAAGCCTCCGGCCCTGCCGACAGGCGTCATTGGCTCCGGCACGACGGGGGAACATCAAGTCTTTGCGCACGGGCCGGGGTGGCTCGGGTGCCGATCGCCGTCTTCCCGTCCTGTCGGACGCACCCACGCGGGTCGTTCCGAGTTCCTCGTTAATCCGAACGACGGGAAGTAGCCAGTGGCTGAAGTGGCAACATCCGCAGGCGTCAGACGGCGCTGGTCGGCGGGCATCGCCGCGGGCCTCGCCCTCGCGGCCGCGGCGGCCGTGGCGCCCACGGCCGCGCAGGCCGCCCCCGGTGGGGACGGCGTGTACAACGCGGCGGGCGTGCAGAACGATCGGAACGGCAAGCTGCCGAACCTGCAGAAGGGGAAGCTCACGCTTCCCGAACCGGGCCCGCAGGGCCGGCGGTTCGAGTCCGGCTCGAGCATCTCGCCGAAGATCTTCCAGGGCACCCTCGCAAGCGCCTCCGAGTTCCCCTACATCGTCGGCATCGTCACCACGTTCCAGGATGGCCCGGACTACTACTGGTACTGGTGCACCGGCACGATCATCGCTCCCAACAAGGTGCTGACGGCCGCGCACTGCACCGCGGACGGGCCCGGCACCACCCGGGTCATCGCCGGCAACGACCGGATCGTCGACGAGTACGGCAACATCCTGAACACCAGCGGGTACGTCGCCGAGGTCGCCTCGACCTGGACCCACCCGGGCTGGAACATCGCCCAGCAGTACGCCGATCCGGAGAACTCGCCGATCCTCGACGACGTGTCGGTACTGACCCTGAAGCAGAACCTGCCCAGCGAGTACACCCCCGTCACGCTGAGCGCCCAGGGCGACCAGACACCGTACGCGGCGGGCACCTCGGCGGTCATCGCCGGCTACGGGGCGACCTACTCCGACGAGCCGGTGTCCGACAGCCGCCTCCGCAAGGCGACCGTCACCATGCGGTCGAACGCCGACTGCAACCGGCCGGGGCTCTACTACGCCGACCGCATGATCTGTGCGGGTTCGGGGACGCCGTCCGCGCCGAGCAGTGACACCTGCCCGGGCGACTCCGGCGGACCGCTGCTGGTCGGCGGCGTCCAGGTCGGCATCACCGACTGGGGTTTCACGCCGTGCGGCTCGTCCCCCGGCTACTACGAGCGGCTGAGCTACTACGCCGACTCGATCCGGGCGGACCTGACCCGTCCGCCGCTGGTCAACGCGGACTGGTCCGGCGATGGTCACACCGACCTGATCGCCCGGGACAGCTCTGGCAACCTGCGGCTGTACTACGGCAGCGGCTTCGCCAACGACGGGTTCGGTGGCTTCTACCTCAGCAAGCACCTCAACGCCGGCTGGGGCGGCTTCACGCGGGTCTTCCGCGTCTACAACTGGAACGGCGACAAGAGGCCGTCCATCATGGCGATGAAGCCCAACGGCGACCTGTTCATCTACGACACCGACGGCAGGGGCAACTTCGCCGGCGGGGCGCGGAAGATCGGCAGCGGGTGGGCGGGCTTCACCGCCCTCATGGTGACGAACAACTGGATGGGCAACAACCGGCCGAGCCTGCTGGTCCGCAAGTCCAACGGCGACCTGATCCGCTACACCAGCAACGGTGCGGGCGGTTGGGAGAACCCGTCGGGCACCCGGATCGGCACCGGCTGGAACGCGTTCAACCTGTTCATCACGCCGGGCGCCTGGAAGGGCGACGGGCTCGAGGTCATCATCGGTCGCACCTCGGACGGCCACCTGAAGATGTACCAGTCGAACGGCAGGGGTGGCTGGACGAACCCGTCCGGCACCGTCATCGGCAGTGGCTGGGCCAGCTACAAGAGCATCATGGTGCCCGGTGACTGGAGCGGCGACAACATGATGGACCTGCTGGGCATCAACAGCAGCAACCAGATGCGGATGTACACCACCAACGGCCGCGGTCAGTGGATCGACGCGAGCGGCAGGGTGATCTCCTCCGGCTGGGGCGGCTTCAACCTGGTCTTCTGACCGGCCGTCAGCGCGAGTACGACAGAGGGGCCCGCAACCGTCTGGTTGCGGGCCCCTCTCCCGTCCGTCGTGGCGTCGTCGCCGACGACCGCAGCTCAGAGGATCGTCCAGGTGTCCCCGCTGTTGAGCAGGCCCGCGAGCTGCTGCTCGGGCGTCTCGGTGACGTCCGCCCGGGCGGCGTCGAGCTGGGCGCGCACCACGCTGTCGTAGGAGGGCCGCTCGACCGAGCGGAACACGCCGATCGGGGTGTTGCGCAGGTCGAGACCGGGCAGCCGCGACAGCGCGAACGCGTACGCCGGGTCGGTGACCGTCGCGTCGTGCACGACGATGTCCTCCGGCCGGGTCGCCGCCGTCTCCCGCACCTCGAGGCCGAAGCCGCCGGGCGGGTGGACGACGCAGAACTGCCCGTCCTTGCCGAACGTGATCGGCTGCCCGTGTTCGAGCCGGATCAGGTGGTCGTCGCGGGTGGCCGGCTCCTTGAGCGGGTCGAACGCGCCGTCGTTGAAGATGTTGCAGTTCTGGTAGATCTCCACGAACGCCGAGCCGGAGTGCTCGGCGGCGGCCCGGAGCACCGACTGGAGGTGCTTGCGGTCGGAGTCGATCGTGCGGGCCACGAAGGTGGCCTCGGCCCCGAGCGCCAGCGAGATGGGGTTGAACGGCGCGTCGGCCGAGCCGACCGGGGTCGACTTCGTGACCTTCCCGAGCTCGGAGGTCGGCGAGTACTGGCCCTTGGTGAGCCCGTAGATCCGGTTGTTGAAGAGCAGGATCTTGAGGTTGACGTTCCGGCGCAGCGCGTGGATCAGGTGGTTGCCGCCGATGGAGAGGGCGTCACCGTCGCCGGTCACCACCCACACCGAGAGATCGGGCCGGGTGGCGGACAGGCCCGTGGCGATCGCCGGGGCGCGGCCGTGGATGGAGTGCATCCCGTACGTGTTCATGTAGTACGGGAAGCGGGAGGAGCAGCCGATCCCGGAGATGAACACGATCTGTTCGCGCGGGATGTTCAGCTCCGGCATGAAGCCCTGAACGGCCGCCAGGATCGCGTAGTCCCCGCAGCCGGGGCACCAGCGCACCTCCTGGTCGGACTTGAAGTCCTTGGCGGTGAGCTTGAGGGCGATGGGCTCAGACATTCTTGAGGACCTCTTCCAGCATCGTCTCCAGCTCCGCGGCCGTGAACGGCAGGCCGCGGACCTGGTTGTAGCCGATCGCGTCGACCAGGTACTTCGCGCGGATCACGTGCGCCAGCTGGCCGAGGTTCATCTCGGGGATGACCACCCGGTCGTACGAGCGCAGCACCGCGCCGAGGTTGGCCGGCATCGGGGCGAGGTGGCGCAGGTGCGCCTGGGCGACGGAGAGCCCGCGCTGGCGCAGGCCACGGCAGGCCGCGCCGATCGGCCCGTACGTCGAACCCCAGCCGAGCACCAGCACCCGGGCGTCACCGTCGGGATCGTCGACCTCGACGTCCGGCACCGGGATCGTCTCGATGCGGGCCGCGCGGGTGCGCACCATGAAGTCGTGGTTCGCCGGGTCGTACGAGATGTCACCGGTCTTGTCGGCCTTCTCCAACCCGCCGATGCGGTGTTCGAGGCCGGGCGTGCCGGGGATCGCCCAGGGCCGGGCCAGCGTCTCCGGATCGCGCAGGTACGGCAGGAACGTGGTGCCGTCCTCGCCGTTCGGGGAGGTGGCGAACTCGACCCGCAGGTCGGGCAGGGACTCCACGTCGGGCAGCAGCCACGGCTCGGACCCGTTGGCGACGTAGTTGTCGGACAGCAGGATCACCGGCGTGCGGTAGGTGAGCGCGATCCGGGCGGCCTCCAGGGCCGCGTAGAAGCAGTCGGCGGGTGACTTCGGCGCGACCACCGCGACCGGTGCCTCGCCGTGGCGGCCGTACAGGGCCATGTTCAGGTCGGCCTGCTCGGTCTTCGTCGGCATGCCGGTCGAGGGGCCGGCCCGCTGCACGTCGACGATGACCAGCGGCAGTTCCAGCGCCACGGCGAGCGAGATGGTCTCGCCCTTGAGCGCCACGCCCGGGCCGCTCGTGGTGGTGACGCCGAGCGCGCCGCCGTACGAGGCGCCCAGCGCCGCGCCGACCGCGGCGATCTCGTCCTCGGCCTGCATGGTGAGCACGCCGAACCGCTTGTGCTTGCTCAGCTCGTGCAGGATGTCGGACGCCGGCGTGATCGGGTACGCGCCGAGGAACACCGGCAGGCCGGAGCGGACGCCGGCGGCCACCAGACCGAGCGAGAGCGCCGCGTTGCCGGTGATGTTGCGGTAGGTGCCCGGCGGCATCTGCGCCGGCTTGACCTCGTAGCGGACGGCGAAGTCCTCGGTCGTCTCGCCGAAGTTCCATCCCGCCCGGAAGGCGGCCACGTTCGCGGCCACCAGCTCCGGACGGGCGGCGAACTTGCGCTCCAGGAACCGTAGCGTCGACTCGTACGGCCGCGAGTACATCCAGGAGAGCAGGCCGAGGGCGAACATGTTCTTGGCCCGCTCGGCGTCCTTCTTGGACACGTCGAGGTCGGCGAGGGCGCCGATGGTCATCGAGGTGAGCGCGACCGGGTGCACCACGTAGCCGGCGAGGGTGTCGTCCTCGAGCGGGTTGACCGCGTAGCCGACCTTCGCCAGGTTGCGCTTGGTGAACTCGTCGGTGTTGACGATGATGTCCGCGCCGCGCGGCAGGTCGGCCAGGTTGGCCTTGAGCGCGGCGGGGTTCATGGCCACCAGCACGTTCGGCGCGTCGCCCGGCGTGAGGATGTCGTAGTCGGCGAAGTGCACCTGGAAGCTCGACACGCCGGGCAGGGTGCCGGCGGGGGCGCGGATCTCCGCGGGGAAGTTGGGCAGTGTGGAGATGTCGTTGCCGAGCTGGGCCGTCTCGGAGGTGAACCGGTCACCGGTCAGCTGCATGCCGTCGCCGGAGTCGCCGGCGAACCGGATGACCACCCGGTCCAGTTGACGGATCTGCTTGCTCACGCCTGCACCTCGCTTCGCTGCGCGCGGTGGCGGCCCGAGTTGACGGTGACCTCGCCCTGCCCGGCCACGTGACCTCCCTGACGCACCGCTCACCGCGCCGGCCGTGGCTGGCCCGGCCCGCATGTGGGTTTCTCATCTGAGAGCCTACGTCGGATGGACCCGTCACCTTCCCCGGAGGTTCGGCCAGTGGGACCGGATAGGGGGGTGAAATTCACCACTTAGTGGCGTTTCGCCCTGCCCGCCGGTAATCCAGATCACCGTCCGCCGATGCTTGCGGCTCGCCGGCGAGGCGTCGGCGCAGCGACAGGGTGGCCAACCCGAGCGCCAACGCCACGAGGAGCGCCGAGGCGACGACGAGCATGATCACCGTACGCCGCGCGGACCCGGCGTCGGCGACGTCCGGCAGGGCCGCCCCACCCACCAGCACACCCTGCGAGCCGGTCGGCACCGCGACCGCCACCGGGGTGGCGAGCGCCGCCGCCGCGGTGATCCGGAAACTCGTCCGCACCTGACGGGCCCGGCCGTTGCCGGGGTCGAGCCGGCCGACGACGGCGCCCGCCAGCGGCGCCTCGCGCTGGGCGGCCGGCGTCGCCTCGACCGGCAGGCGCAGGTCGGCGCTGTCTCCGGCGCGGACCACGCCCAGGTCGCACCGCGTACGGGCGGCGTCGAGCGGCGCGCAGCCCGCGGGCGGGGCCGGCACCGTGACACCGGCCGGGAGGAGCACGTCGATCCGGCCGGCGGCGTCGACCGTGCCGGTGTTGGCGAGCCGGACGATGAGGTCGCTCGCGGCGCCGCTGACGTCGAACGAGACCCCTCGGGCCTCGACCGTGATGCCGGGCGCCGGCGGGCCGGGCGGGAAGAGCACGGCGAAGCCCTCGTCGTCCCGCGCCGTCCCGCTCACCCCGGGCGCACTCGCGCTGACCGTCACCGAACCGCTCAGCGGCATCCGTCGCCAGGCGTCCCCGGAGACGCGGACCCGGATCAGGGTGCTGAACCGGTCGCCCGCAGCGACGCGCCACCCGCCGCAGCGGTACGCGTGCCCGCCGGTGGGCGCGCAGCCCGCCGTCCCGGCGTCGGTCACCCCGGCGGGAAGCGTGTAGGAGAGGTGGACTCGGGCGTCCACGGAGCCGGTGTTGGCCACGGTGACGCGCAGCGTGGTGGCCGTGCCGGACGCGTTCCAGTACCCCTGGGGCAGGACCACGTCGCCCGTCGTGACCCGGACCCCGAGCGGCGACGGACCGGGGGCGGTCCCCGGCGCCGAGGGCCGGACCGGCGGCCGGCTGGACGTGCCCGGGAGCGGGGTCGGGACGCCGGCGGTGGGCGTGGCCGTCGCCGGTGCGCTGCCGACGGGGGTGGGGGTGCCGCTCACCGGCGGCGGCGTGGTCTCCTCCGGCGGTTCGACGGTCGGCGGCGCCGTGGTCGGGTCCGGCCCGGGCCCGTCCGGCGGCGTCGTGGGCACCCCGCCTCCCGGGTCGGCCGGGTCGGTGGCCAGGGCGACCGGCTGACCGACGGCGCCCGCGGCGGCCCAGGCCGGCGTCACGGCGAGCGCGACGCCGAGCACCACGGCCGGCCCCCACGCCGGCAGGCGCCGCGGTCCTCGCCCCGGTGGCACGTCCACGCTGGTCGTCTCCCCCCTCCGGTGCCGACGGTCCGGGGTCCCATCGTCGATACTGTTGCCGTACGGAACTAGTCCCGATGGGAAACAAATTCGTAACGTGTGCGAAGCCGGGCGGCGGGCGGAACGGTAGGCTGCCGGCGTGACCGGTTACCTGGGCTCGTACGCGACGCTCGGGCTCCTGCTGCTCGTCAGCGTGCTCTTCTTCGTGGTGGCGTTCTCGGCCAACCGGGTGCTGCGCCCCGCCCGGCCCGCCGACCCGCCCGGCAAGCGGACGAGCTACGAGTGCGGTCTCGACCCGGTCGGCGCCGACTGGGCGCAGATGCAGATCCGCTACTACGTCTACGCCTACCTCTACGTGCTCTTCGCCGTCGAGGCGGTGTTCCTCTTCCCCTGGGCGGTGGTCTTCGACCGGCCCGGGTTCGGCCTCGTGACGGTCGTCGAGATGGCGATCTTCGTGGCCGTGCTCGCGCTCGGCATCCTCTACGCCTGGCGGCGCAACATCCTCCGCTGGACCTGACGCGGGCGGCTCAGGCCAGACCGCGACGGGTCGCCGCCGGCGGGCGGTCGCCGCGGATCGACGCGACCATGTCGAGCACCCGCCGGGTCGGGCGCACCTGGTGGGCCCGGAACACCCGGGCGCCCAGCCAGGCGGAGACCGCCGTCGCCGCGAGCGTGCCCTCCAACCGCTCGGTCACCGGCAGGTCCAGCGTCTCGCCGACGAAGTCCTTGTTGGAGAGCGCCACCAGCAACGGCCAGCCGGTGGCGGTCAGCTCGTCCAGCCGCCGCGTGATCTCCAGGGAGTGGCGGGTGTTCTTGCCGAAGTCGTGCGCCGGGTCGATCAGGATCCCGTCGGGCCGTACGCCCAGCCCCACCGCGCGCTCGGCGAGCCCGGTCACCGTGGCGACCACGTCGGCCACCACGTCGTCGAAGGCGGCCCGGTGCGGCCGGGTACGCGGCGCCAGACCGCCGGCGTGCGAGCAGACCAGCCCGGCGCCCGTCTCGGCGGCGACCCGGGCCAGCGCCGGATCGGCGCCGGACCAGGTGTCGTTGAGCAGGTCGGCGCCGGCAGCGACGGCCTCCACGGCGACCTCCGCCCGCCAGGTGTCGATGGAGATCACCACCTCGGGGAAGGCGGCCCGGACGGCGGCGATCGTGCCGACCGTCCGCCGGATCTCCTCGGCCACGTCCACCTCGGCGCCCGGGCCGGCCTTCACCCCGCCGATGTCGATGATCTCGGCGCCCTCGTCCACCGCCCGCTCCACCGCCCGCAGCGCGCTGTCCGCCGCGAACGTGGCACCCCGGTCGAAGAACGAGTCCGGCGTGCGGTTCACGATCGCCATCACCACCAGCTCACCGGGCGCGAACGTGCGCCCACCGAGCCGAAGCTCCCCGGCCATTGCCGCCTCCCTCACCCGTGTCCGCCGCCGGACGGTCCCGACGCTAGCCCGTCGGCCGCGACGGCATCCGCCCGGTCCGCTCCGCCGGGCATCGTGGCGGGGTCGCTCGCGCCCGGCCGGCATGCCACGATCTGTTGCATGGGTCAGGTTCTGCTCGTGCTGGTCGTGGCGTTGACCGTGGCGGCGGTGGTGTTCGGGGTGGCGGTGCTGGTCACCGGCCGGGATCCGGGCCTCGTGCCGGCCGAGCCGGACGGGCGCGCCGTGCCGCTACCGGGCAACCGCCCGCTCCAGGAGTCGGACCTGGAGGCGGTGCGGTTCGACACCGCCCTGCGCGGGTACCGGATGGCGCAGGTCGATCAGGCGTTGCGTCGCGCCGCCTACGACATCGGCTACAAGTCCGAGCTGATCGGTGTGCTGGAAGCGGAGGTCGCCGCCTTGCGGGAGGGACGGACGGCGGACGCGGACGCCCTGCGGCGGGCCCGCGAGCAGGCGGCCGGCACGGCGGCGACCGGCACCGTGGCCGTCGGCGCGGCGGCCGCGACCGACGCCGTCACGGCCGGCACGGCGGCCGGGGGCGAATCTCCCGCCGGCGCCGACCCGAGGGCCGACGGTACGGCGGTGGGCCGCGACGGCGGCACGGTGCGCGACCCGGACGAGGCGGCGGACCGCGGCGACGGACCGGTCGGGCCCGGCACGGTGGTCCGCTCGGAGTCGGTGTGACCGCAGCGGACGGCGAGGGCGACCTGCCCGAGGCGGCCCAGCCGGGTGCCGGCGAGGTGACGGCCACCGTCATCGTGGACGCCCCGGCCGAGCGGGTCTTCGCGGCGCTGCTCGCCTGGGAACGGCAGTCCGACTGGATCCCGTTCACGCGGGTGCGGGTGGTCGAGGGTGACGGCCGGGAGGGCAGCCTCGTCGAGGCGGTGACCGTGCTCGGCCCCGCCGAGTTGCGCGACGAGATGCGCGTGGTCCGGGTCGACGAGCCCTACGAGATCAGGGTGGTGCACTGCGGGCGGCTGCTGCGCGGCCCCGGCGTGCTGCGCTGCACGCCGCTGGCGCGCGACCGCACCCAGGTCGTGTGGCACGAGTGGTTCCACGTGCCCGGGGGTGTGGCCGGCCGGGTCGCCTGGCCGCTGATCTGGCCCGGCTCGAAGGTGGGGCTGACCCAGGCGCTGCGACGGTTCGGCCGCCTGGTCGAGCAGGGGCGCCTTCCCTGACCGGGCGGTCCCCGGGCGAGGCGCGGCCGGCCGGCCGGTCCCGCTCGGCGGCGCGACTCGCGCCCGGTCAGGCCGGGGTGGCGCCGGCGCCCGGCGCGGCCGGCAGAGGCTCGCCGGGAGCGGCGGCGAGCGGCCCGTCGGGTGCCGCCGGTCGCCACCCGGGCGAGCGGAACAGGTGGCCGGCCCGCTGCCGCCAACCCGCCGCGGCCCGCAGGTCGCGGGCGATCGAGACGTACTCGTGGAAGGCCACCCGCAGCGGGTTGTACGTCTCGATGTTCTTGGTGAGGCCGTAGACGCAGCGCTCCCGCTCGGGGGCGAACGTGCCGAAGAGGCGGTCCCAGACGATCAGGATGCCGCCGAAGTTGCGGTCCAGGTAGCTGCCCTGGGAGGCGTGGTGGACGCGGTGGTGCGACGGGGTGTTGAACACGGCCTCGTACCAGCGCGGCAGCTTGTCGATGCGCTCGGTGTGGATCCAGAACTGGTAGAGCAGGTTGACCGAGCCGGCGAACGCCACCACGGCGGGGTGCACCCCGACCAGGACCAGCGGGACGTAGAAGACCCAACCGGTCACGCTGGTCCACGGCTGGCGCAGCGCGGTGGAGAGGTTGAACCGCTGCGACGAGTGGTGCACCACGTGGGCGGCCCAGAGGATGCGGATCATGTGGTGGCCCCGGTGCGACCAGTAGTAGCAGAAGTCCTGGGCGAGCACGATCAGCGGCCAGGTCCACCACAGCTCGGCGAGCCGGAGCGGGGTGAGCGCGTAGAGCAGCGCGTACGCGGCCGCGATCGGCACCTTCCACAGCAGGTCGGTGAAGACGCTGCCCAGCCCCATGGCGAGGCTGGTGGCCGTGTCGGCCCCGCCGTAGCCGACCTCGTCGTCGTCGCGGTGCAGCAGGTAGGAGACGCGTTCCAGCACGATCAGCAGCAGGAAGGCCGGGATCGACCAGGCGATGACGTCGGGGAACTCCTTCATGGCCGCCTCCCGCGTGCCTCGTACCGGCGGTCGCCGAGCCCTACCGGTCGGTAACCAAGCACGATAGGCAGCCTTCGCGGGGGAGGCAATGGGGTGTCGGACGCCTGGCCTAGCGTGTGGGTCGTGAGTGACCTGGTGATCGGCGCCGACGGGCTGCCGCGCTGCGCCTGGGGGGCGAGCACCCCCGACTACGCCGTCTACCACGACACCGAGTGGGGCCAGCCGCTGCACGGCGACGACGCGCTCTACGAACGGATGACGCTGGAGGCGTTCCAGTCGGGGCTGTCCTGGCTGACCATCCTGCGCAAGCGCCCGGCCTTCCGGCTCGCCTTCGACGACTTCCGGATTCCGACGGTGGCCGCCTACGGCGAGGCGGACGTGACCCGGCTGCTGGCCGACGCCGGCATCGTGCGCAACCGCGCCAAGATCGAGGCCGCGATCGCCAACGCCCGGGCCGCCGCCGAGCTGCCCGAGGGGCTCTCCGCGCTGCTCTGGTCGTTCGCCCCGGCACGGCGGCCGGCCCGCCCGGCCTCGTTCGCCGAGGTACCGGCGATCACCCCCGAGTCGACAGCGATGGCCAAGGCGCTCAAGAAGCGCGGCTTCCGGTTCGTGGGGCCGACCACGGCGTACGCGCTCATGCAGGCCACCGGGATGGTCGACGATCACCTTGCCGGCTGCCACGTGGAGCCGACCGGGACGGCGTGATGGGATGGGAGGCATGACGACCGACACCGCGCACCGGGCGGACGGGACGAGCCGCGCGGCGGGCGCCGGCGCCTGGGCCGTGCTGCTGCCCGCCGGCCGCTACGACGCCGAACGGCTGGTGCACCACGACACGCTCGAGCTGACCGGCCTGGACGAGACCGTGCGCCCACGCCCCGGCGACGACGTGGCGGTGCTGATCGACGACCCCCTGCGGCTCGTGGCGCTCGGCCGTGTGGCCGCACCCACCGGCTCCCGTCCCGAGGACCCGGACGACCCCCAGAGCGACCGCGAGTCGGCGCTCGTGGTGAGGTACACCCGGCGGGTCTTCGACGAGCCGCTGCCGGTGGGCCCGCTCACCGTGGACGGGCCGGTCACCGCGCTGGACCCGGCCGTCCACCGGGCGCTGGCCGACCGCCTCGGCCCGCCGCCGCCGCGGCGCACCTGGCTGGTCAGTCTCGACCTGCCGATCGAGGCCGACTCGCCGGCCGAGGCGGTGCGGCTCTTCTGGGCGTACGTGCAGGAGCTGGGCCCGCGGGAGCTGCCCGCCTTCGTCTCGCCCTCGGGTGACGAGCTGGCCATGCAGGCGTTCGTGCTCGGCGCCGAGGCCAACCAGGATCCGGAGGAGGACGACTGACGCCGGAGCCGCCCTCCGGGGCGGGCCGTCGTGCTCAGCGTCCCTCGAAGACCGGCCGCTGCTTGGCGACGAAGGCCCGGGTGGCCGCCTGGTGATCGGCGGTGGCGCCGCAGATCGTCTGCGCCTGGGCCTCGGCCGCCAGCGCGTCGGCGAGGGTGCCCGCGTCGGCGATGGAGAGCTGCCGCTTGATCGCCCCGTACGCGACGGTGGGCCCGGCGGCGAGCCGCGTGGCGAGTTCCTGCGCGGCAGGCAGCACCTGCTCGTCGTCGTCCAGGAGCCGGGTCAGCAGCCCCAGCCGGTGCGCCTCCTCGGCCCGGACCGGCTCGGCGAGCATCAGCAGCTCGACCGCCTTGGCGTGGCCGACGAGGCGGGGCAGCGTCCACGAGGCGCCGGTGTCGGCGGCGAGCCCGACCTTCGCGAAGGCCATGAGGAAGCTGGTGCTCGGGCCGCCGATGCGGAAGTCGGCCAGGAAGGCCAGCGACGCGCCGGCCCCGGCGGCCATCCCGCGCACCGCCGCCACCACCGGCTTCGGCAGGTTGGCGAGCCGGGCCGCGATCGGGTTGTAGTGGGCCCGGACGGTGGAGAGCCGGTCGCCGCTGTCGGGTGAGTCGAGCGTCGCCACGTGTTCGCGCAGGTCCTGCCCGGCGCTGAACGACCCGCCCGCGCCGGCGAGCACCACGGCCCGGCAGCTCTTGTCGGTCTCCAGCTCGGCCAGGACGTCGCGCAGCGCCTCCTTCAGCGCGAGGTCGAGGGCGTTCATGGCCTTCGGCCGGTTCAGGGTGAGCGTCACGACGGCGTCGGTCCGGTCGACGAGCAGCGGCTCGGTCACGTGTCTAACGACCCTTCTGTCGGGCGATGCGGTTGCCGGCGTCGAGGCACTGCTCGACGTACCGGTCGGCGGCCGGCCGCAGCCGTGCCGCGTGCCGGTCGAAGAAACTGGCCGCGGCGGTGCCGGGCCAGCGCTCGGGGAGCAGCGCGGGGGGCAGCTGCGGATCCCGGAACAGGAAGGTACGCCACGCGTGCACCAGCCGGAACCGGGCGGCGTACGCCTCCTCGTCCCCGCTGCGGACGGTCACCCTGCTCAGCAGCGGCCGCTGCTCGGCGACGAAGCGCTCGTACGCCCGCCCGATCTCGCCCAGGTCCCAGGCGCGGCGTACCACGGCCATGGCGCCCGGGGTGCCGGCCGCGTGTGCCGCGGTGAACCGCTCGTACCGCACGCCCGCCTCGTTGAGCAGCACGTCCACGTCCTCACCGGGTCGGGTCGCCACCCAGGTGCACTCGTCGAGCGTGCCGTAGCCGAGGAAGGTCAGGTTGGCGGCGAGCCGCTGGCGTTCCCGCCGCGAGGCCGGCGCCTCCAGGATCAGGAGGTCGAACCGGCCGTCCCAGCCGACCCGGCCGGTCCGGTAGATCCGGGCGGCCGCCTCGTCGAGTCGCCGGGCGGCTTTCGGCGTGATCGCGTAGCCCGGCCCGGACGCCAGTTTGAGGGGGTCGAGCCACCCCTGCCGCACCATCCGGGAGACCGCCGTACGCACGGCCGGTGGCGCGATGCCGAGTGGCGCCAGTAGCTTGACCAGGGCCGCCACGGGTGCCCGGCCACCCCTCGCACGGAGGTAGTCGCCGTACAGGTCGAAGAGCGCCGACCGTGCCTGCATGACCGCACATTGTGACAGGCCTTCTCAAGATAAGCTAGATGCTGTTACATCAATGGTGCTTCGGTTTGGGTCCGGCGGTGTTCATCAGGGAAAATCGTTGGTCGACGCCCCCGCGACGGTTGCGGGTGGTCGTGACGAAGTGGCTGTGGGGCAACCCACCGACCCTGGTGTAGGTCTGAGGGGAGACAACATGGCGGCGATGAAGCCGCGGACGGGCGACGGTCCGCTGGAAGTCACCAAGGAGGGCCGGGGCATCGTCATGCGGGTCCCGCTGGAGGGCGGTGGCCGGCTCGTCGTCGAGATGACTCCCGACGAGGCCAACGCGCTCGGTGACGCGCTGAAGGCGGCCGCCGGCTGATCGGACGGAGTGGTCCGGGCGGCGTCCGCCGTCCGGGCGGCTCGTCATACCCTGAGCCACCGGCCCCGGCCGGTGGCTCAGGGCTTCACCGGCGCGGTCCTCGCGCCGCGATCTTCCTCTGGAGGTACGGTCCCGCGTGCTCGCCATCCGTCTGCTCGCCGAGCCCGACCGGCTCGACACACTCGTCCTGCCCGTCCGGCCGGTGGGCGGCGACGCCCCCGCCGCCGAGCCCGTCCCGACCGCCGCGACGCCTCCCGACGGCGTCGACGCGGAGGCGGCCGCGCTCGCTCCCGCAGCCCGGCTCACCGGCCGGGCCGGCGAGATCCGGTCCCACCTGCGCCCGGGGCGCACCCCGGCCGGGCTGATCCTCGTCGGGATCGGGGACGGCGACGAGGCGGGCTGGCGACGGGCCGGCGCGGCGATCGCACGGGCCGCGGCGGACGAGGAGCACGTGACGGTCGCGTTGCCGGCCGACGCGTCCCCGGAGGCCGTCCGCGGTCTCTGCGAGGGGCTGCTGCTCGCCTCGTACCGGTACCGGCTCACCGACGCCGGTGAGACGCCCGCCCTGGCCGCCGCCGACCTCGTGGTCGCCGACCCGGACGACCACGCCGCCGCGGTCGAGACGGCGCGCACCACGGCGCGGATGACCCGGCTGGCCCGCGACCTCACCAACACGCCCTCGTCGGTGAAGAACCCGGAGTGGTTCGCCGGGCAGGTGGCCGAGGTCAGCGACGGCCTGGCGGACCTGAGCCTGCGCGTACGCGGGCCGGCCGAACTGGCGGCCGAGGGCTTCGGCGGCATCCTCGCCGTCGGCGGCGGATCGGCCAGCGGCCCGCGCCTCGTGGAACTGGACTGGCACCCGGCCGGCGCGCGTACCCACGTGGTGCTGGTCGGCAAGGGCATCACGTTCGACACCGGCGGCATCTCGATCAAGCCGGTCGCGTCGATGAAGCTGATGCGCAAGGACATGGGCGGGGCGGCGGCCGTGGTGGCCGCCACCGTCGGCGCGGCCGCGCTGCGGCTGCCCGTACGCGTCACCACGCTGGCGCCGCTGGCCGAGAACATGCCCAGCGGCTCGGCGTTCCGACCAGGCGACGTCGTGCGGCACTACGGCGGGACGACCAGCGAGACGACCAACTCCGACGCCGAGGGCCGGCTGGTGCTCGCCGACGCGATCAGCTACGCCGTCCAGGAGCTGAAGCCGGACCTGTTGGTCGACCTGGCCACGCTGACCGGTGCGAACGCCGTGGCGCTCGGCAAGCGCACCGCCGCCCTCTACACCGAGAGCGACCAGCTCGCCGCGGACCTGCTCGCGGCCGTCGAGGCGGCCGGCGAGTCGGCCTGGCGGATGCCGCTGCCCGCCGACTACGTCGAGTACCTCGGCAGCGAGATCGCCGACCTCTACAGCGCGCCGACGCAGGGCGCCGGGTCGGTGGTCGCCGCCCTCTACCTGCGCGAGTTCACCGGCGAGCTGCGCGACCGCTGGGTGCACGTCGACATGTCGGCGCCGTCGTGGGCCGACTCCGACGACGCCGAGCTGACCAGGGGCGCCACCGGCTGGGGCGTACGCTCGCTGCTGCGCTGGCTGGCCACGCTCGCGTGACCGGCCGGCGGCGCCCGCGCCCGGCGGACCGGCGGCTCCCCGGGAGCGTCAGCACTTGACGGCGGCCAGCAACCCGTGACCGACCGGCAGCAGGGCGGGGATCCAGTGCTCCGACTCCCGGATCGCCTTGATCGTCTCCCGGACGGTCACGGTCTCCGCGTCCCGGGCCGCCGGGTCGCCGATCCGGCCGCCGGCCAGGGCGCCGTTGAGCACCAGCACGCCGCCGGGCCGCAGCAGCCGCAGCGCCGCGTCGACGCAGGCGTGGAAGCCGGTGGCCTCGGCGTCGACGAAGACCAGGTCGTAGGCGCCGTCCGCGAGCCGGGGCAGCACGTCCAGCGCCCGGCCGGTGATGATCCGGGTACGGCCGGCGGCGAAACCCGCCTCGGCGAAGATGCGGCGGGCGATGCGCTGGTGCTCCACCTCCACGTCGATCGTGGTGAGCACCCCGTCGGCCCGCATCCCGCGCAGCAGCCACACGCCGCTGACCCCGGTGCCGGTGCCGATCTCCACGACGGCGCGGGCGTTGCCGGCGGCGGCGAGCAGCCGCAGCGCGGCGCCCGCACCGGGGGTGACCGCGTCGAGGCCCACCTCGCGGGCGAGACTGCGGGCGGTGCGCAGCACGAGATCCTCGGTGACGTACGACTCGGCGAACTGCACGGCCGGGCTCGTCGAACTGCCGGAACCGGCGAGCATGGCGATGGCGCACCTCCGGGCGGCGAGTGCGCGGGCCGTCGTCCGACGGGCCGCACGCGGTGCAGGGGGCGGGTTGGCGGCTATGAGCCTAGAGCGGGCCGTCCGCACGTGCAGCCGCGCGTCCCGCTCCCGCGATCACGAGGGCAACGGCTGACCCCGTGCCGGACATCCGTGCAATCCTGGAAGCGGTGTCCCGTCGGTAGCGACCTGGGCGTGCTTGTCGCGGTCGCGGAAGGCGGGGCCCGGGGGACGGACTGGGAGGCACCGACGTGACCGACGGCTGGGACTGGCGCCGGCCCGGTGATGCCCCGGCGGCACCGCCGGCGACCGGCGACCCGGGAAACCGCGGCCCCTCACCCTGGTGGTCGGACGCGCTGGCCGACCCGTGGCGCGACCCGGCCGCGCCGGCCGCGGTGGTCGTCCCCGCGCCGGCCAGCGGCGGCACGGACCCCGAGCCGGTCAGCGACCCGGACGCCCCCGGCCGTCCGCGGCTGCGCCAGCTGCTGCTCGTCCCACTGATCACCGCGCTGCTCGCGGGCGCCCTCGGTGGCGCGCTCGGCTACGGCCTGGCGGTCCGCGGGGGCGCCGGCGCCGGCACCGTGCTCGGCGCCGATCCGGGCGAGGCCCCGGCGCTCGCCCAGCGCCGGCCGGAGTCGTTCGCCGGGGTGGCCGAGCGGGTGCTGCCCAGCGTGGTCACGGTCCGGGTGAGCAGTCTCGGCGGCACGAGCGAGGGCTCCGGCTTCATCGCGAGCGCGGACGGGCACGTGATCACCAACGACCACGTGGTGGCCGGCGGGACCGGGCGGGCCTCGGTGATCTTCAACGACGGCACGTCGGCGCCCGCGAAGCTGGTGGGCCAGGACCCGGAGTCCGACATCGCGGTCATCAAGGTGGAGCGCAGCGGTCTGCGGCCGGTCGAGTTCGGCGACTCCGACGCGCTGGCCGTCGGCGACCCGGTGCTGGCGATCGGCTCCCCGCTCTCCCTGGCGAACACGGTCACGGCCGGCATCGTGAGCGCGCTGGACCGCACGATGCAGGCGGGCGAGCCCGGCGGGCCGGTCCGCTACTACGCGGCGATCCAGACCGACGCAGCGGTCAACCACGGCAACTCGGGCGGTCCGCTCGTCGACGCGGCGGGCCGGGTGGTCGGGGTGAACTCCACCATCAAGTCGCTCGTCTCCGACGGCCAGGAGGCCGGCAACATCGGCCTCGCGTTCGCCATCCCGATCAACCAGGCGAAGCGGGTGACCCAGGACATCATCGGCACCGGCAAGGCGCGGCGTACGGTGATCGGCGCCCAGGTCGGCGGGCCCAACGCGGCCGTCCCCGGTGGCGGCGTACGGCTCGCGTCCGTCGAGCCCTCCGGTCCGGCCGCCGAGGCGGGGCTGCGGGCCGGCGACGTGATCCTCCGGCTCAACGGCCGGCCGATGACCGAGCCGAGCGACCTGATCGCCCTCGTCCGCAAGTTCGCGCCCGGGTCGGTCGTCACCGTGGAGTACCGCCGGGGCTCGGCGAGACAGAACGCGTCGGTGACGCTCGCGGCGGACGCCAAGTGAACAGCGCGGTCACCCCCTCCCCGGTACGCGGCCGACGTGCGTAGTCTTGCTGCTGACGCCGAGAGGGGGCCCGCGGGATGCTCGACAACCTGAACTGGTGGGAGATCGGTGCGCTGCTTCTCCTGGCGCTGCTGATCTTCGGTGACCGGCTGCCGAACGTCATCAACGACGCTCTGCGGATGGTGCGCAACCTGCGGAACATGGCCCGCAACGCCACCAGCGACCTGAGCCGGGAACTGGGCACCGACATCCAGCTCGAGGATCTCCACCCGAAGGCGTTCATCCGCAAGCACCTCCTCAGCGAGGAGGACGAGCAGGCGATCCGCAAGCCGCTGCAGGGCGTCTACGACAACCTGCGCGCCGACGTGACCGGCGTGCACAACGAGCTGAAGGACGTCGCCGACGCGGCCGACCTGCGGTCGAACGGGCGCTCGTCCACCGCCACGAGCAGCGCGCCCGCCCCCTCGCCGCGGGTCAGCTACGACGACGCCACCTGATCTCCGGCCCGCCTGCCGGGCGGGGCGACCCCCGCCCGGGCGTGCGTCAGCGGCCGGCGGCCGTGAGGACCGAGCGGTGCGTCAGCGGCCGGGCGGCGCGTCAGCGGCCGGCGGGCTTGAGGCCGAGCGGCTTGCCCAGCAGGGACTCCCGCCGGATGGCCAGCCGGTCGGCGACCGTGCGCAGCGCCGCCGCGGCGGGCGACTCCGGGTCGGCCAGCACGATGGGGTTGCCGGCGTCGCCGGCCTCGCGTACGCGGGTGTCCAGCGGGATCTGACCGAGCAGGGGCACCTGGGCGCCGATGGTCCGGGTCAGCGACTCGGCCACCGACTGGCCACCGCCGGAACCGAAGATCTCCATCCGGGAGCCGTCCGGCAGCTCCAGCCAGGACATGTTCTCGATCACACCGACCACGCGCTGGTGGGTCTGGAGCGCGATGGCGCCGGCCCGCTCGGCCACCTCGGCGGCGGCCGCCTGCGGGGTGGTCACCACGAGGATCTCCGAGTTGGGCAGCAGCTGGGACAGCGAGATGGCCACGTCGCCGGTGCCCGGCGGCAGGTCGAGCAGGAGCACGTCCAGCTCGCCCCAGTAGACGTCCGCGAGGAACTGCTGGAGCGCGCGGTGCAGCATCGGGCCGCGCCACACCACGGCGGCGTTGCCGGCGGTGAACATGCCGATCGAGATGACCTTCACGCCGTGCGCCTGCGGCGGCATGATCATGTCTTCGACCCGGGTCGGGCGGCCGTCCGCGCCGAGCATCCGCGGCACCGAGTGGCCGTAGATGTCCGCGTCGACCACGCCGACGCTGAGCCCCCGCGCGGCGAGCGCCGCGGCCAGGTTCACGGTCACGCTGGACTTGCCGACGCCACCCTTGCCGCTGGCCACCGCGTAGACGCGGGTGCGCGAGCCCGGCTGGGCGAACGGGATCACAGGCTCGGCGGCCGCCGTGCCGCCGCGCAGCTTCGCCTGCAGCGACTGGCGCTGCTCGGGGCTCATCACCCCGAACTCGATCTCCACGCCGGTCACGCCGGGGACGGCACCCACCGCGGCGGTGATGTCCGCCCGCAGCTTGTCGCGCAGGGGACAGCCGGCGACGGTGAGCAGCAGTTCGACCCGTACCACGCCGTCCGGGCCGATCACGGCGGAGCGGACCATGTCCAGCTCGGTGATGGGCCGGCGGATCTCCGGGTCGTTGACCGTGGCCAGGGCGGCCTGGATCGCGTCCTCGACGGTGCTGGCGGGTGCTGACATGCCCGCAATGCTACGTCGGAGGCGATCCGCGACCGCGTCAGCGGGGGCCGGTGTGAGCGAGTCGATGGCCCCCGACGGCCACCGGACGGCGACCGGACGGGGGCTGGACGACCACCCGGCGAAGTGGGACGATCGAGACGAACGCCGCTCGCCTGGCCCCTTGAGGCGCGCGGCGTTCAAGTGTTCCCGGGCGGTTCAGCCCTCCGTGCGGCGCGGGGTCGCGGGCCGGCCGTCGCGCGCGAAGTCGCCGTCCACCTCGTCCCGAGGCTCGTCCAGCCCCTCCTGGTCCGCCGTCCCGGGCGTGGCCCTCTCCTGCTGCCGTCGTTCGAGCCGCTGCCGGCGCTGGCTCGCCTCGTCCAGCTCCTCCGCGAGCCGGGCCAGCTCGCCGCGGATGAAGTCCCGCGTCGCCATCTCGCCCATGGCGATACGCAGGGCGGCGATCTCCCGGGACAGGTACTCCGTGTCCGCCTTCTGCATGGTCGCCCGCCGGCGGTCCTCCTCCATCGCGAGGCGGTCCCGGTCGGCCTGCCGGTTCTGCGCCAGCAGGATCAGCGGTGCCGCGTAGCTGGCCTGCAGGGACAGCACGAGGGTGAGGAAGGTGAAGGTGTACGGGTCGAACCGCAGGCTGGGCGGGGCCAGGGTGTTCCAGCCGAACCAGATGCCGATCACCGCCGTCATGTAGACGATGAAGTTGGCGGTGCCCATGCTCCGGGCGATCCCCTCGGACCACCGGCCGAACGCCTCCGGGTCGAAACGGGGCAGCTTGACGGCGCGGGGCTCGCGCGGCTGGTCCAGCCGTTCCACCCGCCGCTGCTCAGCCATCCGTGCCGCCCGGCGCCTCGAAGCTCGTCGGGGCGGCGACCGCGTCCCGGTCCCGCCAGTCCCGCGGCAGCGAGTGGTCCAGCACGTCGTCGACGGTCACGGCACCCACGAGCCGGTTGTTCCGGTCGATGACCGGCATGGCGACCAGGTCGTACGTGGCCATCCGGCGGGTGATCTCCGGCAGCGGCGTGGTGGGCCGCAACGGGTCGATGTCGTTGACCACCACACCGCCGAGCAGGTCGGCCGGCGGCTCGCGGAGCAGCCGCTGGAAGTGCACCATGCCGAGGTAGCGCCCGGTGGGGGTGGTCATCGGCGCCCGGGTCACGAAGACCTGCGCGGCCACCGCGGGCGAGAGCTGGGGCTCGCGGATACGCGCCAGCGCCTCGGCCACGGTGGCGTCCGGCGGCAGGATGACCGGTTCGGAGGTCATGACGCTGCCGGCGGTGCCCGGGCTGTACTTGAGCAGCTGCCGTACCGGGTCGGCCTCGTCGGGCTGCATGAGGTCGAGCAGCACGTCCTGCTCGGGCGGCGGCAGCTCGCTGAGCAGGTCGGCGGCGTCGTCCGGGTCCATCTCCTCCAGCACGTCGGCGGCGCGCTCCCGGTCCAGCGCGGCGAGGATCTCCACCTGGTCGTGCTCGGGAAGCTCGCTGAGCACGTCGGCGAGCCGCTCGTCGTCGAGCGCCGCGGCGACCTCGTTGCGCCGGGCGTCGGGCAGGTCCTGGAGGGCGTTGGCGAGGTCGGCCGGGCGCATGTCCTCCAGCACGGCGAGCAGGTTGGCCGTGCCACGGGTGTCCGCGACGCCGCTCAGTCCGCGTACGCGTTCCCACTCGACCTGGTGCAGGTGGCCGCGGCGGGTGAGCCGGCCGGTCTGCTCGCGGACCGCGACCCGGGTGAGCGACCACTCGCCGCCCCGGCTGCACTCCATGGCCACGTCCACCACCGTCCCGGACTGGCCGCCCGGGTCGACCTGCACCCGCCGGTCCAGCAGCTCCTGGAGCACGAGCAGCTCGTTCGGGCGCTTCTCGAAGCGGCGCAGGTTGAGCGTGCCGGTGCCGAGCACCACGGCGTCCGCGTCGATGGAGGTGATCCGGTTGATGGAGAGGAAGATGCGCCGGCGCATCGGCATCTCGGCGACCAGCCCCACCACCTCCGGCGGTCGCTGGGTCGGCCGGAGCCGGGCCACCGCGTCGCGGACGCGACCCACCTGGTCACCGTTCGGATCGAAGACGGCGACTCCGGCGAGCCGGGCGATGTATACCCGGGTCGGGGTTGTCACGGCCACCAGCCTAAGCGCCTAGTGTTTATCAGCATGTCGACCTTGGCCTACGAGATCGTGGACGTCTTCACCGACCGCCCGTTCGCCGGCAACCCCCTGGCCGTGGTGTTCGGTGCCGAAACCCTGGCCACCGAGCAGATGCAGGCACTGGCGCTGGAGTTCAACCTCTCCGAGACGGTGTTCGTCCTGCCACCCACCCAGGCCGGGGCGACCTACCGGGCCCGCATCTTCACCCCGGTGGAGGAGTTGCCGTTCGCCGGCCACCCGAGCGTCGGGGCGGCGGTCGTCGCGAGCCGGCGGGGCATGTTCGGCCCGGGCCAGGTCACCCAGGAGTGCCGGGCCGGCCTGCTGCCCATCGAGGTCACCGCGACCGGCGCGACGCTCACGGGGGCGGTGCCGACCCTGGGGCCCGAGCTGGACCCGGAGCCCCTGCTGGAGATCGTCGGGCTGGCGCCCGCCGACCACGCCGGCCCGGCGCCCCGGGTGGCCGGTTGCGGGTTGGAGTTCCCGTACCTCCCGCTGCGCCCGGACGCCGTGGCGCGGGCCCGGGTGGACGCGGCGGCCGCGCAGCGGTACGGCGTGGATCATGTGAGCGTCTTCTCCTGGGACGCGGAGACCCAAACCGCGCACAGCCGGGTCTTCGTGCCCGGGCTCGGCGTGCCGGAGGACCCGGCGACCGGCTCGGCCGCGCTCGGTCTCGGCGTGTGGCTGGTGGCCAGCGGCCTGCTGCCCGCCGACGGCCGCTCCACCTACACCGTCCGGCAGGGCATCGAGATCAACCGCCCGTCCTCGCTGGCCTGCACGGTCACGGCGGCGAACGGCACGGCCGTGGGAGCCACGGTGGCGGGCCAGGTCGTGCCGGTGGCCCGGGGCGAGATCATGGTGCCCCCGTTCGTGGGCTGAGCACGTACGCCGACGCTGACGCGACCCGGGCCGGTGGGGGAGGATGCCCCTGTGACGGACGATGACGGGCGGCTCGGCACGCCCCTGGTCGACGAGGTGATCAAGAAGGCCGCGGTGGCCTGGGTGAGCGTCGCGGGCGGGCCCGCGCGGGCGCTCTGGTGCGCCACCCTGGAGGGTTCGCTGCTCGTGGTGAGCGGCCCGGGGGAGCAGACCGCGCCGGGGCTCGCGGACGCCGACGAGGCGCAGGTGACCATGCGCGGCGACCACGGCGGCCGGATCGTGACCTGGCCGGCCCGGGTGAGCCGGGTCCGGCCGGGCACCGAGGAGTGGGAGACCGTCGCGCCGCTGGTCGCGGCGAAGCGGCTGAACGCGCCCGGCCCGGCCACGGAGCTGGTGCGGCGTTGGGCGGACGACGGGTGCGCGCTCAACCGGCTGACGCCCGCCGGCGAGCCGGTCACCGGCGACGCCCTGCCCAGCGGCTCCCTGGCCGAGGCGCCCCGGGACACGCCGGCGGCCCGGCCGACCCGCCGACCGTTCCGTCTGCACCGGGTCCGCCGGCGCTGACCGGCGGCGGCCGCACGTGACGCCCCGGGCGGCGGACCCTCGCCTCAGGCCGGCAGCGGTCGGGCCACGGTGACCTCGGCGTCGACCAGGTCGAGCACCTCGCTCAGCGAACCGAGCACGGGGCCGTTCCAGCCGAGGTCGGCGTTGAAGACCATGTGCTCGGTGAGATCGGGTGCGGCCAGCCGGGCGGCGCGCATCCCGGCCCGCTCGGCGCCGGTCAGCTCCTGACTGCCGCCGTCGCCGACGTAGAGGCAGTCCTCCGGGGCGAGTCCGAGCCGCCGGCACGCCGTGAGGTACAGCGCCGGGTCCGGTTTGCAGCGCCCCACCTGCACCGAGAAGATCCGCACGTCGAGCAGTGGGGCGATGGCGAGGTCCGGCAGGAAGGCCGGCAGCTCGTGGGTGCAGTCGCTGATCACGCCGGTACGCAGTCCGCGATGGCGCAGCGTGGCCAGCGTCGACACGGCGTCGGGCCGCAGCCGGGTGTCCGCGCGTACGGCGCGGTGGCGGGAGGCGACGGCCGCGCGCACCGCCCCGTCCGGCGGGTCCACGCCCGCCTGCGCGCAGACCCAGCGCAGGGTCGCCTCGGCGTTGCCCAGCCGGCCGGTGGCGCGCTGGTAGAACGTGCGGTCGAGCACGGCGGTGAACGTGTCGCTGGGGCAGCCCAGCAGCCGGGCGGTGTCCCGATGGCCCGCGCCGCGTTGGACAGACCGGGTCAGCGTGCCGAAGAAGTCGAAGAGCACCGCCTGGAACCTGGGCATGGGAAAGCGCCTCCGGGCGTGAGGGGTTCGCCGGCGCGGACCGCGTGATCGTAACCGAACGCTGACCCTCCGTGGTGGCCCGGTGGCGTGTGAGGATTGCTCTCCGTGTCCCCACCTCCGCACCGCCCGGCGCTCGACCCGCTGACCACGGGAGCCGTCGCCCTCGCCGTGGTCGCCGTCTCGTCCTCCGCGCCGCTGATCGCCTTCGCGGCCGCACCCGCCCTGGCCGTCGCGTTCTGGCGCAACCTGCTCTCGGTCGCCCTGCTCGGCCCGTTCTCGGCGGCCCGGCGGCGCGGGGAGCTGCGGGCGCTCACGGTGGGTGCGGGCCGGCGCGAGGGCTGGTACTGCGTACTCTCCGGCGTCGCGCTGGCCGCCCACTTCGCCACCTGGATGCCGAGCGCCCAGCTCACCTCGGTCGCGGCGGCGACCGCCCTCGGGGCCACCCAGCCGGTCTGGCAGGGGCTGATCGCCCGTGCCCAGGGGCGGCGGCTGCCGGTGGCAGTCTGGGCCGGCATCGCCGTGGCGGTCTCCGGCGCGGTGCTCGCGACGGGCGCCGACTTCGCGGCGTCGGGCCGGGCCTTCGCCGGTGACCTGCTCGCCGTGGCGGGCGGCATGTTCGCGGCCGTCTACACCGCCTTCGGGGAGCGGGCCCGGGCGACCATCAGCACCACCACGTACACGACGATCTGCTACGGCGTCTGCGCGCTGGTCCTGCTGGTGGTCTGCCTGGCCGGCGGGGTGCGGCTCGCCGGCTTCGACGGCCGCACCTGGCTGGCCATCCTCGCCCTCGTGGCGGGCGCCCAGCTCCTCGGGCACTCGATGTTCAACTACGCGCTGCGCCGGATCTCCGCGACCACGGTGAGCGTGCTCGTCCTGCTGGAGGCCCCGGGCGCGGCCCTCATCGGCTGGGTGTGGCTCGGCCAGCTGCCCCGGCCGGCCGCCCTGCCCGGCCTGGCGCTGCTGCTCGCCGGGGTCGTCGTGGTGGTGCTCACCGGCGCGCGGGCCGGTCGCCGTACCGAGCCGGTGCCCGTCCCCGCCGACGCGGCCCCGCTGCCCGACGGGCGGTGAGGCACGGGCACTTTCGCCGAAGAGTCGCCATTCGGCCACCGAGCGGGCCGCTTTCCGTGACAGTGCGGGAAGGGGTGCGTGAGGAAGGACGGGCATGCGGCGGCGGGGCGGCGGACGCGAGCAGGGCGAGGGACGGCCGGGAACGGTGGTCACGCCCTCGGCCGAGTTCCCGCCCCTCGACGAGCAGGAACTGGGTGCGCTGCGCCGCATCGGCGAGCAGTGGCGGGCCGGCGCCCACCCGCCCGGGCCGGAGCAGGTGCCGCTCGACCCCACGCTCGACCGGAACCACGCCGAGCCCGTACCGGGTCGCTTCGGCCGGCTCGCCCCGATCAGCATGTTCACCGCCGGCGAACCGGGCGAGCTGGTGGCGACCGAACCGGCGAACACCCCGCGTACGCGGACCGGCCGCGCGCTGACCCGCTCCCGGCACGCCCTGCTCGGGCCGCCCCTGACCAGCGCCGCGGTGCTCTACGAGCGGATGCGCAAGCTCGTCGCCCTCCCGGTGCTCTCCTCCGACCTGCTCAGCTCGGTGGCGTACGGGCCGGAGGCGATGCTCGCGGTGCTGGTGCTCGCGGGCGGCGGCGCCCTCGGGCTGTCGCTGCCGCTCGCCGCCCTGCTGGCCGTGCTCATGGTGGCCGTGGGCCTGTCCTACCGGCAGACCGTGGTGGCCTACCCGCAGGGCGCCGGCTCGTACGTCGTGGCCACCGACAACCTCGGCGCCCGTCCGGGGCTCGCGGCCGCGGCCGGACTGTTGGTCGACTACGTGCTCACCGTGGCGGTGTCGGTGGCGGCCGGGGTCCACGCGGTCACCTCGGCGATGCCCGGACTGGCCCGGTTCGCCGTACCGCTCGGGGTGCTCACCATCGCGGTGCTGCTCGCCGGCAACCTCCGGGGCGTCCGCGCGGCCGGCAACCTGTTCGTCTGGCCCACGTACGCCTTCATCCTCGCGCTGCTCGCGGTGCTGCTGGTCGGCTACGCGCGGGCCGGCGCGCGGGGCTTCGAACCGGTGCCCGCGCCGGCCGTGCCCGCCGTCGAGGGGCTGGGGCTGCTGCTGGTGCTGCGCGCCTTCGCCTCCGGTGCGGTGTCGATGACCGGCATCGAGGCGGTGTCGAACGCGGTCCCGGCGTTCCGTCCGCCCGAGTGGCGCAACGCCCGCACCACGTTGAGCTGGATGGTCGGGATGCTCGTGGTGCTCTTCGTCGGGCTGACCGTGCTGATCCACCTCGACGGGCTCGCGCCGAAGCCGGAGGCCACGCTGCTGTCGCAGCTGGCCCGGGTCACGTTCCCCACCGGTCCCTGGTACGCGCTGGTGCAGGCGGCCACCGCCCTGATCCTGCTGCTGGCCGCCAACACCGCGTTCAACGGGTTCCCGCGGCTGCTGTTCTTCATGGCCCGGGCCGGGCACGCGCCGCGCCGGTTCCTGCACATGGGGGACCGTCTGGCGTTCACCGACGGACTCGTGGCGCTCGCCGTCGCCGCGGGGACGGTGTTCGTCGCGTTCGGAGGCCGGACCCAGGCGTTGATCCCCCTCTACGCGGTCGGGGTGTTCCTCGCGTTCACCCTCTCGCAGGTCGGCATGGTGGTGCACTGGCGGCGCGAGCGGTCCCGGGGCTGGCGCCGGCGGGTCGGGATCAACGCGCTCGGCGCCGTCCTCTCCGGCCTGGTGCTGGTCACCGCCGCGTTCACCAAGTTCACCGAGGGGGCGTGGGTGGTGGTGATCGCCGTGCCGCTGCTCGTCCTGCTCTCGCTGGCCATCCACCGTCACTACCGCAGGCTGGGCCGGTTGCTGGCCCTGCACCCCGCGCCGAACGGCCGGGGCCAGGTCCCCGCGCCGCTGCCCGGGGCGCCCGAGGAGGGCGCGCTGGCCGAGTCCCAGGAGCTTCCGCAACAGGTACGCCACCTCGTCGTGGTGCCGGTCGCCCGGCTGAACCGGGCGTCGCTGCGGGCGCTGGCGTACGCGGCCTCGCTGGGCCAGCCGACCCTCGCCGTGCACATCGCGCCCGAGGACACCGAGGCGGACCGGTTCCGCGAGCAGTGGGAGGCGTGGGGTGACCACGTGCGGCTGGAGACGATCGTGTCGCCGTACCGGGCGGTGATCGGGCCGCTCGCGCACTACCTGGAGGCGCTGCACGCCGCCCGGCCCGACGTGCTGCTCACCGTGGTGGTGCCCGAGGTGGTGGTCCGCCGCCACTGGCACGTGCCGCTGCACAGCCGGGCCGAGAAGCGGCTGCGGCGGGCCCTGCAGGCCCTGCCCGGCGTGGTGGTGACGAGCCTGCCCGTGCACCTCGCCGAGTAGGCGTCACCGGGCCGGGACGGCGGCCAGGCGGCACCGGTGGGGTTCGGCGGCCGATCGGGCCGGCGTCCGTCGGGGCGGCGGCCGGCGGACCGGCGCCCCGCCCTACTCGCCGATGCCGACGGCCTTGGCGCTCGCCGTCCAGAGGCGGGCGGCGAGCCGCGGGTCGGCCGCCTTGCGCAGCGGCCGGCGCAGCCGCCGGTCGTGGTAGTAGCCGCCGTCGACCAGCCGCGCCGGGTCGGAGTTGACCAGCCAGACCAGCGTCTCCGCGCCCTTCTCGGGGCTGCGGAACGGCAGCAGCCGCATGCCGACGGCCACGAGCCGGCTCTCGTTGCCGAACCGGGTCCGCACCACGCCAGGGTGGAAGCAGTGGGCGGGGACCTCCGGCCAGCGCCGCGCCGCCTCGGCGGTGAAGAGGATGTTGGCCTGCTTGCTGGTGCCGTACGCGGTCATCGCCCGGTAGCGGCGCAGCGGGCGGTTGAGGTCGTCCGGGTCGAGGATCCCGCTGCGGTGCGCGCCGGAGGCGGTCACCACCATCCGCCCGATCCGGTCCCGCAGGAGGTTGCTGAGCAGGAACGGCGCCAGGTGGTTCGCCTGGATGGACAGCTCGAACCCGTCGACCGTGGTGATCGGCTGGAGCACGATCGCGCCGGCGTTGTTGACCAGCACGTCGATCCGGTCGTACGCGGCCCGCAGCTTCTCGGCGAGGCGGCGTACGTCGTCGAGGACGGCGAAGTCGGCGCGGAACAGCTCCGGCCGCTCACCGGCCGCCTCGCGGACGCGGTCCCCGGCGGCCTGGAGGCGGGCCGGGTCCCGGCCGACCAGTACCACCTGGTCACCCCGGCACGCCAGGTCGACGGCGGCCGCCAGGCCGATGCCCGAGCTGGCGCCCGTCACCACGACCAGGCGACGCCCAGTGAGATCTTCCACAGCTCCATTCACCCCGGTCATGGCGCGAGGTTACCGTGGCGTAACACCCTTTGGGATCGTTAAGTCTCAGTCTGATCGCTGGCGTCGGCGTGCCCGCCGGACGCTGGAAGGAGCGCATCCATGGCCGCTGTCGGTCGCCCCCGCCGGTCCTGCCTCGCGGTACCCGGTTCCAGCGTCAAGATGCTCGGCAAGGCCCAGGGCCTCCCCGCCGACCAGGTCTTCCTCGACCTCGAGGACGCAGTGGCGCCGCTGGCCAAGCCGGACGCCCGCAAGAACATCGTGGCCGCGCTCAACGAGGGCGACTGGGCCGGCAAGACCCGGGTCGTACGCGTCAACGACCTGACCACGCCGTGGACCTACCGGGACGTGATCGACGTGGTCGAGGGCGCGGGCGCCAACCTGGACTGCATCATGCTGCCGAAGGTGCAGAACGCCGCCCAGGTGCAGTGGCTGGACCTGACCCTCACCCAGTTGGAGAAGACGCTGGGTCTCGAGGTGGGCCGCATCGGCATCGAGGCCCAGATCGAGAACGCCGCCGGTCTGGTCAACGTGGACGAGATCGCCGCCGCCTCGCCCCGCGTGGAGACGATCATCTTCGGCCCGGCCGACTTCATGGCCTCGATCAACATGAAGTCGATGGTCGTCGGCGCCCTGATCCCGGACTACCCCGGCGACCCGTACCACTACATCCTGATGCGGATCCTCATGGCCGCCCGGATGCACGACAAGCAGGCCATCGACGGCCCGTTCCTGCAGATCCGGGACGTCGACGGGTTCCGTGAGGTGGCCCGGCGCTCGGCCGCGCTCGGGTTCGACGGCAAGTGGGTGCTGCACCCGGGCCAGATCGAGGCGGCGAACGAGGTCTACTCGCCGACGCAGGCCGACTACGACCACGCCGAGCTGATCCTCGACGCGTACGAGCACTACACCTCGGAGGCCGGCGGCAAGCTCGGCGCCGTGATGCTCGGCGACGAGATGATCGACGAGGCGTCCCGGAAGATGGCCCTCGTCGTCGCGGCCAAGGGGCGGGCCGCCGGGATGACGAGGACGTCCTCCTTCACCCCGCCCGCGCGGTGACCGCCGGTCGTGCCGTCCGGGACGCCCGGACGGCACGACCGTGGCCCGGCTCAGGTGGGCTGGTTCGCCGCGTAGATGATCGCGATGATGATGACGGCCGCGGCGAGCAGCGCGATGGCCGTCGAGATCCAGCCCATGACGATGCCGGCCGTGGCCATGCCCTCGCCGCTCTCGCCGCGCTCGCGGATCTGCCGCTTCGCGATGTGGCCGAGGATCGCGCCGACGACACCGATGATGCCGCCGATCCCGTAGCCGCAGAGGCCCATGATGCCGGTGATGCCGACGACCATCGCGGCGACCGCCATCCCATTGGTCGTCGGCGCGGGCGGGTAGCCGTAGCCCGGGTAGCCCGGGTAGCCCGGGTGACCGGACGGCGGGTACGGGGCCGCGGACGGGTACTTGCCGGCGGCGTACGGGTCGATCGGCGCGTACGGGTCGGCCGGGCCCGGCTGGCTGGGGACCGGCGGACCGCTCATCGGCAGCGTCGGGTCGGCCGGCGGGCTCGTCGGCTGACCCGGCTGCTGGCCGGACCACGCCGGATCGTTCCAGCCGCCGGAGGGTGGGGGATAGGTCATGCGCTCTTCTCTCCAGTGCGTGCGGGTGCCGTCAGGGTAGCCAGGCCACGACAAACCGATGACCCCGCGCCCGGGTGCCGCGTTGCCCGGACCGGCCGGAACGGGCAGGATCCCAGTCATGGCAATCGACGCGCGCGCCGCGGACCGCTCCGGCAGCCGACCGAGGCGGGACGCGACGCGTCCGGGCCTCGCGCGGCGCAGCCGTGCCGCCGCGCCGACCACTCTGGCCGGTCAGGACGACCCGGCCGCGCTTCCCGAGCCGGTCACCATGCGGCTCGACGGCCGGGTGGCGCTGGTCACCGGGGCGGGCAGCCCGGACGGCATCGGATACGCGACGGCCCGGCGCCTCGCCGACCTCGGCGCCCGGGTGGCCATCGTGTCCACCACCCGGCGCATCCACGAGCGCGCGAGCGAACTGGGCGTCACGGGCTTCGTCGCGGACCTCACCGACGAGTCCGAGGTGGGCGCGCTGGCCGACGCGGTCACCGAGCAGCTCGGCGACGTCGAGGTGCTGGTCAACAACGCGGGCCTCGCGAGCCGGGCCAGCCCGGAGGTGCTCCGCCCCGTCGCGCAGCTCAGCTACGACGAGTGGCGCGGGGAGATCGACCGGAACCTGACCACCGCGTTCCTGTGCAGCCGCGCGTTCATCGGCGGGATGGCCGAACGGGGCTGGGGGCGGATCGTCAACCTGGCGGCCACCGCCGGGCCGGTCAACGCCCTGCCCACCGAGGCGGCGTACGCGGCGGCGAAGGCGGGCGTCGTCGGGCTCACCCGGGCGCTCGCCATGGAGGCGATCGCCGACGGGGTGACCGTCAACGCGGTGGCGCCCGGCACCATCTACACGGCGGCGTCCACGATGGCCGAGATCAAGCAGGGCCTCGGCACGCCCGTGGGGCGGCCGGGCACACCCGACGAGGTGGCGGCGGCCATCGCGTTCCTCTGCTCGCCGGCCGCCTCGTACATCACCGGACAGATGCTCGTGGTCGACGGCGGCAACAGCGTCCGGGAGGCCCAGTTCCGCTGAGCGGCCCGGTCAGTAGGTGCCGCCCCCGTCGGCGTTGGCGAGGAGCACCACGGCGATCCAGCCGCAGCAGGCCAGCAGCCCCAGCGCCGTGAAGACGTAGCTGAGGATGAGCCCCCACGTGGCGAGCTGGTCGCCCTCCTCCCCGCTGGTGCGCAGCTGGCGCTTCGCCAGGTGGCCCAGGACGATGCCGGCCGGAGCGAACACGAACGCGAAGATCAGCGACAGGATGGCCAGCACGTTGGTGCGCACCGGCCCGGTTGGTGGCGGGCCGTACTGGCCGTAGGGCACCTGCGGGGCGTACGGCGGCTGGTGGCCCCACTGCGGACCGGGCGGGTAGCCACCCGGCTGCCCGAACGGTGGCTGGTCCGGCGCCGGCGGGCGGGGCGGCTGGTCCGGCTCGGGCGGTGACGGCTCGGGCGGCGGGCCGAACGGAGACCGGTCCGGCGGCGGCGCGTACGGCGACCGTTCCGCCGGCGGCTCGTACGGCGACGGCGGTTGTTCCCCCGGCGGCTGGTACGGCGGCTGATCGCCGGGCGAGGCGTACGGCGACGGGGGCTGTTCGCCCGGCCTCTCGTACGGCGACGGAGGCTGCTCGCGACCGGACGGCTCCGACGGGTCGGACGGCGGGTTCGTCACGGTCTCCTCCTCCTGCCGGCGCCGGGGCTCTCTTGCCGGACGCTACCCGCAGCGGTGAACCTTTTCACAGCGGTTGTGTGGACTGGTCACCTTGGCGGCGCTGCCCGGGAGACCGATACTGACCGAGCGTTCAGTTACCCATGAGTAATGCGCCGATCCCCGGAGGCTGACATGGCTCGACTCGCCCAGACGCCCGGCCTGACCGATGTGCAGCGGTCGATCCTGGAGACCGTCCGGGAGTTCGCCGACAAGGAGATCATCCCGCACGCGCAGCGGCTGGAGCACGCCGACGAGTACCCGACCGACATCATCGACGGGATGCGCGAGATGGGGCTCTTCGGCCTCACCATCGCCGAGGAGTACGGCGGGCTCGGCGAGTCGCTGCTGACGTACGCCCTCGTGGTCGAGGAACTGTCCCGCGGCTGGATGTCGATCTCCGGCATCGTCAACACCCACTTCATCGTGGCGTACCTGATCTCGCAGCACGGCTCCGCCGAGCAGAAGAGCCGACTCCTGCCGCGGATGGCCACCGGCGAGGTGCGGGGCGCGTTCTCCATGTCCGAACCGGAGTGCGGTTCCGACGTCGCCGCCATCAAGTCGAAGGCGGTCCGCGACGGCGACCACTTCGTGCTCGACGGCCAGAAGATGTGGCTCACCAACGGCGCCTACTCGTCGGTGGTGGCCACCCTCGTGAAGACCGACACCGGCGCCGACTCCGTCTACGGCAACATGAGCACGTTCCTGCTGGAGAAGGAGCCCGGCTTCGGCGAGACGGCGCCTGGCCTCACCATCCCCGGCCGGATCGACAAGATGGGCTACAAGGGCGTCGAGACCACCGAGATGGTGCTCGATGGGGTCCGCGTGCCCGCCACGGCAGTGCTCGGCGGCGAGGAGAGGGTCGGCCGGGGCTTCTACCAGATGATGGACGGCATCGAGGTGGGGCGGGTCAACGTGGCCGCCCGCGCCTGCGGCATCTCCATCCGCGCCTTCGAGCTCGCCGTCGCGTACGCCCAGCAGCGCCGCACCTTCGGCCAGCCCCTCGCGAAGCACCAGGCCGTCGCGTTCAAGCTCGCCGAGATGGGTACGAAGATTGAGGCCGCGCACGCCCTCATGGTCAACGCCGCCCGGCTGAAGGACGCCGGCCAGCGCAACGACGTCGAGGCCGGCATGGCCAAGCTGCTCGCCTCGGAGTACTGCGCCGAGGTGGTGCAGGAGGCGTTCCGCATCCACGGCGGTTACGGCTACTCGAAGGAGTACGAGATCGAGCGGCTGATGCGGGAGGCGCCGTTCCTGCTCATCGGCGAGGGCACCTCGGAGATCCAGAAGACGATCATCTCGCGGGGCCTGCTGAAGGAGTACAAGCTCTGAGTCGCGGGCGGACGGCGCCATCGCGGGCCGTGGCCGGGCCCCGTCACTGCCGCAGCAGCCGCAGCTGACCGATCTCGGCCACGTTCTTCATCAACTCCGCGTTGACCCAGCCGATCAGGTGCGTGACGGTGTGCCCGGCCTCCGGCGGCCAGGGGAACGCGACCGTGGCGTCCAGGTCGGCGTCGGTGAGGTCGTCGAGGGCGGTGAGCCACTGGGCGCGCAGGTCGCGCAACCACGCGATCGTCGCCTCGCCCGGCCCGGGCCAGCGCACGTCCTCCCGCCGCCGTGCGGGCCGTCCGCGCAGGTGGTCGAGGGCCACGGACCACCACCAGCCCATGTGCCAGGTGAGCCAGGCGATCGTGGGCACCGGGACCGGGTCGGGCTCCACGTCGGCCCAGTCGGGCGTCCACCCGCCGTCGGCATCCGGGCGCACCGTCCAGCAGACGGCCGCCGGTTCCCACCGGAAGTCCGCCGGTTCGAGCCGGGCCAGGTGGTAGTCGAACAGCGACCAGGTCAGGTCGAACTGCCAGCGCAGGAGGGTGACGGGCGGTACGGGCATCCGGCGATCATGCCGGACACGGACCGCCGGGTCGAGGCGGATTCAGCCCAACCGGGTCAGGCTGCCGACGGCGCGTTCCACGGCCAGGCAGCGGTCCTCGACGTAGTCGATGCCCGCCTCGGTGGCGATCCGCCGCGCCTCGGCCGACACGATGCCGAGCTGGAGCCACACGGCCGGAGCGCCGATGGCCACGGCCTGCCGGACCACGTCGACGGCGTCCTCGGCGGGCCGGAACACGTTCACCAGGTCGACGGGGTGCGGGATGTCGGCGAGGGACCGGTAGACCGGCTCACCGAACAGCTCGTCGGCGCTGGGGTTGACCGGGATGATCCGCCAGCCGTGCCGCTGCATCTGCAACGGCACACTGTGTGCCGGCTTGTTCGGGTCGCGGGAGGCACCCACGACGGCGATCACGGCGGAGTCGGCGAGGATCTGCTGAGCGCTGCGCACCCGGCGACTGTAGCTCCGGGCGCGCGCCTCCGCCCGGGACGGGTCAGCGCGCGCCTGCGCCCGAAACCGGTCAGAGCAGGGTGAGCTGCTCGGCGGCCGGGGGCGGTGGCTCCGGAAGGCTCCGGTTCTCGCCCCGCTCGCCCCGGTGCAGGCCGTGCCGGCGGGCCGCGATCCGCACCCGGGCCGTCAGTTCCCGCTGGTACGCCTGTGGCGCGTAGGAGCCCGCCCGGTACAGCTCCCGGTAGCGGGGGACCAGGTGCGGGAACTCGCGACCCAGCCAGCGCGCGTACCACTCCCGGGCACCCGGTCGCAGATGCAGCGCCAACGGGGTCACGCTGGTCGCCCCGGCCGCCGCGATCGCGGCCACCGTGGCGTCGATCGACTCGTCGTCGTCGGTGAGCCCGGGGAGGATCGGCGCCATGAGCACGCCGACGGCGAAGCCCGCGTCGGTGAGCGCCCGTACGGCGTCCAACCGGCGCCGGGGGCTCGGCGTGCCCGGCTCGACGGCCCGCCAGAGCCGCTCGTCGACGAAGCCCACCGAGTAGGAGACACCGACCCGGGTGACCTCGGCGGCCTGCCGCAGCAGCGGAAGGTCCCGCAGGATCAGGGTGCCCTTGGTGAGGATCGAGAACGGGTTGGCGAAGTCCCGCAGCGCCGCGATGATCTGCGGCATGAGCTGGTAGCGCCCCTCGGCGCGCTGGTAGCAGTCGACGTTCGTGCCCATGGCGATGTGGGCGCCCCGCCACCGCGGCGCGGCCAGCTCGCGGCGGACCAGCTCGCCCGCGTTGACCTTGACGATCACCTTCCGGTCGAAGTCCGCCCCGGCGTCGAGGTCGAGGTAGGTGTGGGTCTTGCGGGCGAAGCAGTACACACACGCGTGGCTGCAACCCCGGTACGGGTTGATCGTCCACTCGAAGGGGACGCGCGAGGCGCCCGGCACCCGGTTGATGATCGACTTTGCCTGCACCTCGTAGAACGTCATCCCCGCGAAGCCGGGGGTGTCGAAGGTGCGGACGGTCGCGCCGGGCAGCGCCAGCGGCAGGGGTGGCGTCGCTGGCGCTGCCCGCTCGGGAGCCCCCTCGGCCGGGGGAGCGGCGAGGTTGTCCCAGCGCATGGCCACTATTCGAACATACGTACGAGCAGTGCGCAAGGCGGCTCGCCGTGTCGCCCGCCACCTCGCGGGCCCACCGTCGGCAGGCGGGTGGAGGATGGAGGCATGGAGAGGTCGACGTTCGTCTACGACGGGGACTGCGCGTTCTGCACCCGCTGCGCCGAGTTCATCGAGCGGCACATCCCCACCTCGGCGCGGGTGGTGCCGTGGCAGTTCGCCGACCTGGCCGCGTTGGGGCTCACCGAGGCCGAGTGCGAGCAGGCCGTGCAGTGGGTCGGCGTGGACGGCGTACGCGCCGCCGGGCCGGACGCCATCGCCCGCCTGCTCGGCGACAGCGGGGCGCTCTGGCGGGTGGCCGGCGCGGGGCTGCGCTTCCCGCCCGTGCGCGCCGTCGCCTGGCCCGCGTACCGCTGGGTGGCGCGCAACCGCCACCGGATGCCCGGCGGCACCGCGGCCTGCGCCGTGCCCGCGGCCCGGCGGAACTGACCCCCGGCGCGGGTCAGCCGGGCAGGCCCGTGCAGGCCACGCCGTCGATGGTGCAGGCGGTCGGCGTGGAACTGATCGGCGCGCCGGCCACCCGGAACGTCACCCGGACCGAGCCGCCGCCGGGCACCGGGCCGCTGCCGTCCGGCACGAAGGTCCAGGTGGCGCCGTCCTGGGTGGCGCGTGCTCCGGTCACCTCCGTGACCCGGAGGGATCCCCGGGGCAGCGTGACGACGAGCGTCCACGCCGGCACGCGCTCGGGCCCCGGGTTGGTGATGGTGACCGCCGCACCGTAGCCGAGCAGGGCGCTCTCCTCGACGGCGAACGCGGCGCGCAGTGGCACGGGTGCCGCCGTCGACGGGCTCGCCGTGCTGGCCGACGGCGACGCGGCGCTGGTCGGGACGCCGGTGCCGGTCGGGTGGCCGGGCGCCGGCCGGCTCGACCCGGCCGGGCGGGCCTCGGCGCCGGGCGTGCCGGGCTCGGGTGGCGTCGGCACGAGAGGGTCGGGCGGTGGGTCGAGGGCCATCGGCGCCAGGCGTTCCGGCGTCCGCAGCACGAGGACGACCGGAACGGCGGTGGCGACCAGCACCGCCAGCGAGGCGAGGACGGCGATCCGGGTGACCCGTGACGCCGGGCCGGTGAGCGTACGCCGGAGCGACCCGGCGAGCGCCACGATCCGGTCGAGCACGATGATCGCCACGGTCCGTCGTGGCGGTGGCGGTGATGCCGGCACTGCCTTCCTTCCCCCTTCAGACTCTCCGACCCGGCCGTCGCGGCGGTGGCGCCGTCCCGCCGGGTCGTCGGCTCACAGCGCGCGGAGCCCGGCGAGCAGTTCCTGGAGCAGTTCCTCGGACGGCAGTTCGGCGGGTGTCGGCGGCTCGTGCGTCTCGATGAGGTTGGCCGCCAGCAGGTCGCCGAGGAGCACGCGCACGGTGCCGACCGGCAGGTCCAGATCCGCGCCGATCTCCGCGACCGACAGCGGCTGCCGGCACATCTCGAGGATCGCCGCCTGCTCCGGGAAGAGGCGGCCGGCCGCGGGCGCCGGCCCCCGGGCGACGACCAGCGTGATCAGGTCGAACCGGCCCCGGTCGGGCGCCGCGCGTCCCCCGGTCATGGTGTACGGCCGGACCACCGGCCCGGCGTCGTCGTCGTACCACGCCTCGTCAGCGGCGCCCGTCGGCTGCACCGGTCTCCCCGCCCGTCGCCGTGGAGGCCGGCTCGAGGAACACCGGCAGGTGCCGCTCGGCCTGACCCACGAAGAGCGCCACCTCGTACGCCATGTCGCCGACCTCGGCCTCGGCGCCGATCCGGACCGTGAGGATGGCGCCGTTGCGGGTGGTGGCCACGAAGAGGAACGCCCGGGACATCTGGACGACGATCTGCCGCAGCGCCCCGCCGACGCAGACCCGGGTGGCGGCCGCGCCGAGGGCCTCCAGGCCGGCGACCAGGCTCGACAGCTGGTTGGCGAGGACGGTGTCGACGTCCCGGCTGGCGCCGAGCAACAGCCCGTCGGGCGAGAGCACGACCGCGAACTCGGCGCCGTGCACCCGGTCCACCAGGTCGTTCAGGGCGTCGGTCAGGCCGTCGGCGGTGACCACTGATTGCGTCATGGGCGTCCTCTCGCTGCTCTGGAGACCGGTATCTCGACCGTATCGGCGCCGGCCGTGCCCGATCCTGGCCATGCGGCCCCGGCGTGCCGGGCCCGCACCGGCAGGCCACCGGCGCTGGGCCGCGCCGGAGGGGTGGACCGGGGGCCGCCCGGCCCGGGCGCTGCGCCGTCGGGCCCGGTCGGTGTGACCAGGGCGGTCGGGAGCAGCACGACCGCCGACGTCCCGCCGCGGGGTCCGGGTTGCAACCGGACCCGGGCGCCGCAGCGGGCGGCGAGCAGGGCAGCAGCGTACAGCCCGTGGGGGCCGTTTGGGGGGCATGCCGTCGGCGGATCGGCCAGCATGCGATTGGCCGACTCGGCGGCGGCCGGGTGGAGCCCGGGCCCGTCGTCGCTGACCACGACCGCGCACCCGCCCGCGTGCTGCTCGCCGGCCACCCGCACGGCGGTGCCGGCGGGCGAGAACGCCAGCGCGTTCTCGATCAGCTCGGCGAGCAGGTGGATGACGTCCGTGACCGCCGGACCGGCGAGCGACCACGGCCAGTGCGGGGCGACGAGGACGCGCTGGTAGTCGGCGACCTCGGCGACCGCACCGCGCGCGACGTCGAGCATCGGCACCGACCGTCGCCACCGCCGGGCGGGCCGGGCGCCGGCGAGGGTCACGAGCTTCTCGACGTTGCGCCGCAGGCGGGTCGCGAGGTGGTCGAGCTGGAACAGCTCGGCGGTCTCCTCGGGGCTGTGCTCGCGTCGTTCCATGACGTCGAGCAGGGCCAGTTGCTCGCGCAGGAGCACCTGGTTGCGCTGGGTGAGACGCAGGAACAGGTCCCGCGTGGCCCGCGCGGCGTCGTACGCGTCGCCACCCGCCGCGGCGGAGCGGTGGGGAGCGCCGGGCGCGGGCGGTCCGGTGTGGACGCGGCCGGCGGGATCCGGCCCCGGCACGGCCCGCGGCCCGGCGCCGCTGGCCCGGTCCGGCGCGGCGGTGGTGGCCGGCCCCGGCCCGGTGACGACCCCCAGTTCGGCGGTGCGGTCGGCCGCGGTTGGCGCGAGCCGGCGGGTCGCCCCCGCGTCGGCGTCCGGTAGCCGGCGCAGCACGCGGACTCCGCCGAGGAGCAGCGCCAGCAGCGCGATCGGGCCCAGCCCCAGCACGGCGCCGGTGCGGACGACCACCAGCGCGGCGTCCGGCGCGGCCCGCTCGACACTGTGCCGGGCGGTCGATCGGACCAGGGCGTCCAGCGCCGCGAGAGCCGGCTCGGCCGTCGCCTCCCACTCGGCGGCCGTCGGCCCGTCGTCGCCGGCGCGCAGCAACCGGTCCTCCAGCGACCGCAGCGCGGTGAACAGGGGCTCCTGGGTGAGCCTCCGGTAGTCGTCCTGCTCGGCGGGGGGCAGCGCGGCGGCGGCCTCGCTGCCCGCGTACCGCCGGGTGCTGACCAGGTCGCTCAGGCGGCGCCGCTCGTCGGCGGTGGGCCGCCCGGCGGCGAGCGTGGCGGTGAGCAGGGTGTCCTCCCGGGCGAGCAGCTCCCGGGACCGGGCGAGCGCCACGACGGCACGCGTCTCGGCGGCGAGGGTGCTCTCGCGGGCGCTCCACTCCGGGCCGTACACCGCGAAGGCGGCGTCGATCAGTTGGTCGTACGCCGTGACGGCGTCGGCGCGTCCCGCGTCGGCGTCGGCGCGTACGGCGGGGAGGCCGTCGAGCTGGAGGAGCAGGCCGGCGGCCCGGTCGCGGACCGCGCCGGCGGTGAGCAGCCGCAGGTCGGTGCCGGTCGCGGCGTCGCGCAGGGCGGCGATCGTACGGTCGGTGCCGTCCCGGGCCCCGCCCAGCGCGGCGCTCGCCGGGGCGACCCCCGCGACCGCCCCGGCGGTGAGGCGGCGTTCGGTCTGCAGGTCGAGGATCAGCCGGTCGGTGGGGTGGCCGAGGGTCTCCGCGAGGGCCCGGACGCGCAGCAGGTCGGTGGCGTCGCGCGCGGCGGCGTACGCGGCGTACGCCCAGAGCGCGAGCAGCACGACCACGGCCGCGGCGAGGAGCCGCCGGAGCCGGGGCACCTCCGCCCCGGCCCGCCCGCTCGCCGGGCCCGGGGTCGGACGGCCCCCGGTCACCGGGCCACCCGCTCGGGCCACGGTCGGCCGGCCGCCGTGTCCGGCCGGTGGGCCACGATGGTCCGCAGCAGGGCGAGCAGCTCCGCCCGGTTCGCGCAGTTGAGCCGGGAACGCATCCGGGCCACGTGGTGCTCGACCGTCTTCGCCGAGATGAAGAGCCGGTCGCCGATCTCCCGGTAGGTGAGGCCGGCCAGCACCAGCTCGGCCACCTCCCGCTCGCGGTCGCTCAGGCGGTGTGCCGCCGGGGTGGTGAGGGCGTCGGCGACCGGGCCGTCACCGCCGCCCGGCCGCTGCCCCGCCCGGTTTCCGGCGGGCCGGCCCTGGAGCATCCGGGCGCAGTCGAGCAGCGCGGTCATCGCCCGGCGGTCGGAGGTGCGGATGGCGGCCTGCCCGGCGAGCCGGGCGCCGTCCCAGCAGAGTCCCGCGTCGTGCAGCCCGCGCGCGGCGGCCTCCACCCGGACCGGGTCGACCACCCCGCGCAGCACGTCGACCCAGCTCGCGGCGGCCGCGGCGACCACGGCGGCGTACCGGCTGTGCGGCGCCGCGGCGAGCAGGGCGGCCACGTGGTCGTCGGCGACCGCCGGTTCCTCGGTGAGGATCGCCGCGTGCAGGCCGCTCCAGTGCAGGGGCGCGCTCCACAGTGGCGGGTCGCCGAGCCGCGCCAGCAGCGACCGGGCCCGGTGCAGGTGGGGCGCCAGCCGGTCGAGGTCGCCCAGGCGGGCGCCGACGATGGCCAGCTCGCCGAGCGGGAGCAGCGTGAACAGGTCCACGGGATGCCGCACCACGGCCTCCAGCGCGTGTCCCCAGCCCCGCTGGAGAGCGCCGAGGTCGCTGTTGCGGCGGGCGATGCCGAGTTCCAGCGCGGTGGCGAAGAGCAGGTCGCGGGACTCCAGCGGCCGGCCCCGCCCGGTGACGGAGGCGAGCCGGTCGGCGGCGTCGGCCGTACGGCCGCGGACCATCAGGATCCACGCCTGGAGCAGCCGGTGCCGGCGGACCATCAGCGGGCCCCCGATGCCGCTGGCCAGGGCCCGGTCGAGCACCCGGTCGGCGATGTCGAGTTCGCCGCCGTGCACCGCGGTGAGGGCGGCCAGCGCGGCGGGGCTGTCCGGCAGCAGCACGGCCCGCCCGTCCGGTTCGAGCAGCGCCGTCGCCTGGACGAGCGTGGACAGCGCCGCGGTGGGTGCTCCCGTGATGCTGTCCCGTACGCCCTCGGCCATCAGCCGCGCCGCGCTGGCGTGCAGGGTGGGCGGGTCGTCACGGTCGTCCGCGTACGCGCCGGACGCGTCGCCGGGATGCCCGCCGGCCAGCGCGCCGACCGCGGCGAACGCGGCCGCCGGGGCGGCGCCGGACCACCGGTACAGCTCCACGCTGCGGCCGACCTGGCCGCGATGGGCGAGTGCCGTCGCGGCGACCAGGGCCGCCTCGGCCCGTTCGGTGGGCGCCGCGGAGGCGAGCAGCCGGTCGGCGAGGCGGAGGGCGGCGTCGAGGTCACCGGCGAGGGCCGCGGCGACGGCCTGCCGGGCGGCGACCGGCCGACCGGCGGCAGCCGCGGCGGCGAAGAGCTCCGCGGCGAGAGCCGGCTCGCCGCCGATGGCCTCCTCGGCGGCCGCCTCCAGCGTCCCCGCCGGGCAGTCCGCGGCCACGCCGGCCGCGAGGAGGGCGCGCACCAGCGGCAGCACGGGTCCGCCCCGGGCGAGTTGCACCTCGCTGAGCCGTTGCCAGACGGCAGTGCGTTCGGCGGCGGGGCTGAGCGCGGTCACCGCCCGGCGTACCAGCGGCGCGAGCCGCCCGTCCGCGCCGAGCAGGCCGGCGGCCCGGGTGGCCGCGACGAGCGTGTCCACCTCGGACGGTTCGCGACCGAGCAGCGCCGCCAGCAGGTCCAGGGGCAGCGGTACGCCGGCGGCCACCGCGAGCAGGAGCCGTCGGACGTCGGGGGCGAGGTCGTCGAGGTCCGGCCCGAATTCGAGGACGGCCTGCCGGGGCGGCTCGGCGGGAGCGGCGGCGCCCTGGCCGCGCAGGGCGCGGACCAGCCGCTCGACGTCGCGCGGCACCCCGGCCGTCTGGCCGTGCACGAAGTCCACGAGTTCGGCGCGGCGGCCCAGCTCGGGAACGGCGGCGAGGTAGGCGCCGGTCTGCTCGCGGGTGAACGGGGTGAGCAGGATCAGCTGCCCCTCCCGCCGCAGCGCGTCGGCCAGCTCGACGAGCGCGGCCGACCGCGGCCACGGCCGGTAGCCGACGGCGACCCGGTGGCGCCGCCCGGCGACCAGGTGCCGCAGCGTCCGGAGCCGGCGGTCGTCGAGCAGGTGCGCGTCGTCGACCAGCAGCACGGCGTCCGGGTCGGCGGCGTCGGGCAGTTCGGGGACGTCCTCCCGTACCGTCGTCCCGGCCCGCCGGTAGGCCCGCGCCAGCTCCCGGAGGTACACGCTGCGCCCGTGACCGCCGGGTCCGGTGACCGCGAGCAGGAGCGGGCCGGACGGGTCGGCGGCGACGCCGTCGAGCAGGGCCTGCGGACCGCGGTCCAGCACCAGCCGGTGCCCGGCCGGAGCGGTCGTCGTCATCGTGGTCATCCTTCGCGTCCCCGGCTTCGGGTCAGGGCGAGGCGGGACGGCCTCGGCAGTTCCAGCGGGGTGATCCGGACCGGGGGACGGGGTGGCGGTTCACTGAGGACCGCCCGGTCGTGGTGGGGTCGCCGCTGCCGGGGAACCGCCGGCCCGGCCGGGGGACGGGCGTCGCCCGCCGGGACGGGCCGTCGGGAAGGCTCGGGCGGCCGGGGCCGTGGTGAGACCACCTGGCAGGCGGCGAGTGCCGCACCGGTGGCGGCGGTCAGTTGCGGGTCGGGTTCCACCTCCACCGGCACGGGGACGGCGGCGGCGAGCAGTTCGGCCACGAGCGGGATCCGCGTGGAGCCGCCGGCCAGCAGGACGGCGTCGAGGTCCGCGGGGCGCAGGCCGGCGGCGTGCACGGCCCGCAGCAGCAGGTCCACGGTGGCCTGCACGGTGGGCCGGATCATCGCCTCGAACTCCGCCCGGGTGACCGGTACGCGGGCGGGCCCACCCGGCAGCGTGAGCAGCACGTCCGCCTCGGCGTCGACGGTCAGCTCGCGCTTGGCCCGCTCGCACTCGGGCAGCAGCGCGCGCAGGGTGGCGTACGCGCCCCGCCGGCCCGCGGCGGCGAGGTCGCGGGCCAGTACGCCGCGCACGTGCGCGGCGAGCGCCTCGTCGAAGTCGGCGCCGCCCGTCCCGTCCAGCCCCTGCGGCAGGCCGACGGTGCCGAAGCAGCCGCGCGGGTCGCGCCGGACCAGGGCGGCCTCGAAGCTGTCGCCCCCGAGCGCGTAGACGGCGGCCGTGCTGCCCGCGAACCCCCGGGCCGCGTGGCTCTCGGCGACCGTGACGGTACGCGGCAGCAGCGTGACGGTGGTGAGCCCCAGCTCCCAGAGTGCGCTGTGCAGCAGCTCCCGGCGGTGCCGTCCCCATCCGGCGGGGTGGCTGAGCACCACCGCCTCGGCCGGCTCGCCCTCCCGGTCGAGGACCCGCTCGACGACCCAGGTCGCGAGGACGGCCGTGAGCAGCTGCGGCGGGCACGACTCCCCGGCGAGCAGCAGTGGCACGTCGTCGCCGACCCGCTGCACGAAGCCACGGGCGGTCCGGCTCCCGTCCTCGGTGTCGGGCTCGCCCACCACCAGCGTCCCGTCGGCGCCGAGGTGCAGCACGGACGGCACGGTCGCCGCGCCGGCGTCGAGCGGGACCACCTCGGGGCGGGTCCAACTGCCCCCGCGCCGCCGGGCCAGCGTGGCCGCGGTGGTGGTGTTCCCGATGTCTATCCCCAGGACGTACGGCATGTGCTTTCTTCCTTCGCCGCGAGCCGGCCGGCCGCGGGCCGCGGAATTCCCGCGGGGTGAACGACCCACCCCCGGCGAATCCCCGTGGGCTCCTACGTTCGTACCAGAGAACACTCCTGCGTCGGGACCCTAAATCTGGCCGGCACGGGTCCCCCAGTCCCCCTAACGGACGAGGGGGCGACGGCCCTAACCGGGCGGTGCGGATTGCGGGACGTTCCCCGATGACCGGGGGCGGCCGGGGCCCATAACGTCGCCGTCGACGACGACCGATCCGAGGAGAACCGGCACATGGACCAGACCCTGCACGACTTCGTGCTCAACCTGCTCACGGACCCCGACGCGCGGTCGGCGTTCGACCTCGACCCGGAGGGAGCCCTGCGGGCCGCGGGCCTCACCGACATCACCGCCGCGGACGTGCAGGACGTGGTGCCGCTGGTGGTCGACTACGCACCCGTGCAGGGGCTCGCGCCGGTCGCCCCGGTGGTCTCCGAGGTCGGGGCCGAGCCGCTCGTGACCGACGTGACCGACGTGGTCGGCCAGCTGCAGAGCGTGGCGCAGCAGCTCTCGGTCAGCAGCTCGTACTCCGGTGTGGACGTCAAGGCCGGCGTGCTCGGCGCCATCGCCGTGGACCCCACGGCCGTCGCGGTCGGGGCGACCGTGCTCCCGGGCATCGGGGTGGGCGTCGGGCCGGGCGGCCTCGGCACCGACCTGACCGGGGTGCACGACGTCGCGCACACGCTGGACGCCGACGTGGTGGGGGCCGTGGACTCCGTCGCCGACCCGGCGGTCGGGGACGTGGCCGGGACGGTGGGCAGCCCCACCACGGTGCTCGACGCGACCGACAACGGCCTGCTCGGCACCCCGGACGGCCTGCTCGGCGGGACGCTCTCCGGCACCACGGGCCAGGTGGACGGCCTCGTCGACTCGCTCGGCGTCGACGACACCCTGGGCGGCCTCGGCCTGCACGACGGCGGCACCGGAGTCGTCCCGCCGCTGGACGTCCCGGGGACGGTGGGTGGCGTGACGCACCAGGTAGACGGACTTCTCTCCGGAGTCACCGGCACGGTGGGCAGCGTGACCGGTGACGTGACCGACGGGGTGACCGGCGACGCCGGGGTCCACGGGGACGCCCCCTCGTCCCACGGCGGCGGACTGCTGGGCATCACCGACGGTCTGCTCTGACCGACACCCGGTCGGAGCAGGGAGGCCGGACCGCCGATGGGCGGTCCGGCTCTCTCCTTTTCCGCACCCTCTTGATAATTGAGCCGATATCAGCACACTTGGTGCGGTGATGGCGGGGATCTGGCTGGACGTGCTCGACGAGATCGCCCGCACGTGCCGCGACCACGGGCGCGGCGACCTGCTCCAGGCGGTCCGGCGCAAACGCGCCCAGCTGCTCGACCCGACCCTGCGCGTGCTCGTGGTGGGGGAACCCAACCAGGGCAAGAGCCAGCTCGTCAACGCGATCGTCAACGCCCCGGTCTGCCCGGTGGGCGACGGTCGCACCACCGTCCTGCCGACCGTGGTGCAGCACGCCGACGTCCCCTCGGTGGCGGTGGTCCAGGCTCCGCCGGCCACTCCGGGCCGCTCCGCCGGCGCCGCGCTTCCCGGGGCGGTCGAGCGCACGCCGGTGCCGGTGGACCGGATCGCGGACGGCGTGGCCGGCACGCTCGGCCGCCGTCCGGGCGGCGGACCGGCGTACGTCGAGATCGGACTTCCCCGCGCGCTGCTCGGCGCCGGACTGGTGCTGGTGGACACTCCCGGCAGCGACGAGGTGGGCGCGCCCGGCGCGGCCGCCTCCGTGGCCGCGCTGGCCCGGGCGGACGCGGTGCTGCTCGTCACCGACTCGACCCGGGAACTCTCGGTGGCCGAGCTGAACGTGCTGCTGCACGTCACCCGCTCGCACCCGAACGTGGCCGTCGTGCAGACCAAGATCGACCTGGTGTCGGACTGGCGCGCGGTGGCCGAGCGCAACCGTCGCCACCTGGCCGAGGCCGGCGTGCCGGCGGCGCTGATCCCGGTCTCGGCGGCACTCCGGCTGCGCGCCGCCGCCACCGACGACCGGACCCTCAACGCCGAGTCGGGCTTCCCCGCGTTGATCGCCCGGCTCCAGCGGGACCTGGCCGGCAAGTCCGACGTGCTGGCCCGCGCGGCCGTCGGGTTGACCGCCCGCACGGTGGTCGAGCAGCTCGCGGCGCCGCTGCGCGCGGAGCTGGAGAGCCAGCGGGTCGAGGAGCAGTCCGGGCCGATGGCCCGGCTGCACGCGGCGCAGCGGGAGGTCGAGGAGCTGCGCCGCTGTTCCGTCCGGTGGCAGAACACGCTCAACGACGAGATGGCCGACCTGCTGTCCGACCTGGAGTACGACCTCCGTGACCGGACGCGGCAGATCCTGCGCGAGGTCGACGAGGCGTTCGACTCGGCCGATCCGCTGGTGGCCTGGGACGCCTTCCAGGAGTGGCTGGCGCGCAGCCTCACCGAGGCGGCCGAGGCCAACCACGAGTGGCTGGTGCAGCGGTGCGACTTCGTGGCCCGCCGGGTGGCCGCCAACTTCGCCCGGTACGGGTACGACGTGCTGCCGCCCTGGTCGCTGACCGTGCCGGAGGACCTGGCGGACCGGCTGCCGGAGATGGAACGGCCGACCATCGACCGGTTCACCGCCAGCCAGAAGGTGATCACCGGTATGAAGGGCTCCTACGGCGGCCTGCTGATGTTCGGCCTGGCGCTGACGCTGGCCGGCATGCCGATGATCAACCCGGTGTCGATCGGCGCGGGCGCGCTCTTCGGCGGCAAGAGCATCCGCGACGAGAGCCGGCAGTTGCTGCGCCGCCGGCAGGCCACGGTGAAGACGGCGGTGCAGCGCCACGTCGACGACTTCTTCGTCCGCGTCGTGAAGGACTGCCGCGACGCCGCCCGGCAGGTCCAGCGGATGCTGCGGGACCACTTCGCCGCGCTCACCGACGAGTTGCAGGAGGGGATCATCCAGTCGCTGCGGACGGCCAAGCAGGCGGCGGACAGCGACGCGGCCGCCCGCGACCAGCGCCAGCGCGAGATCAAGCTGAAGATGACCCGGCTCGCGGCCCTCTACGAGCAGGCCCAGCAACTCACCGCGGGCCGCCCCGCGGCCGTGCCGCTGGAGCCGCGCGCATGACCGTCGGCCTGCGCCTCGACGAGGCCGTGTGGGGGCTGCTGCACCGGGCGCTGGAGCTGTACCGGGACGACCCCCGGGCCACCGGGCACCTCCGGCACCAGCTGGCCCGGCTGGAGCAGCCGCTGCGCGTGGCCGTCGCCGGCCCGTGGCGCGCCGGTAAGTCGACGCTGCTCAACGCGCTGCTCGGCGAGGAGGTCGCGCCGGTCGCCGGCGCCGACGGCAGCGGCGTCTTCACCTGGTACGAGGACGGCCCGCAACCGCGGGCGACCGCGTACTCGGCGGGTCATCCGCCGCAGGAGCTGGCGATGGCGAAGTCCGCCACCGGGTTACGGGTGGACCTCGTCGGCTGGCGGACCGGCGAGCTGCGCGACATCGTGGTGCGCTGGCCGACCCGGGCGCTGCGCCAGGTGACGCTCGTCGACACGCCGGCGGTCGCCGGACCGGGCGAGCAGGGCCGGTCGCCGGTGATGGAGCGGGTGTTCCGGGACGCGGACGCGGTGCTCTACCTGACCCGGGACGGCCGTGGCAGCGACCTGCGGGCGCTGGAGTCGGGCCGGGAGAGCCTGGTCGGTCAGGCCGCCCCGGTGAACGCGATCATGGTGCTCTCCCGGACCGACGAGACCGGGGGCGGAAAGATCGACGCGCTGCTCACCGCCCGGCAGCTCGCCCGCCGCCAGTCCCGCGACCCGCGGGTCACCGCCACCTGCGTCACGGCGGTGGCGTGCAGCGGGCTCATCGGGCTGGCCGGACGGGTGCTCAGCGAGGCGGACCACGCGGCGCTCGCCCGGCTGGCCGCGGTGCCCCGACCGGAGCTGGAGGTCCACCTGCTCTCGGCCGACCGGTTCCTGCGCGGCGAGCTGCCCGTCGACACGCAGGTACGCGCCGGGCTGCTGGACCGCCTCGGGCTGTTCGGCGTACGCCTGGCGACCACGCTGGTGCGCACCGGCTGCGACACCCGGGCGGCGCTGTCGGCCGAGCTGATCCGCCGCAGCGGCCTGACCGAGCTGCGCGAGTCGGTGAACCGGTTCTTCGTCGACCGGCGGGAGACCCTCAAGTCCCGCTCCGCGCTGGCCGCCGTGGAGGCGCTGCTGCGGGCCGACCCCAGCCCCGGTGCCGCCGAGCTGCTCGGCGCCGTCGAGCGGATCCTCGCCGGCGCGCACGAGTTCCGCGAGCTGCGGCTGCTCGCCGCGCTACGCGACACCCGGCTCGGGTTCGACGCCGACGTCGCCGCGGAGGCGCGGCGGCTGGTCGGCGGCGACGGGGTCGGCCTGGCCGCCCGGCTCGGCGTCGAGCACGACGCCAGCGCGCAGCGGCTCTGGGAGGTCGCCGCCGACGCCCAGTGGCGCTGGCGGGACCGGGCCGAGGACCCGCTCCTCCGGCTGGCCCAGCGGCGCGGGGCGCAGGTCGTCGTCCGCAGCTGTGAGGGGATGCTCGCCGAGCTGGCCGAGGGCGGCCGGTGATCCGCCCCGCCGGAGCCGGCGCAGCCAGTGGATCGGACGGACCCGCTCCAGCGGCAGGAAGCTCGTCATCGCCGCCAGGTGCGGGGCGAACGAGATGGTGATGGTCGCGAACGTCACCACGTGGAACGAGTAGAAGAAGCCGACCGTGGCGAGCCGCCAGCGTTCGGGCAGCAGGAAGACCAGCGGGCTCGCCAGCTCGAACGCGATGATCCCGAACTGCGCGACGATCAGCAGGTAGGGCACCTGCGCGATGAGGTCCGCCAGTTCGGTGCCGCGCCGGATGATCGCCCGGGCGAGCACCGAGCCGGTCAGCCAGTCCAGGCCGCCGAAGCGGAACTTCGCCCACGCCGCCAGGAAGTACGTGCAGACCACGGCGATCTGGGTGACCCGCAGGGCCCAGCCGCCCGCCTCGGTCCGGGTGTCGTCGCCGTGCCGGGCCCGCCCGGCGGTCGGCAGCACCGCGAGCGCGACGAGCAGGCCGAACCGGTCGTGGTCGACCTTGCCGTAGCTCATCGCGATGATCATCCACTCGAGGTAGAGCGCGAAGACCGACCAGCCGAGCAGCCGGGGCGCCCGTCCGGTGGCGGCCAGCAGCGCGAGCGCCAGCAGCGCCCAGAAGATCACCCCGACGAGCGCCGGGGTCGGTGTCGGCAGGGGCAGCAGCCGGCCGACGAGCAGCGGTTGGTAGAGCTCGCCCGGCACGCTGACCCGGGTGCGCACCCACGGGGTGAAGACCACCAGGTCGGCCGCGACGAAGAGGTAGATCAGGGTGCGGAAGGCCGCCACCCGCCCGCGGGGCACCGGCTCGGTCAACCAGCGGATCACGCGGCTGCCCGCCAGCTGACCACGGTCTCGTCGGTGTACCGGCCGGTCGGGCGCCCGTCCTCGATGCCGAACCAGCGGATGACGATGCGGACCTCGACGATGCCGGGGGCGTCCGGGTGCCGCTCGGCGTACGCCTCGGCCACCTCGGCGAGGCGGTCGGGGTCGGCCACGTACCGGCTCTGCTGGCCCTCGATCTCGGCCCGGCGGATGCCGGTGGCCTCCTCACCGAGGCTCACCACGGCGCCGGTGCGGTCCACCCCCTCGACGCGGGTGTCCGGCGCGGGCGCGTTTGGCGGGTTCGAGGTCGCGTACATCCGGAACGGGCCGAACGGGAAGTCGTCGTCACTGCCCCAGAGGGTGCCGGCGATCAGGACGGCGAGGCCGAGCGCCGTCGCGCCGACCCGGGCCGCCCGTCCCCGGCTGGTCAAGGTCTCCATCGGATCGTGACCATACGGGATGGAACGCCGGGCCCGGTTCCCTCCGACGGCCGACGTCCCCCGTCCGGTACGCCGACGGCCGGGCCCCGAGGGGCCCGGCCGTCCACCGTGCGTGTCTGTCGTCGGTCAGTGCTTGTGCTCGGCGAGCTGCCTGCGGACGTCCTCCATGTCCAGCGCCTCGACCTGCTCGATCAGGTTCTCCAGCGCGGACTCCGGGAGGGCGCCGGGCTGCGCGAAGACGATCACGCCGTCCCGGATCGCCATGATGGTCGGGATGGACCGGATGTCGAACTTGGCGCCCAGCTCCTGCTGCGCCTCGGTGTCGACCTTGCCGAAGACGATGTCCGGGTGCTTCTCGGACGAGCGCTCGTAGATCGGGGCGAACCGCTTGCACGGGCCACACCAGTCGGCCCAGAAGTCGACCAGGACGATGCCGTCCTTGCCGGTCACCTCGTCAAAGTTCGCCGTGGTCAGCTCGACCGTTGCCATTGCTCTCTCCGATCAGCGCGGATTACCTACGACCCCTAGAACCAGGCTTGACCGCAACGCATTCCCGTCGCGGCGTCGCCCAAACGCCTCAGTCGGAGTATGACGGCGACCGCCGGTCATCGACCCGTGTCTGTGCGGTGTGGGTGTGCGGAGCGCAAGTGCATGTCGCAGTTGCGTGACGGGACGTGATGGGAGCGTTTCCAAAGAGATCCACGTGATCGATCGTCACGGATTGGCAATTTGGGGATTGACAAGGGGTGACTGCGCGTGCAGAGATCGCCTGTGCGCCTACCTTCGACTACGGATAGTAGTGTTACGAAAGAATAAATGTGACCTGGCTCTCTGTTCCAGCCGGACGCGCGTACGGCAGAATCTTCCGCATCAGAGCGTGGGCGGCGGGTGCCGGGGAGGGCCCCGCCGCTCATTGCGTCTACGGCCGGGTGTGGCCGGTGTGACATTTCCGCCGGACCCCCGCCCTGCCCTTCGCCTTAGCAATCGATAAGGCATGCTGTGCCGAACTCCATCGCCGCCCGTCGAAGGGGACCAGGATGCAGTTCGGCCGTTACTACGAGGAGTTCGAGGTCGGGGCGGTCTACCGGCACTGGCCGGGCAAGACCGTCACCGAGTACGACGACCACCTGTTCTGCCTGCTCACCATGAACCACCACCCGCTGCACATGGACGCCCACTACGCGGAGTCGGCCACCCAGTTCAAGCGGAACGTCGTGGTCGGCAACTACATCTACTCGCTGCTGCTGGGCATGTCCGTCCCCGACGTCAGCGGCAAGGCGATCGCCAACCTGGAGGTCGAGTCCCTCCGGCACGTCGCACCCACCTTCCACGGCGACACGATCTACGGCGAGACGACGGTGCTGGACAAGCGGGAGTCCGCCTCGAAACCCGACCGTGGCGTCGTATCGGTGGAGACCCGCGGCTACAACCAGGACGGCACGCTGGTCTGCGTCTTCCGGCGCAAGGTGATGGTCCCCAAGCGGGAGTACGCGACCAGTGGCGTGCCCGAGGGCGTGGACCCGGAGCGGCCCAGCTTCCCCGAGCCGCGCTGACCGTCCCCCGGCCGCGGCGACTCGACGGCCCTCCCCGACGTTCTCGACGGCCCCTTCCCGACGTTCTGGTGGGGAAGGGGCCCTTCTCGTGATCCGGGGCATATGCTGACGCCGGAGGTCCCCATGAGCCACTCCGTCGCCGGAGAGCCGCCCTCTGCCGGACGCCGCGCCACACCGCTGACCACCGCCGTCTACTCCGCCGCCGAGTGGGATCTGCTCACCGGCCTGCCCGGGCGGGTCATCGTGGCCGCCACCGCGCCCGGTCCCGGGCGGCCCCGTCGCGGCGTCGCCGAAGGGCTCGCCGGTCTGGAGGCGGTGGCCGCGGGTCGCTCCTTCGACAGCGACCTGGTCCGTGCGGTGGTCACCGCGATCTACGCCCGGCACGACGGGCAGCCGGTGCCCGCCGCGGACGGCACCGACCTGGTCGACCTGCTCGCCGCCTGCCGGGCGGTGGTCCGGTTGCTCGACCGCCGGGCCGACCCCGCCGACTCGGCGGCGTACCGCCAGTGGGTGCAGTCCGTCGCGGCCCGGGTGTGCCGGGCGGTGCCTGCTGGCGTGTTTCGGCCGACGGGCGAGCCCCTGTCGCCGGCCGACCGCCGCTTCCTCGACCGGATCGGCGACGCGCTGGGCCTGCGCTGACCCGGCCCGGGGTCCGGACGGCGCCGGGTGGGCCGTACGCTCTGGTGACCGTGACCGGTGACCAGCTCGACGTCGGCGTCGGCCCCTGGCCGGGCGAGCCGCCCGCCGACCCCCGATACGATCCCGAGCTGCTCGCCGCCGGGGACCGCCGCAACGTGGTCGACCGCTACCGCTACTGGCGCCGCGAGGCGATCGTCGACGACCTGGACCGCCGCCGGCACGACTTCCACGTGGCGATCGAGAACTGGCAGCACGACTTCAACATCGGCACGGTGGTCCGCAACGCCAACGCCTTCCTCGCCGCCGAGGTGCACATCGTCGGGCGGCGGCGGTGGAACCGGCGCGGCGCGATGGTGACCGACCGCTACCAGCACGTCCGGCACCACGAGACGATCGAGGAGTTCGTGGCGTGGGCGGCCGACCGGGACCTGCCGGTCGTGGGCATCGACAACCTGCCCGGCTCGCGTCCGCTGGAGACCGCCACGCTCCCGCGGCGGTGCGTGCTCCTGTTCGGGCAGGAGGGGCCGGGTCTCTCCGAGCCGGCGCGGGTGGCCTGCGCGCATGTCTACTCCATCGCCCAATACGGCTCCACCCGTTCGATCAACGCCGGCGTGGCCAGCGGCATCGCCATGCACACCTGGATACGGACGCACGCCGGCCCGCCTCCGGACTGACCGCGCCCGCTCCCGGCCGGCCCCGGGTCGGCGGCACGCCCGCTGGTCGCGGTCACCGACCGGGTCGACCAGCCGTGGTCGCGGGGAACACGCGTCCGCCACGCCCACGGTCGGGTGACCCCACCGCGTGTCGCCGTGCCTCGCCGCTTCGGCGGATCTGGCCGCTTCCGCTTGACGCCCCCGCACCGCGGGGTGACGGTGGAGAGGTGAGTGTCGCGGTGAGCTGTCCCCGATGCGGTGGGCCGGTCCGGCCACCCGACCTCATGCACTCCGAGTCACGGTGCGCCCGGTGCGGCCCGGTGGCGCCCCTGCACGTGCCGGAGCACATCGGACCGGAGATCGTGGCCAGTGTGGTCGACCGGATCGTGGGCGCCGCCGGTCCGTCCGGGCGCGGGGCCGCGCCGCTGTGGTGCCCGTGGCCGCTGCCGCCGGGCTGGACCATGACGGGGGTGGCGTACGCGGGGGACGACCGCACCGGCGTGCGCGCCACGGCGGTCGCCTGCGCCGGTCCCGCCCCGCTCGGCGGCGGCCCGGCCGACCTGGTCTTCGTCGCCGAGGAGCCGGGCGTCGGGCTGGGGACGCGGTTCGCCGGGCTGAGCGGGCCGGACCCGGGGCCGCAGCTCGCGGAGGCGTTGACCGATCCCGGGCCCGGCCACCCGGGGCACGTCGGACAGGCCCGGATCCGGGCGGGCGGCCACCCAACTCCACTGTGGCTGGTGCACTCCCGGGCGGATCGAAGCGCGTACGCGGGCGAGGCTCGGGGAATGTGGCTGCATGCGATAGCCTGGCCGGCGAGCGCGGGGCATCTGCTCGCGGAGGACGTGGTGCTGCACGACCTGACCGAGTGGACTCCCCCCGAACTCGTGTACGGCGCACCGTCTCCGTACCTGCACGGGAGGGCTTGACAAGCCCGCCCGGAATGACGGAGAACGGACGCAGATATTCACTGTACGACACCGCACTGATACTCTGGGTGCCGCTGCGGTAATGGGACCCGGCGCCGCGCGAGAGGATGCCCGCCATGGTCAAGAAGGTCCTCACCTGGGCCGGTATCGCATTCTTGATCTTCTTCGTCGCCTACCGGCCGAACTCCGCCGCGGACGTGTTCAAGTCCCTGGGCGGCGGGATCATGGACATCGCCGAGGGCTTCGGCGACTTCTTCACCAGCCTGGTGGCCTGATCGCCGATGGGTAGCCCCTCCGGTCCGCCCTTCGACCCCGACGACCCGGATCGGGAGCGTCGGGAACGCGACACGGAGCCGATTCCCCGGGTTCCCCCGGACGAGGGGCCCGGCTACGGCTCCGGCCCCGGGCTCTCCGACGGTCCGTCCTTTTCGGACGACGCCGGTTACGGCGACGGTCCCGGCTACGCCGGGGAGGGCCGCTCCGGTCGTGCCTGGATCCGCGACCCCGAGGCCGGCTACCCGCCCATCTCGGAGGAGGAGTTGGCCGGGCTGCGCGCCGACGCGGCCGGCAACACACCCCGCCGGGTCCTGCCACTCGAGGACGAGCCCAGCTCCCTGGTCGCCCGCTACCTGTTCCCCACGGAGCGTTACCGGGGCGAGTGGAAGCGCCACTGGATCCACCTCGCGACCCCGATCATCGTCGGGATCGCGGCCACGTTCGTGCTCGGCTACCTCTCCGGGTTCCTCGCCGGGCAGGACGTGGGCGCCCTCACCACGGTCGCGGTGCTGCTCTGGTTCGCCGTCATGGGCTGGGTGGCCTGGCGGGTCGCCGACTGGTGGTACGACAGGTTCATCCTGACCAACAAACGGGTGATGGTCGTCAACGGGATCATCACCCGCCGGGTGGCCATGATGCCGCTCGTCCGGGTCACCGACATGAAGTACGAGCAGACGCCGACTGGTCGCGCCCTGAACTACGGCACGTTCGTGCTGGAGTCCGCCGGCCAGGAGCAGGCGCTGCGCGAGATCAAGAATCTGCCCAACCCCAACGAGCTCTACCTGCGTGTGGTCGAGGAGATGTACGAGCCGCAGGCGGTCGAGGCCCGGTTGGGCAAGGAGGCGGACGAGGCCAAGGCCGACGACGGGGCCTGACACTTTCGCCCGAACATAGGATGAACTGCGTACCTTCCGGCCTCGACCCGGCCACCTCCGCCATGGCAGCCTGGACGGCCGAGGTTGTGGAGGTGTGGGGTGGCGAACAGGGATCCGCTGGAGGAGGAGTTCCGCGAGTTCGTCGCGGGCCGCTCCGCGGCCCTGCTGCGCACCGCGTACCTCCTCGCCGGTGACTGGGCCACCGCCGAGGACCTGCTCCAGACCACGTTGACCAAGACGTACCTCGCCTGGCGGCGGCTCGGCGGCATCGAGGCGGTCGAGCCGTACGCCCGGCGGGTCCTCGTGAACACGGCGACCAGTTGGTGGCGGCGGCGCTGGCACGGTGAGCGGCCCACGGAGGTGCTCCCGGAGCGGGCGGGCGCCGACGAACTCGAACGCCAGCTCGACCGGGACCTGCTGTGGCGGCACCTGAGCGCCCTGCCCACCCGGCAGCGTGCGGTCCTGGTCCTGCGCTTCTACGAGGACATGTCGGAGGCGCAGACCGCCGCGCTGCTCGGCATCTCGACGGGAACGGTGAAGAGCCAGACGGCGCGGGCCCTCACCACGCTGCGCCGCCGCATGGGCGCCGCGCTCGACCTGCCCCACGAGGGGACCGCTACGCCGGCGGGGACGGACCGGGCACTGCGTGCCGCCGTGCCGCGGGCCGCCGGGACGACGGTGCCCGCGTCGCGGGAGCCGACCGTGACGGCCGCCGGGACCGAGGCGCCGACGAGCCGTCCCGGCACCCGCGCGGGCGCCCGCCCCGCCGCCGGGATCCGCCGGGAGCGCGCCCGCACGGAAGCCCTGCGGCCCGCCGCGGCCCGTGCGCCCGAGCCGGCCGAGAGTCCGCCCTCCGCGCCACCGGACCGGGACGCCGTGCCCGCCACCGTGCTCCCCGGCACCCCCGCACCGGCCGTCGCCGGAGACCAGCGATGACCATGGCAGGACATGACAACCGGAACGGCGCCCCGGCGCGTCCATTCGACGTGACGCAGGACGAGCTGGAACGGGCGGTGCGGGAGACGTTCGCCCAGCGTGCCGCCGTGCCCCGGCCGCTCACCGCCGACCCGGCCGGCGTGGCGATCCGCCGCGCCCGGCGGATCCAGCGTCAGCGCACCCTGGCCGGGCTGGCCCTGGCCGCCGTCGCGACCGTGGGGGTCAGCACGGGCGTGGCGCAGCTCGGCGACGGGTCGCGTACGCAGCAACGGCCCACCGTCGTCCTCGGCGACCCGTCGAACCTGGCCCGCCCGGAGCCGCTGCCCTCGGGCACCGGGCCGGCCGTCGGCCCGTCGGTCGCGGGCACCGACCTGCTCGTCGGGAACACGATCATCGCCTCGAACGGCCGGCGGGTGACGCTGGCCGCGCTGGGCCCGGCGGAGCGGGTCCAGCGGCTCCCGGAGGACGACGGCTGGCTGGTCACGGGCGTGCCCACCGCCGCCGGCCGGACGCTCTGGGCGGTCAGCCCCGACGGAGCCGCGCAGGTGCTGCTGGCCGGCGCGGACGTGATCACGGTGGCGGCGGACGGCCGGCAGGTCGCCTGGCGCGACAACGAGGAGATCGTCGCCGCCGGCCTCGTGAGCCGCGAGCTCATCGCGCCGGTACGCACCCCCGCACCCGCCACCGCGGCGCCGGTGGGCTTCGTCGGCAACGCCGTGCTGGTCCGCCTCGACCGGGACCGGCCCGGCCACGTCCTGTGGCATCCGGCCGCCGGACCGGTCTCGGCCGGCCCGGACCGGAGGACCCTGGCCGTCTACGGCGCCCTGCCCGACGGCCGGCTCGTCGGTCAGGTGACCGGCAGTGGTCGTGCCGGCTGTCTCGCCCTTCTCGACCCGAGCAACGGGTTCGCCCCCACCGACAGCGCCTGCGGCGCGGCGGTCAGCGGTGACGGGCTCGGTGCCATCTCGCCGGACGGGCGGTGGCTGGTGGTGAACGGGCGGGCGGACGGCAGCGACGCCGCGCTGCTGGTCGACCTGTCCCGGTTCGGCGCCACCGTGCCGGTCCACCCCGCCGGGCCGCCCCTGACCGGGGCCGTGGCGTGGAGTTCGGCCGACGAGGCGGCGTACGTCGACGGATCGGGCCAGCTCGTGCGGCTCCGGGTCGAGCGGGTGGTGGCCGGGGAGCGGGCCACGCCGGAGCCGGTGCCCGGAACCGACGGGTCGAACCGTCCCGTGGTGGTGGTCCGCTCCTGACCGGAGCGGTCCGTGCGGGGCGGGGTCGCCGGCAGGGTGGCCCGCTCCTGATCCCCAACGGCCCCGCGTCGGGCAGGGTCGGCGGACCCGTGGGGCCGTCCCCTCGTGGTGGGTGACGGCTCCGGACTCCGTCCGGGTTAGCGTCGGACCATGACCTCCCGCACCGGGCCGCGGATCGACCTGCACGCCCACTCCACCGCGAGTGACGGCACCCTCAGCCCGGCCGAGCTGGTTCGGGCGGCCGCCGACGCGGGTCTCGACGTCGTGGCGATCACGGACCACGACACCGCCGCGGGCTGGGCCCCCGCGGTGGCCGCGCTGCCGCCGGGGCTGCGCCTGGTGCGTGGCGCCGAACTCTCCTGTCGCTGGTTCGGCGCGGACCCGCCGGTGCCGCTTCACCTCCTGGCGTACCTCTTCGACCCGGCCCATCCCGAACTCGTCGCCGAACTCGCCCGGGTGCGGGCGGCCCGGGAGGCGCGCGGGGAGCGGATCGTGGATCTGCTGCGGGCCGACGGCGTCGACATCAGCTGGTCGGAGATCCTCACGGCCGCGGGCGGCGGCACCGTGGGCCGGCCGCACATCGCACAGGCCCTGATCCGCGCCGGCCTCGTGGCCAGCACCAGCGAGGCGTTCGGGCCGGACTGGCTCGGCGAGCGCTACCGGCTGCCGAAGGAGGACATCGACGTATTCCACGCGGTCCGGCTCGTCCGCGCCGCGGGCGGCGTCCCGGTCTTCGCGCACCCTCGCGCCACCCGACGGGGCCGGGTCGTGCCCGACGAACTGATCGTCGAGCTGGCCGCGGCCGGCCTCGCCGGCCTGGAGGCCGACCACGAGGACCACTCGCCGGAGGAGCGGCAGCACGTCCGCGCCCTCGCCGCCGACCTCGGTCTGCTGGTCACCGGCTCGTCCGACTTCCACGGCACGCACAAGACCGTCCGGCTCGGCGCGTTCACCACCCACCCCGAGGCGTACGAGCGGATCGTCGCCGAGGCGAGCGGAGTGACGGGGATCGCGTCGGGCTGATCCGCGGATCGCCCTCCGGCGCCGCCGCTACCTTGATCGGGTGGATGTGAAGCTTCTCGGTGAGGTCTTCGTGACCCTGCTGGTGATCACCGATCCGCCGGGCATGATGCCGATCTTCCTCGCGCTGACCGGGCCGCTGCCGGCACGGGACCGCAACCGGGCCGCCTCGCAGGCCGTGGCGCTGGCGTTCGGCGTGATCGTGGTCTTCGCGGTGGCCGGACAGACCCTCCTCGACTACCTGCACGTCGACCTGCCGGCGCTCCAGGCGGCCGGCGGTCTCCTCCTGGTGCTCGTGGCGCTCGAACTGCTCACCGGCAAGGGTGACGAGCCGAGCGGCCAGTCCACCACGAACGTCGCGCTGGTGCCGCTCGGTACGCCGCTGCTGGCCGGCCCCGGCGCGATCGTGGCGACCATGCTCTTCGTGCAACGGGCCGAGGGCGCGAGCGACTACGCCGCCATCGCCGCGGGCATCGTCGCCGTGATGATCGCCGTCTGGATCGTGCTCCGGTTCTCGGGTGTGATCGTCCGGGTCCTGCGGCCGGGCGGAATCGAGGTGCTCACGCGGATCGCGGGCCTGCTGCTGGCGGCCATCGCGGTGCAGCTCATCGCGGACGCGGTGGCGGCGTTCGTCCAGCACTACATCGCCGTCACCTGAGCGCGCCGGCCCGGCTGTCGTACGTGGATGGCAGGATTCCACCCGTGCGACGACCCTCCCCAGCCGGGCGACCCTCATCCGCCGGTGGCCGCGCCCCTCGACCTCGCGAGGGGCAGGCCGAGCAGCTCGGCTTCGAGGGCATGCCCGAACGCCTGTTCGTCTGCACCCCGAGCAAGCTCGGCACCTACGCCGACTGCCCCCGCCGCTACCGCTACTCCTACGTCGACCGCCCGGCCCCACCGAAGGGGCCGCCGTGGGCCCACAACTCGCTCGGCGCCAGCGTGCACACCGCGCTGCGCAACTGGTACGACCTGCCGCACGAGCGGCGCCGGCCGGAGGCGCTGGCCGTGCTGCTGCGCGGCACCTGGGTGCGCGAGGGCTACCGCGACGAGGAGCAGGAGCGGGCCGCCTACCGCCGGGCGCTGGGCTGGCTGGAGGCGTACGTGGAGACGCTGGAGCCGGAGGCCGACCCGCTCGGCGTCGAGCGGGTGGTGGCGGTCAAGACGGCGGTGCTCGCGTTCAACGGCCGGGCCGACCGCATCGACTCCCGTCCGGGCCCCGACGGCCCCGAGCTGGTCATCGTCGACTACAAGACGGGTCGCACGGGCCTCGACGCCGACGACGCGCGCGGCTCGCAGGCGCTGGCGCTCTACGCGTACGCGGCGGAGCGGACGTTCCGCCGGCCGTGCCGCCGGGTGGAGCTGCACCACCTGCCCACGGGCACGGTCGCCGCGCACGAGCACACCTCCGAGTCGCTGGCGCGGCAGGTCAGCCGCGCGGAGGAGACGGCCCGCGACATCATGGCCGCCGAGCGGGCGGTGGCCGCCGGCGCCGACCCCGACGAGGCGTTCCCCACCACGCCGAGCCCCCGGTGCGGCTGGTGCGACTACCGGCGGACCTGCCCGGTCGGGGCGCAGACCCCGGGGAAGGAGCCGTGGGCGGCGGTCGAGAGCTGACCGCGGTCAGCCCGGGGTGCGGGTGCCGTCCCGGCGGGCCGCCCGTTCCATCGCGGCCTGCTGGATCGGTCCCGCCCGCCACCGCTGCGGCAGCGCCGCGAGGGCGAGCCGGAGCCCGCGTACGGTCAGGTCCGCCGACAGGGCGGTGGTCGGCAGCCCGAGGCCCCCGTACATGCGGCGGGCCCAGGCGGGCAGGAGCCCCAGCGCGGTGGCGGCGACGCCGAAGTACGCCCAGCGGGGCGGCCCGAGCGTCAACCCGAGCCGGACCGGCAGGCTCAGCTTCCACGGCAGCGGCGGCGCGGTGAGGAAGAGGGCGGTCTCGGCGGCCTCCCGGGTCATCCGCAGCTCCGGCCGGACGCTCGCGTAGTAGTCGGCCACCTCGGCGGCCGTGCCGGGAACGGTGGCCGGGTCGAGGCCGACGAGCGCGGCCGAGCGGCGCTGTTCGGTGTAGTAGCCGTCCACCTCGGCGGGCGTCAGGGGCAGGCCGGCCCGGCGGGCGGTGTCGAGGAACGACTCCACCTCGGCCACGTGCACCCACCGCAGCAGGTCCGGGTCGTCCACCCGGAACCGCTCGCCGGTGCGGGGGTCGACGGCGCTCATCCGCGCGTGCAGGCGGCGGACCCGCCGGCCGGCCTCCTCGGCCTCGGCCGTCGTCCCGTAGACGGTGGTGGCGACGTAGGTGGCGGTGCGGACCAGCCGGCCCCAGGCGTCGGTGCGGTAGTCGCTGTTCTGCGCGACGCCGGCCATCGCCCGCGGGTGCAGCGCCTGGAGGTACAGGGAGCGGAGGCCGCCGACGATCAGGACCGGCTCGGCGTGCACCTTCCAGGTGACCGAACCGGGACCGAAGAGGCCGAGGTCGTCCGAGTCCACCGACCAAGCGTGCCACGCGCGCGGTGGCGCGGGGTCACTCGTCGACGCGACGGCGGGCCTGGCAGGCGGGGCAGAGACCCCAGAAGGTCACTTCCGCCTCGTCGACCTCGAAGCCGTGTGCGGTGCTCGGGTCCAGGCAGGGGGCCTCGCCCACCGCGCAGTCGATGTCGGCGATCTCGCCGCAGCCCCGGCAGACGACGTGGTGGTGGTTGTCGCCCACCCGCGCCTCGTACCGGGCGGGGCTGCCGGCCGGCTCGATGCGGCGCGACAGGCCGGCCCGGGAGAGGGCGCCGAGGACGTCGTACACGGCCTGCGTCGAGACGGAGTCGAGGCGTTCCCGCACCCGACGGGTGATCTCGTCGACCTCGAGGTGGCCGCCGGCGGACAGCACGTCCAGGACGGCGAGACGCGGTCGGGTGACCCGCAGGCCCCTCGACCGCAGCAACTCCTCCGGACTGGACATGCGCCAATGACAGCACGCGCGATCCGGGTCGACAACCGGGCCGCGGTGACGGTGGCCCCGGACACAGGGCCGACGGCCTCGCCGGTGGTGTCCGGAGCGCGACCGGCGGCCTCGCGGGTGGTCCCCGGCCACGCGGCCAACGGACTCGCCGATGGATCCCCGGAACCGGGGGTCGGCGGCTCGTCCGGGGCCCTGGTGAACCGGTTTCGGGGCGGCTGCGTGTAGCGGATCGAGAGCCGTGGCTGCGGCGGCTGTGCACGTAGGCTGGCAGCCCGCGACCGTGATCCTTCCGGAGGAGCCGATGTTCGAGCAGATCCTGGGCCTGCCGGTCCACGTCCTGACGGTCCACGCGGTCGTGGTGTTCGTGCCGCTGCTCGCGCTGCTCGCGGTGGCCTACGTGGCCGTGCCGCGGTGGCGTCGCCGGCTGGACTGGGCCGTGGCGATCCTCGCCGTGCTCGCCCCGGTCTCGGCGTTCGTCGCGGTCCAGTCGGGTGAGGCGCTGAACGACGCGCTCGTCGCGCGCGGTTTCCAGGGGCCGATCCTCGACCAGATCTTCGAGCACTCCCGCTACGGCGACATCCTGTTCCGCATCGTGCTGCCGCTCGGCATCGTGGCCATCCTGCTGCTGGTGGCGACCAGCGGCCACCGGCGGGTGCCGAAGCTGCCGGGGCTGGTCACGCCCGTGCTGTCGATCGCGGTCGTCGGGCTCTCGGTCGCGGCCCTGATCTACGTCTACCTGACCGGGCACTCCGGCGCCGAGACCGTCTGGGGCGGCACCCTCTGACGCCGGTTCACGGCGCTCCCTGACGCCGGCTCGCGGCGCGTTCCCGCGCTCTCCTCAGAAGAGGATCCGGGAGCAGAGCAGGCACACCACGATCACCAGCACCACTCCGGCCACGGCGCCGACCGAGTAGGTGAGCCGTCCCGCGCGTTGTTCCGCCGCGTCCAACGCGGCCATGTCCTGCGGGGGCAGGTGCCGTGGCGGGCCCGGTTGCACGTGTACGGGTGGACGCCAGCCCGTGGGCGGCGGCACGTTCGGCGGCGGCCCTGCGTACCCGCCGGGCGGCGTGCCCGGGGTGGCCGGAGGCGACGCCGACCGGTCCGGGAGCCCGTCGCCGCCGTCCGGAGGTCGCCGCCAGTAGTCGTCCGGGGAGCTGCCGCCGGTGGGGGTCGTCACGCCGTCCGACGCTACCAATGGCACCCCGGCCGGAACCGCGATGTGGCTGGCCTGGGCGCGGTGTCGCGAGGGTCGGGCGCGGCCGTACCGGGAAACCGGCGCGGCCGTGCGCGCGGAACCGGCGCGGCCGTACGGGCGGACCGGCGCGGCCGTGCGCGGGGACCGACGCGGGCGCGGCTGCGTTACCCTTGCGGCTCGTGAGCACCGAGGACCCGGGTTTCCGCGGCGACGACGACCGCACCGTCGACCTGAGCGACGAATTCGTGGTGCTGCCCGAGCAGACCAGCGACGACACCGACCGCGGCTGGGGCGAGGCCGTCGGCCGCAACGACGACTGGCTGCTGGCCGAACGCCCTCCGCACTGGGACTGACCCACCGCGCTCCGCACGGCATCCTGGCCCGGCCAGCCAGCCAGCCAGCCCGGTCCGCGAGCACCGCCAGATCGGTACCAGCCAGCCGGCGCGCGGCATTCGCAGCACTCGCCGCGGTCGGCCCCGACCTGGGGCCGCCACCGCTCGACGGCACCGTCACCACGCCGGGTGTTCCGGCTCGGCGGGCTCATTCGCGTACGACGACGGCGAACCGGCTGCCGTCCGGCTGGCCCACGACCCGCTGCGCCTGATCGGGGCGCAGAGCGAGGTAGACCGCGCCCGAGCCGTCCGTCGCGCCGGCACCGACGACGTCGAGCACGAGCGCCCGCCCCGCCAGCAGGCTCGTCTCGCCGGGCCGACCGCCCGCCGGGGCGACGAGCAGGTCGACCCGCAGGCCCGGGCGGAGCACGGCGAGCGCGGCCGGTTCGGCGAGGCGGACCGGTACGCCCACGGTGCCGGCGGGAAGCGGGGGCACGACGTCCCGCTCCGCTCCCGGCGCGTCTTCCTGCCCGGCGTCGGCATCGGGGCTGGTCACCGGTTCGCCGCCGTCCGCGGATCCCCGGGACGGCTCACCCCAGGGAAGCGGGCCGGGGCCAGGCGACCCCGAGCCGGGCGACGCCGGGCCGGGTGATCCCGCACCAGGTGGGCCCGGAGGGACCGAGGCCGGGCCGGCTGAGCCGGACCCGGGGGAGCTCGGCGCGAACGAGCCTGGTTGCGGCGAGCCCGGGCCGGCGGTCGGGCAGCCGGGCGGTGTGCGGAGCACGAGGGTGGCCAGAGCGAGCAGCGCGGCCACCACGGCGGTGCGGAGCAGCGCACTCCGGCGCGGCAGGCGCGGGCGGCGTACGGGGCGCAGTGAGCCCGACCTGCCCGCCATCCGCGCCCTCCCGCCCCGGTCGGGCGCCCCGCGTGGCGCCCGTTCGGCAGCAGGCTAGGCGCGGCCGACCCGACGACGGGTCCCGCGGGGCGCCGCCTGTGGACAACGAGAGGGCCTGTGGACAACCCGCGCGGCGGGTCCGGATCTGCTAGGGCGGGGCCGGTCGACGGCGGGACGACATGTCACCCCGTCGTGGCCGGCCCGTGGTTCCAGGTCGTGCCGCCCGAGGTCAGGACGCGGTGCCGCTGGCGGCCGGAGCCTTGGCGGAGGAGCCGTTCGACGAGGACGTGCCGTTCGACGCGGACGAGCTGGACGTGCCGGACGTGCTCGACGACGAGTCGGACTTCGCCGGCTTGCTGCTGCTGCCGTTCGACGACGTGTCGGAGCCGGAGGAGCGCGAGTCGGTGCGGTAGAAGCCCGACCCCTTGAACACGATGCCGACCGAGTTGAAGAGCTTGCGCAGCCGGCCGGCGCACTCCGGGCACTCGGTCAGCGGCGCGTCAGAGAAGGACTGCACAGCCTCGAGCTGGTGACCGCACGCGGTGCAGGCGTACTGGTACGTGGGCACGTTCTCCTCCGGATGTGGTCTCGGCCGGTTGGCACTCGACGTCTTCGAGTGCCAATGTTGCGTCATCCGCCCCGGGTTCGTCCAGCGGACGTGTGGGGCGCGACACCAGGCGGTGCCGGCCACGCGCGACACGGGAGGCGAGCCCACCCGCGCCTCACGCGGGCGGCGGGGCGGCGTCAAGCGTACGCAGGCCGCCGCCGGGCGTGACCACGGCGCGTACCGGCCGGTCGTGGGGCTCGGCCGGCACGGCCGGGACCAGTTCGCCGTCGTGCAGCGGCACCACGGTGAGGGCGGCGGACGGCACGCGGGCCAGCGCCCGGTCGTACGAGCCGCCGCCGCGGCCCAGTCGCAGTCCGCGCCGGTCGACGGCGAGGGCGGGCACCACCACCAGCGTGGCGTCGGCGATCGCGTCCACCCCGAGCCCGGGGCCGGTGGGCTCGCGCATGCCGCGCCCGGCCGGCGCCAGCGCGTCGTGCCCCGCGTAGGCGGCCCAGTCCAGGTCGAGATCGGGGCGGAGCACCGGCAGCAGCAACTCGCCCCCGGGCGGCAGCGCCGCGCGCAGTACCTCCGGCAGCTCCGGTCCGCCCGGCTCCGAGCCCACCGGGACGTACGCCGTCACGAGCGTCGGCCGCAGGCGGCGTACCAGCGCGACCAGCTCGGCCTGGACGCGGGCGGCGGCCTGCGCGCGGGCCTCCGGGGTCAGCTCCCGGCGACGCGCGAGCAGCGCGACGCGCATGTCCCGTTTAGCCACATCGGTCACTTCCGCTCCATCAGAAAAATCCGGCACGCAACACTCCTCACGCAACGCCACCCACTCCGTTGCTCTGTGTCAGCATCGCAACATCGGAGGCGCAACTTCCGGGGGGAACCGAGTGACGCTACGCGGGCGGTTGACGGCGGCCTTCCTCGCGGTGGTCCTCGGCCCCGTCCTGCTCGGCGCCCTCTTCGTCGCCTCGACCCTCGGCTCGGTCGACCGCAGCCGCTCCACCGAGCGCCTCGCCGTGGCGGCCGCCACTGTGCGTACCTCCCTCGACGCCCTCTGCCAGCAGCTTCGCGCCGCCGCCGACGCCGTGGCCCTGGCCGGCGGCGACCCGGCCGGGGCCGCCGGCCAGGTGGTGAGCCGGGGCCTCGCCACGGCGGTGGTGGTGAGCGACGTCGCGGGGCACGTCACCTACCGCACCCCGGACGCACCGCCCACACCCTGGCAGGAGTGCGCCGGGGCCGCGACGACCGGCCCGGTCCACGCGCTCGCCGTCCGGGTCGACCGGCGTGACCGCGCCGGCGCGGCGCTCGGCACGGTCGCCGCCGCGCATCCCGTCGACCCGGCCCTCGTGGCGCGGCTCGCCGCGGCCACCGGCGTGGCGGTCACGCTGCTCGACGACGGCACCGGGCCCGCGCGGGTCACCCACACGACCGAGGCCAGCGGCGTACGCGACGCCGTGCTGGCCGCCGCCGGCCGGCTCGACGACGAGCAGGTCAGCGAGACGGCCGACGGCCGGTACGTGCGCCGCATCGGTCCGTCGCCCGAGCAGCCGCTGCCGCTGGTGCTCTCCGTGCCCAGCGACCGGCCTCCGGGGCTGGACACCGTACTGGTCGGCGCGGTGATGCTGGCGGCGCTGCTCGCCGTGCTGGCCGCCTGGCGGCTGGCCCGGGTGACGACCCGGCCGCTGGTCGAGCTGGCCGCCGCCGTGGACCGGGTCGCGCACGGCGACCTGACGGCCCGCGTGCCGGTCCGCACCCGCGACGAGCTGGGCCGCCTGGCCGGCGCGTTCAACCGCATGACCCGGGAGACGGGCGCGTACGTGGCGGCGCTGACCAGCAGCCGCGACCAGCTGCGCGGTCACCTCGCCGTGCTCGGCGACACCCTGGCGAGCACGCACGACCTCCAACGCATCCTGCGGGTGATCCTCAACAGCGCGATCGCGGCCACCGGGGCGCGGGCCGGTGCCGTGCTCCTCGTCGAGCCGGGCGCGATGCTCGTCGCCCAGTGCAGTGAGGGCCTGGACGGGCGCTGCCCGGACGGGGACGACCCGGCGACGTTGCGGGTGCCCCTCGGCAGCGGGGTGCTCGGCGCGGTCGCCGCCACCGGTGTGCCGCAGCGGGGCCGGGTGGAGCCGGACGACGTACCCCCGGGGGAGCCGCGCTGCCGGACGTACATCGCCGTGCCGTTCGCCGCCCCCGGGCCCGCGGCGTCCGCCCTTCCCGGCACGGCCGGACCGGCCGACGGGCCCACGGATCCGGGCGGGCCCGGCCCCGCCGGAGTGCCGGCCGCCCGGACGACGACCGACGACGCCCCGACCCTCGAACTGCCCGGCGGCGCCACGGGCGGGCCCGTCGGTCGGTCGGGGAGCGGAGCGGACGCGGTCGCGGCCATCGGGGTGCTCGCCCTCTACGACCGCCTCGGCGCGGACGAGTTCGACGACGACGACCTGGTCACGCTGCGCACGTTCGCGGGCCACGCGGCGGTGGCCGTGCAGAACGTCCGGGTGCACGAGGAGGCGCAGCGGCTGTCGCTCACCGACCCCCTGACCGGGCTGTGGAACTACCGGTACCTGCGCGAGTCGATCCGCCGGGAGGTCGAGCGGGCCAGCCGCTTCGGCCGGATGCTCAGCGTGCTCGCCCTCGACCTGGACCGGTTCAAGGACGTCAACGACACCTACGGGCACGCGGCCGGGGACACCGTGCTGGCCGAGTTCGCCCGCCGGGTACGCGGCGAGATCCGCGAGGTCGACCTGGCCTTCCGGCAGGGCGGCGAGGAGTTCGTCCTGCTGCTGCCCGAGACCGACGCCCGGGGCGCGGCGATCGTCGCCGAACGGCTCGGCGCGGCGATCCGGGACACGTCCATCCCGGTCGAGGTGCACGCCGGCTCGCCCGTGCCCGTCCGGGTGACCGTGTCCATCGGCATCGCCGTCTACCCCGACCACGCCGGCACCGGTCAGGAGGTGCTGGAGGCGGCCGACGACGCCCTGTACGCGGCGAAGGCGGCCGGCCGGGACACGTACCGGCTGAGCGCGCGCCGGACGGCGGGCGTCCGGGAACTTCCCGTGCCGGCCGGGGCCGTGAGCCCGGCGGACGGGCTTCCCCGGGCCGGCCGCGCCACGGCGCCCGGCCGCCCCGAGTCGCCGGGCGACGAGGAGTCCCCGGCCGGGGACGAGCAGCTCGGCTCGGCGCTCACCGGCCCGGACGCGAGCCGCGGCGGCCCGGGACCGGCCCGGTCCGGCGCCGGATCCGCCCGGCCCCCCGCCGGAGGCGGCGCGTCTTCCGGGCCACACCCGCCGCGGCAGAGCCGTGGCCGATAGTCTCGCGACATGTCGGTGCACTCAGCGAACTCCTCAGCGACGGCCGCCGCGACCGGCCGTTCCCGCGCGGTGAAGGCCGTGATCCCGGCCGCCGGTCTGGCCACCCGCTTCCTGCCGGCCACGAAGGCGGTGCCCAAGGAGCTGTTGCCGGTGGTCGACCGGCCGGTGCTGCAGTACATCGTCGAGGAGGCCACCCAGGCCGGCATCAACGACGTGCTGTTGATCACCGGACGGGGTAAGACCTCGATGGTGGACCACTTCGACCGCCGCCCCGACCTGGAGGCCCGGCTGGAGAACAAGCCGGAGATCCTGGCCGCGGTGCAGCGCCCCAGCGAGCTGGCCGACATCTACACCGTCCGGCAGCCCGAGCAGCTCGGCCTCGGCCACGCCGTGGGCTACGCCGAGTCGCACGTGGGCGATCAGCCCTTCGCCGTGCTGCTCGGCGACGAGTTCGTGAAGCTCGACCAGCCGCTGCTGCCGGCGATGCTCGAACTGCAGGCCCGCACGGGCGGCGTGGTGCTCGCCTTCTTCGAGGTCGACCCGGCCGACACCAAGCGGTACGGGATCGCCTCGGTGGAGCCGGCCGAGGCCGAGCTCACCGACATCGGCGAGGTCGTGAAGGTCACCGGCATGGTGGAGAAGCCGAAGCCGGAGGAGGCGCCGAGCAACCTCGCCGTGCTCGGCCGGTACGTGCTCCCGGCGACGATCTTCGACGCGATCCGCCGGACGAAGCCGGGCAGCGGCGGCGAGATCCAGCTGACCGACGCCATGGAGCTGCTGCGCAACGAGGGCACACCGGTGCACGCGATCGTCTACCGCGGCACCCGTTACGACACCGGGATGCCGCTGGGCTACCTCCAGACAGTCGTGCAGATCGCCGCCGAGCGCGAGGACTTCGGGGCCGAGTTCCGCAAGTGGCTCGCGGACTTCGTGAACTCCGACGCGTCGGGCGGTCCTAATACATGACCGCGACGGCCGACGCCGAGGCGGCCGCGAACGAGTTGACGCCGCTCGCCGACTACCTGGGCAGTGTGCTGCGCAGGTTACGCGCGCTGCCGCCGCTCGACCTCGACCTCACCCAGGCGTACGGCAACGTCCTCGCCGAGGACGTCGTCGCGCCGCACGCGTTCCCGGCCTTCGACCAGGCGGCCGTCGACGGGTACGCGGCGCGCTGGGAGGACATCTCCGGCGCGGGCCGGGCCGCCGGCGGGCGGGCGGTCCGGCTCAACGTCGTCGGTGACCTCGGCGCCGCGAGCTGGCGGCCGGTACGGCTCACCCCCGGCTCCTGCTTCTCGGTGGCCGCCGGCGCGCCGCTGCCGATCGCCGCCGACGTCGTGGTGCCGGTCGAGTGGACCGACCAGGGCATGGCCGCCGTCGAGATCTACCGCACCCCGAAGCGGGGGTACGGGGTACGCCGGGCCGGCGAGGAACTGCCCGCCGGAACGGTGCTCGCCCGCGCCGGCACGTACGTCAGCCCCGCGCTGGTCGCCGTCTTCGCGGCGACCGGCATCGGGCACGTCGTGGTGCGGCCCACGCCGCGGGTGGTCGTCGTGGCCACCGGCGACGAACTCGTCGACGTGGGACGGGGCAGCCAGCCCGGCCAGGTCGTGGACGCGAACTCGCACGCCCTGACGGCGGCGGCCGCGGAGGCCGGCGCGCTCGCGTACCGCGTCGGGATCTGCGACGACGACCCGGAGGCGCTGCGCGGGCTGCTGGAGGACCAGACGCTGCGCGCCGACCTCATCATCACGACCGGCGGCACCGGCACCGGCCCCGGCGACATGGTGCGCCGGATCCTCTCCCGCCGCGAGGGCGGCCGCGCCGGGCCGGTCACCTTCACCGACGTCGCGCTCTACCCGGGCACGGCGCTCGGCTTCGGCACCGTGGGCGCCGAGGAGGTGCCGGTCGTCTGCCTGCCCGGCGACCCGGGCGCGGCGCTGATCGGCTTCGAGGTGCTGGCCCGACCGGCGATCCAACTGCTCGCCGGCGCCGAGCCGGTGTTCCGGCCCAGCGTCCGGGCGCACCTGCTGGAGACCGTCTCGTCCCCGGGCGGGCTGCGCGAGTTCCGCCCCGCCCACGTCGCCGAGCGGCGCGGCGGCGGCTACACCGTCCAGCCACTCAGCGGCGGGCCGTTCACCCTCTCCGGGCTCGCCGAGGCCAACGGCCTGCTGGTGCTCGGCGAGCGGGTCACGACCGCCGCCGCGGGCTCCACCGTGGACGTCCTCCTGCTGGACCGCCGCCGGTGACCGCTCGGCGTGCCGGCGCGAGCGGTGCGGTCGCGGGCCGTGCCGCCGCGAGCGTAGGGTCCGCCCCGTGAGCCTCTTCCGAACCGGACGCGCGCCCGGTTGGCCGGCCGTCCTCGAGGACGGCCCGGTGGTGCTGCGACCGTACCGGCGCTCGGACGCCGCCGCCTGGTCCGAGGTGCGGCGCGCCAACCAGGCCTGGCTGGCGCCGTGGGAGTCGTCGGTGCCCGGTGACTGGTACGACCTGAACTCGCCGGCCGCGTTCCGCTGGGTCTACCGCGACCAGCGACGCTCCGCGAAGACGGGCGAGGGCATGCCGTTCGCCGTCTGTCTGCGTGAGGACGGCCAGGAGCGGCTCGTCGGGCACCTCAACGTGGGCAGCATCGTGCGGCGGGCGTTCTGCTCCGGGTACGTGGGTTACTGGGTGGACCGTCGGGTCGCCGGCCGGGGTGTCATCCCCACGGCGCTCGCGCTCGCCGTCGACCACGCCTTCGGCCCCGGCGGGCTGCACCGCATCGAGGTGAACATCCGGCCCGAGAACCGGCCGTCCCGCCGGGTCGTGGAGAAGCTCGGGTTCCGCGAGGAGTCGTACCACGTGCGCTACATGCACATCGACGGCGCCTGGCGCGACCACATCGGATACGCGATGACCAGCGAGGAGGTCGCCGCCGAAGGTGGGCTGCTGGCTCGCTGGCACCGCGTACGCGCCGCGGCCAGGTGACGCGTCCCGCGCACGGGATCGGCGCGGCGCGTCCCCATCACGCACCGTCGCCCGTAACCTCAAGTAACTGCAAGCTGTGGCAAGCGCTGCTCGCCCGTACGATCGTCGCGGCCGACACCGGTCGGCGAAAGATCCTGCGGCCGGGCTGCGGTTGCTCCGAATTCGGTGACGGGAGGGGTGAGGGTGCCGACCTCGGTGCTCCTCGCCGTCCTCGCCGCCGCCGGCCTGCTCGCCCTCGCTCCGGCGCTGGTTCGCCGGTACGACGCCACCGAGCGGCTGGTGGCGGAGCGGGCGCAGTCGACGGCGCGGGTGCTCCAGCGCCAGCGCCGCCGCCGTACTGTGCCGGGGCGGCGGCCGGTGCGCCCGCCGCGACACCTCGTCGTCACCCTCAGTGAAAACCCGAACACGGGCAGTCTCGACCGGCCCGTGTCGGCCCCGCCCGCGCCGGCCCGCCGGTCCGCCCGGCTGCGCGCCGTGCCGCCCGCCCCGAACCGGGCCCGCCGCCGGCCGCCGCCGCGCCGCCACACCCCGGCCGTCTACCGGCGCCGCCGGGTGCTCGCCGCGTTGCTGCTGCTCAACGGCGTCGAGCTGATCGGCGTGATCGTGGTCGGCCCCGGGTTCTGGATCAGCTTCGCCGTCACCGGCACGCTGCTCGTGGCGTACGTCGTACACCTGCGGCAGCGGGCCATCGCCGACCAGCGCCGGCGGCGCGCGCGGGCCCGGGAGGCGGCCTGGCTCGCCGCCCGGCAGGCGGAGGTGCGGCGGGAACAGGCCCGGCGCGCGGCGGCCCGCCGGGAGGCGCAGCGCCGGCTCGCGGCGCAGCGCGAGGTGGTACGCCGGGCGGCCATGGGGCTCGACCGGCCCGCCGACCTGCCGCCCGCGGCGAACGGCGGCACGGTGTCCTACCGGCGTGCCGGTGGCCTGCGCGGCCGACCCTACGAGGCCGGCCGCACCACCCACACGGCCTAACCCCCCCCGCGCCCCCGCCCCCGCGCCCCCGCCCCGCGATCTTGCACTTTCGGCCCCTCTTGTGCCCGCTTATGCCTGTTTTGTCGGGGCGGAAGTGCAAGATCGGCGCAGGGGAGGTGTGGCGCGCGGGGGTGGATTCGCCCCCGCGCCGGTGGACCTGTTAGCCTTGTCGCCGGCCCGCCCGGTGTAAGCCGGGTGGGACCGACGCCGGTCCGCCGGCGGAGGGGCTGTGGCGCAGACCGGTAGCGCACCTCGTTCGCATCGAGGGGGTCAGGGGTTCAAATCCCCTCAGCTCCACCCAGCTCACAGGCCGTTTCCCGTGGTGGGAGGCGGCCTGATCTTGTAATGCCGGACCGCCGCTAGCATCGTCGGCATGGCGACGCGGCTCGTGCAGATCAACATGAAGGCTCGGGACGACTCCGCGTTGGGCGGTTTCTGGGCGGAGGCGCTCGGCTGGGGAGTCTCCAGCGAGGGGCCCGGCGTGACCAACCTCGAACCGGAGGGTTTCGCCTACCCCGACCCCGTCGCCGTCTGCATCGACCTCATCGCCTCACCGGAACCCAAGACGGTGAAGAACCGCGTGCACGTCGACCTCGCCACCACCTCGGCGGCCCATCAGGCGGAGGTGGTCGCGCGCCTGAAGGAACTCGGCGCAACCTCCGCCGACGTGGGCCAGGGCGACGTCCCGTGGACGGTCATGGCCGACCCGGAGGGCAACGAGTTCTGCGTGCTGGACCCGCGGCCGCTCTACCGGGACACCGGACCGATCGCCGCGGTCGTGGTCGACTGCGCGGATCCCCGCGCCATGGCCCGCTTCTGGGGCGAGGCCATGGACTGGACAGTGCACGAGGTGACCGACCACCACGCGCTGCTGCGCTCCGCCAAGGGCGTCGGCCCGTATCTGCGGTTCGTTCGGACGCCCGACGTGAAGACCGTGTGGAACCGCGTCCATCTCGACGTGCGCCCGTACCCCGGTGACGACGTGGAGGCCGAGGCGGCCAGACTGCGGACGCTCGGCGCCACGGCCATCGACCTCGGCGACGACGTCCGGTGGACGGTCATGGCCGACCCGGAGGGTAACGAGTTCTGCCTGCTCGCCCCCGCCTGACCCAGACCCTCGTCATCCGCTCACCCCGGCCACGAGCCCGGTCCCTGCGAACGCACCACGGCGGGCCAGGTCGCGGCGACGGTGACAGCGCCCGGGGCCGGCGAGGGGGGATCAGCGCCCGACACGTCTGCGGACGCGCCCCCACGAGGCTCCCGTGTGGTTGGTGAGTTGAGCGGCCCGCGAGGGCAGCGTTCTGGCGACAGGCACGTGTACGGTCATGCGGCCCGCAGGAATACCAGTAGGTGGAGCAGCCGATGGGCTTGTTCAGCATGTTCACCCGCCGCCGCCGCGACGACGAGCCTGTCGACCTGGACGAGCGCTCACCGAGCCTGGGCGTGAGGTATCGGGATCTGCTGCTCATGAACGAGATCGCCAAGAGGGCAGCGGATCTGTCGCAGCCGCGACATGTCGTATTCTATCTCGACGCCCCGTCTGAGGACATCGGGCGTCTCATCGCTGCGGAGGCGGGCACGCACGGGTTCGAGGCCGGGGTGCGTGAGCCTCTCCCGGAGTATCCGGGTAGCTGGACCGTGGTGTGCGAGACCCACACGGTGTTGACGCCGGAGTTCGTTCGCGACAGCGTCGACCTCTTCGAAGCCCTGGCCGAGCGCCATCACGCCGACTACGACGGCTGGGAAGCCGCCGTCTAGCCCACGCCAAGTGCCGTCACGTGCCGTCACGTGACGACGTGACCACTCGTCGGTTCTGCGGCCACCGTGAACCCTCCGCGCGCCTTCCGCTGATAACACGGTGAACCCTTCCCGCGCCCGGACGAAAGGTCGCGTATGAACCAGACAGGGCAAGGCAGGACCGTCGTCGATGTGGAGGACGACGCGTCCGTCATCGGGAGGTCGGCCCGAGAGCCCGAACGTTTCGCCGCCATCTTCGATCGCCACGCTCCCCACATCCACCGGTACCTGGCTCGGCGCCTGGGTCGGGAAGCCGCCGACGATCTCGTGGCGGAGACGTTCCTCGCCGCGTTCCGGAAGCGGCAGCAGTACGACCTTCAGCGGCCCGACGCCAGGCCGTGGTTGTACGGGATCGCCACCAACCTCATCGGTCAGCACTGGCGTGACGAACTGCGCGAGTACCGCCTCCGGCAGGTCCTCGTCGCGGAACGTGACGAGGTGTCCCACGCGGATCGCGTCGCGGCCGACGTGACGGCCCGGGCCGTCCGCCCGCTGCTGACCTCGGCGCTGGCCGACCTGGCGCAGGGGGACCGGGACGTGCTGCTCCTGATCGCCTGGGAGGAGCTGACCTACGAGGAGGTGGCGGCGGCGCTGGAGATTCCGCTGGGCACCGTCCGTTCCCGCCTGAACCGGGCGCGCAGAAAGGTACGCGAGGCGCTGGGCCACGCCGATCCCACCACGACGTTCGAGGAGAGCCTGAGCAATGGATGACCTGCGACTGGTCCGGGAGTTGGGGCGGGACACTCCTCTCCTGGCATCTGACGAACTCGCGCCCGCCCGCGGGCGACTCCTCGCCGCGGTGGCCGCGGCGCCCACGGCCAATCCGATCGGTGCCAACCCGACCGGTGCCCAACCGACGGGTGCCGAGCCGACCGGCGTGAGGCCGACCGGCGCCGAGCGTCGGCGGCGGCCGGGGCGGCCGCGTCGCCCGGTGCGGCGGATCATGCTGGCCGGCTGGACGGCGATCGGTGTCGCGGCGGCTGCGGCCGCGGTGCTCGTCCTGGCACCCGACAAGATCGGCGGCCAGGTCCCGCCCGCCAACGCGGAGGCGGCCCAGGTCCTGCACAACGCGGCGGCCGCAGCGCTCGGGCTTCCGGACGTCGAGCCGCGCCCCGACCAGTTCGTCTACACGAAGAGCCGGTCCGGGGAATCGATGCGGGAGGCCTGGCTGTCGGTGGACGGCACCCGCGACGGGCTGATCCGGGAGATCCCCGCCGGCGAGGTCGAGGAGACCCCGGTGCCCGGCTGCCGTGACGGCCGGGCCGCCACCGTGAAGGGCGGCCGGGTGAACCCGCGCCAGACCGAGCCGTGCACGCCGGCACCCGCGTACCTGCCCGACCTGCCGACCGACGCCGACGCGATGCTGGACTACCTCAACCGGAGCTACAAGGGTGAGCCGGGCGATTCGAACGCCATGGGGAAGGACGTCCTGGCGCTCGTCGCCGAGAACTACCTTCGCCCCCGGTCGCGGGCCGCGCTGTTCCAGGCGGCGGCGGACCTCCCCGGGCTCGAGGTCGTCCGCGACGTGAAGGACGGTGCGGGGCGCCCCGGCATCGGGATCGCCTGGTCGTCCGAGGAGAAGTCCGCCGTGCTGGTCTTCGACGCGGACACCTACGCCTTCCTGGGCATGGCCGACACCCTGGCGACGCTGGAGGTGGCTGTCGTGGACGCGGTGGGCGAGCGGCCCTGAGCACGCTCGGGGAGACGACGAACGAACACCCCGGCCGAGGGGCGTGCCGCGCGACGGCACGCCCCTCGGCCGTCCCATGCCGGCACCAGGCGGACGGTACTCCCGCATGTCGGCCCCCGCTGGTTGAATCTCTTCCCATGGACGACCGGACGCCACTCTCCGCCGACGAGCTGCTCGACATCGTCGACGAGCACGACCATGTGGTGGGGCAGGCGCGGCGCAGCGAGGCGTACGCCCGCCGGCTGCGCCACCGCTGCGCGTTCGTGCTGGCGCGGGACGCCGACGGGCGCATCTTCGTGCACCGCCGCACCGACCGGAAGCTCGTCTTCCCCTCGCTCTACGACATCTTCGTGGGCGGGGTCGTCGGCGCCGGCGAGTCGTACGACGAGGCGGCGCGCCGGGAGGCCGAGGAGGAGCTGGGCGTACGCGGGCTGCCCGCCCCCGTCCCGCTGTTCAAGTTCCTCTACGAGACGCCCGAGCACAGCTGGTGGTCCTTCCTCTACGAGGTGCGCTGCCCGACGGCGGTCGCGCCGCAGCCCGAGGAGGTCGCCTGGTACGCGTTCCTCACCGAGGACGAGCTGGCGCGGCGACTGCCCGAGTGGGAGTGGGTGCCGGACGGCCTGGAGGCGTACCACCGGTTCACGGCCTGGCGCGCGAGCGGCCAGGCGGGATAGCGCGGGCGGCGGTGTCGAGCGCCCGCGGGACAGGGGGCGCAGAGCAGGGGGAGGGGCCGTGCGACTGCCGGCGACAGACGACGGGACGGTCTCCGTCGTACCGGCCAACGAGGCCAGCTGGGACGACCTTCAGGCCGTGTTCGGGCCGCGGGGCGACGCGGCCCGCTGCCAGTGCCAGTGGTTCAAGTACCGGCGCAGCGACTGGCGGTCGGTCCCGGTCGAGGTACGCGCCGACCAGTTGCGCGAGCAGACCGCCTGCGGTGATCCCGAGGCGGGCCGGACCAGCGGCCTCGTGGCGTACCTCGACGGCGAGCCGGCCGGCTGGTGCGCCGTCGAACCGCGCATCGAGTACCCGCGGCTCCAGGGCGCGCGCATACCGTGGACCGGCCGGGACGAGGACCGCGCCGACCCCGCTGTCTGGGCCGTCACCTGCTTCGTGACGCGCGCCGGGTTCCGGCGCAGGGGCGTGAGCCGTGCGCTCGCACGTGCCGCCGTCGCCTTCGCCCGCGACCGGGGTGCCCGCGCCGTCGAGGGGTACCCGGTCGTCGTCGAGCCGGGCGTGGAGATGGCGTGCGGCGAGCTGTTCGTGGGGACCCGCACCGTCTTCGCCGACGCCGGCTTCAGCGAGGTCAGCCGACCCACGCCCCGCCGGGCCGTGATGCGGGTCGACCTCGCCACCTGAAGTCGTGTCGGGCAGCGGCCGGACCGGTCCCGGCCGCTGCCCGACACGACTACGGCCGCCAGGAGCCGGCGGGCCGGAACCGGTGCAGGTACTCCACCACGCCGTTCCTGTCCGCCACGTTGAACACCAGCGTGCCGGTGCGCTTGCCGCCGGCCGCCACGTCACCGGCCTCCATGGACTCCCCGCAGAACGAGGCGTACCCGGAGGCGGAGCTGATCTCCGCCCCGTCCGCCGCCACCCACCGGAAGTAGAGCGGGTTGACCGAGACGGTGCCCTTGGTGACCTCCACCGTCACGTCGGCGAGCAGGTACGTCCCCCGGTCCGGGGCCAGCCCGAACTCCTCGCAGGCCTTGCTCCGGGTGCTGACCTTCGTCACGGTGATCTCGACGGTCCCGTCGTCGTCGCTGATCACCAGCGTGTCACCGATCGCCATGTTCCGGGTCTCGCCGTCGGCGGTGGCGCGGGGGCCCGCCGTCGGGCCGCCGGGTAGCGCCGGTTCCCTGGTGGGCGTGTCGTCCAGGTCCCCCGTCGGCAGCGTGGTGGGGAGCGAGCTGACCGCCTCGTCCGCCTTCTGCGCGCCGACGATCAGCGCCACGGCGCCACCACCGCAGCAGAGCAGGGCCAGCACCGCCACCACGATGACGACGATCAGCACCGTCCGGTTCGACTTCTTCTGCGGGGGCGGATAACCCGCACCGGGCGGGTACGCGCCGGGCATCGGCGGGTACGGCGGCTGCGGCCCACCGGAAGGCGGGTACGGCGGCTGCGGCCCACCGGAGGGCGGGTACGTCGGCTGCGGCGTGCCGAGCTGGTACGGCGGCTGCGGCGCGCCGGGCGCGGGCGCGTACGGCCCGGGCGGCGCCGGCGGCTGGGGCGCGCCCGACACCGGCGGCTGGGGCGCGCCCGACACCGGGGGCGCGGTGGGCGGGGCCCAGGGACTGACCGGGGCCGGCGGAGGGGCGACGGTGGGTTCGCCCGACGCGGGTGGCTGCGGGGCCGCCGAGACGGGAGGCTGCGGGGCTCCCGGCGGGGCCGACACGGGCGGCTCGGCGGGCTGCTGCGGGGAACCCCCGATCGGCGCCCACGGGTTGTGCGGCATCCGGGTCGTCGCGTCGCCCGGATCCCGCGGCGCCGGTGCCGTCGACGGACCGCCCGCGCCTGGCGCGGGGCCGCCCGGCTGCGCAGGCCGGATCGGTGCCGTCGGGAACGCCTCGGTCGGCGGTTCGGGGATCGGCTGGGTGGGCGGCTCGGCCACCGGCTGCGTCGGGGGCTCCGCGATCGGCTGGGTCGGCGGCTCCGGGTTCGCCTGGGCCGAGGGCTCCGCGATCGGCTCGGCCGTCGGCTGGTTCGGGGGCTCCGCGATCGGCTGCGTCGGCGGCGCCGGGAACGCCTGGGTCGGCGGCTCGGCGATCGGCTGGGTCGGCGGCTCCGGCATCGCCTGGGCGGGCGGCTTCGGCATCGGTTCCGTCGGGGGTTCCGGCATCGCCTCGGTGGGGGGCTCCGGCTGCGGCTTGTCGGCGTCGTGCGGCCCGGTGGGCGGCTCGGGGTGGCTCACCGTACTCCTTGAATCGTGCCGTGTGGGGTTGGAATCCCGCCGACGCTACCGCGCCCGGGCGACGGCCCGGCGCGGCGACATGTCCAGGGCGGCGGCATTGCCGGCAGCGCCGCGGGCGGTCAGGGCAGGGGGAGCACCGCGGCGGTACGGACGAGGCCGTCGGACACGGTGAAACGGCCCCGTACCGTCCTCGGTGGACGCGGGACCGGCGCGGCGTCCACCCGGGCCGGTGCGATCCGGGCGGTGAACGAACCCTCGTCCGGGTCGATCTCCAGCCGGGCGTCGGTGAAGTCGAGCCACGTGCCGACCACCGGGTGCCAGACCTTGTAGACGGTCTCCTTGGCGCTGAACAGCACCGCCGGCCAGGAGACGCCGCCCGGCAGCCGGGCGAGGTGGTCGTCCTCCTCGGGCAGGCAGATCATCCGGCGTACGCCCGGGTTGAGCTCCTTGTGCTGCTCGGCGTCCATCCCGACGGCGCGGACGTCGGTGGCGCGGGCGGCGGCGGCCGCGCAGTACCCGCGCGTGTGCGTGATCGTGCCCACCACGCCAGCCGGCCAGACGGGCGCGCGGTCGGCGCGCGACGGCACCGCCTCCTCCGGCAGCCCGAGCGCGGTCATCGCCCGGCGGGCGCAGACCCGCCCCGCGGTGAAGTCCCGCCGCCGGCTCTCCACCGCCCGTTCACTGAGGCAGGCGAGTTCCTCGGCGAGCAGGCGGCCGGTCCAGTCGTCGGGCGTGGCCACGGCCACCGCGACCTCGGGCGGAAGCAGGTCACGCATCACGACCTCCACCACAGCCGTACGCCCCGACGTGGCGCCCGCCGCCGGGCAGGGCGACCCCGGCGGGCAGGCACGCCTGCGGGTGTCGAGGTGACCGCCGGCGGCACATGTGCCGTACGGTCAACTTTCTGACTGCCATGAATGGGCAAGGTACCGCAACGATGTAACGCAGGATTGTCCCGGAACGCGGGTGTGCGTGCCCAGCGTGGGCGCCGACCGCGTGCGGTCGATCCGGGCCGAGCTGCTTCGGCCCCTGTCAGGAACCGGAGAGGGAGTGCGATGACCGGTGGTGCCGAGCCGTCCGGCCAGGTGAGCGACGAACACGCACCGGAGATGCCGGGCTGGAGGTGCGGCTCCTGCGGCGAGGACTGGCCGTGCGCCACGAAGCGCAGCCGGTTGCTGACGGAGTACGGCGACCGGGCGACCCTCAGCGTCTATCTCGGATCCTGTCTCGCCGCCGCCAGCGAGGACCTGCGCACCGCGTCCGTGACGTCCCTTCAGGACCGCTTCATCGGCTGGCTCCCGCGAGGGCCGCGCACGACCTGACCGCGGCGCACCACCTGACGGCCGCGCACCACCTGACCGCCGCAAGCACCGGCCGTGCACTCTCGCGCGCTACCGTCGGCTCCCGTACGCCCGCGTCGGCTCCCGTACGCCCGCGTCGGCTCCCGTACGCCCGCGTCGGCTCCCGTACGCCCGCGTCGGCTTCCCACCCGCCGCCGACTTCCGCGCACCCGCCGTCGGCCCTCCGGTGACCGTCGGTCAGCTGGCGAATCTGCCTCATGAACAGAAGGTGTCCGTCAGGAATCTGACCCAAGTCGACCCGTTGTGCGGGTGGTGCGCGGTGGTTAAGCTTCACCTGCGCGCCCCAATCGCCCGCTTCCCCCGTGGCAGGCGATCGGGGCGCGCTTTTTGTCCGCCCGGGCCCGGTTCCGCCGGGTCAGATCCAGCGGCCGCCCAGCCACATGCGGGCCGACCAGTCCGCGTACGGCATCACCGTGCCCACGAAGATCGGGTAGAAGTACGCGAAGCAGAGCGCCACCAGCAGCATGTAGGCGCCCACGACGACCCCGCCGACCAGCCGGCGGTCGTACCCCGGCTCGCCGGGCGCGGGTGACCGGACCGCGCCGGCGCCCACCCGGGCGGGCGAGATGATCGCGCCGAGCACGTAGACCACGGCGAGCACCAGGAACGGCAGCGCGGGCGCCGTGTAGAAGGAGAACATCGTCCGCCCGTCCAGGGCGAACCAGAACCAGGGCAGCAGGCCGGCGGCCACCATCAGCAGGATGGCCCCCGCCCGCCAGTCCCGGCGGGCGAGGCCGAGCCAGGCCACCGCCACCAGGGCCGGCAGGAACGACCACCACAGCAGCGGGGTGCCGAGCAGCAGGATCTCCGCGGCGCAGCTCGCCGCGCCGCACGGCCCGTCGCTCGACCAGTGGAAGGCCACGGGCCGCCCCAGCAGCAGCCACTGCCACGGCCAGGACTGGTACTTGTGGGGGTCGTCGAGCTGGGCGTGGAAGCCGTACGCCGCCTTGTGGTACTGGAAGAGGTTGATGAGCGGCCCGATCACCGGGGTGTCGCTGAGCGGGGCGCCCGGGTACTTGGAGGCGAGGCGGTAGTAGCCGTCGTCGGTGAGCAGCCAGCCGGACCAGGTGGCCAGGTAGGTGCCCACCATGAGCACCCCGGCCAGCGCGAGCCACGGCAGTTCCTCCACGAGCGCGTTCCGCCACGGCCGGCGTACTCCGGCCGACCGGCGGACGCCGGCCTCCCAGAACAGGACCAGCAGCACGAACGCGGGCAGGAAGTAGAGCCCGCTCCACTTGACGGCGCAGGCGCAGCCGAACAGCACACCGGCGGCGAGCCGCCACCACGGCCACTCCCGCCACCCGCCGGTCGGACGCCCGGCCCGGCCCGGCAGCGTGGGGTCCAGCCCGGCCTCCAGGGCGCGCGCCCAGCGGCGGCGGCGGGCGTCCCGGTCGAGCACGAGCGCGCCGAACGCGGCCAGCACGAAGAAGAGCAGGAAGATGTCGAGCAGGGCCGTGCGGGACAGCACCAGGTGGAAGCCGTCCAGCGCGAGCAGCAGCCCGGCCGCGCAGCCGAGCGCGGTGGACCGGAACAGCCGCCGGCCGACGCGGACGAGCAGCAGCACGGAGAGCGTCCCGACGACGGCCGCCGAGAAGCGCCAGCCGAACTCCGGCGCGGTCGTCACGAGGTGCCCGGGCACGGAGATCCCGCTCTCCGCGTCCTGGTAGCCGAACGCCCACTCGCCGAGCCCGATGAGCCACTTGCCGAGCGGCGGGTGCACCACGTACGACGGGCCGCCGTCCTTGTAGTTCCACTCGACGCCGCGCGAGATGAGCCCGTACGCGTCCTTGGCGTAGTAGGTCTCGTCGAAGATCTTGCCGGCGGGGCCGGAGAGGCCGAGGAAGCGCAGGATGCCGGCGATGAGCACCACCACGCCGGTGGCCGGCCACGACCACCGGTCGAGCCGGGCGTCGACGGTGGCCAGCCGTGCCCGGACCACCGCCGGGATGCCGGCGTCGGAGGCGGGGGCGGCGGGCCGGGCGTCGGCCGTCCGCTCGAACTCCACGTGGACCGCTTTCGCGCTCTGTGCTGTCGACGCACTCGTCACCCGGCGATCGTAGGCTGCGGAGGTGGCCGGTGGCGCCCGTCGTCCCGGATACCGTCACGCTGTCGATCAAGGAGCGGAAGATCCGTGGGTGATATGTCGGATGGCGGGCGTCTCGTCCTGCTCGGCGCGCCGCTCGGCAATCCGGGCGACGCCTCGGCACGGTTCCGGGAGATCCTCGCCGCCGCCGACGTGGTGGCCGCCGAGGACACCCGCCGCCTCACCCGGCTGGCCAGAGACCTCGGTGTCACCGTCCCGGGCCGGATCGTCTCGTACTTCGAGGGCAACGAGGAACGACGTACCCCGGAACTGGTGGAGGTGATCCAGGCCGGCTACGTGGTGGCGCTGGTCACCGACGGCGGCATGCCGAGCGTCTCCGACCCCGGCTACCGGCTGGTCCGGGCCGCTCTCGACGCCGGCGCGCCGGTCACCGCCGCGCCCGGGCCCAGCGCCGTGACCACGGCGCTCGCCCTCTCCGGGCTGCCCGTCGACCGGTTCTGCTTCGAGGGGTTCCTGCCCCGCTCGCCGGGTGCCCGGCGGTCCCGCCTGCGGGCGCTGGCCGGCGAGGAGCGCACCCTGGTGTTCTTCGAGGCGCCGCACCGGGTCGCGGGCGCCCTGGCCGACCTGGCGGACGCGTTCGGCGCCGACCGGCCGGCCGCGCTCTGCCGGGAGCTTACGAAGACGTACGAGGAGGTGCTGCGCCGGCCCCTCGGCGAACTGGCCCGCTGGGCCGCCGAGGGGGAGCCGCGCGGCGAGATCACGCTCGTGGTGGCCGGCGCGCCGGCGACCGCACCGGAGCGCCCCGACGACGACACGCTGCGGGCCGCCGTGGCCGACCGGGAGGCGGCCGGCATGAGCCGCCGGGACGCGGTCACCGACGTCGCCACGGCGTACGGCCTGCGCCGCCGCGACGTCTACGACGTCGTCCACCGCTGACCCGCCCCACGACCGACCGGTCTCCCCCGGGGTCTACCAGGCGGCGGTCAGGAAGCCCAGCAGGATCAGGACGGGGCCGGCGAACGCGGCGCCGACGGCCCAGCGCCGCGCCCGGGGCCCGGACAGCCGGGTCGCGCCGGTCCAGCGGGCGATCCCGGCGCCGCAGCCCACCACCGCCAGCAGTCCGAGCAGCCAGCGCAGGTGGTGGGCGGCGCCCGCGGTGTCGGCGTACGCGGTCGTGCCCCGCGGACCGGTCATCCGGGCGGGGAGCGCGCCGCCGGTGGTCGCCCGGTCGGCCGGTACGCCGCTGACCCGTACCCCGTGTGCGACGAAGCGCCCGCCGTCGGCCGTGAAGATGCCCCGGCAGCGCTGCGTCAACCCGCCCCCCGTGCAGTCGGTGAGCACCACCGTGCCCGCGGTGCGGTGGCCCAGCGCCACCCAGAGCGGACCGGCGCTCACCCACGCGAAGAACGTCGCGACGAGGCTCAGCGCCAGCAGCGCGGCGATCCCGGGCAGCGGGTCGGGCGGGTACGCCGGTCGGCGGTCACGCCGCCGGGCGGCGCGGTCGGGACGGACCCGCTCCGGCGGGAGGTCGTCCCGGATCGGCGTGCCGTCCCAGTGCACCTCCTCGATGGGCTTCCAGTCGGCGGGGTCCTCGTCGGCCGGCGCGCCCACCCGGGCCAGGCGGCGCCAGCGCTTCGGCTGCCGTACGGGCACCCGGCGGGGCAACGCGTCCACCGGCGCCCCGGTGGTCGGCTCCACCTCCACGGCGGGCTCGGCCCGGTCGCGAGCGCGCCCGGTGGCCGCGCGGCTCACCTGGTGCGGTGCCGCCGGGCCGTCCGGCCGCTGCGCCACCTGCCCGGCCCGGCCGAGGAGCGTGGCGTCCTGCCCGGCCCCGCCGGGGAGCGTGGCGTCCTGGCCGGCCCGGCCCGGCCGCGTGGCCTCCGGCTGCCCGGGGCGGCCGTCCGAGGGCGTGGACGGCTCGGGCAGGTGATCCGCCGGGTCGCCCTGCCGTGGCGGCGTGGGCCGCTCCCGCGTCGCCCGCCGGGGGCGCTCGTCCTGCCTCCGGGTTCCTCGTCTGCCAGCCACGACCTTCATTGCACACCAACGACCGGGCCGGGTCGGGCAGCTCAGGCCGTGTGTCGGCGACAAATCGGACCAACGGGGGAGCGGCTCGCGCCCGTCCGTCGACGCGCGGGCCCCATTGGTTCGCAGCCGCCCGGTGCGGGTCACTAGGCTTGCTGGTCATGAGTCACGTTCTCGCGGCGGTTGCCTGGCCGTACGCCAACGGCCCGCGCCACATCGGCCACGTATCCGGTTTCGGCGTTCCCTCCGACGTCTTCAGCCGGTACATGCGCATGGCCGGCCACGACGTGCTCATGGTCTCCGGCACGGACGAGCACGGCACTCCCATCCAGGTGCAGGCCGACGCGGAGGGCGTCACCCCGCGCGAGCTGGCCGACCGCTACAACCGGGTGATCGTCGAGGACCTGCACGGCCTCGGGCTGTCGTACGACCTGTTCACCCGCACCACCACGCGCAACCACTACGCCGTGGTGCAGGAGTTGTTCGAGGGGATGTACCGCAACGGCTACATCGTGCCGAAGACCACCATGGGGGCGATCTCCCCGTCGACCGGCCGGACGCTGCCCGACCGCTACATCGAGGGCACCTGCCCCATCTGCGGCTACGACAGCGCCCGCGGCGACCAGTGCGACAACTGCGGCAACCAGCTCGACCCGGTCGACCTCATCAACCCGAAGTCGAAGATCAACGGTGAGACGCCGGAGTTCGTCGAGACCGAGCACTTCTTCCTCGACCTGCCCGCCCTCGCCGACGTGCTGCGGCAGTGGCTCGACACCCGCGAGGGCTGGCGCCCCAACGTGCTGCGGTTCTCCCGCAACCTCCTCGACGACCTCCAGCCCCGCGCGATCACCCGGGACCTGGAGTGGGGTGTGCCGATCCCGCTCGAGGGCTGGCGCGACCGGCCCGACAAGCGGATCTACGTCTGGTTCGACGCCGTCATCGGCTACCTCTCCGCGTCGATCGAGTGGGCCCGCCGTTCCGGTGACCCGGAGGCGTGGCGCCGCTGGTGGTCCACCGACGGCGAGGGCAAGGACGCCCGGACGTACTACTTCATGGGCAAGGACAACATCGTCTTCCACTCGGTGATCTGGCCCGCGCTGCTCGCCGGCTACTCGGGCGAGGGGGCGCGCGACGGCGAGCCGGGCGAGCTGGGCCGCCTCAACCTGCCCACCGAGGTGGTCTCCAGCGAGTTCCTCACCATGGAGGGGCGGAAGTTCTCCTCGTCCCGCCGGATCGTCATCTACGTCCGCGACTTCCTGGAGCGCTACGACGCCGACGCGTTGCGCTACTTCATCGCGGTGGCCGGGCCGGAGAGCAACGACACCGACTTCACCTGGGCGGAGTTCCTGCGCCGCAACAACGACGAGCTGGTGGCCGGTTGGGGCAACCTCGTCAACCGGTCCATCTCGATGGCGGCGAAGAACTTCGGCGCGATCCCCCCGGTCGACCCGGCGGGCCTCACCGAGGCCGACCAGGCGCTGCTCGCCACCGCCCGGGCCGGTTTCGCCACCGTCGGGGACCTGATCGCGCGCCACCGGCAGAAGCAGGCCATCGGCGAGGCCATGAAGGTGGTCGCCGAGGCGAACAAGTACCTCTCCGAGCAGGCACCGTGGAAGCTCAAGGGCGAGGCCGACAAGCCCCGGATGGGCACCATCCTGCACGTCGCCCTCCAGGTGGTCAGCGACGCCAACACGCTGCTCACGCCGTTCCTGCCGCACTCGGCGCAGAAGGTGTACGAGCTGCTCGGCGGCACCGGCGTGCACGCGCCGATGCCGCGGATCGTCGAGGTGGAGGACCTCGACGGCGGGCCGTCGTACCCGGTGCTGACCGGTGACTACACGCAGGGCGCGCGCTGGGAGTCCGTACCCCTGGAGGTCGGCCGGCCGCTCGCGGCACCGAAGCCGGTGTTCCGCAAGCTCGACCCGTCGATCGTCGACGAGGAGCTGGCCCGGCTCGGCGCCTGAGCGGCGGCGCGGATCCCGCCGCAGGCCCGTACACGGCGGTGCGGCCCGGGGCACCCCCGGGCCGCACCTCACCCGGCCGGCCCGCGGGCCGGCCGTGCCCGGTCCGCGCCCCGCACCAGGCGCGGACCACGTGTGGGCGTCAGGCGCGCGCCATGGTCGGCGCGCCGATGAACTCCATGATCGCCTGGTTGACCTCGTCGGCGTTCGTCCAGGGAATGCCGTGCGGGGCGCCCTTCAACGTGATCAGCCGGCTGCCGGCGAGCATCGGCTGGAGACGCTGGCCGGTCTTCGCGTACGGCAGCACGTTGTCCTTGTCGCCCTGCACGATGAGCACCGGCACGTCGATCTGGGGCAGGTCACCCCGGAAGTCGGTGAGCCAGGCGTCCACGCTGTCGTGGGTGCCCTTCGCGGAGGCCCGCGCGCCGATGTCCCAGTGCGCCCGGTACGCCTCCTCGCTGACCAGCCGTCCCTTGTTCTCGTCCCAGTTGAAGAAGTTGTTGCAGAACTGGGTGAGGTAGGCGAAGCGGTCCTGGATGATCGCCTGCTTGAAACCCTCGAAGAGGCTCTTCTCCACGCCCTCCGGGTTGTCCGCGGTCTGGAGCAGGAACGGCGCGAGCGGGGCCAGCAGGATGGCCCGGTTCACCCGCTGCGAGCCGTACGCGCCGAGGTAGCGGGTCACCTCGCCGGTGCCCATCGAGTGGCCGATGAGGATCACGTTGCGCAGGTCCAGCTCCGTCATCAGCACGTCGAGGTCGGCGGCGAAGGTGTCGTAGTCGTACCCCATCGTCGGCTGCGCGGAGTTGCCGAATCCCCGCCGGTCGTACGTGATGACCCCGCGTTCAGCAGCGGGATGGCCTGCTTCTCCCACGTCGCGCCGTTGAACGGGAAGCCGTGGATCATCACGACCGGCTGACCGGAGCCGTGATCCTCGTAGTACAGGTCGATGGGCGCGGAGTTCTCCGTCCCCACGGTGATGAAGGGCATGCTCTTCTCCTGAATCGGGCTCGGTTCTCTCCTGGCCCCGGCGCATTCCCGTCCGATGCGCCGATATGCCCCCGTCACGCCGCGTCACCCCGCCCGCCGGCGGGCTCCCGTCAGAGCGGGTAGCGGACGTCCACCACCCGGTCGTCGGTCACCTCCGCGCCGGGCGCCCACGTCTCGTACACGCCCCGGTCGTGGCACTGCGCCCCGGTGGCGGCCACCGTGTCCGGATCCGGCCGCCGCAGCCGCACCCGCAGCCAGCCCGCCTCCTCCCGCAGCACGACGCACGCCGCGCCCCGCCACTCCGCGAGCCGCAACCGCCGGGCCACCGTCTCCACCGGGTACCGGGCGGCCCGCGTCATGGCGAGCACCCGGAACCCGCCGGGCAGGTCGGCCACCGCCTCGTACTCGTTCCCGCCGTACGTGCCGACGAGGTGGGTGGAGCGGGCGACGTCCCCGGTCGGCACGTACTCCTGGTCGGGCGACAGCCCGGGGACCGCGGCGAGCAGGTGACGCCACTGCGGCCCGACCATCCGCAGCCAGCCCCGCTGCTCGGCCTGGTAGGTGTAGAGCACCACCTCGACCCCCTCGGCTGGGTAGGCCACGAGGGTGGCGTTCGCCGGCATCGGCAGGTCGGCGAAGTCGCGGGTGACGAACTCCGGGACCAGGTGGGTGCTGGAGGGCACGAAGCCGGTGCCGAGCACGGGCGGGCCCGCCCGGTCCCGGGGCGCGAGCGCCGTGAGGCCGAGGTGCGCCTCGCCCGCCGGCACCTCGTAGTCGACCGGGTCGGCGGCCCGCCACCGCAGGGCGTACGCCACGTCCATGCCGTCGCGCCCGGTCTCCCCGTCTGTGCGCAGCACGGTCGTGGCCGCCGGCGTACGCAGGTGCGCCACGTCGTGCTCGCGGTAGCAGAAGCCGTGCGGCAACCAGCCCCGCACGTACCCGGCGAGCTGCCGCGCCGACAGCATCTTCACCATCCGGGTGCCCCGCCGGACCACCGCCGAGCCGCGCACCGCGGCGAGCACGGGGTCGCCGGCCGCGTCGGGCCGCTGGCTGAGCTGGTGCACGTACGCCCAGCCGCGCTCGCGGTGCACCGGCATCATGAGCGGCGCCTCCGGCTCCTCCGACGCCTCGGGGGCGCCGTGCACCGCGTCGACCTCCGTGACGTGCACGAAACGCCGCCACGGCAGGGCCGAGCCGGGCCGGGGCGACCACTCGAACCCGGCCACCTCGTCGGCGCTGAACAGCTCGTACGCGGCGCCCCGGACGATCTCCTCGGCCGGGTAGACGGCACCGCCGTACGCCACCCGCAGCCCGGTCCGGTCGCTCATCCGGCGACCGTAGAGTCGCTCCGGGTAGCCGAGGTGAACAGCAGGTGGCGGGCGGATGGCCCGGCACGGTGTGTGATCCTTTGGGTGATGACCGAGCCAACCGAACAGACGACCGACCGGACCGAGTCCCGCCGCGCCCGGGCCGCCCGCCGGGCGGGGGAGTTCCCGCCCGCGCCGGAGCCCCTGCCCCGCCCGGTGCTCGACAGCCACACCCACCTGGACATCACCGTCAGCGAGGCCGGCGTGCCCGGCGGCGGCACCGCCGACGACCCCGTCGCCGCGGCCGTCGAGGTCGCCACCCGGGTCGGCGTGGACCGCCTCGTGCAGGTGGGCGTGGACGTCGCGTCCTCCCGCTGGGGGGTGGAGGTCGCGGCACGGTACCCGGCGGTGGTCGCCACCGTGGCCCTGCACCCGAACGACGCCCCCCGCCTGCCCGACCTCGACGAGGCGCTGCGCGAGATCGAGGCGCTCGCCGCCCACGACCGGGTGCGCGGCATCGGCGAGACCGGCATGGACTTCTTCCGCACCGGCGACGAGGGCCGCGCCGCCCAGGAGGAGAGCTTCCGGGCGCACATCGCCATCGCCAAGCGGTACGGCAAGGCGCTGGTCATCCACGACCGCGACGCGCACGCCGACGTGCTGCGCGTCCTCGACGACGAGGGCGCGCCCGAGACGGTGGTGCTGCACTGCTTCTCCGGCGACGCCGAGTTCGCCACCGAGTGCGTACGCCGCGGCTACCTGCTGAGCTTCGCCGGAACGGTCACCTTCGCGAGCGCCAACGCGCTGCGCGAGGCCGCCGCCGTGACCCCGCTCGACCAGATCCTCGTCGAGACCGACGCCCCGTACCTCACGCCCACGCCGCACCGGGGCCGGCCCAACGCGTCGTACCTCATCCCGCTGACCGTGCGGTCGCTCGCCGCGACCACCGGCGCCGACCTCGACGACCTCTGCGCCGCCATCTCCGCGACGGGCGACCGGGTGTTCGGGCCGTGGTGACGTCCCGGCGACGGCCGGGGTGCGCGCCGCTCGCGCCCGCTCCCCGCCTACGCTGCTGCCCATGACCGGTCTCCTCGGCCCGGCGGAGATCCGGGACCTCGCCGCCCGGCTGGGCGTCGCACCCACCAAGAAGCTCGGGCAGAACTTCGTGCACGACCCGAACACGGTGCGGCGGATCGTCACCACGGCCGGGCTCGCCCCCGACGACGTGGCGCTGGAGGTCGGCCCCGGGCTCGGCTCGCTCACCCTGGCCCTGCTCCCGGTCGCCGCCCACGTGCACGCCGTGGAGATCGACCCGGTGCTGGCCGGCACGCTCCCCGAGACCGCGGCGCGGCACGCCGGCCCGGACGCCGCGCGCCTCACCGTGCACCAGGCCGACGCGCTGCGCGTCACCGCCGCCGACCTGGCCGACCCGCCGCCCACCGCGCTGGTGGCGAACCTGCCATACAACGTCGCCGTGCCCGTGGTGCTGCACCTGCTCGCCGAACTGCCCGGCCTGCGGCACGGCCTGGTCATGGTGCAGAAGGAGGTCGCCGACCGGCTGGTCGCCGGTCCCGGCTCCAAGGTGTACGGCGTCCCGTCGGTCAAGCTCGCCTGGTACGCCCGCGCCCGGGCCGCCGGTCGCGTACCCCCGAACGTCTTCTGGCCGGTGCCGAACGTCGACTCCGGCCTGGTCGCCTTCACCCGGCGGGAACCGCCCCGGCCCGACGTGGCCCGCGAGCAGGTGTTCGCGGTGGTCGACGCGGCGTTCGCCCAGCGGCGCAAGACCCTGCGCGCGGCCCTGGCCGGCTGGGCCGGCGGCGCCGACCGGGCCGCCGCCACGCTCACCGCCGCCGGCGTGGACCCCGGCGCGCGGGGAGAGTCGCTCACCGTCGAACAGTTCGCCGCCATCGCCGCGTCGGCTCCGGCCGTCCCCGCCGCCCCGAAGTAGGCTGAGGCCGTGCCCGCCGAGGAACTGATCGTGGAGAAGCCGTTGGACGCCCGCCCGCACGTGCGAGACACCGCACCGTGACCGAGGCCTGGCGACCGGACGGCGAGGACGGGCGGCGCGGAGCCGGCGGGCCGGTGAAGGTGCGCGTGCCGGCGAAGGTCAACCTGCACCTCGGGGTGGGCCCGCTGCGCCGCGACGGCTACCACGAGCTGAACACCGTCTACCACGCGATCTCCATCTACGACGAGCTGACCGCCCGCCCCGGCGACACCCTCACCCTCACGATGGAGGGTGAGGGCGCCGGCGAACTGGCCCTCGACGACTCCAACCTGGTGATCCGGGCCGCCCACGCGCTCGCCGGGTACGCCGGCGTGCTCCCGCACGCCCGGCTGCACCTGCGCAAGCAGATCCCGCTCGCCGGCGGGCTGGCCGGCGGCAGCGCCGACGCGGCCGCCACCCTCGTCGCCTGCGACGCGCTCTGGGGCACCCGGCTCTCCCGCGAGGAACTGGCCGGCATCGCCGCCGACCTCGGCTCGGACGTGCCGTTCCTCATCCACGGCGGCACGGCGCTGGGCACCGGCCGCGGCGAGGCCGTCAGCCCCGTCCTGGCCCGCCCCACCTCCTGGCACTGGGTGGTCGGCATCGCCGACGGCGGCCTCTCCACCCCCGCCGCCTACCGCGAGCTGGACCGGCTCCGCGAGGCCGGCACGGCCCGCCCGCCGCTGGGCAGCACGGACGCGCTGCTCGCCGCGCTGCGCCAGCGGGACCCGCGGGTGCTCGCCGCCGCGCTCGGCAACGACCTCCAGGACGCGGCGCTCGCCATGCGCCCAGCGCTCGCCGACACCCTCAAGGCGGGCGAGGCGGCCGGCGCGCTCGCCGGCATCGTCTCCGGCTCCGGGCCGACCTGCGTCTTCCTGGCCGCCGACGAGGCGCACGCCCGCGGCCTCGCGCGTGACCTGACGGCGGCCGGCGTGTGCCGCGAGGTCCGGGTGGCACACGGCCCGGTGGCCGGCGCGCGCATCGTCTGAACACCCCGGCCGGACCGTCGCCGGGCACCCCACCGGGCCTGTCCGCGTACCCTGGAAGGCCAGGCGTCCCGTGCCCGCCGGCACCGGACGCCTTGATCATGGAAGGTAGGTCGTGGCCAACATCGTCAACCTGGACCGGGTGTCCAAGGGCTACGGGGCGGCCGGGCAGCTGCTCACCGACGTCTCGCTCGGCCTCGACGACGCCGACCGCGTCGGCGTGGTCGGCCTCAACGGCGCCGGCAAGTCCACCCTGCTCCGCCTGCTCACCCGCACCGAGGCGCCGGACGACGGCCGCGTCACCCACCGCCGCGACCTGCGGGTCGCCTGGCTGCCGCAGAACCTCACGCTGTCCCCGGACGCCACCGTCCGGGACGTCGTCCTGGGCACCGAGTGGCTCGACGAGAGCATGGGCGCCGAGCACGAGTGGGCCGGCGACGCGGGCGTCCGGGCCATCCTCGACGGCCTCGGCATGCCGCACCTCGGCCTCGACCAGCCCGTCGGCCCCATGTCCGGCGGCGAACGCCGCCGGGTGGCGCTCGCCGCCCTGCTGGTGCGCGACTCCGACCTGCTGATCCTCGACGAGCCCACCAACCACCTCGACGTCGGCGGCGTCGACTGGCTGGCCCGGCACCTGCTCGGCCGCAAGGGCGCCCTCGTCGTCGTCACCCACGACCGCTGGTTCCTCGACGCCGTCTGCACCACCACCTGGGAGGTCGCCGACCAGACCGTCCGGTCCTACGAGGGCGGCTTCGCGGCCTGGACACTGGCCCGGGCCGAGCGGGAACGGGTCGCCGCCGCCACCGAGGCCCGCCGGCAGAACCTGCTCCGCAAGGAGATCGCCTGGCTGCGCCGGGGCGCACCGGCCCGCACCTCCAAGCCGCGCTTCCGCATCGAGGCCGCCAACGCGCTCATCGCCGACGTCCCGCCGCCGCGCGACACCATGTCGCTGCAACGGCTCGCCACCGCCCGCCTCGGCAAGCAGGTGTACGACCTGGAGGACGTCACCCTGCACGCCGGCCCGAAGGAGATCCTGCGCGACGTCACCTGGCAGGTCGGCCCCGGCGACCGGATCGCCATCCTCGGCGCGAACGGCGCCGGCAAGACGACGCTGCTGCGGATGCTCGCCGGTGTCACCCGCCCGCAGGCCGGCCGGTTCGTCACCGGCTCCACCGTGCGGCCGGCGTTCCTCTCCCAGGAACTGGCCGAGCTGCCCGGCCAACGGCGCGTGCTCGAGGCCGTCGAGGAGGTGGCCCGCCGGGTGCAGCTCGGCGACCGGGAGATCTCCGCCGCCCAGCTCGCCGAGATCTTCGGCTTCGACGACCGGCGGCTCTGGACGCCGGTCAGCGACCTCTCCGGCGGGGAGCGCCGCCGGTTGCAGATGCTCCGCCTGCTCGCCGGCGAGCCGAACGTCCTCCTCTTCGACGAGCCCACCAACGACCTCGACACCGACACCCTCGCGGCGCTGGAGGACCTGCTCGACTCCTGGCCGGGCACGCTGATCGTGGCCAGCCACGACCGCTACCTCATCGAGCGGGTCACCGACGTCGCGTACGGGCTGTTCGGCGACGGCCGTCTCGTGCACCTGCCCGGCGGGATCGACGAGTACCTCGCCCGCGCCGCCACCCAGCCCGGCTCCGCCGGCACCGAGGCGGTGCCACCGACGACCCCGGAGGCCCCGGCCCGCACCGGCCTGTCCGCTGCCGAGGTACGCCAGGCACGCAAGGAACTGACCCGGCTGGAGCGGCAGATCAGCAAACTCGAACAGCGCGAGGCCGGGCTTCTCGACCAGCTCGCCGAGCACGCCACCGACTACGCGAAGGTCGCCGAGCTGGACGGCCAGCTCAAGGACCTGCGGGCCGAACGGGAGCGCACCGAGGAGGCGTGGCTCGCCCTCGCCGAACAGCTGCCCGCCGACTGACGCCGTCGCCCACCACCGACCGGACGCGCAGGTGGGGCCCCCGTGTGCGGCGTCACACCCAGACGTAGGCGAGAATCATGGTCGACCCTCAACCGAACGGCCTTGGAGACTCAGACATGCACACCCCCGTCAACCACCCCGCGCGGCCGATCTACCGGGCGATCGGCGGGCTGGCCGGTCTGTACCTCGTGCTCTTCGGTGTGCTCGGCATCATCACGTGCGCGGGCAACGACGTCCTCGCCCAGGACGACACCCGGGTCCTCGGCCAGGGCACGAACCTCGGCTTCTCGCTGGTCAGCGTCCTGCTCGGGATCCTGGTGCTGGCCGGCACCCTGCTCGGGCGCAACATCGACGTGATGATCAACCAGTGGCTGTCGTACCTGCTGATGGCCGTCGGCCTCGCCGGGCTCGCCTTCCTCCGGACCGAGGCGAACATCTTCAACTTCAGCATCCCCACGGTCATCGTCATCATGGTCCTCGGCCTGGTCCTGCTGCTGGTCGGCATGTACGGCAAGGTCGGCACCGACGAGGAGCGGGACGCCTGGCAGAAGGCCCGCCTCGTGCTCTGATCCGTCACGCCCTCCGGTCACGCCTTACGTTTCGCCGGAGCCCGACCTGCTCCGGGCGGTCATGCCCGTTCCGCAGGTCGGGCTCCGGCGAAACCCGTCTGTGGCCCGCTCGTGCCGGCGGTTCGACCGTCCCCGCCGGCCGGCTCGGCGGTTCGGCGGACAGTTGGCACCTCCGCGCGCGACAATCCTCCGGAACCGGTCATCACGGGCGGAGGAGAGGCTCCATGGCGCACTTCCCGGTGAACCATCCGGCGCGGCCGATCTACCGGGTCCTCTCCGGACTCATCGGGCTCTACATCCTCGTCTTCGGCGTCTGGGGCGTCGCACAGACCGCCGGTGAATCCCTGTTCGGCCGGGGCAGCCACTGGGTGCTCGGGCTCCGCACCAACCTCGCGTTCTCGATCGCGTCGGTGATCTTCGGCGCCTTCCTGCTGATCGGCGCGTCCCGCCGGACCAACCTCGGCCACTACATGAACCTGACCGCCGGCATCGTCTTCCTGGTCGTCAGCATCCTCATGATGGCCGTGCTGCAGACCGAGGCCAACATCCTGAACTTCTCGATGTCGACGGTGATCGTCTCGATGATCTTCGGCCTGGTGCTCCTCGGCACCGGGCTCTACGACAAGATCGGTACGCCGGAGCACGCCGACGAGGAGCGGAACCGGCGCAACCACCCCGTCTCCGAGGCGCACACCCGCCGCTGACCCGGCTCCGCACCGCCGGCGCGGCGGACGGCGGCCAGGACGGTCAGCGACCTCGGGACGTGATGAGCGTGGGCTTCGACTCCAGGTGCGACAGCCCGTTCCACGCCAGGTTCACCAGGTGCGCCGCCACCGTCTCCTTGCGCGGCTTGCGGACCTCCAGCCACCAGCGGCCGGTCAACGCCACCATGCCGACCAGCGCCTGCGCGTAGAGCTCGGCCAGCTTCGGGTCGTACCCACGGCTCTTGAACTCGGCGCCCAGGATGTGCTCGACCTGGTGCGCCACGTCGTTGAGGACGCTGCTGAAGTTGCCCGTCGCCGACATCAGCGGCGACTCCCGGACCAGCACCCGGAACCCGCTGGTCTCCTCCTCGATGTAGCTGAGCAGGGCCATCGCCGCCTGCTCCAGCAGCTCCCGCGGATGGCCGGCGGTGAGCGCCGTGGTGACCCGGTCCAGCAGCGCCCGGACCTCCCGGTCCACCACCACCGCGTACAGCCCCTCCTTGCCGCCGAAGTGCTCGTAGACCACCGGCTTGGAGACCTTCGCCCGGGCCGCCACCTCCTCGACGGACGTCGCGTCGAACCCGCGCTCGGCGAACAACTGTCGCCCGATCAGGATCAGCTGCTCCCGACGCTGGGCCGCCGACATGCGTACGCGGGACGACTTGCCAGCCGCCGCGGCGCTCGACCGTCGCCGGCCGCCGTCCTTGCCCGGGACATCCGCCATCTCGTCACCTCGCTGGCGCTCGGTGACGCCCTGCCGTGGGATGGTTCCTCCGCTGTGCCCGTTCACCTCGCCGCCTCACTGGCGTACGGCCGGAAGACGCTGTCGCGTCGTCCGACCGTACCCGCCTCGGGCCCGGCCCCCGTGTCTCCGTGCCGCGCGGCAAGCCCCCCACCTTGTTCGGTCATCCGGACATACTGCCAGGTAACCGGGGGGTGCATCGCCCGCATTACGGCGCCGCCGGTGACACCATCTTCGCCGCGATCCGCTCCGGCTTCGGCCAGCGGACGTCGTACGCCGCGCCGAGCTTCTCGAAGAACCAGATCACCCGGGCCGAGATGTCGACCTGGCCGCGCAGGACGCCGTGCCGCGCGCAGGTCGGGTCGGCGTGGTGCAGGTTGTGCCAGCTCTCGCCGAAGGACAGGATCGCCAGCGGCCAGAAGTTCGCGGCCCGGTCGCCGTTGCGCATGACGAAGGGGCGCTCGCCGTAGACGTGGCACACCGAGTTGATCGCCCAGGTGACGTGGTGCAGCAGGGCGACGCGGACCAGGCCACCCCAGAAGAACGCGGTGAGCGCGCCCTGCCACGACCAGGTCAGCAGGCCACCCATCACCGCGGGGCCGAGCAACGAGATCGCCACCATCAGCGGGAAGAGGCTGTCGACCCGGCGGATGTCCTTGTCGGCGAGGAGGTCGGGCGCGAAGCGCTCCCGGTTGGACATCTCCCGGTTGAACATCCAGCCGACGTGTGCGTGGAACATGCCCCGGGTCAGGCCCCAGACGCTCTCGCCGAAGCGCCACGGGGAGTGCGGGTCGCCCTCCAGGTCGGAGAAGGCGTGGTGGCGCCGGTGGTCGGCCACCCACTGGATGATCTCGCCCTGGACGGAGAGCGAGCCGGAGACCGCCAGCCCGACGCGCAGCCAGCGGCGCGCCTTGAACGAGCCGTGGGTGAAGTAGCGGTGGTACCCGACCGTCACACCGAGCCCGGAGATCACGTACCAGAACGCGGCGATTCCGACGTCGGTCCAGCTCAACCAGCCGCCCCAGGCCATGGGCACGGCGGCGATCAACGCCGCGAACGGGATCACCACGAACGCCCAGAGGGCGACGAGGATCCCGGGCGACTGGCTGCCCTGGGTCAGTGGCTTTGGTCCGGGTCCGGAGGCCTTCGGTTCGAGGAGAGCGGTCGACATGACACCTCACAGCAAGGGGAAGAGGACGATCTGAAAGCTACGCCTACGTCACCGTAACTTACGGAACCGTAGATCGCACGGGGAAGTTCACGAGTCGGGGTTCGTCGTACCCACGTCCTAGCGTTCGATGCATGACGGACCCACTCGCTTCCGAGGTGCGCCGGCTGCGCACCGTCGAGGGGCTTTCCGTCCGCGAGATCAGGGCGCGGACCGGGGTGGGCCGCAACCGGGTCTACGAGTTGCTGCGTGGAGTTCCGCCACCGGAGTGGACACGTCGTCCCAACGCCAGGGACGACCTGCGTCGCCGGGCGATCGAGCTCCGCGCGAGCGGCTGCTCGCTAGCCGAGATCGCCGCGTGCGTCGGGGTGGCGAAGTCGACGGCGTACCAGTGGGTACGGGACGTGCCGGCTTCGGTGGAGGACGACGCCGTCCGGCAGCGCCGGAAGGCGCACGCGAAGGCGATGTCGGAGGCGCGCTGGACCGCGCACCGGGCGGAGCGGGACGCCGCCCGGGCCAGACAGCACGCGGCGGCCGCCAGGGTGGTGGGCCCACTCGGCGAGCGGGATCTGCTGCTGCTCGGCGCGGCGATCTACTGGTGCGAGGGCGCGAAGTCGAAGCCGTGGCGCCGGGACGACCACGTCCAGTTCATCAACAGCGACCCTGGACTGCTGGCGCTGTTCCTGCGCTTCCTGGCGGCCTGCGGTGTCGACCCGTCGGTGCCGAGCTACCGGGTGAGCATCCACGAGAGCGCCGACGCCGAGGCCGCGACCAGCTGGTGGGCCGGGCGGCTCGGGCTGCCGGCCGACCGCTTCCGCCGGCCGACCCTGAAGAGACACAACCCGTCCACCGTCCGGCGCAACACCGGCACCGACTATCACGGATGTCTCGTGATCACGGTGCCGCGTAGTCGCGAGCTCTACTGGCGAATCGAAGGTATGATCGCCGAGCTGTTCGAAAGAGCGGCCGGCGCGGGCGTTGAAAAAACGGACCGCGATGCTTGACATTCAATGGGGTGTGGGGTAACGGCAACCCGCAGGCCTTTGGAGCCTTGAGCTCCTGGTTCGAATCCAGGCACCCCAGCTCAGGCAGCTTCAACCATTCGTCAAGGCCGTGCCAGTCCTCGGTCGACGTCTGGTTAGCATGGCCGCGACAGTGTCGCCGTCCCGACGGGAGCCACTCGTGTCCCAGCCCCACCTCCGCACCGTTGTCGTGCTCGCCGCCGGTGAGGGCAAGCGGATGAAGTCGGCGTTGCCGAAGGTCCTGCACCCGCTGCTCGGCCGTACCCTGCTCGGGCACGTCCTGAGCGCGGCGGCGCCGCTGGAAGCGGACCGCACCGTGGTGGTGGTCGGTCACGGTGCCGACCAGGTCCGCGCGCACCTCGCCGAGATCGCGCCGGACGCCATCCCGGTGCTCCAGGCCGAGCAGCTCGGCACCGGTCACGCGGTGCGGATCGCGTTGGAGGCCGTCCCGGACGCCACCGGCACGGTGGTCGTCATCAACGGGGACGTGCCCCTGCTCCGTCCCGAGACGGTGAGCGCCCTCGTGCACGCGCACGAGCAGTCCGGCGCCGCCGCGACGGTGCTCGCCGCCGAGGTGCCCGACCCCACCGGCCTGGGCCGGATCGTGCGGGCCGCCGACGGCCGGCTGGAGCAGATCGTCGAGGAGCGGGACGCCACGCCGGCGCAGCGGGCCATCCGGGAGATCAACGCGGGCAGCTACGCGTTCGACGTGGTCCGGCTGCGTGACGCGCTCGGCAAGCTGTCGACCGACAACGACCAGGGCGAGGAGTACCTCACCGACGTCTTCGGCCTGCTGAACTCCGCGGGCGAGCCGGTGGCGGTGCACGTCGCGCCGGACCACGTGGAGACGCTGGGCTGCAACGACCGGGTGGAGCTGGCGGCCCTGCGCCGGCTGCTGCGCGACCGGATCAACGAGGGGTGGATGCGCACCGGGGTGAGCCTGCTCGACCCCGAGACCACCTGGATCGACGTGACGGTCGCGCTGGACCGGGACGCGGTGGTCGACCAGAACACCCAGCTGCGCGGGGCCACGGTCGTGGGCTCCGGCGCCGTGGTGGGGCCGGACGTGACGCTCGTCGACACCGTGGTCGGCGAGGGCGCCACCGTGCTGCGCAGCCACGCGGTGGGCGCCGAGGTCGGTCCGGGGGCCAGCGTGGGCCCGTACGCGTACCTGCGGCCGGCCGCCCGGCTGGCCGGGAAGGCGAAGGTCGGCACGTTCGTCGAGGTGAAGAACTCCGAGGTCGGCCCGGGCGCCAAGGTGCCGCACCTGTCGTACGTGGGTGACGCGACGATCGGCGCGAAGGCCAACATCGGCGCGGCGACGATCTTCGTGAACTACGACGGGGTGAACAAGAACCGGACGGTCGTCGGCGAGGGCGCGTTCATCGGCTGTGACACGAGCCTGATCGCGCCGGTCGAGGTGGGCGCCGGGGCGTACGTGGCGGCGGGGAGCGCGATCACCCAGGATGTGCCGCCGGGTGCGCTGGGGGTGACCCGGGCGCCGCAGCGTGCCATCGAGGGCTGGGTGGCCCGCAAGCGCCCGGGCACGGTGTCCGCGGAGGCGGCCGAGCGGGCGCTGCGGGCGGCGGAGGGTGCGTCGTCGGGTGCCGCGGCGGCAAGCGAAGGTGAGGCAATCCACGGGGATGACCACGCACTGGGCGGGGAATCCCGTGGGGGAGATACTGCAACCGACTAGTCCCCGGCCCACCACCACCGTGCCGGGCAAAACCGACCAACGGGAGCAGACGGGCCCATGGGCAGCATCGTCGCCGAAAACCGCAAGAGCCTGATGCTCTTCACCGGACGTGGCTTTCCGGAGCTGGCCAAGGAGATCGGCGAGGTGCTCGGCGTCGCGCCGACGCCGGCCGACGCGTACGAGTTCGCCAACGGCGAGATCTTCGTACGGTACCGGGATTCCGTGCGTGGTTCGGACGCCTTCGTGGTGCAGTCCGTCACGCACGGCGTGAACACCTGGGTCATGGAGACCCTCATCATGATCGACGCGCTGAAGCGCGGCTCGGCCAAGCGGATCACGGTCGTCCTGCCGTTCTACCCGTACTCGCGGCAGGACAAGAAGCACCGCGGGCGGGAGCCCATCTCGGCGCGGCTGATCGCCGACCTGCTGAAGACGGCGGGCGCGAACCGCATCCTGACCGTGGACCTGCACACCGCGCAGATCCAGGGCTTCTTCGACGGCCCGGTGGACCACCTGTTCGCCATGGACGTGCTGGCCGAGTACGTGGAGCGCCAGTACGCGGGCCGGCCGCTCACGGTGGTCGCGCCGGACTCGGGCCGGGTGCGGGTCGCCGAGCGGTGGACGGACCGGCTGGGTGGCTGCCCGCTGGCGTTCATCCACAAGACGCGGGATCCGCTGAAGCCGAACCAGGTGGTGGCGAACCGCGTGGTCGGTGACGTGGAGGGCCGGGTGTGCCTCATCGTCGACGACATGATCGACACGGGTGGCACGATCTGCCGTGCGGCGGACATCCTGCGCGAGTCCGGCGCCGACGACGTGATCGTCGCGTCGACCCACGCGTTGCTCAGCGACCCGGCGACCGAGCGGTTGAAGAACAGCCCGATCAGCGAGGTCGTGGTCACGAACACGCTGCCGCTGCCTCCGGAGAAGCAGCTCGACAAGATCACCGTCCTGTCGATCGCGCCGCTGCTGGCCCGGGCGATCCGGGAGGTCTTCGACGACGGCTCGGTGACGACCCTGTTCGGTGGCCTGAGCTGACGGTCCGACCGGGATCCTGAGGGTGGTCCGGCGGCCCGGCACGGCCCGCCGTCGACGGGCCGCCACTCAAGGAGTCCGCCGGGGGCGGTGTCCCGCGGCTGGCGGGCGACCGTCCGGGCCGTCCGGTGGGCCACCGTCCGGGCCGTCCGGCGGGACGCCTCCGGGCCGTCCGGCGGTGTGCCGTTCGCGCTGCCCGGCGGGCCGTCGCGTCGCCCGTCGGCGGGGCCCCGGGGCCCGGGTGCGGGGAGGCGGGGACTGGCGGAGGGGCGGGAATCCGCTCGGGTAGACTGGTGCGGTTGCCACGGCGAGGGTGCCCGGCGGGCCGCTGAGGAAGCACCGCACGGAAGCACCGTCATCGACGCGGTGCTCCGGGCAGTCGTTCATGACGCATGAGCCCCAGCGAGCCCCTCGCCCCAGCACCGCAAGACGACAAGCCGCCGCAGCGAAGCATCAGGAGTTTCCCCGTGTCCGAGGTAAAGATCAGCGCCGAGCCCCGCACCGAGTTCGGCAAGGGTGGTGCCCGTCGTACCCGCCGGGCCGGCAAGGTGCCCGCCGTGCTGTACGGCCACGGCGAGAAGCCGAAGCACATCGCGCTGCCGGCCCGCGAGTTCGCGGCCGCGATCCGCAAGGGTGGCGCGAACCAGCTCTTCGCCATCGAGGTGAGCGACGGCACCCAGGTGCTGGCGCTTCCGAAGGCGATCCAGCGTGACCCGATCAAGGACACCTTCGAGCACGTCGACCTGCTGCTCGTCCGCCGGGGCGAGAAGGTCACCGTCGAGGTCCCGGTCGAGCTGACCGGTGAGGCCGCGAAGGACACGCTGATCGTGCACGACCACGACACCCTCTCGGTGACCGCGGACGCCACCCGCGTGCCGGACCACCTGGAGGCGTCGATCGAGGGCGCCGAGGCGGGCGCCCAGGTCACCGCCGGCGACGTGAAGCTGCCGGCCGGTGTCGAGCTGGCCGCCGACCCGGAGCTGCCGGTCGCCACGGTGACCGCCGCGCCGACCGCCGAGCAGCTCGAGGCCACCCTGCCCGAGGTCGAGGAGGCCACCGAGGAGGCCGAGGCCGAGGTCGGCGAGGTCACCGAGTCGTCCGAGGGCGCCGACACCGCTCCGGCCGCCGAGGGCGAGGAGAACGCCGAGGCGCGTACCGAGGCCTGATTCGGCCGGTCCACGTGCGACAGGCGTCCCCGCGCGGTGGGGGCGCCTGTCGGCGTATCCGGGGTGTGTGAGACCGACAGCGGGAAGGGCGGGTCGTGACGGACGAGGCGGGGCCGTGGCTGGTGGTCGGCCTGGGCAACCCGGGCCGGGAGTACGCCGGTAACCGGCACAACGTCGGCTTCATGGTGGCGGACCTGCTCGCGCAGCGGGTGGGCGCGAAGTTCGGCCGGCACCGGCGGGCGGTGGCCGAGGTGGCCGAGGGCCGCCTGGGTCTCGGTGGGCCGCGGCTGGTGCTCGTGAAGCCGCTGACCTACATGAACCTCTCCGGCGGGCCGGTGGCGGCGCTGGGCCAGTTCTACAAGGTGCCGCCGGGGCGGGTGGTCGCGGTGCACGACGAGCTGGACATCGGCTACGGGCAGCTGCGGGTGAAGTGCGGCGGCGGCGAGGGCGGGCACAACGGGCTGCGCTCGATGACGAAGTCGCTGGGCACGAAGGAGTACGTGCGGGTCCGGTTCGGCATCGGCCGGCCGCCGGGGCGGCAGGACCCGGCCGACTTCGTCCTGTCGGACTTCAACGCGGCGGAGCGCAAGGAGCTGGAGTTCCTGGTCGACCGGGCGGCGGACGTGGTGGAGTCGGTCGTGCTCCGCGGGGTGGAGCCGACGCAGAACCTCTATCACGGCGGCTGACTGCGGTGGGCGTACCGGGCCGGTAGTCTGCGCCTTTCGGTGTGCGCGACCGGCGGCGCCGGGTCCCGGCGGGATGTCCCGGCGTCGTGGTCGGGCCCTGGCGACGGGAGCGGATCATGACGAGTCCTCCGATGGTCGACGGCGCGTTCGCCCGGTGGCTGGCGGCCCGTGCGGGCCAGGCGCTGCTGGGGCTGCGGGCGGAGCTGGGGTTCGGTGACCCGGCGGCGCTGAAGTCGGCGGGGGACAAGGTCGCGCACGAGCTGATCCGCACGGAGCTGGCGGCGTGGCGTCCGGGTGACGCGGTGCTCTCGGAGGAGGACGAGGGGGCGCGGCTGGCCTGGGCGGCCGAGGTGAACCCGGGGACGGTGTCCCGGTTGACGGCCGACCGGGTGTGGATCGTCGACCCGCTGGACGGCACGCGGGAGTTCGCCGAGGAGGGGCGCGCGGACTGGGCGGTGCACGTGGCGCTCTGGGCGCGCGACGCGCCGGGCCCGCACGGGCTGGTCGCCGGGGCGGTGGCGCTGCCCGCGCAGCAGCGGGTGCTCGCGACCGACTATCCGCCGGGGTATCCGCCGATGACGGTGGAGGCGGCGGCCGGCCGGGACCGGATCATCCGGTTGGCGGCGAGCCGGAGCCGGCCGCCGGTGTTCCTCACCGACCTGGCCGAGGACGTGGGCGCGCACCTGGTGCCGATGGGTTCGGCGGGCGCGAAGATCGCCGCGGTGGTGACCGGTGAGGTGCACGCGTACATCCACGCCGGCGGCCAGTACGAGTGGGACTCGGCGGCGCCGGTCGCTGTGGCGACGGCCACCGGGCTGCACGCTTCCCGGATCGATGGATCTGCGCTGAAATACAACGAGGCGGATCCACGCCTTCCCGACCTGCTGGTCTGTCGTCGGGATCTCGCCCCCCGGTTGCTTGCGGCGTTGCAGAGACATTCCGGGTAACCTCAACGCAAGTTCTTGACATCCCCGACCGGAAAAGTCTGGAAATCGGATGAGCGAGCGAATCGAGCCCGGGTCATGACCGCCCCCGCATACCAGGTCTCACACCTCGACGCGCTGGAGGCGGAGAGCATCTTCGTGATGCGCGAGGTGGTGGCCGAGATGGAGCGTCCGGTGCTGCTCTTCTCGGGCGGCAAGGACTCCATCGTGATGCTGCGGCTCGCCCAGAAGGCGTTCGCCCCGGCGAACATCCCCTTCCCGGTGATGCACGTGGACACCGGGCACAACTTCCCGGAGGTCATCGAGTACCGCGACCGGCGGGTGGCCGAGCTGGGGCTGCACCTGGTGGTGGCGAGCGTGCCGGAGGCGCTGGCCCGCGGGCTGGTCCGCGAGTCGCCGGACGGGACCCGCAACCGCATCCAGACGCCGGTGCTGCTGGAGGCCGTGGAGAAGCACCGCTTCGACGCGCTCTTCGGTGGTGCTCGCCGGGACGAGGAGAAGGCCCGGGCCAAGGAGCGGGTGTTCAGCTTCCGCGACGAGTTCGGCCAGTGGGATCCGAAGAACCAGCGGCCGGAGCTGTGGGCGCTCTACAACGGCCGGCACCACCCGGGTGAGTCGATCCGCGTCTTCCCGCTGTCCAACTGGACCGAGCTGGACGTCTGGCACTACATCGCGCGGGAGCGGATCGCGCTGCCGTCGATCTACTACGCGCACGAGCGTGCGGTGGTCGAGCGGGACGGGATGCTGTACGCGGTGAACGAGTTCATCCGCCCCCGGGCGGGCGAGGAGCAGTTCAAGGCGCGGGTGCGCTACCGCACGGTGGGCGACGCGTCCTGCACGGCCGCCGTGCGCTCCGACGCCGACACCGTGGAGAAGGTCATCGAGGAGGTGGCCGCGACCCGGATCACCGAGCGCGGCGCGACCCGCGGTGACGACCGGGTCAGCGAGGCCGCCATGGAGGACCGCAAGCGGGAGGGCTACTTCTGATGAGCGTCGAGACCGCCGCGGCCACCCCGGTCGGCGCCGGGCCGGAGGCCCGGCGCATGGACCTGCTGCGCTTCGCCACCGCCGGCAGCGTCGACGACGGCAAGTCGACGCTGATCGGCCGGCTGCTCTACGACACGAAGTCGCTGTTCACCGACCAGTTGGCCGCGGTGGAGGCGGTCAGCGCGGCGCGCGGCGACGAGTACACCAACCTGGCGCTGCTCACCGACGGCCTGCGGGCGGAGCGGGAGCAGGGCATCACCATCGACGTGGCGTACCGCTACTTCGCCACGCCGCGGCGGAAGTTCATCATCGCCGACACGCCGGGGCACATCCAGTACACGCGGAACATGGTCACCGGCGCGTCGACGGCCGACCTGGCGCTGATCCTCGTGGACGCCCGCAAGGGTCTCGTGGAGCAGTCCCGCCGCCACGCGTTCCTGTGCTCGCTGCTGCGGGTGCCGCACCTCGTGCTCTGCGTCAACAAGATGGACCTGGTCGACTTCTCCCAGGAGGTCTTCGAGCGGATCGCCGACGAGTTCACGGCGTTCGCCGCGAAGCTCGAGGTGCCCGACCTGGCCGTGGTGCCGGTCTCCGCGCTCAAGGGCGACAACATCGTGAGCCGGTCGCCGAACATGCCGTGGTACGAGGGCCCGGCGCTGCTGCACCACCTGGAGCGGGTGCACATCGCCAGCGACCGCAACCTGGTCGACGTGCGGTTCCCGGTGCAGTACGTGATCCGTCCGCAGTCGACGACGGTCACGGACTACCGGGGCTACGCGGGGCAGGTCGCCTCGGGGGTGCTCAAGCCGGGTGACGAGGTGATGGTGCTGCCCTCGGGTTTCACGAGCCGGATCGCCTCGGTGGAGACCGCCGACGGCCCGGTCGCCGAGGCGTTCCCGCCGATGTCGGTGACCGTACGCCTGACCGACGAGATCGACATCTCCCGGGGCGACATGATCTGCCGGCCGAACAACGCGCCGGCGGTGGCCCAGGACATCGAGGCGATGGTCTGCTGGATGGACGAGACCCGGCCCCTGCAGGTCGGCGGCAAGTACGCGATCAAGCACACCACCCGCTCGGCGCGGGCGATCGTGCGCGGCCTGCACTACCGGCTCGACATCAACTCCCTGCATCGGGACGAGGCGGCGGGCGAGCTGCGGTTGAACGAGATCGGCCGGGTCCGGCTGCGGACGACGGTCCCGCTGCTCGCCGACGAGTACCGGCGCAACCGGACCACCGGCGGGTTCATCATCATCGACGAGAGCACCAACCGCACGGTGGGCGCCGGCATGATCGTCGAGGCCGGCTGAGTCCCCCCCCGTGACCGGCGTCGCCGGGGTCAGCTTCGCTGCTCGGAGGTGGTGATGGTGGCGCGGGCCGCCAGGCGGCTCCAGATCCGGTAGCCGAGCCAGCGGATGGCGGGGCCGGCCCGGCGGCTGAGCTGCCGCCAGAGGCGCAGGGCGAGGACGAGGCAGGCCGGCGCCAGCAGCAGGACGCCGAGCGCGCCGAGCACACTGTCGGTCGTCGGGGCGATCCCGTTGAGCAGCAGCCCGGCCAGGGCGGCCGCGGTGAACGCCAGGCAGACGACGACGGTCCGCGCGCCGAGCTGCCGGCGTAGCTGCCAGCGCACGGGCGACGGCTGCCGCCGCCAGGTCAGCAGCGACCATCCGGCCACGGCCGCCGGGACCAGCAGCGCGGTGGCGAGCCGTACGGGTCGGGCCGCGTCCACCACCGCGAACAGGACCACGTGCGCCACGGCGGCCAGCGCCAGCACGTCGAACAACCGCCACCACAGGGCGGCGGCCACCACGGCGTGGCGTACGGCGGCCGACCCGTCGTGCGGGTCCGCGGCCAGCGCGTCGGTGAAGCCCCGCGCGGCCCGCCCGACGCGGTCCTGTGCGGCGTCGAACAGCGCGAGCTGGTGCAGGGCCGGCTCGTACGACGGGTCCAGCGCCAGCGCCTGCCGGCAGGCGGCCCGGGCGGCCCGGAGCCGACCCATGCGGGCGTGCACCCGGGCGTCGAGCAGGTGCACCCCGGGCACCTGCGGGGCGAGTTCGAGGGCGGTGTCGGCGTGCCGGCGGGCGACGACGACGCGGGTGGGGTTGCCGAGCGTGAGCAGCGCCTCGGCGAGCAGCGCGTGCGCCTCCCAGACGCCGGCCGCCCGTTCCAGGGCGGCCTGGGCGGCCGCGGCCGCGTACGCGGGCTGGCCGGCGGCGAGCAGGATCCGGCCCTTCTCCACGAGCAGGTGCTGGGGCGTGGCGGCGAGGGCGAGCGCCCGGTCGATGACCCGCAGCGCCTCGGCGAACTGGCCGAGCATGCGGTGGCAGCGGGCGAGGTGGTAGAGGACGCCGACGTGCTCGGGCTGCTCGGCCAGCACGCCCCGGAGCACTTCCACCGCCTCGGCGTGGCGCCCGACCTCGATGAGCGCCACCGCCCGCTGTTGGGCGGCCAACCCGGTGTCGGTCACCTCGTCCCCTTCCCGCTCGCCGGTCGCGGCGACACCCTACCGATCGTCGCGGGTGGACGCGTCACGCGGATTCCGTGCCGGTGGCGGCCCGGCCCCGCGGGTCGGCGTCAGTCGAGGCGGGTGGCGCCGCCGGCCGGAAGCACGGTCACGTGGCCGGGGGCGGGGAAGCCCTTCTTGGCGTACGCGGCTGTGACGGCGTCGGCGACGGCCTCGGCGGCGTCCACCTCGACCAGCGCGAGCACGCACCCGCCGAAGCCGCCGCCGGTCATCCGGGCGCCGAGGGCGCCGGCGGCGAGCGCCGCCTCGACCGCGGTGTCGATCTCCGGCACGGTGATCTCGAAGTCGTCGCGCATGGAGACGTGCGACGCGGTGAGCAACGGCCCGATCTCGCGGACCCGGCCGGCGCGCAGCAGCGCCACCGTGTCGAGCACCCGCTGGTCCTCGGTGACCACGTGCCGGACCCGCCGCCGCGTCTCCGGGTCGTCGAGGCGGGCGAGCGCGGTGTCGAGCTGGTCGATGCCGACGTCGCGCAGGGCCGGCACGCCGAGCCGCGCGGCGCCGGCCTCGCAGGAGCGGCGGCGGGCGGCGTACTCGCCGTCGGCGTGCCGGTGCGGGGCGTGGCTGTCGACGACCAGCATGGCCAGGCCCGCGGCGTGCAGGTCGAACGGGATGTGTTCGACCTCCTCGGTGCGGCAGTCGAGGAAGAGCGCGTGCCCGTCGCGGCAGCGGATGGCCGCCGACTGGTCCATGATCCCGGTCGGCGCGCCGACGTAGACGTTCTCGGCGCGCTGGGCCAGCCGCGGCTGCCGCTCGGCGGGGAGGTCGAGGCCGCCCAGGTCGACAAGGGCGGTCAGCACGGCCGCCTCCAGGGCCGCCGACGACGACAGCCCCGCGCCGAGCGGCACGTCGGAGGCGATCGCCAGGCGGGCGCCGGGCACGTCGTGGCCGGCGTCGCGCAGCGCCCACACCACCCCGGCGACGTACGCGCCCCAGCCGGTGACCCGGCCCGGTTCGGCGACCTCGTCGGCGCCGAAGGTGACGGTCTCGTCGGAGAGCTCGGACCACACCGTCCAGCGGGCGCCGTCCTGCCCGGCGGCGGCGGCCACGGTACGCAGGGGAAGCGCGAAGGGCAGGACGAAGCCGTCGTTGTAGTCGGTGTGCTCGCCGATCAGGTTGACCCGGCCGGGCGCCGCCCAGCGGCCGGCGGGCGGCTCACCGTAGCGGGTGCGGAAGCCGGCGGCGGCGCGCTCGGCGACGTCGGTCATGCCTGCTCCAGGATGTGGGTGCGGTAGAAGATCCAGGCGTCGCCGACCATGTCGTGCAGGGTCGGCTTCTGCGGCACCCAGCCGAGTTCCTCGCGGGCCAGGCGGGAGGAGGCCACCAGTTCGGCGGGGTCGCCCTCGCGGCGCGGGGCGAGTTCGACGGGCAGTGGGTGGCCGGTGACCTCGCGGACGACGTCGACGACCTGCCGGTTGGTGAACCCGTTGCCGTTGCCGAGGTTGTAGATCCGGTGCTGGCCGGGGGTGGCGGCGTCCAGGGCGAGCAGGTGGGCGCGGGCCAGGTCCGCCACGTGGATGTAGTCGCGGACGCAGGTGCCGTCGACGGTCGGGTAGTCGTCGCCGAAGAGCTGCAGCTTCTCCCGCCGGCCGGCGGCCACCTCCAGCGCGATGGGGATGAGGTGCGTCTCCGGGTCGTGCCGCTCGCCGAGCGCGACGGCGCCGTCGAGGTGGGCGCCGGCGACGTTGAAGTAGCGCAGCGAGACGGCCGCGAGGCCGTGCCCGATCGCCTCGGAGGTGAGCGCCATGTCGACGGCCAGCTTGGTCGCGCCGTACGTGTTGGTCGGCGCCGTCACGGCGGTCTCCGGGATCGGCAGTTCGGTGGGGTTGCCGTAGACGGCGGCGGTGGAGGAGAAGACGAGCCGGGGCACGCCGGCGGCGCGGACGGCGTCGAGGAGGGCGAGCGTGCCGACGGTGTTGGTGTGCCAGTAGAGTTCCGGCCTGACCATGGATTCGCCCGCGGCGATGAGGGCGGCGAAGTGCAGCACCCCGTCGAACCGGGCCTCGGGGGTGACGACCTGCGCCGCCTCGTGCACGGGCAGGTCCACGTGGGTGGCGTCGGGGGCCAGCGCGACCCGGTGGCCGGTGCGCAGGTCGTCGAGGACGACCACCTCGTGCCCGGCGTCGAGCAGCATCCGGGTCACGACACTGCCGATGTAGCCGGCGCCGCCGGTGACGAGCAGTTTCATCTCGTTCGCCTCCTGAGGTCGGCCCGGGTCGTGGCCGGTTCGTGCTCACCCTACGGGCGGGCCGGACGGCCCGGACTCCGCGGAAGTCGATTCCATCATAAACTCTCACGATCCAACAGAGTTGAACACGGCGGGCGGGTGACCGGCGTACGCCGTATGGCCGTGCGGAGACCGCGCGCTGTCTACCATCTCTGGCATGCGCGAAGCGGGCGGGCCCGAGCACCGGCGACGCGCGCGGCGACGACCCGGCCGCGAACCCGGGCCCGTCGCCCGGGCCGTGGCCGCGATGGTGGTGCGGGCCGCCGACGCGGCCACCCGGCGCGTGACGGACCTGCTCGGTGCCGGCCCGGCGGCCGGCCGGGAGCGCATCAGCGAGGCCGAGCTGCGCGACCTGGTGGCCGCCAACACGCTGCTCGACGCGGACGAGCGCCGGATCATCGACGAGGTCCTGGTGGCCGGGGCCCGGCTGATCCGCGAGGTGATGATGCCCCGCACCGAGGTCGTCTTCCTCCCCGCCGGCCTCACCATCGCCGAGGCGGCCCGCCTGGTGCGGGTCGAGACGCACACCCGCTACCCGGTCACCGACGGCACCCACGACGACGTGGTCGGGTTCGTCCACCTGCGCGACGTGCTGCTGCGCCCCGAGGGCGACCCGTGCGCCACCGTCGGCGAGCTGACCCGGGAGGTGAAGCGGCTGCCCGGCAGCAAGCGGGTGCTCGCGGCGCTGACGGAGATGCGCCGGGAGGGGCACCACCTCGCGGTGGTCGTCGACGAGTACGGCGGCACGGCCGGCATCGTCACCCTCGAGGACCTCATCGAGGAACTCGTCGGTGAGATCCACGACGAGTACGACGGCACCCCCGACCCGGTGCACGCCGGGCTGCCCGCAGTGGTCGACGGCCGCCTCAACCTGGCCGACTTCACCGAGCGCACCGGCGTCACCCTGCCCACCGGCCCGTACGAGACGGTCGGCGGGTTCGTCATGGCGGCCCTGGGACGGCTGCCGGTCGCCGGTGACGAGGTGACGGTGACGCCCGGCTCGGTCGACGACGGTGACGCCGAACCGGGCGACCCGCCCGGCGGCTGGCTGTTGCGGGTGCTCGCCCTGGAGGGGCGGCGGGTGGCCCGGCTCGCCGTCTCCGCCGTCCGCGTACCCGAGCAGCGGCGCGAGACCGCGGCGCCGGCGGTGACCCGCGAGGCCCGGCCCGCGAACCCGTCCTGACCGGCCGGTGACCGCGCCGGATGCGACCCGCCGGCCCGTCATGACGCTCGCCGCGGCGGGCTGACAGAATTGGCGGCATGCCCGACGTTCCCGCCCGTCCCCGCGTCTTCTCCGGCATCCAGCCGACGGCCGACTCGTTCCACCTCGGCAACTACCTGGGGGCGCTCCGGCACTGGGTGGCCCTGCAGGAGACCCACGAGACGTTCTACTGCGTCGTCGACCTGCACGCGATCACCGCCGGGCACGACCCGAAGACGCTCCGGCAGCGGTCGCGGATCGCCGCCGCCCAGCTCTTCGCGGTGGGCATCGACCCGGAGCAGAGCACCCTGTTCGTCCAGTCGCAGGTGCCGGAGCACTCGCAGCTGGCGTGGGTGCTGGGGTGCATCACCGGGTTCGGCGAGGCGAGCCGGATGACCCAGTTCAAGGACAAGTCGCAGAAGCAGGGCAGCGACCGCTCCAGCGTCGGCCTCTTCACGTACCCGATCCTCCAGGCCGCCGACATCCTGCTCTACCAGGCCGACGCGGTGCCGGTCGGTGAGGACCAGCGGCAGCACCTGGAACTCTCCCGCGACCTCGCGCAGCGGTTCAACACCCTGTTCGGGCGGACGTTCACCGTGCCGGCCCCGCACATCGTCAAGGACACCGCGAAGATCACCGACCTGCAGGAACCGACCGCGAAGATGTCCAAGTCGTCGTCCTCGCCGGCCGGCATCATCGACCTGCTGGAGGATCCGGCCCGCACGGCCAAGAAGATCCGCTCGGCGGTCACCGACACGGGCCGCGAGATCGTCTTCGACGCCGAGGGCAAGCCGGGCATCTCCAACCTGCTGACGATCTACTCGGCCCTCTCCGGACGCGACATCGACGACCTGGTCGCCGCGTACGCCGGCAAGGGCTACGGCGACCTGAAGAAGGACCTGGCCGAGGTGGTGGCCGACTTCGTCCGCCCGATCCAGGAGCGCACCCGCGGCTACCTGGACGACCCGGCCCAGCTCGACAAGCTGCTCGCCACCGGCGCGGAGAAGGCGCGTGCCGTGGCCGCTCCGACGCTGCGTGCCGTGTACGAGCGGATCGGCTTCTTCCCGCCGGTGCGCGGCGAGTAGCGCCGCGACCGCGGGACGGGTTGACGAAGGCCGGTGGCCGGAGAGGTGACGCGCAGCGTGGATCGCAGGGACGGGGCGCCGGGGGAGGGTGACCTCATCCAGATCGGGGTGGCGGTGGACATCCCCGAGCCGTGGGGCGGCCAGCTCACCCGGCGGCGGGCGGAGGCCGGCGACCCGCAGGCGGCGGACATCCCGGCGCACGTCACGCTGCTCGGGCCGACCGAGATCCCGGTGGCCGCCCTGCCGGCCGTGGAGCGGCACCTGGCCGGCGTCGCCGCCGCCCACCTGCCGTTCACCCTCCACCTGCGGGGCACCGGCACGTTCCGTCCGGTGACGCAGGTCGTGTTCGTGGCCGTGGCGGCCGGCATCAGCGAGTGTGAGCTGCTGGCCGCTGCGATCAGCGCCGCGCCGGAACTGCGCCGGGAGACCCGCTTCCCCTACCACCCGCACGTCACGGTGGCCCAGGACGTGCCGCCCGAGGCGCTGGACAAGGCGTACGAGGATCTGGCGGACTTCTCCGCCATGTTCGAGGTGGAGGCGTTCACCCTCTTCTCGCACAGCGGCCAGGCCCGGTGGCAGCCCCGCCGCGACTTCCGGCTGGGCGGCTGAGCGGACGCTGCGGCGGGCGCGCCCGTGACGGTTACCCCCGCGGCGGGCCGACATCGGCGAGGATGACGGCGTGAACGTGATCGGCCGGGTCGAGGCGGGCATCGGCCGCCGGGTGGACGCCGCCCGCCGCCGGTCGCCGGTCTTCGACCACGTGTGGCGGGCCGGTGCGCTCTACGCCCAGGTGCTCGGCGGCCGGCTGGCCGCGGCCATCGCCTACTACGGCTTCTTCGCGGTCTTCGCGCTCGCCCTGGTCGTCTACGCCATCTTCGGCGCGACCCTGGACGACAACAACGAGTTCAGCCTGGCCGCGGGCAGCTTCCTTCAGGACAACCTGCCCTTCCTCGACCCGGCGCAGATCGCCGACAGCAGCGGCACCGTCGGCGTGGTCGGCCTCATCATCCTCACCTTCACGGGGATCGGTTGGATCGAGGCCATCCGGTCCTCGCAGCGGTTGATGTACGGGTTCAACCAGCAGCCCGGCAACCTGGTGATCCGCCGGCTGGTCGACATCGGCGTGATGGTCATCGTGTTCGTGCTGCTCGGCCTCTCGGTGGCCGCCGTCGACGCGCTGGAGTCGGTGCTGCGCTTCCTGCTGCGCAGCACCGGGTCGCTCGGCCTCACCACGCTGAGCGCGATTCTCAGCGTGGTGGTCAACGCGGTCCTCGCGGCGCTGCTGCTGGTCGCCGTGCCGCGACTGCGGATGAGCCGGTCCCGGCTGCGCCCGGTGGTGTGGCTCGTCGCGATCGGCATCACGCTGCTCAACACGGTCGGCCGCTACTACGTCGTCCGCACCGAGCGGAACCCGGCGTACACGGTCGTGGCCGGCGCCGTGGGGCTGCTGCTCTACCTGTACCTGCTCAACCAGTTGCTGCTGTTCGGCGCGGCCCTCGCCGCGACCAGCCGGCGGGGGAGGGTGGTCGACCTGGCCGAGGGCCCGCCGCCGGCCGACCTCGACGAGGACACCGAGCCCGGCGTACCGGGTGGTGCCGGGTGAACGGGGAGGAGCCCGACGTGCTGATCTCGGTCGACCTGGACTCGCCCGTGCCCCCGTACGAGCAGGTGCGCGGGCAGCTCGCCGCCATGATCGGCGACGGGCGGCTCCCCGTCGGCACCCGCCTGCCCACGGTGCGGCAGCTCGCCGCCGACCTCAGCCTGGCACCGAACACGGTGGCCCGGGCGTACCGGGAACTGGAGGGGGCCGGGCTGCTGGAGACGCGGGGGCGCAACGGCACGTTCGTGGCGCCCGGCCGGGACGAGGCGATGGACCGGCTCCAGCGGGCGGCGGCCGAGTACGCGCTCCAGGCCCACCGGCTCGGCGTGCCGCCGGGCGCCGCGCTCGCGCTGGTCCGTGCGGCCCTCGACGCGTCCCGGCCCGGCTGACGGATCCCGCCCGACTGAGGCGTCCCGGCCCGGCTGGTCTGACGCCCTTCGGCCTCGGCCGAGGCGGCCGCGGGCAGCGACGGTGACGGGGATCGGACGAATGTTCCGCGCGGGCACCACGTGACGGACCATGATGGGCCGGTGGGTGCACTTGTGACGTTGGACCTGCCGAGCGACTCGCCGATGCTCGGTCTCCCGTGGATCATCACGTTCGGTCCGTTGAGCGACGAGGACGAGTGGGAGCCGGTGGTCTGCGGCCCGTACGAGCGCCCCCACGCGCTCGCCCTGGCCGAGGCGGTGGTGGCCGAGGAGCAGCTCATGGCGGTGGTGGAACCCCTGCTGCCGGCGCTCTCCGCCGAGGAGGTCCGCAGCGAGATCGCCGCCGCCCAGATCGCCGCGGCCGACGAGGCGGCCCAGGTGGACCAGGCCGACCTCTACGGCGACTTCGAGGACACCATCGACGAGGAGCTGGACGCGGCGGCGGACGAGGCCGGCCGCGGCGAGCCGACCGCCCCGCCGACCGAGGCCGAGCTGCGGGCCGGCTTCCGCCGGATCGCCGAGATGCTGACCGCCAGGGGGGCGTGAAACGCGGCCGCACGGACGTCGGCGCCCCACGGGGCGGACCCCGCGAGGCGCCGACGCCACCTCGCCCCCCACCACAAGGGGTCGGTGCCCAGCCGCCCGCCGGCGCGGAGCACGACGGACGACCAGGTCGGTGTCGAGTTACCCGTTCAGCGGCGTTCGAACCAGGCGGCCGTGTCGACCGGCAGCCACCGGTCGCCGTCCTGCGCCGTGAGGGTCTCGCTGGAGACGAGCGGCTCGCCGTACCCGCCGACCCGGACGGGCGCGCCGCTGATGTTGACGACGCAGGTCAGCGTGACGTCGCCCGCGGCGCGGGAGAAGGCCAGCACCCCGGGCTCGGTCTCCTGCCACGTCACCTCGCCGGCGTCGGCGGCCAGCGCCGGATGCGCGCGCCGGATCCGCAGCGCGCGACGGTAGAGCTCCAGGGTCGATCCGGGCACGCCGGTCTGCGCGGCGACCGAGAGGGCAGCCCAGGTCGCGGGCGCCGGCAGCCAGCTCTCCGCGCAGCCCGCGGGCCCGAAGCCGTACGGGGGCGCGTCGCCGCTCCACGGGATCGGCACCCGGCAGCCGTCGCGGCTCTCGCCGGTGCGCCGGAACGCCGGGTCCTGGCGTACGTCGTCGGGCAGGTCGAGCACCTCGGGCAGGCCCAGCTCCTCGCCCTGGTAGACGTACGCGCATCCGGGCAGGGCGAACATCAGCAGGGCGGCGGCCCGCGCCCGGCGGAGCCCGTCGGGCCCGTCGCCGTAGCGGGTGACGTGCCGCTGCTTGTCGTGGTTGGACAGCACCCACGTGGTCGGCGCGCCGACGATGGTCGCCTCGGCCAGGGCGGTGTCGATGACCTTGCGGAACGACTCGGCCGACCAGGTGGCGTCGAGGAAGTCGAAGCTGAACGCCTGGTGCAGCTCGTCCGGGCCGATGTAGCGGGCCAGCCGCTGCGGCGTCTCGGCCCACGCCTCGGCCACGGCCATGCGGCCGCCCGGGTAGCTGTCCAGGATGGGCCGCCAGGCGCGGTAGATGTCGTGGACCTCGTCCTGGTCGAAGTACGGGAGGCGGCCCTTGCCGAGCAGTTCCACCTGGCGGCGGCCGGTGGTCATCGTGCTGAACCCGACGTCGGGCAGCCCTTCGGCCTTGATCATCCCGTGCGCCACGTCGATGCGGAAGCCGTCGACGCCCCGGTCCAGCCAGAAGCGCAGGATGTCCTCGAACTCGGCGCGGACCTCGGGATGCCGCCAGTTCAGGTCCGGCTGGCTCGGGTCGAACAGGTGCAGGTACCACTGGCCGTCGGCCACCCGGGTCCACGCGGGCCCGCCGAAGATGCTCTCCCAGTCGTTCGGCGGCAGCTCGCCGCGCTCGCCCCGGCCGTCGGCGAACAGGTAGCGCGCGCGCTCGGCCGAGCCGGGGGCGGCGGCCAGGGCGGCCTGGAACCAGGGGTGCCGGTCGGAGGTGTGGTTGGGCACGAGGTCGACGATGATCCGCAGGCCGAGGGCGTGCGCGTCGGTGACCATGGCGTCGAAGTCGGCGAGGGTGCCGAAGATCGGGTCGACGTCCCGGTAGTCGGCGACGTCGTAGCCACCGTCGACCATCGGCGAGGTGTAGAAGGGGGTCAGCCAGAGCGCGTCGATCCCGAGGTCGCGCAGGTAGGGCAGGCGCTGCCGGATGCCCTCCAGGTCACCGACGCCGTCGCCGTTGGCGTCGGCGAAGCTGCGGACGTAGATCTGGTAGACGACCGCGGAGCGCCACCAGTCGGGGTCGGCGGTCGGCGGCGTGGGGCGGCTGGCGGTCATGGTGCGTTCCCCGTTCTCGCGGTACGGCGGCGCCCGCCACGGCGCGGGCGGCAGGGCGTCTGAGCAGAATGCCGGCCGGGGGCTGAAAGAGTCAAGCATTCCTTGCGCAAGAATCGCGCAGTCCTGCCGCCCTCGGCGCGGCCCGCTGGGCGCCGAGCGCCGGGCCGCTGGGCCCCGCGCCGGTGCGGGCCCCGCTGGATGTCCGGCGTCGGTGCGGGCCGGGCCTCAGGCCGGTACCGCCACCGGGGGCGGGCTCGGCCGACGCCCACCGCCACCGGCCGGGCGGGCCGGAGCGGCGGGGGCCACCGCCGTGGAGCCGCGGACGACCAGCTCGGGGCGGAAGAGGTACTCCGAGTGCGGGGCGCCGTGCCCGTTGATCTCGTCGACGAGCGCCCGCACGGCGGCCACCGCCATGGCGGCGACGGGCTGCCGCATGGTGGTCAGCGGGGGATCGGTGAAGGCCATCAGCGGTGAGTCGTCGTAGCCGACCACGGACAGGTCGCCGGGGACCGACAGCCCGCGCTGCCGGGCCGCCCGGACGGCGCCGAGCGCCATGAGGTCCGAACCGCAGACGACACCGGTGACGCCACGGTCGAGCAGCCGCCCGGCGGCCGCCTCGCCGCCCTCGACCCCGAAGAGGGTCAGCTCGGCGAGATCGTCCAGTTCGGACTCCGGGAGCCCGGCCAGCCGGGTCATGGCCGTACGCCAGCCGGCGACCTTGCGCCGCACCGGGACGAACCGGTCGGGCCCGGTGATCAGGCCGATCCGGCGGTGCCCGAGCGCGACGAGGTGGGCCACGGCCAGTTCGGCGGCCTCGCCGTCGTCGCAGGAGACGAAGGGGGCCGCCACGTCCGGCACGTACCCGTTGATCATCACGATCGGCAGCGGTCGGGCGATCAGCGCCCGGTAGCGGTCGTGGTTGGCGGCCGTGTCGGCGTGCAGGCCGGAGACGAAGACGATCCCGGAGACCTGCCGGTCCAGCAGCATCTCGACGTACTCGTCCTCGGTGACGCCTCCGGCGGTCTGCGTGCAGAGCACCGGGGTGAAGCCGCTCTGCGCCAGGGTGGACTCGATGACCTGGGCGAAGGCGGGGAAGATCGGGTTGTCCAGCTCCGGCACCACGAGGCCCACCAGGCCGGCGCTGCGCTTGCGCAGGCGCGCCGGGCGCTCGTAGCCGAGCACGTCGAGGGCGGTGAGGACGGCCTGCCGGGTCTCCGGGGCCACACCGGGGCGGTCGTTGAGCACCCGCGACACCGTGGCCTCGCTGACGTCGGCCTGTTGGGCGATGTCGGACAGTCGAGCGCGCATGGCGGCACTCTAGCTCACCGGCAAGTTCTTGCGAACGGCCCTGCAAGCCCTTCCATTCTCTGAAACCCCTTGCTAACGTCCCGGCAACACGCGACAGCAGCGGCGCCGTCTCCGTGCGCCGGTCAGCACGAACTTTGCAAGGTTTCCACTGGCGGGCGCCCTTCCCCCGGCCGGCCGCCAACGACGACAGGAGTACCGATGCGCATCCGTACCGCGGGTGTGGTCGCCGTCTTCGCCCTGGCGCTGGCCGCCTCGGGCTGCGGCGGCGACAGCGACGAGCCGGCCACCAAGGAGTCCGCCAAGGCGGCCGGCGGCAAGCTGGTGATCTGGGCCGACGACAAGCGGACGGCGGCCCTCAAGCCGTTCGCCGAGAAGTTCGGCCAGGAGAACGGCGTCACCGTCGAGGTGCAGGCCGTCTCGAAGGACCTGCAGACCAACTTCGTCACCGCGTCGCAGCAGGGCAGCGGCCCGGACGTCGTCGTCGGCGCGCACGACTGGATCGGCAACATGGTGCAGAACGGCGCCATCGACCCGGTGCAGCTGACCGCCGACCAGAAGGGCGCCTTCAACGAGACCGCCGTCAAGGCGGTCACCTTCAACGGCCAGCTCTACGGCGTGCCGTACGCCATGGAGAACCTCGCGCTGATCCGCAACACCGCGCTGGCCCCCGAGGCGCCGAAGACCATCGAGGACCTGGTCGCCACCGGCAAGAAGCTCAAGGCGGAGAAGAAGGCCAGCGAGATCCTCTGCCTCCAGTCCGGCCAGAACGGCGACGCCTACCACATCTACCCGCTCTACACCTCGGCCGGCGGATACCTCTTCGGCACCGCGGCCAACGGTGACTACGACCCGACCGACCTGGGCGTGGGCAAGCCGGAGTCGATCGAGGCGTTCAAGAAGATCGGCGCGCTGGGCGAGAAGGGCGAGGGTGCGTTGAAGCGCTCCATCACCCCGGAGAACTCGATCGCCACCTTCACCGGCAAGAAGTGCGCCTTCCTCGTCTCCGGCCCGTGGGCCGTGGCCGACGTGAAGAAGGCCAACATCGCGTACGACATCACCCCGGTCCCCGGCTTCGCGGGCGGCAAGGAGGCGCAGCCCTTCGTCGGCGTCCAGGCGTTCTACGTGGCGTCGAAGGGCAAGAACAAGGCGCTCGCGCAGGAGTTCGTGGCCAACTACGTGACCAGGCCGGACCTCGCGGTGGCGCTCTACCAGGCCGAGCCCCGGCCGCCGGCGCTGACCGCCGCGCTCGACCAGGTCAAGGGCAGCGACCCGGACCTCGCGAAGTTCACCGAGGCCGGCGAGAACGGGCAGGTGCTTCCGGCGATCCCGGCCATGGCCGCGATCTGGGACCCGTTCGGCAAGGCGGAGGCCGCCGTCATCGGCGGCGCCGACCCGGCCAAGACGATCACCGCGGCCGGCAAGACCATCGCAGGCCAGATCAAGTAATGAGCACGTCGCCGTCCGGCCCGGGGCCCGCACCGCAGGCCCCGGGCCGGGAGCCGGTCGGCTCCCGACCCGAGAAGCGTCGTGCCGCGCGTGACCACGCGACGACGACCATGACCGGCCTCGCGGCCAAGGTGGTCCTGCTCGGCCTGGTGGCCGGGATCGCGATCTGGGCGGCCTTCCCGCTCGTCGAGGCGGAGAAGTGGGTGGGGCTCGCGCTGCTGGCGGCCACCACGGCCGGGCTGTTCTACCTCTACCTGACCCGCCGGCACGTGCCGGCCAAGTACCTGGTCCCGGGCACGCTGTTCCTCGTGGCCTTCCAGGTGTTCCCGGTCCTCTACACGGCGAGCACCGCCTTCACCAACTTCGGCGACGGGCACCGCGGCAGCAAGCAGGACGCCATCGTCGCCATCCAGACCGCCTCGGTGAAGCAGGTGCCGGGCTCCGCCGAGTACGCCCTCACCGTCGCCACGAAGGGCGACCCCGCCACCGGGCCGCTGGTCTTCCTGGTCACCGACCCGGCCACCGGCACCGTCTCGGTCGGCGACGCCGACGGCCTGCGCCGGCTCGGACCCGACGAGGTCACCGTGGCGCCCGGCGGCAAGGTCACCGCTGCCGACGGCTTCACCGTGCTGAACTTCGGCCAGGCCAGCGCGCGCAGCCAGGAGATCACCGAGCTGGTCGTGCCGACGGCCGGCGGCGCGCTGCGCTCCTCGGGCCTGTCCCGCGCCTACGAGGGCACGGCCGTGCGGGCGTACGACGCCGGCTGCGACTGCATCCGGGACAGCGAGACCGGCCGCACCTGGGCCGCCGACGAGTCGACGGGCTCCTTCGTGGCCGCCGACGGCGAGCGGCTGGCGCAGGGGTGGAAGGTCGGCGTCGGGCTCCGCAACTTCACGCGGGTGCTCACCGACGAGAACATCTCCGGGCCGTTCCTCGGCACGCTGATCTGGAACTTCGCCTTCGCCATCGGCTCCACGGGCGGCACGTTCATCCTGGGCACGCTCGTCGCGCTCGCGCTGCACTCGCCCCGGATGCGGGGCACCAACCTCTACCGGGTGCTGCTGATCCTCCCGTACGCCATGCCGTCGTTCGCCATGCTGCTGATCTGGCGGGACATGTTCAACACGGACTTCGGCCTCATCAACAACCTCTTCGGCCTGAGCGTGAACTGGTTCGGCCAGGAGTGGTCGGCCCGGGCCGCGGTGCTGCTCGTGCAGCTCTGGCTCGGCTACCCGTACATGTTCCTGGTGGCCACCGGCGCGCTCCAGGCCATCCCACGCGAACTGACCGAGGCGAGTTCGGTGGACGGCGCCTCGCCGTGGCAGTCGTTCCGGTCGGTCACGATGCCGCTGCTGCTCATCGCGCTCTCCCCGCTGCTGATCTCGTCGTTCGCGTACAACTTCAACAACTTCAACGCCATCTACCTGACCACCGAGGGTGGGCCCTTCCCGGCCGACAACCCCACCAACGGCGCCACCGACCTGCTCATCACCTACACCTACCGGCTGGCGTTCGGCGGGCAGGGTGCCGAGTTCGGGTTCGCCGCGGCCATCTCGCTCTTCATCTTCACGATCGTCGCCGTGGTCTCGGCGGTCAGCTTCCGGCGCACCCGCAAGCAGGAGGAGGTGTACGCATGACCGCGCTCACCGGGTCTCCGGTCACCGACGCCGGCTCACCACCGGTCGGCCGCCGGCCGGCTCCGCGCGGGAACCGCTGGTTCGCGCGGGTGGGCTGGCGGCACCTGGTCGCCGTGCTCGCCGTCCTGTTCAGCCTCTTCCCGATCGCGTTCGTGCTCTCGGCCGCGCTCAATCCACTCGGGACGCTCTCGTCCACCGAGCTGGTGCCGACCGAGGGGGTGTCGTTCGGCAACGTCAGCGAGTTGTTCGCGCGGACCGAGTTCGCGCGGTGGTTCGTCAACTCGCTGCTCATCGCCGGCCTCGCCTCGCTCGCGTCGATCGCCCTGTCGGCGCTCGCGGCGTACGCCTTCTCCCGGATGCGGTTCCGCGGGCGCCGGGTCGGGCTGCTCTCGCTGCTGCTGATCCAGATGTTCCCGCAGTTCCTGGCGATCGTGGCGATCTTCCTGATCTTCACGACGGTCACCGACCTGTGGCCGGCCATCGGCTTCAACACGCCGTGGGGGCTCTTCCTCCTCTACATGGGCGGCGCGCTGGGCGTGAACACCTGGCTCATGAAGGGCTTCTTCGACACCCTGCCGCGGGAACTGGACGAGTCGGCCACGATGGACGGCGCCACGCACGCCCAGATCTTCTTCCGGATCATGCTGCCGCTCGTGGCGCCGATCCTCGCCGTGACCGGGCTGCTCGCCTTCATCGGCACGATCAACGAGTTCCTGATGGCGAACGTATTCCTGACCGACACCGACTCGAAGACCCTCGCCGTCGGCATGTACGGCCTGTTGCAGGGCGACGAGCGGAACAACAACTTCGGGATCTTCGCGGTGGCCACGCTGCTCACCGCCATCCCCACCGTGCTCGTCTTCCAGTTCCTCCAGCGCTACATCGTCTCGGGCCTCACCGCCGGGGCCGTGAAGGGATAGCAGCACCCATGCCACTCCAGCCGCACCACGACGGCTCGGCCCGGTACGTCCCCGAGCAGGAACCCGCGCTCGGGGACACCGTCGACGTGTTCGTCCGGGTGCCCACCGGGGCGGACGTGCGCGAGGTGCACGTGCGCACCACGGGCGACGGCGAGCCCGGGTTCACCGAGGCCGTCGTGGACCGGGTCGACGGCGACGAGGTCTGGTGGCGGGCACCCGTCGAGGTGCGCAACCCGGTGAGCAACTACCGGTTCCTGCTCACCGGCCGGCACGGGTACCGCTGGCTCACGGCCGCCGGGCTGGTCGACCACGACGTGCCGGACCACGGCGACTTCAAACTGGTCAGCCACGCCGCGCCGCCGGCCTGGGCCCGCGACGCGGTCATCTACCAGATCTTCCCGGACCGGTTCGCCCGCTCGGCCGCGGCCGACACCCGCCCGCTGCCCGACTGGGCGATCCCGTGCGACTGGGACACCCCGGTGATCGGGCGCGGCCCCGAGACGCCGTACCAGTTCTACGGCGGAGACCTGGACGGGATCACCGAGCGCCTGGACCACCTGGACCGGCTCGGGGTGAACACCGTCTACCTGACCCCGGTCTTCCCGGCCCGCTCCAACCACCGCTACGACGCGTCGGACTTCGACACCGTCGACCCGCTGCTCGGCGGGGACGCCGCGCTGGCCCGGCTCGCCGACGCGGTGCACGCCCGGGGCTGGCGGCTGCTCGGCGACATCACGAGCAACCACACCGGCGACGCGCACCGGTGGTTCACGGCGGCCGTCAGCGACGTGCGCGCGCCCGAGCGGGAGCTGTACTACTTCGACGAGCTGACCGGGGACTACGAGTCGTGGAAGGGGGTCAAGTCGCTGCCGAAGCTCAACTGGGGCAGCGCCGAGCTGCGGCGGCGGTTCGCCACGGCACCCGACTCGGTGCTGCGGCGCTGGCTACGGGAACCGTACGCGCTGGACGGTTGGCGGGTGGACGTCGCGAACATGACCGGGCGGCGGGGCGCCGACGCGTACACCCACGAGGTGGCGGCACTCCTGCGGGCCGTGGTGGCGCAGACCCGGGCGGACGGCCTTCTGATGGCCGAGCACGGCCACGACCACACCGGTGACCTGGACCGGGACGGCTGGCACGGCACCATGAACTACGTCGGCTTCACCGACCCGCTCTGGTCCTGGCTGCGCCACGGCGACCACCCGCTGCCCAACTTCCTCGGCACGCCGGGCGGGGTCCGCCGGCGCGACGCCGGTGCGGTGCTCGCCACCATGAACGCGTTCCGCTCGCTGGTCTCGTGGCGCGCGTACACGCACTCGTGGCAGCTGCTCGGCTCGCACGACTCGGCGCGGATCCGCACGGTGGTCGGGGACGCGGCGCGGCAGGAGGTGGCCGCCGGCCTGCTCGCCACCCTGCCCGGCATCCCGATGATCTTCGCGGGGGACGAACTGGGCCTCACCGGGGACATGGGCGAGGCGTCCCGCACGCCGATGCCCTGGCACCGGCCGGAGAGCTGGGATCAGGCCACCTTCGCCGCGTACCGGGCCCTGGTCGCGCTGCGCCGGAACGAGCCCGCGCTGCGCCACGGCGGCCTGCGGTGGGTGCACCACGACCCGGACACCCTGGTCTTCCTGCGGGAGTCGCCGGACGCCACGGTGCTGGTGCTGGCCCGCCGCGCGGCCGGCTCCCCGGTCCGGGTGGCCGGGCTTCCGGCCGGCGAGAACGTGTACGGCGGGGCGCCCGCGCTGCGTCCGGACGCCGAGGGAGTCGTGACGCTGCCCGGCGACGGCCCGACCTTCCAGGTGTGGCGCGCCCGCTGACCGGGCCCGCCCCGGGGTGTCACCGGCGCGGGGTGGCGTCGAGCAGGGCGCGGACCCCGGCGAGGTAGGTGGCGCGGTCGGGCGCGCCGGTCAGGATGCGCTGGGTGAACCAGCCCGGCACGAAACCGAACAGTGCCGCGGCGGTGGCGTCCGGGTCGGCGTCGGCGGGCAGCTCGCCGGCCGCCTGGGCGTGCCGGACCAGCATCCCGAAGGCGGTGCGGAAGCCGGCGTACTTCTCCGCCACGAAGGCGGCGAGGGCCGGGTCGCGCTGCGCCTCGCCCCAGACCTGGATGGCGATGCGCAGGGCCCCGTCGTCGCCGAGCTGGGTCTCGACGTACGTGAGGATGCGGTCGAGCGCCTCGACCAGGGGGAGTGGCGGTTCCTGCGCGGCCAGTTCCTCGAGCACCCGGCTCGCGCCTCCGATGGCCTGCTCGGCGATCGCGTTGATGAGATCCGTCTTGCTGGGGAAGTAGCGGTAGACCGCGCCCACCGAGAGGCCGGCCTCGGCGATCACGTCCTGCATCGACGTGCGGTGGAACCCCTCCCGCAGGAAGCACCGGCGGGCGGCCTCGACGATCTGGCGGCGGCGGGCCGCGCGGTGCTCCTCGGTGACTCGTGGCACGCCGCACATCCTAAAGCGAACGTTCGTTCTTGACACCGTGACGGTGGGAGCGGAGCCTGATTTTAAGAGAACGAGCGTTCGTTTTAGAGGAGTTGCCATGCCCGCGACATCCGTCCGCAGCCACCCGCCCGCACGGCTCGCCCTCCTGGTCGCCGTCCTGGCGGTGGTCGTGTTGGCGCTGCTCGTCCCCCTGTTCGCGGCCCCGGCGGCCAACCTGGCGCCGCGCGACCTGCCCGTCGCCGTGGCCGGACCCCCACCCGTCGCGGGCGAGCTGGCCGACCGGCTCGCCGCGGCCCGCCCGGGCGCGTTCGAGGTCACCACCCTGGCCGACGCCGCGGCCGCCGACCGGGCGCTGCGCGACCGGCAGGTGTACGCGGCCTTCGTCGCCGGCCCGGACGGCGTCACGCTGCACACCGCCCCGGCGGCCAGCCCCACGGTGGCCGCCCTGCTCACCGAGGCCGCCGGGCAGCTCTCCGGCGGGCGGCCCGTGCCCGTCGTGGCGGTCGTGCCCGCCGACCCGGACGACCCCCGCGGCGCCGGGTTCGCCGCCGGCTTCCTGCCGTTCGCGATGGCCAGCCTGCTCGCCGGGGCGCTCCTGGTCCTGCTGGTGCGCGGACGCGTGGCCCGGGTGGTGGGGCTGCTCGCGTACGCGGTGCTCGCCGGGGCGGCCGGCGCCGCCGTGCTGCACGACTGGCTCGGGGTGATCGGCGGCGACCGGCTCGCCGAGGCGGGGGCGATCGGCCTCTTCGCGCTCGCCGCCGCGGCCACCGTGACCGGGCTCGGGGCGCTGCTCGGCCGGCCCGGTATCGGGCTCGGCGCACTGCTGGTGTTCCTCGTCGGCAACCCGTTGTCGGCCGTCTCCGCCGCCCCCGAGCTCCTGCCGCAGCCCTGGGGAGCCGTGGGACAGTGGCTCCCGGTCGGCGCGGGCGGCACGCTGCTGCGCGCGACGGCGTTCTTCGACGGCGCCGGCGGCGGCACGGCGCTCGCGGTCCTGGCCGGCTACGCCGTGGTCGGCCTGCTCCTGACCCTGCTCGCCCGGGGCGCGGCGCCCTCGCCCGCAGCCGTCGAACCCGGCGAGGCGCGGCCGGCGGCCGTCGCCGCCTGACCTGCCGTCGCGCTCCCTGCTTCCGGGAAGTAGTGGCCTCCCCGGCGCGTCGAGGCCACTACTTCCCCGATGTCGTGTCGATCCCGCGTCGATCCCGTCGGCCGACGTGCCGCGCCCCGGGGGCCCCTACTACAAAGCGTCGTTGATAGGGGAGGATGGAGCGCGTGGAAGCTCTGAGGCTGATCCTTCTCTACGTCCATCTGATCGGGTTCGCGCTGCTGCTGGGTGGCTCCATCAGCCAGTACGTCAGCGGACGGCTGCGCATCAACGCGGCCATGCTCTGGGGTGCCGTGATCCAGTTGCTGACCGGCATCGGGCTCTCCGCCCCGCTTCGCGACGGCGACGAGCCGTCCCCGGCGAAGCTCGGCACCAAACTGGTGATCGCCCTGCTGATCTTCGTAATGGTGTTCTTCTCCCGAAAGCGGGAAACCGTCAATCGTGGCCATTTCCTGGCAATCGTCGGGTTGACCCTGGTCAACGCCGCGGTGGCGGTCTTCTGGCGGTAACGTCGGCCGGAGAGGACGCTTCCGAACCGGACTTTCGCGACGCCGTGGCGCACGCCTACCGGCACGAAGAGTGATCTGCCCCACGGGACGGTTACGTAGGGGTAACAGGCGCTCAACAGTCGTGCACGATTGTCGGCCGGTGGGTGGGCGCGGGCGTACGCTCCCGTCCGTAACGTGGGACGCCGGCGGCGAGAGCGCAGGCCGGCTCAAGGGCAGCCACCGCACAAGGCGCGGTGTGCGATGGGAAGGAGACGTCTTGCGCTCGGTGCGTGGGATGCGGATCGCCTCGATCGTGGCGGCGGGTGGGCTCGTACTGAGCGCCGCCGCGTGTGGCGAGGCGCCGGATGAGAACAACGGCGCCGGTGACGGTGGCAGCAAGTTCAGCGCCTGCATGGTGACCGACGTCGGCGGCATCGACGACAAGTCGTTCAACACCTCCGCCTGGAAGGGCCTGGAGGAGGCCAAGGCCGCCAACAGCAACATCGACATCAAGTACGTGGCGTCGAAGGCCGAGGCCGACTACGAGCCGAACCTGACGCAGTACGTCAACCAGAAGTGCGACTTCATCCTGGCCGTCGGTGGCCTCATGGCCGACGCCACCAAGAAGATCGCCCAGGCGAACCCGAACCAGCAGTTCGGCATCGTCGACGCCAACCCCGGCGTGGACAACATCTACCCGATGCAGTTCGACACCGCTCAGGCGGCGTTCCAGGCCGGCTACCTGGCCGCCGGGATGACCAAGACCGGCAAGGTGGGCACCTACGGCGGCCTGCCGATCCCGCCGGTGACCATCTTCATGGACGGCTTCGTCGACGGCGTCGCGTACTACAACCAGACCAAGGGCAAGAACGTCCAGGCGCTGGGTTGGGACAAGGCGACCCAGAAGGGCTCCTTCACCAACGACTTCGCCAAGCAGGACGAGGGCAAGAAGGTCTCCGACGCGCTGGTCGCCCAGGGCGCGGACATCATCATGCCGGTCGCCGGCGGCTCCGGCCTCGGCACCACCTCGGCGGCGAAGGCCTCGGGTGGCAAGTACAGCGTCATCTGGGTCGACGTCGACGGCTGCGAGAGCACCCCGGACTGCTCGGCGATCCTGACCACCGTGGTCAAGAACATCCCGGACGCCGTCAAGGAGGCCGTGCTCAAGGCCGCCGGTGGCGAGAAGCTCCAGGCCACCCCGGGCTTCGTCGGCACCCTGGCGAACAACGGCGTCTCGATCGCCCCGTACCACGAGTTCGACAGCAAGGTCCCGGCCGAGCTGAAGGCCGAGGTCGAGAAGATCAAGGCGGACATCGCCGCCGGCACCATCACCGTCACCTCCAAGGCTCAGCCGACCAAGTGACGACCGCCCGGCTTCCCCGGTGAGATCATCGGGAGGCCGGCGGGCAGCACCGTACGACCGATCCGGCCGCTCTGGCCCGGCGGAGAACCCGCTGGGCCAGAGCGGCCGAGTCGCGCACCACGGCGACCGGCCCCCGTCCGGGCCGGGACGGCAGCTAGGCTGCACCATCGCTCGCACTCCAGGAGGTTGCGCTGAGACTCGAACTGCGCGGCATCACCAAGCGGTTCGGTGACCTGGTCGCCAACGACCACATCGACCTGACGGTGGAGCCTGGAGAGATCCACGCCCTGCTCGGCGAGAACGGCGCGGGCAAGTCGACCCTCATGAACGTGCTCTACGGGCTGTACCAGCCCGACGAGGGCGAGATCCTGGTCGACGGTGAGCCGCTGAAGCTGCGCGGGCCCTCCGACGCGATCGGGGCCGGGATCGGCATGGTGCACCAGCACTTCATGCTGGTGCCGGTCTTCACCGTCGCCGAGAACATCATGCTCGGCGCGGAGCAGGTGCGGGGCGGAATCGCCGGTTTCCTCGACCGGCGGCGGGCCCGCCGCGAGGTCACCGAGGTCTCGGAGCGGTACGGCCTGCGGATCGACCCCGACGCCGTCATCGAGGACCTCCCGGTCGGCATCCAGCAGCGGGTGGAGATCGTCAAGGCGCTCACCCGCGACGTCGACCTGCTCATCCTCGACGAGCCGACCGCGGTGCTCACCCCCCAGGAGACCGAGGAACTGCTCACCGTCATGCGGTCGCTCAAGGCCGCCGGCAAGTCGATCGTCTTCATCACCCACAAGCTCGGCGAGGTCAAGGCCATCGCCGACCGGATCACCGTGATCCGGCGCGGCAAGGTCGTGGGCACCGCCTCCCCCGAGGCCAGCCGGGACGAACTGGCCGCGCTGATGGTCGGACGCAGCGTCCGGCTCACCGTCGAGAAGGCCCCGGCCACGCCCGGCCGGCCGGTGCTCGAGGTCTCCGGCCTGGTCGTCGACGACGACCGGCAGGTCCGCGCGGTCGACGGGGTCGACCTGACCGTGCACGCCGGTGAGGTGCTCGGCGTGGCGGGCGTGCAGGGCAACGGCCAGACCGAGCTCATCGAGGCGATCATGGGCCTGCGGCCGGCGCTCGCCGGCTCGGTGACGCTCGACGGCGAGCGGATCGACGGCTGGTCGACCAAGAAGGTGCTCCGCGCCGGCGTGGGCTACGTGCCCGAGGACCGCAGCGTCGACGGGCTGGTCAAGGAGTTCAGCGTCGCGGAGAACCTCGTGCTGGACATGTACGACCGGCCTCCGTTCGGCGGTGGTCTCGCGCTCCGGCCGGACGCCATCGCGGAGTCGGCGAAGGAACGCATCGCGCAGTTCGACGTCCGGACCCCGTCGGCCGAGGCTCCGGTGGGCACGCTGTCCGGCGGCAACCAGCAGAAGGTGATCGTGGCCCGGGAACTCTCCCGGCCGCTCAAGCTCTTCATCGCCGCGCAGCCGACGCGCGGTGTCGACGTGGGGTCGATCGAGTTCATCCACGGCCGGGTCATCCACGAGCGGGACGTCGGCACCGCCGTCCTCGTGGTGTCCAGCGAGTTGGACGAGGTGATCGGGCTGGCCGACCGGATCGCCGTGATGTACCGCGGCCGGATCATCGGTGTCGTCGGCCCGGACACGCCCCGCGAGCAGATCGGCCTGCTGATGGCCGGTGTGAGCCCGGAGGTGGCGGCCGAGCAGGCGGGTGACGCGTCGGAGAGCGGCACGGCCTCCGCCGACGCCCCACGTAACGAGGACGAGGCATGAGCGAGCGCAGCGAGCGAATCATCGGGCACAGCGCGGTGGAGCCTCATGACGGCGCCGACCGGAGGGAGGTGCCGGCATGAGCGAGCGCAGCGAGCGAATCATCGGGCACAGCGCGGTGGAGCCTCATGACGGCGCCGACCGGAGGGAGGTGCCGGCATGAGCGAGCGTCAAAGGTCGGGTTCGCCCGACAAGGACCCGGCGAGCGAAGCGCAGGCCGCGCAGGACTCGCTCGGCAACACCGAGCGGGCCGAGGACGCGACCACGCCGGAGGCGGCCCCGGCCACCGGTGGGACGGAGCCGAAGCCCACCCTCGGGCGGCTGTTCCTGGAGAACCTCTGGGCCGCGAACACCGTCACGGTCACCGTGCTGTCGCTGGTGCTGGCGATCGTGGTCGGCGCGATCCTGATGATCATCTCGGATCCGGACGTCCTCTCCACCTACTCCTACATCACGGCCCGGCCGTCGGACGCGCTCAACTCCAGTTGGACGCTGGTGAGCGAGGCGTACGCGAACCTCTTCAAGGGCGCGATCTTCGACCCCGAGGCGTTCTCCGGCTGGCTCGACGGGAGCAACGGCTGGCAGGCGGTCCTCGCGCCGATCAGCGAGACGCTCACGTACACCGCGCCGCTGGTCTTCACCGGCCTGTCGGTGGCGCTCGCCTTCCGTGGCGGCCTGTTCAACATCGGCGCGCAGGGCCAGGCCACCATCGGCGTGGTGCTGGCGGCGCTGGCCGGCTTCCTGCTGCCGCTCCCGCCCGGCCTGCACCTGCTCGTGGCGCTGCTCGCGGGCGCGCTCGGCGGCGCGATCTGGGGCTTCATCCCGGGCATCCTCAAGGCGCGGACCGGCGCCCACGAGGTGATCAACACGATCATGCTCAACTACATCGCCACGTACTTCCTCACGTGGTTGATCGTGCAGAACGGCGTGCAGGACCCGAACCGCACCGACGCCATCAGCCGGCCCGTGGACCCGTCGGCCCAGCTGCCGCGGCTGCTCGGCGACAACCTCCGGGTGCACGCCGGCATCCTGCTCGCCGTGCTCGCCACCTGGGCCGTGGCGTGGCTGCTGAACCGCTCGACGCTCGGCTTCGAGTTGCGCGCGGTGGGCGCCAACCCGGACGCCGCCCGCACCGCCGGCATCAGCGTGACCCGCACGTACGTCCTGATCATGGTCTTCGCCGGGCTCCTGGCCGGCCTGGGCGGCTCCAACATGGTGCTCGGCTCGACCGCCAGCGCGCTCACGCCGCTCGTGGTGGCGCAGATCGGCTTCGACGGCATCCTCGTGGCGCTGCTCGGCCGGGTGAAGCCGTGGGGCGTGGCGCTCGCCGCGCTGCTCTTCGGCGCCCTCCAGGCCGGCGGCAACCGGATGCAGTCGTACTCGGGGATCTCGCTGGAGCTGGTCACCGTGCTCCAGGCGCTGATCGTCATCTTCATCGCCGCGCCGGCCCTGGTGAAGGCGATCTTCCAGCTCCGGGCCGCGCGGGCCGCCCGGTTGCAGACGAGCCTGGCGAAGGGCTGGTAACTCATGTCCACCATGGCTGTCCCCGACGTCGCGGTCGCCCCGGTCGACGAGGGCTTCTGGAACCGCAACCGCAAGGTCGGCCTCGTCCTGCTGGCGCTCGGCCTGATCGCCGCGGTGCTCTTCGGCGCGCTCGCCACCGACCAGCGGGCCCGGTTCACGCTCAGCGAGGACGCCGCCGGCGCGGCCCTGGAGATCAACGGCACGTTCGGCGCGATCCTCTTCGGGGTCGTCGCGCTCGCCGCCGGCGCGGCGTTGCTCGCCGGGCTGCCGAAGCGCTGGTTCCTCACGGTCCTCGGCGTCGGGCTCGTCGCCTTCGTGTTCTCGTTCCTCTGCTGGCAGGTCTCCGCGGCCCCGGCCGGGCAGAACTTCATGCCGCTCGTCAACATCATCCGCGGCACGTTCATCCTGGCCCTGCCGCTGATCTTCGGCGCGCTCGCCGGCGTGCTCTGCGAGCGGTCCGGTGTGGTCAACGTGGCCATCGAGGGGCAGCTGCTCATGGGCGCGTTCAGCGGCGCCCTCTTCGGCAGCATCTCCGGCAACGTCTGGGTGGGCCTGGTCGCCGCGGCCATCGGCGGCGCGTTCATCTCGCTGCTGCTGGCGATCTTCTCCATCCGATACCTGGTCGACCAGGTCGTCATGGGCATCGTGCTGAACCTGCTCGCGGTGGGCGTCACCGGCTTCCTCTACGAGCGGCTCATGCAGACCAACACCGAGCGGTACAACAGCGCTCCCCGGTTCAGCAACTGGGAGATCCCGCTGCTCAAGGACATCCCGGTGATCGGTCCGGCGCTGTTCCGCGGCAACATCTTCCTCTACCTCGGGCTGCTGCTGGTCCTGGTGATCCACATCGCGCTGTTCCGCACGCGGTGGGGCCTGCGTACGCGCTCGGTCGGTGAGCACCCGACCGCCGCCGACACGCTCGGCGTCCGGGTGCTCGGCCTGCGGTACCGCAACGTGCTGCTGGCCGGCGTGGTGGCCGGCATCGGCGGTGCCTCCTACACGCTGGCGCTCTACTCGTTCACGAAGAACATGATCGGTGGTAAGGGCTTCATCGCCCTGGCCGCGCTCATCTTCGGGCGGTGGAACCCCACCGGCGCGCTGCTCGCCGCGCTCTTCTTCGGCTTCGCCGACCAGCTCGCCACCTACCTGAGCACCATCAACAGCGTGATCCCCAGCCAGTTCCTCGCCATGCTGCCGTACCTGGCGACGATCCTGGCCGTGGCCGGCCTGGTCGGGCGGGTGCGGGCGCCCGCCGCCGACGGCAAGCCGTACGTGAAGGGCTGACGGACCCCGGCGGACGCGCGACGCGCGCCCGCCGGGCCACGGGCCTCGCGGCGGCCCGGCCTGCGGATACGGCAGAATCGGAGCCATGGAGATCGACTGGGAGCGGCTGCGTGCCGCCGCCACCGAGGTGATGCGGCACGCGTACGTGCCGTACTCGAAGTTCCCGGTCGGGGCGGCCGCCCTGGTCGACGACGGCCGGGTGGTGGTCGGCTGCAACGTCGAGAACGCCGCGTACGGGGTGGTGCTGTGCGCCGAGTGCGGGGTCGTCTCCTCGCTGCACGCCACCGGCGGTGGCCGGCTCGTGGCGCTCTCCTGCGTCGACGCGAACGGTGAGCCGCTCATGCCCTGCGGGCGGTGCCGGCAGCTGCTCTGGGAGCAGGGCGGCCCGGAGTGTCTCGTCGAGGCGAAGGGCGGGCCGCTGCGGATGGCCGAGCTGCTGCCGCACGCGTTCGACGTGGAGGACCTGGAGGCGGTCACCGGCGAGACGTCCGTGCCGGCGGTGCCGGAGCGCCTGGCGGCCCTGCGCGGGCGGGGCACCGTCTTCGTGCACCCGGACCTCTCCGCCGGCCAGCAGGTCTGGACGGCCTACTGGGAGCGGTCCGCCGGCGACGACGTGGGCGCCGAGACGGGCGTGCTCGAGGAGGGCCCGAGCTGGGACGACCCGGCGGACGCGATCACCTGGGGCCTGGCGCGCACGCCGCGTGTCGTCGTGGTGGACGCGTCGGGCACGATCTACTGGGCCGGCGAGGGGGAGCCGCCGACGGAGATCCCGGTGCGGTGGGGTGGCTGACGCCGGGCTCGTGATCGGCGGTTGCGCTCGGGGATCGGGCCGACCAGCACCGGCTCCGGGCGGTCAGGCTTGATCCCTCCGCCGGTGACGGCCGACCCGATCCCGGGTGGTCACCGGCCGCGTGTCCGTCACAGTGACAATCCTCCGCCGGTCCCGCGCGGTCGCGGTGGACCGTCGCCCGCCACGACCGGGCGCGTGGGCCCGTCGCGCGACAACTGATAGGAACGTGAAGTGAGTGCTTTTACCGCCGTGGACGTCATCCGGACCAAGCGGGACGGGGGTGTGCTGTCGGACGCGCAGATCGACTGGGTGGTCGACGCGTACACCCGGGGTCTGGTCGCCGACGAGCAGATGTCGGCGCTGGCCATGGCGATCCTGCTGCGCGGCATGACCGGCCCCGAGATCGCCCGCTGGACGGCCGCGATGATCGCCAGCGGTGAGCGGCTCGACCTGTCGGCCGTCGAGCGGCCGACCGTGGACAAGCACTCGACCGGCGGCGTCGGCGACAAGATCACCCTGCCGCTCACGCCGCTCGTGGCCGCCTGCGGGGCCGCCGTGCCGCAGCTCAGCGGTCGCGGCCTCGGGCACACCGGCGGCACGCTCGACAAGCTCGAGTCGATCCCGGGCTGGCGGGCGGCGCTCACCAACGACGAGTTCATCGCCCAGCTCCGCGACGTCGGCGCGGTGATCTGCGCGGCGGGGGCGGGGCTCGCCCCGGCCGACCGCAAGCTGTACGCGCTGCGCGACGTGACCGGCACCGTCGAGGCCATCCCGCTGATCGCCAGCTCGATCATGAGCAAGAAGATCGCCGAGGGGACCGGCGCGCTGGTGCTCGACGTGAAGGTCGGCTCCGGCGCGTTCATGAAGTCCGTCGACCAGGCCCGCGAGCTGGCCCGCACGATGGTCGAGCTGGGCGGCGCGCACGGTGTGCGGACCGTCGCCCTGCTCACCGACATGTCCACCCCGCTGGGCGTCACCATCGGCAACGCCGTCGAGGTGACCGAGGCGGTCGAGGTGCTCGCCGGGGGCGGCCCGGCCGACGTGGTCGAGCTGACCCTGGCCCTGGCCCGGGAGATGCTCGACGCGGCCGGTCTCACCGACGTCGACCCGGAGGCGGCGCTGCGTGACGGCCGCGCCATGGACGTGTGGCGGGCGATGATCCGCGCCCAGGGCGGCGACCCGGACGCACCGATGCCGACCGCCCCGGAGGTCGAGGTCGTCCGCGCGACGGCCGACGGGTACGTCGAGGCGGTCGACGCGTACGCCATGGGTGTGGCCGCGTGGCGGCTCGGCGCGGGGCGGGCCCGCAAGGAGGACCCGGTCAGCGTCCCCGCCGGGGTGGTGCTGCACAAGCGTCCCGGTGACCCGGTGCGTGCCGGCGAGCCTCTCTACGAGCTGCGGGCCGAGCAGGCCGACCGGATCCCGGCCGCGCTGGCGGAGGCCGCCCGCGCGGTGACGGTCTCGCCGGACGCGCCGGTCCCGGCACCGTTGGTGATCGAGCGGATCGGCTGAGCCCGACTCGGGCGGGCCGCCATGACCCGCGCCACCCGGGACGGCTATCCTGCCTGGCCAGGGGGGACCACCGGCGCTGAGCCGTCGCGAGCAAGGGAATCGCCGTGACCGTACCTGCCCCCGACCCCCGTGAGGTGCGTGAGGCGAGCCTGGACGAGCTGTCCCGGCTCGACCTGCCACTGCCGCCGCCGCAGTTCCCGCTGGTGTGGGAACCCGGCGACCAGATCGAGCTGCGTCCCACCGCCGAGATCGAGGCGCGGATCGCGGTGCTGCACCTGATCCTGGCCCGCTGCTTCGGGATGCCGCCGCAGGCGGCGATGAGCTGGCTGCTCACCTCGCACCTGGTCGAGATGGTCACCCCGCCGGAGTGGCAGTTCGTGACCGGCAGCAAGGGGGACCACCGCTCGTTCGTGCTGCACCACGACGCGCTCTTCGCGCTCGCCTGGGTCCTCGGCCTCACCAAGCAGCTCGATCCGACGCTGCCCGTGGACGAGCGGCTGGTCGAGCGGATGCCGGACATCGCCCGTGGGGAGACGTTCGCCCAGTGGCGGTCCCGGATCCTGGCCGCGCCGCAGCACCCCGCCGACGCGGCCGCCCTGCTCGACCTGCACTACTGCCTCGACTGGGCGTATCTGGAGCTGGAACGGCACGGCCGCGCCCGGCCCGGCCTGGTCGACGCGAACGCCATCGGCCAGCGCCGGTGGGCGCTGGAGTGGGCGGTGATCCTGCGCGGGCCGTACCACGACGATCCGCCGGGGTGGGAAGAGGTGGACCTCTCCACCTGAGCGCTGCTCGTCGCGCCCGAGACCGCGCCGCCGACGGGCGCCGCGCTGCCCGCGCCCGCGCCGCCGACGGGCGCCGCGCTGCCCGCGCCCGCGCCGCCGGCGGACGCCTGCGCTGCCCGCGCCTGTCGTCAGCGCGGCGCCGGCCGCCACACGGCGAGCCGGACGGCCACCGTGACCCGGACCGGTTCGGCCAGCGCCGTGACGCGCCCGGCCAGCCCCGCCGGGTCGGTGTGCCAGGCGCTCGGGCCCATGCCGACCAGGGTGGCCACCTCCGGTCGGGTCAGCGCGAGTTCCCGCCGGTGCACGGTCTCGGTCGACCGGACGAAGTGCCCGCCGAGGCTGCCGGCCACCCGGTCCTCCTTGGCCGGGTCGACCCGCAGCAGCCCGAGGGAGCCGACCAGCTCGGCGAGATGGTCCTCGGCCGGTGTCACCACCAGCAGCGCCCCGCCGGAGCCCAGCACCCGGTGGAACTCCGCGCCGTTGCGCGGCGCGAAGACGTTCAGCAGCAGGGTGGCCGCCCCGTCGGCGAGCGGCAGCCGCTGCCAGGTGTCGGCCAGCGCCGCGGCCGCCCGCGGGTGCGCGCGGGCGGCGCGCCGCAGCGCCGGCTTGGAGACGTCCAGCGCCAGGCCGACGGCGTCCGGCAGCGCCGCCAGCACCGCCGCGAGGTGCCGGCCCGTGCCGGCTCCGGCGTCCACCACGAGGGGGTACGCGCCGGCGGCCGGCCCGACCTCGGCCACCGCCACCTCGGCGAGGGCCGTCGAGATCAGGTCGTAGTGCCCGGCGGCCAGGAAGTCGGCCCGGGCGGCCACCATCTCGGCGGTGTCGCCCGGGTGCGGGGCGCGGCCGGCGAGCAGGTTCACGTACCCCTGCCGGGCCACGTCGAAGCTGTGCCGGCGCGGGCAGCGCAGCGCGCGGGCGGTGCCGGCGTACGCCTCGGCGAGCGGCTCGCCGCAGACCGGGCAGCGGAGCCGGTCGAGGATGCGGGCGTCCATGTCAGATGTCCCGGAGGGTCGGCACCGTGCGGGCCGGGCGGTGGTCGTCGTCGCGCAGCTGCACGCCGACCACGGTAGGCCCTGCCGGCGGCGGGTCGACCCGCACCCGTCCCTTCCGTCCGGCGGGTCGAACCGTGCCGGTCCGGTCCGGGCCGGGGTCGAGCCGTCCCGATCCTGTCCTGGCCGGGGGTTGTCGATCGTGTCCGGCGCGGCGGGTCGACGCCGCCGCCGGGGGTCACGGCGACGGCCGGCCCGGTGCGGAGAGGTGGTCGACGACCCGGTGGCTGAACGCGGCCAGCGCGGCGAGTTCGTCCGGGGTGAGCAGGTCGATGAGGTGCTTGCGGACCGCCGCGACGTGGCCGGGGGCCGCCTCCTCGATGGCGCGGCGGCCCTCCGGGGTGAGCACGACGACGGCTCCCCGGCCGTCCGAGGGATGTTCCTCCCGCATGACCAGGCCGCGCTGCTGCATCCGGCTCAGGTGGTGGGAGAGCCGGCTGCGGGACCAGAGCATCCGGTCGGCCAGCTCGCTGACCCGCAGTCGCTGCTCGGGCGCCTCGGACAGGTCGGAGAGCACGTCGTAGTCGGGCTCGGAGAGCCCGGCGTCCCGCATCAGCTCGCGGGCCAGTTCGAGGTCGAGGAGCCGGCGCATCCGGCGGTAGCCGCGCCAGGCCCGGTCCTCGTGCGCGTCCAGCCAGCGGGGTTCGTCCATGGTGTGATCCTAGCCAGGTAGTTGACATATCACCAAGACGGTCTCTAGGGTCGATGACATGTCAACTACTTCGTCCGGGTCCCGGACGACCCACCCCGACAGGAGTGACCGCGCCATGCCGCGCCTGAACGTGATCGTCGCCAGCACCCGTCCCGGCCGCGTGGGACGCCGTATCGGTGACTGGTTCACCGAGGTCGCCACCCGCCACGGCGCCTTCGACGACGTACGCCTGGTCGACCTCGCCGAGGTCGCCCTGCCCTTCCACAACGAGCCGCACCACCCCTCCGAGGGGCGCTACGTGTACCGGCACACCCGCAGGTGGAGCGAGACGACCGCCGCGGCGGACGCCTTCGTCTTCGTGATGCCGGAGTACAACTACGGCTTCAACGCGCCGCTGAAGAACGCCATCGACTACCTCTACCGGGAGTGGCAGCACAAGCCGGTCGGCTTCGTGAGCTACGGGATGACCTCCGGCGGGCTGCGGGCCGTGCAGATGATCAAGCAGGTGGTGACCACGCTCAAGATGGTGCCGGTCAACGAGGCGGTGACCATCTTCCTGCGGCAGGCGCTGGACGAGTCCGGCGCGCTGATCCCGGACGCGGGTCGCGACGCCGCCGCCGACGTCATGCTCGACGAGATCGCGCGGCTCTCCGCCGCCCTCTCGACGCTGCGGGTGCCGGCGTGAACGCGCGGCTGTGGGAACTCTTCGGAGAGCGCGGGCGGGGCGTCCTCGTGACCCTGCGTCGGGACGGGCGGCCGCAGTTGTCCAACCTCGACTACCTGGCCGAGCCGGGGCTGATCCGCTGCTCCAGCACCGGCGACCGGGCGAAGGTCCGCAACCTGCGCCGCGATCCGCGGGCGAGCTTCCACGTCACGACCGCCGACGGCGGCGCGTACGCGGTGGCGGAGGGGACGGCGACCGTCACGCCACCGGCGGCAGCCGAGGACGACGAGACGGTCGAGGAACTGGTCGAGGTCTACCGGCGGATCCGCGGCGAGCACCCGGACTGGGCCGAGTACCGGGCGGCCATGGTCGCCGACGGCCGCGTGGTGCTCCGCATCGCGGTCGAGCGGGTGTACGGGTGGCGGCCGTGAGGGCGCCCGACCGCAGCGGGTGGTGGCCGTAACGCGCCCGGCCGGTCCCGGCGCGGTGCCGCCGGCGCCTGACTAGGGTCTGAGCATGGTCGCGACTATCCGGTACGAGGACATCGTCAAGGTTCCCAAGGCGCTGCTGCACGACCACCTCGACGGTGGCCTGCGTCCCGCGACGATCGTCCAGCTCGCCGAGGAGGTGGGCCACGAGCTGCCCACCACGGATCCCGACGAGCTGGGACGCTGGTTCGTGGCGGCGGCCGATTCCGGCTCGCTGGAGCGCTACCTCGAGACGTTCGCGCACACCGTCGCCGTCATGCAGACCGCGTCGGCGCTGCGCCGGGTGGCCGCGGAGTGCGCGCTCGACCTGGCCGCCGACGGGGTGGTCTACGCCGAGGTGCGCTTCGCTCCCGAACAGCACCTGGAGCGGGACCTCACCCTCGACGAGGTGGTCGAGGCGGTGCTCGCCGGTTTCGAGGAGGGCAGCGCCCAGGCGGCGGCGGCTGGCATGCCGATCCGGGTGGGCACGCTGCTCACCGCGATGCGGCACGCCGCCCGTTCGCAGGAGATCGCCGAGCTGGCCGTGCGGCACCGGGACGCCGGCGTGGTGGGCTTCGACATCGCCGGCGCGGAGGCCGGCTTCCCGCCCACCCGTCACCTGGACGCCTTCGAGTACCTCCAGCGGGAGAACTTCCACTTCACCATCCACGCGGGGGAGGCGTTCGGGCTGCCGTCGATCTGGCAGGCGATCCAGTGGTGCGGCGCGGACCGGCTGGGCCACGGGGTGCGGATCGTCGACGACATCAGCACCGAGGGGCCGAAGCCGGTGCTCGGCCGGCTGGCGGCGTACGTGCGCGACAAGCGGATCCCCCTGGAACTCTGCCCGTCGTCGAACGTGCAGACCGGCGCCGCGCCGTCGATCGCCGAACACCCGATCGGGCTGCTGCGCGACCTGCGCTTCCGGGTGACGGTGAACACCGACAACCGCCTGATGAGCGGCACCTCGATGTCGCGGGAGATGGCGCTGCTCGCCGACGCGTTCGGTTACGGCTGGGCCGAGCTGCGCTGGTTCACCATCAACGCGATGAAGAGCGCGTTCATCCCGTTCGACGAGCGGCTGCGGATCATCGACGAGGTGATCAAGCCGGGCTACGCCCCGCTCGTGGGGGACTGATCAGCGGCGCACCGGGTGGCCGGCGAGCAGGCCCGCCACCCGGTGCAGCACCTCGCGTCCCCGGGCCGCCTCCGCGCCGAGCCCGGTCTGCCGGCGCAGCACCGCCGGCTCGGAGCGCAGCAGCGCCACGCCCCGGCGCAGCAGGACGCCGGGCGCCTTCCGTTGCTCGGAGAGGTCGCGCGCCAGGCGGCGGAGGAACGTCGCGCCGCGGGGCCGGCGCAGCGCGTACGCCCCGGCGAGGAAGCCGCGGCGGCGGCACTCGGCGACGATGTCAGCGGCGAAAATCCCTTCGGCCACAAAAAGTGGCGATCCGGCTATGTCAAATGTCCGGGTGGCCACTCGTCGATCCGCGCCGATCGCATATACGGGCACTTCGGCCCGCCCCTCCTGGGCCAGTCGGGCAATGGTCTCCACGGCCGCCTCGGCATCCCAGGACAGGGGCGACTCCCAGTCCACCTGCCCGTCGCGACGCGGCAACGTAGGGTCATCGCCGTCCTTGTAGAAATCGTCGAGGCAGAGCACCGGAAGTCCGGTTCGCTGGGCTATGTACGACTTTCCGGAGCCCGACGGCCCCGCGAGCAGGATCACGCGGTAGGGGTGGCTCATTACGTGCTGTTACTCCGACCAGACAGTGTGCAATCAAAACGCTTCAACATCCCATCACACCATCTGCGCCTGCCAACCTGGACTTTCTCTTTGCCGGACGGCGTGATGGAATCTCGGGGGTCCGACCCGCCGGGTCGGTCGCTGGGCGTTGCCCGGGGCAACGCGCGAACGCTGTGATCGCGAGGGCGGTGACGTGAGCAAACGGCCACAGGCGGCGGGCTCCTTCCTGTCGCGGCTGCGCCAGCCGGCCAGCCGGCTCAGGGACATGCCGATCTGGTCCAAGCTCGGTCTCATCATGATCGTGCCGACCATCGCCACGGTCGTGGTGGGCACCAACGGCCTGGTCGACCACCTTGAGACACTCAACAATGCCAACCGGGCCGGTGACCTCGCCAATCTCTCGGGCTACTCCGGTGACCTGATCGACACCCTCCAGGACGAGCGCACCACGGCCGTGTTGCTGCTCGTGTCGAAGCAGGGCCAGGCGAGGGCGCAATACCAGGAGGCGTACAACCGGGTCAACACCCGGGTGGAGCAGTCGAAGACGCCGTACCTGCGGCAGCGGGGAACCATCAGCGACCTCCCGGCGAGCATGGAGAGCCAGCTCGACGAGATCGCCCAGAGCCTGACCGAACTCCCCGGCATCCGCAGCCAGGTCTACAACGGCAAGATGCGGCCCGCCGAGGCGGTCCAGGCGTACGAGGGCCTCATCAGCGACCTCCTCGCCATCCGCGACTCGGCCACCCAGCTGGCCGGTGACAACGACCTGAGCGACCGGATGCGCGCCGCCGCCGCCGTGGCGCGGGAGAAGGAGTTCCTCTCCCAGCGCCGGATCGTGGTGCACGAGGCGCTGGCGCGGGGGGAGATGGATCCCGCCCTGCGCACCGAGTACATCTCCAGCGGCACCGGCCAGGAGCAGGCCGTCCAGAACTTCAAGGCGGTGGCCACCGAGGAGGAGGCCCGCTTCCACGACCAGACCATCGCCGGCGGCGACCGCCGCCAGGCCGAGCAGTACCTGGGCTGGATCAACGGCAACACCAGCGGCAAGATGACCGGCGCCCCGTTCGGGCCGGACCAGTGGGACGCGGCCATGGTCGCCAACGCGAAGCTGATCCGGGCCGTGGAGACGAAGCTCGACGGCGACGTGGTCCGCCGCGCCGAGAACATCCGTTCCGACGTGCAGCGGCAGGTGTTCCTGGAGACGGGCCTGCTGCTCAGCATGCTGTTGCTGGCCGTCCTCTTCGCGTACCTGGTCGCCCGGTCGATGGCCCGGTCGCTGCGCGAACTGCGCCAGGGCGCCCTCGCCGTCGCGCAGTACGGGCTGCCGCAGGCCGTGGCCCGTCTGCGGGACCCGCAGGTGAGCAACCAGCTCACGCCGGCGCAGCTGGCCACCCAGATCGCCGAACCGCTGCCGGTCCGCAGCAAGGACGAGTTCGGCCAGGTGACCGAGGCGTTCAACGCCGTCCACCTGGAGGCCGTCCGCACCGCCGCCGAGCAGGCCGCGCTGCGCGCCTCCGTCGCGACGATGTTCGTCAACCTGGCCCGCCGGTCGCAGATCCTCGTCGACCGCCTCATCGGGCACCTCGACCGGCTCGAGCGGGGCGAGGAGGACCCGGACCGCCTCGCCGAGCTGTTCCAGCTCGACCACCTGGCCACCCGGATGCGGCGCAACGACGAGAACCTGCTGGTGCTCGCCGGCGCGGACTCCACCCGCGTGCAGCGGGAGCCGGCCGCCCTCATCGACGTGCTGCGCGCCGCCCAGTCGGAGGTCGAGCACTACACCCGGATCGAGTTCGGCGTCATCGACCGCGACATCGAGATCGCCGCGCACGCCGTCAACGACCTGGTGCACCTGGTCGCCGAGCTGTTCGACAACGCCACGGCGTTCTCGCCGCCGGACTCGCAGGTGCTGGTCGAGGCCCGCCGGGTCGGCGACCGCGCCTCGCTCTACGTCGAGGACCGCGGCATCGGCATCAGCCCCGACCAGTTGCAGGAACTCAACGAGCGGCTGGCCACGCCCCCGCAGGTGGACGTGGCCGTGTCCCGCATGATGGGTCTCGTCGTGGTCGCCCGCCTCGCCTCGCGGCACGGCGTCCGGGTGGAACTGCGCCCCGGCAACCAGCGGGGCACCGTCGCGGAGGTCACGCTGCCGACGTCGGTGCTCGTGCCCCGTGCCCTCTCCGGGCGGGTGCAGCAGCCGCCGGCGCTGCCCGCCCCGGCCGGTGGCGCCCCCGGGACCGGCCCGGTGCCGTCCTTCGGCGGGCCCCCGACCGGCCCGGCGCCGACCTTCGGCGCGCTGCCCGCGCTCGGCGTGCGGCAGAGCGAATCCGGCAACCAGGTCACCCTCGGCGGGCGCCCGTTCGACCCGGCGTCGCCCAACGGCTCGGGCGGCACGCTGCCGGCCGGCCCGTCGCGCGGCATGCCGGCCTGGTCGGACCTGACCGGTGCCACGGCGGCCAACGGCGCCGGCACGTTCACGCCGCGTCCCGCCAACGGCCAGCCGGTCGACCCGCTGCCCCAGCGGCGTGCCGGCGACGCCGACCAGCCCGGCGGCCAGTCCCCGGCCATCCCGCGGCAGTTGCCGAGCAGCCCCGAGGCCACCCCGTACTCGCCGCCGCCCGTCTCCGCGCCGCCGCTGCCACCGGTCTCGGGCGGCCCGGTGTCCGGCTCGCCGGTCTCCGCGCAGCCGTACTCGGGTCCGCCGGTCTCCGCGTCGCCGTACGCCGGTCCGCCGGTCTCGGCCTCGCCGTACGCGGGCCCGCCGACCTCCGCCTCGCCGTACTCGGCTCCGCCCGTGTCCGGCCAGCCGTACTCCGCCCCGCCCGTGTCGGGCCAGCCGTACTCGGCACCGCCGGCCGGTGCGCAGCCCTACTCGGCCCCGCCGGCGAGTGGTCAGCCGTACTCGGCGCCGCCGGCCGCTCAGCCGTACTCGGCGTCGCCGGCGAGCGGCCAGCCGTACCCGGCCGCGCCCGCCGGTGAGCAGGCGTACCCGGCGCCGGCGGCGAACCCGTTGCCGTCGCGGCCCACGGCGTCGGCTCCGCCGGCCTGGCCGCCGGTCGCCGACGCGGACCGGGAGACGGCGACGCCGGCGGTGCCCGAGCGGCTCGCCGCCGCCCTGGACATGACCACCGAGCTTCCGCGGGTGCCGCGGGCCGAGGGCCAGCCGGCCGCGACGCCGGCCCCCGCGCCGGCGCCCACGCCGACGCCCGCCGCGGCGCAGACCCGGCCCACGCCGGCTCCGCAGGGCCAGAACCAGCAGCGGTACGCGGACGAGACGATGGAGCTGCCGATCTTCCGGGAGCTCGAGTCGGCCTGGTTCCGCACCCGCCGACCGGGGCCCGAGGAGGCCGGCGCCGCGAAGCCGGCGGCGACGAACGGTGCCCCGACCCAGCAGTTCGCCGCGGTCGACGCCACCGGTCACGCCGTCCAGAAGACACCACCCGGGACGACAGGTAACGCACCGATGGCAGACACTCCGACGGCCGCAGGGACGTCGCGGGACAACGGGTCGAACGCGAACGGGGGCAGCGGCCTCACCGGCGCCGAGAGACTCCCCAACCGCCGGCCCTCACCGCAGACCAACGGTTGGGAGACCGCCGCCGACGACGGCTGGCGGGCCGCCTCGGCAGCCAGTGAGGTGCCGGTGCGGGCGACCACCCCGACGGGGCTGCCGAAGCGCACCCCGATGGCGCAGCTGGTTCCCGGCGCGGTCGACAAGCCCACCACGTCGGTCCAGCGGCGTACGCCGGAGGGGGTCCGGGGCCTGCTCTCGGCCTACCACCGGGGTGTGCAGCGGGGGCGTAGCCACCCCTCGGACAGCAATCCGACCAGCCCGGAGGGAACTCCGGGAGGGCAGCAATCCTCGCAGTCTGGCTCAGGCCCAGTGGCCGGGAGCGGGCAGAAGGAGCATGAAGGATGACTACTACGCAGGATCTCGGTTGGCTCCTCGCCAACTTCGCCGACCGGGTACCGGGGGTCGCGCACGCGGTCGCCGTCTCCGCGGACGGCCTGCTCCTCGCGGCGTCACGGGATCTCCCGCGTGACCGTGCCGACCAGTTGGCCGCCATCGCGTCCGGTCTGGTCAGCCTCACCCAGGGCGCGGCCCGCTGCTTCGAGGGAGGCGCGGTGCTGCAGACGGTCGTGGAGATGGACAATGGCTTCCTGTTCCTGATGTCCATCTCGGACGGCTCGTCCTTCGCGGTCCTGGCCGCCCGGAGCTGCGACGTCGGGCAGGTCGGCTACGAGATGGCGCTGCTCGTCGACCGGGTGGGCGACGCGCTGACGCCCCAGCCGCGCGCCGCCGCGGGAATGCTGGGCTGACGCCCTGCTGACCCAGGTCGGCAAGGCGGTTACGACGACAACAGACGGGCTCCCTGGTGGAGCCGGTGCCGGGTACGAAGGAGGTGAGCGGCGACATGGCCGATCGTGATGAACCGACCGGCGCGTTGGTCCGTCCATACGCCGTGACCCGCGGTCGTACCCGTCCTCGACTCGACATCGCGCTGGAGGCGCTCGTCGAGACGACGGTGCGCGGCCGGGCCGCTGCCAACGGCAGTGGTGGAGGGGGCCGCGAGCACCAGTACATCGCCGCGCTGTGTGACGGACGCGTCCAGTCGCTCGCCGAGATCGCGGCGCGGATGCAGCTCCCGCTCGGTGTGGCCCGGGTGCTCATCGCCGACATGGCGACGGACGGCCTGGTCGCGGTCCATGAGCCGACCATTCTGGACGACTCGAACGACGCGGTGGGCACTGAACTGCTGGAGAGGGTGCTGAGTGGACTTCGCAGGCTCTGACATGTCGCACCGCCCGCCGACCCCGAGCGGGCGCGTGACGTCGGCGAAGATCGTTATCGCCGGTGGATTCGGCGTCGGCAAGACGACGCTGGTCGGCTCGGTCTCGGAGATCACGCCGCTGACCACGGAGGCCATCATGACCTCCGCCGGTGTGGGCGTCGGCGACACCCGGCAGGTGCCGGGCAAGGCGACGACCACGGTGGCCATGGACTTCGGCCGCATCACGATCGACCGTGACCTGATCCTCTACCTGTTCGGTACGCCGGGTCAGACGCGGTTCTGGTTCATGTGGGACGAGCTGGTACGCGGCGCCATCGGCGCGGTCGTGCTGGTCGACACCCGACGGCTGGCCGACTGCTTCGCGGCGATCGACTTCTTCGAGCACCGGCGGCTGCCGTACCTGGTGGCCATCAACTGCTTCGACGGGATGCAGTACCACGACCCGCAGGACGTGCGGGAGGCGCTGGCGATCTCGAACGAGGTGCCCGTGGTGGCCTGCGACGCCCGCAACCGCGAGTCGACCAAGCACGTGCTGATCTCGCTGGTCGAGTACGTGCTCACCATGCGCCGGTCGCGGGCGGTCGCGCCGGCCTGACGGTCGTTCGTCGACGCGCCCGGTGCGGCTTGGCCGCACCGGGCGCTCACGGTTGCCCAGAGGAGCCTCGTAGGCCCGGTCGCTCCCTCATCAGCGGGCACTCCTCACTGTCCAGATGAAACGTCGTGCGCCGGTCTGGCGCCCCCTGGCACGCCGGTGGGCCTCGTTCAGCGGTACACCCGCCGTGCGGTCCACAGGGGCCTCATACGCCGGTTCCTCCCGCTAGCACCGCACTCCACCGGGGGCGCCGTCCACAGAAGACTTCGTAGGCCCGGTCGGGCCCGATTGGCGCCCTCGGCCGCAAAGAGCGCCATTGCTGCCCGCCCCCGCCGCTGGCGTGCGTTCCCCGCTGTTCACAGGGAGCCCCATGCGCCGGTTCCTCCCCGCCCGACCCCATCTGACTCTGCTCGACTGGCCGCATCCGCACCGGCCCTCTGCCCACAGGGGACCCGTCGCTCGCCGCTCACACGACCGGTGCCCCACCACAGCCGCACGCGCCCGCCGGTGGGTCCCGGTCTCCCGTGGCGGCGGCGTCTGCGCGCAGAAGCCCACAACTTCCTGGATGTTGTGGCCTCGGCCGCACTGGGAGGGAACAACATCCCGGATGTAGTGGGATCATCGGCCGCCCGCCCCCGGCACGCGGCCCCGGCACCGGGCCTGCCTCCAGCGCCGGCCCGTCGGCCCGTCGTCCGACCCCGGCACGCGGCCCGTCGTCCGACCCCGGCACGCGGCCCGTCGTCCGGCCCGGCATTAGGCGCAGCTTGAAGCGGCGGCCTGACCACTCGGTCGGGACACGGTGGAGCCCTCGTCCGAATCCGGCGGCGTGCCGGGTCAGGCGGGGGCTCTCGTGGCGGTGTCAGGAGCGGTAGCCGGCGGAGCGGTATTCGTACTCCCGGTCGTCGTCGCGGTCGCCGTGGTCGCGGCTGAAGTCCCATCCGCCGGCGGCCTCCCGCCCGGGGCGTCCGCCCACGGCGAAGCCGCCGATCTCCTGCCCGCGACGCCAGCCGCGGAAGTAGCCGGTGGTGTTCTCGGCGAGGCTCGCGGCGTCGCGGACGATGCGCAGGGGCCGTTCCTCCCGCAGCGGGGAGCCGGGCACCAGGTTGGCCTGCGGCACGCGCTTGGGCAGCCCGGCCTTGGTCTCGGCTCCCACGGCGGGTCGAGCGGCCTGCTCGGCGGCCTGCCAGCCGCTGTCGGCGGTGGTCGACCAGTCGAGGTCCACGTCGTCGTTGTGCCCGACGAACCAGGCCGACTTGGCCTGGGCGAAGATGAGCAGGTCGCCGTCGCCGCTCTCGTCGGACACGGGCGGCGGCCGGTGCTCGACCGGAGGTGGCGGCCGGTGCTCGACGGCCGGGCGCTCGGAACGGGCGGCGGGGCGGCCGGTACGGCCGGGGTCCGGCCCGTCCACCAACCGCAGCGGCGGCACCTCCAGGTGCTGGCCGGTGTTCTCCCGCAGCGCCCGGTCCTCCAGCGGCGGAGGCTCCACGAGCCGCAGCATGGGCGGCTCCTGCGGCAGGTCGTCGGCGAGCCACGGCGGGGTGACCCGCTCGCCCACACCCGGGTCGGTGGGCGCGTCGACGCCGCGCTCGCCGTACGAGTACGCGGCCGGGTTGTTCGGGGAGCTGTCGGCCGGGTTCTCGGGGTTGTTGACCAGCGGCCAGTTGGCCCGCGAGCCGGGCGGCGCGGACTCCGCGTCGGGACGGGGAGCGGGCACCGGGATGGTGAGGTCGGTGGCGCTGAACCCGCCCGTGGGCGGGCCGGAGTCCCCGTTGGTCTTGGGCCGGGGCGGGATCACGGTGCGCTGCCGCTCGGCGCGGGCGCTGTTGATCGCCGCGGTGGTCAACGTGGGCCGGAAGGGCTCGCCCGCCTCGGCCGGCGGCACCTTGCCCCGCTGGGACGGCGCGATGGGCGTGATCCCCGGTGGCGGGGGCGGCGGCGCCGAGACGGGCCGGTTGGTGGGTGCGTCCGTCCGCCCGGGCGGGGCGGACACGGGTGGGCCGGCCAGGGCGGCCGGGGTCACCGGCTCGGGTGCGACGGGCGGCGGCGTGACGGGTTCGGGTGCGACCGGCGGCGGTGCGACCGGCCGTGGGGCCGGCGGCGGGCTGCCCGCGGAGACCGGCTCGGGACGGCTGCGCCGACCGCCCGAGGACGTGGGCTCGGCGGCCGCGGGACGGAGCGTACGCAGCCCCGCGCTGGTGTTCCCCATGCCGGGCAGGTCGTGGTCGCCCCGACGGGCGGCGGCGCGGCGGCCGGGGGCGGGCGTGGTGACCCGCGTGTTGAGGGCGCCCACGAGCGCCTCGCAGCCGGCGTCGCAGGCCCGTACCGAGGCGACCGCCTGCCGGACGGTCTCCGCGACGGCGGACGTGAGCGTGCGGTTGACGGTGGCTCGGCGCGGCGTCTCCGAGATGGCGACGCGGAGCGCCGTGACGGCCTCCTCGATCTCGGCGGCCTCCGCGACGCCGTCGGCCACGAGGTGCGTGACGATGGCGTCGGCGGCGACGGAGACCTCACGGCCGCGGGCGACGGTGCCGCCGAGCATGCCCGGCTCGGGCAGCGCGTCGAGCACGGCCAGCGGGACCGGCTCGGCCGGATCCGGGTACGCCCGCAGCGCGGCCGGGTAGAGCTCCCGGAGCACCTCGCGCAGCGCCACGGCGGCGGAGTGGCGGCCACTCGCGAGCGCGGCGTGCGCGGCGAGGACCTGCTTGTAGCCGGCGAGGTCGCGGGGCGCGGGGAGGGTGACCGCGGAGAGCGCGCCCGCCTGCAACGCGCGGGCCAGGCCGACGGCCCGCCGCTCGGCCGGCGGTGACTGCATCTCCTCCAGGGAGTCGTCGTCGGCGAACCGTTCGGCGAAGTCGTCGACCGAGTCGTCGTCGGCGATGGCCAGGGGACGCCCGGCCGCGCTGAGCAGCGAGGTGACCGTGTGGTCGTCGCTGTCGGCGGCGATCGCCGCACCGCTCGGCCCGCCCGACCGCTCCACGAGCAGCGCGACCAGCTGGGCGTAGCCAGCGGGGTCGTCGCCGATCTCGCAGACATGCAGCAGACGTCCTGCGTCATCGACCACAGCGGACGTCAGCGTCGAGCCGGCCGAGGCCGGTCGGTCGGCCGGATCCGCCGAGGCCAGACCGCAGTACACGCGCACGAGCGCCACGGCGTCGTCCTCCTCCCGGGACAGGTGTTCCTCTGCCAGAGACTGATGCTCCCCGGTCGGGGTCAGTCGCGCCAGTCCACGACCGCAGAGATCTTGCCGACAATCGTGCGCCAACCGAGACTTGCGGTTTGTGCCCCGATTTTCTTCAGCCGCCGCCGGGCGAGGAAGGCGCCGATCCCACCGTTGACCGTGCCCCGCAGGGCCTCGTCCAGGTCGTCGAGGCTGGAGCCGGTGGAGAGCATGTCGAGCACGGCGGGTAGCCGCAGGGCGTACGAGAGGTCACGCGCGATCTCCCCGGCCTCGATCAGCAGCGTCGGATCCCACGTGTCGTGCCCGCCGCGGAGGTTCTCCACGACCAGGTCGAGCTCGTAGGTGTCCTCGTCCAGCGGGGCGATGTCGGCCGGTTCCACCCGTTCGGACAGTTCTCGCCAGCTGTCCAGTTGGGACAGATCGTTGGGCGCACCGGACCGGATGAAGCTGACCAGAGATTCCGGCGTCTTGAAGAGCAGCAGCCGACCCTTGTGGCTGAGGAAGAGCGGCACCTCCTCGTCGCCGGACTCGTCGGCGGCCTCCTCCTCGTCGGTGTCGGCCTCCTCGTCGCCGGACTCGCGGCGGCGGCGCGCGTCCTCCTCCTCGCTCTCGGCGAACTCCTCCGCCACGTCCTCGTCGAGGATGACGACGGTCTCGTCGTCCTCCTCCTCGATGACCTGGCGGCGGGCGAGGAACGGGTCGTCCTGGTCCCGTTCGGTGACGTCGGTGGGTGTCACCTCGCGCGCCGGCCGGTACGTCCGCAGCGTGAAGCCGGTGCCGGCGGGAAGGGCGATCTCCACCGGGTCGATCCCGACGGACTCCCAGAGGGACCGGTCGGCGTCGGCTGCGGCACGACCGGTGTCGGTCTCCTCCGGCTCGACCGGGTCGGCGGTGTCGTCGAGCTCGGGCTCGTCGGCGTCGGGCCGTTGAGGCGACTGGCGGGCCACGCTGACCTCCGTGTGCTTCGGGCTGCCCACCCGCCGGCGCGTCGGCCGGCGAGTGACTCTGGGCACATACCCTAGTGGGCCTCTCCGGGGCGGCGGTGCCCGCACCCCGAAGGCCGGTCGCCGGCTCCCTGGCGATCTCGCCCGTCAACCTGTAGCGTAGCTACGCATGAAGGCCCAGGCGCTGCACGGACACCTCGACGCCCTGCTGCTGGCGGTGCTGGAGGGGGGCGCCCTGCACGGCTACGCCATCATCGAGGCGCTCCGCGCCCGCAGCGGCGGCACCCTCGACCTGCCGACGGGCACCATCTATCCCGCCCTGCGCCGCCTGGAGCGGGCCGGGCACGTGGTCAGCACCTGGAGCACCGTCAACGGGCGGGAGCGGCGGACGTACCAGCTCACCGACTCCGGGCGCCGGGCGCTCGCCGGGGAGCGGGCCGGCTGGCGCGAGTTCAGCACGACCGTGGGGCGCTTCCTCGACCCCGTCGGCGACCTGCCCGGCACGCCGCCCGCCGCACCCGCCTGACGTCACCGGCCGGGGCTCAGCGCGTCGCGAGCAGCCAGGTGCGGGCGGCCCGGCCGATCCACAGGTAGCCGGCGCCCACCACCATCGCCCCGATGATCATCGGGGGCCAGGTGAGAGCCGCGTCCCAGAGCCCGACCGACCAGCCGAACAGGCTGGCGCCGGTCAGCACGCCGATCGCCAGCGAGGCGAGGAGCCCGACGCCGGCCAGCCGGACGAGCGCCGGCAGGGCGGGATGCGCCGACCGCGCCGCGACCCGGACCAGCAGCAGCCCGGCCGCCGCCAACGCGAGCGCCGCCACCCAGACCCCGTTCACCGAGGCCGAGAGGAACAGGTAGCCCTCTGGCGGCCGGGGGCCGTCGCTCCAGCTCGCACCCCGCCAGGTCAGGTCCCCGCCCACCACCAGCACCGAGGCGAGCGCGAGGACCCGCAGCGACAGCCCGCGCAGCGCCCCCACGGCGAGTTCGGCCTGCCAGGCCGGCAACAGCTGCGCGGGACTGCCGAACTCGGCCACCGCGCGCCGCTCGGCCTCCGCGCCGGGCAGCCCGTCCGCGCGGTACGCCTCGACCGCGTCGAGCAGGCCGTCCCGCGCCTCGGCCAGCAGGTCGGCCTTCATCCGGGCCGGGCCGCGCAGCCGCACGGCCAGCTCCCGCAGGTGATCCTCCACGAGGACGTCGTCGTAGCGCGGCATGGTCCCACCCTGCCACGTCCGCGACGTCCCGTCGTCGGGGAGAACCCCGGGACGACCCCGAGGGACGGTCAGGGGGTCAGGGCCAGGTACCCGCGTTCGGCCGCCTCCTGGAGCAGCCACTGGTCCCGGTACCAGCCGGGCGCCGCGACCAGGTCGGCGTGCCGGCCGCGCTGCACCACGCGCCCGGCGTCCAGGACCACGATCTCGTCCAGCCCGACCAGGCCGGTGAGCCGGTGGCTGATCAGCAGCACCGAGTGCGCGGCCGGCGTGGCGGCCAGCGCCGAGGCGAGCACCGCGTCGGCGGCGCTCGGGTCCAGCCCCTCGGTCGGCTCGTCGAGCACCAGCACGGGCGGCGCGGCCAGCAGCGCCCGGGCCAGGGCGAGGCGCTGCCGCTGCCCGCCGGAGAGCTGCCCGCCCTCCTCGCCGACCACGGTGTCCCAGCCGGCCGGCTGGGCGCGTACCCAGTCCAGCAGGCCGGCGGCGGCCGCCGCGCCGGCCAGCTCCTCCTCGCCCGCGCCGGGCCGGCCGAGCAGGAGGTTCTCCCGGACGGTGGCGTGGAAGACGTACGCCTCGGCGAGCAGGCCGCCGACCACCCGGGGCAGCTCGTCCTCGGCGTACGCGGCGAGGTCCCGCCCGCCCACCGTCGCCCGGCCGCCCTCGGGGCGTACGGCGCCGGTCAGGACGGCGGCCAGGGTGCTCTTGCCGGCGCCGCTCGGGCCGACCACGGCCACCCGCCGTCCCGGCGGAAGGTCGAGGGTCACCCGGTCGAGCGCCGGCGCGGCACCGGCCCGGTACCGGACCGTCACCTCGTCGAGCCGGACCTCGTACGCCTCGGCCCGGATCGCCTCGGGCCCGCCCTCGTCCGCGCGGCCGGTACCGGCCGGCGGGGCGCTCGGCGCCGCGGCGGTCGCGCCGCCGGGCGGGATGGTCGGAGCCGTGGCGGTCGCGTCGGCGGGCGGGGTGGTCGGGGCCGTGGTGGTGTCGCCGAGCAGGGCGGCCACCCGGGTCAGCCCGGCGCCGAGCTGGGTCCGCTGGCGGGCCGCGCCGACCAGCGCCAACGCGATCTCGACGGCGCTCAGGGTGCCGACCGCCAGGACGCCGACCAGCACGCCGGGCACGTCGGCGGCGAGCGCGACGAGCACCACCGCGCCGGCCGTGAGTCCCGCGACGAGGGTGCCCACCGCGTCCACCGCGAATCCGGCGGCGGCGAGCCGGCGTTCCAGGCGCGCGAGCCGCCGGGCGCGCCCCGTCGCGGCGTCCAACGCCGAGTCGGTGGCGCCGAACGCGGCCAGGTCGGCGGCGCCGTGGGTCAGGTCGACGGCGTCGGCGGCCAGCGCGCCGCGCAGCGGGGCCAGTTCGGCCGCGCTGCGCCGGGTCAGCGCGGTGGCCAGGACGGGCAGCGCGAGCCCGGCGACGAGCAGCCCGGCGGCGAGCACCGCGGCGGCCGGTGGCGAGATCAGGACGGCGCCGCCCACCGCCACGACGCTCACGAGCACCGCCGCGGCGCCCGGGACGAGCACCCGGAGCAGCAGGTCCTGGACCGCCTCCACGTCGGAGACGAGCCGGCTCAGCGCGTCCCCGGAGCGCGGGGCGCGCGCCCGCCGGGCGGCGAGGGTGGCGAAGACCCGGGCCCGGACGTCGGTGATCATCCGGAGCACGGCGTCGTGCCCGGCGAGCCGTTCGGTGTAGCGGAGGACACCGCGGCTGATCGCCAGCGCGCGCACGGCGACGATGGCCACGGTGAGCCGGTCCAGCGGTGGCCGTCCGGCGGCGCTCATCAACAGCCAGGTGGCCGTCGCCATGAGGGCCAGCCCGGCGAACTCGGTGGCGGCGGCGAGCAGGCCGGCCCCGACGAGGCGGCCGAGGTACGGGCGCGCGAGCCGCAGCACGGCGCGCTCCGCCGCCCCGGCGCGTACGGGGGGCGCGGGCCGGTCCGCGGTGCGGACGGGCGGGTCGACCGCCGCGGGGCCGGCCACGTCGAACTCGGCGGGGCCCGTCACCGCCCCGCCGGTGCGGTCCGGCCGGCGACGTCGGGGGGCGGTGCTCATCGGGTCGCCTCTCCGGCCGGGGTGGGCACCAGTTCGGTCACCCGGCCGTCCTCGATCCGCAGGATCCGGTCGGCGTTCTCCAGCAGCGCCGGGCGGTGCGCGACCAGCAGGGCCGTACGGCCGGCCACGAGGCGGCGGGTGGCCGCCAGGACGACCGCCTCCGACGCGCTGTCCAGCCGCGCGGTGGGTTCGTCGAGCAGCACGACGGGGGCGTCCCGGAGGAACGCCCGGGCCAGCGCCACCCGTTGCCGCTGCCCGCTGGAGAGGCCGTGCCCGCGCTCGCCGAGCACCGTGCCGAGGCCCTCGGGCAGGCCGGCGACCACCTCGTCGAGCGCCGCGTCGCGGACCGCGGCGGAAAGCGCCGCGTCGGGGGTGTCCGGCGCGCCGAGCCGGATGTTGTCGGCCAGCGAGGCGGCGAAGAGGTGCGCCCGCTGCGGCACCCAGGCGAGCTGGCGCCGCCAGGCGTCCAGGTCGGCGTCGGCCAGGTCCACCCCGTCGACGGTCACCCGGCCGCTGGTCGGGGTGACGAAGCCGAGCAGCAGCCCGAGCAGGGTGCTCTTGCCGGCGCCACTGGGGCCGATGACGGCGATCCGCTCGCCCGGCCGGACGGTCAGCGTCACGTCGCGCAGCGCCGTGGTCCGCTCGTACGCCACCGTCACGGCCTCGAACCGGATCTCGCCCCGGCCGTCCGGCACCGGGCGCGCGCCCGCCGCGCCGTCCCGCGTCGGGGCCGGCGCGCCCTCCTGCACCGCGAACGCGTCGTTGAGGGCGGTGAGCCCCTCCATGCTGGCGTGGAACCGGCTGCCGGCCGCCCGCAGCGGCAGGTACGCCTCGGGCGTGAGCAGCAGCACCAGCAGCGCGGTCTGCAGGGCGAGCCCGCCGCCGAGCAGCCGGATGCCGACCGGCACCGCCACGAGCGCCACCGAGAGGGTGGCGACCAGCTCCAGCACGAGGGCGGAGAGGAACGCGATGCGCAGCGTCCGCATGGTGGCGGCCCGGTGCCCGTCGGCCATGCGGCGCACCACGTCGACCTGGGCCCGGGCGCGACCGAAGGCGCGCAGCGTGGGGAGCCCGGCGACCATGTCGAGGAAGTGCCCGCCGAGCAGGGACAGCCGCCGCCACTGGCGTTCGGTGGCGGCCTGCGCCTGCCACCCGAGCAGCGCCCCGAAGATCGGGATCAGCGGCAGGGTCAGCACGATGATCACCGCGGAGCTCCAGTCGGCGAGGCCGATCCGGGCGACCACGGCCAGCGGGACGGTGACGCTGAGCACGAGCTGCGGCAGGTAGCCGGTGAAGTAGGCGTCCAGCGCGTCCAGCCCACGCCCGGCGAGGGTGGCGAGCTGCCCGGCCCGCTGGCCGGCCACCCAGCCGGGCCCGTGCCGCCCGACGGCCGCGAGCAGGTCGGAGCGGAGCGCGGCCTTGACCGTGGCGGCCACCCGGGCGGCCACGGTGCCCTGTGCCCAGACCAGCAGCGCGCGGGCCGCCACGGTGGCCGCGAAGCCGGCCAGGGCGGGCCGGTCGAGGCGTCCGTCGAACGCGGTGGCGAGCAGCGCGGCCAGTGCGGTCGCCTGCGCGACGACCAGCCCCGCGGCGATCACCCCGAGCAGGGCGAGCAGGGCGAGGTCGCGGCGGGCCGCGGGGACCCGACGCAGCAGACGCGGGTCGAAGGGGCGGCGGTTCACCAGTACACCGGTGCCCTGCCGTCGATCCGTCCCCGGAACACCCACCAGCACATCAGTTGGAAGCCTAGTAGGGCCGGCGCGAGCGGCAGCACGAGCCAGCCGAGCAGGCGCAGGGTCGGCTCGCTGGCCGCCGCGTCGGCCACGGTCAGGGACGCGCCCGGATCGACCGTGGAGACGAGCACGAAGGGCCAGAGGGCCGCGCCGACCAGCGCCACGGGCAGCGCCAGGGCCACCGACGTGGCGGCGAAGGCCAGCCCGGGCCGCCGGCGGTGGAGCGCCGCCCGGGCCACCAGCAGCGCCGCGACCAGCGCCACGGGCAGCAGTACGCCGAGCGCCGGTCGCTGCACGGCCGCGCGTACCCGGTCGGAGAGGAGACCGAGGACGGTGGCCGCGCCGACCGCGGCGAGCGCCACCGGGACCAGCCGGCGGGTGAGCCGGGCGGCGCCCGCGGCGTCGGCGGCCGGCAGCCGGAGTGCGAGGAAGGCCGCGCCGTGCACCGCCACGAGCGCCACCGTGGCCAGCGCGGCGGCCGCCGCGAACGGGGTGAACAGGTGGCCGAGCCCGGCGACGTGGCCGTCGGCGTGCAGCGGTACGCCCTGGAGCAGCCCGGCGAGCAGCGCGCCCCAGCCGAGCGCGGCGAGGGCACTGCCCACGACCACGACCCGGTCCCACCGCGCCCGGATCCGCTCGCGGGCGGGCCGGCTGCGCAGCTGCACCCCCGCGGTCACCAGGATCACCCCGGCGAGCGCGCCGAGCACGGCCGGGTAGAACCCGGCGAGCAGTTCGCCCTCCAGCAGCGGGAACGCGCCGAACAGGATGCCGACGGCCGCCACGAGCCAGACCTCGTTGCCGAGGAAGAACGGGCCGACGGCGTTGAGGGCGGTCCGGCGGCGGCGCGGGTCGGCGTCGCCGGCCAGTGCGAGACCGACGCCGTAGTCGTAGCCGCCGAGGACCAGGTAGGTGGCGAAGAAGAGGCCGAGCAGGGCGTACCAGGCGAGTTCCACGATCGCTCCTCACGCGAAGGCGGGTTCGGGACGGAGGTCGGCGGGATGGCCCGGCGGCCGGCCGAGGGCGGGATCGTCCGCCCCGCGGGCGGCGTGCCGGGCGATGAGCGTCCAGTTGGTGACGGCGAGCGTGCCGAGCAGCAGGCTGAACCCGATCAGGGAGGCGAGCATCACCGGGGCGGCCACCGGCGAGACGGCCTGGTCGACCGGAAGCAGCCCGTACGCCACCCAGGGCTGGCGGCCGACCTCGCGGGCGATCCAGCCGAGGATCACCGCGACGAACGGCAGCGGCAGGCCGAGCAGCAGCAGCCAGAGCGGGAAGCGCAGCCGGATGACCCAGTCCCGCCAGAGCAGGGGCAGCAGCAGCCAGAGCGCGCCGAGGCCCAGGCCGATGAGGATCATGAAGCCGAGCCCGACGTTGGCGAGCACGGGCGGGGTGTAGTCGCCGGGGCCGAACCGGGCCGTCCACTCGGCGATGAGCGCGTCCGCGTCGGCGCCGCTGCCGAACTTGGTGGGCTGCACGGCGCCGACCGGGCCGAACTGCGCGAAGCCGAAGCCCTGCACCAGGGTGATGGCCAGCGCCGCGGTGACCAGGCCGATCCGCAGCGAGGCGCGGAAGAGCGCGAAGTCGGGGGTGCGCCGGATCAGGTGGTAGGCGCTGACCGCCGCCATCAGCATCCCGCCCACCAGCAGGGCCGCCGAGACGACGTGCCCGAACGCCATGCCGAGGCTCGGGTTGGTGAGCAGCGCCGGGAAGTCGGTGAGGTGGGCAATCCCGTCGCGGACCTCGTAGCCGACGGGGTTCTGCAACCACGAGTTGGCCACCATGATCCAGAACGCCGAGGCGTACGCGGTGAGCGCCACGCCCCACAGCAGCGCGAGGTGCACGCCGCGCCGCAGCCGGTGCCACCCGAAGATCCACATGCCGAGGAACGTGGACTCCAGGAAGAAGGCGACCAGTGTCTCGATGGCCAGGGGCGCGCCGAAGACGTTGCCGACGTAGCGCGACAGCCCGCTCCAGTTCAGCCCGAACTGGAACTCCATGACGATGCCGGTGGCGATGCCGAGCACGTAGTTGATGACGTACAGCTGGCCCCAGAACCGGGTCAGCCGCTCGTACTTCGGGTTGCCCGTGACGACCCAGGCGGTCTGGATCCCGACCAGGAGGGTGACCAGGCCGAGTGTGACGACCACGAAGAGGAAGTGGATCGACGTCGTGGTCGCGAACTGAAGTCGGGCGAGGAGCAGGGTGTCCATGGCCGGCTCTCCAACGGTTGGCTCGCTTGTCGTAGAGAGCCTACACGTAGATTCCCTACCTATAACTACTACATCATGTCGTAGTCGACTTTACGACAAGACGTAGTAGTGATGGGGGTCGCTCGATCAGCTGAGGAAGAGCGAGATCGGCATCGCGACGAGCGTCGAGGCGACGGCCAGCGCCGTGAGCAGCAGGATCCGGGGCGGCTCGGCGACGACCAGCAGGCGCTGCACCCGGACGTCCAGGTCCCGGTCACCGAGCCCGAGGGCTCCCGCCGGGGTGACCCGGTGGCCCGCCGTGGCGAAACGGCGCAGGGCGGCGGCCAGCGACTCGGGGTGCAGCTCGCGCGCCTTGTCGTCGGCGCGCATCTCGACCAGCAGGGCGACCCGCTCGTACGCCTCGCGGACCCAGCGGACCCACGGCAGCGCGCGGCTGAGCGCCGTGAACGGCAGCAGCACGAGGTCGTGCCGCTCCTGGGCGTGCGCCCGCTCGTGGGTGAGCACCGCGTCCAGTTCCGCGCGGTCCAGCAGGCTCAACGCGCCCGCGCTCACCACCACCCGCGGCCGCACCCCCGGCAGGCAGTACGCCGCCGCGCTCGGGTGGTCGAGCACCAGCGCCCCGGGTACGGCCGGGTCGTCCCGGGCCACCAGGGCGAGCAGCTCCCGGTGCCGGCGCTGGGCGCGCAGCGTCCCGTGGATGCTGCGTACGGTCGTGGTCAGCAGCACGGCACCGATGCCGAAGCCGACACCCACACCGGCCAGGTGCAGGACGTTCACGCCGGCGGGCAGCCGGTCGTGCAGCAGGTCGTCGAAGAGGGCGACCAGGGCGCTTCCCGGCGGCAGGTCGTACGCGGCCAGGCCGAGCGCCATCGGCAGGCCCATCGCGGCGAGGCCGACCGCGAGCCCGACCGCCTGCCAGCAGACGATCGCCACGCGGGGGCTGTGCCACGGCCAGGTCGAGCGGGCCAGCACCTGGGCGGTCAGCCAGCAGGCCAGCACCGTCGCGGCGAAGTGCAGAGCGTACGCCACGGCCGCCGCCCCCTACCTGTCCGCTGCCTCGTCGGCCGGCGGACGGGTGACCCGCCCGCTCGTCGGCCCCTCGATCCGGTCGGTCAGGGCGCCCGGACCGGTGTGCCCGCCGCCGGTGTCGGCCGGCCGGGCAGTGCCCTGCCCGCCCGGAGCACCGCCCGTGGCCTCGGCCGCCAGAGCGGCGCGCAGCACCTCGGCCTCCGTGCCGGTCACCGAGCGGGCGAAACGCACCAGCGCGGCGTCCCGGCTGCCACCGAGGTCGAGCGCGTCGAGCATGAGCTGGGCGATGTGCGCCTCACGGCTGGCCGCGGCCCGGTACCGCCAGGCCCGCCCCTCCCGCTGGCGCTCCACCATGCCCTTGCCGGCCAGCCGGTCGAGCACGGTCATCACCGTCGTGTAGGCCAGCTCCCGACCGGCCAGCGCGTCGGCGACCTCGCGGACGGTCACGCCGTCCGACGTGCTCGGGACCGTGTCCCACAGCACGTCCATCACCGCACGTTCGAGATCACCAAGCCGCGTCACAGACCAATCCTACCCCCCGTAGTAGACCCGCCCATCTGAGACAGGGCAGACCAGCCAGCCGCGGGGGGCCAACGCCACGAGGTCGCCGCCCTCGACGCGCCCCGCCCAGCCCGCGCCCCGGACGCGCCCCGCCCGCGCCCCGGACCCGACAACATCCAGGATGTAGTGGCCTCAACCACGCCCCGACCCGACAACATCCAGGACCTTGTGGTCTCCCGCCCGACCCGACAACGTCCAGGATCTTGTGGCTTCGACCGTGGGCCGATCCGACGACTTCCGAGAAGTGGGCGGCCCGCCCCACGCCGATCCGCCGGCAGTGGGGAAGGCGTGCCCTGGACCGCGCCCCCGGCCGGACGACAGGGACGTCGTGGCCGGCGTGCGCGCCGAGGCGAGGCGACGACATCCGGGTAGTTGTCGCCTCGACGGCGCGGCCACCCCACAACTTCCGGGAAGTTGTGGCCTCGCTCGCCCCTCGAACCAACAACATCCAGGAACTTGCGCGATCTTGATGAGTGACCGCGCCACGCCGAGGGCGTCGTGCGGTGGCCCGCCGGGTGGCCGTTCGACCGACGGACTGGGAGGGCACAACGGGTCGCGCACGACCCTTGATGTGGGCACTTCCGGGTGCAGCGTTGATCGACTCGATGCCGCCGGCATCGGCGGCAACGCGCTGTCCGGGACACCCGCTGCCAGCGGCAGGAGTGGATCTGCTCCGGTCACCCGCAGATCAAGCACCCACGCCCGCCAGAGCCCACAAGCCCAACCCCACGGACGGGCCTGGACCACCGAGGTTTCGGGGGAGCCCCGCCCGCGGAGGGATCAAGCCTGACCGCCCGGAGCGGGTGGGGCTCTCCCGAAACCAGCAGAGGAGCCTCTCCCGAAACCAGCAGAGGAGCCTCTCCCGAAACCAGCAGAGGAGCCTCTCCCGAAACCAGCAGAGGGACGTGGGCGCCCCGGCACCGGCAGAGGAATGTGGCCCCGAAACCGGCGAAGGGGCGTCGCGGCGGAACCGCAGAGGGACGTGGCCTCCCAGGAAACCCGGATCAGACCCCCTTCGGATGCCACACGGTCTTCGTCTCCAGCAACGCCGTCATGCGCGTGAGCCCCGGGTCGGCGAACCAGTCGTGGTCGGCCGGTGCCGGCCGGAGCACCCGCTTCAGGTTCTCCGCGGCCCTGACCTCCAGGTCGGCCGCCTGCTCGGCGTCGGTGACCCCGGTCAGGTCGATGGCGTTGACGTCCATGTGCGCGGCCAGCGTCGGCACGGTCTCGGACAGCCGGCCGGTGAGGATGTTGACCACGCCGCCGGGCAGGTCGGAGGTGGCGAGCACCTCGGCCAGCGTCACGGCGGCCAGCGGTTCGGTCGGCGAGGCCGCCACGACCACCGTGTTGCCGGTCACGACGGCCGGGGCGATCACGCTGACCAGGCCGAGCAGCGCGGGCCGCTCGGGGGCCACCACGGCCACGACGCCGGTCGGCTCGGGCGCCGAGAGGTTGAAGTACGGGCCGGCCACGGGGTTCGCCCCGCCGTACACCTGGGCCAGCTTGTCGGACCAGCCGGCGTACCAGACCCAGCGGTCGACGGCCGCGTCGACCTCGTCGCCGGGCACGCCGAGCGCCACGAACTGTTCGCGCCGGCCCTCCAGCATCTCGGCCACCCGGTAGAGGACCTGACCCCGGTTGTACGCGGTCGCGCCGGCCCAGCCCTTCACGGCGGCCCGGGCGGCGACGACCGCGTCCCGCGCGTCCTTGCGGGAGGCCAACGACACATTCGCGTCCTGCACGAGATACGACCGCCCCGACTCGCTGCGTGGGAACTTCCCGCCGATGAAGAGCTTGTACGTCTTGCGTACCGCGACCCGCTCAGACATTGAGGTACGCCTCCAGCCCGTGCCGGCCGCCCTCGCGACCGTAGCCCGACTCCTTGTAGCCGCCGAACGGCGAGGTGGGGTCGAACTTGTTGAACGTGTTGGCCCAGACCACGCCGGCGCGCAGCCGGTCGGCCATCCACAGGATCCGGGAGCCCTTGTCGGTCCAGATGCCGGCCGACAGCCCGTACGGCGTGTTGTTCGCCTTCTCCACGGCCTCGGCCGGGGTGCGGAACGTGAGCACGGACAGCACCGGCCCGAAGATCTCCTCCCGGGCGATCCGGTGGGCCTGGGTGACGCCGGTGAAGATGGTGGGGGCGAACCAGAAGCCCCGCTCGGGCAGTTCGCACGGGGGCGACCAGCGCTCGGCGCCCTCGGCGGAGCCCGCCTCGGAGAGTTCCCGGATCCGGGCCAGCTGGGCGGCCGAGTTGATGGCGCCGATGTCGGTGTTCTTGTCGAGCGGGTCGCCGACCCGCAGTTGGGCCATCCGCCGCTTCAGCGACTCCAGTACCCGGTCGGCGACCGATTCCTGGATCAGCAGGCGGGAGCCGGCGCAGCAGACGTGTCCCTGGTTGAAGAAGATGCCGTTGACGATGCCCTCGACCGCCTGGTCGACGGGCGCGTCGTCGAAGACGATGTTGGCGGCCTTGCCGCCCAGCTCCAGGGTGAGCTTCTTGCGGGTGCCGGCCACCGCGCGGGCGATGGCCCGGCCGACCTCGGTGGAGCCGGTGAACGCCACCTTGTCGACGCCGGGGTGCTCGACGAGGGCGCGGCCGGTCTCGCCGGCGCCGGTGACGATGTTGACGACGCCGGCCGGCAGGTCGGCCTGCTGGCAGATCTCGGCGAAGAGCAGGGCGGTGAGCGGCGTGGTCTCGGCCGGCTTCAACACCACGGTGTTGCCGGCGGCGAGGGCCGGGGCGATCTTCCAGGCCAGCATGAGCAGCGGGAAGTTCCAGGGGATGACCTGCGCGGCCACGCCGAGCGGCTTCGGGTCGGGGCCGAAGCCGGCGTACGGGAGCTTGTCGGCCCAGCCGGCGTAGTAGAAGAAGTGCGCGGCGACCAGCGGGATGTCGACGTCGCGGGACTCCTTGATCGGCTTGCCGTTGTCGAGTGACTCCAGCACCGCCAGCTCGCGGGAGCGCTCCTGGATGATCCGGGCGATGCGGAACAGGTACTTGGCGCGGTCCCGGCCCGGCATGGGGCCCCACACCTTCTCGTACGCCGCACGGGCCGCCCGGACCGCGCGGTCGACGTCGCCAGCGCCGCCCTCGGCGACCTCGGCGAGCACCTCCTCGGTGGCCGGGTTGATCGACTTGAAGCTTCCGCCGTCGGTCGGGTCGACGAAGGTCCCGTCGATGAACAGCCCGTACGCGGGCTTGATGTCCACCACCGAGCGGGACTCGGGGGCGGGGGCGTATTCGAACATCGCGCTCAGTCCAGGGTGAAGTAGTCGGGACCGGAGTAGACGCCGGTCTTCAGCTTGGTGCGCTGCATCAGCAGGTCGTTCAGCAGGCTGGACGCGCCGAAGCGGAACCAGTCCGGGTCCAGCCAGTCCGGGCCGACCGTCTCGTTGACCATCACGAGGTACTTGATCGCGTCCTTGGTGGTGCGGATGCCGCCGGCCGGCTTCACGCCCACCTGGCGGCCGGTGGCGGCGCGGAAGTCGCGGACCGCTTCGAGCATCACGAGCGTCACGGGCGGGGTGGCGGCCACCGGGACCTTGCCGGTCGAGGTCTTGATGAAGTCGGCGCCGGCCAGCATCGCGAGCCAGGAGGCGCGCCGCACGTTGTCGTACGTGGCCAGCTCGCCGGTCTCCAGGATCACCTTGAGGTGGGCGTCCCCGCAGGCCTCCTTGGTGGCGACGATCTCGTCGTACACCTCGGAGTAGCGGCCGGCCAGGAACGCGCCCCGGTTGATCACCATGTCGATCTCGTCGGCGCCGGCCTCGACGGCGGCCCGGGTGTCGGCGAGCTTGACCTCCAGCGGCGCCTGCCCGGACGGGAAGGCGGTCGCCACGCTGGCCAGGTGCACCTGAGATCCGCGCAGCACCTCGGCCACGTACGGGACCATGGCCGGGTAGACGCAGACGGCGCCCACGTGCGGGCAGGACGGGTCGGCCGGGTCGGGGCGCAGCGCCTTGGTGGCGAGGGCCCGCACCTTGCCCGGGGTGTCGGCGCCCTCGAGGGTGGTGAGGTCGACCATCCGGATGGCCAGGTCGATGGCCTGGGCCTTGGCGGTGGTCTTGATGGATCGGGTGCCGAGCTGTGCCGCCCGCTGCTCCGCGCCGACCTGGTCCACGCCGGGCAGGCCGTGCAGGAAGGTCCGCAGAGCGGTCTCGGATCGTCCCAGCTCGGAGAGGTCCGACCGGGCCGACGTCGCTGTCGCCGTCATGGCAGGAAGTCTACGCATCCAGCGACACAGTGATCTTGGTCACGTCGGGTGGGCGCGGGGTCCGTCGGGGGTGAGCGACGTCGCCCCGTCCGCCCGCGGGCGCACCCCCGGCCGGGAGGGGGCGGTAGGTTGAGCGATCGTGGACGTACACGTCATTGACCACCCGCTGGCCCAGTCGCGGCTGACCGCCATGCGGGACGAGCGCACCGACTCCTCCTCGTTCCGGGCGGCGCTGCACGAACTGACCACCATGCTGGTGTACGAGGCGGCGCGCTCCTTCCCGGTCGAGCGGTACCCCATCCAGACGCCGGTGACCGGCACCGAGGGCACCCGGCTGGCCAACCCGCCGCTGCTGGTGCCGGTGCTGCGCGCCGGTCTGGGCATGGCCGACGCCGCGCTCGGGCTGCTGCCCGAGTCCTCGATGGGCTTCGTGGGACTGGCCCGCGACGAGACGACGTACGAGCCCCGCGCCTACATGGAGTCGCTGCCCCGGGACCTCACCGGCCTCCCGGTGCTGGTGCTGGACCCGATGCTCGCCACCGGCGGCTCGCTGGAGCACTGCTGCCGGTTGCTGGCCGACCGGGGCTGCACCGACATCACGGTGCTGTGCGTGCTGGCCGCGCCGGCCGGCATCGAGCGCCTGGAGCGTTCCGGCCTGCCGCTGCGCCTGGTCACGGCGTCGATCGACGAGGGCCTCAACGACCGGAAGTTCATCGTGCCGGGTCTTGGCGACGCCGGCGACCGCCAGTTCGGCGGCATGCCCCGCTTCTGACCTCCGCCCCCGACCGGCCCGTCGCGCGACGCGGTGGACCGGCCTCGCACGGCTGCTGAGACGGCCCGCCGACCCCACCGGTCGGCGGGCCGTCGCCGTGTCCGCGGCCGGACGTACCCGGTTGCCCCGCGTCGACCGGTAACGATCCGCCCCACCGGAGACACACAACCGTTGTCCATGCAACGACGGCGGTCGGGAGAGCGATCTGATGAAACCCGTGGGTGAGCGGGGCGAGGACTGGTTCACCAGCATCTACGCCACGCACTACCCGGACATCGTCCGGTACGGCATACGCCGGCTCCGCGACGCCGACGCGGCGGCCGAGCTGGCCCAGGACGTGTTCGTCGTCGCGTGGCGGCGGCGGAGCGAGGTGCCCGAACGCCCGCTCCCGTGGCTCTACACCGTGGCCCGGCACACCCTGGCGAACCGGTGGCGGCACGGGCGGAGCCAGCCCACGCCGCTTCCGCTCGCCGACGCGAACCAGGTGCCCGGGCGGCTCGTCGAGCCCGAGGCCCTGGCCTCGATCGTCGACCTGCGCCGCGCGCTGCGCGCGCTCCCGGAGGCCGATCAGGAGATCCTGCGGTTGGTCGGCTGGGAGGACCTGAGCGTCGGGGACGCCGCCGTCGTCCTCGGCTGCAGCCGATCCGCCGCGGCGGTGCGACTCTTCCGAGCCCGGCGGCGCCTGCGGTCCGTCCTGGCCGCCTCCACCCCGGTCCCCGACTCCCGGCCGGCGTCCGCCCATGTCTGAGAGGAGCAGCATGAAGCTTCAACAGCAGGTCCGGGACCTCCTGGGCCCGGCCGACCCGGCGCGGGACGCCGTCGTGGCACCGGCACCGCTCACCGCGCACGACGTGATCCTCCGTGCGGAGGACGCGACCGCGACGCCGGGCGGACCGGCGGGGCGGAACGCGTCCCGCCGCACCGTGCTCGTCGGCGCGGCCGCGGCCGTGGCCGTGCTCGGGTCCGCCGGGGTGGCACAGGTGCTCCGCAACGGGGCACCCACCGGAGCGGTCCCCGCGCAGCCGTTGGCCGGAACCGTTCTCGAACCGGTGGCCTACGAGGTCCCCGCGGGCGTGCCGGCCGGGCCGCACCTGCGGGCGCTCGCCGCCCGCCTCGTGGACGGCCCCCCGGACGAGAGCCGCGGCTACTACTCCTACCAGCGCACCAGGTCGTGGGGTGGTTTTGCGACCGTGTCGCCCGAGGGCTACATGATGAGCTTCGTGCGGGAAACGCGTGAATGGGTGGCGGACGACGGCCGCCGCTGGCAGGACACCACGCCCCTGGGCGTCGAGTTCCCCGACGCGGCGTCCCGGGAGTACTGGTCCGCGCGGCCACAGTCGCCCAGTGCCGACCCCTCCGCCACCAGGCCGCCGGAAGGGATCCGTGAGATCCCGCGCGACCTGGTGGAGCGGCGGTTGCCGGCCGACCGGGCGGAACTCGCGCGCTGGCTCCGGGCCGACCGGCCGGCGGGCGAGCTGGCCATGCGCACGTACCAGCTCTACAGCAGTTTTCTCGTGCCGCGGCGGACCCGGGCCGACCTCCTCACCATCCTGGCGGAGAAGCCCGGCTTCGTGTGGCACGGCCGGGTCGTCGACCGGGCCGGCCGCCGGGGCGTGGCCGTCACCGCCGAGCTCGTCCCACCGCCGGGGCAGAGCCCGCAGCGGGCGCAGATGCTGCTGGTTTTCCACCCGTCGACGGGCGAACTGCTCGCGTACGAGTACCTGGAGACGGCCCCGAAGCACCGCGTACTGCACTACCTGCTCGTCCTCGATGCCCGTCGCACCGACACGGTGAGCTGACCGACCCGCGTGCGGCGCCGACGGCGCGCGGGAGCGCGGCGCGCCGTCGGCGCGCAGTGGTGCACGGGGTGCGCGCACCCACTAGCGTCTGCGCCCATGACTGGTGTTGCGCTCGCCGAGGAGTTGCTCCTGCTGGCGTACGACGACGAGACGGGCCGGGCGACCATGCCCCGGATCAGCCTCGACCTGGGCATGGCCGCCGCGGTGCTGATCGAGTTGGCCCTCGCGGGCCGGGTCGCGTACGCCGACGGGAACCTCACGGTGGTCGACCCGACGCCCACGGGCGAGCCGATCGCCGACGGGGTGCTCGCCCGGATCGCGGAGGACACCCCGCACACCCCGTCCTCCTGGGTGCAGCGGCTGCGCCACGGACTGCGCGACCGGATCCTCGGTGACCTGTGCAGCCAGGGTGTGGTGCGTGACGTGGACGAGACCGAGCTGGGCTTCATCCACGTGCACCGCTACCCGGTGGTGGACCCCTCCGTGGAGGAGGACACCCGGCGCCGGCTGGCCGCGGCGCTCACGAGCGGCGTGGCTCCGGACGAGCGGACGGCGGCGCTGGCCACGCTGGTGGCGGTGCTGCGGATGGAGTCGGCGCTCGGGGTGAGCGGGGAGGCCGCCGAGGACGCCCGCCGCCGGCTCGCCGAGATCGCCAGCGGCGCCGGATTCTCCGGCGAGGTCAGCCTGGACGACTCGGTGGTCCGCCCCTCGGTGGGTCTGGTCGTGGCGGCCCTGGCCCGGGCGGTCGACGCCGCCCTGGGCCCCCGCCGCTGACCCTCCCCCGCGATCTTGCACTTTCTGACCCGACAAAGCGGGCCTGAAGCCGCAGAGCGGGGGCCGAAAGTGCAAGATCGCGGGGGAGGGGCTTACAGGCCCAGGGCCTTGGCGATCTCCGCGCGGAGGTCGGTAACCGCGGCCTGCGCGCGGGTCCGCGCCGCGGCGACGTCGCCGTCCGCGACCGGCTCCACCACCTCCAGGTACGCCTTCAGCTTCGGCTCGGTGCCGGACGGGCGGATCACCACCCGGGCGGTGGCCGTCCGCAGGATCACCACGTCCGCCTCGGGCAGCAGGTCCTCGGTCGTCTCGACGGGGCGCCCCAGCAGGGTGGTCGGCGTGGCCGCCCGGATCCGGGCCATCGCCTGGGCGATCTCCCGGAGGTCGTCGACCCGCACCGAGAGCTGGTCGGTGTGGTGCACGCCGAACTCGGCGGCCAGTTCGTCGAGGCGGTCGGTGAGCGTACGCCCCTGCGCCTTGAGCCCGGCCGCCAGCTCGGCGACGGTCAGCGCGGCGGTGATGCCGTCCTTGTCCCGGACGAGGTCCGGGGCGACGCAGTAGCCGAGCGCCTCCTCGTACCCGAACACCAGCGGCACCGACCCGTCGCCGGCCCGGACGATCCACTTGAACCCGGTCAGCGTCTCGTCGTACGGCATCCCCCGGGCGGCGCACATGGCCCGCAGCAGCGACGACGACACGATCGTGGTGGCGTACAGGCCGGTGACGCCGCGACGCATCAGGTGGTCGGCGAGCAGCACCCCCACCTCGTCACCGCGGAGCATCCGCCACCCCGTCCCGCCGTCGCGTACGGCCACCGCGCAGCGGTCCGCGTCCGGGTCGTTGGCGATGGCGATGTCCGCGCCGGTGGCGTCGGCGAGCGCGACGAGGCGGTCCACCGCGCCGGGCTCCTCCGGGTTGGGGAACGAGACGGTGGGGAAGGCCGGGTCGGGTTCGGCCTGGTCGGGCACCACCCCGGGCACGGGGAAGCCGGCCCGCGCGAAGGCGGCGGTGAGTACGGCGGCGCCCACACCGTGCAGCGGCGTGTACGCCACGGACAGGTCCCGCGACACGTCGGGCGCGGCCACCGCGGCGGCCCGTTCCACGTAGGACGCCACGAGGTCGTCGCCGAGCACCTGCCCGGGCGGGCCGAGCGGCACGTCGGCGAGCGGGCCGACGGCCCGGATCGCGGCCTCGATCCCGGCGTCGGCGGGCGGCACGATCTGCGCCCCCGCGCCGAGCGCCCCGCCGAGCTGCGCCCCGAGGTAGACCTTGTAGCCGTTGTCCTGCGGCGGGTTGTGGCTCGCGGTGACCATGACCCCGGCCACGGCGTCGAGGTGGCGCACCGCGTACGCGAGCACCGGCGTGGGCAGCGGGCGGGGCAGCAGCAGCGCGGGCCGTCCCGCCCCGGTGGCGACCTGGGCGGTGCGCGCGGCGAACTCCCGGGAGCCGCGCCGCGCGTCGTACCCGATCACCAGCGGGCCGGTGCCGCCCTGCGCGGCGAGCCAGTCGACCAGCCCGGCCGCGGCCTGCGTGACCACCGCGAGGTTCATCCCGTTGGGGCCGGCGCGCAGTGGGCCGCGCAGCCCGGCGGTGCCGAACGTCAGCGGGCCGGCGAACCGGTCGGCGAGGTCGGCGGCGCTGTCCGGCAGCCGGTCGAGGACCGCCTGCAGTTCGGCCCGGTCGGCCGGGTCCGGGTCGTCGTCGAGCCAGCGTCGGGCTCGCTCGCGGAGGTCGTCGATGTCAGTGGTGTCCGCCGGCATGCCTCTTGATAGCACGCCGGCGGATCACCGCTGACGGTTCCCTCCGGTCCCGTGACCTCGCTCAGCTCGCGTCGGTGAGCTTGAAGGTCCGCACCATCTCGTCGAAGATCGGCTTGCTCTCCGCGAACCGGGCGTCCGTGGAGGTCAGGTAGAAGGAGTAGACCTTCCCATCGCTCACCACGCCGCGCCACACGCCGTGCCGCATCGTCTCGCCCTCGCCGCAGGTGTACTCGAACTCGGCGGCCGGCTTGCCGGCCAGCTCCTGCTCGGTCATGGCGATCTGGTTGTACGGCTTCGCGCAGCTCTTCGCCTTCTTGAGCAAGTTCGCGGCGATCTCGGCCCAGCGCATCGAGCTGTCGCCGCCGAACTTCTCGGTGAGGATCCGGACCTTGCGGCCGCCGTCGTCCTCGGGATCGACGTAGTCGATGTAGACGCCGCCGGTCGCGCGCTCCCAGCCCTTCGGCACCATCACCTGGATGCCCCGGGCCGAGTGCTCCTGCATCTCGATGCCCGGGCCGGCCGGCTCGGTGGCGGTCGGCTGGGCCTGCGGGGCGGGCGGGGTCTCGTCGTCGCCGCCGGTGAACAGGACGACCGCCCCGACGAGGAGCACCACGGCGAGGCCGCCGGCCGCCGCCAGCTGCACGTTGCGCGGCCACCCCTTGACCGTACGGACCAGCTCGGCGCCGACCCGGCGGACCCGGTCGAGCGGGCTGCCCGCGCCGGGCGCGCCGCCCGGCTGCCCGGCGCCCGGGGCCGCCCACGGGCCGCCGCCGTACGTGGCGCCGACCCGCTGGGTGGCGTCGGGCGCTCCCGCGTACGGCACGGCCTGGGTGGCGTCCGGGCGGACGCCCCAGGTGACCGGCTGGGTGGCGTCGCGCTGGGCGGGGTCCACCCGCTGGGTGGCCTCGGCGCCGCCGTAGGTGCGACCGGCGGCCGGCCGCCCGGGGGGCGGCATGGCCCCGGTGGGCGTGTGCAGCGGGCCGGCCAGCGCGTCGGCGCTGGTCTCGTCGAGGGCGGCGGCACCCGCCGCGGGGGCGGGCTCCGGCCGCTCGCCCCGGCGCAGCGCGGCCAGCCGGTCGGTCAGCGACTCGCCGGGGGCGAGCATGGCCCGGCCGCCGATCTGGCCGGTGGGCTTCGGCTCGGGTGCGGCCGGCACCGGGGGAGCCGCGGACCGTTGCACCGGCATCACGGCGTACGGGTCGGTCATCGAGTGCACCGCGGCGGCGTTGTTGCTGAGCGGGCCGGCCAGGAGTTCGCGGAGCATGGCCCGGGAGGTGTGGACGTCGAGCCGGCGGGCCGGGTCCTTCTCCAGTAGGCCCATGAGCACGGCGGTCAGCGGGCCGCTGCGCTGCGGCGGGGCCGGCGGGTCCTCCACGACGGCGTGCATGGTCTCGATGGGGTCGCCCTTGTCGAAGGGCGGCCGCCCCTCCACGGCCGTGTAGAGCGTCACGCCGAGCGAGAAGAGGTCGCTGGGCGGGCCGAACTCCTGGCCCATGGCGCGCTCGGGGGAGATGAAGTGGGGCGAGCCGAGGACCATCCCGGGCGTGGTGAGCTGCACGTCCGTCGGCATCCGGGCCACACCGAAGTCGGTGAGCACGCAGCGACCGTCGGAGCAGATCAGCACGTTGGCCGGCTTGACGTCACGGTGCAGCACGCCGATGGCGTGGGCCACCTCCAACGCGCCCAGCAGCGCGATGCCGATCTTGGCGACGACGCGCGGGGCGACCGGCCCGTCCTCGATGACCATGTCGGCGAGGCTGCGGGCGTCCAGCAGTTCCATCACGATCCACGGCCGGCCACCCTCGGTGACCACGTCGTAGACCTGCACCACGGCCGGGTGCTGGATCGCGGCGGCCGCGCGGGCCTCGCGGAGGGTGCGTTCGTACATGGCGTCGCGGTCGCTGGGGGCCAGCCCCGGGGGGAGGACGACCTCCTTCACCGCCACGTCCCGCCGCAGCAGGGTGTCTGTCGCGCGCCAGACCGTACCCATGCCGCCGTTGCCCACCGCGGAACGCAGTTCGTAGCGACCACCGATGGTGGTGCCGGGTGCCGCGCGTCCACTGGGGGGACTGACAGGTCCGCCGCTCCAGGTCGGGATCTGAGTCACAGAAAAGCCACCGGGGGATATCGAGGGGGCTGGGACACAACCTCCCTATCTTGCTGGTTCCGACGCCCGATGCGAAAGCCGACGCTCGGACGTTTATCGAAGTGAACGGTGCGTACCCGACCGTTCACCTGCCGTCGACCGACGCGGACGCAGTGTGCGGAATCCCTCACCCGCAGCCGCCGCGGCTCGTCCTACCATCCGGTGATGAGCGAACGGCGGTCAAGCGAATCCGGCTTCCCCATCAAGGGCGTCTACACGGCGGGCGACCTTCCGGATGACCTGGACGCCCGGCTCGGCGCGCCGGGCGAGTTCCCGTACACCCGCGGGGTCTACCCGACGATGTACACGTCCCGCCCGTGGACGATGCGCCAGTACGCCGGCTTCGGCACCGCCACCGAGTCCAACGCGCGCTACCACCAGCTGCTGCGCGCCGGCACCATGGGTCTCTCCGTCGCCTTCGACCTGCCGACCCAGATGGGGTACGACTCCGACGACCCGATCGCGCACGGCGAGGTCGGCAAGGTCGGGGTCGCCATCGACTCCATCGAGGACATGCGGCTGCTCTTCGACGGCATCCCGCTGGACAAGGTCTCCACCTCGATGACGATCAACGCGCCCGGCTCGGTGCTGCTCCTGCTCTACCAGCTCGTGGCCGAGGAGAACGGGGTGCCCGGGTCCGCGTTGAACGGGACCATCCAGAACGACATCCTCAAGGAGTACATCGCCCGCGGGACGTACATCTTCCCGCCGAAGCCGTCCCTGCGGCTGGTCGCCGACACGTTCGGCTACTGCCGCAAGGAGGTGCCGAAGTGGAACACCATCTCCATCTCCGGCTACCACATGGCCGAGGCGGGGGCGAGCCCGGCGCAGGAGATCGCGTTCACCCTGGCCAACGGCGTCGAGTACGTCCGCGCGGCGCTCGCGGCCGGGCTGGCCGTCGACGACTTCGCGCCACGGCTGTCGTTCTTCTTCGTGGCCCGGACGACCCTGCTCGAGGAGGTCGCCAAGTTCCGCGCCGCACGGCGGATCTGGGCCCGGCTCATGCGCGACGAGTTCGGGGCGAAGAACCCGAAGTCGATGATGCTGCGCTTCCACACGCAGACGGCGGGCGTGCAGCTCACCGCCCAGCAGCCGGAGGTCAACCTCGTGCGGGTCGCGGTGCAGGGGCTGGCCGCCGTGCTCGGCGGCACCCAGTCGCTGCACACCAACAGCTTCGACGAGGCGATCGCGCTGCCCACCGAGAAGGCCGCCCGGCTCGCGCTGCGGACCCAGCAGGTGCTGGCGTACGAGACCGACCTGACCGCCACCGTCGACCCGTTCGCGGGCTCGTACGTGGTCGAGGCGATGACCGCCGAGATCGAGGAGGCGGCCACCGGGCTGATGGACCGGGTCTTCGAGTACGGCTCGGCGGTGGACGCCATCGAGGCCGGGTTCCAGAAGCGCGAGATCGAGCAGTCGGCGTACCGGATCGCCCAGGAGATCGACTCGGGTGAGCGGGTGGTCGTGGGGCTCAACCGGTTCCAGATCGACGAGGAGGAGCCGTACGAGCCGCTGCGGGTGGATCCCGCCATCGAGGCGGCGCAGGCGGAGCGCCTGGCCGAGCTGCGGCGTACGCGCGACGCGGGCGCGGTGCAGCGGGCCCTCGCGGAACTTCGGGCGGCGGCGTCCGGCACCGAGAACGTGCTCTACCCGATGAAGGAGGCACTGCGCGCCCGCGCCACGATCGGCGAGGTCTGCGGCACGCTGCGTGAGGTGTGGGGCCAGTACCGGCCCAGCGACCGGTTCTGACGGCCGCACCGGCCGGCTCCGCTCCGCGGCCGGCCGGCTCCGCTCCGCGGAGCTGTCGTGTTTCCGCTGGTCAGACGCTCGATCGCGGGCTCTGGAAGGCGCTACAGTCGGAAGTCCGGTTCCCCGGCACGGCGGGCTCTCCGCCGGTCCGGGCGGCACGCGCGACGCGGCCGTGCCGCCGCCGGTCCGGCTCGGGCGACGCGGCCCCGACGGATCCGGCGTGTGCCCGCGAGGTTTGCGGGTACCCCGGCCGGGTGAACGGGAACGGACACCCTGTGCGCTCCTGTCGCACTCGTACATGTGAGCGTCTGTTCCGGCTCGTTGCGGAGCGTGGTCGGTTAATTGGCGGACTGTCAGTTAATCAAGCCGACTAATGCGACAATTCGCAACGAAGGCCCGAGAGGGTGCGCGCACATTCGTGACCGCCGAATCGGTTACGCGTTGTAGGAGGTGAGGCGGCCGATGGCAGCGTCCGAACGCGATCTACCTGCGGTCCCGCGGCTCTCCGAGCGCTCCCAGCAGGGCATTCGTGACGCTGTGCGCTCCGATCATTACCGGAACGAGGTTGCGCAGCGTCACCGGCGGAGGTCTAGGCTGTCTGCTGTTCATGATGATCCATCCATTCCTAGTGAACGAGAATTCGACGTGACGAGTGCGTTGACGCTGCCGACCGGCAGCCAGCTGGCGCCACCGTGGCCGGAGGCGCCGTCCGGGTCCCAACCGTTGCCCTTCGAGCTGGACCAGTTGCTCGCCCTCCGCGTACCCGGGCTCATCGCCACCCGCCGTCACATCCACGCGCACCCGGAGCTGTCGGGCAGCGAGTTCGACACCGCTGCCCTGGTCGCCCGGGAACTCTCCCTGGCCGGGCTGAACCCGCGGATGCTGCCGAAGGGCAACGGCGTGCTCTGCGACATCGACGGCCGCCCGGACGGCCCGGTGGTCGCCCTGCGTGCCGACATCGACGCGCTGCCGCTCACCGACGTCAAGGACGTGCCGTACCGCTCGACCGTGGACGGCGTCTGCCACGCCTGCGGCCACGACGTGCACACGACGATCATGCTGGGCGTGGGCATGCTGCTGGCCCAGCTCGCCGAACGCGGCGAGCTGAACGGGCGCGTCCGGCTGATCTTCCAGCCGGCCGAGGAGATCCTGCCCTGCGGCTCCCTGGAGGTCATCGAGGCCGGTGGCCTGGACGACGTGGTGCAGATCTTCGCGCTGCACTGCGACCCGAACCTGCCCGTCGGCCGCATCGGCCTGCGGGTCGGTCCGATCACGGCGGCCGCCGACAACGTGACCGTCCGGCTGACCGGCCCCGGCGGGCACACCGCCCGGCCGCACCTGACCGTCGACCTCGTCGACGCGCTCGGCCGCCTGGTCACCGAGGTGCCGGCGCTCGTCGGCCGCCGGGTGCCGGCCAACAGCGGCCTGCTGCTGGTCTTCGGCCACGCGTCGGCCGGCACCCGCTACAACGTCATCCCCACCGAGGCGTGCGCGGCCGGCACCCTGCGGGTGATGGACCGCGACACGTGGGAACTCGCCCCGAAGATCGTCGGTCAGGTCGTCCGGGACGTCATCGCGCCGACCGGCGCCACCGTCGACCTGGAGTACCTGCGGGGCCGTCCGCCGGTCAGCAACGACGCCAAGGCCATCCAGATCCTCACCGCCGCCACCACGGCGGCGCTCGGTCCGGACGGCGTGGCGGAGACGCCACAGAGCATGGGCGGCGAGGACTTCTCCTGGTACCTGGAGTACGTCCCCGGCGCCCTGGCCCGGCTCGGCGTCGGCCGGTCCGGCCCCAACGTCGACCTGCACCGCGCCACGTTCGACGTGGACGAGCGGGCCATCCCCGCCGGCATCCGGGTCATGGTGCAGACCGCGCTGCGGGCACTGGAGGCGGCGGCGCGCTGACCGGCGGCGTCTCCCGGCGACGCCGCCGCCGGCGCAGCACCACCATCAGCGCCGTCAGCGGTACGCCGAGCGCGACCAGCCACGGAAGCACCGCGCCGAGCACGGTCAGCAGGACGTTCAGCGAGGTCACGAACACCTTCCAGCCGCCGCGCAGCCCGGTCAGGAAGCCCAGCTCCGTCTCCTCGCTGGCCTCCGTCGTGCTGGCACCCGACCCGACCAGGCTCAACGTGATGGTGGAGAGCGCCGTGAGGTCGGCGAGACGGCGCTTCTTCGCCTCCAGCGACGCCAGGTCGGCCTCCCGCTTGGCCAGCTCGCCCTCCAGCGACACCAGGTCGCTGATCGTGGTCGCCCGGGCGAGCAGACGGCGGCCGTTCTCCACCCGGGCGCGCTGGGTGGCGATGCGCGCGTCCAAGTCGACCGTCTCCTCGGTCACGTCCTCGGTGTGGATCTCGCGCCGTTCCTGCCGGCCGAGCCCGGCCAGCTCGTCGACGACCGCCGTGAACCGCGCCGCCGGGACCCGCAGCTCCAGCTCGGCGCTGGCGTCGTCGGCGGTGCTGTGCCGGCGGTCGCCGCCGACGAAACCGCCCGCCGCGGTGACCGCCTCGACGGCGCGCCGCGCGGCGCCGTCCACATCGTCCACCCGTACCCGCAACGTTCCCGTGTAGATGATCGACCGCTGGTCGACACGCAGGTCCGGTGAACCCGCGCCGCTCGCCGGGGGAGCGCCGGCCCCGCCGCGCTCCACCGTCCCGCGTTCCGGAGCGCCGGCGGCCGGGGCGGCGTCCGAGGCCGCGCGGTCGTCACCGCCGGCTGAACTGCACGCGCCCACCGCCACCATCGCCGCCAGCCCGAGGGCCACCACGGCCGCGCCACGACCCCGCCTTCTCCGTACGTCCATCCCCGCTCCCATCTCCGCTCACCCGGTGGGCGATACCTCGGACGTGGCGCGCCAGCACGCCGGTTCCGGCAGACTGCGCTGAGGACGTCACGATTCGATAATCGAGGAGTCACGATGCAGCTCACCAAGTACGCCCACTCCTGCGTCCGGGTGGAGCACGACGGGGGAGTGCTCGTCATCGACCCCGGCGTGTTCAGCGATCCGGCGGCGCTGGACGGGGCGGACGCGGTGCTGATCACGCACGAGCATCCCGACCACCTGAACGCCGAGGCGGTCACCCGGCAGCTCGAACGGCGGCCCTTCACGGTGCACGGCCCGGCCGCGCTCTCCGCCCCGCTCGGCGACGCGGCCGAGGTGCTGCGGCCGGTCCAGCCCGGCGAGTCGTTCACGGCGGCCGGGGTGGCGATCCGCGCGTACGGCGGACGGCACGCGGTGATCCACCCGGACATCCCCGTCGTCGAGAACCTGGGGTACCTGATCAACGACGTGGTCTACCACCCGGGCGACTCCCTCGTGGTGCCGGACGTCCCGGTCGACACGCTCTTCGCCCCGATCCACGCCCCCTGGTCGAAGTTCTCCGAGGTCGTCGACTTCATCCGGGCGGTGGCCCCGCGCCGGGCGTACGCCCTGCACGACGCGCTGCTCAACGACAACGGGTACGCCGTGCTCGACCGCCAGTACACGGCGCTGTCCCGCACCGACTACCGGCGGCTGGAACCCGGTACCCGGCTGGACGCCTGAGGCGATGCCCGGCCCCTCGCCCGAGCTGCTGCACCAGCTCTACACCACGCCCCCCGACCGGTTCGTGGCCGCCCGGGACGCCGCCGTCGCCGACGCCCGCCGCGCCGGTGATCCGGCCACCGCCCGGCAGATCGCCCGGCTGCGGCGGCCCACCGTGGCCGCGTGGCTCGTGAACCTGCTCGCCATCCGGCGCCCCGAGCTCGTGGCCGACCTGGTGCAGCTCGCCGAGGCGCTCCGCTCCGCCCAGCGCGAGCTGCGCGGCCCGCGGCTGCGGGAGCTGTCCGCGCAGCGGCGCGCCGTGGTGGGCGCGCTCGTCGCCGAGGTGCGCAGGCTGGCCTCCGAGGAGGAGGGAGCGCCGGCGGCCGGGAAGCTGCCGCTCGCCGAGGTGGAGGCGACCCTCAACGCGGCGCTCTCCGATACCGAGGTTGCCGAGCAGGTGCGGGCGGGCCGGCTGCTCCGGGCGGCCAGCTACGCCGGCTTCGGCGAGGTGCCCCGCCCGCAGTTGCGCCTGGTCACCGGCGAGGAGGAGGAACGTCCGGCCCGGCGGGAGACCGGCCGGGCGCCCGCCCAGCGCGCCCCGGGCGGGCGGGCGGCCGAGCGCGCCGCGGAGCGGGCCGAACGGGAGGCGCGTGCCGAGCGGGCGCGGCAGCGGCGAGCACTGGAACGGGAGCTGGCGAAGGCGCGTACCGAACAGGAGCGGGCCGAGTCGGAGCTGGCGGAGGCGACGACGGCCGAGCGCGACGGCGCCGCCGCGCTCGACCGGATCGAGGCCGAGCTGGCGGAGCTGGAGCGGCGGCGTGCGGTCGCCGAGCAGGAGCTGAGTCGCGCCAAACTGGCCCGGCGCGGGGCCGAGCGGGCCCTCACCGCGGCCCGGCGGCGCACCGGCGAGGTCGAGGCGGCCGTGGAGGCCCTCGACGCCGAGGAGGGGGATGCCGGGACGGGCGGTGGCGAGGCAGACTGACGTCGATGGACGGACGTGGGGAACGGGCGGGCGGGCCCGCGCCGGGCGGCGGACGGCCGATCGGTGGTCCGCACGGGCGGCGCCGATGACGCCCGAGCAGATCGCCGCGGCGAGCAAGCCGATGGTGCTCGACATCGGAGACGCCTTCACCCGCTGCCCGGTGACCCTGCGGCGGGCCCGGCTGCTCGGCATCTCGGGATGGGCCTTCTACGTCACCGGCCGTGCGGGGGTGCTCGGCGACGTACGTGCCGAGACGGCGGCCGCCGCGCTCGGTTTCCTCGCCCCGGACGCGGTGGCGGACGGCTGGGAGGGCGCGGCCCGGACGGTCCGCCCGTCCGAGGTGGCCGCCGCGACGCTGGCCGAGTGCTGCCGGTGGGGCTCGGAGAACCTGGACGACGCACCGCGGGTGGAGCGGCTCGTCAACCTGCTGGAGCGTACGGTCCACGCGGCGGACGGCAGCGGCCTGCCGCTCTTCGCCGCCGGGCGGGCCATGCCGGTGCCCGGACGCAGTGCGGGGGCCCGGGCCGCCGCGGCGCTGCGGTTGCTGCGCGAGTACTTCACCGGCGCGTACCTGCTCGCCGTCCGCGCCAGCGGGATGACGCCGCGGGAGGCGGTGCTCGCCGGGCCGGAGGGGGAGGCCGGCGCCATGGCGTGCGGCTGGCCGCCGCCGTATCCGCCGGTGGGGCCGCTGGTCCGGCGGCGGTTGTGGGCCGAGGCGGTGACCGACCGGCTGGCCGCGCCGGCGTTCGGGGCGCTCGGACCGGTCGACGGCGTGGAGCTGGTGGACCTGCTGGCCGCCGTCCGCGCGCACCTGGGCACCGCGGTCCGCTCCCACCCGGCCGCCTGACCCGGGGACCCACCCGGTCGATCATGAGGTTGGTGCCGCGACACGCCGTGGCGCGGGGCGACAACGTCATGATCACGGTGCGCAAGGGGGCCCGCGGGCGGTAATTCGGAGGCGTGCGGCCGCGCGCGCTGTCAGGATCGGCGCCGTGACCCTTCCCGCTGGCTGGAGCGCGCGCCGGCCCACCCTCGACGACGTGCCGGCGATCCTCTCGGTGGTCCACGCCGCGGACACCTTCGCCGTCGGCTACCCCGACTTCGACGCCGCCGACGTCGAGGCGGCGCTCACCGCCCCGTACGTCGACCCGTCCCGCGACTCCTGGCTGGCGCTGGACCCGGAGGGCGCGGTCGTCGGCTGGGCCACCCTCGACAACCCCACGGGCGTCGGGCGGGAGTTCGTGGAGGTCTACGTCGACCCGGAGCGGGGCGCGCACGTACGGGGGCCGCTACTGGTCCGTCAACTCCAGCGGGTCGCCGAACGCGCCGCCGAGCGTTCCCTGCCGGCGCTCACCGTGCGCTGCGCGGTCTTCGAGCCGGAGCGGGACTGGCAGCGCATCCTCACCGACGCCGGCTTCTCCCTGGCCAAGCGCTACGTCCGGATGCACCGGTCGCTGGCCGACCTGCCCGCCGAGCCGCCCCCGCCGCCCGGCGTGACCGTTCGCCCGGTCCGCCCCGACGACGAACGGGACCTGCGCGACTTCCACCGGATCTTCGACACGGCGTTCCGGGACACCCCCGACTACGAGCCGCTCGGCTACGCCGAGTGGCGCAAGAAGATCACGCAGCACGGCACGACCTGGGACGAGTGGTTCGTGGCCGAGGTCGACGGGGTGGCGGCCGGCGCGTTGCAGTCGTCCGACCAGGCGCTCGACCAGAACGAGGGTTTCGTGCGGAGCCTGTCGGTGCTGCCCGCCTACCGGCGCCGGGGGGTGGGCGCCGCGCTGCTGCGTCGGGCCTTCACCGGGTACGCCGAGAAGGGCCGGACCTCGGCCGGCCTGGGGGTGGATCTCACCAACCCGACGACCCCGCTGTCGCTCTACCGTTCCGTCGGCCTGCGGGAGACCCGCTGGACCGACATGTACGAACTCGTGGTCCCGGCCGCGGCGTCGGGTGTGTGATGGACGACCCGGGCGGGGGCCGACGAGCCGCCGGCCCGGGGCCGGGAGCAGACTGGGCGTGTGCGATACGCGCTACGCCGACGCGGTGCCGGTGGGGCGGGACCGCAGCTCGGTGACGTAGTCGTCGGGCGCGCCCGCCTTCTCGGCGGCGTTCGCGATCTCCGACAGGTACCACGAGGTCGGGAGGCCGCCCTCGTACCCGTCGAAGACGTAGATCCACGCGGTCACGTCGCCGTCGAGGGTGGAGATCCGTACGTGCAGCTTGCGGTAGGTGCCGGACGTCACACCCTCGATCTCGTCGAGCTGGGCGGCGTCGTACGGGTGGATGTCGTAGAGCGCCACGAAGACCCGGTCGCCCGGGGACTCGACCACCGTGCTGACGGCGCCCTCCCAGCCGATCACGTCCTCGCCGGCGAAGGTCAGCCGCCAGCCCTCGAGCCAGCCGGTGCCCACCATCGGCGAATGCGGGCAGTAGGCGCGCATCCGCCCGGGGTCGAGGTTTGAGCCGTAGGCGGCGTGAAGACGCACGGCGATGACGATAGCCCGGCGGACGGGTGGGGGAGAATACGACGGTGCGTGTCGGACAGGTTCGGGAGAAGAAAGTCACTGTGAGCATCGACGAAGGGCGAGCGCTGTGAGCCGGATCGTGATCATCGGCGGCGGGCCGGCCGGCTACGAGGCGGCCCTGGTCGCCGCACAGCTGGACGCCGACGTGACGGTCGTGGAGGCCGAGGGTGCCGGTGGAGCCTGCGTACTGTCCGACTGCGTGCCGTCCAAGACGTTCATCGCCAGCTCAGAGGTGGTGACCGGCTACCGGGACACCGAGGAGTTCGGCGTCCACTCCGACGGGCTGGAGGCGGTCACGGTCGACGCGCAGGCCGTGCACCAGCGGGTCAAGCGGCTCGCGCTCGCCCAGTCGGCCGACATCCACGCCAAGCTGGTCAAGGCCGGGGTCACGTTCGTGGCGGGCACCGCCCGGCTCGGCGAGGACACGCTCGGTCACACCCACCGCGTGGTGGTGACCCCCGCCGACGGTGGCGCGGAGTACACGATCGACGCCTCCACCGTCCTGGTCGCCACCGGCGCCACCCCCCGCCAGCTGCCCACCGCCGTCCCCGACGGCGAGCGGATCCTCACCTGGCGCCAGGTGTACGACCTGCCCGAACTGCCGGAGCACCTGATCGTGGTCGGTTCCGGCGTGACGGGCGCCGAGTTCGCCAGCGCGTACCTCGCCATGGGGATCGAGGTCACCCTGGTGTCCAGCCGCGACCGGGTCATGCCGCACGAGGACGCCGACGCGGCCATGGCCATCGAGCGGGTCTTCCGCACCCGGGGCATGAGCATCCTCAACAACTCGCGCGCCGACGCGGTCCGCCGTACCGAGGCCGGCGTCGAGGTCGAGCTCTCCGACGGCCGCAAGGTGTACGGCTCGCACGCGCTCATCGCGGTCGGCTCCGTCCCCAACACCGCCAACCTGGGGCTCGCCGAGTACGGCGTCGAGCTGGCCCCCGGCGGCTACGTGACGGTCGACCGCGTGTCCCGGACGAACGTGCCCGGCATCTACGCCGCCGGCGACTGCACCGGGGTGCTGCCGCTGGCCAGCGTCGCGGCCATGCAGGGCCGGATCGCGATGTGGCACGCGCTCGGCGAGGCGGTCCGCCCGCTGCGGCTGCGGACCGTCGCCGCGAACGTCTTCACCGACCCGGAGCTGGCCACGGTGGGTGTCTCGCAGAACGAGGTGGACGCCGGCAAGGTGCCAGCCCGTCAGGTGATGCTGCCGCTGGCGGGCAACGCCCGGGCCAAGATGGCCGACCTGTCCGACGGCTTCGTGAAGCTCTTCTGCCGTCCCGCCAGCGGCCAGGTGATCGGTGGCGTCGTGGTCGCCCCGAAGGCCAGCGAGCTGATCCTGCCGATCACCATGGCGGTGGAGAACAACCTCACCGTCAACGAGCTGGCCCAGACGATCACGATCTACCCGAGCCTCTCGGGGTCCATCACCGAGGCCGCCCGCCAGCTCATGCTCCACGAGCTGGAGTGACGACCGGGCTGTCCCGCCGCACCGGACGCGGCGGCACCGGGCTCGTCCGTGCCGGGTGTCGCCGTCCGGCCGCGACGAACCCGCGCCGCTGCCCCGCCGCGACCAGCCAGAGCGCCACGGTGGCGAGCAGACCCACCTCGGTGAGGATGAGCAGCCGCTCCACCAGGCCGATGAGGACGCGTCCGCCGGGGTAGGCGGACCAGACCATCGCCCCGGCGAGGGCCAGGCTGGCCAGGGCGAACCCGCGCAGCCACCGCCCGGCGCCCGGCAGCGGCCCGGCGAGCAGCCAGCCGGCGGCGGGCAGGGCGAGGAAGGCGACCACCGAGGCGTACCGGTGGACGTAGGCCGCGGTGTCCATGGGCAGCCCGGGCTCGTTCGTCGGCACGACGGCGGCGAGCAGCAGGCCGCCGCCCCAGACCGCGAGCAGCGACTGCGCCCACCGCCGCCGGGCGGCGGACGCCGAGCCGTACGCGCGGTGCAGCGGGGGCAGGAGCGCGGCGGTGGCCACGGCGAGCACCACCATGGCCGCGTCGATCACGCCGCCGCGGTCCGAGACGGCGAAGTCGCTGACGGTCAGCGACCAGGGGGACAGGTCGTCGTTCGCCTCGAGGTGGCCGATCACGGCGAGCACGGCCGCGAGGGCGATGCCGCCGAGGGCCAGGAGGCCGGCACTGCGGGTTCCACGCATGCCAGAAGCCTGTCGTCCGGGGCACCCGAAGCGGATCGGGGCGCGTCACCGAAATCGTTCCCCGGGACCACCCCTACGTGGACCGGTCGCCGGTGGGCGGGACGGCGGCTGGCGGCGTGGCCGCGTTCAGTCGGCGCGGGCCCGGCGGGCGGTGACGACCGTCATCACCCAACCGGCCGCGGCGAAACCGGTCGCCGCCACGGCGGCGATCACGGCGAGGCGCCAGGTCGACGAGGCCAGGGCGCTCCCGCCCAGGTGCCCGACCAGCGCCCCGTACGTGGCCCAGCCCAGCGCGGCGGCCGTCTCGTACAACAGGAAGTGGCGGTACGGGTAGTGGCTGCGGCCGGCCGAGAAGCAGGCCGCCATCCGGCCGCCGGGTACGAACCGGCAGAGCAGGATCACGAGCGGCCCCGGGCGCCGGAGGCCCTGCGTGACCCGGTCGGCGACCCGCCGGGCCCGGCTCGGCTCGCCGTGCCGTGGGAGCCGACGCTCCGGCGCGAGCCGCCCGATGAGGTAGCAGGCGAGGTCTCCGGCCAGCACGCCGGCCGTGCCGACGGCGATCGTGAGGGACAGGTCGAGGCCGCCGTAGACGGTGAGCGCCCCACCGGTGATCATGATGGCCTGGGTGGGGATCACGGGAACGAACGCGTCCACCAGCAGCAGTCCGAGCAACGCGAGGTACGCCCATGTCGGCGACGCGACGTCAGTGAGTAGTTCGGGCACGCCTGCCACCTCGGATGGGGCCGATCGGATGCACTGAGCCTGACGGCGTGTCGGACGTCACCTCGGACAGCCCCGGCCGGTGGTGACCATGGACACGGCAGGGCCACCCCTGTTCAACGAGCCTCTGCCGCCCCCGGTGACGGTCGGCGGATCGGCGCGCGTGCGCGTACCGTTGTGCGGGCGTGGCCCGCCTTCCGTCGGGTCCCCCGTTTCCGATGGGCGGGCCGCTGCGGGCCGCCGGCAGGTCCCGTGCCGGCGGCCCGCCTCCGTCCCGGGCCGCGCCTCCATCCGGGGCCGGGCCTTCGTCCTGAGCCGGGCCTCCATCCGGGGCCGGGCCTCCGTCCTGAGCCGGGCCTTCGTCCTGAGCCGGGCCTTCGTCCGGGGCCGGTGGCCGCCCGGCCGCCGCCGGATCGGGCCCCGCCACAAATGCGGGTGCTCCGCCTGCGGCCTCCGCGTACCGTCACCGCATGCACAGTGCGGGCCTGACGACGACGCCGGGAGACCCCGGCGTCCCGCACTGACGTTTCCGTCCACGCGGCCCCGGGGCGATCCGCCCCCGAGGGCCGCGCGGCGTTCGGTGACCAGGTCGCCTCCGGGTCGTACCCGACCAGGGAGAGCGACATGATCGACCACCGTAGGCTCGGCCGGGAGCTGGAGCTGTTCGTCTCCGACCCCCTCGCGGGCGCCGGGCTGCCGATCTGGCTGCCGGCCGGTGCCGCCGCCCGGCACGCCGTCGAGGAGTACGTCCGGGAGCTGGAGCGCCGTGCCGGCTACCAACACGTCTACTCGCCGCCGCTGGGCAAGCGCGAGTTGTTCGAACGCTCCGGCCACCTCGGCTACTTCGCCGAGGACATGTTCCCGCCGATGCGGCTCTCGGCCGACGACGAGTTCGTGCTCCGGCCGGCGCTCTGCCCGCACCACGCGCTGGTGTTCGCCGCCCGCGGCCGCTCCTACCGGGAGCTGCCGTTGCGCATCGCCGAGCTGGGCGGGATGTACCGCGCCGAGCGGTCCGGCGTGCTCGGCGGGCTCTCCCGGGTGCGCGCCATCTCGCTGAACGACGCGCACAACTTCTGCGCCCTGGAGCAGGTGGGGGAGGAGGTCGGGGAGATCCTCCGGCTGATCCGCGAGGCGCACGCCGCGCTCGGCGTCCGCCCGGCCGGCTTCCGGCTGTCGCTGCGCGGGCCGGGACAGCGGTACGTGGGGGACGACGCCCAGTGGGCCCGGGCCGAGGAACTGCTGCGCGACGCCCTCGCCGGGATGGCGTACGCGGAGGCGCCCGGCGACGCCGCCTTCTACGGGCCGAAGATCGACATCCAGATCGTGGACGCCGCCGGCCGGGAGTCGACCCTCGCGACCGTGCAGCTCGACTTCGACAAGCCGGAGCGGTTCGACCTGTCGTACACCGACCGGGACGGCTCGCGGCGGCGGCCCGTCATGGTGCACCGGAGCCTGGTCGGCAGCATGGAGCGGCTCTTCGCGTACCTCATCGAGGTGCACGAGGGCGCCTTTCCCGCCTGGTACGCGCCGGTCCAGCTCGCGGTGCTGCCGGTCGGGCCCGGGCAGGCCGCCGCCGCGGCCGACCTCGCCCGTCGGGGCGAGGCGGCCGGGCTGCGGGTCGAGGTTGACGCGGACGGATCGTTGGGGTCCCGGGTCCGGGACGCGGCCCGCCGGCGCGTGCCGTACGTCGCGGTCGTCGGCGCCCGGGAGGCGGCCGGCGGGCGGGTCGCCCTGCGGCTGCGCGACGGGCGCGAGCTCGACCCGATGCCCGTCGCCGCCGCGCTGGAGCTGGTCACCGGCGTGGTGGCCGCCCGCTCCGCCGACCTGCTGCCCCACTGACCCGCTCACACCGGGAGCGCCCCCTGTGCCGGCACCGGCCGGCGGGGGGCGTCACCGGGCTCGTCCTCCTCGGTGAGCGCCTGCGTGAACTGCGACTGGTAGAGCCGGTGGTACGCGCCCCGGGCCGCCAGCAGCTGCTCGTGTGTGCCCTGCTCGACGATCCGGCCGTTCTCCATCATCAGGATCAGGTCGGCGTCCCGGATGGTGGAGAGCCGGTGCGCGATCACGAAGCTCGTCCGGTCCGAGCGCAACGCGGCCATGGCCCGTTGCAGCAGCACCTCGGTGCGGGTGTCGACCGAGCTGGTCGCCTCGTCGAGGATGAGCAGCGACGGCTCGGCGAGGAACGCCCGGGCGATCGTGATGAGCTGCTTCTCGCCCGCGCTGACGTTGTTCCCCTCCTCGTCGATGACCGTGTCGTAGCCGTCCGGCAGGCTGCGGACGAAGCGGTCCACGAACGTCGCCCGCGCGGCGGCGATGATCTCCTCCTCCGTGGCGTCCGGGCGGCCGTAGGCGATGTTGTCCCGGATCGTGCCGCCGAACAGCCACGTGTCCTGCAGCACCATCCCGATCCGGCCGCGCAGGTCGTCGCGGCGCATCGTGGTGATGTCCACGCCGTCGAGGGTGATGCGGCCGGCGTCCAGCTCGTAGAAGCGCATGATCAGGTTGACCAGCGTGGTCTTGCCGGCGCCGGTCGGACCGACGATCGCCACGGTGTGGCCCGGCTCGGCGACCAGCGACAGGTCCTCGATCAGCGGCTTGTCCGGCTCGTAGCGGAACGACACGTGCGAGAACTCGACCCGGCCGCGCGGCTGCGTCACACGGGCGGGTTCGGCCGGGTCGGGGCTCTGCTCCTCGGCGTCGAGGACGGCGAAGACCCGTTCCGCCGAGGCCACGCCCGACTGGAGCAGGTTGGCCATCGACGCCACCTGGGTCAGCGGCTGCGTGAACTGCCGCGAGTACTGGATGAACGCCTGCACGTCGCCGAGGCTCATGGCGCCGGACGCGACCCGCAGCCCGCCGACCACGGCGATGGCCACGTAGCTCAGGTTCCCGATGAACATCATCGACGGCATGATGATCCCGGAGATGAACTGCGCGCCGAAGCTGGCCTTGAACAGCTGCTCGTTCTTCTCGGTGAACGCGGCCTCGACCTCGCGCTGCCGTCCGAAGACCTTCACCAGCTCGTGGCCGGTGAACGCCTCCTCGATCTGGCCGTTCAACTCCCCGGTGTGCGTCCACTGGGCGATGAACTGCTTCTGCGACCGTTTGGCGATGCGCTGCGTCACGAGCACCGACAGCGGCACGGCGACCAGCGCCACCAGCGCCAGCAACGGCGAGATCCAGAACATCATGCCGAGCACGCCGACCACGGTGAGCAGCGACGTGAGGAGCTGGCTGAGCGTCTGCTGGAGGCTCTGCGAGATGTTGTCGATGTCGTTGGTGACCCGGCTCAGCAGCTCGCCCCGCGGCTGCTTGTCGAAGTAGGGCAGCGGCAGCCGGTTGAGCTTGTCCTCCACGTCGGCGCGCAGCTTGCGTACGGTCCGCTGCACCACGCCGTTGAGCAGCCAGCCCTGCCACCACATGAGCAGGCTCGCGGCCAGGTAGAGGGCCAGCGCCAGCAGCAGCACCCGCCCCAGCGCGTCGAAGTCGATGCCGGCGCCGGGCACCGGGTCCATCCGCGCCAGCATGTCGGCGAAGGCATCGTTGCCGCTGGCGCGGGCCGCCGCGACGGCCTGCTCGGTGGTGGAGCCCGCCGGAAGCTGGCGACCGATCACCCCCGTGAAGATGAGGTCGGTGGCGTGGCCGAGCACCTTCGGCCCGATGACGCTGAGACCCACGCTCAGCACGGCGAGCGCGATGATCGCGCTGAGCTGGAGCCGGTGCGGCCGCAGCCGCCCGAGCAGCCGCCGCGCCGACGGCCCGAAGTTCATCGACCGCTCCGCGGGCATGCCGGCGCCGAACGGACCGCCGCCACGGTGACCGCCGGGCAGCCGCCGCGGCGTCCGCCCGTCGCCGGCCGGCTTCTGCGCGGGTACGGCCGCGCTGCGCTCGCTCATGCCGGCACCTCCGCCGTCTGCTGCGAGGCGACGATCTCGGCGTACGTCGGGCAGCTGTCCAACAGTTCCTCGTGTCGTCCCATCCCGACGACTCCCCCGTCCTCGAGCACGATGATCTGGTCGGCGTCGACGATCGTGGAGACCCGCTGGGCCACGATCACCACGGCGGCGTCCGCGGTGACCGGCCGCAGGGCCGCCCGCAACCGCGCGTCGGTGCCCAGGTCGAGCGCGGAGAACGAGTCGTCGAACAGGTAGATCTCCGGTTTCCGGACCAGGGCCCGGGCGATGGCGAGTCGCTGGCGCTGGCCGCCGGACACGTTGGTGCCGCCCTGCGCGATCGGGGCCTCCAGCCCGCCCGGCATGCCGGCCACGAAGTCGGCGGCCTGGGCGATCTCCAGCGCGGCCCAGAGCTCGTCGTCGGTCGCGTCCGGGTTGCCGTAGCGCAGGTTGCTCGCCACCGTGCCGGTGAACAGGTACGGCCGCTGCGGCACCAGCCCGATGCGGCGCCACAGGTCCTCCGGCTTCAGGTCGCGTACGTCGATTCCGTCGACCAGGACGGCGCCGGCGGTGACGTCGACCAGGCGCGGGATGAGCGACAGCAGGGTGGTCTTGCCCGCCCCGGTGCTGCCGATGATCGCCGTGGTGGTGCCCGGCGTCACCCGGAAGGAGATGTCCCGCAGCACCGGCTCGGCCGCGCCCGGGTACTGGAAGCGCACGTCGCGCAGCTCCAACTCGGCCCGGGTCGGCACCTCGGCGACCGGTGTCGTGGGCGGCACCACGGACGTGTCGGTGTCCAGCACGTCGACGATGCGCTCGGCGCAGACGGCGGCCCGGGGCACCATCATGAGCATGAAGGTGGCCATCATGACGGCCATCAGGATCTGCATAAGGTACTGGAGGAACGCGGTCAGCGCGCCGACCTGGATGGCCCCGGAGTCGACGCGCTGGGCGCCGAACCAGAGCACGGCGACGCTGGAGACGTTGAGCACCAGCATCACCACCGGGAAGATCAACGCCATGAGCCGGCCGACCCGCAGGGCGGTGTCGGTCAGTTCGGCGTTGGCCGTCCCGAAGCGCCGCGTCTCGTACGGCTCCCGGACGAACGCCCGGACCACCCGGATGCCGGTGATCTGCTCCCGCAGCACCCGGTTCACCGCGTCGATCCGGGTCTGCATGAGCCGGAACCCGGGCACCATGCGCCGGATGACGAGCGCGAGCGTGACGGCGAGCACCGGTACGCAGACGAGCATCAGCCAGGAGAGCCCCAGGTCCTCCCGCAGGGCCATCACGACGCCGCCGACGCTCATGATCGGTGCGGCCACCAGCATCGTGCAGCTCAGCAGCACGAGCATCTGCACCTGCTGGACGTCGTTGGTGGAACGGGTGATGAGGGAGGGCGCGCCGAAGTGGGCGACCTCGCGGGCGGAGAAGCGGTTCACGTGGCGGAAGATCGCGGCCCGGACGTCCCGGCCGAAGCCCATGGCGGTGCGGGCGCCGAGGTAGACGGCGGCGATCGAACAGACGATCTGGACGAGGCTGACCAGCAGCATCCAGCCGCCGGTCCGCACGATGTAGCCGGTGTCGCCCACGGCCACGCCCCGGTCGATGATGTCGGCGTTCAGGCTCGGCAGGTAGAGCGACGCCATGGTGCCGACGAACTGGAGCAGCACCACCGCGGCGAGCGGCTTCGGGTACGGGCGCAGGTGGTCGCGGAGCAGTCGGATCAGCACCGCGGACCTCCCGGCTCGTCGGTGGGTTCGGTCATACGCGGGTCCTCTCCACTACCGATGACCTCCAGCAGGAACTCGCGGATCACGGCCGCCTTCGCGGGGTCGGCGTCCACGGAGGTGAGGGGCCTCCCGGAGCGGATGAGGGCGGTGAGCGCCGCCACCCGTTCCCGCCCGGCGGGGGTGACGGCGAGGCGCACGCTGCGCCGGTCGTTGTCGTCGCGCTGCCGCTCGACGAGCCCGTCACGTTCCAGGGTGTCGACGATCCCGGTCAGCGTGGCGGGCCGCACGAAGCACCGCTGGGCCACCTCGCGGTGCGGGAGCGGGCCCTGGTGGGCGAGCGTCATGAGCGTGACCATGCCGGCCTGGGTGAGGTTGAACCTCTCCGCGAGGAAGCGGTTCCAGCGCTGGCTGACCACGTGACCGGCGAGCGCGACGAGCCGGCCCATCGGCACGTCGCGGAGGGTTACGAGATCCACGGGAGGTAGATTAGCTCCCTGATCGTCAGGGGCCAAACGAAATAACGGCGGCCGCCGTCACGAACAGGACCTGCAGTGCCGTACGCGGGACCAGCGGCGTGACCGGCTGGCCGGCGAGGGTGAGCCGGCGGCGGGCCGCCGAGACGTTCGCCGGGAACATGGCGATCATCAGCAGCCCGAGCGCGGCGGCCGCCCACCGGGCCGTGGCCGGGACGAGCAGCGCCGCCGCGCCCGCCAGTTCCAGGACGCCGGTCACGGTGACGAGCAGGCCCGGGCGGGGCAGCCGGGGCGGCACCATGGCGATCAGGCCGGACCTGCGCGGCTCGGCGAAGTGCGCGAATCCGGTGAGCACGAACATCAGGGCCAGGCCGACCCGGAGGGCGGGCGGCCAGGCGTCCAGGGGGTCGACCCCGACGAGGCCGGCGATCCGGGCCAGCACGGTGCCGGCGACGAGTGCGATCAGGGGTGCCACGGAGTCCTCCTCGCGGGGGTAAAACTTGTCGGTGACAAGATTGCGTGCCGGAGCGGCATCTTGTCAATGGCAAGATATGCTCGCCGCATGACTCCGACGCGTGGTTACCATCACGGCGACCTGCGCCGCGCACTGCTCGACGCGGCGGTGGAGGTGATCGGCGAGTCCGGCCCCGCCGCGCTCAGCCTGCGCGACCTGGCCCGGCGGGCCGGCGTCTCGCACGCCGCGCCCGCGCACCACTTCCGCGACAAGGCCGGCCTGCTCACCGCGCTCGCCGTCCAGGGCTTCGACCTGCTCGCCGACCGGCTGCGCCGTGCCGGGGACGACCTCCTCGAGGCCGGCGTCGCGTACGTCGACTTCGCGGTCCGGCACCGCGCGCACTTCGAGGTGATGTTCCGCCCCGACCTCTACCGGGCCGACGACCCGGAGGTACGCGCGGCCAGCACCCGGGCCGGCGACGTCCTCCGCGAGCGGGTGGCCGGCCTGTCGGCGCGCGACGGTGGACCGGGCGATCCCGGGCGGGACTCCCTCGCCGCCTGGTCGATCGTGCACGGCTTCGCCACGCTCTGGCTGGCCGGGGCGCTGCCGGACCGCCTGGGCGGCGACCCGCGGGAGGCCGCCCGGGTCGTGATCCGCCGGCTGTTCGAGTAGCGGGCGCCTGCCCGCCGGGGCGGCCGGCCGGTTCCGCGCCGGGGCGCCGAGCGCCTCCGCGCAGGCGGCCGCCGGCCGGCTGCGCGCCGGACCGGCGGCCGCCGTGCGTCGCGCCTCACCAGCTGGTCGGCAGCGGCATCCCCTCGGTGTAGCCGGCCGCGCTCTGCACGCCGACCACGGCCCGCTCGTGGAACTCCGTGAGGTTGCGCGCGCCCGCGTACGTGAAGGCGCTGCGCACGCCCGCGATGATCTCGTCGATCAGATCCTCGACCCCCGGCCGGTTCGGGTCGAGGTACATCCGGGCCGTCGAGATGCCCTCCTCGAAGACCGCCTTGCGGGCCCGATCGTACGGGCTGTCGTCGGCCGTGCGCGCGCTGACCGCCCGGGCCGACGCCATGCCGAAGCTCTCCTTGTACCGACGCCCGTCCGGGTCGGTGTAGAGGTCGCCGGGGGACTCGTAGGTGCCGGCGAACCAGGAGCCGATCATCACGTTCGAGGCGCCGGCGGCGAGCGCGAGCGCGACGTCCCGCGGGTGCCGCACGCCGCCGTCGGCCCAGACGTGCCGGCCGAGCGCCCGGGCGGCGGCCGCGCAGTCGAGCACGGCCGAGAACTGGGGTCGCCCGACGCCGGTCATCATCCGGGTCGTGCACATGGCGCCCGGTCCGACGCCGACCTTGATGATGTCGGCGCCGGCCTCGATGAGGTCGCGTACGCCCTCGGCCGTGACCACGTTGCCGGCCGCCACCGGGACGCCCGGGTCGAGCGTGCGGACGGCCCGCAGCGCCGAGATCATCCGCTCCTGGTGGCCGTGCGCCGTGTCCACCACGAGGGTGTCCACGCCCGCCTCCAGCAGCGCGGCGGCCTTGCCGGTGACGTCCCCGTTGATGCCGATCGCCGCGGCGATCCGCAGGCGTCCCCGGTCGTCGAGCGCCGGCCGGTAGAGGGTGGCCCGCAGCGCGCCCTGCCGCGTGAGCACGCCGACCAGCCGCCCGTCCGGGTCGACCACCGGGGCGAGCCGGCGGCGGCCGGCGGAGAGCCGGTCGAACCCGGTACGCGGGTCCGCGTCCGCGGGCACCGTGTGCAGCTCGGTCGACATCACGTGCCGCAGCTGGGCGAAGCGGTCCACTCCCACGGTGTCCGCCTCGGTGACCACGCCGAGGGGCCGGCCGGCGTCGTCCACCACGATGACCGCGCCGTGCGCGCGCTTCGGCAGCAGGTGGATGGCGTCCCCGACGGTGTCCGTGGGACCGAGCGTGATCGGCGTGTCGTACACCAGGTGCCGCTGCTTGACCCAGGCCACCACGTTCGCCACCACGTCGATCGGGATGTCCTGCGGGATGACCGCGATGGCGCCGCGCCGGGCCACCGTCTCCGCCATCCGCCGGCCGGACACGGCCGTCATGTTCGACACCACGAGCGGGATGGTGGTGCCCGTGCCGTCGCTGGTGGCGAGGTCGACGTCGAGCCGCGAGCCCAGGTCGGAACGGGACGGCGCCATGAAGACGTCGTTGTAGGTCAGGTCGTGCGCGGGAACCGCGCCGTGTAGGAACCGCACCCGCACATCATTCCCGCCGTGCGCCCATCGTGCCGCCGCTGGTAGCGGAAAACACCTCCGGCGGGCGGTGCTGCCCGCGTGACCGGCGCCGGCTGCTCAGCCGGCCAGCAGCGCCACCGCGAGCACGGCCATCAGCAGGGCGATCACGCCGTCGAGCAGCCGCCAGGCGGTCGTACGCGCCAGCAGCGGCGCGAGCCGGTGCGCGCCGACGCCGAGCGCGGTGAACCAGACGGCGCTGGCCAGGGCCGCGCCCACGCCGAACACCCAGCGGTGCGGATGCTGCTGCGCGATCCCGCCGAGGAGCAGCACGGTGTCCAGGTAGACGTGCGGGTTCAGGTAGGTGAAGGCGAGGCAGGCCGCCAGGGTCGCGCCCAGGGTCGCCGGCGGTCGTTCGGTCGGCAGCAGCGCACCGGGACGCAGGGCGCGGCGGGCGGCGAGGACCGCGTAGCAGAGCAGGAACGCGGCGCCGCCCCAGCGGATCGCGGTGAGCAGCACGGGTCGACCGGTCACCAGCGTGCCGACGCCCGCGATGCCCGCGCCGATGAGCAGCGCGTCCGAGGCGGCGCACGTGAGGACGACGGGTACGACGTGCTCGCGGCGCAGCCCCTGGCGCAGGACGAAGGCGTTCTGTGCCCCGATGGCGACGATCAGGGCGATGGAGACCGAGAAGCCGGCGACGGCGGAACTGAGCACGCACCGACGGTAGGAGACGACCGACCTTCAGTCGAACTAAAGATTTTGAGGTCGATTAAGCTGAACTGATGGACGGCCTCGACTCGACCCAGCTGCGTACGCTCGCCGCGGTGGTCTCCGAGGGCAGTTTCGAGGCCGCGGCCCGGCTGCTGCACATCACCCCGTCCGCCGTGAGCCAGCGGGTCAAGGCCCTGGAGGAGACCGTCGGTCAGGTGCTCGTCCGGCGGGCCCGCCCCTGCGCGGCCACGGCGGCGGGCGCCCCGCTGCTGCGTCTCGCCGGGCAACTCGTACTCCTGGAACGGGAGGCCCTGGCCGACGCGCGCGGCCCCCTCACCGGCGGCGGAGCGCGGACCCGGCTCGCCGTCGTCGTGAACGCCGACTCGCTCGCCACCTGGTTCCCGGCGGCGCTCGCCCGGCTGCCGCGGGGGTTCGAGCTGTCCTTCGACATCCGCCAGGACGACCAGGACCACACCGCCGAGCTGCTGCGGGACGGTGTCGTGACGGCGGCCGTGACCGCGCAGCGGGAGGCGGTCCAGGGCTGCCGGGTACGCCGGCTCGGCGCCATGCGCTACCGGGCCCTGGCCACGCCCGAGTTCGCGGCGGCCCACTTCGCCGACGGGCTCACCCCCGCGGCACTGGCCGGCGCGCCCGTCGTGGTCTTCGACCGCAAGGACCGGTTGCAGCACCGCTTCATCCGTACGGTGACCGGGCGGACGCTCGACCCGCCCGTGCACTACGTGCCGTCGGTGCCGGCGTTCAGCGAGGTCATCCGGCTGGGCCTCGGCTGGGGGCTGGTGCCCGAGCAGATCGCCGAGGACGACCTGGCCTCCGGGCGCTGCGTCGACATCGCCCCCGGCCGGCAGGCGGACGTCCCGCTCCACTGGCAGCACTGGCGGCTGGAGTCGGCGGCGCTGAACGCCCTCACCGCCGCCGTACGCGAGGTGGCCGCCGGCGCCCTCCGCTGACCGCCGTCAGGAGATCGTGCAGATCGGCGCGCCGGCGGTGATCACGGCACCCACCTCGGCGGTCAGCCCGCTCACCGTGCCGGCCTTGTGCGCGTGCAGCGGCTGCTCCATCTTCATCGCCTCGAGCACCACGACGAGGTCACCCTCGGCGACGGTGTCCCCGTCCGCCACGGCGATCTTGACGATCGTGCCCTGCATGGGCGAGGTGAGCGTGTCACCGCTGACCGTGGCGCCGGCCTTGGCGCCGCCGCCCCGGCGGGCGGGCTTGCGCGCGGCGGGGGCCGCGGCGACCGTACCGGCGCCGAGGCCGGCGGGGAGGGTGACCTCCAGCCGCTTGCCACCCACCTCGACCACGACGGTCTCGCGCTCGGCCGGCTCGGCGGCCGGGACGGCGGTGGGGGTGAACGGCGGAACGGTGTTGTCGAACTCGGTCTCGATCCACCGCGTGTGCACGGTGAACGGCTCGGCCGTGAAGGCCGGGTCGCGGACCACCAGCCGGTGGAACGGCAGGGCGGTCGCCATTCCCTCGACCACCATCTCGTCGAGGGCGCGGCGGGCCCGCTCCAGCGCCTCGGTCCGGGTCTCGCCGGTGATGATCACCTTGGCCAGCAGCGAGTCGAAGTTCCCGCCGATGACGTCGCCGGCCGAGAAGCCGCCGTCCACGCGGACGCCGGGGCCGCTCGGCAGCCGCAGCTCGGTGATCGTGCCGGGGGCCGGCAGGAAGTTGCGGCCCGGGTCCTCGCCGTTGATGCGGAACTCGATGGAGTGCCCCCGCGGCGTCGGGTCCTCGGTGAACCGCAGCTTCTCCCCGTCGGCGATGCGGAACTGCTCGCGTACCAGGTCGATCCCGGAGGTCTCCTCGGTCACCGGGTGCTCGACCTGGAGCCGGGTGTTGACCTCCAGGAAGGAGATGGTGCCGTCGGCGCCCACCAGGTACTCGACCGTGCCGGCGCCGTGGTAGCCGGCCTCCCGGCAGATCGCCTTGGCGCTCTCGTGGATCTGGGTCCGCTGCGCGTCGGTGAGGAACGGCGCGGGCGCCTCCTCGACCAGCTTCTGGTGCCGCCGCTGCAACGAGCAGTCCCGGGTGCCCACCACGATCACGTTCCCGTGCTGGTCGGCCAGCACCTGCGCCTCGACGTGGCGGGGCTTGTCCAGGTAACGCTCGACGAAGCACTCGCCCCGGCCGAACGCGGCGATCGCCTCGCGCGTGGCCGACTCGAACAGCTGCGGGATCTCCTCCATGGTCCGGGCCACCTTGAGCCCGCGCCCGCCGCCGCCGAAGGCGGCCTTGATGGCGACCGGGAGGCCGTGGTCGACGGCGAACGCGATCACCTCGTCGGCGCTGCCGACCGGGTCGGGGGTGCCGGGCACCAGGGGAGCGCCGGCGCGCTGGGCGATGTGCCGGGCCGTCACCTTGTCACCGAGGTCGCGGATCGCCTGGGGCGTCGGGCCGATCCAGGTCAGCCCGGCGTCGATGACGGCCTGGGCGAAGTCCGCGTTCTCGGAGAGGAAGCCGTACCCGGGGTGGACGGCGTCCGCGCCGGACTTCGCGGCCACGTCGACGAGCTTGTCGATCCGCAGGTAGCTGTCCGCCGCCGTGTCGCCCCCCAGGGCGTACGCCTCGTCGGCGAGCGTGACGTGCAGCGCGTTCCGGTCGGAGTCGGCGTACACCGCGACGCTCTCCAGGCCGGCGTCGCGGCAGGCGCGGATGACGCGTACGGCGATCTCGCCGCGGTTGGCGATGAGTACCTTGCGCACCGTGGGGGCTCCTCCCGGGAGGTCGTTGCCCGGGAGTTTAATGGCCGCCCGATCGGCCCTAACGATCGCTCAGTGTGGGATGGCACACGGTCACCTCGCGTCTTAGTCAAACTTGCTTATTACGCTTGCGAGGTGTCTGCCACTCGCATGATGATTCTCGGCCTGGTCCGGTGGATGCAGCCGGTGCACGGCTACGACGTGCGCCGCGAGCTGCTCAGCTGGAGCGCCGACAAGTGGGCCAACGTGCAGCCCGGCTCGATCTACCACGCCCTGCGGAAGCTCACCGAGGAGGGCCTTCTCCGGGCGGTGGCCACCGAGCAGGTGGGTGGACGTCCGGCCCGTACGACCTACGAGATCACCGAGAAGGGGCAGGCGGAGTTCGAGTCGATGCTGAGGGGACTCTGGTGGCAGTTGCACGAGCCACCGGACCCGTTCGCGGCGGCCTTCTCGTTCCTGCCGGCGATGCCGCGGGAGGAGGCCGCGGCCGCGCTGCGGAACCGGGCGAACCTGCTCCGGGCCGGTGTCGCCTGGATGCGTACGTCGCTGGAGTCGGACTGGATGCGTGAGACCAAGCCGGTCCACGTCGGATGGATGTTCGAGCTCTGGACGGCCCGGGCGGACGCGGAGATCGCCTGGTGCGAGCGCGTGGCCGAACGGATCGAATCCGGTGTGTCGTACCTGCCTGCTGGACTCGAACGGGCGGAGGGTTGGTCCGGGTGGGAGCAGCGGCTGCCGGAGCATCCGTCCCAAGCGGAATAATCAACGTTGACCAAAAAAGCTATATCGCGTTAGCCTGCTTCCCGCAACGAACGGGGGAGCGCGCCGTGCGGCGGGCTTCCAGCGGACCCGTGGCCGGCCGCGCCGGCCCGGACGACCAGGAGCACGCATGATCCAGACCAGAGGGTTACGCAAGTCCTTCCGCTCCCGTGCGGGGCGGGAGACGAAGACCGTCGAAGCGGTGCGGGGTGTCGACCTCTCGGTCGCCGAGGGAGAGATCTTCGGCTTCCTCGGCCCGAACGGCGCCGGCAAGACCACCACCCTGCGGATGCTGGCCACCCTCATCGAGCCCGACGGCGGCGAGGCGACCATCGCGGGCGCCGACCTTCGCAAGGCGCCGGGCGAGGTGCGCCGCCGCATCGGCTACGTCGCCCAGGGCGGCAGCACCTGGGACGAGTCCACCGCCCGCGAGGAGCTGGTGCTCCAGGCCCGGCTCTACGGCATCGGCAAGGCCGAGGCGCGCCAGCGTGCCAGCCGCGCGCTGGAGGCCTTCCAGCTCGCCGAGTTCGCCGACCGCAAGTGCAAGACCTACTCCGGCGGCCAGCGGCGGCGCGTCGAGATCGCCCTCGGCATCATCCACGAGCCGAAGATCGTCTTCCTCGACGAGCCGACCACCGGCCTCGACCCGCAGAGCCGCGCGCACATGTGGGACGAGATCCGCCGGCTGCGCACCGACGGCATGACCGTCTTCATCACGACGCACTACCTCGACGAGGCGGACGCGCTCTGCGACCGGATCGCGATCATGGATCACGGCGAGGTGGTCGCCGAGGGCACCCCGGCCGACCTCAAGCGGGAGATCTCCGGGGACGTCGTGCAGGTCGGCCTCGACATCACGACCACCCCCCAGGCCGCCCAGGCGCTCGACGGCGAGGCGTACGTCCGGAAGCTGGAGACCGTCGACGACGGCGGCCTGCGGCTGTACGTCGAGGAGGGCGCCACGGCGATCCCGCAGATCCTCCGGCGGCTGGACCAGGCGGGCCTCGCGCTGCACTCGATCGAGCTGCACCGGCCCAGCCTGGACGACGTCTTCCTCACCAAGACCGGCCGCTCGCTGCGCGAGTCCTGACCACCCGGAGACCGACCATGAAGCTCGCCCGCGACACCTGGCTCATCTTCCAGCGCCAGTTCCAACTGCTCACCCGCAACCCCGTGTGGGTCTTCGTCGGCGTCTTCCAGCCGGTGATGTACCTGCTGCTCTTCGCCCCGCTGCTCAAGCCGGCGCTCAACGCGCCGACCCAGGCCGAGGCCTACAAGATCTTCGTGCCCGGCCTGCTCGTGCTGCTGGCCATCTTCGGCGGCCTGTTCCAGGGCTTCGGCCTCATCGCCGAGCTGCGCGCCGGGGTCATCGAGCGGTCCCGGGTGACGCCGGTCAGCCGGCTCGCCCTGCTGCTCGGCCGTTCCCTGCGCGACGTCGTCTCGCTGATCGTGCAGGCGGTCATCATCACGCTGCTCGCCCTGCTGTTCGACCTGCGGGTGGTCCTCGGCGACCTGCTGCTGGCGTACCTCATGCTGGCCCTCATCGCGCTCATGACCTCGGCCGTCTCCTACGGCGTCGCGCTGAAGGTCAAGAGCGAGGACGCCCTCGCCCCGCTCATGAACACCGTGGCCCAGCCGGTGCTCCTGCTCTCCGGCATCCTGCTGCCGCTCAGCTTCGCGCCCGGCTGGTTGCAGGGCATCGCCGACTGGAACCCGTTCTCCTGGGCGGTCGACGGCACCCGGGCACTCTTCGCCGGCGACCTCGGCAACGACAAGGTGTGGCAGGGGCTGACCATCATCGCCGTGCTCGCCGCACTGGGCGTCTACTGGGCGGCCCGCCAGTTCGCCCGTAGCGTGCGCTGACGCGACCCGGCCGGTCCGGGCGGGCGCGGCCAGGTCGCGTCGTGCCGCCGCTCGGCCGGTGGGTGCGGCGGCGCGGCCAGGTCGCGTCGTGCCGCCGCTCGGCCGGTCCGTGGTGTCGTGGCTTGGCCGGTCCGTGCGCCAGCGTGGTGTGGCGGCCTGGCCGGTGCGTGCGGCGGCGCCGGTGGCGTGCGTGGCGCCTGGCCGCGCGCCGTTGCCGGGGCCGCGCGGGGTGAGCCGCGCGAGTTCGTCGACGTCGGGGTGTCGGACGAGGTCCGACACCCCGACCGTCCCTGCGGACGAGGTCGCCGGTGTGGGCGCGGGCAGTGCTGTGAGCTGTGTCAGTGGACGCGGGCGAGCGTCAGCCCGTCCGCGATGGGCAGCATGACGGCGTCGACCCGGACGTCGGCGAGTACCTCGTCGTTGAACGCGGCGATGGCGCGGTCGTCGGCGCTCTGCGGGGCGATGACACGGCCGCCGCGCAACACGTTGTCGACGGCGATCACCCCGCCCGGTCGCATCCGCGGCACCAGCTCCGCCCAGTAGATCGGGTAGCCGGTCTTGTCGGCGTCGATGAACGCGAAGTCCAGGTACCGCTCGTGCGGCAGCTCGCGCAGCGTCTCACCGGCGGGACCGATGCGCAGCTCGATCCGGTCGTCCACCCCGGCCCGTTCCCAGTAGCGGCGGGCGATCCCGGTGTACTCCTCGGAGATGTCGAAGCAGGTGAGACGGCCACCGTCGGCCAGGCCCCGGGCGATAGCCAGGGAGGAGAGGCCGGTGAACGTGCCCACCTCCACCGCCTGCCGTACGCCGAGCAGCCGGGTGAGGAACGTGAGGAACGCCGCCTGCTCCGGTGCGATCTGCATGCTCGCCCGGTCCGGCAGGACGGCCCGGGTCTCCTCCGCGAGGTCACGGATGATCTCGTCGGGTGGCGAGCCGTGCGCCACGAGGTACGCGTGCAGCTCGTCGGTGAGCGGGATCGACTTGGTCGTCATGGATGGACGCTAACCGAGCGGCTCGATCGACTGGCCGCCGGGCGCGACCTTCGTCCACAGGTCGGTGATCGACAGGTCCAGCTCGGCGAGGAGCCGGCGCAGCAGCGGCAGCGAGAGCCCGATGACCGTGCTCGGGTCGCCCTCGATCCGCTCCACGAACGGGCCGCCCAGCCCGTCTATCGTGAAGGTGCCCGCCACCGCGAGCGGCTCCCCGGTGGCGACGTACGTGTCGATCTCCTGGTCGGTGACGTCGGCGAAGTGGACGACGGTGGAGGCGACGGCCTCGGCCCGCCGCCCGGCCGTCGCGTCGATGAGGCAGTGCCCGCTGTGGAGCACGCCGCTGCGGCCGCGCATCCGCTGCCAGCGCCGGGTGGCGTCCGCGGGGTCGGCCGGCTTGCCGTAGGTCTCGCCCTCGAACTCGAGTACGGAGTCGCAGCCGATCACCAACGTCCGTTCGTCGCCGGCGGGCCGCAGCCGGGTGAGCACCGCCTGCGCCTTCAGCCGGGCCAGCTCGAGGCAGAGCTCGTCGGCCCGCTCGGTCACCACCAGCGACTCGTCGACGCCGCTGACCAGCACGTCCGGCTCGATGCCGGCGGCCTGCAGGATCTTGCGGCGGGCGGGGCTCGCCGAGGCGAGCACGAGGCGGAGCGTCGTCTGATCACGCACCCCGCCGACGTTACCGGTTGGCCGCCGTCCCCGAGGACACGTGGTCACCGGTCGCGGATGCTCGCAGGGCGGTGCCGGTGCCTGTGGGCGCGGTCGGGCGCGGCGGGGTGGGGCGCGCAGGGTTGGAGCGCACGGTTGGAGCGCGCGGTTGGAGTGCGCGCGTTAGAGCGCCCGCGTTGGAGCGCGCAACTTCATGGATATTGGTGCCTCCGACGGGGCACGAGGGGACACTTTCCATGAAGTTGTGGCACGTGGCAGGCGTCAGCGGCTGATGCGAGGCGGCGGGGCGTCGCGGCGCCGCCGCCGCACGACGATGGTCCAGGTCACGCCCGCTGCCACGATCACGCCGAGCGTCACTAGTCCCCGAACCGTGGCAGCCCGATCGCTGGCCGCCTCATCGCCGGGTGCCGCCGCCGGAGCGCTCGGACCGTCACCGGCCGGCGCACTCGCCGTCGCCGATTCGAAGCCCAGCGGCGGTACGTCCGCAGTCAGCGCCGCAACAATGTCGATGACGCCGTAGCCGTACTCGTCGTCACGACCGGGCGGTCCCTTGTCGACAGCCGTGGCGGTCAACCGGTGCACGACTTCCCGTGCCGGCAGGTGCGGGTACTTCGAGCGGATCAACGCAACCGCCCCAGCGACAATCGCCGTGGCGCTGGACGTCCCTGTTCCCTTGGAGTACTTCCCGTCGTGACTGGTGCTGTAGATGTCCACTGCGGGCGCAGCCACATCGAGGAGAGGTCCCGTGACCGATACGGATGCGCGTCGTCCTTGGCGATCGATTCCGCCTACGGCGATTACGCCCTCCTCAGCCGCGGGATATCGGACGGAAGTGTCTTCGGGTCTGTTACCGGCAGCTGCCACAACGACAACGTCCGCATCGCGTGCATGGGACAACGCTCGCTGTAGACGCGGACTGGCGCCTGCGACCGCAGAGATACTAATTACGTCGGCTCCGTGGGAGATCGCGAAGTCAATGCTTGAAGCCAAAGCATCCGGACTCCCAGTCCCATTGTGGGGGCTATCGAATATCGGAAGGATTTTGGCACGTGGCGCCACGCCCAAAGCGCCGCGGCCGTTGGTCCGACCGTGAGCGGCTATGAGGCCAGCCATTGAGGTGCCGTGGCTGTCTCGATCTCGACGCCCATCCCCACTGCCACCTTCGACCATATCGGCACCGGGTAGAACGTTATTTCGCAGATCGGGATGCAAGTCGACCCCTGTATCGGGCACGGCGACGATAACCCCGTCGCCTTCGCTAATGGAGTGGGCTTCATTAATGCGAAGATAGTGCAAGTGCCACTGGTCCCGCCTGACCCGGACTGCGTCGTCGGTCAAATCTGATTCCGAGGACGGGTTGCTCGAGGCTGAAGCCAAAGGCGTGGGTGCGGTGAGCGATATTACAACCGCGAACGCTGCGGAAAGGATTGCTCTCAACGCGTCAAGCCGATGGCTGGGCCGGGGTCTATGGGTCCTTCCTGGTCTGGAGGGAGGACAACTGGCGGTACGCCTCGGTCTGTCTCCCAAGGCTGATCCGGATCCCATCGGCGATGCCGTCCATCCGAGTCCTGGCCGTTCGGCCGATTAGGCAACATCTGCGGCGAACCACCGACTGGCGGTACCCCGGAGTTCACCCTGCCGCCACCCGGGCGTGATCCGGCGGCGCCGGCCGGCGCTGTGCCGGCTCCGCCCCCGCCGATTACACCGCCGATCGGGTTTACGTGACGTGGTTGGCTGGCCCTATTCGCTGGATCGCTCGTAGTCGTTCCGGGGGTGGTCCCGATGACTTCACCATGCGGTGTTGCGCGCGGTTGTGCTGAGGGGCCCACGCTAGGTGTGGCTGGTCCTCCCCGAGATAGCCCGGCTGGTCTTCTATTCGACTCAGGTGTCGTCCTCGGCAGGGATGACCACACTGCCGAGTTAGATGGGAGTGCGCCTGAAGTTGGGGTGCCCGCAGCAGAAGCGGTCACGGGCGCCTGCGGTGCGACGGGCGTGGGACTAGCAAGTCCAGATCCCGCCGACAGCGCTGGCCCGCTGGTCGCGACGCCCCCTAGAACCGGCCCGCTTGTAAATGAGGCCGGTGCAGCTGCGAACTCTTTGCCAGGACCGGAAAGCCTCCCAGGCGGAGGCGCGTCGTTGGGCAGCGGTACCGGGATGATCCCTGGGACTATGGGAGGCGCGTCAGACGCATACACATCAGGATCCGTTGGCTGTCGGGTCGTTTTGGGCGGTGGCGGGGGCTGGCGGAGTGTTACTTGGGCTTGCTGGAGTTCGCTGCTGAGGCCGTACATGATGCCGCGCGCCTGGACGTTCAGCTGCTCCAGGTCGGCGTCCGTCACCGGACGGTCGGGTACGCGGCTGCCCATGGCGGCCTTCGGGTCGGCCGCGGTCGCCTCGTACGCCTGCTTCTGCTGGAGCTTGGCCGCGTACTCCTCGTGGATCGTCTTGAGACGGGCCCGGGTGCCGCTGATGGCCTGGGTGGCGGCGGCGAGCGCGGTGTAGTTCGCGGCGGCGGCGTCGTGGGTGCGGCGCACCTTGTCGATCAGCTCGTCGAGTTCGGCGAGGTACGCGCGGGCGGCGGCGTTGGTGGCCGGGGGCCACGCTTCGGCGAGGCCGCGCCGGTACTCCCGGAGGCGGCTCAGGTGGGTCTGTGCCAGGTCGCAGATCTTCCGCCAGCCGGCGACCTGCTTCCAGTGGTTCGTGGTGTCGTGGTCCTGGAGGCAGGCCCACATGCTGTTCACGTCCATCCGGTGCCAGTCGGTGAGGCCGGACGTGCGGCCGCTGCCCCGCTCGATCACGGCAGCACCACCGGCCCGGCGTCGGGACCGGTGGGATCCCGCAGCACCACGGACGGTGGACCGGCGGGCGTGGCCGTGCCGGGACTCGCGAGGGCCTGCTCGACGTCGACGATCCGGGCGGCGGAGAAGGCGTCGCTGCCGGCGTACCGGTCGGCGACGGTGCCCGCCGCTGCCGCCAGGCGACCGGTGGCCCCGCAGACACCCCACACCATGTCGACGCTCGCCTGCTGCGTCTCGTGGTGCGCCTGCAGGAAGTGGACGAGCTCGATGAAGGCGTCACACGGGTTGGGTAGGGGAGCCGTGACGTCCTCGGCGATGTACGACAGGTGGGGCGCGTAGTGGCGTTCCACCTCGGCCGCGAGCCGGTCGGCGAACTCCCGCAGCTGGCGGATGTCGGCGTCGATGCTTCCGTAGCCGTTCAACCACGCCGCAGGGCGGTCCTCCTCGGGGATCATCGACCCTCCCATTCCGTCACCGCACCATCTCCCTGAGTGAGGTTAACGGCTACCGCCGACACCGGCAGCCCCCGAAACGACGAGACGCGGGGACGCCGCCGACCGCGACAGGCCGACGAGGGAACGGGCCAGGCGAGTGACGAGGGAACGGGCCAGGCGAGTGTGGGTGCCTCAGCGGGGCAGGCCGGACGCGCGCCAGGCGCCGGGGCCGGGCACCGCGCCGACGCCGGCCGGTCGCGCGCTGCGCGCCCACGCCGACGTCGTGACGGGGGCGGGCGCGACGGCCGGCCGGGTACGGACGGCGAACACGCCCACCAGCGCGGCCAGTTCCTCCGCGGTGGGGACCCCGCGCACGACCCGGAACAGCGGCTCTTCGGCAGACATGCGACCAGCGTACGCGCCGGGGAACTTGACCTTCGCCGCAGTGTGGCGTGCCGGCGGTGTGCCTGTCGGCGTCGCCGGGTACCGTCTCTGCGATGTCGAACGCGCTTCCCCAACTCGTCGCCGACCGGTACCGGCTCATCTCGCCGCTCGGTCAGGGCGGCATGGGTCGGGTGTGGAAGGCGCGCGACGAGGTGCTGCACCGCGACGTGGCGATCAAGGAACTGGTCCCGCCGCCCAGCCTCACCGACGACGAACGCCGCGAGATGCGGGAGCGGTCGCTGCGGGAGGCGCGCGCGATCGCCCGCCTCAACCACATCAACGTCGTCCGCATCTTCGACGTGCTGCGCACCGACGGCGATCCGTGGATCGTCATGGAGTACGTCCCGTCGAAGTCGTTACAGGACACCATCGCGGAGTCCGGTCCGGTGTCACCGGCCCGCGCCGTCGAGATCGGGCTCGGTGTGCTCGGCGCGTTGAAGGCGGCGCACCGGGCGGGCGTGATGCACCGCGACGTCAAGCCGGGCAACGTGCTCCTCGGCCACGACGGCCGGGTCGTGCTTACCGACTTCGGCCTCGCCACCATCCCCGGCGACCCGAACGTCACCCGTACCGGCATGGTGCTCGGCTCGCCGGCGTACATCGCGCCGGAGCGGGCGCGCGACGGCACGGCCGGGCCGGAGGCCGACCTCTGGTCGCTGGGCGCCACCCTCTACGCGGCGGTGGAGGGCAAGTCGCCGTACGCCCGGCCGTCGGCGATCGCCACCCTGGCGGCGCTCGCCACGGAACCGTTGCCGCCGCCGAAGAACGCCGGTCCGCTGAAGCCGGTGCTGCAGGGCCTGCTCCGCAAGGACCCGAGCGAGCGCATCACCGCCGAGGTGGCCGAGCGCATGCTGCGCCGCGCCAGCGGCCGGCGGGCCCGCGGCATCTCCCTGCTCGACGGCGTACGCCGGCCGGGGCCGAACGGTCCGCGCGTGCCGCGACCCACCGTGGTGCCGGCCCCGCGCCCGGCCGAGCGGGCCCAGCCGCCAGCGGCCCCACCGGCCCCTCGGACGCCGCCGGCTCCGGCGAGCCCCGCGGCGGACGCCACCGCGAAGATGCCCGCCGGTACGGACGCCGCGCCCACCGCGAAGGTGGACCGTCGGGGCCTGACGTCGGACGCCGAGCCGACGAGGAAGGTCGACCGCCCGTCGTCCACCTCGGACGCCGACCCGACGACGAAGGTCGACCCGCCGACGGGGGTGGGGGACACCGACGCCACGACGGCCGACCCGGCGCGGGCCGGGTCCGGCGAGGCCGACCGACCGGCCGGGGCGTTGGACGCCGACCGTCCGGCAGCGGACGCCGACGCCACGGCGAAGGTGGACGTCCCGGCGAAGGCCGGCGGCAAGAAGGACACGGCGGAACCGGCCGACGAGCGGCGGACGGGGGAGGGCGCTCCCGCGTTCCGGCCGGTCACCCCGACCTCCGTGCTGCCGGGCCTCGCCGCCGGTGGGACGGCCACCGGGTCCGACCGGCCGTCGGGGCGGGCGTCGATCCCGGCGATCTTCGGTACGTCGCCCGAGCGCAGGCGGCGCAACCTGCTGGTCGGCGCGCTGGTCGTCGTACTCCTGCTGGGCCTCGCGGTGATCGTGCCGCTGCTGACCAGCGGCGACGACCCCGAGGGCGCCGACCCTCGCCAGGCCGGCAACACCAACACGGCCGCGCCGACCGCACCGCAGACCTCCGCACCGGCCCCACCGCCCCCGACCAGTGCCGCGCCGAGCGCCACGGCCAGTCCAACCCCGACGGCCTCGCCGACGGACACCAGCGCGCTGCCGGCCGGCTGGCGGATGCACCGGGACCCTGCCGGTTTCGCACTGCCGATTCCGGAGGGCTGGCGACGATCGGCGAACGGCAGCTCTGTGATCTTCACCGACCCGAACGGGGTGGGAGAGCTGCTCATCCAGTGGACCGATCATCCGAAGAAGGATGCGTACGCCGACTGGAAGGCGCAGGAGCCGTACCGGAAGGGGATCGTCAGGAACTACCAGTACCTGAGCATCGAGCGGTGCGACTACTACCGCACGTGCGCGGACTGGGACTGGTTGGAGACGCGGGACGGCACCCGGATCCACGTGCGGAACCGGGGCTTCGTGACCGCCAGCAACCGGGGCTACGCGATCCGGTGGGAGGTCGCGGCCAACGAGTGGGAGGCCAACCTCCCCCACTTCGACCTGATCACCAAGCGGTTCGTGCCGGACCGCGTCGACCGGTAGGTCCCACCACTGCGAATGTCGTTCGCATGGCCTTCCGTCGTGCGGGGTATCTGTACCCCCGACGACGGAAGGAGGGACGACATGGGTTGCCGACGGAGGGACAGCCGGCCGCGGGTGGCGCTGTGGATGCTCGTCGCGCTCGGCGACGCGGTCCTGCTCCTGGCCAGCGTCGGCGTGCCGGCGCTCATGGCGCTGCTCACGGTCGTGACCGTCACCGTCGCCGGAGCGGGGGCCTGGCTGGTGAGCCGGCGCGGCGCCCTCGCCCGCGAGGACTCGATGCCCGCCCGTGTCGCGGTGCCGTTCGACCGACGCCGGGCCTGACCCGACAGACAGCCGTGGCGGCAGCCGGAACAGGTCCGCGCTGCCGCCACCTGCCTCCCCAGGCGGATCGGCGGATCAGGCCGTGTTGTTGGCCAGCGCGATCAGCCGGGAGCGGTCACCGTTCCAGTAGTTGCGGTCGACGGCGCCGCTGATGCCGGGAACGCTGCCGCTGCTCGTGTACTGCCAGAAGCTCCAGAACGGCGCGCCGGCGGGCAGGGTGCCGGGCGTGCTGGCCCAGCGGGCGAGCCACAGCGGGTGGTTGCCCCACGGCCCGGTCCAGCTGCCGGTGCACTGGTTCCAGAAGCTCGTGGTGGTGTAGATGACGGCGTAGCGGCCGGTGCGCGACCGGTAGGTGTTGAGGAAGTCCTGCACCCAGTTGCGCATGGCGGTGGTGCTGAGGCCGTAGCAGTAGCCGCCGCTGTAGGGGTTGGCCTCCAGGTCCAGGGCCGCGGGAAGGGTACGGCTGTCCGCCGACCAGGCCCCGCCGTTGGACGCGAGGTAGTTGGCCTGGACGGCGCCGGAGGAGATGTTCGGCCGGGCGAAGTGGTACGCCCCGCGGATGACGCCGGCGTAGTAGGCGTTCGTGTAGTTGGCGTTGAAGTTCGGGTCCTTGTAGCTCGTGCCCTCGGTGGCCTTGATGAAGGCGAACTCGATGCCGGCGTTGCGGACGCTGGTCCAGTTGATGCTGCCCTGGTAGCGGGAGACGTCGATGCCCGCCACGGTGGCGGCGGCGGCCGGGACGGCGGTGGCGACGAGCGCGGCGGCCGCGGTGGCGACGACGGTGAGGCCGGCCGCGAGGAACCGACGCAGTGGTGATCTGGTACGGGACATGGGTGCCTCCAAGGAGCCTATCGATTGATGGAAATCTTTGGAGGTAACCACCCAAGATCGCAAGGGGATCAAAAGAAACTTTCATTGGCGGTGGGGTGGACAGCCGTACGCTGGACGGCCCGTACCCGGCGTACCACGCTGGGTCACGGAGTCGGTCTCCGGCTCGACGTGCCGGTAGGCTCGCGCCCCATGGTGTCGTTCGACGGGCTGACCGACCTGTGGGACCGGCTGTTCGGCGCGCAGCCCGACCCCCCGCCGCTGCTGGTCGTGGTGACCGGGGTCGTGGCGCTCCTGGTGGTCTCCACCCGCCTGCCGTGGCGGATCGCCCGCAACGCCATCACCATCGCCCACGAGGGCGGGCACGCGCTGGTGGCCCTGCTCTCCGGCCGCAGACTGCGGGGCATCCGGCTGCACTCGGACACCTCGGGGCTCACCCTCTCCGCCGGGCGACCCACCGGGCTCGGCATGGTCCTCACCCTGCTCGCCGGGTACGTCGCCCCGCCGCTGATCGGCCTGGCCGGTGCCTGGCTGCTCGGCGGCAACCGCATCACGCTGCTGCTGTGGGTGGCCGTCGTGCTGCTGCTCGCCATGCTCGTGATGGTCCGCAACGCGTTCGGCGTGGTGTCGCTGCTGGTCACCGGCGGGGTGGTGCTCGCCGTCTCGTGGTACGCCTCGCCGCAGGTGCAGGCCGCGTTCGCGTACACCGGGGTGTGGTTCCTCCTGCTCGGGGGGATACGGCCCGTGGTCGAGCTGCAACGGCTGCGGTCCCGGGGCCGGATGCCCGCCTCGGACGCCGACCAGCTCGCCGGGCTCACCCCGTTCCCGGCGTTCTTCTGGGTCACCGTCTTCGCCCTGGTCAACCTCGCCGTGCTGGCCGTCGGCGCCACGCTTCTCGCCGACCCCCTGCTGCGCGACAACCCCCTCACCGCCTGAGGCAGGAGCGGGGCGGGCGGGGTGCACGGGCGGCGGGCCGCGGGCGCGCGCCGGGCGCCGGGCCGGGGGCGCCGGGCGCCGGGTCGCGGGCGCCGGGCGGCGAAAATGCTCGGGTGAGCGGGCAACCGCCGGCACCGCCCCACGCGTGTCCCCTGCGACCGCCACGGGGGAGGTAACCAGGTGCCGGACGTCGACGGGTTCGACGAGTTCTACCAGGGCAGCCGGCAACGGCTGCTCGGCTTCGTCTTCGTGCTCACCGGCAACCTCGCCGAGGCGCAGGACGCCGTGCAGGAGGCGTACATCCGGGCCTGGCAGCGCTGGTCGACGGTGAGCGGATACGACGACCCGGAGGCGTGGGTGCGGGTGGTGGCCACGCGGATCGCGGTGAGCCGGTGGCGGAGCCTGCGCAGCCGCGCCCGCGCGTACCTGCGGCACGGTGCCACCGAGACCGTCCCGCCGCCGGGCACCGAGACCGTCGAGGTGGTGGCCGCCCTGCGCCGCCTGCCCGAGGAGCAGCGGACCGCCCTCGCGCTCTACTACCTGCTCGGCATGCCGGTCGCCGAGGTCGCCCGGGAGACCGACGCCCCGGTCGGCACGGTCAAGGCCCGACTCTCCCGCGGGCGCGCCGCGCTCGCCGGGCTGCTCGCCGTCTCTGACCTGGAGGAGGCCGCTGATGCGTGACGACCTGAGGTTCGTCGAACGGGTGCGGCGGGAGCTGCGGGACGTGCGCTGGCCGCCGCCCGAGGAGATCCGGGCCGTGGCGCGGCGGCGTACCCGGCGGAACGTGCTGGTCGCGACCGTGCTGCTGGCCCTGGCCGGCGGGTCCGCGGTCGCGTTCGTCGCCCCCGGCCCCGCCCCGGCGCCGCCGGCCGCCGCCTCCGCGACTCCCGGCGTGCCGCCTCGTACCGAGATCACCCCGGACGCGCTGCTGCAGTCGGCCGACCTGCCGCAGCGGACCACTGTCGAACTCAGCGAGTCCGGCCTCGGTGGCGACGTCGTGGTCTCGTCCCAGTTGACCGCGTGCCGGACGGACCAGGGGCTGCCCGCGAGTCTCGTGACCGCGGGGCTGTCGCGGTCCCAGGCGCTGCTGCGGGAGCGCCCCGGGGGCGGCGAGAACCGGCTCTCCGACATCCTGGTGGTGCAGGAGGTCTACCGGCTGACGCCGGAGGAGGCCCGTACCTTCTTCACCGACCTCGACGCCATGCTCGCTCCCTGCGCGCAGTGGCGCAGCCGCGGACCGTACGAGGCGAAGGGGCGGACCGGCACGGCGGAGGCCGTGCACCGGTGGCAGGTCGTCCGGCGGGGCTTCGCCGGGGACGACGCCGCCGTGCTCCGCCACTCCGTGTCACCGCCGCGCGACGTGGCGACCGGCAGGACGGTCGGCGATGCGTCGGCGCCGACCGACACGGCCGTCGTGCGGGTCGGCGACCTGGTCACCGTCCTGTTCCTCAAGCAGGGCACCGAGGCGGAACTGATCCAGCTCGCCGGGGTCGCGGCGCGCCGGATGTGCCTGGCCGCCAACCCGGGCTGCTGAGCCGGGCCGTGAACCCGGGCGTCGGGCCGGCCCGACCGCCGCGCTCGTGCGCCCGGCCGACCGTCGCGCTCGTGCGCCCGGCCGACCGTCGCGCTCCTGCGCCCGGCCGACTGCCGGGCCCGGGACGCGAGCCCACACAGCGCGAGGGGCCCCGCCACCCGGTGGCGGGGCCCCTCCACACCACCTACAGCGGGATGTTGCCGTGCTTCTTCGGCGGCAGCGTCTCGCGCTTGGTGCGCAGCACCCGCAGCGCCCGGACGATCTGGGTGCGCGTCTCGTGCGGCGGGATGACCGAGTCGACGTACCCGCGCTCGGCGGCGACGTACGGGTTGGCGAGCGTGTCCTCGTACTCGGCGATCTTCTCGGCGCGCAGCGCGGCCGGGTCCTCGGCGTTCGCGAGTTCCGAGCGGTACAGGATGTTCACGGCGCCCTGCGCGCCCATCACGGCGATCTGCGCGGTCGGCCAGGCGAAGTTCAGGTCCGCGCCGAGGTGCTTGGAACCCATCACGTCGTACGCCCCGCCGTACGCCTTGCGGGTGATGACGGTGACCTTCGGGACGGTGGCCTCGGCGTACGCGTAGATGAGCTTCGCGCCCCGGCGGATGATGCCGTCCCACTCCTGCCCGGTGCCCGGGAGGAAGCCCGGTACGTCCACGAAGGTCAGCACCGGGATGTTGAACGCGTCGCAGGTGCGCACGAACCGGGCGGCCTTCTCCGACGCCGCGATGTCCAGCGTGCCGGCGAAGTGCATGGGCTGGTTCGCCACCACGCCGACCGGCCGGCCCTCGACCCGGCCGAAGCCGACCACGATGTTCTGCGCGTAGAGCGGCTGGACCTCCAGGAACTCGCCGTCGTCGAGGACGTGCTCGATGACGCGGTGCATGTCGTACGGCTGGTTCGCCGAGTCCGGGATCAGGGTGTCCAGCTCCCGGTCGGCGTCGGTGACGTCCAGCTCGGCGGGCGTGTCGTAGACGACCGGCTCGTCCAGGTTGTTCGAGGGCAGGTACGACAGCAGCGCCTTGACGTACTCGATCGCGTCCTCCTCGTCGCTGGCGAGGTAGTGCGCGTTGCCGCTGCGGGTGTTGTGGGTGCGGGCGCCGCCCAGCTCCTCCATGCCCACGTCCTCGCCGGTGACGGTCTTGATGACGTCGGGCCCGGTGATGAACATGTGCGAGGTCTGGTCGACCATCACGGTGAAGTCGGTGACCGCGGGCGAGTAGACGGCCCCACCCGCGCAGGGCCCCATCACCAGCGAGATCTGCGGGATGACCCCGGAGGCGCGGACGTTGCGGAAGAAGATCTCGCCGTAGAGGCCGAGGCTGACCACGCCCTCCTGGATCCGGGCGCCGCCGGAGTCGTTGATGCCGATCACCGGGCAGCCGATCTTCATGGCCAGGTCCATCACCTTGACGATCTTCTCGCCGAAGACCTCGCCGAGGGAGCCGCCGAAGACGGTGAAGTCCTGGGCGAAGACGCAGACCTGCCGTCCGTCCACGGTGCCGTAGCCGGTGACCACGCCGTCGCCGTACGGGCGGGTCCGCTCCAGGCCGAAGTTCGTGGACCGGTGCCGGGCCAGCTCGTCCAGCTCGACGAAGGAGCCCTCGTCGAGCAGCAGCTCGATCCGTTCCCGGGCGGTCTTCTTGCCCCGGGCGTGCTGCTTCTCGACGGCCCGCGCCGACCCCGCGTGCACCGCCTCGTCGACCCGGCGCTCCAGGTCCGCCAGCTTGCCCGCCGTGGTGTGGATGTTCGTCCCGGTGTCGGTAGTCACCCAGGGAATATAACGATGGTTCAGGACCGGGACGCTGTGCAGTACACCTCACCACCGGCTGCCCGTCCGGCCCGTAGGCTGGCGGGATGCCGGGCTCCCCGTACACCGATCTGGACCGCCCGCCGCTGTCGGCGGCGCGGCTGCGCCGGGCGCTGGTCGCCCCCTACGGTCCCTGGGCCCGGCTGGACCTGCGCGTGGAGACCGGCTCGACCAACGCCGACGTGGCCGAGGCGGCGCGGGCCGGTGAACCCGAGGGGCTGGTGGTCGTCGCCGAGCGGCAGACCGCCGGGCGGGGGCGCCGGGGCCGGGTCTGGCAGTCGCCGCCGCGGGCCGGGATCGCGACGAGCGTCCTGCTCCGGCCCGGGGAGGCCGTCGCGGACCGCGGCTGGGCGGCCGTCCCCACCACGGCGTACGGCTGGCTGCCGCTGCTGGCCGGCGTGGCGCTCGTCGAGGCGGTGGCCCGCCTGGCCGAGCTGGAGGCCGTGCTGAAGTGGCCGAACGACCTGCTCATCGGCGACGCCAAGTGCGCGGGTGTGCTCGCCGAGGCGCTGCCCGGCACGGCCCCGGATCAGCCGCCGGCCGTCGTCGTCGGCATCGGCCTCAACGTGACGCTCCGCGCCGACGAGCTGCCGGAGAACCCGACGGGCCTGCCGGCCACCTCGCTGCAACTGGCCGGTGCCGCGGCCACCGACCGGGACCCGCTGCTGCGGGCGCTGCTGCGTTCGGTGGCCGACTGGTACGACCGCTGGCGGGCCGCCGGCGGGGACGCGGTCGCGAGCGGCCTGCGGGACGCGTACGTGGACGCCTGCGCCACGATCGACCGTCCGGTGCGGGTGCTGCTGCCCGGCGGCGGGGAGCTGACCGGCACGGCGACCGGGGTGGACCCGGACGGGCAGCTCGTGGTCGACACCGCCGAGGGTGAACGCCACCTCGCGGCGGGCGACGTGCTCCACCTGCGCTGACCCCGCCCCCCTTCCCCGCGATCTTGCAGTTTGTGCCCGGGCGAAAGGGGTCAAAGGGTGCGAACACGGGGCCCGAAGTGCAAGATCGCGGGGAAGGGTGAGGGTCGGCCGCGCGGCTGATGGCCCTACGGGCGGTGACCGGTTACGGTCACCCCGTCCGTTCCTGCGAGGAGGTTCGCGTGGCGTTCCCCGAGGACGTGCTCACCGAGGACGAGCATGTCGTGTTGCACCTGCACCCCCACTGGAAGGCCCTCATCCGGCCGGTCGTGGTGCTGGTGCTGGCCGTCGCCGCGGTGGTGGCCGGCGTCGTCCTGCTCCCCTCCGGCGGTGGCGGGTCCGTCGCGCTGGCCGTGATCGGTGCGCTCGCCCTGGTGGCGGTGCTGTGGTTCGCGCTCTGGCCGTTCCTGGTCTGGCGGACCACCCACTACCTCTTCACGAACGAGCGGGTGCTGCTCCAACACGGCGTCTTCTCCCGGGACCGGCGGGACATCCCGCTCACCCGGGTCAACGACCACTCGATGAGCCAGCGGTTCGTCGAGCGGCTGCTCGGCTGCGGCACGCTGACCATCGAGTCGGCGGGTGAACGCGGCCAGTCCGTCCTCGTCGACGTGCCGCGTGTCGGGCAGGTGCAGACGAAGCTCTACGAGCTGGTCGAGGCGCAGCACGACAAGCACTCGCTCGGCGACGGGGAGATGCGGGAGATCCTCGCCGACATGCGGGAGGGCAAGCCGCTGCGCGACCCCACGGCCTGACGTCCCGCCGGCGGCCCGTTGACCATGGAGTTGCCGTCGCGACACGCCGTGGCGGGCGATCACCACTCGACGTGCGTGGTGGGGTCAGCGGCGGGGGCGTGGCCGGGTGACCGGTGCGAGTTCGGCCGCCAGTTCGGCGTCCAGGTCCCCGCCGGCGAGCCGAGGGTCCAGCGAAGCGAGGCGCTTGCGCGGCGGCGGCGTCGTGGAACTCCCGTTCGTCGTCGAGGCTGCGGCGCGTCCGGGCTGGTCGTCCGGCTCCTCTTCCTCCTCCAGCTCGGAGATCGACTCGGCCAGCTCGGCGACCGGGTCCATCTCGGCCATCGTGTCCCACTCGTCCCGCGGGATGCTGTGCCAGGTCTTCTCGGCGGGAGCGGGCGCGGGTTGGAAGACGAACGTCCGGTAGGACCAGAAGCGGAACAGCGTGGCCAGCAGCACGCCGCCGGTCTTGGCGACGTTCAGCGCCAGCAGGCTGGTCACGCCGAGGCCGTACTTGGCGGCCGCCAGCACGCCCAGCTCGATGAGCAGGCCCGTCGCATTGAAGAGGAAGAACAGGGCGTACTCGCGCCGGATCGCTGATTTCGGCCGATCCCGGTACGTCCAGTGACGATTCATCAGATACGACGTGATGGTCGCCACGATCGTGGCCACCACGGTCGCCTTCAGCTGGCCGTCGACGAAAACGGTCAGTGCCAGCGCATTGAACACGGCGTAATTGATGACGGTGTTGATGCCACCGACGATGCCGAATTTGAGCGCCTCGTGGACGAACTTCTGCCATCGCTCGGGCAGCAGACGGACAAGACGCATGGCAGAACACCTTAGGGCAGTGGTTTGGGCCGGCAGGTTCCGGCCGAACGGACTGGGCGGCAGATCACGCCCCGCGATCTCGGTCGTACGTCACTTCCGGTACGGCTGGGGTTCCCGCTTCCGGGAAGACGAACCGTCGATAGGACCAGAACCGGAACAGCGTCCCGAGCCCGGTGCCCACGATGAAGCTGGCGATGTTGTCGGCGAGGGGTGTGCGGAACACCTCCGGCCAGAGGCTACCCAGCCCGTAACGGCTGATCGCGAGGCACGCGACGGCGATGCCGAGGCCCACGCCGTTGAAGAAGAAGAACAGCGCGTACTCGCGGGCGGGGTTGCTGCGCTGGCGGTGGCGCCACGTCCAGAAGCGGTTGCCGACGAACGCCACGGTCGCCGCGATCACGGTGGAGATGGTCTTCGCGGTCACCTGCTCCAGGCTCTGCGCCACCGTCAGGTAGTTGAACAACGCGAAGTCGATCAGGAAGGCGACGCCGCCGACCGTGGCGAACTTGCTCAGCTCCCGGACCAGATGGCCGAAACGGTCGACCAGTGCGCGGACCGGACCCGTGCGGGTCTGTGGAGAGCCCGGAGTCTCTCCCGTCATCGTCGCGGCCACCCGCCGAGCCTACCGGCTGGTGGCACGCGGCACGGGTAGCAACGGCGAGCGCGGGCGGCCGGCATCGGCGGGGCCCGCGGCGTCCGTGGTGGACATGAACGCAGCGTAGTCGCTCCGGCGACGGTCGCGGGATGGAACGGCGGAAGTCGTACGCCCCCGGGGTGTCACACGGTTCGGGGCGCCGCCGAGACACGGGCGCGACGGGCGTCGTCGAAGGTTCACCGCAGGATTTGCGTGAAACTGCGCGCAAAAACGGGTATCAGCTCGCGATGCCGCAGCGTGGCCGTACCTTGTGCAGTTCTTCACAACCAGTCCCACTGACTGGGGAGGCTGCCCGGTTTACGCTGAGCCCAATCCCAGGTTTCCACGAAGGCGAAGCGGTTCCCGCCCCGCCCAGACTCGTGCATCCCATACATCGGTCAGCGTCGACCACAAGGAGATGTGTCATGGTTGCTCCGGCTACTGTTCGGGGTATCGATCAGGCCCCGACGTCCCATCCGAAACTGCTCGCCTGGGTGCGTGAGGTCGCAGAACTGACGACGCCCGACCGGGTCGTCTGGGTGGACGGTTCCGACGAGGAGTGGCGCCGCCTCACCGACGAGCTCGTGGAGGCCGGCACCCTGATCCGGCTGAACCCGGAGAAGAAGCCCAACTCCTTCTACGCCCGTACCGACCCGTCTGACGTGGCCCGGGTCGAGGAGCGCACCTTCATCTGCTCGGTCGACGAGGCGGACGCCGGCCCCACCAACAACTGGATGGCGCCGGCCGAGATGAAGCGCATCATGACGGACCTCTACCGGGGTTCGATGCGAGGCCGGACGATGTACGTGATCCCGTTCTGCATGGGGCCGGTCGAGGCCGAGAAGCCCATGTTCGGCGTGGAGATCACGGACAGCCCGTACGTGGTCGCCTCGATGCGCATCATGACCCGGATGGGCAAGAAGATCCTCGACGCCATGGGGAACGACGCGGACTTCGTCCACGCGCTGCACTCCATCGGCGCGCCGCTCGCGCCGGGGCAGAAGGACGTTGCCTGGCCCTGCAACGAGACCAAGTACATCTCGCACTTCCCGGAGACGCGGGAGATCTGGTCGTACGGCTCCGGCTACGGCGGCAACTCGCTGCTCGGCAAGAAGTGCTACTCGCTGCGGATCGCCAGCGTCATGGGGCGGGACGAGGGCTGGCTCGCCGAGCACATGCTCATCCTGAAGATCACCTCTCCGGAGGGGCGGGTCTACCACATCGCCGGCGCGTTCCCGTCGGCGTGCGGCAAGACGAACCTCGCCATGCTGGAGCCGACCATCCCCGGCTGGAAGGTCGAGACGATCGGCGACGACATCGCCTGGATGCGGTTCGGCCCGGACGGCCGGCTCTACGCCATCAACCCCGAGTACGGCCTGTTCGGCGTGGCGCCCGGCACGGACTGGAAGACCAACGCGAACGCGATGCGGACGCTCGACCGCGGCAACTCCATCTTCACCAACGTGGCCCTCACCGACGACGGGGACATCTGGTGGGAGGGGATGGGTGAGCCGCCGGCGCACCTCATCGACTGGAAGGGCAACGACTGGACGCCGGAGAGCGACAGCCTCTCCTCGCACGCGAACAGCCGCTTCTGCACGCCGATCACCCAGTGCCCCATCCTCGCCGAGGACTACTACGACCCGAACGGCGTGCCGATCGACGCGATCCTCTTCGGTGGGCGCCGTCGGGACACCGTCCCGCTGGTGACCGAGGCCCGTGACTGGGTGCACGGCGTCTACATGGGTGCGACGCTCTCGTCGGAGACGACCGCCGCCGCGTCCGGCGCCGTCGGCGTGGTGCGCCGCGACCCGATGGCGATGCTGCCCTTCATCGGCTACCACGCCGGCGACTACTTCCGGCACTGGATCGAGATGGGCAAGGGCGCCAACGGCGACGAGTCGAAGCTGCCACGGATCTACTACGTCAACTGGTTCCGCAAGGACCCGGAGGGCAACTTCCTGTGGCCGGGCTTCGGCGAGAACTCCCGCGTGCTCAAGTGGATCATCGAGCGGATCGAGGGGCGCGCCGAGGCCGTCGAGACCCCGATCGGCATGGTGCCCGCGCCGGACGCGCTGGACGTCGAGGGCCTGGACATGACGCCCGAGGACGTCCGGATCGCGCTCAAGGTCGACCCGGAGGAGTGGCGTAACGAGCTGCCGCTGGTCACCGAGTGGTTCGAGAAGTTCGGTGACAAGCTGCCGGGCGTCCTCTGGGCCGAACTGGACGCCCTGCGCGCCCGGCTCGACGCGGAGCAGCCGCAGCGATAGACGCGAGCGCCCGCAGGCCGGGCATCGATCGGCACGGCCGCCGAGACCCGCGAGGTCCGGCGGCCGTCGCCGTGTGCGCGTCGGCGCGGTGGGCGGCGTACGGCTGGATCGACGAGGCGATCATTCTGGGCCGGCGACCGGCCAGGAATCGGCGCTGTTGACGGCGCTGTCGAGCTGCCCCGGATGTGGGGCAGCTCGACAGCGTCCCCATCACCACTGGATGCCGCGAGCCGGCGTGGCGCGGCCAGGTACCAGCTCCTCCCGCCCGGTGCCGCGCGCCAGGGGAGGCGCCGGGCGATCCCGCCCTACGCCGCCCGGCGACGTGCCGGTGCGCTGCCGGCGCTCGCGTGCGGAGACCGGGCAGTATGTGGCTGTGGTCTCGGTCACCCTGGGGCGGCGCGCGACGCCGGCCGCCCCGGGGTGACGGCGGGCGGGAGGAGGGCGGCACGGTGGACGACGAGTTCGACGTGGTGGTGGTCGGGGCGGGGCCGGCGGGGTCGGCGGCCGCACTGGCGGCCCGGCGCGCCGGCGCCCGGGTGCTCCTGCTCGACCGGGCCGACTTCCCGCGGGACAAGGCGTGCGGTGACGGGATCGCCGCACACGCGCTGGACGTCCTCGACGAACTGGGGGTGCCCGACGCGGTCGCCGGCTACCCGCCCCTGCCGGCGCTGCGGCTGGTCGGCCCCGGCGGCGGCGCGGTGGCCCGGCGGCTGCCCCGGCCCGCGTACACCGTGCCCCGGACGGTCTTCGACGCCCGGCTGGTGGCCGCGGCGGTGGCGGCGGGTGCGCAGCTGCGCCGGCACACGGTCCGCCGCGTCGCGCAGCGCGCGGACCGGGTGGTGCTCGACGGCGAGGTGGCGGCCCGGGTCGTCGTCGGCGCGGACGGTGCCGGGTCCGTCGTCCGCCGCGCGCTCGGGCACCCGGTGAACCCGGACCGGCACCTCGCGCTGGCCATCCGGGGGTACGCTCCGGCGCTGCCCGGCCCGCCGGAGCAGCTCATCGTCACCTCGGGGGCGCGCTGGCCCGCGTACGCCTGGTCCTTCCCCATCGGTGACGGGCGGGCGAACGTCGGGTACGGGGAGGTGCTGCGGAGCGAGCCGTTGACCCGGGCGCACCTGCTCGACCGGCTGGCCGCGCTGCTGCCGGACACCGACCCGGGCACGGTCGAGGGGCTGCGCGCCCACCACCTCCCGCTGTCGACGCACCGCCCCCCGCCCGGCCGGGGCCGGGTGCTGCTGGCCGGTGACGCCCTCTCGCTGGTCAACCCGTTCACCGGGGAGGGGATCTTCTACGCCCTGCTGTCCGGTCTGCTGGCCGGCACCGCGGCGGCCGGGTCGCCCGACCGGGCCGCCCGCCGGTACGCCGACACCCTGCGCCGCCGCCTCGGCCGGCACCTGCGGCACAGCTCGGTGGCCGCCTGGCTGGCCCGGCGCCGGCGGGTGGTCGACGCGGCGGTCCGGGCGGCCCGGCGGGACGACCGGGTCTACCACAGCATCGTCGAGCTGGGGTTGGGTGACGGACGGCTGGACGTGCGCACCCTCGCGATGATCGGCATCGGTCTTCCGGCGCGGGATGAGCCTCGGGGCGTTGAGCCGTCCGGTCGGTCGCTACGCTGCTAGATGATGTCTCTTCGGAACCTCGTCTACTCCCTGTACGAGCGACGCCTCAAGGCGAAGCTCGTGGGCAAGCCGGTGCCCCGGCACGTCGGAGTCATGTGCGACGGCAACCGTCGGTGGGCCAGGGAGATGGGCTTCGTCGACCCGAACGACGGGCACCGGGTCGGCGCCGCCAAGATCAAGCACGTGCTGGGCTGGTGTGACCAGGCCGGCATCGAGCACGTCACCCTCTACCTGCTGGCGACCGACAACCTCCGGCGCCCGGCCAGCGAGCTCGACCCGCTCCTCAAGATCATTGAGGATCTGGTGGTGGAACTCGCCGAGGAGGGCAATCCGTGGCGGCTGCGGATGGTCGGCGCGCTCGACCTGCTCCCCGCGTCGACCGCCGCCGCCCTGAAGGCGGCCGAGGAGCGCACCCAGGGCCGCAGCGGCGGGGCCGAGGTCAACATCGCGGTCGGCTACGGCGGCCGGCGCGAGATCATCGACGCGGTGCGCTCGTTGCTGCTGGAGCACGCGGCGGCCGGCGGCACCCTCGAGGAGCTGGCCGAGGAACTGGACGTCGAGCACATCGCGGAACACCTCTACACCCGTGGCCAGCCGGACCCGGACCTGGTGATACGGACGAGCGGCGAGCAGCGGCTCTCCGGCTTCATGCTCTGGCAGTCGGCGCACTCCGAGTTCTACTTCTGCGAGCTGAACTGGCCCGACTTCCGGCACATCGACTTCCTGCGCGCCCTGCGCTCGTACGCCAACCGCCAGCGTCGGTACGGCGCCTGACCGCGCCGGCCGCCGACCACGGCCCGGCTGACGGCGGACCGCACCCGCCCGAGGGGCAGGCCGGCTAGCGGAGCTGTTGGGCGGCCCGGGCGAGGAAGTCGCCGAGGGCGGCGGGGGAGTCGATCGTGAGGTCGGCCGCGTCGGCCACCTCCTGCCCGGTCTCCGGGTTGGCGACCGCCACGCAGACGCCCAGGAAGTCCGGATCGGCGGCGGCACGCGCCCGCAACGCCGTGAACGCCTTGATGTCGGAGACGTCGTCGCCGAAGTACCAGGCGGCGCCCGCGTCCCGGATGACCTCGCCGATCACCATGCCCTTGTCCCGGTCGACGGGGGGCTTCAGCTCCAGCACCATCCGGCCGCCCTGCACCCGCAGCCCGAGCCGGTCGGCCTGGGCGCGCCCCCACTCCTGCACCGCCTCGCCGAGCTGCGGCGCGGTGCGCCAGTGCAGGGCCACGGACAGGCGCTTGAACTCGACCAGCGTGCCCAGGGGAAGCTCGGTGCGGGCCAGGTCGGCGAGGTCGGCCATCGTGGGCACCCACGGCAGCGCCGCGGGTTCGGTGACCGTCTCACCGCCCGAGTGGCTGTGCTCCAGGCCGTAGAGGCCGTAGAGGTCCACCCCGGCGAGCCCGCCGAGGCGGTCGCGGAGGAACTCCACCGGCCGGGCAGAGACGATGGCGATGCGGCGTACGAGCGGAGCGAGCGGCTCGATGGCGGCCAGCACCTTCGGCGCGGGCTGCACCGCGGTCGGGTCGTCCCCCACCGGCGCGAGCGTGCCGTCGAAGTCGAAGAAGAGGATGGTCCCGGACGCCCGGCCGGCGGTCGCCCGCCACGCCTCGTCGGCGTTCACGGGGGTCCTCGGCGGCTGGTTGCCCACATTCAACGGCGGCACGCGCGTCAGCGTACCCCGGCTCCGGCGGCTCAATCGTGGCCGAGCGGGACCGTGCGACCCGGTGGGAGATCAGCGTTCGGCGGCCTCCCGTCCGCGCCGTCCGAACGGCACGACCGTCGCCTCCTGACCGTGGCTCAGCAGGTAACCCTCCACGAACCCGGTGTTGCGGTCACCGGCGCGCGACTCGATCTCGTTGAGCCGGGCCACCAGGAACTCGGTGAGCGCGCTGACGCGGTCGTTCAGCCGCTCGTGCAACTCCGCGAGCACGGCCAGGACGACGGCGGTGCCGGCCGCGGTGAGCGCGAAGAGGTTGACGAGCACGGGAAGGTTCCCGCCGTCGACCGCGAGTGTGACCACGTTGCCGGTGGCGCACAGTGTCACCGACACCGTGGCCACCACGACTGCCAACCATTTCAGGGTCATGGACAGACCCCTCCTTCTGTCCCGCAGGGCTGGGTTCGGCCTTGTCCCGTCCCCCGCCGACGACGAGCCCAAGCAGTACGAATAGGGACGCTAGCGTGCCCTTTCCTGCCCCGGAGCGAAACGAATGAGTCTGACCTGCCGTTCTTTCGCCATCTGAGGAACTACCCGGCCTGTTCACCGCGTTTTCGGACATCCACGGGGAGGGTCGGGCGATACGCGAGGTATCGGATGGTTTCCCGGATGTGGAACTTCTCCGCGTCCGACACGTTGGGGTCGACGAGCCGGCGCAACAGCGCCTCCACGTCGGGGTCCATGGGAGGGGTGGGTTGGTTGGTGCGGGGAGTGCCGGCCGTCCGGTCCCAGCCGAGGGCGGCGAACGCGGCGGCCGGGTTGAGTCCCAGGCCCTCGCAGAAGGCGACCACCCGTTCGGCCTCCGGGTCGCTGGCCCAGTCGCCGCGGACCCAGCGGTTGATGGTCTGGCGGGAGACGCCGGTGCGTCGGGAGACCTCTGTGCCGCTCCAGGCCCGGGTTGCCCGCGCCTCGTCGAGCGCGCGTCGGACGAAGGTGGCGAAGGCGATCTTCCGTGCGTTGGCCGTCTCGGTCACGTCGTGACGGTACGACCAGTCCGACGTGGACGGGATCCCAGGCACGCTGTTGTCACGCGAACGTGACGGCGAACTCGGATTCCCGGTTAACGATCCAGCGCCGCTCCTGAGGGGCATCACCTGGGCAGAATAGATGCCCGTAGGTGTCGCGGCGAACGGACGAAAAGCTGATACTGTCACGCCCATGGGACATTCTACGGTGTGTCACGTGCCTGAGACGATTGGTGCTCACATGCGTCACGCCCCCGGTCCGAGGGGGGTGCGGTGACCGAACTCGCGACGCGTGCCCAGGCCTTCGGCCTGATCGCGGAGGGCGTCGCCGCCGGCCTGAGCGCCCCCTGGCGGCTCTACCTCGCCCGGGGCTGCCGTTACCTCTCGTTGAGCGTCGGCGACCGCGCCGAGTGGAACGCCTGGCGTACCCATCTCGGCTGCCCAGAGCTGAGCGTGCGGGTCTACGACGCCGGCGGTGAGATCCGCCGGTCGTCGGTGGCGGAGGTGGTCGTGGACGGCTGCCGGATCACCGTCGAGCTGGTCGAGGAGGTCAGCACCGACGACCTGGACCGGCTGCTCGCCGACCCGGCCCCGGCCGAGCCGGAGGAGCGGTGACGCGGCGCCGGCGGCACCCGGGAGCCGCCCGATGAGCCCGTTCCTCGCCATCTTCCTCGTGCTGGTGCTCGCCGCGGCCAGCTACGCGGCCGGTCGGCTGCACGGCCAGCTGAGCTACCGCATCGGATACCGCTTCGGCTACCGCCAGGGCTACTTCGACGGCGACCGCGGCGCCTGGAACCGGCGACGCCGCGACGCCCAGGCCGCCATCGCGTCGGCGCTGGCCGCGTCCCCGCCGAGCGCCATCCGCGTGAGCGGGACGGTGGCCCGTCCCGGCACCACCTACACCGGCTCGTCGTTCTCGGCGCCGGCCGCTCCGGTCACCGGGCGGCACCCGACCGGCACCCTGGTCAGACGGACCGGTTGAGACGGTCGGCGGGGCGCACCGCCCGGCGCCCCGCCGGCCGGCACCGAAGGCGCGGTGCGTCGTCCGCGGCGGGCACGCACCGTCAGGGGCCACGTCAGACCGGTGACGGCGGTCCCACCGGCCGGGATGCGCGCAGGGGGCATGCATCCCGGCCGGCTCCGCCGCTCGCCCCCCGACTCGGCAGCCGGCGTGCCCGATCGCGCCGGCTGCCGCGGGCTGTTCACGCGCCGGTCTCCGGTGAGCCACGTCGAACCTCTAGCCGGCATGCCCGTTCGCCGCTAGCGTCTAGGCATGGCACGGGGTTCTCCCGGGCCAGCCGGCAAGCCCGGCCCGCGACCTCGCGCACGGGGCCCGCATCCGACCCCGTGTCACCGGGCGCCGGAGGAGGCGGACCGCGGATGGCCGGGTGCACATCCGCCGGAGCAGGCCTGTGACGACTCGCCGTACCACCGCCGGTGCCGACCAGACCCCGGCCGCGACTGCCACGACCCGCCGCGTCACCCGGAGCCGCCGCACGGCCGCCGCCGAGCCGGCCGACGCCGAGGAGCCCCGACCAGGTGGCCAGTCCTTCGTCCTGGACACGTCGGTCCTGCTGTCGGACCCGGCGGCCTTCCACCGCTTCGCCGAGCACGAGGTCGTGCTGCCCCTCGTGGTGATCTCCGAGCTGGAGGGCAAGCGGCACCATCCGGAGCTGGGCTGGTTCGCCCGGCAGTCGCTGCGCATGCTGGACGAGCTGCGCGTACGCCATGGCCGGCTGGACCGGCCGGTGCCCGCCAACGACGCCGGCGGCACCCTCCGCGTCGAGCTGAACCACACCGACGACAGGGTGCTGCCGCCCGGCTTCCGGAACGAGAGCAACGACACCCGCATCCTGTCCGTGGCGCTGAACCTCGCCGCCGAGGGACGGGACGTCACCCTCGTCAGCAAGGACATGCCGCTGCGGGTCAAGGCCGCCTCGGTGGGCCTGCGCGCCGACGAGTACCGGCACGGCCAGGCCAGCGACCCCACCTGGACGGGGATGGCCGAGCTGGAGCTGGGCGAGGAGCAGATCGGCCGGCTCTACGCCGGCGAGACGCTCGACGTGGACGAGGCCGCCGGCATGCCCTGCCACACCGGCCTGGTGCTGCACTCCGCGCGCGGGTCGGCCCTCGGTCGCGTGCTGCCCGACAAGACGGTACGGCTGGTCCGCGGGGACCGGGAGGCGTTCGGCGTGCACGGCCGTTCCGCCGAGCAGCGGATCGCGCTGGATCTGCTGCTCGACGAGTCGATCGGCATCGTGTCGCTCGGGGGCCGGGCCGGCACCGGGAAGTCCGCCCTGGCCCTCTGCGCCGGGTTGGAGGCGGTGATGGAGCGCCGCCGCCACAAGAAGGTGGTCGTCTTCCGCCCCCTGTACGCGGTCGGCGGCCAGGAGCTGGGCTACCTCCCCGGGACCGAGTCGGAGAAGATGTCGCCCTGGGCGCAGGCGGTCTTCGACACCCTCGGCGCCGTGGTGCACGAGAACGTGCTGGAGGAGGTCACCGCGCGGGGGCTGCTCGAGGTGCTCCCGCTGACCCACATCCGCGGGCGGAGTCTGCACGACGCGTTCGTCATCGTCGACGAGGCGCAGTCCCTGGAGCGGGGGGTGCTGCTCACCGTGCTGTCCCGGATCGGGCAGGGCTCCCGCGTCGTGCTCACACACGACGTGGCGCAGCGGGACAACCTCCGGGTCGGGCGGCACGACGGGGTGACCGCGGTGATCGAGGCGTTGAAGGGGCATCCCCTGTTCGCGCACATCACGCTCAGTCGGTCGGAGCGGTCGCCGATCGCCGCCATGGTGACGGACCTCCTGGAGGACATTCCGAACTGACGCCCGCTTTGTAGGGTTTCATCCCGATTTTTGGCGTGACCCAAATCACAAATGCGTCCGCTGGTTTCCCATCCGCCTCACTGTGCGCGATGGTGTCCCACGAGCGCCCGCGCACCGGAGAGATCGTCAGGGATCGTTCGTCACTCCCGTCACGACCCGGTACGCCGGCTGCGGCCGGGGACGGTCGGGGCGCTCACGGCGCGGGCACCGGCCCCTCACGGCCCGGCACCGCGCCGTGTCCTTGCCCCCGACGAAGGGACACTTCGTGAGTCGGCTGTGGAGCCGGTTGGGTGCCCGCACGGCCGCCGTCGCGCTGCTCTCCGTGGGCGTCGCCGGCGGCTTCTATCTGGGCGAAGACCGGGAGACCCAGCAACAGGGCCTCACGGCGCAGGTCGGCGCGGAGGTCGACCAGGCGGAGTACGAGTACCAGCGCGAGCGCCAGGCCGCCTACCAGGTCCAGTCCGCCCGGCAGCGGGCCGCCGAGTACCAGGCCAAGCTGCGGGCCGCGGAGGCCGCCAAGGAGGCCGCCGAGCGGGCCCGCCGCGCCGAGGAGGCGGCGGCGTCCCGCAAGCGCGAGCGCGAGCGCGAGGCCGCGGCCGCCAAGCAGGAGACCAAGCCGTACGAGGGCCCCATCCCCGCCTCCTGCGCGGAGTACAGCGGCAACCGCAAGATCGGTTGCGCGGAGATGATCAAGGCGGGCTTCCCGATCAAGGAGTTCCCCTGCCTCGACAAGCTCTGGACGAAGGAGAGCGGCTGGAACCACAAGGCCCGCAACTCCTCGTCCGGCGCGTACGGCATCCCGCAGGCGCTGCCGGGCAGCAAGATGGGCTCGGTGGCGGACGACTGGGAGACCAACCCGGCCACCCAGGTCAAGTGGGGCCTCGGCTACATCGAGGGCCGGTACGACACACCCTGCGGAGCGTGGGCGCACTCGCAGGCCGAGGGCTGGTACTGATCCGGACCGTGACGGGGGCGGGTGGGTGAGCCACCCGCCCCCGTTCCCGCCCGATGTGCCCGGGCCGCGAGTGGCGGTCGGGCGGGTTTACTGATAGCAGTTGGAGGGTGACCCTGCTCCCCGGAAGCGGCGACCCCCACCGGTTCGGCACCGAGGCGTTCTACGCCGCACTCGGCCGGGCCTTCGTGGCGATGTGCGCGGTCGTCCCGTTCCTCTTCCTCGTCGAGGTCGTCGACCAGGGTCTCGCGTTCGGTCTGGACGCCACCGCCGGGATCATCCCGAAGCGCATCGACGGGCTCGACGGCGTCTTCTTCTCACCGTTCCTGCACCACGGCTTCGACCACCTCTACAGCAACAGCATCCCGCTGATCCTGCTCGGCACGTTCGTGCTCGCGGCCGGCGCCCGCCGCTTCCTCTGGTCCACCCTGCTGATCATCCTGGTCAGCGGCCTCGGCGTCTGGTTCACCGGCTCGCCGAACTCCGTGGTGGTCGGCGCCAGCGGAGTGATCTTCGGGTACCTCGGGATCCTGCTCACCCGCGGCATCGTCGAGCGGAGCTGGTGGAACTTCGCCGTCTTCGTGCTGGTCGGGCTCCTCTACGGCTGGCAACTCGTCGGCGTGCTGCCCACGGACGAGCGGATCTCCTGGCAGGGCCACCTCTTCGGGCTGCTCGGCGGGGTCGTGGCGGCCATCCTGTTCCGGCGCCGCCGCCACGACCCCTACCGCTCGGAGTCCACGCTGCCCATGCCCTGACGGGCCGCGCGCGTCCCGCGCCGGCCACCGCCCGGGCCGCCCGCGCCACGTCCCGCGCCGGCCCCCGCCGGGGGCCGCCCCCGCGCGATCCGCGGGACATGCTTGCCCGGGCCCCGCCACCGCCCTACCGTCGGCATCAGCACGCGTTGATCCGCGAGCGGGAAGCGACGGTACGCCATGCGCGAGGTCGATGTCGCCGTGATCGGGGCCGGTCCGGCCGGTCTGTTCGCCGCGTACTACGCCGGTTTCCGGGGGCTGTCGGTGGCGGTCGTCGACGCGCTGCCGGAACCGGGCGGCCAGGTCACCGCCATGTACCCCGAGAAACTGATCCTGGACGTGGCCGGGTTTCCGTCGATCAAGGGGCGCGACCTGGTGGCGAACCTCGTCGCCCAGGCCGCGCCGTTCGACCCGTGCTACCTGCTCGGCACCCGTGCCGAGACCCTCTCGTACGCCGACGACCGGCCGGTGCTCGGCCTCGCCGGCGGTGCGCGGCTGCGCTGCGGCGCGGTGATCGTCACCGGTGGGCTGGGCAGCTTCACCCCACGCCCGCTGCCCGTCGCCGAACACTTCACCGGCGCCGGGATCGTCTACTTCGTACCCCAGCCGGCCGAACTCGCCGGCCGGGACGTGCTGATCGTCGGCGGCGGCGACTCCGCCTTCGACTGGGCCCTCACGCTGCAACCGCTGGCCCGCTCGGTGACCCTCGTGCACCGGCGGGAGAAGTTCCGCGCCCACGCCGCCACCGTCGCCCGGGTGCTGGCGCTGCCGGTCCGGGTGGTGGTCAACGCCGAGGTCACCCGGCTGCACGCGGATGGCACGGTGAGCGCGGCGGAGATCACGGTACGGGGTGGTGCCGCCGAGACCCTGCCGGTCGACACGGTCGTCGCGGCGCTCGGCTTCACCGCCGACCTCGGCCCGCTCGCCGGGTGGGGACTGCGGCTGGACCGCCGGCACATCGTGGTCGACAGCACGATGGCCACCAACCTGCCCCGGGTGTTCGCGGCGGGCGACATCACCGAGTACCCGGGCAAGGTGCGGCTGATCGCCACGGGCTTCGGCGAGGCGGCGACGGCCGTCAACAACGCGGCCGTGGCGATCGACCCGGCCGCCCACCTCTTCCCGGGCCACTCCTCCGACGGCAGCTGAGCCGCCCCCGGTCGACGACGTGCTGGCCGAGACGGTGGCGGCGCCGCGGAGCTGACGGCCGCCGGACGGGCCGGGCCGGCGGTCCGGCCCGTCGGGGCCGGCGGGCGGCGCGGTCTGCGCGACCGCTACGAGGCCCACCACCAGCACACCGGGGTTGCCACCCCGCCCTCCGGCGGCCGGTGTTCCGGTCGTCAGCGCTGCGGCGCCAGCGCGGCGACCAGCACGGCCACCAGGGTGAGCGCGGCGCCGAGCAGCGTGGTGGGGCCGGGGTGCGAGGCCGCCGTCGGCAGGGCCATGTCCAGCCCGACGGCACCCACGATCTGCCCGGCGATGGTCGCCAGGCCGAGCAGCAGGACGCCCGTGAAGCGCACGATGGCCGCCGCGAGGGCGATGAACACGATGCCGATCGGGCCACCGACGTACAGCCAGGGCTCGGTGGGCAGGCTCCCGGCCGGCCATCCGCGTACGGCGACGTCGACGGCGAACGCGACGAGCAGGGCCACCGTGCCGACGGTGAAGTTCACGAGCGTGGCGGTGAGGGCGCTGTCGGCGGCCGCCCGTACGCGCCCGTTGACGGCCTGCTGCCACGCGATGCCCACCCCGGCCAGCAGCGGCAGCACGGCCAGCACCAGCGCGTCCGGCTCGCCGAGCCGGTCGCCGACCGCCAGGAGCACCGCCACCACGGTGAGCGCGGCGCCGGCCAGCCGCTGCGCGGTGAGCGGCTGCCGGCCGGTGGGCCCGACACCGGCCCGGTCGACCGCGAGGCCGCTGCCGGTCTGGCCGGCCACGACCGCCACCGTGAAGACCGCCACGCCCAGCGTGCCGATGGTGAGCCCCTGGGTGGCCACGAGGAAGGCGCCGCAGACGCCGCCGAGGCACTGCCAGGGGCGCAGCGAACCGGCGGCCAGCGCCCGGCGCAGGGCGGCCAGCCCCCGCCGCCCGGTCGGGGCGGCGGGGACCAACACCAGCAGCACCAGCAGGCCGACGCCGAAGGAGATCACGGCGGCCGCGAAGCCGTCGTGCAGGCGTACGCCCAACTCGCCGTTGATCCGCGACTGCACGGCGACGGCGAGCCCGGAGAGGATCGCGAGCCCCGTCCCCGCGATACGTCTGGTCGCCGGCAGGACGGGGCGGTCCGTGGTGGCGGTGCTCACTCCTGCTCGGCCAGGGGGCGGCCGTCGAAGTCGACGGCCGAGTAGAGCGCGAGCTTCTCCAGCCGGTGGTAGGAGTCGATCACCCGGATCGTGCCGCTCTTCGAACGCATCACGATCGACTGCGTGTACGCGCCCCCGGCCCGGTACCGCACGCCGCGCAGCAGGTCACCGGAGGTGATGCCGGTGGCCACGAAGAAGCAGTTGTCCCCGGTGACCAGGTCGTCGGTGGTCAGGACGCGGTCCAGGTCGTGCCCGGCGGCCAGCGCCTTCTCCCGCTCCTCGTCGTCCTTGGGCCAGAGCTTCGCCTGCATCATCCCGCCCATGCACTTGAGGGCGCAGGCGGCGGTGATCCCCTCCGGGGTGCCGCCGATGCCCATGAGCACGTCGACGTCCGACTCGCCCCGGGCCGCCGCGATGGCGCCGGCGATGTCGCCGTCGGAGATGAACCGGATGCCCGCGCCCGCGCGCCGGATCTGGCTGACGAGGTCCTTGTGCCGGGGCCGGTCCAGGACGCAGACCGTCACCTCGGAGACGTCGGTGCCCTTGACCCGGGCGATCCGGCGCAGGTTCTCGGCCACCCCCGCGTCGATGTCCACGACGTCGGCGTACAGCGGGCCGACGGCGAGCTTCTCCATGTAGAACACCGCGCTCGGGTCGAACATCGCGCCCCGCTCGGCGACCGCCAGCACCGCGAGGGCGTTCGGCATGCCCTTGCTCATCAGCGTGGTGCCGTCGATCGGGTCGACCGCGACGTCCACCTCCGGGCCGGACCCGTCACCGACCTCCTCGCCGTTGAAGAGCATCGGGGCGTTGTCCTTCTCGCCCTCGCCGATCACCACGACGCCCCGCATGGGGATCGAGTTGATCAGCTTCCGCATGGCGTCCACGGCGGCCCCGTCACCGCCCTCCTTGTCGCCGCGGCCGACCCACCGGCCGGCGGCCATGGCCGCCGCCTCGGTGACCCGGACCAGGTCGAGGGCGAGGTTGCGGTCCAGATTCTGCGGGATCCGGGTCCTGGTGTTCGTCATGACGGCTCCTCCTCGCGACGTTGCGGGGTGGACCGGCGCCGCGGTCGTCCGCTGCTGCCGGCTTTGTCGCTGATCCTCACACGATGGCGGAACGGGCGCTGGGGCGGGGCGGTGATGGCCCGGATACCGCCGGTCGGGGCGGCTGCGAGAATGGCGAGGTGGAACCCGCACAGCCTGCCGACCGCGTCCCCGCCGACCGCCTCCCCACCGGCGACCCCGGCCCCGGCGAGCCGGGCGAGACCCACCCCGCGTCCGCCGCGGGGCCGGCCCGAATCGAGCCGGGCGAGACCGGTGCCGCGCCCGCCGCGGGGCCGGCGCGCGTCGAGTCGGCCGGGACCGACGCCGCGTCCGCCGCGGGGCCGGCGCGCGTCGATCCGGCGCCGACCGACCCGGATGCCGTCGCCCAGCCGGCCCTCGTCGAGTCGACGGGCGCCGTGCGGCCCTCGACCGTGGCCGAACCGTCCGGGGCGGCGCCGCTGGACCCGCCGGCGCCACCGGCCGCCGTCGACGCCCGCCGGTCCGACCGGTCGCCGAAGGACATGGCGATCTCCCTGCTCGTGCTGCTGATCCCGATCGCCCTGCTGCTGGCCTTCTACCGGGGCTTCCTCGGCGGCGACCAGCCCACCCAGGTCGACCCCAGCCCGGCGATCGAACAGGCCCAGGGAGCCAACGCCTTCCCGGTGAGCCAGCCGACCGGGCTCGGTGACGACTGGCGTACGGTCAACGCCCGCTACCAGGAGGTGGAGGGGGGCTCGACGCTGCGGATCGGCTATGTGACCCCGGAGGGGCAGGGCGCCCAGCTCGTGCAGAGCAACGTGCCCGCCGAGCGGCTGATCCCCGCCGAGCTGAGCGACCGCGCCCAACCACAGGGCCAGACCGACCTGGACGGGCGGAGCTGGCAGCGGTACACCGCCCGGCAGAACGAGCAGGCGCTCGTGCTGCTGGAACCGGGCCGCACCGTGATCGTGGTGGGCGACGCCCGGGAGAACGAGCTGCGCCGGCTCGCCTCCTCGCTGCGCTGACCGATCCGGTGCCCGGCCGGGGGTGCCGCGGTACCGCCGGCAGCGATCTCGCACGGTGCCACGCGCACCACGGCGGCGCGCGCCCGTGCCCGAGCGGCGGCGGGACGACCCGCGCGAAACCGGACAGCAGGGTGATTGCGCGACCCCGCCGGAGGGAACAGAAGGGTGGCGGGCGGAGGTCGGCCCGGTCGGCCGGCTCGGGCTCGTGCGGCGCAGTCGAGGGTCTGCGTCGCCGGTCCCGGCGCGTGAGCCCGCGTCGGGAGACCCTCTGGGAGACACAGATGACTGTTCGACGAATCAGCGTCGGCCTGGTGGCCGCGGCACTGTTCACCCCGGGCCTCGTCGCCTGCACCGACACCGGCACCACGGGGACCGGCGCCTCGCCGACCGCCACCGCGTCCGGGACGGCCACGGCCACGGCCACCGGCACCGTCGCGCCGGGCGCCGGTGACGCCAAGCAGGAGCTGCTCGCCTCCACCGAGGCGATCCGCACCGGGAACTTCCGGTTCACCATGACCGGCGGCGGCAGCACCGCCGAGGGCCAGGTGCACGAGCCGAGCCAGAGCGCGCGGATCCGGGTGTCGCTCGGCGACGCGTCCTCCGACCTGTCGATGACGCTCGACGTCATCCATCACCGGCCCGACAGCTGGGTGAAGGTGGACCTCGGCGGCCGCGCGGCCGGCAAGGTGCCGGGGGTGGAGGCGCTGAACCTCGGCAAGTACCAGCACCTCGACCAGAACCGCATCAAGGGCGACCGCAACCTCGGGTTCGACTTCGACCGGCTCGACCCGGCCGGCAGCGAGGTGCTCACCCGGGGCATCACGGAGGTGCGGCGGACCGGCGAGGGCGCGTACGCCGGCACCATCGACGTGTCGGAGGCCGCCGAGGCCGGGTCCCTGGACGCCAGCATGATCGCCGCCCTCGGTGCGCAGGCGAAGTCCGTCCCGTTCACGGCCAAGGTGGACCCGCAGGGCCGGCTCAGCGAGCTGGTGATCCAGGTGCCGGCCTCCGGCCAGACGGCGGCGCAGGAGATCCGGGTCACCTACTCCGACTACGGCAACGCCACCGCCGCGCAGAAGCCGCCGGCGGACCAGGTCGTCGAGGCGCCGCCGGAGCTGTACCGCCTCTTCGACTGACCCGACCTGCCATCCGGCAGTCGTGGCGGGCGGGACACCAGGTCCGCCCGCCACGTCGGCCTCAGCGTCAGGAGGACTCGTCCTGGCGGGCCGCGTCGATGCGGGCGCGGGCGCCGTCCAGCCAGCGCTGGCAGATCACCGCGAGCGCCTCGCCGCGTTCCCACAGCGCCAGCGACTCCTCCAGCGACGTGCCGCCGGCCTCCAGCCGCTCCACCACCGACGCCAGCTCGGCGCGCGCCTGCTCGTAGCTGAGCCGCTCGTCCGGCCCCGCCTTCGTCTCCTCAGTCATCGACCCCATCCCAGCACACGGCCGCCGTCGACCCTCGGCGGCTCACCCGTCCACCGTCGCGGCCAGCTCGCCGTCGGCGAGGCGTACGCGCAGCGGGTCGCCCGTACCCACCTCGGACGCCGCCCGGACCACGTGGCCGTCGGCGCGCTGCACGATCGCGTACCCCCGCTCCAGCGTGGCCGCGGGCGACAGCGCACGAAGGCGGGCGAGCGTGTGCCGCAGTTCGTCGTCCGCGGCGGCGAGCCGGTGGTGCAGGCAGCGGCCGGCCCGCTGGCGGAGCATGGCCAGCTCGGTGGCCCGCTGGTCGATCATGACGTGGGGTCGGGCCAGCACCGGCCGGGACCGCAGCGCGTCGAGCCGTTGCGTCTCACGGTCGACGAGGTTGCGCACCGCGCGCTCCAGCCGGTGGCGGGCCTGCCCGATGAGGCGTACCTCCTCGGCCAGGTCCGGCACGATCCGCTTGGCGGCGTCGGTGGGCGTCGAGGCGCGGACGTCGGCCACGTAGTCGAGCAGCGGCGCGTCCGTCTCGTGGCCGATGGCGCTGACCACCGGCGTACGGCAGGCGAAGACCGCCCGGCACAGCGCCTCGTCCGAGAAGGGGAGCAGGTCCTCGATGCTGCCGCCGCCCCGGGCGATGACGATCACGTCGACGGCCGGGTCGGCGTCGAGCACCTTGAGCGCGTCGACGATCTGCGGCACGGCGCTCGGCCCCTGCACGGCCACGTTGACGGTGCGGAACTCGACGGCCGGCCAGCGCCGCCGCGCGTTGGTGAGCACGTCCCGCTCCGCCGCCGAGGCCCGCCCGGTGATGAGCCCGATCCGGTGGGGCAGGAAGGGCGGACGGCGCTTGCGGGCCCGGTCGAAGAGCCCCTCGGCGGCGAGCAGCTTCTTGAGCTTCTCCAGCCGCGCCAGCAGCTCACCGAGACCCACCTGGCGGATCTCGTCGGCCCGCAGGCTCAGCGTGCCCCGGGCCGCGTAGAACTCGGGTTTGGCGTGCAGCACCACCCGGGCGCCCTCGCGCAGCTCCGGGGCGCCGAGGTCGAGGACGTCCCGGTTGGTGGTGACGGTCAGGCTGAGGTCGGCGGACGGATCCCGCAGGGTGAGGAAGACGGTGGTGGCGCCGGGGCGCCGGCTGATCTGCGCCACCTGCCCGTCGACCCAGACCCAGCCGAGCCGGCCGATCCACGCGCCGATCTTCTGGCTGACCACCCGGACCGGCCACGGTTCGTCGGACGTGCTCCGTTCCACCTCACCCGTGCTCACCCGCCCACCCTACGGTCTGCCGAGCCGACCGGGTTGATCATGAAGTTGTTGCCCTGTCGACGGCGTGTCGCGGGCGATAACCTCATGATCACGCAGGTGCGGCCGGGGTGGGGCGGTCGCCCGCGGGCGATGTCGGCCTCCGCCGCGGCACGTACGATGGGCGGGTGACTGAGGTGGAAGCGACTCCCCGGACCGGCAAGCGCGTGCTCCTCGCGAAGCCCCGCGGCTACTGCGCGGGCGTCGACCGCGCGGTGCAGACCGTGCAGGAGGCGCTCAAGCTCTACGGCGCCCCCATCTACGTCCGGAAGCAGATCGTGCACAACCGGCACGTGGTGCAGACGCTGGAGGCCCAGGGCGCCGTCTTCGTGGAGGAGAACGAGGAGGTGCCGGAGGGCGCCATCGTCATCTTCTCGGCGCACGGCGTCGCGCCCGAGGTCCACGAGCAGGCGAAGGCGCGCTCGCTGAAGGCCATCGACGCCACCTGCCCGCTGGTCACCAAGGTGCACCAGGAGGCGAAGCGGTTCGCCGCCGAGGACTACGACATCCTGCTCATCGGGCACGAGGGGCACGAGGAGGTCATCGGCACCTCGGGCGAGGCTCCCGAGCACATCCAGCTCGTCGACGGGCCCGAGGCGGCCGACACGATCACCGTGCGGGATCCGAGCAAGGTCGTCTGGCTCTCCCAGACCACCCTCTCGGTCGACGAGACGCTGGAAACGGTCGCCCGGCTCAAGAAGCGGCTGCCCCTGCTCCAGTCGCCACCCAGCGACGACATCTGCTACGCCACCTCCAACCGGCAGCACGTCGTCAAGCAGATCGCGCCGGAGTGCGACGTGATGATCGTCGTCGGCTCCCGGAACTCCTCCAACTCCGTACGGCTGGTCGAGGTCGCGCTCGACGCGGGCGCGCGCGCCGGGCACCTCGTCGACTTCGCGCACGAGATCGACGACGCCTGGCTGGCCGATGCCCGTACGGTGGGCGTGACCTCGGGCGCGAGCGTCCCGGAGGAACTGGTGCAGGAGGTGCTCGCGCACCTCGCCGCGCGGGGCTTCGCCGACGTCGAGGAGGTCACCACCGCCAACGAGCGGCTCACCTTCTCGCTTCCGCAGGAGCTCAAGCGGGACATGCGGGCCGCCGCCGCGGCCCGGGGCTGAGGGGGCGGAACGGACGGCCGTCCCGGCACGTCCGATACCGGTATGAGGACCCTTCGGCTCGCCGCCGTCGCCCTGGTCGCCGCCGCCGCGCTGAGCGCCTGCGGTGACCCGGACGGCGCCGGCACTCCACCCACCCCCACGGGAGCGCCCACGGTGACGTCACAGCCCTCGACCCCGTCGAGCGACCCGAGCCCGTCGAGCGTTCCGCCCACGCCGCCCGCCAGCACGCCGCCGGTACGGCCGACCAAGAGCCCCGGCGGGCCCACGCTCCCACCGCCGGTGGGCGCCACCACGCTGACCGGCACGGTCGTCGCCGGCGTCGAGCCGAACTGCGTGCTGCTCGACGGCTACCTGCTGGTCGGCGGGCCGCGCGACGTGCTGAGGCCGGGCAGGAAGGTGACCGTGAGCGGCCGGGTCGAGCCGGGCATGATGACGACCTGCCAGCAGGGCACGCCGTTCGTCGTGGAGAGCGCCCACCGCGCCTGACTCCCCCCGGGGGCCCACCCACGGCCTCCGGCCGTCTCCGCGGTGATCATGAGATTGGCGGGGGATCCGGGCTCCGAACGCCCCGCCAACCTCATGATCAACGAGTGGGGTCGGTGGGGGCACCCGGACTGGGTGGTCAGCGGAGCGGGGGCGTGGGCTCCGTCGGCTCGAGCAGCTCCGGTGCCTGCGGCTGCCGGGGCGCCAGCTCCACCTGGGCCGGCGCTTCCAGATCCCGGTCCGAGACGCCCAGCTCGGCGAGCTTGCGGGCGCTGACCAGCACGCGCGCCTCCAGCGAGCCCACCGCCCGGTTGTACGCGGTCACCGCGCCGCCCAGCGCGGAACCGAGCCGGCCGACGTGGTCGCCGAGCGTGGCGAGCCGGCCGTACAGCTCCCGGGCCAGCGAGTGCACGGTGGCCGCGTTGCGGGCCAGCGCCTCCTGCCGCCACGAGTACGCCACCGTACGCAGCAGCGCGACCAGGGTGGCCGGGGTCGCGAGCACGACGTTGCGGGCGAAGGCGTGCTCCAGCAGGGTCGGGTCGCGTTGCAGGGCCACGTCGAGGAACGGATCGGCCGGCACGAACAGCACCACGAACTCCGGGGTGCTGTCGAAGGCGGCCCAGTACGTCTTCGCGGCCAGCGCGTCGACGTGCGCGCGCAACTGCCGGGCGTGCGCGTCGAGGTGGGTGTCCCGGCTGCGCTCGTCGCGCGCCTCCATGGCGGTCAGGTACGCGTCGAAGGGCGCCTTCGCGTCGACCACCACCGTCCGGCCGCCGTGCAGCCGCACCACCAGGTCGGGGCGTACGCCCTGCTGGTCGGTGGCCGCCGTGACCTGCTCGGAGAAGTCGCAGTGCTCCAGCATGCCGGCCGCCTCGACGATCCGGCGCAACTGGTGCTCGCCCCAGCGGCCGCGTACCTGCGGGGCCCGCAGTGCCGCCACGAGCTGTTTGGTCTCGGTGCGCAGTTCGCCCGACACCACGCTCATCGAGCGGACCTGCTCGCGCAGCTCGGCGTAGGCGTCGACCCGCTCCCGTTCCAGCTCGGCGACCCGCTGCTCGTAGCGACGCAGGGTCTCGTGCAGCGGGGCCACGGCCCGGGCCACCGCCTCCTGCGACTGGGCGGTCGCCTCGTAGCTGAGCGCCCGCATCGACTGCTCCAGCCGCCCCTCGCCCTCGCGGGCGGCGCGCAGGGTGGCGTCCAGCCGGGCGATCTCGGCCGCCGAACGGGACCGGGCGGCGAGCCAGCCCACCGCGCCGCCGGCGCCGAGACAGACCACCACCACCGCCAGCGTCGGGAAGTCCATCACTGAAGCTTGCCAAACGGGTACGACTGTGCGGGCGTGGGTACCGTCGGAGACATGAGAACTCTGCTGGTGGTGATCCTGGTGGCGCTCGTGGTCGCCGCGCTGGTGTGGTGGCGGCGCGAGTCCGCGGCGCGGGCGGCACGGGAGCTGGCAGACGTACGGGCGGACGCCCAGCGCTGGTACGAGCGCCTCGGCGGCCAGGTGATGAACCTGCACGGCGACGACCCGGCGGTGCGGCAGGCGCTGGTCGACGCCAGCGAACGGTACAACGCCGCCGGCAGCCAGCTCGAACAGGCCCGTACGGTGCACCAGTACCGGCTCGCCCGGGAGACGGCGCTGGAGGGGCTCGCGTACACGCGGGCCGCGCGGATCGCGCTCGGCATCGACCCGGGCCCCGACCTGCCGCCGCTGGCCGCCGCCCAGGGCACGGGGCAGCTCACCCGGGAGCGCGAGGTGCAGGTGCAGGGCCAGATGTTCAAGGCGGGCCCGCAGCCGGGGCGGGACACCCCGTACTACTACCCGGGCGGCCGGTTCCAGGGGCGGCCGGTGCCCGCCGGGTGGTACTCGACGCCGTGGTGGAAGACGGCGCTCGGCGCCGGCGCGGGCGTGCTCGGCGGGATGCTCATCGCGGACGCGCTCTTCTCGCCGGCCTTCGCCGACCCGGGTTACGGCTGGGACGCGGGCTACCAGGAGGGCTTCGCGGACGCCGCCGGCTACGGCGACCAGGGCGGCGACTACGGCGGCGACATGGCCGGCGGCGACTTCGGTGGGGACTTCGGCGGCGATTTCGGGGGCGACTTCGGGGGCGGCGACTTCTGACCCCACCCGCGGGCTCCGGGACGGGCCGCGGTGCCCTGGACCGGCCCCACGCACCCTCAGCACCCGGACAGGCCGCGCCTGCGGGCCCCGGTCGGATGACCGGGGCACCGGGGCAGGACCGACGGGGCGGGCGGGACACCTCCGGGGTGCCCGCCCGCACTCGTGGCAGCGGTCGCGGTCGTTCAGCCCGTGTTGCGCATGCCGGCGGCGATGCCGTTGACGGTGGTGAGCAGCGCCCGCTCCAGCGCCGTACCGTCGCCGGGCGCGCGGCGACCGCCCGGTGCGGTGGCGACGGCCCGGGCCGTGGCGCCGGAGTCCCGGTACTGGCGCAGCAGCGCCACCTGGAGGTGGTGCAACGGCTCCAGATAGGTGTCCCGCACCGCCAGGGTGCGCTGGAGGACCGGGGAGCTGTCGAGCAGCGCGGGCGAGCCGGTCACCGCGAGGACCTCGCGCCTGGTCAGCTCGTACTCCTGCTCGATCTTGTCGAAGATCGGGTGGAGCTTCTTCGGGACCAGCGTCTCGACGTACCGGCGCGCGATGGTCAGGTCGGTCTTGGTCAGCATCATCTCCACGTTGGACAGGAACGTCCGGAAGAAGTGCCAGTTGCGGTGCATCTCGGCCAGCACGTCCGCGAGGCCGCTCTCGCGGGCCGCCGCCAGCCCGGAGCCGACGCCGAACCAGCCCGGGACGATCTGCCGGGTCTGCGTCCACCCGAACACCCACGGGATGGCCCGCAGGCCGGCCAGGCCGGCGCCGGTGTTCGGCCGCTTCGCGGGGCGGGAGCCGATGTTGAGCGCGCCGAGCAGCTCCGTGGGCGTCGAGGCCCAGAAGTACGCGGGCAGGTCCGGATCCTCCACGAGCGACCGGTAGGACCGGTAGGCGGCGTCGGAGACGACGTCCATGGCCGCGTCCCAGCGTTCGAGCATCTCGGCGGGTTGCCGGGGCGCCGTGTGCAGCAGGGTGGCCTGGAGCACGGCGGCCAGGGTCAGCTCCAGGTTCTCCCGGGCCAGCGACGGCAGCGTGTACTTGTCGGAGATCACCTCACCCTGCTCGGTGACCTTGATGGCGCCGTCGAGGGTGCCGTACGGCTGGGCCAGGATCGCCTCGTGCGTCGGCCCGCCGCCGCGGCCCACCGTGCCGCCGCGGCCGTGGAACAGCCGCAGGTGCACCCCGTGCCGGGCGGCGACGTCCCGCAGCGCCCGCTGCGCCCGGTGGATCGACCACTGGCTCGTGGTGATCCCCGCCTCCTTGTTGGAGTCGGAGTAGCCGAGCATGACCTCCTGCACGTCACCGCGGGCGGCGACCAGCGCCCGGTACGCCGGCAGCGACAGCAGTTCGTCGAGCAGTTCGCCACCGGCGTTGAGCTCGGCCGGCGTCTCCAGCAGCGGGACGAAGCCGATGCGGGCGCGGCCGCTGTGCACGTCCACGAGGCCGGCCTCGCGGGCCAGCACCACGGCGGCGAGCACGTCGTCGACGCCGAGGGTCATCGAGATGATGTACGACTCGATGACCTCGTTGCCGAACCGGTCCTGCGCCTCGCGGATCGTGGCGAACACGTCGAACGTCTTGCGGGCCGACTCGGTGAGCGGGGTGTCGAGGGTCGAGAGGGGCCGGCGACCGGTGAGTTCGTCGGCGAGCAGCTTGGTGCGCTCCAGCCGGGTCAGCGCCGGGTAGTCGGACACCTCGCCGACGGCGGCGTAGAGCTGCGCCAGCACCGCGTGGTGCGCCTCGGCGTGCTCCCGGACGTCCATGGTCGCGAGGTGCAGGCCGAACGCCGAGACGGTGCGGATCGTGGAGGCCAGCCGGCCGACCGCGGTGAGCTGGCCGGAGTTGCGGGCCAGCGACGCGCGCAGCAGTTCCAGGTCGGCGATCAGCTCGGCCGAGCCCCGGTAGTCCCGGCCCGGCACGTGCGGGGTGCCCTGGCGCAGCCGCTCCCGCGTGTTGGCCAGCTTGGCCTTCACGCAGCGCGCCTTGAGCCGGTAGGGCTCCTCGGCGTTGATCCGGCGGAACCGGGGCGCCACCTCGGGCAGGGCGTCGAGGTCGGCGGCGAGGCTCGCGGAGAGGTCCAGCGACACCCCGCGCAGCCGGCGGGAGACCGAGACCTCGTTGATGAGGTGTTCCATGGCCGCCTCGGTGGCCTGGATGCCGTGCTCGTGCTGGATGCGCAGCACCTCGCGGGTCACCGTCGGGGTGACGAAGGGGTTGCCGTCCCGGTCGCCGCCGATCCAGGTGCCGAACGTCAGGGGCCGGGCCGTCGGCGAGGTCTCCACACCGAGGGTGCGCAGCGTGTCGGCGAGGTCGTCGAGGACCTGCGGGGCGGCCTCGGCGTACAGGTCGCGCAGGTAGTAGATGGCGTTGCGGGCCTCGTCGGTCGGGTCCGGCCGGTCGAGCCGCAGCTCGTCGGTCTGCCACATGAGGTCGAGCAGCTCGGCCAGGCGCCGGTTCGCCGGGCCCTCGTCGCTCGCCCCGTAGAGGATGGCGTTGGCGGTCTCGGCGTCCAACTCGTCGGCGATGGCGCGCAGCTTCGACAGGATCGACCGGCGGGCCGCCTCGGTCGGGTGCGCCGTGAACACGGGACGTACGGCCAGCCGGCGGGCCACGGCGGCGATCTCCTCGGCCGGCACGCCGCGTTCGGCGATCATCTTCGCCGCCTGGTCGAGCCAGCCGCCGTGCATGGCCCGGCGCCGGCGCAGGTCACGGGCCCGGTGCACCTGCTCGGTGATGTTGGCGAGGTGGAAGTAGGTGGAGAAGGCGCGGGCCAGCTTGGTGCCGGTGGTCACGTCGAGCGTGGCCAGGCGTTGCGCGGCGGCCGGCGCGTCGGAGCGGACCAGCGCCCGGATCTCCTCCACGAGGTCGAGGAGCGGGCGGCCCTCCTGACGGGCCAGGGTCTGTCCGAGCAGGGTGCCGAGGCGGCGGATGTCGGCCCGCAGGGCGGCGTCGGGGCCGTCGTGGTCGTGCTGGTCGGTCACGGGGCGCTCCTTACGTGCGTACGAAGGACAGCGCTGTCCGACTCCCTGGATCGTATCCGCGCGGAGGCGGATGTACGGAGGGGACCCGCGTCATCCCGTCCCACTCGCCTCGCCGGAGCCGGACCGGACCCGGGTGGGCACGGCGGCGCGACGGCCCCGGACCAGCGTCGCGGTGAGCAGCCCGGCGGCGCCCACCACGGCCCAGACCGCGAGACCCACGGCCGGCCAGAGGGCCGCGCGACCGTGGAAGTACACGGCGGACTTCGTGAGGTCGTTGGCCAGCCCCGGCACGTTCCACCGGTGCATGCCGCGCAGCCCGTCGGGCAGGAACTCCGGCGCGTAGATGCCGCCGGAGCCGGGGTTGCCGACCACGACGAGCAGCAGGATGACCAGCCCGGTGCCGAGGATGCCGAGCCAGCCCTGGATGGCCGAGGCGATCATGGCGGCGGCGAGGACGGTCAGGGCGCCGGTGGCGGCGATGGCCACCAGGTGGTGCGCGAAGGCCCCCAGCCCCGGCCCGACCACGAGGGCGCCGGCGACGCCGAGCACCACGCTGTAGACGGTGAGCGCGGCGATGCGCAGGGCGCTGCGGCGGAGCGTACGCGGGGTCGTGCCGACGGCGATCCCGAGGACGGTCGAGGCGAGGTAGCCGCCGAGGACGTACCCGACGTTCAGGTAGAACGGCACCACGCCGCGCGGGTCCGTCGAGGCGACCGGCACCCGGTCGGTCACCCGCAGCGGGGTGTTCGCGCGCTGGGCGGCGGTGGTGAACACCTGGGCGATGGCGGTGGTGGCGGACGGCCCGGACGCGCTCGCGACGGTGAGGAGCAGGCCGCCCTGCGGGTCGGAGGCGAGCACGCCGTACACCTCGCGGTCGTGCAGCCCGTCGTCGGCGGCGGCCGCGTCGTCGTACTCGATCGGTTCGACGACGTGGGACTGGCCTCGCACGGCGGCGAGGACCGCCTCGGCGCGCTGGTCGCCGAGGACGAACCCGACCGGCAGGTCCCGGGGGGTGGGATCGTGCAGCGCGCCCACGTACGCCGCGAATGAACGCGACGGCGAGCGCCAGGGTGCCGATCAACAGGCCGGCGGTGCGCGGCAGCCACTCGCGGGCCCGCCCCTCCGATACCTGCTCCACGTCGCCAGCGTAGGGGCAGTTCGCGATGATGATTACGGTTTGCGCAGTGAAAACGCCTTCGCCCCTCCGTTAGCGTCCGGGCATGGTGTCCCTGCGTTACCCGCCGAAGCCCCGCCCCGGCGACCGCGTCGCGGTCGTCTCGCCGTCCGCCGGGCTGCCGGCGGTCTTCCCGCACGTGTACGAGTTGGGGCTGCGCCGGCTGCGCGAGGAGTTCGGCCTCGTGCCCGTCGAGTACCCGACCACCCGGGCGATGGGCGCCGACCCGCGCGACCGCGCCCGGGACCTCACCGCGGCCTTCGCCGACCCGTCGGTCACCGCCGTGCTCGCGACGGTGGGCGGCGACGACCTGATCACCGTCACCCCGTACCTCGACGACGCGGTGCTGCGGGCCAACCCGAAGCCGTACTTCGGCTACTCGGACAACACGAACGTCCTCAACCACCTCTACCGGCTCGGCATCGTGGCGTACCACGGCGGGTCGGTGCTCGTGCACCTCGGCCGGTCGGGCGCGCCGCACCCGCTCACGTTCGACTCGCTGCGCGCCGCGCTCTTCGGCTCCGACTGGTACGACCTGACCCCGGCGAAGGAGTGGGGCGACGAGCCGGGCGACTGGCGGGACCCGGCGACGCTCGCCCACGAGCCCGTCATGTTCCCCGGCGAGGGCTGGCTCTGGCAGGGCCCGGAGCGGGTCGTGCGGGGGCGGACCTGGGGCGGCAACCTGGAGATCCTGCACTGGCTGATGGCCGCCGACCGCGTCCCGCCGGCGGCCGACCTCGCGGGGTCGGTGCTGATCGTCGAGACGTCCGAGGAACTTCCGTCGGACACCGAGGTCTTCCGGATCCTGCGCAACATGGGCGAGCGGGGGCTGCTCGCGGCCTTCGCGGCCGTGCTCGTGGGCCGCGCCAAGGCGTGGGACTTCGTCCGTCCGCACACGCCGGAGCAGCGCCGGGAGTACGCGGTGGCGCAGCGGGAGGCCGTCTCGCGGGCGCTCGCGGCCTACAACCCCGACGCCGTGGTGGTCTTCGACGTCGACCTCGGTCACACCGACCCGCAGGTGATCGTCCCGTACGGCGGCGAGGTCCGGGTGGACGCCGTCGCGCGCCGGATCGCGGTGCGTTACTGACGCGCCTCGCGGCGAGATCCGCACGATCGGGGAAGATTCGCGCACCATCTGGGAAGATCCGCGCACCATCGGGGAAACAGTGGCCTCCGGGGCGGCCGGAGGCCACTGTTTCCGGGATGTCGTGCGGATCGTGCGGAGCGGCGCGCCCCGCTCCTCGTCCGGTCCGGGCGCAGGTGACAGGGCGGGGCGGAACGGGGCCGGTGTCGGTCGGCGGAGATAGGCTGGGAGTCGTGCACCCCCCGTCCGTCCGGGCGCGGGGGATCTACTCGTGTGCCCGCAGCGCGCCACGCGTGTCGTACTGGAAGTGATCGCAGATGCTCACCGGCCTCTTCTCCGCCGCCCTGGCCGACCCTGGGCTGGCCCGAGCGCGCGACCTCGCGCGCTCCGGCGCCGCGCAGGTCGACGGGCTCGACATCACGGCCCCGCCGGCGCTGCGCCCGTTCGCGGTCGCCGCCGTGGCGGCCGACCAGGGCGGCGCGGGCGCCGACGGCGGGCCGGCGGGCGGGGCCGGCCGACCGGTCCTCGCCGTCACCGCGACCACCCGGGAGGCCGACGACCTGGCCGCCGCGCTGGGCAGCCTGCTCCCCTCCGAGCAGGTGGCCGTCTACCCGTCCTGGGAGACGCTGCCGCACGAGCGGCTCTCGCCGCGGTCGGACACGGTCGGCCGCCGGCTCGCCGTGTTGCGCCGGCTCGCCCACCCGGAGGCCGCCGACGCGCACGGCCGCACCGGTCCGCTGCGCGTCGTCGTGGCCCCGGTGCGCTCGCTGCTGCAACCGCAGCTCAAGGGGCTCGGCGACCTGGAGCCGGTGCAGCTCGCCCCCGGGGCCGAGGCCGACCTGGAGGAGGTCGCCCGCCGGCTCACCGACATGGCGTACGCGCGGGTCGACCTGGTCACCAAGCGCGGCGAGTTCGCGGTGCGCGGCGGCATCCTGGACATCTTCCCGCCCACCGACGAGCACCCGTCCCGCATCGAGTTCTGGGGCGACGAGGTGGAGGAGATCCGCACCTTCGCCGTCGCCGACCAGCGGACCATCGAGCAGGTCGACCGGCTGTGGGCGCCGCCCTGCCGGGAGCTGCTGCTCACCCCCGACGTGCGCCGCCGGGCCGCGGCGCTGGCCGAGCGGCACCCCGAACTCGCCGAGATCCTCGACAAGCTCGCCGAGGGCATCCCCGTCGAGGGGATGGAGTCGCTGGTGCCGGCGCTGCTCGGCAGCGAGAGCCTGGAACTGCTGCTCGACGTCATGCCGGCCGGCACCCACGTGCTGCTCTGCGACCCGGAGCGGATCCGCACCCGGGCGCACGACCTCGTGCGTACCTCCGAGGAGTTCCTCCAGGCCAGCTGGGCCGCCGCCGCCGTGGGCGGCCAGGCCCCCGTCGACCTGGGCGCCGCCGCCTTCCGCAGCCTCGCCGAGGTGCGCGCGGCCGCCGCGAAGCTCGGCCAGCCGTGGTGGACGCTCTCCCCGTTCGGCCTGGCCGCCGAGGGGGAGGCCGCGCCGGAGCGCCAGCCGTGGGAGGACGAGCCGGAGGAGGTGAGCGTCACCCCGGACGACGCGATCGCCGTGACCCTGGCCGCCCAGCCGGCGCCGCTCTACCACGGCGAGACCGCCCGGGTGGTCGACGACCTGAAGCGCTGGTCCGGCGAGGGCTGGTCGATCGCGCTGGTCTTCGAGGGGCACGGCCCCGCCCAGCGGGCGGTCGAGGTGCTCCGCGACGCCGGCCTGGGCGCCCGGCTGACCGAGCAGGTGCCGGACGCGCCGGCCCCCGGTGAGCTGCTGGTCACCTGCGGCTCGCTCAGCGCGGGGTTCGTCGACGAGGCGTCCCGTTTCGTGCTGCTCACCGGCAACGACATCACCGGCGGGCGGGGCGCCTCGACCCGCGACATGCGCCGGATGCCGAGCCGCCGGCGCAACACCATCGACCCGCTGGAACTCAAGGCCGGCGACTACGTGGTGCACGAGCAGCACGGCATCGGCCGCTACATCGAGCTGGTGCAGCGCACGGTCAACGGCGCCAGCCGGGAGTACCTGGTCATCGAGTACGCGCCGAGCAAGCGCGGCCAGCCCGGTGACCGGCTCTTCGTGCCCACCGACCAGCTCGACCAGCTCAGCCGGTACGTCGGCGGCGAGCAGCCCACCCTGCACAAGATGGGCGGCTCGGACTGGCAGAAGTCCAAGGCCCGGGCCCGCAAGGCGGTGCGGGAGATCGCCGCCCAGCTGATCCAGCTCTACGCCGCGCGGAAGGCGTCCAAGGGGCACTCGTTCGGCCCGGACACCCCGTGGCAGCGGGAGCTGGAGGACGCCTTCCCGTGGCAGGAGACGCCCGACCAGCTCGCCGCCATCGAAGAGGTCAAGCGGGACATGGAGCAGTCGATCCCCATGGACCGGCTGATCTGCGGCGACGTGGGCTACGGCAAGACCGAGATCGCGGTGCGGGCGGCGTTCAAGGCGGTGCAGGACGGCAAGCAGGTGGCCGTGCTCGTGCCGACGACGCTGCTCGTGCAGCAGCACTACAACACGTTCGCCGAGCGGATGAGCCAGTTCCCGGTGACGATCCGGCAGCTGTCCCGCTTCCAGACGCCGAAGGAGGCCGAGCAGACGCTCGCCATGGCCGCCGACGGCACGGCCGACATCGTCATCGGCACCCACCGGCTGCTCCAGTCGGCGACGCGCTTCAAGCAGCTCGGTCTGGTGATCGTCGACGAGGAGCAGCGCTTCGGCGTCGAGCACAAGGAGCACCTGAAGACCATGCGGGCCTCGGTCGACGTGCTGAGCATGTCGGCCACGCCGATCCCGCGCACCCTGGAGATGGCGATCACCGGCATCCGAGAGATGTCCACGATCGCCACCCCGCCGGAGGAGCGCCACCCGGTGCTCACGGCGGTGGGGGCGTACGACGACCGGCAGGTGGCCGCGGCCATCCACCGCGAGCTGCTCCGCGACGGGCAGGTCTTCTACGTGCACAACCGGGTCGAGTCGATCGAGCGCGCGGCCCGGCGCATCCGCGAGCTGGTGCCCGAGGCGCGGGTCGCGGTCGCGCACGGCCAGATGGGCGAGGACGCCCTCGAGAAGGTCATGGTCGGCTTCTGGGAGAAGGAGTTCGACGTGCTGGTCTGCACCACGATCGTGGAGTCCGGCATCGACATCCCGAACGCCAACACCCTGATCGTCGAGCGCGCCGACCTGCTCGGCCTGGCGCAGCTGCACCAGATCCGCGGCCGGGTCGGCCGGGGGCGGGAGCGGGCGTACGCGTACTTCCTCTACCCGCCGGACAAGCCGCTCACCGAGCAGGCGCACGAGCGGCTGGCGACCATCGCCCAGCACACCGAGCTGGGCGCCGGCATGTACGTGGCCATGAAGGACCTGGAGATCCGCGGCGCCGGCAACCTGCTCGGCGGCGAGCAGTCCGGGCACATCGAGGGCGTGGGCTTCGACCTGTACGTGCGGATGGTCGGCGAGGCGGTGCAGGCGTTCAAGGGCGAGCACGCCGAGGAGGAGACCGAGGTCAAGGTCGACCTGCCGGTCGACGCGCACCTGCCGCACGACTACATCGGTGTGGAGCGGCTGCGGCTGGAGATGTACCGCAAGCTCGCCGAGGCCCGCGACGAGGAGCGGCTGCGCGAGGTGGTGGCCGAGATGACCGACCGCTACGGCGAGCCGCCCGCTCCCGTGCAGAACCTCGTGGCGGTGGCCCGGTTCCGGCTGCTGGCCCGCCGGTACGGCCTCACCGACGTGTCGATGCAGGGCCGGCACATCCGGTTCAGCCCGCTGCCGCTGCCCGACTCGAAGCAGATGCGGCTCAAGCGCTACCACCCGGACGCGGTCTACAAGCAGGCCACCGACCAGGTCAGCGTCCCGCGGCCGAGCACCCGACGCGTCGGCGGCGAGCCGCTGCGCGACCAGGCGCTGCTGGAGTGGTGCGCCCAGCTCCTCACCGACGTCCTGGGCGAGCCCGCACTCGTCGGGTGACCGTCGTACGCCCCGACCCGTGGCCACCGGCTGCGGGTCGGGGCGGCGTCGTGCCCGGTGGACGGTGGGGGGCGTCACAGCCGGGGGTCCGGCATGAGAGAGTGGCGCACATGCGTGCTCGTCGTCTGATCGCTGCCGCCGGCGTCGCGGCCCTCGGTCTCTGCTCCCTCACCGCCTGTGGGAAGTCCGCTCCGGACGTCGCCGCGTACGTCGGTGACACCAGTTGGTCGATCGCCCGCGTCGACGAGCTGTACGACGACGTCCAGGCGAAGTACGGCGAGGCAGTCCGCCAGGACGCGGCCCGCGCCGGCGCGACGCCGTCGCCCGAGCAGCTGCGAGCCTCGGTGACCCGGCAGGACGTGCTCAACCTCCTGGTGAGCCTCGAACTGGGCAAGCGGGTGGCGGCCGAGAAGAACATCCAGGTGCCGGACGAGGTCGGCCCCGAGCAGCTCCAGCAGGCCCTGGGTGTGCCCGCGACGGCCGAGTACACCCGGCTGTGGGGCGAGTGGGTCGACGTGCTGCAGACGCTCAACCGGCAGCTCCCGCCGGCCGAGCTCAGCGACGACGCCGTGATGGCCGTCTACGGGGCGATCGCCAAGACCGGGGCCATCGAGTCCGGCATGACCGTCGACCAGGTCCGGCAGGCGTTCGGAGACGGCGGCTTCGTCCGTTCCGCCTCCGCGGTGAGCGCCGCCCTCCAGGAGGAGGCCGAGCGGGTGGACGCCTCCGTCAACCCGCGGTACGGGCAGGTCGGCGTGCCGTCGTTCGTGAACAGCGCCCAGGGCCTCGTCTTCTACTCGCTGCCGTACATCAACCACGACGGCCCGGTCACCGACATCTCGACTCCCGAGCCGGCGGCCCCGGCGGACGGGGAGACGGCGGGCGGCACGGCCGGCTGATGGCGGGTCGGATCGTCCTGCTGGTCACCTCGCCCCGGCTGCCGGCCGGGCTGCTGACCGCCGCCGCCTGGGACGTCGTCCGGTCGGCGCCGGTGCTGACCGGCGCGGAGAGCGAGCTGACCGTGGCGATCCGCACGGCGGGCGGCCGGGTGAGCGTCGTCGACGGGCCGGCCACGCAGCCGCTGCTGGACGCCGTGGGCGCGCACGGCACGGCCGTCTGGCTGGCCGGGCCCGGCGGCGACGAGCCCCTCGCCCGGGAGCTGGGCCTGCGGCTGGCCCGGGAGCCGGGTCTCGCCGAGCTGGAGCTGATGTACGGCTCGTGGGACCCGCCCGGCGCGCGGCTGCTCGACGCGGTGGCCGTCATGGACCGGCTGGCCTCTCCGGGCGGTGACCCGTGGAAGCGGGCGCAGACGCACGAGAGCCTGGCCCATTTCCTCCTCGAGGAGTGCTACGAGGCGTACGACGCGATCGACGCGGGCGACACCGACGCGCTCCGCGAGGAACTGGGGGACGTGCTGCTCCAGGTGCTGCTGCACGCCCGGCTCGCCGAGGAGCTGCCCGAGGGTGAGCGGTGGACCGTCGACGACGTGGCCGGCGGGCTGGTCGACAAGATGATCCGCCGCAACCCGCACGTCTTCGCCGGGGCCGAGGCGGGCACCATCGAGGAGATCACCGCCAACTGGGACCGCATCAAGCGGGCGGAGAAGCCGCGCGGGTCGGTGCTGGACGGGGTGGCGCTCAGCCAGCCGGCCCTCGCCCTGGCGGCGAAGATCCTGCAACGCGCGGAGCGGTTCGGGCTGGCCGTGCCCCCGCCGCTGGCCGAGGGGCAGGTCGACGCGGAGTCCCGGCTCGGCGCGAGCCTGCTCGCCACGGTGGCCGCCGCCCGCGAGGCCGGCCTCGACGCCGAGGCCGCGCTGCGTCGCGCCGCCCTGGCGTACGCCGACGCCGTCCGCGCGGCCGAACCCCCGCCCCCCACCGACGAACCTGGATGATCATGAGGTTGGCGGGGCGGACACGCCCGTTCCGACTCGCCAACCTCATGATCAACGGGGTTCGGGTTCGGGCGGCCGGTGGCGGTCGGTGCCGGTAGGGTCGGCGGGTGGAATCGTTTGCCCCGCTGGCCGAGCGGATCGTCGAGGCGCTGCTGGAGAGCCGACCCGGGCTGGCCACGGCCGCCGGTGACCACCGCTTCGACGACCGGCTGCCCGACTTCTCGCCCGACGGTCGCACCGCCGACCGCACGATGCTCACCGACGCGGCCAACGCGCTCTCCGAACTCGACCCGGCCGCGCTGGACGTCGAGGACCAGGTCGACCACGCACTGCTCAGCGCCCTGGTCGACCGGGAGCTGTTCGAGCTCACCGAGATCCGGGCGTACGAGTGGGACCCGCTGCGGCACAACCCGGGCCCGCTGCTGCACGCCATCGTGGCCCGCCCGTACGCGCCCGCGGACGTACGGCTGACCCAGCTCGCCGGTCGGCTCGCCGCCATCCCGGACGCGCTGGCCATCGCCCGCGGGACGCTGCGCGACATGCCCCGCATCCACGCGGAGACGGCGGTCGGCCAGTTCACCGGCACGGCGGCGCTGATCCGCGACGAGGTGCCGAAGCTCCTCACCGAGGAGCCCGCGTTGCACGACCGCGTGGAACCCGCCGCCACGGCGGCGATCGCGGCGCTGGAGGAGTTCGTGGCCTGGCTGCGGGCCGGGCTGGCCGCCGACGCCGGCCTGGGGCGCGATCCCCGGCTGGGCCGGCGCCGGTGGGAGGCGCGGCTCTGGCACACCCTCGACACCGAGCTGGGCGCCTCGGAGGTCCTCGCCCGGGTTTGGGCCAACCTGGACCGGGTCACCGAGCAGATCCGGGAGGCGGCCGTCGAGCTGGTCGGCGGCCCGGCCGACGACGAGACCGTACGCCGGGCGCTCGACCTGCTCGCCGCCGAGCACCCGGACGACCACACCATCGTCGACCTGGCCGGGGTGACCCTGGACGAGGCGACGGACTTCGTCCGCGCCCACGACCTCGTCACGCTCGTCGACGACCCGTGCGTGATCCAGGAGATGCCGGAGTTCGCGCGCGGCGTGGCCGTGGCCTACTGCGACTCGCCGGGCCCGCTGGAGACCGCGGACGTGCCGACCTTCTACTGCATCGCGCCCACCCCGTCCGACTGGCCGGCGCACCGGGTGGAGTCGTTCTACCGCGAGTACAACGACCACATGATCCGCAACCTCACGGTCCACGAGGCGATGCCGGGGCACTTCCTCCAGCTCGCCCACGCCCGCCGGTACGCCGGCCGGACCCGGGTGCGGGCGCTGGCCGAGTCCGGCCCGTTCATCGAGGGCTGGGCCGTCTACGCCGAGGAGCTGATGGCCGGGCTCGGCTTCGGTGGCCTGCCGGTGCGGTTGCAGCAGCTCAAGATGCAGCTGCGGATGACCATCAACGCGCTGCTGGACCAGCTCGTGCACTGCGAGGAGATGCCCGAGGCCGAGGCGATGGCGCTCATGACCGGGCGCGGGTTCCAGGAGGAGGGCGAGGCGGCCGGCAAGTGGCGGCGGGCGCTGCTCACCTCGACCCAGCTCTCCACGTACTTCGTGGGCTACAGCGAGGTCGCCGAGATCGCCGCGGCCCGTCCGGACGGCGTGTCGCTGCGCGACTGGCACGACGCGATGCTCGCGCACGACTGCCCGCCCCCGCGCCACCTGCGTACGCTGCTCGGCCTGTGAGCCGGGGTGCGCGGCCGGTGGGACGAGGGGTCCGCGTCGACTACCCCGTCGGTGGCGGGGCCCCGGTCAGGAGCCGTTCGGGCGGCGGTCGACCACGCCGGCGCCGGCCGGCAGGTCGAAGACCGACCCGTCGACCGTCTCCGAGTAGCGGCTCAACGCCACCTCGACCGCCTTGCCGTCGACCTGCCCGGTGAAGCTGCCGAGCACCCCCTCGGTGGTCACGCAGGCGGTGAAGTCCTCGCCGGCCCGGTCGACGTCCACGCACGTGGCGTGGTGCCCGGCCACGGTGGTGTCGCTCTGGCCGATGACCGCGTCGGGGTCGAGCGCGGCGGCGGTGAGCATCCCCACGACGACCGGCGGCGTGACCATGCCGCGCCGCTTGGCCTCGGCGAAGACGGCCACCGACGGCTTGCTCGCCGTGGTCGGGGGCGGGGTCAGCGTGCAGGTCGTACGGCCGCCGGCGATCTCGCACTGGGTGGTGGCCTCGGCGGTGACGGTGAGCTTGCCGCCGGGGTAGCTGTACGCCGAGCGGGCCGGGTCCTGCGCCTGCGCGATCGAGGCCGTCTGCCCGCCGGGCAGCTGGTAGTCGGCGGAGTAGGTCAGCTCGAGGGCCCGGTCCAGCCGGGCGGCGAGGTCGTTGACGAGATCGGCGCGGCCGACCACCCGTCCGGCGTCGTCCAGGGCCTGACAGCCGGTCACTGTGAGCGACGCGATGACCGACACGGCGAGCATCCGGAGTTTCGTCGAGGCGGCGGGCATGCGGCAAGCCTTGTCGATCGGGTCCGTGCGATGCAAACCGGTTGCCGGTTGAGGCCGGAGAATCCGGGAATGTCCGGGCACGGTGCCGCGAAGGTCGGCTTTCCGGCGGGCGGCGTACGCCCGGACGGCCCGGGCTCACCGGCCGCCCGCTACGCTGCGTTCAACACCTGCCTCAGCCGCACCGTCGCGGCCCGCACCCGAACGACACATACGAGGAGCGACTCAGTGGCAACCATCGAGGGAATCGTCGCCCGGGAGATTCTCGACTCGCGGGGCAATCCCACCGTCGAGGTCGAGGTCGGTCTGGACGACGGCACGGTGGCCCGCGCCGCGGTGCCCTCCGGCGCCTCCACCGGCGCCTTCGAGGCGCTCGAGCTGCGCGACGGTGACGCCGACCGCTACCAGGGCAAGGGCGTCGAGAAGGCCGTCTCGAACATCGAGGACCGGATCGTCGACCAGATCATCGGCTACGAGGCCAGCGAGCAGCGCCTCATCGACCAGAAGATGATCGACATCGACGGCACGGACACCAAGTCCGAGCTGGGCGCGAACGCGATCCTCGGGGTGTCCCTGGCCGTGGCGAAGGCGGCCGCGGGCAGTGCCGAGCTGAGCCTCTTCCGCTACCTGGGCGGGCCGAACGCGCACCTGCTCCCGGTGCCGATGATGAACATCCTCAACGGTGGCGCGCACGCGGACTCCAACGTCGACATCCAGGAGTTCATGATCGCGCCGATCGGCGCGCCCAGCTTCCGTGAGGCGCTGCGGTCCGGCGCCGAGGTCTACCACGCCCTGAAGTCGGTGCTGAAGAAGAAGGACCTCTCCACCGGCCTGGGCGACGAGGGCGGCTTCGCGCCGAACCTGCCCACCAACTCCGCGGCCCTCGACCTCATCGCCGAGGCCGTCGAGAAGGCCGGCTACCGGCTCGGCACCGACATCGTGTTCGCGCTCGACGTGGCGGCCACGGAGTTCTGCGAGAACGGCGTCTACACGTTCGAGGGCGCGAGCAAGTCCGCCGAGGAGATGAGCAACTACTACACCAAGCTCATCGGCGACTACCCGATCGTCTCCATCGAGGACCCGCTCTCCGAGGACGACTGGAGCGGGTGGCAGACCCTGACGGCCGCGGTGGGCGACCGCATCCAGATCGTGGGCGACGACCTGTTCGTCACCAACCCGCAGCGCATCGCCCGGGGCATCGCGGAGAAGGCCGCCAACGCCGTGCTGGTCAAGGTGAACCAGATCGGTTCGCTGACCGAGACCCTCGACGCCGTCGACCTGGCGCACCGGGCCGGCTTCAAGTGCATGATGAGCCACCGTTCCGGCGAGACCGAGGACACCACGATCGCCGACCTCGCCGTGGCGACCGGCTGCGGCCAGATCAAGACCGGTGCGCCGGCGCGTTCCGACCGGGTCGCCAAGTACAACCAGCTCCTGCGGATCGAGGAGGAGCTGGGCGACGCGGCGCGGTACGCCGGCGTGGGCGCGTTCCCGCGCTACCGTTCGGCCTGAGACGCGCGAGGCCTCGGGGGAGGGGTGTGACGATGCAGCAGCGCCGCACACCGGGTGGTCAGCGTCCCGTCCGCCGGCCCGGCACGTCCGGGCGGCCGGGCGGGGCCCGCGCCGCCCGGGGTTCGCTCCGGGAGGCCGGCGTCCGCGCCGAGCCGCGGGGGACCGCCGGTCGCGCGCCGGGGGCTGCCCGCGGCAACGAGGGCGTACGCTCCGTCAACCGGCCCGCGGCGGCCCGGCGTACCGGGGCCGGCGGGCCGGTCAAGCGGCTGTCCGCACCCCACCCCCGACGCTTCACGGGGCGGGCCACCGTGCTGTTCGCGGTGCTCATCGCGCTCGCCCTCGCGTACACCTATCCGGTCCGGGTCTACCTCGACCAGCAGGCCGACATCGAGCGGATGGAGGCCTCCCAGGCAGCCCAGGAGAAGCTGATCGCCGAGCTGTCCGAGAAGGCCGCCAAGTGGCAGGACCACGCCTTCATCGAGACGAAGGCGCGGGAGCGGTTCTTCATGGGCCGGCCGGGCGAGAAACTGGTGATCCTGCTCAACGACCCGGAGGGCGCCGCCCGGGACGCGGGCGAGCCGGCGCCCAGCGCGTCGGCCACGCCCGACCCCTGGTACGACACCCTGTGGTCGAGCGTCCGGGCGGCCAACGGCGAGCAGCCCGCCAACTGAGCACCAGTCGAGCAGCGAACGAGAGATGGGCACCGTGACTGTCGTACCACCGCAGGAGCCGGCGGCGGATTCCGTACCCCCGCCGCGGCGGGAACCGGCCACGGAGGCCGACCTGGCCGCGGTGGCCGCGCAGCTCGGCCGCCCGCCCCGCGGCACCCGGGCGGTGGCCCACCGCTGCCCCTGCGGGCTGCCCGACGTGGTCGAGACGACGCCGCGGCTGGCCGACGGCACCCCGTTCCCCACGCTGTACTACCTCACCTGCCCCCGGGCGACCGGGGCGTGCAGCCGGCTGGAGTCGGCCGGCCTCATGAAGGAGATGGCCGAGCGGCTGGCGGCCGACCCGGAGCTCGCGGCCCGCTACCGGGCCGCGCACGAGGACTACCTGGCCCGGCGGGAGGCGATCGGCCACGTGCCGGAGATCGCCGGCATCTCCGCCGGCGGGATGCCGGGCCGGGTGAAGTGCCTGCACGTGCACCTCGGCCACGCGCTCGCCGCCGGCCCGGGGGTCAACCCGTTCGGCGACGAGACGCTGGCGCTCGTCGAGCCCTGGTGGACGGCCGGGCCCTGCGTGGACGTGCCGGACGGCGAATGAGCGCCGGCGCGGAGCCGCCCGTCGCGGCGGCGGACGAGATCCTCGTGCGGCGGGCCCGCACGCGCGACGTGCGGGGGATCCGCCGGCTGGTGGACACCTACACCGACGACCGCCGGCTGCTCAGCAAGGCCACCGTCACGCTGTACGAGGACGTGCAGGAGTTCCGCGTCGCGGTGCGCGCCGACGACGAGACGGTGATCGGCTGCGGCGCCCTGCACGTGATGTGGGAGGACCTCGCCGAGATCCGCACGGTCGCGGTCGACCCCGCCTACCGGGGACGCAAGATCGGGCACCGGATCGTGGGCGAGTTGATCGACGCCGCCCGCGAGCTGGGCGTGGCCCGGATCTTCGTGCTCACGTTCGAGACCCGCTTCTTCGGCTCGTTCGGCTTCACCGAGATCGACGGCGCGCCGGTCCCGCAGCAGGTGTACGAGCAGCTGCTGCGCTCGTACGACGAGGGTGTGGCGGAGTTCCTCGACCTGGAGCGGGTCAAGCCGAACACGCTCGGCAACACCCGGATGCTGCTGCGTCTCTGAGCCGGTCACGGGCGGCGCGGGTGCGCGGCGAAGAATTCCCAGATCAGGTCGGTGGCCGACACGCCGGCGTCGGGATCGGCGAGTTGCCCGGTGGCCGCACCGGGCCACGCGTGGCCCATCTCGGGCAGGGTGTAGACGGTGACGTCGCTGCCGTCGGCGCAGCGCGCGTCGGTGCGGGTGACTCCCGGCGCCCCGCCCGGCGCGGCCGGCGCCGGCCGGCAGCCGAGCCGTCGCTGCCAGGTCCGCATGCCCACCCGGAACGCGTCGGCGTAGCGGTCCTGCCCGCCGATGAACGTGATGACCGAGACCGGGCGGGTCGGCACGTAGTCGTCCGCCTCCGTCCGTGGCCCGCCGTAGCCGCCGCTGACGGCGCCGATGGCGGCGAAGACGCCCGACGCCTCGACCGCCGCCCGGAAGCTCATGTCGCCGCCGTTCGAGATGCCCGTGAGGTAGACGCGGTCGGGGTCGGCACCCCACGTCCGGACGAGGTGCTCGGTGAGCGCCGTGAGGAAGCCGACGTCGTCGGCGTCGCCGCAGCAGATCAGGGCGTTGAAGCCGCCGCCGGTCCCGTCCGGGTACGCCACCAGGACGTCCTCCCGGTCGGCGACGGCGTCCAGACCCGCCATCTCGCGGATCGCCGCGCCGCTGCCGGGGTACGGGTGCAGCGCGATGACCAGGGCGGTGGGCGTCGTCCGGTCGTACGTCGGTGGGGCGTGCAGGAGGTAGGTGCGTTCCCGGCCGCCGTGCGGGAGGCTGAGCCGGTGGTCCCCGGGACCGGGCTCGGCGGCCCCACCGGCCGCGGACGGCGCCGGCGTGGCGGCGCCCCCGTCGCACGCGGCACCGGCCAGTGCCAGTCCCGCCGCCGCCACCGCCAGCAACCGCCGCATGCCCGCCCCCTTCGTGATGGCGCACACCGTCGGTCGCCGGACACCGACCGGTCAACCCTTTCGGCGCTGGCCGAAGACCGGCAGGCTGCTCCCATGCTTCGCCTCCGGCTCCGATCGGCGGACCTGCGCCAAATCTGCTTCGCCGACCGCCCGCATCCGGCCGGCATGGCACTGCTGGCCAGCCAGGCGCTGCGGGGCCCGACGGTCGCCGTGACGGCCCCCGCGCTGGCCGGCCGGGCCGCCGAGGCGGTCCGGAACGACGACGTACGGGCCGCGAGCGCCGCCCTGCGGCACCTGCTGCCCGCCCGTGGCCGGCTGCCCGACTTCCTGACCCCGTTCGACGGTCTGGACTCGCTGGCGGCCGGCCTCGACGCGATCCGGGCCACGCCGACCTGGCGGGTGCGGGCGGACGTCCGCGCCGCGTACGCCGACCTGCCGCCCACCCCGATGCGCCGGCGTTTCGCGGCCGCCGACCCGGAGGTGTTCGACCTGCTCGCGGCGGCGACCCGCACCTGGTTCGACGCCGTGCTCGCACCACACTGGACCGACCTGGGGCGCTCGCACCGGCAGCAGGTGGCCGCCGCCGCGCACCGGTACGCGTTCGCCGGCGTGGACGGTCTGCTCGGCGGGCTGCACCCGCTGATCCGGTGGAACCCGCCCGTGCTGGAGGTCGACACGTGGTGGGACGGCGACCTGCCCGGGACCGGGCACGGGCTGATCCTCGTGCCCTCGCCGCTGTCGGGCGTCCGCCCGCGTGCGCTCGTCGAGCCGGGCCGCCCGGTCCTGCTCGTCTACCCGGTCTCCATCGCGTCACCGGCAGCCTCGGCCGGGCCGGACGTCCTCGCCCGGCTGGTCGGCCGGACCCGGGCCGCCGTGCTGCGCCGGCTCGCCGAACCCGGTGAGCACAGCACGACCACGCTCGCCCGGGCCGTCGAGGTGAGCCTCGCGTCGGCGTCGGAGCACACGGCGGCGCTGCGGGCGGCCGGCCTCGTCGACACCGAACGGGTCGGCGGAAGCGTCCGGCACCGGCTGACGCCGCTCGGCGCGCACCTGCTGGCCGCTTCTCCGTCGGCGTGACGGGCACTGCGGGGCCGCCGCTGCCGTCGCCTGGCTCACGCCGGCCGGAGGCCGCTCGGCTCGCGGTGACCGGGTCGCCGGCCGGCCGCCTGCCGTAGGGTTGCGGACGTGACGACGCGCGTGGCCGCCATCGACTGCGGGACCAACTCCATCCGACTCCTGGTCGCCGACCTGCCCGATCCCGGCGCGGGGCCGGAGGCGCCGCTGGCCGACCTCAGCCGCCGGATGGAGATCGTCCGGCTCGGCCAGGGCGTGGACCGGACCGGACGGCTGGCGCCGGAGGCGATCGAGCGCACCCGGGTCGCGCTGGCCGACTACGCGACCGAGATGGAGAAGCTCGGCGCCGAACGGGTGCGGATGGTGGCCACCTCGGCCACCCGGGACGCCGCGAACGCCGACGAGTTCCGCACGATGGTGGAGCGGACGCTCGGCGTGGCCCCCGAGGTGGTGAGCGGCGACGAGGAGGCCCGGCTGTCCTTCACCGGGGCGGTCCGCGGGCTGCCCGCCGACGCGAAGGCGCCGTTCCTCGTGGTCGACATCGGCGGTGGGTCGACCGAGTTCGTGGTGGGCACCCGCGACGGTGGGGTGCAGGCGGCGGTGTCGATGGACATCGGCTGCGTGCGGATGACCGAGCGGCACCTGCACGGCGACCCGCCCGGCCTCGACGAGATCGCCGCGGCCCAGGCCGACATCGCGGTCGCCGTCGACCGGGCGCTGGAGGTGGTGCCCGGGCGCGAGGCGGCCACACTGGTCGGGCTCGCCGGGTCGGTCACCACCGTGGTCGCGATCGCCGAGGGCCTGCAGGCGTACGACCCGGGTCGCATCCACCACGCCCGGGTCCCGTACGACAAGGTGGCCGACGTGACCGCCGATCTGCTCGCGAAGACGCGGGAGCAGCGGCTCGCCATCCCCGTGATGCACCCGGGCCGGGCCGACGTGATCGGCGCGGGCGGGCTCGTGCTGCGGGTGATCATGGAACGGGCCGGCATGCCCTCGGTCGTCGCCTCCGAGCACGACATCCTCGACGGCATCGCCTGGAGCCTGCAGCGGTAGCGACGCTGACGCGGGCCGTCGGGCCGGTCAGGTGCGTTCGGTGGCGAGGCGCGCCCCGAAGCCGAGCAGGGCGCACCCGGTGAGCCCGTCGAGCCAGCGGCGCACCCGCCGGCGGGAGAGGACCTGCCGGGCGCGGTGCAGCGCGCCGACCAGGAGGAGCAGGTAGAGCAGCGACAGCACCGCGTGGCTGAGCGCGAAGGCGGCCAACACCGCCAGCGGTGCCGAGCCGCCGACGAACTGCGGTAGCACCGCGAGGTAGAAGGCGAGCACCTTCGGGTTGGTGATGTTGGACAGGAAACCCTGCCGGAAGCCGGTGAGCGCCTGGCCGGGCGGGGCGGCGGCGTCGCCGTCGAGCGGCGCGTACCGGCCGGCCCACGCCGAGCGCCACGCCTGCACGCCGAGGTACGCCAGGTAGGCCACGCCCGCCCAGCGGATCGCCTCGAACAGCGGCTGGGAGCGGACGACGAGCGCGCCCAGGCCGGCCGCGGCCGCGAGCCCCTGCACGGCGTTGGAGACGGTGACGCCGACGGCGCTCCACGTCCCCCGGCGTCGACCCGAGGCCAGCGTGTTGCGGGTGACCACCGCGAAGTCGGGGCCGGGGATGAGGATCAGCACGAGGGCGAAGACCAGGAAGGTCCCGTAGCTGCTCCACGACATGCCCCGACCCTACGACCATCCGGCGGAACCGGCGATCCACGGACCCGACGATCGCGCCCTGACCGGCCCGGCCCGGGCGCAGGCCCGGCCCAGGGGCGGGCCGAGACGGGCGGGTCGGGGCCCGGCGGACCCGGCGCCCGGGGACACGCGGGTACCGATGGTGCTGTTCGATTGACGGTACTTCGCATAACACAGTAGTGTGCGATGCGTGGACACCACGCAGCTGTTGAAGGGCGTGCTGGATCTCGCCGTGCTCGCCGTCCTCCGGGACGAGGACGGCTACGGCTACGACATCCTCCGCCGGCTCCGCGAGGCGGGCCTCGAGGAGGTCGGCGACGCGTCGGTCTACGGCACCCTGCGCCGGCTCTTCGCCGCCGGGCTGCTGACGACGTACGTCGTGCCGAGCGAATCCGGACCGCACCGCAAGTACTACTCGCTGAACGCGGCCGGGCGGGACCAGTTGACCCGTTCCGGCAAGCTCTGGCGTTCGTTCGCCACCACCATGGACGCACTGCTCGACGAACGGGGGGTGGCGGCGTGACCGTCACGGAGCAGGAGATCACGGAGTACGTCGAGCGGGTGCGCGCGGCCCTGGCCGACCTGCCCGCGGCGGTACGCGACGAGTTGACCGAGGACCTGGCCGAGCACCTCGCCGAGGTGGCCGCGGAGGCCGGCGGCTCCCTCGTCGACCGGCTCGGCGCGCCCGAGGCGTACGCCGCGGAGCTGCGGGCCGCCGCCGGCGCGCCGAGCGTCGGCCGCCGTACGCTCGACCACCGGCTGGCCGCCGCCGTGCACCGGACGCGCGGCCGGTTGCGCACGCTGGACGCCCGGCTCGGGCCGCCCCTGGGCTACGCGACCGCGAGCGAGTTCCTGCGGCTGCTCCGCCCGGCCTGGTGGGTGCTGCGCGCCTACCTGGCGGCGATGCTGGTCACCACGGTCAGCACGGGCGGCAGCTTCGGGCTGCTGCCGCGCTTCGGCGGCGAACTCCTCGCCGGTCTGATGCTGCTCGCCGGCCTCGTCCTCGTGTCGGTCTGGCTCGGTCGCCGCTCCGAGGGGCTGCACGGCTGGCCCCGCTGGGCGCTGCACGCCAGCAGCGTGGTGCTCGTCGTCTTCGCGCTGGCCGGGCTCGCCAACGCCGAGAACCGGGCCGGCTACTACCCCTACGACCCGATCGCCGTGAACAACCCGTACGACGCGGTCCGGGACGTCTTCGTCTACGACAGCGAGGGGCGGCTCGTGGAGAACGCGCGGCTCTTCGACCAGGACGGCAACCCCATCCGGCTCGGCTATCCGGACTGTGTGGACGAGTGGGACGCGAACGGCAACCCGCTGCTGCGCCCGTACCCGTACTGCCCGGACCGGGCGCCCTTCGCGCCGCGGGCGCCGGCCCACCATCCGTCGACGGCGCCGGTCCTGCCGCCGCTGGGCACCCCGTCGGCCACACCCGACCCGACCGTCGGCCCGACGGGGACGGCGCCGCCGAGCGCCACCCCGAGCGGTACGCCCGCGCCGACCGGCAGCGCCGGCACGCCCGCGCCGACCGCCACCCCGGCGCCCACCGCGACCCGCTGAGCTGTCCATACGCGTCCGGCCGTCACCACGTGGCGGCCGGACGCCCGCGGACGCCGGCGGCCGTGGCGGTCGGACGCCGGCGGCCGTGCGGCCGGCGACGAAGCTGGGAAATACCTGAACGGATGAGGCCGGCGGGACGGCGGGCGGAGTTGATGATCGTTACGGTGTCGTCTGCTCATCAACCCCTCGGAAGGAACCCCCGTGTCAGAGCAGGTCGCACCGCCCCCCTCGGCCAGCCCCGAGCAGCCCCAGCCGGCGGAGCAGGCGGCGCCCCCGGTCACGCCCCCGGCCGAGCCGGCCACGTCCCCGGCGGCGCCGGAGACGAAGAAGTCCGGCGGCAGGAAGGCGCTCGGCATCCTGAGCGCGATCGTCGTCGTCGTGGTCGTCGCCGGGCTCAAGTTCGGCCTCGCCACCGCCATCCGCGGGTTCTTCGACAAGGACCCGACGGCCGAGGCGAAGGCCGGCGACTGCATCGCCGAACTGCCCGAGGTCACCGGCACCGAGGAGGAGGAGGTCGACGGCGCCAAGGTCGTGGACTGCACCTCGACGGAGGCCGTGTACACGGTGGTCGGTCGCGTCGACGGGCAGACCGAGGCGCAGGCGCAGTCCGGTGCCGGGTGCGACCCGTACATCAAGGAGGACCAGGAGGGCTACCTCTTCTACAGCATCGAGCCGGGCAAGACCGGGTACCTGCTCTGCCTCACCAAGAAGTCCTGACAGACCACGGTCCGGCCCGGTCCGGACGGCCCCGACGGCGGCGCGACGACGGTGCGCGCCGCCGTCGGCGTACGCCGGGTCGACACGGAACCAACAGGAGGTGAACGCCACTGCTCCCGCCTCTTCCCGGGGCGGTCGTGGCGTGGCAGGCTACCGCCACTGGGCGACCAGCCAACGATGACTGACCGCTAGGAGGACGGGCCGATGGGCGAAATGGTGAGGTACCGCAGCCAGGGTACGAGCGAGGGGTATCTCGCGATACCCTCCGGCGGTGCGGCCAGCCCGGCGGTCATCGTCATCCAGGACTGGTGGGGTCTGGTGCCCCACGTACGCGCGGTCGTGGACCGGTTCGCCGAGGCCGGCTTCGTCGCGCTCGCCCCGGACTTCCGGCACGGCGGGCCGGCCAGCAAACCGAGTGAGCCGCGGCAGATGCTGAACAGCGTCCAGATGGACGAGGCCGCCTCCGACATCGCCGCCGCGGCCGACTACCTCGCCGGCCGGATCGAGGTGGCCGGGAAGGTCGGCTGCGCCGGCTTCTGCGCCGGGGCCAGCCTTGCCCTCTGGGCGGCGAGCCGGTCGGAGCGGATCGTCGCCACCGCGGCCTTCTACCCCCGCCTGCCCTGGGAGGGGATGCGCACCGAGTGGACCGACTACGCCGGCAAGGCGGCGATCATCCACTGCTCCGAGGCGGACGGCACCTCCGCCGACGACGGCGTGCAGACCGTACGCGACGCCATCGAGAAGGCCGGCGGCACCTGCCAGACCTACGACTACCCCGGCACCGCCCACGCGTTCTTCAACGAGGACCGGCCCGAGAACTACGACCAGCGTGCCGCCGCCACCGCCTGGGCGCGCACCCTCGAACTCTTCCGGGCGAAGCTTGGCTGAGCCGCGTACCCCGCACGAGGTGGTCGACCGCGCGGCGCGGGCGGCCGACCTGGCCGACCTCGACGCGGCGGTGAGCGACTGCTTCGCCTGCCCCCGGCTCGTGGACTGGCGGGAGGAGGTGGCCCGCACCCGGCGGGCGGCGTTCCGCGATCAGCGGTACTGGGGTCGTCCGGTTCCCGGCTTCGGCCCGCCGGACGCGCGGATCGCCATCCTCGGTCTCGCGCCCGCGGCCCACGGCGGCAACCGCACCGGCCGGATCTTCACCGGTGACCGCTCCGGCGACGTCCTCTTCGCCGCGCTGCACCGCGCAGGCCTGGCCAACCAGCCGACGAGCGTCGCCGCGGATGACGGACTCACGGTGCGTGACATGCGGATCTTCTCGGCGGTGCGGTGCGCCCCGCCGGACAACAAGCCGACCCCGCAGGAGCGGGACACCTGTGCGCCCTGGCTGCACCGGGAGGTCGCGCTGATCCGGCCGACGCTGCGCGTGGTCGTGGCGCTGGGCGCCTTCGCGTGGGCCGCCTGGTGGCCCGTGCTGCTGCACGTCTACGGAATCCGTCCGCCCAGCCCGCGACCGGCCTTCGCCCATGGGGCACACTGGTCCGGCACGGCCGCACCGGATCTGCTCGGCTGCTACCACGTCAGCCAGCAGAACACCTTCACAGGGCGGCTGACACCAGGAATGCTGGACGACGTGTTCGCCCGGGCGAAGCAGTTGGCCGGAGTGGACTGAAGCTGCGTGGGGCGGTGGCCATGACGAAGAGTACGCGTCAGCCCGCACCGCAGTCCCCGGTCGCGGAGGACGGCGCCCCGGCCGGTCCCGGCCCGTTGCGCCGCTGGTGGCCGGTCGCCGCCGTGGTCCTGCTGCTCGTCGGCGCCGGGATCGCCGCCGCGAACTCCTCGCTCGGGGCGAGCCGGATCCCGCCGGCCGCCGAGGGCATCCCGCTGGTTCCCGAGTACCCGAGCGAGTTCCCGACGGCGCCGCCCTCGATCCCCGTCGAGCCCCGCGACGCCGGCCAGGCCAACCTGCCCGACCTGCCATCGTGGATCGTGACGGCCGCCATCGTGCTGGCCGGGCTGGCCGTGGTCGCCGCCCTCGGCTATCTGCTCTGGGCGCCGATCCGGAACGTCCTGCGCCGCCGCCACCGCCCGCTGCCGCAGCGGCCGGGACGCACGGCCGAGGGCACCGCGCGGGAGGTGGTGGCCGCCGTCGACGCCGGCCTCGTCGAGCTGGACGACGAGGACGTCGACCCCCGGGTCGCGGTCATCGCCTGCTGGGTACGCCTCGAGGAGGCCGCCGCGGCGGCGGGCGTTCCGCGGCTGGCCGGTGACACCTCCACCGACCTGGTCCTCCGCCTGCTCCGCGGCGACCCCTCCGCCGGTGTGCCGGCGATCGTGAGCGCCGACGTGCTCGCCGAGTTCGCCCACGTCTACCGTGAGGCGCGGTACGCCACCCGACCGGTCGACGAGCGCACCCGCGACCAGGCCCGGGCGGCGCTGCGCCGGCTGCGCGGTGAACTCACCGCCGTGACCTCCGATGAGGTGGCGGCGTGAGCGGACATTCCCTGCGGCGAGGGGGAGCACCGGCATGAGCGGCAGCGCGAGCATCGACGAGCTGCTCAGCTTCGAGGAGGAGCGGCCCCGGCCCGACGGGCGGGACCGCAGCGGCTGGCTGGGTCAGGCACTGCGGTCGCTGGCCGGCGCGGCGGCGGTGGTCGTCGTCGTGATCGTCGCCCTGCGCGCGGTCGGGCTGCGGGTGTCGCTGCTGGTCCTGATCGCCGGTGTGGTCGCGCTCTTCGCCGTACGCCGGGTCGTCGCCGCGCTCGCGCCCACGCCGCTGCCGAAGCCCCGCCCCCCGGCTTCCGCCGTGGAGGACGGCACCTGGAACTGGGGTGCCCAGGACGCGTTGCGCCGGGCGATCAACGGCTGGGAGTGGCCGTTGGAGTGGTCGAACACCCGGCCGGAGCGGTTCAGCACCGTCATCCTCCCCCGTCTGCAGGAGCTGGCCGACGAACGGCTGCGCCTCCGGCACGGTGTGACCCGCGAGTCGGACCCGGCCCGTGCCCGTGCCCTGCTGGGCGAGCGGCTCTGGGCGTTCCTGGAGACCCCGCCCCGCCGCCCCCCGTCGCCGCGCGACCTCGCGGCGATCGTCGCCGAACTGGAGAAGATCTGATGAACGACGTGGACCGGAGCATGCCCCCCGTGGAGGTCGGCCACCTGGCCCGGGCCGTGCTGGACGCGGTCGGCTCGGTCGTGGTCGGCAAGCGGGACGCGTTGGAGCTGGTCCTCGCCGGGATCCTGGCGGGCGGGCACGTGCTGCTGGAGGACCTGCCGGGCCTCGGCAAGACCCTCACGGCGCGCTCCTTCGCCCAGGCGCTCGGGCTGGACTTCCGTCGACTCCAGTTCACGCCCGACCTGCTGCCCGCCGACGTCACCGGCTCGTTCCTCTACGACCAGCGCAGCGGCGACTTCACCTTCCGCGCCGGCCCGGTGTTCACCAACCTGCTGCTCGCCGACGAGATCAACCGGACCCCGCCGAAGACGCAGTCGGCCCTGCTGGAGGCCATGCAGGAGAAGCAGGTCTCGGTGGAGGGCGTCACCTACCGGCTCGACGAGCCGTTCCACGTGCTGGCCACCGCCAACCCGGTCGAGTACGAGGGCACCTACCCGCTGCCGGAGGCGCAGCTCGACCGGTTCCTGCTCCGCGTCTCCTTCGGCTACCCCGCGCACGAGGAGGAGTGGGAGGTGCTGCGCCGCCGGATGGCCCGCCGCCGGGAGGAGGCGGAGATCAAGCCGGTGGTGGACGCCGCCACGCTGCGCGCCATGCAGGCCGCGCTGGAGGACGTGGTGGTCGAGGACTCGATCGGCCGCTACATCGTCTCGCTCACCGCGGCCACCCGCGAGCACCCGTCGGTGCTGGTGGGGGCCTCGCCCCGTGGCTCGCTGGCGCTGCTTCTGCTGTCCCGGGTCCGGGCCGTGTTCGCCGGACGGGACTACGTGGTGCCGGAGGACGTCAAGGAGGTGGCGGCGCCGGCGCTGGCACACCGGATCACGCTGCGCCCCGAGATGTGGCTGCGGCGGGTGGACCCGTCCTTCGTGGTCGGTGAGGTGCTCGAGGGCACGCCGGCCCCGGCCAGCGGCGCCCTGCCCAGCTACGCGGCCGGCCGGCCCGGGCTCTGATGGGCGGACCGAGCGTGCCGGAGCAGCCACCGGTGGCGGGCTGGACGCCGACCCGGGCACTGGGCCGGGCCGTCCTCCTCACCGGTCTGCTGCTGCTGGCCGGCGTCGTGCTCGGGCGCGTCGACCTGGTGGTCCTGGCCACCCCGTTCGCGCTCGGCACCGCGTACGCGCTGCGCCGCCGGCCCCGCGCGCTGCCCGAGGTGTGGATCGACGCCGACGACGCCCACCTCGTCGAGGGCGCTGAGATGGGCCGCACGGTGACGCTCGGCAACCCGGACGCCGTGGAGTACGAGGTCGCCGTGGTCCGCAGCCGGGTCTCGCCGTGGCTACGGATCGAGCGGGTCGGGTTCGCGGGCGGTGCGACGGCCGGCGGGAAGACGGTGGCCGACCGGCCGTTCGTCACGTCGGTGCCCGCCGCGACGGCGGTCGACCTGGAGCTGGCCGGCACGGCGCTGCGGTGGGGGCGGCACCCGATCGGTCCGGCCGGCGCACGTGTCGCCGCGGCCGGCGGGATGCTCGTGTCCCGGGCGGTGATCACCGAACCGGTCCGCGTGCGGGTGTACCCGAAGACCGAGCCGTTCGAGGCGGTCGAGGCCATGCCCCGGGCCGCCGGCCTGGTCGGCGCGCACCACTCCCGCCGGCCCGGCGAGGGCGGCGAGCTGGCCGGCGTCCGCGTCTTCGCGCCGGGGGACCGGCTGCGGCGGATCGACTGGCGGGTGTCGCTGCGGGCACGGCAGCTGCACGTCGCCGCCACCCTCTCCGACCGGGACGCCGAGGTGGTGGTCCTGCTCGACGTGCTCGCCGAGGCGGGCCGCTCGGGCGGCGTCGACGGCGCCGCCTCGGTGCTGGACACGACGGTGCGGGCCGCCGCCGCCATCGCCGAGCACTACCTGCACCGCGGGGACCGGGTCTCCCTGCTGGAGTACGGCCCGGCCGCGCGCCGGCTGCGCCCGGCCACCGGGCGGCGGCAGTACCTGACCGTGCTGGAGTGGCTGCTCGACGTGCGGGCCCACGCCAGCTCGCACGAGCCGTACGACCAGGTGTTCGGCCCGCAGCTGCTCTCCGCGGACGCGCTCGTGGTGGTGCTGACCCCGCTGCTGGACGAGCGGTCGGCGCAGATGCTCGCCCGACTGGCCCGCTCGGGCCGGTTCGTGGTGGCGGTGGACACGCTCCCGGCGAACCTGAGCCCACCGAAGGACCAGGGCTGGGCCGAGGTGGCGTACCGACTGTGGTGGCTCGACCGGGACACGATGATCGCCCAGCTGCGCGAACACGGCGTACCGGTGGTGCGCTGGGCCGGCGCCGGAAGCCTCGACCAGGTGCTCCACGACGTGGCCCGGCTCGCCACCGCGCCCCGGGTGGGTGCCCGGTGAACCCGCGGTCGGCCGTCCGGCGGCCCACGGCCGGCGGGGGAGGGGGCCAGCGATGATCGACGCCCTCACCGAGCGGGTGCGTACGCTCCGCACGGCCGTCGCCCGCACCAGCCCCACCCCGCTGCTGATCCGCGCCGGCATCTTCCTCACCGTGCTGGCCGGCGCCGTGCTCGCGTACCCCGCGGAGGTGCTCCTCGGGCGCACGCTCGGCCTGCTGGTCGCCGTGGCGGTGCTGGCGGCGGTCTGGCCGCGCCGGGTGTGGCCGACGTTCGCGGCGCTGGTCACGGTGGCCGGATGGCTGCTCGCCGCGGACGGGTACGACCGGCCCGTCGCGCTCTGGCGACTGCTCGCCCTGGCCGGCCTGCTGTACCTGGCGCACACGCTCTGCGCGCTGGCCGCGCTGCTGCCGTACGACGCGGTCGTCGACCCGGAGCTGATCACGCGCTGGCTGCTGCGGGCCGGTGGGGTGCTGCTGGCCACGGCGGTGCTCGGGGTGCTGCTCATGGAGGTCGGCGGCCTCGGCGGGGACTCGGGCCACCAGCTCGTGACGGTGGCGGGGCTGCTGGTCGCCGTGGTGGTGTCGGGGTTGCTCGGGTGGCTCCTGCGACGCCGGTGACGGGGGAGGTCGCGGCGACGTTGCGCAGGTCACAGCGGTTGTGCTCCGTCACAGAAGGGGGGCGCGGACGGGATTAGCCGAGCGGGCCGGGGAAAGATAGATGGCGTGAATCCGAAGCGGATCCTTGTGGTGGGTGCCGGTCACGTGGGCCTCTACGCGGCCCTGCGCCTGTCGAAGAAGCTCAGCTCTCTCGAGGCTGAGGTCATCGTGGTGGACCCCCAGCCGCACATGACCTACCAGCCCTTCCTTCCGGAGGCGTCGGCGGGCAACATCTCCCCCCGGCACTCCGTGGTGCCGCTGCGACGCGAGTTGCGGCGGTGCACCGTCGTGGCGGGCACGGTCACGCGGATCGAGCACGCTCGCAAGGTCGCGACGGTCCAGCCGATCGCCGGGCCCCCGCGTGAGATCTCGTACGACCACGTGATCGTGGCGCCGGGCTCCGTGTCGCGCACGCTGCCCATCCCCGGGCTGCACGAGCACGGCATCGGCTTCAAGACCATCGGCGAGGCCATCTACCTGCGCAACCACGTGCTGGACCGGCTCGACGTGGCGGCCGCCACGTCCGACCCGGACGTGCGGCGCAGCGCGCTGACCTTCGTCTTCGTGGGCGGCGGGTACGCCGGCATCGAGGCCATCGCCGAGATGGAGGACATGGCCCGCGACGCCCTGCGCTACTACCCGGAGCTCACCCCCGAGGACATGCGCTGGGTGCTCGTCGAGGCGACGCAGCGGGTGCTGCCCGAGGTCGACCGGGACATGGGCGCCTACACGGTGCAGCAGCTCCTGAAGCGGAACATGGACATCCGGCTGGACACCCGGCTGGAGTCCTGCGTCGACAAGCTGGTGAAGCTCTCCGACGGGGACAGCTTCCGGGCCGACACGATCGTCTGGACCGCCGGTGTGAAGCCGTCGCCGCTGCTGGACAAGACGGACCTCCCGCGGGACCAGCGGGGCCGGGTCACCTGCCTGCCGACGCTGCAGGTCGTCGACGGCGACCGGGTGGTCGAGGGCGCGTGGAGCGCCGGTGACTGCGCGGCCGTGCCGGACCTCACCGGCCCGCCCGGGGCCTACTGCTCGCCCAGCGCCCAGCACGCGGTGCGCCAGGCCGCCCGCATGGCGGACAACATCCGCGCCGTGATCCGGGGGCGGGAGCCCGTGGAGTACCGGCACAAGCACGCGGGCAGCGTGGCCAGCCTCGGCCTGCACAAGGGCGTGGCCCAGGTGTACGGCATCAAGATGAAGGGCTGGCCGGCCTGGTTCATGCACCGGACGTACCACATGAGCCGGATTCCGTCGTTCAACCGGAAGGTCCGGGTCGTGGTCGACTGGACCCTGGCGTTCTTCCTCAAGCGCGAGGTGGTCGCCCTCGGCCAGCTGCACGATCCGCGCGAGGAGTTCCTCGAGGCGTCCCAGCCGGTGCCGGTCCGCCAGGGCTGACGTACGTCGACACGGCCCCTCCGCCCGCGCGGAGGGGCCGTGTCGCGTCCGGGGCACGGTCAGACCCGCCAGATCCAGGCGTCGGCGACCCGGGTGGCCGGACCGTAGAGCTGCTCCAGGGTGATCCGCAGGCTCTCCGCGTGCGGGGTGCCGTCGGCGAGCGCCACGCAGGAGGCGTCCCAGTAGTCGACGTCGCGAGCCGCCTGCCGGCGCTGCTCCTCGCCGATCACCGGCCGGTCACCCCGCCGCGCCACGTCGGCGAGCAGCGCCGACGTCGGCCGCGGGTAGACGCCGAAGGCGGCGGTGCCGTGGCGGCCGTACGAGCCGATGAAGAAACCCTCGGGCAGGCCGAAGGCCACGTCGGCGGCCGCCGCCCAGCGCATCGGCCAGGGTTCCCGCGGGCTCGGCAGCGGCACGGGCACCAGCACACCGCCCGGCTCGACGCACGCGCGCCAGTGCCCGCCGGTCACGAACTCCGGAAGCGGCGGGCGGTCGGCGGTCGGCAGCGGGGTGGGTACGAGCGGCAGCAGCGCGGCGCCGACCGCGGCCGGCACCAGCCGGCGGGCCCGGCCGGTGCCCCGCAACGCCCGGTCCACCGCGAGCACCAGCAGCGTCGCGGCCAGCGGGAGCACGGCGAGGGCGAACCGCATCGGCAGCGCGCCGTCCACCACCGGCAGCCCGGCCAGCAGGACGTACGGGCCGGGCACGGGTGTCCGCGTACCCCCGACCACCACCGACGGGCCGAGCGAGAGCGCCCCCATCACCAGGGCGGCGACGGCGCAGGCGATGGCGGCCGGGCGACGGCGGCCGAGCCAGACCGCGCAGACGGCGGTGACCAGCAGCAGCGGCCAGCCGAGGAAGGTGTTGTACTCGGCCGGCCCGGTGGTGAGCCCGGCCGCCTCGTCGCCGCCGCCCACCGACAGCGGGGAGACCGCCCACCAGCTCCGCAGGTCGGCCGAGAAGTGGCGCGGGTTGAAGACGCCGTCGGCGACACCCTGCGGTCCGGCGAACTGGAACCACAGCGGGTACGCGAGCACCACCAGCGCGAGTCCGGTGGCCAGCGCCATCCCGGCCGCGAAGCCGGGCAGCGCGCGGCGGGCCAGGTCCCGGTCGACCACCGCGCACGTGACGGCCATGACCAGCAGCGTCACGGCGGCGAGGAAGAGCACCTCCTCGCCGATGAACACCTGGGCCGTGACCACGGCCGCGAGGCCGACGGCGGAGCTGACGATCCGGCGCCGGTCCGGGCCAGCCGCCGGGGTACGGGCGCCGACCGGGCGGAGCCGCCGTGGATCGGCGGCGCGCAGCAGCCGCACCACCAGCCAGACGATCAGCGGCACCAGCCACTGGGCGGTCATGTGCAGGTGGCTGTTGGTCTGCGAGACCATGCCCGGGCCGAACCCGCACAGGCCGGCGCCCAGCCCCGCGGCGAGCCGGCGTGCCCGGAGCGTCCGGGTGAAGAGCAGGTACCAGGCCACCGCGGTGCCGGCCAGGTTGGCCGCGGCGAGCAGGGCGAAGGTGACCGGCGCCCCGAGCAGCAGGGTGACCGGCGCGAGCGCGATGCCGAGCGCGATGACCGTGGTGTTGGCCATGAGGTTCACCCCGTCGGGGGCGTTGAGCCGGTCGGTGAGCAGGCCGAAGTCACCGAACAGGGCCCGCGCGTCCACGGCGAGGAACCACTCGTACAGGGCCTGGTCGGCGGGGTTGAGCGCCAGCGTCCGGGCGCCCGGGTTCGGCCAGAGCCCGTGGGTCAGCCATCCGGCGAACGCGGTGAAGAACAGCGCGACCGCGAGGTCCCGCCGATGGTGACCCAGCCAGGCCCGGATCCGGGCGCTGCGGGGCCGGCGGACGGCCCGGCCGGCGGGGCGGGGATCCCGCTCGAAGGCGACCTCGGTGGTCGTCGGGGGTGCGCTGCTCACAATCGGGCAACGGTGACGGGGTACGCCGAGTCGCGGCCGACCGGTTAACGTGACACTGCACCGCCGCGACTCGACGCGCCGGTGCCGTCCGGCCCGGGTGGTGGAACGGCAGACACGGCCGCCTTAAAAGCGGCTGCCGCAAGGCGTGCGGGTTCGACCCCCGCCCCGGGCACCACGGGACACCTTCTGCCCCCTCGTCGGCCCGCTGATCTCCATGGATGGGCGTTGCCGTCTACTCTTGTGTGTGCACGTTCACGTGCATGACGACCCCCTGAGGGAGGCCAGACAGTGAAGACCTCGAACCCGGTGCTCGCCCGGCTCGGCCAGGCGGCCGAGCGGGAGCGCGCCGCCGGGTACGCCCCGACCGGGCCGTACGGCGCGCCCGGCGTTCCGCACCAGTACCCGACCCAGGCCGGATACCCCGCGGGTTACCCGGCGGCGCCGCCCACCGTGGCGCCCATGTCCATCGACGACGTCGTGGTCAAGACCGTCGCCCTCCTGGGCATCCTCGGCGTCTCCGCCGCGGCCGCCTGGGTGCTCGTCCCCGACGCGCTGGTCGGGACCGCCTGGATTGGCGCCCTGGTCGTCACCCTCGTCCTGGGCCTGATCATCTCGTTCTCCCGGATGGCGAACCCGGCGCTGGTCGTGACGTACGCCGTCGTCGAGGGTGTCCTCGTCGGCATGGTGAGCAAGGCCTTCGAGACGGCCTACCAGGGCATCGTGCTCCAGGCCGTCATCGCCACCTTCGGCGTCTTCTTCGTGATGGCCATGCTCTACAAGGCACGGGTCATCCGGGCCACCCCCGCGTTCGTCAAGGGCATGGTCGCCGTGATGGCCGGCCTCTTCGCGGTGATGCTGATCAACCTGGTGCTGGCGCTGTTCGGCGTCAACACCCACCTGCGTGACGGCAGCGGGCTGGCCATCATCTTCAGCCTGGTCTGCATCGTGGTGGCGGCGCTGAGCTTCGTGCTGAGCTTCAAGGAGGTCGAGGACGGCGTCCGGATGGGTCTGCCCCAGCGCTACTCCTGGGTGGCCGCCTTCGGCATCCTCGTGAGCCTGGTCTGGCTCTACTTCGAGATCCTCCGCCTGCTGAGCTACTTCCAGGGCGACGACTGACCGTCGGCCCGCGTACGACCGGCGCCCGCCACCGCACCACGGTGGCGGGCGCCGTCGTCTGTTCCGGGTCCGGCCCGAGCCGGTCCTCGGATCTGGTCCGGGGCGGACCCGGACCGGTGCGCGCCTCCCAACCGGCCGGTTCCCGGGCGCGGCTCCCGGGCGCGGCTCCCGGACCCGGACCGGTGCGCGCCTCCCAACCGGCCGGTTCCCGGGCCCCGGCTCCCGGGCGCGGCTCCCGGGCCCGGCTCCCGGGCGCGACTCCCGTCGGCGGCGGCGTTTTCCCGCCACCGCACGATCCGCCGGTGCAGAGTGACTGCGAGGGGTAGGCGCGGCGAGGGGGCGACGGGTGCGCAGCAGCAATCCGGTGCTGAACCGGCTCGACGAGACCACCCGGCTGGAGGGCCGGGTGCTCGGCGTCGGCGTCGCCGAGGAGATGACCGTCGACGACGTCGTGGTCCGGACCGTGGGGATGCTGCTCCTCACCGGCGCGACGGCACTCCTCGCCTGGCTGTACGTCCCACAGGCGGTCTGGGTGCCGGCCGCGCTCGCCGGCAGCGCCCTGGCCGCCATCGCGCTGGCCCTCGTCATCTCGCTGCGGGCGGTCACCCACCCGGCGCCCATGGTGGCGTACGCCGTGGTCGAGGGGTTGCTGCTCGGTGTGGCGAGCCGGGCCTTCGAACTCGTCTACCCGGGCATCGTGTCGCAGGCCGTGGCCGGCACGTTCGGCGTCTTCCTCGGCATGGCGCTGCTCTACCGGGCCCGGCTCGTCCGGGCCACGCCCCGGATGGCCCGGCTGGTCGTCGGCGTCCTGCTCGGCCTCGTGGCCATCAGCGTGGTGAACCTCGTGGTCTACCTGGTGACCGGTCGGCAGGGGTTGGAGATCTACAGCCTGACGGGTGAGGTCGGCGGGTGGGCGTACGTGATCGCGGTGATCGCGATCATCGCGGGGGCGTTCAGCTTCATCCTCGACTTCGACCTGGTCGAGCGGTCCGTCCAGGCGGGCCGCCCCCGCCGCTACGCGTGGCTCTGCGCGTTCGGGCTGCTCACCGGACTGGTGTTCCTCTACTGGCAGCTGCTCCGGCTGCTGAGCTACGTACGCCGCTGACCCCGCCCGACCACCACCGTCCCACCCGCCACCTGCCGCCGTCCCCCGCCGCCCGTCCCCGGCCGCCGTCACCGGCCGCCCGCCGCCCGTCACCGGCGATCATGAGGTTGGCGGGCTCCGCGTCGGCGTGTCGCCCCCGCCAACCTCATGATCGTCGGGGCGGTCGGGGCGGTCGGGGTGGTCGGGGTGGTCGGGGTGGTCGGGGCGGTCGGGGCGGTCGGGGCTGGGTGGGGGCCGGTGGGGGTGCGTGGTCCGTACACTCCGGTTGGTGAGCGCAGCAGAGCTGGAACGGGCCGTGCAGCTGCTGGTCCGGCAGGTGGGCCACTGGGAGCAACCCCGCTGGGGGGCCACCGCCACCGGCGGCAACGCCTCCCGTGCCGATCTCGTGCACCGGCTCGTGCAGGAGATCGCGAACCTCGCGGCCGACGCCGAGGGCGAGCCGCGCCGTACGGTGCCCCGCCTCGACAACGACCTGGCCCTCCCCGACCAGCTCCGGGTCGTCACCGCCGACCTCGTGGCGGCCGGCGCGGCGCCGGAGGTGCTGGCCCGGGCCGCCGCCGAGGTGGCGGCGACCCGGAGCGCGCTCTGACCCGAGCGATCCGGTCGAGCTTCGCCCGCACCCTGCCGCACAGCCAGGCAGGGGGCCACGGCCTACCCGGCGCTCGCCCCGACCCGCGAGCGCACCGGGCCGGCGAGCGGACCGTGCCAGCGGGCGGACCGTGGCAGCGCGCGGACCGCGCCGGCGAGCGGACCATGCCGGCGAGCGGACCGCGCCGGCGAGCGGACCATGCCGGCGAGCGGACCGCGCCGGCGAGCGGACCGCGCCGGCGAGCGGAGGCCGCGCTGGGTGCGGCTCGGCCACCGGCGGACGCACCGGCCGCGGCCGGTCTGGACTACGGCGACCCGTCCGCCGGCGCCGACCCGGACTCGCGGCCGTGACCGCGGCTCAGCTGAGTCGCTCGATCACCATGGCCATGCCCTGGCCACCCCCGACGCACATCGTCTCCAGCCCGATGGTCTTGTCGTGCCATTCGAGGGCGTTGAGCAGGGTGCCGGTGATGCGGGCGCCGGTCATGCCGAACGGGTGGCCCACGGCGATCGCGCCGCCCATCACGTTGAGCTTTTCCAGCGGGATGCCCAGCTCCCGGTACGACGGGATGACCTGCGCGGCGAACGCCTCGTTGATCTCGACGAGGTCGACGTCGTCGATCGTCATACCGGCCCGCTTCAGCGCCTGCCGGGACGCCTCGACCGGGCCGAGGCCCATGATCTCCGGCGAGAGCGCGGTGACGCCGGTGGAGATGATCCGGGCCAGCGGCGTGATGCCGAGGTCACGGGCGCGCTGGGCGCTCATGACCACCACGGCGGCGGCGCCGTCGTTGAGCGGGCAGCAGTTGCCGGCGGTGATCCGTCCGTCCGGGCGGAACACCGGCTTCAGGGCGGCCACGCCCTCCATCGTGACCCCGGGCCGCGGGCCGTCGTCGGCGCTGACGACCGTGCCGTCCGGCGTGGTCACCGGCGTGATCTCCCGGGCCCAGAAGCCGTCGGCGATCGCCTTCTCGGCGAGGTTCTGGCTGCGTACGCCGAACTCGTCCATCTCGGCGCGCGTCACGTCGTACACCTGGGCCAGGTTCTCCGCGGTCTGCCCCATGGCCAGGTAGATGTCGGGCAGCTCGCCCGCCTCGCGCGGGTCGCGCCACACGTCCGCGCCGCCCTGGGCGCGGGCCTTGGAGCGTTCACGTGCGGCCGTGAAGCGCGGGTTCTCCCAGCCACCACCGACCAGCGCCTGCGCCTCGGGCGGAAGGGCGTCGGAGTTGCCGCGGGCGTAGCGGGAGACGGTCTCCACACCGGCGGAGACGAAGACGTCCCCCTCACCGGCCCGGATCGCGTGCATGGCCATGCGGGTCGTCTGCAACGACGAGGCGCAGTAGCGGGTGATCGTGGCGCCCGGCAGGCCGTCCAGCCCCAGCAGGGTGGCGACGACGCGGGCCATGTTGAAGCCCTGCTCGCCGCCGGGCAGGCCGCAGCCGAGGTAGAGGTCGTCGATCTCGGTGGGATCGAGCTGGGGGATCTTGTCGAGGGCGGCCTGGACGATGGTGGCGGCGAGGTCGTCCGGGCGTACCTCACGCAGGGAGCCCTTGTGGGCCCGGCCGATCGGGGAGCGGGCGGTGGCGACGATGACGGCGTCGCGGGACGGCTCGGTCGACATGGATCCACGCTAACTCGCCGGTAACTTGGCGCGGAACCCGCCCGGGTGACGGGAAATGTCACTCCCCGGCCCGGCGGCCGCGACGGAGTGATCGCGCGCTGGTCGGGTGACCGGGATGATCGCGCTCGATCCTGGATGTGGTGGCCTCCAAGACTCCACGAGGGCACTACATCCAGGATCCAGCACGATCTTGCGAATGCGGCGAGGGAGGTCGCCGATCAGCGGCGCGAGAGGTCGCCGATCAATGGCGCGGAAGGTCGCCGATCAGCGGCGGGAGGTGACCGCCGCCGCGGCGGCGACCGCCGGGAGCAGCGCGTGCGCCCACACGCGGTAGCCGTCGGCCGAGGGGTGGTAGCCGTCGTGGCAGAAGGTGCCGGCGTCGGCGCGGAACACCGGCCCGGTCTCGGTGGCCAGGTCGACCACCGAACCGCCGGCGTCCAGCGCGGCGGACGTCTGGGCGCGAGCGATGCGCCGCCCCGACCAGCCGACCAGCTGCCGCAGCGGCGGTGCGATGGCGCGCGCGGCGCCGAGATCGGGACACGTGCCGACCACGACCTCCACCCCGGCCTCGCGGAGCCGGTGCACGGCCGCCCCCAGGTACGCGGCGGCTTCGGCGGGGCGGCGCATCCCGGTGGCGTCGTTCGCCCCGATGAGGATCACCGCCACGTCGGGCCGCTGGCCGAGCAGGGCCCGGGCGACCTGGGTGGCGAGGTCGGTCGAGCGGGAGCCGGAGACCCCGACGCTGGACAGGTGGACGAGCCGCCCGTTGGGCCCCTCGGCCAGCAGGTTGGCCAGTTGGCCGCCGATGGTGTCGTCGAGCCGGTCGACCCCTACGCCCAGCGCGGACGAGTCGCCGAGCAGCACCAGCCGCAGCGGGGGTGCGCCGGCCCGGCCGATCGTCGCGCGCAGGGCCAGCCCCAGCTCCGGCTCGGCGTAGCGGCGGTGCCGGGCGACGAACGCCTCGCCGGCCAGGAGCGCGGCCCCGCCGACCGCGCCGGCGACCATGGAGAGCAGCGCCGCGCGGCCGAGCCGGCCGGCGAGACGCGTGGTGACGTCCTGTCCGCTCATGCCGCCGCCTCGCTGACGCTCGCTCATGCCAGTCCCTCCACAGTGGGTGAGTCGGAGGTGGGGCCGGGCTGCGGCACGGCGCCGACACCGAAGAACGCCCTCCGGCGCAGCTGCGCCCACCGGCCGGCCGGCCCCCGGTCGCGGCCGCGCACCTGCGCGCCGCTGACCTCCGTGCCGCCGTGCCGGGCCGCCTCCTGTGCCGCCTCCGGCAGTGACCGGACGCCCCGGCCCAGGGCCGGCACCGGCCGTCGTTCCTGGCCCACGCCGAGCGCGGAGAGCACCGTGGGGAGCATCGCGGCCGCGGCCACCGCGTACCCCTCGGCGGACGGGTGGAACCGGTCCCACGCGAACATCCGGGCCGGCTCGGCCGCGAAGCGGGGCCCGAGCAGGTCGCCGAGGGAGACCGTCCAGCCTCCCGCCTCGACGACGGCCACGGTCTGCGCGGCGGCGAGCTGCCGGCTCCACCGCCGGGCCAACCAGCGCAGCGGTGGCTGGATGGGCTGGATCGCCCCCAGGTCCGGGCAGGTGCCGACGACCACCTCGCTGCCCGCGGCCCGCAGCGCGCGGACCGCCTCCACGAGGTAGCGGACGGCCATCGTGGGCGGGGTGCGGTTGGTGACGTCGTTGCCGCCGATGAGGATCACCGCGATGTCGGGCTGGTGCTCCAGCGCCGCCTCCACCTGGTGCCGCAGACCCGCGGAGATCGCCCCGACCACCGCGAAGCAGTGCAGCCGCACCGGCCGGTGCGTACGCCGGGACAGGCCCGTGGCGAGCAGCGCGCCGGGCGTCTCCCGGCGGCGGTGCACCCCGTAGCCGGCCGCGGAGGAGTCACCGAGCACGACCATGGTGAGCGGCTGCCCGGGAGACTTCGCGCCGTAGACGCCGTCGCAGCGGGGCGGGGGCGCCTCGGCCAACGGGATGGTGCGGCGGGCCTGGCGGGCCTGACCGATCAGCACCCCGGCGGTGGCCACCACCGCCGCGGCCGTGGCGCCCGTGCCGATCGCCGTGAGGCGGGCGATCTGTCGGGCGCGCTGCCAGCGCGGGCCCACCGGTGCAACGGAATCAGCCACCCCCATGCTGCGACAGTATCGCGCCGGCCCGACAGGCCGCTGTCGTCGTAGCGGCAGACGGGTGGGACGCGGAGGGCCCCGGTGGGTACCTGTCACCGTGGCGGCCCGCGGGCCTTGCGCGGGGACGCCACGCTGACCTCCGGAGAGGAGCGCGAGGATGGCGAAGACGTTGAAGCGGAGCGCGGCCTTCGCGGCCCTGGCCCGGGCCCTGGCGACCGGGTCGCGCAAGGGCCCGTCGCTGGGCGCGAGGTTGGCCGCGCTGCCCAGGATGATCCGGGCGACGGCGCGCGGCGAGTACGACGGGGGCCTCCGGTTGGCGCTGATGGCCGCGGCGACGGCGTACGTCGTCTCACCGGTCGACCTGGTGCCGGAGATCCCGCTGGCGATCTTCGGGTTGGCCGACGACGCCGTGATGGTCACCTGGCTGGCCGGCGCCGTGCTCGCCGAGACCGAGCGGTTCCTGGAGCGGGAGACGCGGCGTAGCCAGGTCATCCCGGGGCGTGTGGTGCCCTGACGGCACGTACCCTGGGCGCTGGGAAACGCCCATCTGCCCGGCCGCCCGGCGCCGGCGCCGAGGAGAAGGACACATCGAGGTGCAGTACTACGACAACGTCGTCGACCTGATCGGCAACACCCCGCTCGTGCGGCTCCGCAACGTCACCGAGGGCATCCAGGCCACCGTGCTGGCGAAGGTGGAGTACCTGAACCCGGGCGGCTCGGTGAAGGACCGCATCGCGCTGCGCATGGTGGAGGACGCCGAGGCCGCGGGGATCCTCAAGCCGGGCGGCACCATCGTCGAGCCGACCAGCGGCAACACCGGTGTCGGGCTGGCCCTGGTCGCCCAGCTCAAGGGCTACCGGTGCGTCTTCGTCTGCCCGGACAAGGTCAGCCAGGACAAGCAGGACGTGCTGCGGGCGTACGGCGCCGAGGTGGTGGTGTGCCCCACCGCGGTCGCCCCGGAGGACCCGCGCTCCTACTACAACGTCTCGGACCGGCTGGCCCGGGAGATCCCCGGCGCCTGGAAGCCGGACCAGTACAGCAACCCGGCCAACCCGCGCTCGCACTACGAGACCACCGGCCCGGAGGTGTGGAAGCAGACCGACGGTCGGATCACCCACTTCGTGGCCGGGGTGGGCACCGGCGGCACCATCTCCGGGATCGGCCGGTACCTCAAGGAGGTCTCCGATGGGCGGGTGCGCGTGGTCGGGGCGGACCCGGAGGGCTCGGTCTACTCGGGGGGCACCGGCCGGCCGTACCTCGTCGAGGGTGTCGGTGAGGACTTCTGGCCGCAGACGTACGACCGGGAGATCGCCGACGAGATCGTCGAGGTCTCCGACAAGGCGTCCTTCGAGATGACGCGGCGGCTGGCCCGCGAGGAGGGGCTGCTCGTCGGCGGGTCGTGCGGCATGGCCGTGGTGGCCGCCCTCGAGGTGGCCCGCAAGGCCGGGCCGGACGACGTCGTGGTGGTGCTGCTGCCCGACGGCGGCCGCGGCTACCTCTCCAAGATCTTCAACGACGACTGGATGGCCCGCTACGGCTTCCTGGACAACTCGGGCACCGAGCCGACGGTGGCCGACGCGCTGGCGAGCAAGCCGGGCGGCCTGCCCGAGCTGGTGCACGTGCACCCCACCGAGACGGTCCGCGACGCGATCGACTACATGCGGGAGTACGGCGTGTCCCAGCTGCCGGTGCTCAAGGCCGAGCCGCCGGTCGTCACCGGCGAGGTGGCCGGCTCGATCGCCGAGCGCGACCTGCTGGACGCGCTGTTCACCGGGCAGGCGCACCTGCACGACACGATCGAGCGGCACATGGCGGCGCCGCTGCCGATGATCGGCGGCGGGCAGCCGGTGAGCGAGGCGGTCGCCCTGCTGGAGAAGTCCGACGCCGCGCTGGTGCTGGTCGACGGCAAGCCCAAGGGCGTGCTCACCCGCCAGGACCTGCTCGCGCACCTCGGCGCCCGCTGAGACTGCGCGGAGGCCCCTTCCCCGACGCCTGCGAGGCGGGCCCCTTCCCCGACGCCCCCGCGTCCGGGAAGGGGCCCGACCGCGCCCGCCTCAGCGGGCCAGCTCGGTCGGCACCGCCACCACGTCGACGAACGCGCCCTTGCGCAGCACGGTCACGGGCAGCCGCGTACCGATGGCCGACCCGAGCATGAGCCGTTGCAGGCCCTGGCCGTCGCCGATCGACCGGCCGCCGGCGGAGACGATCACGTCACCGAGGTAGATCCCGGCGAGCCCCGCCGGGCTGCCCGGAACCACCTCGACCACCCGCAGACCGCGGCGCTGGCCGGTCCGCGCCGTCACCTCGGGTGGCAGCGGAACCGGCACGCCGGCGACGCCCAGCCAGGCGCGGCGTACCCGGCCGTCGGTGGTGAGGTCGGCGAGGATCTGCCGGGTGGTGGTGTTGATGGGCACGGCGAGGCCCAGCCCGTAGCCGGCGACCGCCGTGTTGATCCCGATCACCCGTCCGGCAGAGTCGGCCAGCGCCCCGCCGGAGTTGCCCGGGTTCAGCGCCGCGTCGGTCTGGATCACGTCCTCGATGAGCCGGGTCACCCGCCCGTCCCGGGCCGGCAGGGAACGTCCGAGGCCGGAGACGACCCCGGCGGTGACCGAGCCGGCCAGGCCCATCGGGTTGCCCACGGCGACCACGAGCTGGCCGATGCGCAGCCCGTCGGCGTCGCCCAGCTCGACGGGCGGCACGGTGGTCTCGTCGACCCGGAGCACGGCGAGGTCCGACAGCGGGTCGGCGCCGACCACCCGGAACGGCGTCTCGGTGCCGTCGCCGAACGTGGCCGTGCCGTTCCGCGCGCCCTGCACCACGTGCGCGCTGGTCAGTAGCAGGCCGTCGGTGCCCACGGTGACCGCCGAACCGGCGCCGGCCCCGCGCGCGGTCCGCACCGACAGGGCGGCCACGCTGGGCAGCACCCGGGCCGCCACGGTCGTGACCACCTGGGAGTACGCGTCCAGAGCGGCGGCCTCGGCCCGCTCCGGCGCGGTGTGCTCGGTGTCCATGACGGGAGCAACGCGCCGGGATCGACGCGCATGCCGACGCGGGCTCCGCTGAGAGCGAACACCACGGGCCCGGCGGACGTGGTCCGGCCGGGCGACCTCGGCCGCTGCGCGATGGAAGGCGTGGTGGCCCTCCGCAGGAGCTACAGCGGGCGGACGTAGCGCAGCTGGGTGACGGGTGCCGAGCCGATGAGGTCGATGCGCTCCGTGGCCGTCGGCGTCCAGCCGCCGCGCTCGTAGAAGCGCCGGGCGGGGGAGTTCTGCGCCAGTACCCAGAGTGCCCCCTGCCGCCAGCCGCGGTCCCGCATGGTGGCCAGGGCGTCGATCATGAGTTCCCGCCCCACCCCGCGGCCCCGCTCGGCCGGCTCCAGGTGGATGGCGTTGAGCAGCCCGGTCGACGGGTCGCCCTCGTCGTCCGGGCCGACGTAGCTGAAGCCGAGGAGGTCGCCGTCCCGCTCCGCCACGGTCATGAGGTGGTCGTCCCGCTCCCAGCCCCACCGCTCGGCCCAGTACCGCCCCATGGCGTCGGGGGTCGGCTCGGCCAGCGACCCGGCGGGCAGGAACGACGAGTACGCGGCGACCCGCGAACGCTGGTGCAGCGCGCCCACCGCGAGCAGATCGTCGGCGGTGGCCCGGCGGAGCGTGACGGTCACCCGGTCGAGGCTACCCGCCGTGGCGGGACCTGCACGGTCGTCAGATCCTCGGCGACGACGAGATCGCCGTCGAAGTGCTTTCGGGCCTCGTCGAGGAACCGGCGCGGGTCCGCGTACCGCTGGGAGAAGTGGGTGAGCACGAGCCGGCGTACGCCCGACTCGGCCGCCACCCGCGCGGCCTGCGCCGCCGTGAGGTGCCCGACCTCGGCGGCGAGGGCGGCCTCCGCGTCGAGGAACGTCGACTCGATGACCAGCAGGTCGGCGTGCTCCGCGAGGGCGTACACCGCGTCGCAGAGGCCGGTGTCCATCACGAAGGCGAACCGCTGCCCCGGCCGGGGAACGCTCACCTCGTCGCGGGTCACACGGCGTCCGTCCCGGTCGAGGTGGCCGACGCGGTTCAGCTCCCCGACGGCGGGGCCGACGACGCCGTACGCCGCCAGCTTCTCCGGCAGCATCCGGTGTCCGTCGGGCTCCACGAGCCGGTAGCCGTACGTCTCGATGGGGTGGCGCAGCCGGCGGGCCTCGAGCGTGCCGCAGCGCAGGGCGATCCGCTGGCCGTCGGCCTCGATGGGCTCGACGTGCAGCTCCGCGGTCTCGTAGAAGCTCGTGGCGTGCCGCAGCCGCGCGAAGTACTCGGCGCCGCCGGCGGGGAAGTGCACGGCCACCGGGTGCGGCACCCGGTCGAGCGAGAGCCGCTGGATGGTGCCGGGCAGGCCGAGGCAGTGGTCGCCGTGGAAGTGGGTGACGCAGATCCGGGTCAGGTCGGTGGCCGTCACCGTGGTGTGCAGCATCTGCCGCTGGCTGCCCTCGCCCGGGTCGAAGAGGATCACCTCGTCGTCCCAGCGCAGCACGTACCCGTTGTGGTTGCGCTGCCGGGTGGGCGCCTGGCTGGCCGTCCCGAGGATCACCAGCTCGCGCATCGACACAGCGACCTCCGGCGGGTCGTCCGGCTGCCGCCGGAGATGAAGCGACCCCCGGGGCGTCCGCGCTCGCGCGCGGGCCGGCTGGACTATGGCCGGCACCCCGGGGGTCGGGTGGCTGTCGTGGATTCGCCGCACCGCTGCCACACGGTCTCGACGATGGTGCCTGAGCCCGCCTCGCGGCGGACGGGATTACTGTCGAGGACAGCGGCTAGCGGACAGCCACCTCACGAGTCCGATTGCTATACAAGTCTGGACCACCTCCTTTCCCGTGTACCGCCACGCTATCCAGTCCCCGCCGGGCGGGGCAACGGATTTCGATCACATCGGCGGGCGGGAATACGGCGCCGCCCGCGCCGCGGGCCGCGGAGGCTGTCGACGGTCGGCTGGCCGCCGGGTCGGGTCAGCTGGCGGTGCGGGCGATGCCCACCGGGCAGCTCATCCCGTTCGGGCCGTGGTTGCAGTAGCCGTTCGGGTTCTTCGTCGGCGCCAGGTACTGCTGGTGGTAGTCCTCGGCGAAGTAGTAGTCACCCAGCCGGGTGATCTCCGTGGTGATCTCACCCTTGCCGGCGCGGGCCACGATCGGCGCGAACGCGTCCCGGGAGGCGGTCGCGGCGGCGAGCTGCTCGTCGGTGGTCGCGTAGATCGCCGAGCGGTACTGGGTGCCCACGTCGTTGCCCTGGCGCATGCCCTGGGTCGGGTCGTGGTTCTCCCAGAAGACCTTCAGCAGATCCTCGTAGTCGATCTTCGACGGGTCGTAGACCACCTGGACCACCTCGGCGTGCCCGGTCATCCCCGAGCACACCTCCTCGTAGGTGGGGTTCGGCGTGTAGCCGCCCGCGTAACCCGCGGAGGTGGTGATCACGCCCGGCAGGGTCCAGAACAGCCGCTCGGCCCCCCAGAAACACCCCATGCCGAACACGGCGACCTGGCTGCCCTCCGGGAACGGGCCCTTCAGCGGGGTGCCCAGGACCTCGTGCCGGTCCGCGACCGGCATCGCGATCGGGCGGCCCGGCAGAGCCTGCTCCGGCGTGATCAGCTCGGCCTTCATACGGCGCAGGAACACGGTGGGACTCCTCTCGTATCTCCCAGGGGCTGCAACGCCGGAGGGTCCCCGATCCTTACCCGATCCCCTCGGACTCACCCGCCGGTCAGCCGAGCGCGGCGGCGATCCGGTCGGCGTACGAGCGCGCCTCGGCGTCGTCGGCGTAGCGGGTCCGGGGCCAGAAGAAGCCCCGCAGCCCGTCGCCCTTCGTCCGCGGGACAACGTGGGTGTGCAGGTGCGGGACCGACTGGGACACCTTGTTGTTCATCGCCACGAACGTCCCACCGGCCCCCAGACCGGACTCCACGGCCACGGCGAGCCGCTGCACGAGCCCGAAGTAGTCGCCCAGCGACCCGGGAGGCAGGTCGGCGAGGGTCACGAGGTGGGTCCGTGGCACCACCAGCACATGACCCTTGAACACCGGGCGCGTGTCGAGGAACGCCACGCCCTCCGGCACGTCGGCGACCCGGAACGCCGGCACATCGCCCGCCACGATCCCGCAGAACACGCACCCGGCCACGGCCCCAGGCTATGCGGGGCGCCACCGGCGGGGTCAGGCCGGGTCGAGGTAGGCGTCCCACCCGTCGTCCGGCACCCCGACCGGGCCGGTCTCACCGCCGGCGACATGGCGTACCCGCCAGCCAGGACCAGGCCGAGATCATCGCCGGCCGCGAAGCCGATCTCGACGAGCCGACGGTGCAGGGCGTCCATCAGGCGGCGCTGAGCTGGGACAACCGTCGCTCCCAGAGCGAGACCAACCGGCGGGAGGTCATTCGCCGCACCCGTGGCCAGTCCTGACGCAGCAGTTCCGCGTTGACGTAGCGGATGATGTCGCCGCGTTGCCCGCAACCGGTACGACAGCGCGCGCCGTGACGCGGCCGGGTTGCGCCCGGTCGGCGGGGCCGGCGGACTAACGTCTCGGGAATGAGTCACGGCTTCGAGACGCTCGCCATCCACGCCGGCCAGGACCCCGAGGCCCGCACCGGCGCGGTGATCCCACCCATCTACCAGACCAGCACGTACGCGCAGGACGCCGTCGGTGCGCCGCGGCTCGGCTACGAGTACAGCCGCTCCGGCAACCCGACCCGTGACGCGCTGCAGGAGTGCCTGGCGGCGCTGGAGGGCGGCGCGGTCGGGCTCGCCTTCGCCAGCGGGCTGGCGGCCGAGGACACCCTGCTGCGGACCGTCTGCAAGCCGGGCGACCACGTGGTCATCCCGGACGACGCCTACGGGGGCACCTACCGGCTCTTCGCCCGCGTCGTGGAGCGGTGGGGCCTGGCCTACACCCCCGCCCGGGTGTCCGACCCGGACGCGATCCGCGCCGCGATCCGCCCCGGCAGCACGAGGATCGTCTGGGTGGAGACGCCCACCAACCCGCTGCTCGGCATCGCCGACATCGCCGCCCTCGCGGCCGTCGCCCACGACGCGGGCGCGCTGCTGGTGGTCGACAACACGTTCGCCTCGCCGTACCTCCAGCAGCCGATCGCCCTCGGCGCGGACGTGGTGGTGCACTCGACGACCAAGTACATCGGCGGCCACTCGGACGTGGTGGGTGGCGCGCTGATCGCCGCGGACGCCGGGCTCGGCGAGGAGCTGCGCTACCACCAGAACGCGATGGGCGCGATCAACGGGCCCTTCGACGCGTGGCTCACCCTGCGGGGGATCAAGACCCTTGGCGTACGCATGGACCGGCACTGCGACAACGCCGAGCGGCTCGCCGCGTACCTCGACGGCCACGCCCAGGTGGCGCAGGTGATCTACCCGGGTCTCCCGTCGCACCCCGGCCACGAGATCGCGGCGAAGCAGATGCGCCGCTTCGGCGGCATGATCTCCTTCCGCGCAGCGGGCGGCGAGGAGCACGCCGTCGAGATCTGCAACCGGGCCCGACTGTTCGTCCTCGCCGAGTCCCTCGGCGGGGTGGAGTCCCTGATCGAGCACCCGGGTCGCATGACACACGCAAGCGCTGCGGGCTCACCGCTTGAAGTTCCCGGCGATCTCGTGCGACTGTCTGTCGGCATCGAGACGGTCGACGACCTGCTCGCCGATCTGGAGCAGGCGCTGGGCTGACCGCTGGCTGGGGAGGGTGGCCGTGCAGGACATCATGCCGACCTGGGTCGGAGCGACCGCCAAGCAGATCGCCCGGGGCGTACGCCGGGGCGACGTCTCGGCCACCCAGGTCGTCGCGGACCACCTCGACCACATCTCCCGCGCCGACGCCGACCTCGCCGCGTTCCGCACGGTGCGCGGCGGGGAGGCGATCACCGAGGCGGAGAAGGTCGACGAGCAGGAGGACCTGGCCAACCTTCCGCTGGCCGGGGTGCCGGTGGCGGTCAAGGAGAACACCCCGGTGGCCGGGCTGCCCACCTGGAACGGGTCGGCCGCGGTGCGTACGCCGGTCGCCGAGGCCGACCACGAGGTGGTCCGCCGGCTGCGCGGCGCCGGCGCGGTGATCCTCGGGGTGACCCGCATGCCGGAGCTGGGTCTCTGGGCGCTCACCGACGATGACAGCGGCGTGACCCGCAACCCGTGGGACACCGGGCGCACGCCGGGCGGCTCCTCGGGTGGCGCGGCGGCGGCCGTGGCGGCCGGCCTCGTGCCGATGGCGCACGGCAACGACGGCCTCGGCTCGATCCGCATCCCGGCCGCCTGCTGCGGGCTGATCGGACTCAAGCCGGGCCGCGGCGTGGTTCCCTGCCAGCTCGGCGCGGAGGACTGGTTCGGGCTCACCGAGCACGGGATGCTGACCACCACGGTCGCCGACGCGGCCGTGGGCTTCTCGGTGCTCGCGGGACGGCGCCCGGAGAAGCTGGTCCCGCCGCAGCGGCTGCGGGTCGGGGTGTCGCTCCGCTCGCCGGTGCGCGGCGTCTCGCCGGACGCCCCCAACCGGGACGCCGTCGCCACCGCCGGCCGGCTGCTGGCCGCCGCGGGCCACGACACGGTCCCGGCCGACCCGGTCTACCCGACCCGGCTCGGCCTCCAGGGCATCGCCACCTGGTTCGCGGCGGCGGCCGCCGACGTCCAGGCCGCCGGCATCGACCGGCGCAGCCTGCAACGGCGCAGCCGCCGGCACGTCGCGCTCGGCGAGTGGGCGCAGCGGCGGGGGTACGTCCGGGAGGCGGACCGGGTCGCCTGGCGGGAACGGTCCATCGGCTTCTTCACCGACCACTCGGTCGACCTGCTGCTCACCCCGGCGCTGGCCGGCCGCCCGCCGGAGGCGGCCAGCTGGTCGAACCGGTCCTGGCGGGCCAACATGGCGGCGAACATCCGGTACGCGCCGTACGCGGCGCCGTGGAACATCGCCGGTCTGCCGTCGATCGTCGTGCCGGTGGGCCGGCGCCCCGACGGCCTGCCGGTCGCAGTGCAGCTGGTCGGCCCACCCGGGTCGGAGCTGCTGCTGCTCGGCGTGGCCGGCCAGTTCGAGATGGCCGCGCCCTGGCCGCGGCACGCACCGGGGTACCCGCGCGTCGGCACGGGGTCGCCCGCCATCGCGTGATCGTCGAGCGTTCGCGCGCGGATTCGACGGCGGCGTCGCCGCCGGTCCCGCCGACGCCGGGTGGCACGATCGGGGCATGACGGAACTGGTCGGTCTCGCCGACGTACAGGCCGCGCGGGAACTGCTCGCCGGCGTCACCCGCACCACGCCGCTCGAGCCCTCCCGGCCGCTGAGCGCGGTTCTCGGCGGGCCGGCGTGGCTGAAGTGCGAGAACGTGCAGCGGGCCGGGTCGTACAAGGTGCGCGGCGCGTACGTGCGGATCTCCCGGTTGTCGCAGGAGGAGCGGTCCCGGGGGGTGGTCGCGGCGAGCGCCGGGAACCACGCCCAGGGTGTGGCGCTCGCCGCCGGGCTGGTCGGCGCCCACGCCACGGTCTTCATGCCGGTGAACGCGCCGCTGCCGAAGGTCGCGGCCACCAAGGGGTACGGCGCCCAGGTCGAGCTGGTCGGCAACACCGTCGACGAGTCGCTGGTGGCCGCGCAGACGTTCGCCGAGCGGACCGGGGCGGTGCTCATCCACCCGTTCGACCACCGGGACGTGATCGCCGGGCAGGGCACCGTGGCGCTGGAGATCCTCGAACAGTGCCCGGACGTGAAGACGATCATCACCGGCGTGGGCGGGGGTGGTCTGATCTCCGGGATCGCGGTCGCGGCGAAGGCCCTGCGACCGGACATCCGTGTCATCGGCGTCCAGGCGTCCGGCGCGGCCGCGTACCCGCCCTCGCTGGTCGCCGGGGAGCCGGTCCGGCTGCCGGCGTTCTCCACCATCGCGGACGGCATCGCCGTGGGCCGCCCCGGCGACCTCACCTTCACGCACGTGCGCAAGCTGGTGGACGAGGTGGTCACCGTCTCCGAGGAGGACATCTCCCGCGCGCTGCTGATGCTGCTGGAGCGGGGCAAGCAGGTGGTCGAACCGGCCGGCGCGGTCGGCGTCGCGGCCCTGCTCGCGGGGGCCGTGCAGGTGGAGGCGCCGGTGGTCGCCGTCCTGTCCGGCGGGAACATCGACCCGCTGCTGATGCTGCGCGTGATCGAGCACGGGCTGGCCGCCGCGGGCCGCTACCTGCGGTTCACGGTGCGCTGCTCCGACCGCCCCGGCCAGCTCGCGTCGCTGCTCGGCGAGATCGCCGAGCACCGCGCGAACGTGGTGGACGTGGTGCACCAGCGCGCCCACCCGCACCTGCACCTCGGCGAGGTGGAGGTGGCGCTCTCGGTGGAGACGCGGGGTGTCGAGCACTCCGACACGCTCATCAGCGCGCTGCGGGCGAGCGGCTACCAGGTGGTCTTTGCCGGCGAGGCGTGACACCGGCCGGTGCCACGCCTCGCGGGGGGACGTACGCGTCGATGCGGGCCGGGCTCGGGCCCGGCCACCGCGCCTCAGCCGCTGAACGGCTCGAACTTGACCACGGTCACCTTGATGTCGGCGCCGCTGGGCGCCGTGTAGGTGCAGGTCTGGCCCGCCCGGCCGCCCAGGATGGCCTGGCCGAGCGCCGACTCGGGGCTGTAGACGGTCAGGTCGGTGGTGGACGCGATCTCCCGGGAGCCGAGCAGGAAGGTCTCGGTGTCGTCCTTGTCGTCGTCGAAGTAGATCGTCACCACCATGCCGGGCGCCACCGCGTCGGCCGACGGCGCCTCGCCGACCTTGGCGGTGCGCAGCAGTTCCTGGAGGTAGCGGATGCGCCCCTCGGCCTTGCCCTGCTCCTCGCGGGCGGCGTGGTAGCCGCCGTTCTCCCGCAGGTCGCCCTCCTCGCGCCGGGCGTTGATCTCGGCGGCGATCACCGGCCGGTTGGCGATGAGCTCGTCGAGCTCGGCCTGGAGCCGGTCGTAAGCGTCCTGCGACAGCCAGGTGGCGGACGCCTCGTTGCCAGTGGACACAGGCGATCTCCTCAGTTGTGCGTGGCTGGCTGACAGGTGAACTTCCAAGTTACCAGTGCCGTACGACACGGGGTGGCGACGATCACCTCAGCGCCGGGCGCGTACGGCGGCGCGTGCGGGCCGGGCGTGGCGGGGTCAGGCCGGTGCGGGCCGGGCGTGGCGGCGTCAGGCCGGTGCGGGCCCTCCGTGGCGGGGTCGGGTGGCCGGGGCGGTGGTGTGTCCCGTCAGGCCGGGGGCCGGCAGCGCAGCACCTCGCCGATGAAGGGCCGGCCGGTGGTCGCCAGCCGGTGCTGGACCGTCACGTGCCGCTCTCCGGGCGGTGCGGTCACCGTGACCTGTTCCCGGGCCACCTCGTTGCCGTCGCGGTCCCGGGCGCGGAGCAGGCAGACGGCCGACCCGCCGGTGGGCACCGTCACCCGGAAGTCGACACGTACCTGTTTGTCCGTGATGTCCGTGTAGGTGATGACCTGGGAGTCGTAGTTCGGATCGCCGTACTGCCGGTAGAGCCGCAGCGCGATCACGCTGAGCACGGCCAGCAGGACGACCAGCGCCACGACGGCCAGCACCGTGGGGCGGCGCCCGCCGGGCTGTCGGCGGCGGCCGTACCGCCCGGGAGGGAAGGTGGGTGCTTCCGGTGCAACTGTGGCGTGCGTCTCGCTCACCGGCGGGTATCTCCTGGCGTCGTTGTCGGTGGCATCGGCAAGAATGGCTTCTGTCCATCCTCCCAGCCCGGCTCCGCCTCAAGCATGGCAGGCGTCAAGCATGGCAGGTCGGCCGTCGGAGGGTCCGCCCGGCGGTCGCCGGGCGGGAGGATCCCGGCAGGTCAACGGCCCGTCCCGGGCCCACCGGCCGACCCGAACGAGGAGTGCCGAAGTTGGCAGAGCAGCTACGCCTCATGGCCGTCCACGCCCACCCGGACGACGAGTCCAGCAAGGGCGCCGCCACGATGGCGAAATACGTCGCCGAGGGAGCGGAGGTCCTCGTCGTCACGTGCACCGGGGGTGAGCGCGGCAGCGTGCTCAACCCGAAGCTCGACCGGCCCGACGTGTGGGCCAACATCGCCGAGATCCGCCGCGCCGAGATGGACGCCGCCCGCGCCATCCTCGGCGTCGAGCAGGCCTGGCTCGGCTTCGTCGACTCGGGGCTTCCCGAGGGCGACCCGCTGCCCCCGCTGCCCGAGGGGTGTTTCGCCCTGCAGGACGTCGAGGTGGCCGCGGGCCCGCTGGTGCGGCTGATGCGGGAGTTCCGGCCCCACGTCGTGACCACGTACGACGAGCGCGGCGGCTACCCCCACCCCGACCACATCATGTGCCACAAGGTGACCGTCGCGGCGTTCGACGCCGCCGGCGACCCGGAGCGCTACCCCGAGCTGGGCGAGCCGTGGCAGCCGCTCAAGCTCTACTACGACGTGGGCTTCTCGAAGGGCAAGATCATGGCGCTGCACGAGGCCATGCTCGCCGCCGGCCTCGAGTCGCCGTACCTGGACTGGCTCAAGCGCTGGGAGGAGAATCCCGACGACCAGCGCCCGGAGGTCACCACCCGGGTGGAGTGCGCGCAGTACTTCCCGGTCCGTGACGACGCGCTGCGCGCCCACGCCACCCAGGTCGACCCCGACGGCTTCTGGTTCCGGGTGCCGATGGAGATCCAGCAGCGTGCGTGGCCGACGGAGGACTTCCACCTGGCGCGGTCGCTGGTCGACAGCCCGTTGCCCGAGTCGGATCTCTTCGCCGGGGTGCGTGAGACGGTCCATGCCTGCTGACCCGGCGCGGCGTTACGCTGGTCCCCAGTCACACATCGGAGGAACGCCATGCTGACCGCTGCCCAGGTGCTCGCGGAGAACAACTTCGGGGACACCCGCACGGGTGGCCTGGCCGGCCCGATGGGTCTCTTCCTCATCCTGCTGCTGGGCACCGCCACGGTCCTGCTGATCCGCAACATGAACGCCCGGCTGCGGCGGCTGCCCGACCGGTTCCCCGGTCAGGGTCTTCCGGCCGACGCGGGCCGGGCGGACGCGGTGGTCGCCGATCCGACAGACGGGACTGGAAGCCAAGATTCATCCCCGGACGCTCCCAACGGGCGCGAGCAGCGCTGAAACGGGTAGTCCGCCCGTGAATCACGCCGAACCCGGCCTTCGACCCCTGTTGCGGTCATCGGGTTTGGCTTAGCCTTCCGCCGGGGGGACCAGAAGTCCCCGAGCCGTGCGCGGGAGGGGGCGCCGATGACCGTCACAGCAGCGGTTGCCCGTCGTACGGCGTGCCGGCCGGCACGCGGAGCGGGTCGGTGACCTCCGGTCGGGCGGGCGAGAGGGCCGACCTGCTCGGGCTGCGGAGCACTCCGCGCCGGGTGGTGGTGCTGACCGTCGCGGTCACCGTGACGGCCCTCGTGGCCGCCGTGGTCGGGTCGACCCTGCCGCAGCGGCTGCCGGGCGACGATCCGCTGCCCGCCCCGGCCCGCTACGGCATCGCCGTCGGCGTCCTCGCCGTGGCCCAGCTGGTCCGGCTGCGCTTCCGCGCACCGGCGAGCACCGTGAGCATCAGCTGGGGCGAGGCGGCGCTGATCATCTGCCTCCACCTGGTGCCCGCCGGCTGGATCCCGTCCGCCACCCTCCTCGGTGCCGGGCTCGCCTGGTCGGCGGTCTCGCTGTTCGGCGGCGAACGCCGATCCGCGCTGGAGATCGTCCGGATCGCCGCGTCGCTGGCGACGGCCTCCGCGCTGGCGGTCGTCGTCACCACCGCGCTCGGTCGGCCGCTGCTGGCCGACCTCACGCCGGGGCTGGCCGCCGCCCTGGCCGCGGGTGCGGTGACGTACCTGCTCACCACCGCCTGGCTCAGCGGGATGACGATCGCGCTGCGGCACGGCGTTCCCGTCGGGCCCTCGGTGTTCGCCGCGCTCCGGGGAAAGCTCCCGATGTTCGTCGGCAACGTGGCGGTCGGCCTCGTCGTGGTGGCGCTGCTCCGGATCGACCCGCGCTGGCTGCTGCTGCTTCCGCCGCCGCTCTGGCTGCTCCAGCAGACGTACCGGCACCGGCTCCGGACCGACCAGGAACGCCGCACCTGGCGGACCTTCGCCGAGGCGACCGCCGCGCTCAACCAGCTCGACGAGCGCGCCGTGGCGAGCGCGGCGGTCAGCGGGGCGCTCACGCTGTTCCACGCCGAACTCGTCGACGTCGACGTGGTTCGCGGCGACGGGCGCTGGCGGCGTTACCGCGGCGACGCGGCCGGTGGCCTCGTCGACCGCGAGATCGCCGAGCCGGGTGACGCCGAGCCCGACGAGCACGAGCTGGTGCGCCCGCTCGCCGTCGGCGCCACACCCGTCGGCCGGTTGCGGGTCCGCTTCCCGCGTACGGCGCCGCCGACCGGCCGCGAACGGGACGCTCTGGCCGCGTACTCCGACGCGCTGGCGGCCGCGCTGCACGACGCCGCCACCCACCGGGAGCTGCGGCTGGTCGCCGCCCGGTCGTCGTACGAGGCGGTGCACGACCCGCTCACCGGGCTCGTGAACCGTGCCGCCATGCTCAGCAAGGGTGACCAGGCGTTGCGCCAGCTCCCGCACGACCACCCCGTGGCGCTGCTGCTGCTCGACATCGACCAGTTCAAGGAGGTCAACGACACCCTCGGCCACGCGGCCGGCGACCAGTTGCTGCGGCTGACCGCGAACCGGCTCGGCGCGCTGACCCGCCCCGGGGACCTGCTGGGCCGGCTCGGAGGCGACGAGTTCGCGCTGCTGCTGACGTCGGTCCCGGTGATCGGCGACCGGGCCGCCCCCACGGCGTACGCGATGCGCCAGGCCCGCGAGATCGCCGAACGGCTGGCCGCGCCCACCGAGGTGGCGGGTGTGCGGATGTCCGTCGAGGTCTCCGTCGGCGTGGTGGTGGCCGACGCCGGCACCGCCGACCTCACCGAGCTGCTGCGCCGGGCCGACATCGCGATGTACCAGGCGAAGGAGGGCGGCGGCAACGTCGCCGCGTACGACAGCAGCCGCGACGCGGCGAGCACCGACCAGCTCGCCCTGCTGGCCGAACTGCGCGAGGCGCTCGAGGTGGACGATCAACTCGTCCTCGCGTTGCAGCCGGCGGTCGACCTCACCACCGGCGCACCCACCGGTGTGGAGGCCCTGATCCGCTGGCGGCACCCCCGGCGGGGGTGGCTCAGCCCGGTCGACTTCATCCGGCCCGTCGAGAACAGCGAGCAGCTCGGCACGTTCACGCGGTACGTGCTGGACAAGGCGCTCGCGGTCGCCGCCGGCTGGGCCCGGGAGGGCCTGGACATCCCGATCTCGGTCAACCTGTCCGCGCGTAGCCTGCTCGATCCTCGGCTGCCCGCGGAGATCGCCGAGGCGCTGCGGCGGCACCAGGTGCCCGCGCACCGGCTGGTCCTGGAGATCACGGAGACGGTGGTGATGAGCGAGCTGGAGATCATCGACGAGGTGCTGGCCACCCTCCGGTCGATGGGCGTGCAGCTCGCCGTGGACGACTTCGGCACCGGCTTCTCGTCGCTGACCTTCCTCACCCGGATCGCCGTCGACGAGCTGAAGGTCGACCGGTCCTTCGTGATCCGGATGGCCGACTCGCCGGAGGCGGCGGCCATCGTCCGGACGACCGTGGGTCTCGCGCACGAGCTGGGGCTGCGGGTCGTGGCCGAGGGGGTCGAGACCGTCGAGCAGCGGACGGCCCTCGCCGAGCTGGGCTGCACGGCCGCGCAGGGCTACCACTTCTTCAAGCCCATGCCGGCCGACAAGATCGGTGCCGTCCTCGGCACCCTGCTGGACGAGGCACGCCCGAACGTCTTCCCGCTCCGCACCAACGGCGCCTCCTGACCCCCTGGCGCTGCCCCCCGCCCGGCCCGCCCCCGCTGCAGCGCGTGATCATGAAGTTATCGCCCCGACACGCCGGGTGGCGTGGCGATAACTTCATGATCACCGGGCCGAGACAAGCCGGGCCGAGCCAGGGCCGGGCCGGGTCGGGGCCGGGTCGGATGGTCGGAGTCCGGCGGGATGGGGGGTGGCTGGTTATGGTCGTCGGGTGAACCGACTCGCTGACGCCACGAGCCCCTACCTGCTCCAGCACGCCGACAACCCGGTCGACTGGTGGCCGTGGTGCGAGGAGGCGTTCGCGGAGGCGCGCCGCCGGGACGTACCGGTCATCATCTCGGTCGGCTACGCCGCCTGCCACTGGTGTCACGTCATGGCGCACGAGTCGTTCGAGGACGACGCCGTGGCCGCCCTCATGAACGCCGGCTTCGTGTCGATCAAGGTGGACCGTGAGGAGCGCCCGGACGTCGACGCCGTCTACATGACGGCCACGCAGGCGATGACCGGCCAGGGTGGCTGGCCGATGACCGTCTTCGCCACGCCGGACGGCACGCCGTTCTTCTGCGGCACCTACTACCCGAAGCCCGCCTTCCTCCGGCTCCTCCAGTCGGTCGGCACCGCGTGGCGTGACCAGCGGGACGACGTGCTGCGCCAGGGCGCCGCCGTGGTCGAGGCGGTCGGTGGGGCCCAGGCCGTGAGCGGGCCGACCGCGCCGCTGGAGGCCGGACTGCTCGACGCCGCGGCCGAGCAGCTCGCCCGGGAGTACGACGAGAGCAACGGCGGATTCGGCGGCGCGCCCAAGTTCCCGCCGCACATGAACCTGCTCTTCCTGCTGCGGCACCACCAGCGCACCGGCTCGGACCGCAGCCTGGAGATCGTCCGGCACACCTGCGAGGCGATGGCCCGGGGCGGCATCTACGACCAGCTCGCCGGCGGATTCGCCCGATACTCGGTCGACGGGCACTGGACCGTGCCGCACTTCGAGAAGATGCTCTACGACAACGCCCTGCTGCTGCGGACGTACACGCAGCTGTGGCGCCTCACGGGGGACCCGATGGCGGCCCGCGTCGCCGCCGAGACCGCCGCGTTCATGATCGACGACCTGGGCACCCCGGAGGGGGGCCTGGCCTCCGCCCTGGACGCCGACACCGAGGGTGTCGAGGGGCTCACGTACTCCTGGACGCCGACCCAGCTCGTCGAGGCGCTCGGCGAGGACGACGGTCGCTTCGCCGCCGACCTGTTCGCGGTCACCGAGTCCGGCTCCTTCGAACGCGGCACGAGCGTCCTGCGGCTGGCCCGGGACGTCGACGACGTGGACCCCGAGGTGGCGGCGCGCTGGGAGCGGGTCCGCGCCCGCCTGCGCGAGGCGCGCGACACCCGGCCGCAGCCTGCCCGCGACGACAAGGTGGTCGCCTCCTGGAACGGCCTCGCCGTCACCGCGCTGGTCGAGCACACCGCGCTGACCGGCGACCCGGTGACCGCCGCCGCGGCCACCCGGATCGCCGAGGTGCTCGCCGAACGCCACCTCGTCGACGGCCGGCTGCGGCGGGTCTCACGCGGCGGCGTGGTCGGCGAGCCGGCCGGTGTGCTGGAGGACTACGGCTGCGTGGCCGAGGCGTTCTGTGCCATGCACCAGCTCACCGGCGAGGGTCGGTGGCTCGACCTGGCCGGAGGTCTGCTCGACGTCGCCCTGGAGCGGTTCGCCGCACCCGGAGGCGGCTTCTACGACACCGCCGACGACGCGGAGCGGCTGGTCACCCGGCCCGCCGACCCGACCGACAACGCCACCCCGTCCGGCCGGTCGGCCGTCGTGGCGGCGCTCGTGGCGTACGCGGCGTTGACCGGCCGGACGCGCTACCGGGAGGCGGCCGAGGCGGCGTTGGCCACCGTGGCGCCGATCGTCGCCCGGCACGCCCGCTTCACGGGGTACGCGGCGGCCGTCGGCGAGACGCTGCTCTCCGGTCCGTACGAGATCGCCGTGGTCACGGACCAGCCGGCCGGCGAGCCCCTGCTCGCGGCGGCGCACCGGCACGCGCCGCCCGGGGCCGTGATCGTGGCCGGCCCGTCCGACCGGCCCGGGGTACCCCTGCTCGCCGACCGTCCGATGATCAACGGGCGGCCCACGGCGTACGCCTGCCGGGGTTTCGTCTGCGAGCGGCCGGTGACCGAGGTCGACGACCTCGTGGGGCAGCTCGGCCGCTGAGGCCGACCGCGGCCCGGCGACGGCGGGTGCCGTCCGGAGGCCGCGGCCCGGCGGCCGCGGGCGGCCCGCCGCTCCCGGCCGACGTGTGATGCGCCATCCGGGCGCGGCGCCGGCGAGCTGCCCCGATAGGCTTGCGCCGCTATGGACTCCCGTACCGGTCTGCCTGTTGTCGGAATGGTGGGCGGTGGCCAGCTGGCCCGGATGACCCACCAGGCCGCGATCGCCCTCGGCCAGTCGCTGCGCGTGCTCGCGCTGGCCCCCGACGACGGTGCCGCGCTGGTGGCCGCCGACGTCCAGTACGGCGACCACACCGACCTCGCCGCGCTGCGTACCTTCGCCAAGGGCTGCGACGTCGTCACGTTCGACCACGAGCACGTGCCCAACGAGCACGTCCGCACGCTCGCCGCGGAGGGCGTGACGCTCTACCCGCCCGCCGACGCGCTGCGGTACGCGCAGGACAAGCGCGCCATGCGCGAACGGCTCACCGAGCTGGGCGCGCCGGTCCCGGCCTGGCGGCCCGTCGCCTCCCCCGACGACCTGGTGGCGTTCGGGACCGAGGTCGGCTGGCCGGTGGTGCTGAAGGCGGCCCGGGGCGGCTACGACGGCCGGGGCGTCTGGATGGTGACCGACGCGGCGCACGCCGCCGAGCTGGCCACCACCCTGCTGGCCGGGGGCACCGAACTGATCGTCGAGGAGCGGGTGCCGCTGCGCCGGGAACTGGCCGTGCAGGTGGCCCGCTCGCCGTTCGGGCAGGTCGCCGCGTATCCCGTGGTCGAGACCGTGCAGGTCGACGGCATCTGCGTCGAGGTGCTGGCCCCGGCGCCCGCGCTGCCCGAGGAGGTGGCGGTCGCCGCCCAGCAGCTCGCCATCGACCTGGCCACCTCGCTCGGCGTGGTCGGCCTGCTGGCCGTGGAGCTGTTCGAGGTGACCGACGCCTCGGGCCGGCCGGGGATCGTCGTCAACGAGCTGGCGATGCGCCCGCACAACTCTGGGCACTGGACCATCGAGGGTGCCCGCACGTCGCAGTTCGAGCAGCACCTCCGGGCGGTGCTCGACTACCCGATGGGCGACACCTCGCTCGCCGCGCCCGTCGTGGTGATGGCGAACGTGCTCGGCGGGGAACCGGGCGGGATGTCGATCGACGAGCGGCTGCACCACCTCTTCGCCGCCGAACCGGGCGCGAAGGTGCACCTCTACGGCAAGCAGGTCCGCCCGGGCCGGAAGATCGGGCACGTCACGGTGCTCGGTGACGACCTGGACGACGTACGGGCGCGGGCCGCGCGGGCCGCCCGCTGGCTGCGTACGGGGCACGAGTGAGCGGGGCCGCGAACCCCGTAGGCGCGGACGGAGGGCGGGACGCGATGGCGGCCGTCGGACTGATCATGGGCAGCGACTCGGACTGGCCGACCATGAAGGCCGCTGCCGAGGTCCTCGACGAGTTCGGGGTGCCGTACGAGGTGGGCGTGGTGTCCGCGCACCGTACCCCCGGCAAGATGATCGAGTACGGCCGCAGCGCCGCCGACCGGGGTCTCAAGGCGATCATCGCGGGGGCCGGTGGCGCCGCCCACCTGCCGGGCATGGTCGCCTCGGTCACGCCGCTGCCGGTGATCGGCGTACCGGTGCCGCTCAAGCACCTGGACGGCATGGACTCGCTGCTCTCGATCGTGCAGATGCCGGCCGGCATCCCGGTCGCCACGGTCTCGATCGGGAACGCCCGCAACGCCGGCCTGCTGGCCGTACGCATCCTCGGCGCCACCGACCCGGAGTTGCGGGCGCGGATGGTCGCGTACCAGGAGGGCCTGGAGCGGATGGTGGCCGAGAAGGACGCCAAGCTGCGAGCCTCCCTGGCCTGACCCCCGCAGCGGCCCCCACTCCCGCGATCTTGCACTTTCGGTCCCCGTTATGGGCCCTACGCCCCATTCGCCGGGGCCACAAGTGCAAGATCGACGAGAAATGGGGCGGCGCGCTCACCTCATGCCGCGCAGGGCCGTTTGCAACCGCTCCTGGGCGCGGCGCCGGCGCTCGTTGCTGGCGCCGAGGATGAGCAGCAGGATCCCGACGGGGATCAGCGCGAGCCACGGCCCGAACGCGAACAGCGCGTGGATCGCCGTGATCGCGGTGACCGTCGCGCCGACGATCACCGGTGCCTGCTGCCGGCTCGACGAACCGAAGATCAGTACGGCGACCGCCCCGAGCAGCAGGAGGACCTGCCGCAGCGTCGTCGACCCGGTGGCCAGCACGATCGCCAGGCTCGGCACGAACGCCGCCACGAGCGCCGGCCCGTACGCCGTCCAACTGCTGAGGTCGGGCCGTTCGCGGAGTTCCAGCACCCCGACGAGCAGGGCGAGCGCCGCGAACGGCAGCGTGTACGCCTCGGGCAGCGCCACGTCGGCGACCCGCATGAGGATCCACCAAGCGGTGATCTCGCAGACCACCACCGCCCAGAACAGGACGCGCCGTTCCACCGGCCGGCGCGTGGGCCGGCTCGCCGCCACCCCGAGCACCGCGCCCCAGGCGGCGAGCAGGGCGGCGATGTGCCGGGGCGAGTCGAAGGCCAGCGCCAGCGCGATGAGCGCCGCCGCGTGGCCGCTCCACTCCACGGTGGCCGCCTCGCGCTGCGCCTCGGGTTGGCGCAGCCGGGGCAGCAGGGCCGCGAAGACCTGCAACGCGGCGCCGACCGCGAGCACCCCGAACGCGGACCAGACGGCGGCCAGACCGGCCACGAGGCCGGCGGTCAGGACGAACAGCTGCGCCATCAACGAGGCGAACAGCCACCCGAGGATGCGGGCCCGCTGGGTGGTGCCGAAGAGCGCCGCCACCGTGCCGACGCCGACCGCGCCTCCCAGCGTGAACAGCGTCAGCTCCCGGGTGGCGAGGCTGCCGGCCAGCCCCGCCCCGCCGGCGGCCAGGCCGATGACGAAGACCAGGACGCGGGCCAGCCGCAACGAGCGGGCCGGTTCGATGAGGGACGGCGGCGGGGTCAGCGCGAGTCCCAGCATCGAGATGGTGAACACCGACAGGGCGGCGAGCACGCTCGCGGGCCAGCCGTTGCCGAGCGCGGTGGGCGCGATGAGCAGGGTGACGGCCGCGCCCGGCAGCACCACGGGCACCGCCCGCGTACGCCGGCCGCCGCTGAACCCGGTGGCGGCGAGCGCCGCGGTCGCGGTCAGCAGCAGCGCCGTCAGCACGTGCGTCGGGTCGACCGCGCCCGCCGGCGGGGTGAGCAGGTCCGGCGGCGGCCCCTGCCACACCCGGGACAGCGTCCGGTGCGGGTCGACCAGCGCCACTTCGAGGGCCTGCGCGATGGAGGCCAGCGCGAGAGCGGTCGGCAGGACCGCCGCGGCGAGCGCGCCGGCGGCCGGGCTGACCCGCCAGCGGCGGCGCTCCGGGTCGTCGGGCAACCGGCGCAGGGCGCCGTCGAGCAGCACCTGCCAGCGTCGCACCGGCTGTGCCGAGCCGACCGGCGGTACGGTGGCCGCCCGGACCAGCTCCGCCAGGACGCCGAGCAGCGCGGCCGCGGCCGCGTACACGCCGACGGCGAGGCCGGTGGGGAACGCGGCCAGGGCGCTGATGGTCGCGCCGCCCGCCACGGCCACGCTGGCCCAGGGCAGGTACTGCGGGATCCGGTGCCGCGCCGCGGCCACGGCGGCCAGCCCGAGGCTGGACGCGGCCAGGGCCGCGGTCAGCACCACCTGGGCCGGGTGACCGAACTCGGCGGCCAGCGCGGCGAGCGCGCCGGGGAGCGCCAGCAGCGTGGCGCCGGCCGCGGCACCGCCGATCTGCACGAGGTGCGGGGGCATGCCCTCCACCTCGATGTCGTCGACCAGCGTGCCGGCGAGGTTGCGGGCCAGTACGGCGACCACCAGGCCGATCAGCGCGATGCTGCCGAGCGCCAGCGCCGTGGTCCACGGCCGGACGAGTCCCGCGCCGGCGGCGTGCAGGGCCACGACGCCGGCCACCGTGGCCCGGGACAGCCCGGCCCGCGGCTCGATCGTCGCCACCGCGGCCATGCCGAACACGGTGGCCACCATCGCCCCGATGAGAACCGGCGACCACCAGGGCAGCGCGAACGCGGCGGGCGCGCCGATGGTGGCGAGCACGACGGCGGCGCCGGACACGTCGTACCGCCACGGCGGGGGCAGCAGGACGGCGGCCGCGACCGCGAGCAGGACCAGCGCGACCGGCGCCTGCCAGGTCGATCCCCCGGTGGGGGCGGCGGGCCAGCCGGAGAGGTCGCCCGCCCAGATCGGGCCGGGGGTGGCGAGCACCCCGACGCCGCCGCGCAGCGCGATCCAGCCGGCGACCAGCCCGATCAGCAGGCCGCCCACGGCGAGGCCGAGGATGGGGCCCCGGCGCCACTCCTCGGGCATCGCGCGGGCCCCGACGGCCACGACCAGGACCAGTCCGGCCGCCACGGCGAGCTGCCCGCCGGGGGCGAGGACGGCCGCGATCCGGACCAGCGTGGCGATCAGCGCGGCGGTCACCGCGGCGGCGGCGAGGTCCGACCCGTCCAGGGTGAGGTCGGCGCGGCGGCCGGCGTCGATCGACGGGGCCAGGAAGAGCAGTACGGCCGCGACCAGCAGGAGCGCGCCCACCCACGCGTCGGCCACGGTGGAGCCGGGGGCGCCGAACGCGGCGGCGGACACCACCAGCGCGCCGAGCCCCGTGCCGACGGCCAGCGGTGCGGGGATGTGCCGCTGCGAGACCTGCACGATCGCCGCGTACCCGAGGGTCACGCAGACCGCCAGGAACGCGGCCGCGAGCACCGGGACGGTGGTCTCGCGGAGGGCCGACGGGGTGGTCGGGGCGGTGGCGGACACGGTGGTGGCCACGAAGGAGGCCACCGCGCCGGGCAGGGCGAAGGCCGCGCCGCCGGCGGCCCAGGCGGAGACGACGTCGGCGGGTGCGGGGGCGATGCGGAGCCGGGGTGCGACCGCCACGAGGACGCCCGCCAGGAAGAGCACGAGCAGCACGGCCGTCGTGAGCGCCGGCCGGGCCAGGCCGGCGCCCGCCCCGAGCAGGCCCACCGCCGCCGCGCCGATGGCGTGCGCGTGCGCGGCCCGGGTGGTGGGTGCGGAGAGCCCGACCACCCCGATGCCGACGGCGGTCAGCACCATCGGCCACGGCGCCGCCGCCCAACCCAGGCCGAACGAGGCCGGTACGGCCAGCGCCGTCAGCGCCGCCGCGGCCACGGCGAACTCGCGGCGGATGTCCTCCGGCAGGGACAGGATCGCCGCGACCGTGAGCAGGAAGGCGCTCGTGGCCAGCTGCCAGGAGGCGGGACCGACCGCGGCGGCCAGCTCGGTCGGGTACCGGGTGAGGTCGGCGTCCCACGCGGGGAGTGACGCCTGGACGGGGGCGATGCCGGCGCGCAGGGCACCGCCGGCCACCACGAGCCCGCTCACCGTGAGCGCCACCGCCGAGGCGAGCTGCGGCCCGCGCCGGGCGGCCTCCGGCAGGGCGCGGACCGCCAGCCCGGTGACCGCGATGACCGCGGAGATCAGCAGCAGCGCCCGGCCGGGCAGCGCCACCGAGGCGATCCGGCTCAGCGCGCCGATGACCGCGAGGGTCAGGATGCCGGCGCCCACGTCGGGCAGCGGCGGGCGGCGCAGGGCCAGTGTGCCGGCCAGGCCGGCGACCGCGGCGAGCAGCAGCACCAGGCCGGCGCCGACGGCGGCCGGCACGGTCGCCGCGCGGAGCAGGGCCGTCACGGCGTACGCCAGGGCGAGCGCGACGGCCACCCCGTGCAGCAGCCAGGTCAGCTCGCGGAGCCCGGGAACCGGCCGGGCCGGCGCGTCGGCCCGATCCGGCTCCGGCGCCAGCACCTCGCCGGCCTCCTCCGGGGCCGCCTCGGGACGCTCGTCGGCGGACCGCTGCCGGGGCGCGGTCGGGGAGGCCGGTGGCGGCGGTGGCGGCTCCGGCAGGTCGCGGCGGACCGGGCGCTCCACCACGACGCCGGAGCGGGCGAGCCAGAGGTCGAGCAGGGCGACCACGGTGAGCGCCATGGCCCAGCCCGCCGGGCCGGTGATCCGGTCGTACGCCAGCAGCGGCACCACCGGCTGGGCGGCGAGCACCGTGGCGAACCGGGGCGCGCGCAGCCCGCTCCAGGCGGCGTAGCCGAGCGAGACACCGGCGGTGGCCGCGAAGACCATGCTGGCGAAGACGGCGCCCGAGGCGCCGCTGCCGCCGATCCGGTCGACCGCCCAGAGCGCGTACCCGGCGAGCGGCACCAGCAGCAGGCCGACGGCGGCGATCGTCTCGGCCGTGGAGGTGAGCCCCCGTCGGGCCAGGACCGGCGGTGCGAGCAGCAGCAGCACGGTCGCGATGAGCAGGATGCCGAGCCGCGCGACGGCGTCCATCGAACTGGTCGCCACGGCGGCGAAGACCACGGCGGCCACGCCGAGCAGGAGGGCGCCCAGCCCGAGCGGGATGTTCTGCACCTCCCGCGAGGACGCCTCCGGCGGGTGCTCGGGGTCGTCGGCGTCGAGCCAGGTGGGCGGAGGTGGCGGGGGTGGGGGCTCGGCGGTGCCCGGTGGGGTGCCCTGGCGGGGAACCCGTGGCGGGGCGCCGGTCGTGGCGGTCGGTGGCCGCCGGCCGGGGCGCCGGCGGAGCACCCGGCGCGGCCGGGTGGCCTGCTTGAGCCGTTCCTCACCGGCGTGCGCGAGGATGTCCCGCTGGAAGAGCGCGGCCTGCATCTTCGCGGCGATCTGCCGCTGCTCACGGGCGATGGCGGCGTCGCGCGCCTTCATCTCCGCGATGGACCGCTCGATCTCCGCCAGGTGTTCGACCCACTGTGGCTGCTCCGCGCCGCAGTGCGGGCAGCGGACGGCCGGCTTGATGGCCCGGCCGCACGAGGAGCACTGAAAGGTCGCCACGACACCCCTCCACCCGCACTGTGGACTCCCACTGTCGCAGCATGCCCAAAGCCGGCGCCATTTTCGACAGTTGTCGGCGGGTCCAGGACAAACGAGTCCGGGGGAGAAAGGAAACGGCCGGTCGCGGATGCTCCGCGACCGGCCGTTACACCGCGTCGGTCAGGGGCGGCCCATGCCGCGGTACTCCCAGCCGGCCTGCGTCCACAGTGCCGGGTCGAGGCAGTTGCGCCCGTCGACCACCTTGCGGCCGGCGACGAGTTCACCGAGGGCGACCGGGTCGGCGTTGCGGAAGTCGGCCCACTCGGTGAGCACGCAGACCAGGTCGGCGCCGGTGACGGCGTCGGTCATGCTGGCCTCGTAGGTCAGCTCCGGCATCGCCCGGCGGGCGTTCTCCATGCCCTGCGGGTCGTAGACGTGCACGTCGGCGCCGGCCTTGCGCAGCAGCCCGGCGACGGCGAGCGCCGGTGCGTCGCGTACGTCGTCGGTGTTGGGCTTGAACGTCGCGCCGAGCACGGCGATCCGCGTGCCCGACAGGTCCGGCCCGGCCGGGCCGGAGCGGCGGCTCAGCAGCTCCGCGGCGAGCTGGAGCACGCGGCTGCGGCGGCGCTGGTTGATGAGGTCGACCTCGTGCAGGAAACGCAGCGCCTCGCCCGCGCCGAGCTCCTGCGCGCGGGCCTGGAAGGCGCGTATGTCCTTGGGCAGGCAGGCGCCGCCGAAGCCGAGGCCGGCCTGGAGGAACCGGTTGCCGATGCGGGGGTCGAAGCCGATGGCGCGGGCGAGCTGGGTGACGTCGCCGCCGGCCACCTCGCAGACCTCGGCCATCGCGTTGATGAAGGAGATCTTCGTGGCGAGGAACGCGTTCGCGGCGACCTTGACCAGCTCGGCGGTGGCGAAGTCGGTCACCACGAGGGGCACCTCGCGGTCCTCGGTGGCGGCCAGGTCGAAGACGCCCTTGTGGGCGGCGTAGAGCATGCCGTTGGCCCACTCGCTCTTCACGCCCACCACGATCCGGTTGGGCCGCAGCACGTCGTCGACCGCGAAGCCCTCCTGGAGGAACTCGGGGCTCCAGGCCACCTCGACGCCGAGGTCGGCCGGCGTGTGCTTGCCGACGAGCTGCTCGACCCACTCGGCGGTGCCGACGGGGACGGTGGACTTGCCGACGATCAGCGCCTTGCGCCTCAGGTGCTGGGCCAGGCTCGTGACGGCGGCCTCGACGTACGACAGGTCGGCGCCCATGCCGTCCGCGCGCTGGGGGGTGCCGACGCAGATGAAGTGCACGTCGCCGAAGTCGGCGATCTCGGCGATGTCGGTGCTGAACCGCAGCCGCCCCGCGGCGAGATTGCGCTTCAGCAGCTCGTCCAGGCCGGGCTCGTGGATCGGCACCTGGCCGGCGTTCAGCATGGCGATCTTGTCGGCGTCCACGTCGAAGCCGAGCACGTCGTAGCCCAGCTCCGCGTAGCAGATGGCGTAGGTCGCGCCGAGATACCCGGTGCCCAGGAAGGTCACCCGGGGCCGGGAGGCGCCCGACGGCGGGGTCACCGCGGCGATGGGCGGTACCGGCTGGCTGTTGGGGTAGGGAACTGTCACGCCTGTCTTCTCCGCTCGCACTGGGCGGCGCACCGTTGCGTCGCGTACTGCTGCGGCGCCTGGCCGGGCACCGGAGAGCTAGCTCGCCTTCCATGGTCGCCGATCCCGCGGTGGTGCTCGCCGAGTACGAGCCTACGCCGCGGTAACTTGTATCTGAACCCTGGTCGCTACCCTTCAGTCTGCGCGGTCAGCGGTCAGGGGACGGTACAGACTGCGCATGATAGCGGTGAAGGGGAGGGGCCGGTATGCCCGCAGAGGAGTCGTTCGACGTCTACCGATTGCCTGAGGAGCACGAGGCGATCCGGGAGGCGGTGCGTGAGGTCTGTGCGGCGAAGGTCGCCCCGCACGCCGCCGAGGCGGACGAGACCGGCGAGTTCCCCAAGGCCTCCTACGACGCGCTGCGGGCGGCCGACTTCCACGCGCCGCACATCCCCGTCGAGTACGGCGGCGCCGGAGCCGACGCGCTGGCCACCGCCATCGTGATCGAGGAGGTGGCGCGGGCCTGCGCGGCGTCCTCCCTGATCCCCGCGGTGAACAAGCTCGGCACCATGCCGCTGCTGCTGGCCGGTTCCGAGGAGCTCAAGCGGCGCTACCTGACCCCGGTGGCCGCCGGTGACGCCATGTTCTCCTACTGCCTCTCGGAGCCGGAGGCCGGCAGCGACGCGGCGTCGATGACCACCCGGGCGGTGCGTGACGGGGATCACTGGGTGCTCAACGGCGTGAAGCGGTGGATCACCAACGCCGGTGTCTCCGAGTACTACACGGTCTTCGCCGTCACCGACCCGTCGGCGCGGTCCAAGGGCATCTCCGCCTTCGTCGTGGAGAAGTCGGACCCCGGGGTGAGCTTCGGCGCCCCGGAGAAGAAGCTCGGCATCAAGGGCTCCCCGACCCGCGAGGTCTACCTGGACGACGTGCGGATCCCGGCGGACCGGATGATCGGCGCCGAGGGGACCGGTTTCGCCACCGCCATGCGGACCCTGGACCACACCCGGGTCACCATCGCCGCCCAGGCCGTCGGCATCGCGCAGGGTGCGCTGGACTTCGCGAAGGGGTACGTGCGGGAGCGCCGGCAGTTCGGCAAGGCGGTCGCCGAGTTCCAGGGCGTCCAGTTCATGCTCGCCGACATGGGCATGAAGCTCGAGGCGGCGCGGCAGCTGACGTACGCGGCGGCCGGAAGGTCCGAGCGCGGTGACGCGGATCTCACCTACTTCGGCGCGGCGGCCAAGTGCTTCGCCTCGGACGCGGCCATGGAGATCACCACTGACGCGGTGCAGCTGCTCGGCGGCTACGGCTATACCAAGGACTACCCGGTCGAACGGATGATGCGCGACGCCAAGATCACCCAGATCTACGAGGGCACCAACCAGGTGCAGCGCATCGTGATGGCCCGCCAGCTGCTGCGCGACTGAGCCACCGGTCGGGGCTGGCCGAGCCACCGCTCGGGGCGGGCCGGTGACACCACCGGCCCGCCACGGTCTCAACGGATGCCGGTGGTGTCCTCCGGCTTGCGCGGCGGGGCGGACCACGGCGACTCGCCGCCCGTACGCCGGGGCAGCGGCTCGGTCGGCGTCGACGGGTACGCCAGCGTGATCGGTGGGGTGTCCGTGTCCCGGTCGGTCAGGGTCGGCGGCCAGTCGGCCAGCGTGGGGGCGTTGTCCTTGTCGTTCTCCGTGGCCACCGCCGCCGGCTCGGCGTCCGGCGCCGGCCAGCGGCGCCAGCGCTGCACGCTGAACGTCGCCATGAGCAGCAGCAGGCCGATCAGGAAGAGCGTGCCGTTCTCGACCGGCAGCTGGAGCGGCAGCGGATCGCCGAACACCGTCCAGCCGTCGGGCACGGCGTCGCGGACCGCGAACGGCGCGACGAACATCCCGACGTACGGGGTGACGAGCAGCAGCCCGGCCACCAGCGGGCCGAGCGGCGAGATGCGCAGCGTGCCGAGCAGGCCCAGGAGGATGCCGCCGACACCGAGGTAGACGGCCGGCTCGATCAGGTTGGCCGTGTTGAACGTCCCGATCTCCACCCAGCGGTCGATCGTGCGGCTCGACCCGTCCTGCCCGAGCGTGACCAGCACCCAGGTGATGGGCGCCACCACCAACCCGGCGAGGAAGCTCCAGAGATGTCGCATCCGCGCACCGTACCGTTTCCGTCATGACCGAGCACCCCTCCGCCGCCCCGGCCGGCAAGCCGACGTCGTACTCCCGGGTCACGTTGAGCCGCATCATGACGGCCGTCGACGTCAACCTCTACGGCACCGTGCACGGCGGCGTGCTGATGAAGTTCGTCGACGACGTGGCGGGGGCCGCCGCGGCCCGCCACAGCGGCGGCACGGCGGTCACCGCGGCGATCGACGAGATCGTCTTCTCCGAGCCCGTCCGCGTGGGTGACCTCGTGCACGCGCACGCGCAGGTGAACTGGACCGGCCACAGCTCGATGGAGGTCGGCGTCCGGGTGGTCGCCGAACGGTGGGACTCGGCCGAGGAGGAGCCCATCCGGGTCGCCACGGCGTACCTCGTCTTCGTCAGCGTCGACGTCGGCGGCACCCCGCGACCGGTCCGCCCCGTGCTGCCGGAGACCCCGGAGGACGAGCGCCGCTACCGGGAGGCGGAGATCCGCCGGGCGCACCGTCTCGCCCGCCGGCGCGCGATCCAGGCGCACCGCGCCGGCTGAGGCACACGCACCAGGCGCACCCGCGCCGGCTGAGGCACACGCAGGGCCCCTCGACAGCCGCCGTCGACGGGGGCCCGTGCCTGGACACACAGGTTCGCTGCTCGCCATGTGGATCGACCACGCCCCGTGGGCGGGGACGGGTGCGGACAATGGCGCTTCGAGGTGAGGCAAGATGGCGCCACGGCCCATTTCACAGTGTCGTGTCCGGGCCAGGGGAGGGTGGAGCAGTGGGTGACGTGCTGTGGACGCCGCCGGCGGACGTACGCGAACGGTCCCGCATCGGGGACTACCTGCGCTGGCTGCGGGAGCACCGTGGTCTGGACTTCGCCGACTACGACGCGCTGTGGCGCTGGTCGGTCACCGACCTGGACGCGTTCTGGCGCTCGATCTGGGACTACTTCGAGGTGGTGGCGCACACCCCGCCGACCGCCACGCTGGCCGACCGGGGGATGCCGGGCGCGCGCTGGTTCCCCGGGGCGACCCTGAACTACGCCGAGAACGTGCTGCGCATGCCGGGCCGGGCCGACGACGACCCGGTGGTGATCGCGCGCGGGCAGACCCGGCCGCCGGCCACCCTGACCGCCCGCGAGCTGCGGGAGCAGGTCCGCCGGGTCGCCGCCGGCCTGCGCCGGCTCGGCGTGGGCCCGGGCGACCGGGTGGCGGCGTACGCGCCGAACATCCCCGAGACGTACGTCCTGCTGCTCGCCACGGCGAGCCTCGGCGCCATCTTCTCCTCCTGCGCGCCCGAGTTCGGCACGCGCAGCGTCACCGACCGGTGGCAGCAGATCGAGCCGTCGGTGCTGGTCGCCGTGGACGGCTACCGGTACGGCGACAAGGCGGTGGACCGGCGCGCCGAGGTGGCCGCCATCCGGGCCGCCCTGCCGTCGCTGCGGCACACCGTCGGCATCGCGTACCTCGACGTTGCGGACGCCGACGGCGGCGCCGCGGACCGGACGCAGGCCGCGCCCGACGGCGCCATCCCGTGGGCCGAGCTGGCGGCGCCCACCGACGAGCCGCTGACCTTCACCCCGGTCGCGTTCGACCACCCGCTCTACGTGCTGTACTCCTCGGGCACCACGGGACTGCCGAAGCCGATCGTGCACGGGCACGGGGGCATCCTGCTGGAGCACCTGAAGATGCTCGCCCTGCACCACGACCTGGGCCCGGCCGACCGGTTCTTCTGGTTCACCACCACCGGCTGGATGATGTGGAACTTCCTGGTCTCCGGGCCGGCGGTCGGCGCGGCCATCGTGCTCTTCGACGGCAACCCGGGCCATCCGGACCTGGGGGCGCTCTGGCGGATGGCGGAGGAGACCGGCACCACGTACTTCGGCACGTCCGCGCCGTTCCTGCTGGCCTGCCGCAAGGCCGGTCTCGTGCCGCGGGAGATCGCCGACCTCTCCGCGCTGCGCGGTCTCGGCTCCACCGGCGCGCCGCTGCCCGCCGAGGGCTTCACCTGGGTGTACGAGAACGTCGGTGACCGCCTCCAGCTCCAGTCGCTGTCCGGTGGCACGGACGTCTGCACGGGTTTCGTGGGCGGTGTGCCGCTCGTGCCGGTGCACGCCGGGGAGATCGCCTGCCGGGCGCTGGGCGCCAAGGTGGAGGCGCGGTCGTCCGACGGCAGCCCGGTCCTCGACCAGCTCGGCGAGCTGGTGATCACCGAGCCGATGCCGAGCATGCCGGTGGGCTTCTGGAACGACCCGGACGGCTCCCGCTACCGGGAGGCGTACTTCGACGTCTACCCGGGCGTCTGGCGGCACGGCGACTGGATCACGATCAACGCGCGGGGCGGCTGCGTGATCACCGGACGCTCCGACGCGACCCTCAACCGGGGCGGCGTGCGGCTCGGCACCGCCGAGTTCTACTCGGTCGTGGAGGGGCTCGACGAGGTCGTCGACTCGGTGGTGGTGCACCTGGAGGACGACGAGGGCGGCGCCGGTGAGCTGCTGCTCTTCGTGGTGCTGGCCGAAGGGCTGGAACTGGACGACGAGCTGCGGCGGAAGATTTGCCGGGAGCTGCGGACCGCGCTGTCGCCGCGGCACGTGCCCGACGAGATCCACCAGGTCCGCGCGGTCCCGCGCACGCTCTCGGCGAAGAAGCTCGAGGTGCCGGTCAAGAAGATCCTCACCGGTACGCCGGTCGACCGCGCCGCCGCCAAGGGGGCCCTGGCGAACCCGGAGTCGTTGTCGGCGTTCGCCGCGTTCGCCCAGCGCCGCGCAACCGAGGACCACCCCGCCCGAGCCTGACCCCCGCCCCCTCCCGCGCCCCGGGATCTCTCCCCCGCGCCCCGACCCTCTCCCGCGATCTTGCACTTTCTGCCCCGGCATATGGGGCATCACGCCCAGAACGGGGGCACGAACTGCAAGATCGCGGGGGAGTGGCGGGGCGGGGCGGGTCAGGGGAGGCGCTTGGTGACCTTCTCCGCGGTCTCCCGGGTGGACTGGCGGGACGTGTCCAGGTTGCCGCAGAGCACCACGGTGGCGCCGGCCACGAGGGGCCCCAGCAGCCAGTCCACCGGGTCGGGATACCGCCCGGCGTCGATCAGCACCCGGTCGCCGGGGGCGAGGCCGAACTCCGCGGCACGGGCCCGCGCCGCGGCGACCAGCTCCGCGTCGGTCGCGCCACCCGGGGCGTACGGCGTGAAGCGGTCGCCGTGGCCGCGTACGTCCACGACGTAGTCGACGAAACCGGGAGGCACCTCGCGCAGCGGCAGCGCGAACGGGGCGAGCGCGAGCGCGTACCGCTCGTCGGCGGGCCAGGCGTCCGCCTCGGCGATCCGGTCGGCCGCCGAGAAGAGCACGTCGACCGGGCCGGCGGCCGCGGCCACGGTGAGCCCGGCCGACCAGCAGCCGAGCAGCACCGCGGCGGTCTGCCAGTGCGGCGGGAGCAGTACGCCGGCCGTGTCGTCGGGCCCGAGGCCGAGCCCGTCGACGAGCAGGTTGGCCGTCTTGGCCACCCAGTTGGCCAGTGTGGCGCCGGACAGTTCGGTCCGCTCGCCGGAGGCGTCGTCGTACCAGGTGAGCAACGGTCGGGTGGGGTCGGTGGCGATCGCGTCGGCGAAGACCCCGGCAATGTTCTCGGCCATCGGCGCGAACGATACGCCGTCCCGGTCCGTACCCGATGGCGATGACAAGTCCGCGTACGGTCGGGTCGCAGTCAGCGTCGGAGCGGGGCTCCGGCGTAGGCTTGCCACCGGAGTGTCGTTCCCCACAGACCCGCCAGCAAGGAGTCGCCCCGTGACCGCCGGTCGCCCGCCCCGCGTGCTCATCGACGCCACGAGTGTCCCCGCCGACCGTGGCGGCGTCGGTAGATACGTCGATGGCCTGCTCGGGGCGCTCGGCAAGGTCTGCGGCTCGGGGGTGGAGCTGGCGGTGGTCAGCCTCCGCACCGACCTGGAGCGCTACTCGCGGATGCTGCCGGGTGCGGAGATCATCCCGGCTCCGGCGGCCGTCGCCCACCGCCCCGCCCGGCTGGCGTGGGAGCAGACCGGGCTGCCGCTGCTCGCCCAGCAGGTCGGGGCGCAGGTGCTGCACTCGCCGTTCTACACCTGTCCGCTCCGCGCCGGTTGTCCCGTCACGGTGACCGTGCACGACGCGACCTTCTTCACCGAGCCGGAGCACTACGACAAGTCGCGGCGGACGTTCTTCCGCAGCGCGATCAAGACGTCGCTGCGCCGCGCCGACCGGGTGATCGTGCCGAGCAAGGCGACCCGGGACGAGCTGATCCGCCTGCTGGACGCGGACCCGACCCGGATCGACGTCGCCTACCACGGTGTCGACCACGCCGCCTTCCACGCCCCGAGCGAGGAGGAGAAGGCCCGCGTGCGTGCCCGCCTCGGGCTCGGCAACAGCAGCTACATCGCGTTCCTGGGGGCCAAGGAGCCGCGCAAGAACGTCCCCAACCTGATCCGGGGCTGGGCCCGGGCCGTCGCCGACCGCCCCAACCCGCCGGCCCTCGTGGTGGCCGGCGGCCAGGGGCACGACGACGACATCGACCGCGCCGTCGCCGAGGTGCCGTCGCACCTGCGGCTGCTGCGCCCCGGTTACCTGCGCTACGCGGACCTTCCCGGTTTCCTCGGCGGGGCGCTGGTGGCCGCCTACCCGTCCTACGGGGAGGGTTTCGGGCTGCCGATCCTCGAGGCGATGGCGTGCGCCGCTCCGGTGCTCACCACGCCCCGGCTCTCGCTGCCCGAGGTGGGTGGCGACGCGGTGGCCTACACGAGCGAGAACCCGGAGCAGATCGCCGCGGACCTCGCCGCGCTGCTCGACGACGAGCCGCGCCGGTTGTCGCTGGCCAAGGCCGGATTCGACCGGGCCAAGGAGTTCACGTGGGAGTCGAGCGCCGAGGTGCACATCGCGGCGTGGACCCGCGCCCGGTCCTGAGGTGGGGCCGAACCTCCCGTCCCGCGTGCGCCGTTCGGGCATGATGTGCTGATGCTCTACGCCGTCATCCCGGCGGGTGGCAGTGGCACACGGCTGTGGCCGCTGTCCCGGGCCGGCCACCCCAAGTTCCTCCACCCACTCACCGGGACGCCCGCCTCGCTGCTGCAGGCGACCGTGGAGCGGCTGGCGTCCCTGACCACACCCGAGCGCACGCTCGTGGTGACCGGGACGGCGCACGTGACGGCGGTGGCGCGGCAGCTCACCGGCCTGCCGGAGGAGAACATCCTGGTCGAGCCCTCACCGCGGGACTCCTGCGCGGCGATCGCGCTGGCCGCCGCGGTGATCGCGCGGCGCGACCCGGACGCGGTGATGGGCTCCTTCGCCGCCGACCACCTGATCGGCGACCCGCAGCGGTGGGCCGAGACGGTCCGCGAGGCGATGCGCGGCGCCGAGCAGGGGCTGCTCATGACGGTGGGCATCACCCCGACCCGGCCCGAGACCGGCTACGGCTACCTGGAGTGCGGGGAGCTGATCGGCGGCGGCCCGCTGCGCCGGGTGGCCGAGTTCAAGGAGAAGCCGGCCCTCGAGGTGGCCGAGGTGTACGTCCGTTCCGGGCGGCACCTCTGGAACGCCAGCATGTTCGTCTGGCGGGTGGACGTCTTCCTCGCGGAGCTGGCCCGGCAGCAGCCGGCGCTGCACGCCGGGGTCACGTCGATCGCGGCGGCCTGGGGCACCCCGGAGCAGGACGACGTGCTCGGGGCGGTCTGGCCGACGCTGCCGAAGATCTCCGTCGACTACGCCGTGATGGAGGGCGCCGCGACGGCCGGGCGGGTCGCCACGGTCCCGGGGGACTTCGGCTGGAACGACGTCGGCGACTTCCACACCCTCGGCGACGTGCTGCCGGCGGACCCGGCGGGCAACGTGGTGCTCGGCGCCCCGAAGCCGGGTGTCCTGCTGCACGACAGCAGCGGCCTCGTGGTGGTGCCGCACTCCGGGCGGCTCGTGGCCGCGCTGGGTGTCCACGACCTGGTCGTGGTGGACACCCCGGACGCCGTGCTGGTCTGCCCTCGCGAGCGGGCCCAGGATGTCAAGGCCCTGGTCGACGATCTCAAGGCGCGGGGCGAAGAGGGCTACGTCTGAGCGCCGCGCGGGCCGGCGCCACGAGGTGCGCGGTGCCGTGCGCCAGCGGCTCGGGGAGCCGGTCCGGCGGGAACCAGCCCAGCGCCTCGGACTCGTCGCTGACCCGCTCGACGGCGCCGTCCGGCGCGAGGACGGCGAAGCGGACGTCGTAGTGCAGCGATCCGCCCTGGCAGGCGACGGGGTGGATGTCCACGTCGATAGGGACCGGATCGATCCGCAGGCCGGCGATCCCGGACTCCTCCGTCGCCTCGCGCAGCGCGGCGCCGGCGAGGGTCCGGTCGCCGGCCTCGCAGTGCCCGCCGAGCTGCACCCAGCGCCCGAGCTTGCCGTGCAGGCAGAGCAGCACCCGCGCGCCGGTGGAGTCCAGCACCAGGGCGCTCGCGGTGACGTGGCCGGGCCGGTGCGTCCGGCTCATCGCCACCGGCCCGGCGGCGAGCAACGCCAGGGTGCGGTCCCGGGCCGCGGCAGCCTCGGGGCTGGTCGGCGCCCAGCCGGTCAGCAGCGCCGCCGCGTCCGCGTGCAGTGCCGCGTACGCCTGCAGGGAGGCTTCGGGAGACGGCGCGGAGGTTTCGGCATACGCCGGCGGAGAGGCGTCCGCGGCGGTCGGGGTGTCCGGCATCCCGCCACTGTACGAGTGCGCCGGCCGGTCGCGGCGTGGTGACCCGGCGGCTTGGCCGGCCCCGGCCAACTGCCGGTGCCCCGTCGATCGCGGCCGGATGACCGGGCATCGGGCGGGACGACCGGACGGCACCCCTGCGGTTCGTCTGGGCCGCAGACCCTCGTTGGTGCCGCCCGGTCGCCGGTCCTCCCCGGCCCCGGTGCCCCGATGCCGTGCACCGTCGACGGGCCGGCACCGCTGGCACTGGAAGCATGCCCAACGGGCCGTCGGGCCGTCGAGGTTTTTCAGCTCACGCTTAAAGATGGAGATAAGTGCCGGCCGGTAGAGTGCAGACGGTTGCCGGCAACCCCTGCCCGGCGATCGGGAGCGCGCGCCATGTTGAAGATCTACTTTTCGGGCGAGGACATCCTGCGGACCCGGGTCGCCCCGGCCGCCGATCCGGTCTGGGAACTGGTGCTGAGCCTTCACCTGCTCCAGGGCCGCAGCCGGGACCCGCTCATGGCCACCTGGCGCCGCACCGTCGCCCGCGGGCTGCGCCAGGACACGCCGCGCGAGAACTTCCGCCTCCTGTTCGCGCTCAACCCGCCCCGCGGGTACTTCCCCGACTTCCTCACCCCGTACGCCAGCCTCGGCGGCTTCGAGGCGGGCCTCGACGCGGTCCGGAGCACACCCGTGCCGCTGCTGCGGCGTGACCTGACCGTGCTCGCCGGCGAGAACGTGCTTCCGTCGTCGGCGTCCGCGCTCGCGCGGGGCGAGCCCGAGGTGTTGCGCCACCTGACCGAGTCGATGGAGCAGTACCGGTCGGTGGCGATCAACCCGTACTGGGGACGGATCCAGGCGGCCGTGGAGGCCGACCGGACGCGGCGGGCCCGTGCCCTGCTCGACGGCGGGGTGGAGGGGCTGCTCACCAGCCTGCGGCCGGCCATGCGCTGGGACTCCGGCGTGCTGGAGGTGCATGACTACCCGGACAGCCGCGAACTGCACCTCGACGGCCGAGGGCTGCTGCTCGTGCCCTCGTTCTTCTGTGCCCGTACGCCGGTGGCGCTGCTCAACCCCGCGCTGCCCCCGGTCCTGGTCTATCCGGTCGACCGGCTCGGCGGGCTCCTGCCGTCCGAGGGGGACGGCGGGCCGTCGCCGGGGCGGGAGGCGCTCGCCGCGCTCCTCGGCCGGACGCGGGCGGCCGTCCTGGAGGCCAGCGACGACGGCTGTACGACCGGCGAGGTGGCCCGCCGGCTGAACATCTCACCGGCCGCGGCCAGCCAGCACGCCACCGTGCTCCGCAACGCCGGGCTGCTCGTCAGTCAGCGCGACCGCAACACGGTGCTGCACACGCTGACCCCGCTGGGCCGCGCCATGCTCGACGCCTGACCCACCCACCCCCGCCCCCGCCCCACCCGCCCACGACCGGCCGACCGGCCGACCCGCCCCGACCCGCCGGCTCGCCCCGGTGATCATGAGGTTGGCGCCGGCGTGTCGCCGCGTGTCGCCCCGCCAACCTCATGATCACCGGGGCGAGGCGAGAGCGCGCCGAGGCGAGAGCGCGCCGGGGCGCGGCCGCGCCGGGCGAGCACGGGGCCGGGCGTGCGGTCAGAGGGCCAGGGCGGCGCTCGCCGTGCTGGCGGCGGGGGGCGGCAGGAGCAGGGAGCCGATCCCCTCCGCGGCCAGGGCGATGCGCAGCCGGTGCATGTCCGCCCCGAAGCGGACCAGGTCGTTCGGGTCCACCGGGGTCGGCGGGGAGCCGAGGACCAGCGCGGTGGCCTGCTCCGGCCAGCCGGGCACGGCGGCGGCCAGGCCGGGGCGTACCTCGTCGTCGACCAGGGTGAACACCGTGCCGGGCGCGACCGCGCCGGCCACCGCCTCGATGGCGCGGCGCACCGCGGCCGGGTTGGCCGGCGCGGGCCCGGGCCCGTCCGGCAGGGTGGCCCCGGACGCCAGGCCGGCGGCCTTCGCCTCGGCGGTGCCGAGGGAGAAGAGGTCCTGCGCCGCGTCCCGGACCAGCGCCGCCGCGCCGGCGCCGTCGTCCGGGCGGGTGGCGCCCAGGTAGCCGCGCACGACGGCCACCGGCACCTGGTCGATCTTGCCCTTGATCAGCTCGCCGGCGCCCGCCAGCTCGTCCACCACGGCCATCTGGGTCACGTGCAGCTCGTTGCCGTACGGGTCGGTCTCGCCCCGGTGGTCGCGGATGGGGTCCATGCCGGCCACCCCGAGCGCCACGTCGGTGAGCCCGTTGCGCCACGGCCGGCCCATCGTGTCGCTGATGATCACGGCGACGTCGCGGCCGTAGCGGTCCCGCAGCGCGGCGCGCAGCGCCCGGGCCGAGGCGTCCGGGTCCTTCGGCAGCAGCACCAGCCGGGTCTTGTCCACGTTCGAGGCGTCGATCCCCGCCGAGGCCATGACGAAGCCGTGGTGGGTCTGCACGATCCGGGTCGGGCCGCGGCTCGCGACCACGCGGGCCGTCTCCGCCGCCAGCACCTCGTCGCGGGCGACCTGCCGTTCCGGACCGTCGGCCGGGATGTCGACGAGCCGCCCCTCCGCCTTCGACACGATCTTGCTGGTGACCACCAGCACGTCGCCGTCGCGCAGCCAGGGCGCCGCGGTGGCGATCAGCGCCGCCAGGTCGTCACCCTCGGACACGTGGCCGATGCCCAGCACCGGCAGGATCTCCAGCTTCACCGCAACTCCACCGCGGCGCGGACCATCGCCGCCGTCGCCGCCTCGTCGGTCATCCGCAGCGGTACCGCGCGGACGGTCACCTCCGGCACCACCGTGCCCTCGTCCTCCTCGGCGACGAGCCAGCCGTCCAGCAGGCCACCGCTCGACCTGCCGCCGTAGAGGCCGCCGACACCGGCCGCGCTGCACTCGACGCCGAGCACGGCCAGGCAGCGGTCGGCCATCCCCCGTACCGGGGCGCCGCCGATGATCGGCGACACGCCCACCACCCGGCCCGGTCCGTCGACGACGGCCTCCCGCAACCCGGGCACGGCGAGCACCGGGGCGATGCTCACCACCGGGTTGCTCGGTGCGATCAGCACGACGTCGGCCGAGCCGATGGCGTCGAGGACCCCCGGCGCGGGCTTCGCGGTGTCCGCGCCGACGAAGACGAACCGGTGCGTGGGCACGTCCGCCCGGTAGCGCACCCACCACTCCTGGAAGTGGATGGCGCGCTGGCCGCCGTCGAGGTCGACCACCGCGTGCGTCTCCAGCCGGTCGTCCGTTGCCGGCAGCAGCCGTACGCCGGGCTGCCAGCGGGTGGCCAGCGCCTCGGTCACCGCGGAGAGCGGGTAGCCGGCGTCGACCATTGTCGTGCGCACCAGGTGGGTCGCGATGTCCTTGTCGCCGAGGCCGAACCAGGTGGGCTCCGCGCCGTACGCGGCGAGCTCCGACTTGACCGTCCAGCTCTCGCCCGCGCGCCCCCAGCCGCGTTCCGGGTCGGCGCCGCCGCCGAGCGTGTACATCACGCTGTCCAGGTCGGGGCAGATCTTCAGGCCGTGCAGGTAGAGATCGTCGCCGACGTTGACCACGGCGGTCACGTCGGCGCCCACCTGCCGGGCGTACGCGCGTACGCCGACCAGGAACCGGGCGCCCCCGATGCCGCCCGCGAGAACCACGATGCGCATGTCGACCATCCTCGCGCACGCCACGCCTACGGTCCGCCAGTGGCCCGGGAGACTAGGCTCACGTCGGCAACTGTCCGCTTCGCCCCAGGGAGAGCTCGTGACCAGCCCCGCCGAGCCCGCGTCCGCCGACGCGACGCAGGCCCGCCAGCTGACCAAGCCGTTACGCGAACTGGCCGCGCTCGCGTTTCTCGGCGCGAACGCCGTGCTGCTCTTCGTCGGCCTGATCCGGCTGCTGACACCCACCGAGTACAGCACCTTCAGCGACCGGGCCGGTGGTGCCTTCGGCGCGTTCATGGGCATCGAGGCGGTGGTGCTGCCGGTGCTGGCCGTGCTGCTCGCCACCCACATCGAGCCGGTCCTCGGCCGGGCCAGGACGATCACCCAGGTCGCCCTGATCGAGTACGCGGTCAGCGCGTTCTTCGGCGCGCTGACGTTCCTGATCTGGACGGTCGGGGAACTGGCCGAGGGCGAGGTGCTCGAAGCCCTGCTCGGCCTGCTCACCCGGCTGGCGTGGATCGCGATCTTCGCGGTCGCCGCGTACGTCGTCTACCGGCTCTGGCGGACCCTCTACTACGTGCCGAAGCCCAAGCCGCAGCCCGGCGTCTACGGCTCCCCGCAGCCCGGCTGGCCGCAGCAGCCCGGCGGCTGGCCCGGCGCCGGCCAGCCCGGTGGCTACCCCGCTTCCGGCCAGCCCGGTGGCTACCCCGTGCCGGGGCAGCCCGGCGCGTACCCGGCTCCCGGCCAGCCGAGCGGCTACCCGCCGGCCGGCCCCCACGCCGGCCAGCCCGGCCCGTACGGCCCGCAGACCCCGCCGTTCACCCCGCCGCAGTCGGCGCCGCCGGCCAACGCCGCGCCGCACTCGGCCCCGCCGGCGAACCCGGTGCCGCCCGCGGCCCCGCCGTTCGGGCAGCCGCCGTCGGCGGACCCCACCCAGGCCATCCCGCGCCAGTCCGCCGAGCCGACCCAGGCCATTCCCCGGCCGACGGACGGGGAGAGCGACCGTACCCAGCCGATCAACCCGGGTGAGGACCCGAACACCCCGCGCTGACCGAGGTCCGGTAACGCCGGCAGGACACCGAAGGAGCGGCCTCCCACGGGGCCGCTCCTTCCGTGTCCGGTGTGGTTGCCCACGCTCGGGCCGGACGCGGCGGGGGCACCGCCGATCACGGCTTAGGCTGAGCGAATGGTTGATCGCACCGACTCCGCGCCGACCGAGGCGAGTGTGCGCCGGGCGTTGCGCCGGGCCGCGACCGGGCGGGCGCTGGACGTCGACGAGGCGACCGCGCTGCTCGGTGCGCGCGGCGACGCCTTCGACGAACTGCTGGGCATCGCCGCCGGCATCCGCGACGCCGGGTTGCGTGAGGCCGGCCGGCCGGGCGTCGTCACGTACTCCAAGAAGGTCTTCATCCCGCTGACCCGGCTCTGTCGGGACCGCTGCCACTACTGCACGTTCGCCACCGTGCCGCACCGGCTGCCGGCGCCGTTCCTCGACCGCGACGAGGTGCTCGCGATCGCCCGGGCCGGCGCGGCGCAGGGCTGCAAGGAGGCGCTGTTCACCCTCGGTGACCGCCCGGAGGAGCGGTGGCCCGCGGCCCGGCGCTGGCTGGACGAGCGGGGCTACGAGTCCACGCTGGACTACCTGCGCGCCTGTGCCGTGGCCGTGCTGGAGGAGACGGGCCTGCTGCCGCACCTCAACCCCGGCGTGCTCTCCTGGGCCGAGTTGCAGCGGCTCAAGCCGGTCGCCCCGAGCATGGGCATGATGCTGGAGACCACGGCGACGCGGCTGTGGTCGGAGCCGGGCGGCCCGCACTTCGGCTCGCCGGACAAGGAGCCCGCGGTCCGGCTGCGGGTGCTCGACGACGCCGGCCGGGTGGGGGTGCCGTTCACCACCGGGATCCTCATCGGCATCGGCGAGACCCACGCCGAGCGGGTCGACGCGATCTTCGCGATCCGCCGCGCGCACCGCGAGTACGGCCACCTCCAGGAGGTGATCGTGCAGAACTTCCGGGCGAAGCCGGACACCGCGATGCGGGGCATGCCGGACGCGGAGCTGCACGACCTGGCCGCCACGGTGGCGGTGGCGCGGGTCCTGCTCGGGCCCCGCGCGCGCATCCAGGCCCCGCCGAACCTCATCGCCGGCGAGTACGACCTGCTGCTGCGCGCCGGCATCGACGACTGGGGCGGCGTCTCCCCGGTGACCCCGGACCACGTGAACCCGGAGCGGCCCTGGCCGCAACTGGACGAGCTGGCCCGGCGCACGGCCGAGGGCGGCTTCACCCTGCGCGAGCGGCTCACCGTCTACCCGGAGTACGTCCGCGCCGGCGACCCGTGGATCGACCCGCGCGTCCTGGCGCACGTCACGGCCCTGGCGGACCCGGAGACGGGGCTGGCCGTCGAGGACGCCCGCCCGGTGGGCCGGCCGTGGCAGGAGCCGGAGGAGGTCTTCGGCGGGCGGACCGACCTGCACGTCACCATCGACACCACCGGCCGTACGGGCGACCGGCGCGGCGACTTCGACAGCGTCTACGGCGACTGGGCCGAGGTGGCCACGAAGGTGACGGCCGGGCCGGTGCCGGCCGGTGCCGGTGACCACGATCTGCGGGCCGGCCTGCGGCTCGCCGCCGACGATCCGGCCGCGCTGCTGGAACCGCGGCACACCGACGCCGCGCTCGCGCTGTTCGCGGCGGACGGCCCGGCCCTGGACGAACTCTGCCGGATCGCCGACGACGTACGCCGCTCGGCGGTGGGCGACGACGTGACGTACGTGGTCAACCGCAACATCAACTTCAGCAACGTCTGTTACGTGGGCTGCCGGTTCTGCGCCTTCGCCCAGCGCGAGCGCGACGCGGACGCGTACCGGCTCTCGGTCGACGAGGTCGCCGACCGGGCCGAGGAGGCGTGGGCGGCCGGCGCCACCGAGGTGTGCCTCCAGGGCGGCATCGACCCCAAGATGCCGGTGACCGGGTACGCCGACATCGTCCGGGCGATCAAGGCGCGGGTGCCGGAGATGCACGTGCACGCGTTTTCGCCCATGGAGATCGTGACGGCCGCGGCGAAGGCCGGTGTGCCGGTGCGGGAGTGGCTGACCCGGTTGCGCGAGGCCGGGCTGGACACCATCCCGGGCACCGCCGCGGAGATCCTCGACGACGAGGTCCGCTGGGTGCTGACCAAGGGCAAGCTGCCGGCCGCCGCCTGGGTCGAGGTGGTCACCACGGCGCACGAGCTGGGGATCCGGTCCAGCTCCACGATGATGTACGGACACGTGGACCATCCCGGACAGTGGCTGGCCCACTTCCGGGTGCTGGCCGGTGTGCAGGACCGTACGGGCGGCTTCACCGAGTTCGTGGCGCTGCCGTTCGTGCACACCAACGCCCCGATCTACCTGGCCGGGATCGCGCGACCCGGGCCGACCTGGCGGGAGAACCGCGCGGTGCACGCCATGGCCCGGCTGCTGCTGCACGGCCGGATCGACAACATCCAGTGCTCGTGGGTGAAGCTCGGCGACGCCGGGACGGTGGCGATGCTCCAGGGCGGCTGCAACGACCTGGGCGGCACGCTCATGGAGGAGACCATCTCCCGGATGGCCGGCTCGGCCAACGGGTCGGCCCGTACCGAGGAGCAGTTGCGGGCGATCGCGGCGGCGGCCGGGCGTCCGGCGCGGCGGCGCACCACCGCGTACGGCGCCGTGCGCCCCTGAGGTCGAACCTTTCCGCGCCGCCGGCCGTACCACCTCCCGCCGGCGGCGGTCGCGGCGAGAACCGCCGCCGGCTCCCTCCGGCGCCGGCGGCGGCGTTCCTCCCGGACCCGCTGGGGGCGACTGTCCACTGTGTCCTTACCGGGGTCCGATCCGTACCGTGTGGTGGGACGACCGGTGCGGTTCGCGTCACGCGGTCGCGGCGGTCCGGGTGCGATGCCGAGCAGCGTCGGGCCACTCCGCGGCCGGGCGCGTCCACGGCGCGGTGTCCAGCATGTGGACAGAGGGCCGCGGACGCCGGTCGCTCGACGGGCGGTACGGCGAGAGTCGCGTTAACCTGTGCCCCACCAAGATCAGCATTGCTGTCCGGGGACCGTCCTCGTGGTGTTCCGCGGCCGTCCCGCCGGAACGCCACACAGAAAACTCCGGCAACTCGCCGGAGAGGGCGTTACTCGGCCGGGGTCTGAATCGATAGGGCAGGTTGCGAGGCCGGGTGGTCGGATGGCCGTCCGGGGCATGTCGGGAGGGCGACTCCATTATCAAGTTTGGCTTGACGGCGCACGCATTACACGCGTGTAATTTGAATGGGGTTGTTCGCACGGAACGCATCAAAACGGGACCGGACGGACAAGCACGCCTTTCGCGTGGGGGGTTGCAGCGGCGATGACGCCGGTGCGCGACAAGGAGGCATTTGATGGACGGCCAGCTTGAGGTGGCCGACCTGCTCGGAAACGCGCCGGAGTGGCAGGAGCGGGCGCTCTGCTCGCAGACCGATCCGGAAGCGTTCTTTCCCGAGAAGGGCGGCTCGACCCGCGAGGCGAAGCGCATCTGCTCGCGGTGTGAGGTCAAGGCGGAATGCCTCGAATACGCTCTCGGCCACGACGAGCGGTTCGGGATCTGGGGCGGCCTCTCCGAGCGGGAGCGGCGCAAGCTGAAGCGGCGGGCCGCCTGAATCGACGCCGGGTCCGGGCGGTGGGGGCCGCCCGGCTCAGCGTCGTCCTCGTGCGGCCGTCCGGCTCGGCGTGATCTTCACGCCGCCCGGCGTCGGTGGCCCCGGGGGCCGCTGTTCCGCGGCAGCGGATCCGTCGGCGTCGGCGGTCAATCGACCACCGCGAGTCTCCCGGGCGGAAGCCCGTCAGGCCAGCTCGTCCGGGTCGACCCCGAGCAGGTTCGCCACCTGCTCGATGATCACGTCGTGGACCAGGTCGGCGAGATCCTCCCGGTCCATCGCCCGGAACTCCAGCGGCCGCCGGTAGAGCACGATCCGGGGCGGGATCTCCTGCCGGCCCGGGCGGCCCGGCAGCAGGCGGGCCAGCGGCACCTCGCCGTCCTCCAGCACGTCCGAGTCGTAGACGTTCAGCTCCGGTGGGACGTCCTCCACGGCGAACTCGACCCCGGCCAGTTCCTTGGCGAACCGACGCTCCAGCGTCTCCACCGTGTCCAGGACGAGGTCGTCGAAGACCTCGGCCTTGGTCCGGGCCAGCGGCACGGTGGCCGGCACCAGCCGTCCGCGCAGGCCCCGCCCGTGGCGGTCACGGTGGGCGCGCCGGCCGGAGCCGGGGCGGCGGTGTTCCGGGCTCGTCATGAGGCACAGGGTAGCCCGCGTCCCGCCTCCGCCCACGGCAGCGCCGCCGGTCTGGCGCGGCGGGCGTCACGCCGGCTCGCCGGTGGTGCAATTGTGATCACCGTGACGGGCGTGTCGCAACGCGAACCGGTGCGCCGGACCCGGTAATGGAGATACCCTGCCGCCGTGAGGTCACCACGGCGCTGCTCCCGTAACGGCTGCCCCCGGCAAGCGGTCGCCACATTGACCTATGTCTACAACGAGTCCACCGCCGTGGTGGGCCCGTTGGCCGCCTTCGCGGAGCCCCACACCTACGACCTCTGCGAGCCGCACGCCCGCAACCTCACGGCCCCCCGAGGTTGGGACGTCGTCCGCCACGAGGGTGAGTTCGAGCCCCCGCCGCCCACCACCGACGACCTGGTCGCCCTGGCCGAGGCGGTCCGCGAGGCCGCCCGCCCCACGCCCCGCCCGCCCGAGGACGACCAGGACACGCAGGCGCACCCCACCGGGCGCCGTGGCCACCTGCGCGTGATCCCCCCGAACGTGTGATCCCGCCCCGGTGAGCCCGCGGCCGGCGCCGCGAGCCGCCGCGCGTGGGCGCCCCGCCGGCGCATGCCGCGAGCAGCCCCCCGGCGCGACCGTCGACGGTCAGCCGAGCGGCACCTGGACGGCTACGTCGTGCCTGGGGTAGAGGTCCCTGATCTGCTTGGCGCCGTACTTGTCGCGGAACATCGCGACCACGTGGTCGACGCGATCCGGTTCGGTGATGGGGGTGGCGGTCGAGTTCACCGCCGTCCCGTTCGCGGCCACCCTGATCACGGGCGTGTGGCGGATGTTCTTGTACCACTCGGTGTCCGACCCGCTGACCGGCACCAGGAACATGCTCTGCTCCTCCTGCACGAACCACACGGGATGCGAGATCTGCCGTCCGGTCCTGCGGCCGGTCACGGTGATCTCCACTTCGCGTTCACGGGCGAACGCCTCCATGGCCTCCGCGCTCATGCTGGCCTCCGTCGCTCTGCCGTGCTCCTGCCTGCCAGGCTAGGGAGCGCCCGGGCCGCCCGGTGGCGGTTCCGGCACACCCGCGTGAGCCGGTGCGGGCCGCCGCGACCGGGCCGGCGGCGGGCGTCAGTGTGAGCCGGTGGCGGCGGCCCCCGCGACCCGGGCCGGCGGCGGGCGTCAGTGACCGAGGAAGCGGCCGAAGAGGGCCGCCCGGCGCGACGGCCGGCCGGTGCGGGCCTCCGCCGCGTCGGCCGAGGACATCACCCGCAGCCCGGCGTTGACCGCGAGCCACCGCAGCGGCTCGGGCTCCCAGCGCGGCGACCGGTGCCCCACCCAGGGCAGCGCCGTGACGTCGCTCTCCACGCCCCGGATCAGGTCCGCGAGCGTACGGCCGGCGAGGTTGGTGGTGGAGACGCCATCGCCCACGTACCCGCCGGCCCAGGCGAGGCCGGTGGCCCGGTCCAGCCCCACCGACGCCGACCAGTCGCGGGCCACGCCGAGCGGCCCGCCCCAGCGATGGGTCACCGCCACGTCCGGTCCGAGCGTGGGGAAGAGCTCGCCGAGCGTACGGCGAAGTGCCGCGAACACCTCCGGCTCCCGGTCGTATCCGGGCCGGACGCGGGACCCGAAGTGGTACGGGGCGCCGCGTCCGCCGAACGCGAGCCGGCCGTCCGCCGTCCGTTGCCCATAGATGATCACGTGCCGGTGGTCGGAGAACGTCTCCCGCCCGGCCAGCCCGATCCGTGCCCAGACGTGCTCGGGCAGCGGCTCGGTCGCGATCATGAGCGAGTAGACCGGCACCACGGTGCGCCGCTGTCCGGGTAGCTGCGGCGTGTACCCCTCGGTGGCGCGGACGACCACGGGCGCCCGGACGAGGCCGGCGGGGGTGACGGCCGCGCCCGGCCTGATCTCGCTGACCGGCGTCCTTTCGTGGATCGTCACCCCGAGGCGTTCGACCGCACGGGCCAGCCCCCGGGCCAGTCGGGCGGGGTGCACGGCGGCACAGTGCGGGGTGTACGTGCCGCCGCGTACCCCCTCGGCGGCGCACCGGGCGGCGGCCTCGCCGGCGTCGAGCAGGGCGAGGTCGTCGGGACCGAAGCCGAACGCGCGTGCCTCCGCGACGGCGGCACGGGCCCGGCCGAGTTGGGCCTCGGTCCGGGCGAGCACCACCGTGCCACCACGCGCCCAGTCGCAGTCGATGCCCTCGGCCGCGACGACCCGTCCCACCTCGCGCACCGTCTCCTGCATGGCCCGCTGCATGGCGACGGCCGCGTCCCGGCCGTGCCGCCGGCCGAGCGCCGTGAGCGAGGTGGGGAAGAGGGTGGAGCACCAGCCGCCGTTGCGGCCGGACGCCCCGTACCCGGCGATCTCCCGTTCGAGCACGACGATCCGTAACGACGGGTCGGCGCGGGCCAGGTAGTACGCGGTCCAGAGGCCCGTGTAGCCGGCGCCGACGATCGCCACGTCCGCCTCCGTGCCACCGGGCAGGGGCGGACGCGGCGTGAGCGGTTCGTCGAGGCTGGACAGCCAGTAGGAGACGTCCCGGTAGGACATCAGAGGCGTCGCCATGCCTCGGTGAGCACGGCGCGCAGGATCTGCTCCATCTCGTCGAACTGCTGCTGCCCGGCGATCAGCGGCGGGGCGAGCTGCACCACCGGGTCGCCGCGGTCGTCGGCGCGGCAGTAGAGGCCGGCGGCGAAGAGGGCGGTGGAGAGGTAGCCGCGCAGCAGCCGTTCCGACTCCGCCTCGTCGAAGGTCTCCCGGGTCGCCTTGTCCTTGACCAGCTCGATGCCGTAGAAGTAGCCGTCGCCCCGGACGTCGCCGACGATCGGCAGGTCGCCCAGCTTCTCCAGGGTGGCGCGGAACGCGGCCTCGTTGGCCCGCACGTGGCCCACCAGGTCCTCGCGGGCGAAGACCTCCAGGTTGGCGAGGGCCACCGCGCAGGAGACCGGGTGGCCGCCGAAGGTCACGCCGTGGGCGAACATGCCGGTCTCGGTGAGGAACGGCTCCATGAGCCGGTCGCTGGCGATCATCGCGCCGAGGGGCGCGTACCCCGAGGTGATGCCCTTCGCGGTGGTGATGATGTCCGGCTGGTAGCCGTACCGGACGGCGCCGAAGTACTCGCCGACACGGCCCCAGGAGCAGATCACCTCGTCGGAGACGAGCAGCACGTCGTACGCGTCGCAGATCTCGCGTACCCGCTGGAAGTAGCCGGGGGGCGGCGGGAAGCAGCCGCCGGAGTTCTGCACCGGCTCCAGGAACACGGCCGCCACGGTGTCTGGGCCCTCCCGCTCGATGGCGCGGCCGATCTCGTCGGCGGCCCAGCGGCCGAACGCCTCGATGTCGTCACCGTGCTCGGGTGCCCGGTAGAAGTTCGTGTTCGGCACCTTGATCCCGCCGGGCACCAGCGGCTCGAAGTCCGTCTTGATGCCGGGCAGGCCGGTGATCGACAGGGCGCCCATCGAGGTGCCGTGGTAGGCGATGTAGCGGCTGACCACCTTGTGCTTGGTCGGCTTGCCGGTGCGCTTGAAGTACGCGCGGGCCAGCTTCCACGCCGCCTCGACCGCCTCGGAGCCGCCCGTGGTGAAGAAGACGCGGTTCAGGTCCCCCGGGGTCAGCGCGGAGATCCGCTCGGCCAGCTCGACGGCCTTCGGGTGCGCGTACGACCACAGCGGGAAGTACGCCAGCTCGGCCGCCTGCTTGGCGGCCGCCTCGGCGAGCTCGGTACGGCCGTGGCCGGCGTTGACGACGAACAGCCCGGCGAGCCCGTCCAGGTAGCGGCGGCCCTGGCTGTCCCAGACGTACGCGCCGTCGCCGCGCACGATCGTCGGTACCTCGCCGGCGGAGTAGCTCGCCATCCGGGTGAAGTGCATCCAGAGGTGGTCGGTGGCGTTGGCCATGTCAGCCCCATCGAGTCACGGGCCGGTCGGGGGGTCGTACCGGCCGCTCTGCCCACGGTTATCGCACAGTTAGAACCGCTGTGGCAAGTGGGATCGGTGGCACATAGGCGATTCGACAACGAATTCTGCGAGCGTGAGTTGTGGCTTGCGACGGATTCCGCACACCGGTCGGAGCGGGGGCGGGTCGGCTCAGGCGGTGCCCCAGGTGTAGGTCTGCTTGCGGAGCTTGAGGTAGACGAACGCCTCGGTGGAGAGCACGCCCTCGACGGCCCGCAGCCGCTGGAGGATCTCCAGCAGGTGGTCGTCGTTGCGGCAGACCACCTCGGTGAGCAGGTCGAACGACCCGGCGGTGATCACCACGTAGTCGACCTCCTCCAATTCGGCGAGGCGGTCGGCCACCGCCTCCAGGTCGCCGTTGGTGCGCAGGCCGATCATCGCCTGGCGCGGGAAGCCGAGCTGGAGCGGATCGGTGACGGCGACGATCTGCATGACGCCCGCGTCGAGCAGTCGCTGCACCCGCTGGCGTACCGCCGCCTCGGAGAGCCCGACCGCCTTGCCGATGGTCGCGTACGGCCGCCGGCCGTCCTCCTGGAGTTGCTCGATGATCTGCTTGGCCACGTCGTCCAACAGAGCGTGACTGGCACCTTCACGCACGGCGAGCCGCCGCGTGCCGTTGCCGTTCTCCTGCTGCCGGTTCGTCATCGACCGCTCCCCATGTCCGTTCCCGCCGTGTGAGCCTAGTGCCTCGCGCAGTCTGGCGTATTTCGTGGTCAAGGGCTATTCCCGCAACGGAATCCCTTGTAAGGAAGGTCACCCCATGCCAGGATCAGTCGTCAATCGCACATGACCCCTCCCGCCGGCGTCGTCACCCCCGTCCCCGCCGCCGACGATGACCCCTTAAGGAGTCGTCACATGCGCACTCCCCTCAGGCCCCTCACCCGGCGTGGTCTGCTCACCGGCACCCTCGGCTCGGCCGCGATGCTCGCCGTCGGCGGCTCGCTGGCCGGCTGCGGCACGAAGGGCGCCCAGCAGACCGAAGCGGGTTGCGCGAGCGAGGACCTCTCCGCCACGGAGAAGAAGCTCGCCTTCTCCAACTGGCCGCAGTACATGGACGTGGACGAGAAGGACGAGTCGAAGCGGCCCACCCTCGACGCGTTCATCGCGCGCAGCGGCATCCAGGTGACGTACACCGAGGACGTCAACGACAACAACGAGTTCTTCGGCAAGGTGCAGAACCAGCTCGCGGGCTGCCAGCCCACCGGCCGGGACGTCATGGTGCTCACCGACTGGATGGCCGCGCGGATGATCCGGCTCGGCTGGATCCAGCAGCTCGACACGTCCAAGATGCCCAACGTCAGCGCCAACCTGCTGCCCTCGCTGCGGGGGCGCTCGTTCGACAAGGACAACCAGCTCGCCGTGCCGTGGCAGTCCGGCCTCGCCGGCATCGCCTACAACGGCAAGGTCACCAAGGAGCTGCGGACGGTCGACGAGCTGCTCACCCGCCCCGACCTCAAGGGCAAGGTGACGGCCCTGTCCGAGATGCGCGACACCATGGGGCTCCTGCTCCAGTCGAACGGCCACGACCCGTCGAACTTCACGGCCGCGCAGTTCGACGACGCGCTCAACAAGCTGAAGAAGGCGGTGGACTCCGGCCAGATCCGCAAGTTCACCGGCAACGACTACGCGCCCGACCTGGCCAAGGGCGACATCGCCGCCTGCATCGGGTGGTCCGGCGACGTCATCCAGCTCGGCTTCGAGGACGACAAGATCAAGTTCGTGGTGCCCGAGTCCGGCGTGATGCTCTGGTCGGACAACATGCTGGTGCCGAACAAGGCCACCCACAAGGCCAACGCCGAACAGCTCATGAACTACTACTACGAGCCGGCGGTGGCCGCCCAGCTCGCCGCGTACGTCAACTACATCTGTCCCGTGCAGGGCGCCCAGGCCGAGATGGAGAAGATCGATCCCGAGCTGGCCGCCAACCCGCTGATCTTCCCCGACGACGCGATGCTCGCCAAGGCCCAGGTCTTCATGGCTCTGGACGAGAAGCAGGAGCGCGAGTACGAAAGCAAGTTCCAGCAGGTCATCGGGGCCTGACGAGGCGATGGGCGGAACGACAGTGGCACGCGAGACACCGGCCGGCGACCTGCGGCTGGCCAACCTCACCAAGCGGTTCGGCGTCTTCACGGCGGTCGACGAGGTCAACCTCACGATCCCGCAGGGCTCGTTCTTCGCCCTCCTCGGGGCGTCCGGCTGCGGCAAGACCACCACGCTGCGGATGATCGCCGGGCTGGAGGAGCCGACCAGCGGGCAGGTGCTGCTCGGCGACCGGGACATCGCGCGGCTGCGCCCGTACAAGCGGCCGGTGAACACCGTGTTCCAGAGCTACGCGCTCTTCCCGCACCTGGACATCTTCGAGAACGTGGCCTTCGGTCTGCGCCGGCGCGGCATCCGCGACGTCGGTGAGCAGGTCGAGCGGATGCTCGCGCTCGTGCAACTGGAGGGGTACGGCCGTCGCCTGCCCGCCCAGCTCTCCGGAGGTCAGCAGCAGCGGGTCGCGCTGGCCCGGGCGCTCATCAACCACCCGCAGGTGCTGCTGCTGGACGAGCCGCTCGGCGCGCTCGACCTCAAGCTGCGCCGGCAGATGCAGATCGAGCTGAAGCGCATCCAGACCGAGGTCGGCATCACGTTCGTGCACGTCACCCACGACCAGGAGGAGGCCATGACCATGGCCGACACGGTCGCGGTGATGAACGCCGGCCGCATCGAACAGCTCGGTGCGCCGGCCGACATCTACGAGTTCCCGGCCACCGCCTTCGTGGCGAACTTCCTCGGCCAGTCCAACCTGATCGCCGCGGAGGCGGCCGGCGCCGCCGGGGACGACGTCCCGGTGACCGCCCACGGCGCGCGCTACTCGGTGCCCGCCGCCCGGGCCCGGGTCGACCGGGGGCCGGTCCATCTGGGCGTACGCCCGGAGAAGCTGCATCTGGTCGGCTCCGCCGACCAGGTGCCCGCGGGCCACCAGCACGTCGCCGGGGTGGTCAGCGACGCCTCCTACGTGGGCGTCAGCACGCAGTACCTGCTGCGCACCGCGTGGGGGAGCGAGCTGTCGGTGTTCGCGGCGAACAGCGGCAGCGCCGAACGGTTCGCGGTGGGCGCCGAGGCGGTGGCCCACTGGGACCCGCGGCATGCGTTCCTGCTGCCCCGCGAGCCCGGGGCGGAGGACCAGACCACGCCGGTGCTCGACGAGCCGGTGGGAGTGAAGTCGTGAGCGAGCGCAGCGAGCGAATCATCAGGCTCAGCGCGGTGAAGGCTCATGGCGGCGCCGACCGGAGGGAGGCGGTGGCATGAGCGAGCGTAGCGAGCGAATCATCAGGCTCAGCGCGGTGAAGGCTCATGGCGGCGCCGACCGGAGGGAGGCGGTGGCATGAGCGCTCTGGCGCATGTGCCCACCGGGCAGTCGACCGGGGCGAAGCCGCCGCCGGCCGCCCGGCGCGGCCGGTACCGCGCACTGCCGTACCTGCTCCTGCTGCCGGGCGGGGGTTGGCTGCTGCTGTTCTTCGCCCTGCCGCTGCTCCAGCTCGCCGCCGCGAGCCTCTACGACCCCGGCGGCTCACTCGCCACCGGGTACGCGATGACCTGGGCGTTCGGCAACTACCCGGACGCGCTGGCGGCGTACTGGCCGCACTTCCTGCGCTCCTTCGGCTACGCCGGCCTGGCGCTGGTGCTCGCGCTGCTGATGGGCTACCCGCTGGCGTACGCCATCGCGCAGAAGGCCGGGCGGTGGAAGAACCTGCTGCTGGTGTGCGTGGTCGCGCCGATGTTCACGAGCTTCCTGGTCCGCACGCTGGCCTGGAAGACGATCCTGAGCGACAACGGCTGGGTCGTCGGGCTGCTGCGCGACGTGCACCTGCTGGGGCCGGACGGTCGCCTGCTGGCCACGCCGTTCGCGGTGGTGCTCGGTCTCACGTACAACTTCCTGCCGTTCCTCGTGCTGCCGCTCTACGCGAGCCTGGAGCGGCTCGACCCGCGGCTTCTGGAGGCGGCGAGCGACCTGTACGCGAGCCCGGTGCGGGCCTTCCGCCGGGTGACCCTGCCGCTGTCCATGCCCGGCCTCGTGGCCGGCACGCTGCTCTTCTTCATCCCGGCCAGCGGCGACTACATCAACGCCGAGCTGCTCGGCACCCCGAACGAGTACATGATCGGCAACGTCATCGACTCGGCGTTCCTGGTGCGGCTCGACTACCCGCAGGGCGCGGCGCTGTCGTTCCTGCTCATGGCGGCGATCCTCGCGGTGGTCTTCGGCTACCTGCGGCGGGCCGGCACGGAGGACGTCCTGTGACGGCGGCGCGGCGTGCGGCGACCGGCAGCCCCGCGGTCGCGAACGGAGGAAGGCTCTGATGGCGCGTTTCTGGCGTTGGGTCGCCGACCGCTGGGTGATGGGCGTGGCGCTGCTGGTGCTCGGCTACCTGTCGCTGCCGATCCTCGTGGTGGCCGGGTTGTCGTTCAACCGCCCGTCGAGCCGCCTGTCGTACGACTTCCACGAGTTCACCCTCGACAACTGGCGGAACCCGTGCGCCACCTCGGACATGTGCGACGCCGTGGTGCGCAGCGTCCAGATCGGCTTCATCGCCACGGTGGTGTCGACGGTGCTCGGCACGTTGATGGCGTTCGCCCTCGTGCGGCACCGGTTCCGCGGCCGGGCGGGGATCAACGTGCTGATCTTCCTGCCGATGGCCACGCCGGAGCTGGTCATGGGCACCTCGCTGCTCGCCCTGTTCGTCGCGGCCGGGGTGCCGCAGGGCTTCTGGACCATCGTGATCGCGCACGTGATGTTCTGCGTCTCGTTCGTGGTGGTGACCGTCAAGGCGCGGCTGGCCGGCATGGACTCGCGGCTCGAGGAGGCCGCCATGGACCTGTACGCGAGCGAGTGGCAGACCTTCCGGCGGATCACCCTGCCGCTGGTGCTGCCCGGCATCGTGGCCGCCGCGCTGCTCGCCTTCTCGCTGAGCTTCGACGACTTCATCATCACGAACTTCAACGCCGGCACCACCGTCACGTTCCCGATGTACGTCTGGGGCGCCGCCCAGCGGGGCATCCCGCCGCAGGTCAACGTCATCGGCACGGCGATGTTCGTGATCGCGTTGCTGCTGGTGCTGGGCAGCACACTCCGTGGCCGGCGCGCGCGCCGGGCGGCGCTGCCGGTCGCCGCGCCCGGGGCGGCGAAACGGCCATGACCGGCCCGCATCCCGGCCGGTCGCTGACCGACGCGGCGCCCGTGCCGTACTGGCTGGACCGGCCGGAGCGCCCCGACCCGCTCCCGCCGCTGCACGGCGCGGACACGGCCGACCTGCTCGTGGTCGGTGGCGGGTACAGCGGACTCTGGACGGCGCTGCTGGCCAAGCGGGACGACCCGGGCCGGGACGTGCTGCTCGTCGAGGCGGGCACGTGCGGCTGGGCGGCGTCCGGGCGCAACGGCGGCTTCTGCGCCGCGTCGCTGACGCATGGGCTGGCCAACGGCGTCGAGCGGTTCCCCGACGAGATCGACGTGCTGGAGCGGCTCGGCCGGGAGAACCTGGACGCCATCGCGGCGACGATCGCGGAGTACGACATCGACTGCGACTTCGCGCGTACCGGCGAACTGGCGGTGGCCGTCGAGCCGTACCAGCTCGACGGGCTGGCCGCCGACGCCGAGCTGGCCCGCCGGTACGGCCACGACGTGCGGCTGCTCGACGCCGGCGAGGTCCGCGCCGAGGTGAACTCCCCGACGTACCTCGGCGGGCTGTGGGACCGCGACCGGGTGGCCCTGCTCGACCCGGCGAAGCTCGCCTGGGGGCTGCGCCGCGCCTGCCTGAGCCTCGGGGTGCGGATCGTCGAGCACACGCGGGTGACCGGCCTGCGCCGCGAGGGTGCGGCGCTGCGGGCCACCACGGCCGGTGGACGCGACCACCTGCCCGGGTCGGTGCGGGCGGGACAGGTGGTGCTCGCCACGAACGCGTTTCCGCCCCTGCTGCGCCGGCTGCGGGCCTGGATCGTGCCGGTCTACGACTACGCGCTGATGACCGAGCCGCTCGCCGACGACGAGCGGCGGGCCATCGGTTGGGCGAACCGTCAGGGGCTCGCCGACACCGGCAACCAGTTCCACTACTACCGGATCACCGCCGACAACCGGATCCTGTTCGGCGGGTACGACGCCGTCTACCACTTCGGCAACCGGGTCGCCCCGACGCTGGAGCAGCGCTGGGACACCTTCTGCACGCTCGCCGGGCACTTCTTCACGACGTTCCCGCAGCTCGACGGCCTGCGTTTCAGCCACCGCTGGGGTGGCGTCATCGACACGTGCACGCGGTTCTGCCCGTTCTTCGGCACGGCGTACGAGGGGCGGCTCGCGTACGCGGCCGGCTACACCGGCCTGGGCGTCGGCGCCACCCGGTTCGGCGCGCGCGTGATGCTCGACCTGCTGGCCGGCGCCGACACCCCGCTGACCCGGCTCGACCTCGTCCGCACGGCGCCGCTGCCGTTCCCCCCGGAGCCGGTCCGGGCGGCCGGCATCCACCTCACCCGCTGGTCCCTGGCCCGCGCCGACGCGCGCCAGGGACGGCGGAACGTCTGGCTCCGTACGCTCGACCGTCTCGGTTTGGGGTTCGATTCCTGATGCGCATCCTGCTGGTGGGCGCCGGCGGCGTCGGATCCGCCGCCGTCGCGATCGCCGCCCGCCGTCCCTTCTTCGAGACCATGGTGGTCGCCGACCACGACGCCGCGCGGGCGTCGCGAGCCGTCGAGGGGCGCGGCGAGCGGTTCGTGGCCGCCCGCGTCGACGCCTCGTCGGCCGAGGCGGTGGCGGCACTGTGCCGGGAGCACCGGATCACGCACGTGCTCAACGCCGTCGACCCGCGCTTCGTCATGCCGATCTTCGAGGGCGCGTTCGCGGCCGGCGCCGACTACCTGGACATGGCCATGTCGCTGTCCCGTCCGCACCCCCGACGGCCGTACGCCGAGACCGGGGTGAAGCTGGGCGACGAACAGTTCGCCCTCGCCGACCGGTGGCAGGCGGCCGGGCGGCTGGCGCTCTGCGGCATCGGCGTCGAGCCGGGACTCTCCGACGTCTTCGCCCGGTACGCCGCCGACGAACTCTTCGCCTCCATCGACGAGATCGGCGTACGCGACGGCGCGAACCTCACCGTCGACGGCTACGACTTCGCGCCGTCGTTCTCCATCTGGACGACCATCGAGGAGTGCCTGAACCCGCCGGTGGTCTGGGAGGCCGGCCGCGGCTGGTACACCACCGAGCCGTTCTCCGAGCCGGAGGTGTTCGAGTTCCCGGAGGGCATCGGCCCGGTCGAGTGCGTGAACGTGGAGCACGAGGAGGTGCTGCTCATCCCGCGCTGGGTGCCGGCGAGGCGGGTCACCTTCAAGTACGGCCTGGGCGACGAGTTCATCCAGGTGCTCCGGACCCTGCACAAGCTCGGCCTGGACTCGACGTCGCCCGTGCGGGTCGGCGGCGTCACCGTGTCGCCCCGGGACGTGGTGGCCGCCTGCCTGCCCGACCCGGCCACGCTCGGCGACCGGATGCGCGGGAAGACGTGCGCCGGCACGTACGTCACCGGCACCGGGGTCGACGGCCGGCCCCGGCGGGTGTACCTGTACCACGTCGTCGACAACGAGTGGTCGATGCGGGAGTACGGCCACCAGGCGGTGGTCTGGCAGACCGCCGTCAACCCCGTGGTGGCGCTGGAACTGCTCGCCACCGGGGCGTGGACCGGGGCGGGGGTGCTCGGCCCCGAGGCGTTGCCGCCGAAGCCCTTCCTCGACCTGCTCACCGGGTACGGGTCGCCGTGGGGGATGGAGGAACGATGAGCCGCTACGGGGCCATGTACGGGCCGGACCTGACGTTCCTCGGCGTACCCGCCTGCGACCTGGCCGACCCGGCGTCCTTCGCCGACGCGGACGTGGTGGTCGTGGGTGCCCCGTTCGACGGCGGGACCTCGCACCGGCCCGGCACCCGGTTCGGGCCGTCGGCCATCCGGCAGGCCTGCTACCTGCCCCACGACGGGTCCCGCCCGTCGCTCGCGCTGCGCGTCGACGCGTTGCGGGACCTGCGGGTGTACGACGCGGGCGACGTCGAGATGTTCTCCGGCGACATCGAACGCTCGCTGTCGGCGCTGGAGTCCGCCGTCCACACGGTCGCCTCGTCGGGCGCGATCCCCGTGGTGCTCGGCGGCGACCACTCCATCGCGCTGCCCGACGCCACCGGCGTGGCGCGCCACCACGGGCTCGGGCGGGTGTCGCTGGTGCACTTCGACGCGCACGCCGACACCGGCGACGTCGAGTTCGGCAGCCTCCACGGGCACGGCCAGCCGATGCGGCGGCTCATCGAGTCGGGCGCGGTCCGTGGCGACCGGTTCCTCCAGATCGGCCTGCGCGGCTACTGGCCGGGGCCGTCGGTGCTGAGCTGGATGGCGGAGCAGCGGATGCGCTCGTACGAGATGACCGAACTGGTCGCCCGCGGCCTGGACGAGTGCCTCACGGAGGCGTTCGGGATCGCGGTGGACGAGTGCGAGGGGGTGTTCCTCTCCGTCGACGTGGACGTGGTGGACCCGGGCATGGCGCCCGGCACGGGCACGCCGGAGCCGGGCGGGCTGACCTCGCGGCAACTGCTCGACGCCGTGCGCCGCTGCTGCTACGAGCTGCCGGTGGTGGGGGTGGACGTGGTCGAGGTCGCGCCCCCGTACGACCACGCCGACATCACCGCGTACCTGGGCAACCGGGTGGTGCTCGAGGCGTTGTCGGCGATCGCACGGCGCCGCCGCGACGCGGCGGGCGGTCCCCCGTGGAACCCGAGACAGCCCCTCCTGGACGCCCGCTAACCCCGCTGCTTCCCCGCGATCTTGCACTTTCTGCCCCGACATATAGGGCATACAGGGTATATCTGGGGCCGAAACTGCAAGATCGCGGTGGACGGTTGGGGGCGGGGATAGCACGGGTCGGGGTTTGGGGGGTAGTTGTCCACAGGGGGTTTGGTTGTCCACAGGCTCGGGGTGGGAGGGCGGTTCCGGGGGCGGAGGTTCGCCATAGTGCCGGCGTGTCGATTCAGCTGTGGCGCGTCGAGGATCTGTTGCGGAGCCTGACGGTGAAGCGACTCCGGACCCAGGTGAGCAAGGCGGAGCTGCTCCGGGTACGGAGAGGCGTCTACGCCGACCGGCGCTGCGAGGAGGACGACGACGAACTCCGCGCACTGCTGCTGTGCCTGCCCGACGGTGCGGCACTGACCCGCCAGAGCGCGGCCCGCCGGCACGGATTCGGGGTTCTGCGAGAGGACCAGGTTCACGTCGTGCTGCCGGCCACGGTGCCCCGGCCACGCCTACCCGGGTTGGTCGTACACCACTCGGTCCTGCCCGTGCGGCCCGTCCTCGTCCGTGGGCTGCCCTGCGTCCCGGCGGCCCGGTGCGCCGTCGACCTCGCCCGGAGCGTCCGGCGGCTCGACGCTCTGCCGGTACTCGACGCCGCACTCCGCTCCGGTGCGGTCACGCGGGACGAGCTCGTGGCGGAACTGCCGCGACAGCGGAAGCTGCGCGGCATCCGGCAGGCGCGGGACCTCGTGGCACTGGCGGACGGGCGGGCGGAGTGCCGCCAGGAGAGCCAGTTGCGCCTGGTCCTGATCGACGGCCGGCTGCCCGCGCCCGAGCCGCAGCTCTGGGTCCACGACTCGTACGGCATCCGCCGGTACCGGCTCGACCTGGGCTACCGCGAGCGGCGGGTGGGAGTCGAGTACGACGGCCTGTCCCACCTGGACCGGGAGCGGCTTCGCCGGGACCGGGAACGGGTGAACTGGCTCGACGCCAACGGATGGCGGATGCGCTACTTCACCGACCAGGACCTCTACCGCCGCCCCCACCACATCGTCGCGACGGTCCGCGCCGCCCTCTCCTGACCCGCCCCCCTTTCACTCCCGCGATCTTGCACTTTCGGCCCTGACTTTCCTGGCATAAGCCTCATTCCAGGGGCACAAAGTGCAAGATCGCGGGAGTGGAGGGGGGATGTGGGGTCAGGCTAGGTGGGAGCGGATCAGGAAGCGGACGCCCTCGGGGGCCTCCAGGGAGAAGCCGCTGCCCCGGCCCGGCACCACGTCGATCGTGAGCCTCGTGTGCTTCCACAGCTCCCACTGCGAGCGGGACATCCAGAACTCGACCGGCTCCGGGACGCCGTCGACGGCCAGGGAGGCGAGCAGGACGTCGGAGCCGCCGGTGCGGAACTCGCCCGCCGGGTAGCACATCGGGGCGCTGCCGTCGCAGCAGCCGCCGGACTGGTGGAACATGAGCGGCCCGTGCTGTTCCCGCAGTGCTCGGATCAGGTCCGCGGCGGCCGGCGTCAGCGACACCGGGTCGGTGGCCGGCGGAAGCGACACCGGCGACGCCGCCCGGGGAAGCGGCACCGGACCGGACGAGGCCGTGCCAGACGAGGCCGTGCCAGACGAGGCCGTGCCAGACGAGGCCGCGCCGGACGACGCCGCGCCGGATCGCACGGGGCCGGACGGCACTCTGCCGGACGGCGAACCGGACCGCACCGGACCGGACGGCACTGCGCCGGACCGTGCCGCGCCGGACCGTGCCGCGCCGGGCGGCGCCGCGGCGCCCGGCGGACCGGGAACCGCGGCGCCTGACGGGTCGGTGCCCATCAGAAGAAGCCCAGCTTCTTCGGCGAGTAGCTGACCAGCAGGTTCTTGGTCTGCTGGTAGTGCTCCAGCATCATCTTGTGGTTCTCCCGGCCGATGCCGGACTGCTTGTACCCGCCGAACGCCGCGTGCGCCGGGTAGGCGTGGTAGCAGTTCGTCCAGACCCGGCCGGCCTGGATCGCGCGGCCGGCCCGGTACGCGGTGTTCATGTCGCGCGTCCACACGCCCGCGCCGAGGCCGTACAGGGTGTCGTTGGCGATCTTCACGGCGTCGTCGAGGTCGGCGAACGAGGTCACCGAGACCACCGGACCGAAGATCTCCTCCTGGAAGATCCGCATCGAGTTGTCGCCCTCGAAGATGGTCGGCTGGACGTAGTAGCCGCCGGACAGTTCGCCGCCCAGGTCGGCCCGCTCGCCGCCGGTGAGCACCTTCGCGCCTTCCTGGCGACCGATGTCCAGGTAGGACAGGATCTTCTCGAGCTGGTCGTTCGACGCCTGCGCCCCGATCATCGTCTCGGTGTCCAGTGGGTGGCCCTGGCGCACCTGACGCGTACGCTCGACGGCCGCCGCGAGGAAGTCCGCGTAGTGGCCCTGCTGGATCAGCGCCCGGGACGGGCAGGTGCAGACCTCGCCCTGGTTGAGGGCGAACATGGTGAACCCTTCGAGCGCCTTGTCGTAGAACTCGTCGGACCGGGCGCTCACGTCGTCGAAGAAGATGTTCGGGCTCTTGCCGCCCAGTTCCAGGGTGACCGGCTTGATGTTCTCGCTGGCGTACTGCATGATCAGCCGCCCGGTGGTCGTCTCGCCGGTGAACGCCACCTTGGCGACCCTCGGCGAGGAGGCCAGGGGCTTGCCGGCCTCGACGCCGAAGCCGTTGACCACGTTGACCACGCCGGGCGGCAGCAGGTCGGCCACCAGCGAGAGCCAGTAGTGGATCGACGCGGGGGTCTGCTCGGCCGGCTTGAGCACCACGGCGTTGCCGGCGGCGAGGGCCGGGGCGAGCTTCCAGGTGGCCATGAGCAGCGGGAAGTTCCACGGGATGATCTGCCCGACCACGCCGAGCGGCTCGTGGAAGTGGTAGGCCACGGTGTCGTCGTCGAGTTCGCCGAGGGTGCCCTCCTGTGCCCGGATGGCGCCGGCGAAGTACCGGAAGTGGTCGATGGCCAGCGGGATGTCCGCCGCCAGGGTCTCCCGGACCGGCTTGCCGTTCTCCCAGGTCTCGGCGATGGCGAGGTCTTCCAGGTGCTCCTGCATCCGGTCGGCGATCCGGTTGAGGATCAGCGACCGTTCGGCGACCGGCGTGCGGCCCCACGCGTCGGCGGCGCCGTGCGCGGCGTCGAGGGCCCTCTCGACGTCCTCGGCGGTGCCGCGGGCGACCTCGCAGAAGGTCTGCCCGGTCACCGGGGTGGGGTTCTCGAAGTACCGCCCGCCGTGCGGCTTGACGTACTCGCCGCCGATGAAGTGGTCGTAGCGGGTCTGCCAGTGGGTGGGCGCGTCGTAGCGCGTCATGGGTACCTCCGCCGTCCGTCACGGGTGGACGGCGGTGACGCTAGTTTCCGGGACGTTGCAGCCACGTTGCGCGCGGCAGGCCGTACTCCCCGGCGAGCTGGTGGACGCGGGCGACCGCGAGCGGCCGGCGGGGCGCGCCCGGCGGCAGCGCCCGGGCGAGCGCCTGCCAGGCGGTCAGGTCGTCGGCGCCGGCGGGCGTCGCCGTCCAGGCCGCGAGCAGCGCCGGGTCCCCGGCGGCGAGCACGGCCGCCCGGAGCTGGCCGTCGATGAGCCGGCGCAGTCGCGCCACTCCCGGCGCGTCGGAGGAGGGCAGCAGCGGTCCGGCGTACGCGTCGAGGGCGCCGGCGGGATCGCCGCGGTCGAGCAGGTCGGTGACGGTACGGAAGTCGGCGCGCACGGTGCCGCGCAGCCGGTACGGGCGGGAGTCGAGCAGTTCCGGGCCGAGCACGCGGCGCAGCCGGGACAACTCGGCGCGCAGGGTGACCGGGTGCAGCCGGTCGTCGCCGTAGAGGTCGAGGCCGAGCTGCTCCCCGGTCCGCCCCTCGGGGTGGTCGAGGAGCAGCACCAGCAGTTCGCTGTGCCGGCGGCCGAGCCGGAGCCGCCGCCCGTCCACCCGCAGTTCGGCCTCGTCGCGGCCGAGCGCGGCGACGGTGGCCACACCCGGTTCGGGCGGCCGGTCGGCGGCGAGCTGCGCCTCGGCCGCCCGGGCGGTGGCGCGTACCAGCGCGAGGCTCTGCGGGGTGGCCAGGTGGTCGCCGCCGGTGATGTCGACGGCCCCGAGCAGCCGGCCGGTGACCGGGTCGTGGATGGGCGCGGCCGCGCACGTCCACCGCTGCACGGGCCGGCTGAAGTGCTCCGTGGCGAAGATCTGGACGCTGTGGTCGACGGCGAGGGCCGTGCCGGGGGCGTTGGTGCCCGCGTGTGCCTCGTCCCAGCGGGCGCCCGGCACGAAGTTCATCCGCTCGGCGCGCCGGCGTACGCCCGGGTGGCCCTCCACCCAGAGCAGCCGGCCGTAGGCGTCGCAGACGGCCATGAGGTGGGCGCCGTCCTGCGCGATCCCGCCGAGCAGGTCACGGAAGAGCGGCAGCACCCGGGCCAGCGGGTGCGCGGCCCGGTAGCTCTCCAGCGTGTCGTCGACCAGTTCGACGGGCGGGGTGCCCTCCGGATCCAGCAGCGCGCCGGCCGAGCGGCGCCACGACTTGGCCACGACGTCGCGCAGGTGCCGGTCCATCCGCCGGGCGGCCTCCGGCCCGCCGGCGAGGAACGCCTCGTGCGCGGCACCGACCTGCGCGATCCGCTCCGCCGGATCGACGCCGATTTCCAGGGCGAGCCACGGGTCGGCCATGGGCGACCTCCTCGCGCCCATCGTGACGCAGCTCACCCCGGATCGCCAAGTGTGCGGCGGCGGATGGGACGGAGCGCGCCAGACGACGCGGCGGGGACGTCCCCGCCCGGCTGCGGCTTGACCGTGTTTGTCCTGGCCGGCGGGGCGTGGAGGATGGCTGGCGGGTGCTTACGGAACCCTTATCTCCTGCTTGAGACCGTATGCCGGACAACGAGGAACCACGGGGGCGGAAGCGTGCGGGTGCTGGTGGCGGACGACGAGCGGTTGTTGGCGGACACGATCGCCCAGGGGCTGCGTCGCCTCTCGATGGCGGTCGACGTCTGCTACGACGGCGACGGCGCGCTGGAGCGGATCTCCGTGAACCGGTACGACGTGGCCGTCCTGGACCGGGACATGCCGGGGCGGACCGGCGACGAGGTGTGCCGGAGCCTCGCCGGGTCCGACGCCGGTACGCGGGTCCTCATGCTCACCGCCGCCGCCGGTATCCGGGACCGGGTGGAGGGTCTCGGCCTGGGCGCCGACGACTACCTGACCAAGCCGTTCGCCTTCGCCGAACTGGTCGCCCGGGTGCAGGCCCTCGGGCGGCGGTCCGCGCCGGCGCTGCCGCCCGTGCTCGAACAGCACGGGGTGGTGCTCGACGTGGCCCGGCACACGGTCACCCGCGACGGCCGCCCGCTGGCCCTGAGCCCGAAGGAGTTCGCCGTGCTGCACGTGCTGATGCGGGCGAACGGTCGGGTGGTCAGCGCGGAGGACCTGCTGGAGCAGGCGTGGGACGAGTTCGCCGACCCGTTCACCAACGCCGTCCGGGTGACGCTCATGACGCTGCGCCGGAAGCTCGGCCAGCCCGCCATCATCCACACCGTGCCCCGGGCCGGTTACCGGATCGGCGGGCCCGAATGAGCCCCCGCCGCCGGATCGTCCTGGTCGGCGTGGTCGCGCTGCTCGTCGGGTTCTTCCTGCCGGGCCTCGTGAAGTGGCTGCTGGGCATCGTGTGGCTGCCCGCCCGGGAGATCTGCGGCCTGGCCGAGCCCGGGCTGAACCTGATCTGCGAGCCGGCCCGCCAGCTCGACGTGGCCATCCCGCAGATGGCCTCGCTCGTCCTCAGCGCCGTCGCGGTGCTGGGGATCTGGGGCGCCGCCGCGTGGTGCCTGCGTCCCGTGCGTGATCTCGCCGAGCCCATCGCGCACGTCGGGCCGCAGAACCTCGGCTACCGCATCCGGCGGTCCGGCAGCGACGAGCTGGCCCAGCTGTCCCGGGCGATCGACCAGATGATGGAGCGCATCGCGGCCGGCTACGAGGGGCAGCGGCGGTTCGCCGCGAACGCCTCGCACGAGCTGCGTACGCCGCTGGCCGTCCAGCGGACGCTCATCGAGGTCGGCATGGCCCAGTCGCTCACCGGCGAGCAGCTGGAACTGCTGACCGCCCAGCTGTTGCAGACCAACGAGCGCAACGAACGGCTCATCGAGGGGCTGCTCGCGCTCAGCGAGAGCGACCAGGGGCTGCGCTCCTCCACACCGCAGCGCCTCGACGAGATCGCCGGCAGCGTGCTGGCCGCCTACCAGGACCGCGCCACGGCGGCCGAGGTGACGATCGAGAGTCACCTCGCCCCCCGCGTCGTCATGGGGGAGCGGGTGCTGCTGGAGCGCCTCGTCACCAACCTCGTGGAGAACGCGATCAAGTACAACCGTCCCGGCGGGCGACTCACCGTCGTCGTCGGGCGGACGCCGGCGCTGACCGTGGTCAACACCGGTCAGGTCGTACCGGCCGAGGCGGTCGCCGGGCTCTTCGAGCCGTTCCGGCGGCTGGCCCGGGACCGCACCAACCACAGCGGCGGCGCCGGACTCGGCCTCGCCATCGCCCGCTCCATCACGCAGGCGCACGACGGCGTCATCGCCGCCCGGCCCGCCGACGGCGGCGGGCTCCGCGTCGACGTCCAGCTACCGATCCCGCACTAGACCCAGGTCACAGCCACCACACCGAACCAACCAGGCCCCGGGACCCGTGTGTACGGCGTCCCGAGCTCCGGGCTGCCCGGAAGCGTCCCGCTCAGGGGCCACCGGTTCCGCCCGGAGCCGGAGAGGAGAAGCCGTGACGACCCGCACCGAGCAGCCGCCGGTGGGTGCCACCTCGACGGCGGCGGGCCGCGAGACGTGGGCCGACGTGGCCAAGGGCGCCTGCATCGTCCTCGTGGTGCTCTGGCACGTCGTCGTGAAGGACTACCTGCGTATCGACTGGCGCGCCGGCGTGCCGGTGCCGGGGGCGTGGGGGCTCCTCGGCGAGCAACTGCTCCCGCTGCGGATGCCGCTCTTCTTCACCATCTCCGGCATCTTCGCGGCGAACGCCGTCAACCGGCCCTGGCGGGCCGCCGCCCGGTCCCGGGTCGCCGGCAACCTCTACCTGTACGCCGCCTGGCTGCTCATCCACACGGCGCTGCTGGCCCTCGTCCCCGGTTTCCCGACCGACCGCGCCACCAGCCCCGGCGACCTGCTGGCCCAGCTCACGGTCACCCCGTCCAACCTCTGGTACCTGTACGCGCTGGCGCTCTACTTCGTGGTGGCCAGGGCGTCGCGGCGGGTGCGGCCGGCCGTGCTGCTCGCGCTCGCCGGGGCCCTGTCGGCCGTGGCGGCGGCGGGTCTGCTGGACACGCCCGGCAACCGGGGCGGGGTCTACCAGAACCTGGTGTTCTTCCTGGCCGGCGTCCACCTCCGGCCGTACCTGACGGGCTGGGCGGCGACCGCGACGCGCCGGCGCCTCGTCGGTGTCTCCGCCGCGTACGTGGCGGCACTCGCCGCCATGGGGCTGGCCGGCGCCGAGCGGTGGTTCGGCGTGTGGCCGGCGGTCTCCGTCGTGGCCGTGGCGTTCGGCCTCACCGTGGCGGCCGTGGCCGCCCGGCGGCGGGGCGCGTCCACCACGGCGCTCGCCGCCCTGGGACGCCGGACGCTGCCCGTCTACGTGATCCACATGCCGGTGCTCGCGCTGCTGCACCGGCTCCTCGCCGGTCCGGTCACGGACCTGCACGGACCGGTACGGGCCGTGCTGGTGGCCGGCTACCCCGTCCTGCTCACCGTGCTCGTGCTGGCGCTCAGCCTGGCCGTCCACCGCGGACTGCTGGCGGCCGGCGCGGGGTGGCTGTTCACGCCGCCGTCCCGGCACAACCTCGAAGGAGAGACCATGTCCCGCACAGATCCACCTACCCCGGCCGTACGGCTGGACCGGGCCCGCGTCCAGGAGGCGGCCCGGTGGCTGTCCGGCCGCGTGGTGCGTACGCCCCTGTTGAACTCCCCGGCGATCGACCGCCTGGCCGGCGTCCGGATCCTGTTGAAGGCCGAGAACCTCCAGGCCGGCGGCTCGTACAAGATGCGCGGCGCGATGCTGGCCGTGGGGCGGCTCGCCGCGGCCGGGCACGGCGGGGTGGTCGCGCAGAGCACGGGCAACCACGCGGTGGCCGTGGCGCTGGCCGCCCGGCGGCACGGGCTGGCGGCGACCGTGGTGCTGCCGGTGGACGCGGCGCCGACGAAGGTCGCCCGGGCCCGGACGGCGGGCGCGGAGGTCGTCTTCGCGGGCACCTCCCTGGAGGAGCGGCTCGCCGCGGCGCGCCGGATCGCCGGCGCCCACGGGCACCCGCTGCTCGACGCCTACGACCACCCGGACGTCATCGCCGGGCAGGGCACCGCGAGCCTGGAGCTGATCGAGGAGGCGGAGCGCGCCGGAACCCCGCTGGACGCGCTCGTGGTGCCGGTCGGCGGCGGCGGGGGCGTCGCCGGCGCGTGCCTGGCCGCGGCCGGGACACCGATCGAGGTGTACGGCGTCGAGCCGGTCGGCTGCGACTCGCTGGCCCGTAGCCTCGCGGCCGGCCGGCCCACCCCGGTCGCCCCGGCGCCCACGATCGCCGACGGGCTGCGTCCCGCCTGCGTGGGCGAACTCCCGTTCGCCGTGGCGCGGGACGCCGTGCGGGGCGTCGTACGCGTCGACGACGACCAGATCGCCGAGGCGTTCCAACTGCTGCTCATGGAGTTGAAGGTGCTCGCCGAGCCGTCCGGCGCGGCCGGCCTGGCCGGCGCGCTGCGGCTGGCCGCGGACCTCGGCGCGGCGGACCTCCGCCCGGCGGTGGACCCGCGCGCGGCGGTGGACCCGCGCGCGGCGGTGGACCCGCGCGCGGCGGTGGACCCGCGCGCGGCGGTGGACCCGCGCGCGGCGGTGGACCCGCGCGCGGCCGTGGACCCGCGCGCGGCGGCCGGGCGGTTCGGTGCCGCCCCGCCGGGACGGGAGCGCTACCGCACCGTCGGCGTCGTGCTGACCGGCGGGAACGTCGACAAGGAGCTGGTCGCCCGGTTGGCGGCCCGGCAGTTCGCCGACCTGGCGGCGCGAGAGGGGGTGGCGGCATGAGCACGCCCGTTCGGATCGGAGTCCTGTTCGGTGGCCCGTCGGCGGAGCACGACGTGTCCTGCGCCTCGGCGCTCGGCGTCGCCCGGGCACTCGCCGACGCCGGCCACCGGGTCGTCGCGATCGGCGTCACCCGTACCGGAACCTTCCGCCTCGTGCCGGACGCGGTGCTGGCCGAGCTGCGCGCCGGCGGCGGCGCCGGCCGTGCCATCGACGACCGGTTGACCGTGACCGGTCCGGCGGTGGAGCTGCGCGTCGGCAACCGCCCCGGCACGGCCCTGGTCGCGGCGGCGAACGCGCCCGGCGCCGTCCACGCGGAGGTGGACGTGGTCTTCCCGGTCCTGCACGGCCCGTACGGCGAGGACGGGGTGGTGCAGGGGCTGCTCGAGTCGCTGGGCGTGCCGTACGTGGGGTGCGGCATCCTCGCCTCGGCCGTGGGCATGGACAAGGTGGCCATGAAGCGGGCGCTGCGGGCCGAGGGGGTGCCGACCACCCCGCACGTCTCCTTCGACGCGCACACCTACCGGGCGGCGGACGGCCCGGAGAAGCTGGTGCTGGGGCTGCGCCGGCCGCTGTTCGTGAAGCCGGCCCGGATGGGTTCCTCGATCGGGATCTCGCGGGTCACCGAGGGCGACGACCTCGGGGCGGCCGTCGAGGAGGCGTTGCGGCACGACACCGTCGTCCTGGTCGAGCAGGGCGTGACCGGCCGCGAGCTGGAGTGCGGCGTGCTCGGCGGCTGGCGCCCGGAGGCGTCGGCGGTCGGCGAGGTCCGGGTGGCCGGCGGCTGGTTCGACTACCGGCAGAAGTACTACGGCGACGACGACCCGATGGTGGTCCCCGCGCCCCTGCCCGACGAGGTCACGGAGCGCGTCCGGGAGCTGTCGCTGCGGGCCTTCGCGGCCATCGGCGGCTGGGGCCTGGCCCGCGTCGACTTCCTCTACGACGAGGCGAGCGGCGACCTCTACGTCAACGAGCTGAACACGATGCCGGGCTTCACGGCGCACTCCATGTACCCGAAGGTGTGGGCGGAGTCCGGCGTCGACTACCCGGAACTCGTGGACCGGCTCGTCGGCCTCGCCCTCGCCCGGCACGCCGAACGGCCGGCCGGCGTACGCCCGGGGGCGCTCCGATGATCCTGCTCTCCGACCCCCGTGTGGCCGCCGTGCCGAGCAGCGACGACGGCGAGCCGCTGGTCGATCTCCGGGAGGTGCCGGAGCTGCGGCTCGACACCCGTGCCGCCGATCCCGCCGGGGCGTACGCCCGGGTGCGCCGTGGGGTCGCGGAGCGGCTGCTGGCCGCGCAGCGCGCGCTGCCGGCGGGCCTGCGCCTGCTCGTGGTCGAGGGGTACCGGCCGCACCACGTGCAGCGGGACATCTTCACCGGCTACCGGGAGGAGCTGCGCCGCCGGTATCCACAGTGGTCGGCGGGGCGGCTGCACCGGGAGACCACGAAGTTCGTCTCGCCCGTGGAGGTGGCGCCGCACAGCACCGGCGGCGCCGTCGACCTGACCCTCTGCGACCTCGACGGTGTCGAGCTGGACATGGGCACCGCCGTCGACGCGACCCCGGAGGCGAGCGCCGACGCGTGCTTCACGGCCGCCGGGAACATCCCGGCGGCGGCCCGCCGGAACCGGCAGATCCTCGTGGCGGCGCTCACCGGTGCGGGGATGGTGAACTACCCGACCGAGTGGTGGCACTGGTCCTACGGCGACCGGTACTGGGCGCTCATGACGGGGGCGCCGGCGACCCGCTACGGACCGCGGTGACCTGGCCGGCGCCCCGCGGCCCGCGCGGGCGCGCGCGGTGACCCAGGGTCCTCGACGGACGGCGGTCAGCGGAACGCGTCGAGGTGGTCGCGGACCCAGTCGGCGAAGCGGCGGGGCGGCCGGCCCAGCACGTCCTCGACGGTCCGGGTGACGGTGTACGCGGCCGGCGGCGGGTTTCCGTGCCTCAATGACAACCTGGGTGGGCCGCTCTCGGGCGGCGCTGATGCGGTAGCGGACTGACTCGTTCCCGTGCTGTCGCCCTACTGGGGGTTCGGAGCGGGCCAGTTCCGCAGCCGTGGTAGATACG
>NZ_RAQQ01000005.1 GCF_003610785.1 Micromonospora globbae
CGCCGCCTACGCCGGTCTGGCACCCGTCACCCGCCGCTCCGGCAGCAGCATCCGCGGCGAACACCCACCCCGCGGCGGCAACAAGCAACTCAAACGCGCCTTCTTCCTCGCCGCGTTCGCCGCCCTCGCCGACCCCATCAACCGCGCCTACTACGACCGCAAAAGAGCCGAAGGCAAACGCCACAACGCCGCCCTCATCTGCCTCGCCCGACGCCGCTGCGACGTCCTATTCGCCATGCTCCGCCACAAGACCCCCTACCAACCACGCCCGACGGCCCCCGTCGCTGCTTGACGAAACCCATAGGGACACCCCCCGGGCCGAACTGCCGGATCCCCTCGGCGGTGACAGACCGAGCGACCTGGGCACCCGATCGTCTCGCGTGGTTGCGCGATCCTCTTCGTCCGGGCGAGTGTCAGGGCAGCGCCGCGGGGGCGGGGGCGGCGGCACCGCGCATACGGGCCGCGTCGACGCTGGGCGGCGCACCGAACTGACGCCGGTACTCACGGCTGAACTGGGACGGATTGTCGTACCCGACACGGTGACCGACACCGGTGACGTCGTGCGGGCGGCTCGCCAGCAGCAACCTCGCCGCCTGCAGCCGGATGTGCTTCTGGAACTGGATAGGGGCCAGCCCCGTGACCGCCTGGAAGTTCCTGTGGAAGGCGGGCACACTCATCCCCGAAAGCCGCGCCACCTCCTCGACCCGGAACGGTCGGTGGTAGTTCTCCCGGATCCACTGCACGGCCCGTCTGATGTGCGCCAGGCTGCTGTCGGCCAGGCCGAGCTGGCGGACGACGTCCCCTTGCTCGCCGGTCATCAACAGCCAGAGGATCTCCCGCTTCACCAGCGGGACCAGCACCCTCCGGTCCCGAGGCCGGTCGAGCAGCCGCAGGAGCCGCACGATCGCGTCGAGCAGCTCGTCCGGGGCGTCGGTGACCGCGATTCCCGGCCGTACGCCGCCCGGGGACTTCGGTAGGTCACCCGGCCCGGCCTGCAACAGCAGCTCCGCGATGGCAGCGGGCTCCACAGTCATCCCGAAACCGAGTGCCGGCTGGTCCGGACCGGCGTCGAGGAACTGCCCCGTCACCGGAAGATCGACCGAGGCCACCAGGTACTGACCGGGGCCGTACTCGTAGACGTGATCCCCCACCGCCAGACGCTTGGTGCCCCGGGCGACGACCGCCAGCACGGTGCCGGACATCGAGGATCCCGGCGAAACCGTGTGGTCGGCCCTACAGATCCGGACCCCGTCGATGACAGTGGTCAGATCGGGACGCGCATGCCGTTGCAGCAGCTCGACCAACTCGTCTGCGGGCATGGCACCAGTGCAGCACAGAACCCACGCCGGCTCCCACGAGGCGAAAGGATCGTGCATGCATGAGAGAGTTTCGTGCAGAGCCGCAGGCGGAACAGCGGTGGGATCTCGCCAGCCGCCGACACCACCGATCCAATGGGCTTATGGTGACAGACTGGGTGGAAATGGTCCCCGTCCGTTGATCTCCGGCGGGTGCGCGCTCCACCGACGTGTCTGTGAACGGAGGGTGGACCGTTGACCGAGAGGATCTCGGCGCGCCCGTCGACGGCTCGCCGTTCGGCAGCTCGCCAGCTCACCGTGGTTGACGCGGCCGGCGGGAGACTCGGCGTCGCCGGCGCCCGCCGCGCGTGCCGGGGAGGGCTCGCCGTAACGACCGCGCACGCCCGCGGCGTCCAGCACCGCTGAGATGGACTGGGCCGGATGGGCGTTGTTTGGTCTGGTCGCCACCACGGCGCTCACCGCCGCGCTCGTTGCCGCCCAACTGGCCGGCCTCACCCGGCTCGACTTTCCCCTGGTGCTCGGGACCCTCGTCACCGAGGATCCCGACCGGGCCCGGATCGTCGGGTTCCTCATGCACCTGGGCATCGGCCAGGGCTTCGCCGTCGGTTACGCCGCCACGTTCGCCCTGCTGCACCGCGCCACGTGGTGGATCGGGGCGCTGCTCGGCGCAGTCCACGTGGGCATCGCGCTCACGGTGATCCTGCCGCTGCTTCCGGGTGTGCACCCGCGCATGGCCTCACCGCGGGCGGGCCCCGCCAGCACCGCCGTGCTGGAGCCGCCCGGCCTGTTCGCCGTCAACTACGGCGTGCAGACTCCCACCGTCGCCGTGGTCGTCCACATCCTCTACGGAGCCGTTCTCGGACTGCTCCTCGACGGCGCGTGACCCGCTCCCCCGGGCCGGACGGGGGCGTGCTCGCCAGCGCACCGCGCGATCGTCAGGAAGCGACGTCATGAGCGGTGAGCCCCTGGTGACGCGTCCGCGATCCCCCATGAGGATCGAGGACTACGGGCTGCTGGGTGACACGCGCACCGCTGCCCTGGTCGCCGCTGACGGCGGGATCGACTGGCTCTGCGTACCCCGCTTCGACGGCGAACCCCTGTTCGGCCGCCTGGTCGGGGGGTCGGAGGCGGGAACGTTCCGGGTCGGCCCCGCCGGGCCGGTGACGGCCGTCGAGCGCCGCTACCGGCAGCACAGCGCCACCCTGGAGACGACCTGGACGGTGGGGAGCGGCCGCCTCAGCCTCACCGAGGGCATGGTGGCCGAGGTCGGCGGCCGTCTGCTACCCGGAACCCTGCTCGTGCGGCGGCTGTCGGCCGAGGGGGCACCCGTCGCCGCCGTCATCGAGTTCGATCCACGCCTCGGCGTACGGCACCGGCGTCCCCGGGTCGATCAGCGGAGCTGGGCCCTGGTGTGCCAGTGGGGGTCGCTGGCGGTCTCGCTGCGCTGCTCGCCCGAGTTGACCGTCGAACCGGGTCGACCCACCACGATCACGGTCACGCCGGACCGTCCGGTCACCCTGGTGATGGCCGTGGCCGACCGCGAACCGCTGGTCCACATCGAGCCGGAGGCCGCCTGGGCGCTGCTCGGCGAGGACGAGGAGCGCTGGCGGGAGTGGACCGCCGGGATCGACGAATCGCTGCCCTTCCGCGAGCACGTCGTCCGAAGCCTGCTGACCATGCGGCTGCTGACCTACTCACCCTCGCGCTCCCCGGTGGCGGCGCCCACGACGTCGCTGCCCGAGGATCCCGGCGGCGTACGCAACTGGGACTACCGCTACGTGTGGCCCCGAGACGCCAGCATCAGCGTCAGTGCCTTCCTCAGCGTCGGCAAGGCCGACGAGGCCCGCGGTTTCCTCGCGTGGCTGCTGCACGCCAGCCGGCTGCAGCGGCCCCGCCTGCCCGCGCTGCTCACGCTGCACGGCCGCCACGTACCGGCCGAACGGGAGCTGCCCGGCTGGCCCGGCTATCTCGACAGCGCCCCGGTACGGATGGGCAACGGTGCCGCCGGCCAGCACCAGCTCGACGGGTACGGCTGGGTGATCGACGCCGCCTGGGCCTTCGCGCAGGCCGGTCACCGCCTCTACAGCGAAACGTGGCGGGCGGTGCGCGGCTTCGCCGACGTGGTCGCCCGTTGCTGGCCGGAGCCGGACGCCGGCATCTGGGAAGTCCGCGAACCCGCCCACCACGTCCATTCCAAGCTCATGGGCTGGCTCGCCCTGGACCGGGCCCTGCGCATCGCCGAGACCCACCCGCTGCCGGATCGTCAGCGGCGACGCTGGCGGACGGCACGGGACGCCATCGCCGCCGAGGTCCGGACGCGCGGCTTCGACCCGGAGATGGTCAGCTACGTCCGCAGCTACGGCTCCGAGGACCTCGACGCGGCCCTGCTCGCCCTGCCGCTGCTCGACATGGACGACATCGACTCGCCCCGGGTACGTGGCACCATCGACGCCATCCGCGCGAGGCTGTCCGCCGGCGGGCCGCTCCTCTACCGCTACCCACCGGGACGTGACGGCTTCCCCGGCAGCGAGGCCGCCTTCCTCCCGTGCTCGTTCTGGTTGGTGCAAGCCCTGGCTCGCACCGGGCGCCACCGCGAGGCGGTCGAGCTGTTCGAGGCCATGGTCGGCTACGGCACCCCGCTCGGCCTCTACGCCGAGGAACTGGACCCCGCGACCGGCGCGCATCTCGGCAACTACCCGCAGACGCTCACCCACGCCGCGCTCGTCCAGGCCGCGCTCGCGATTCGAGACGCCCCCCGCCCGTGATCCCGGGCCGCAGAGCCCGTGGATTCCGGCCCGTGGATTCCGGGTCCGCGGCTCCCTGACTAGCGGGGACGTTCCTGTCCCGTGACCTCACCCAGGCCGTGAAGGCCTCGACGGCGTCGACGACGGCCTCGAAGCGGAGCGAGTGGAACAGGTCGAAGGCGTGGTGCCCGCCCTTCAGTTCGGCGTAGACGACGGGGGCGGCCGAGGTCCGGCGGAGCTGGCGGACGAAGTGCCGGGCGTCCGCCACGGGGACCAGTGTGTCCTTGTCGCCGTGCGCCAGGAAGAAGGGCGGTGCGTCCGCGGTGATGTGCGGTTCCGGCGAGGACTCTGGCCCCTGGCCGTAGTAGGGGCCGTACCAGGCGTTCAGGCAGATGGCGCCGCTCACGGACGTGTCGACGTCCGCGAAGCCCGGCTGGAAGGCGGGGTCGTTCTGGGTGAGTGCGGCCAGCGCCGCCAGGTGTCCGCCGGCCGAACTGCCCGCGACGAACAACGTCGTGGGGTCGGCTCCGTACTCGTGGGCGTGCCTCCGCACCCAGCCGATGACCTTCTTGAGGTCGATCAGGTGGTCCGGATGCTGGGCCTGTGGCCGGAGCCGGTAGTTGGCGCTCACGCACACCCAGCCCTGGCTGGCGAGCCGGTGGAGCAGCGGCAGCGACTGGCTGTTCTTGTGGCCCCCGGAGTAGCCGCCGCCGTGCAGGTGGATCATGACGGGCGCGCCGTGCGGGCGCGCGCGGTGGTGGTAGAGGTCGAGCAGGTTGCGCCGGCCCGCATCGCCGTAGGCGAGGTTGGCCACGCGCCGGACGTCCAGGCGGCGCCGGAAGACGGGCAGGAGCAGGATGCGGGCCAGCGGAAGGCGGCGCCGCAGTCCCGCGGCGAGGTCGGCGTCCACGGCGGCACGCCACCCCGCCCCCAGCCCTTCGTCGAGGGCGCGTCTGATCCTGTCCCGCTCGCCCAGCGCCTGACAGGCGACGACCGCGAGCCCGGTCGCGGTCACGGTGGCCAGGGCGACGACCGCCCAGCCACCCGGCGAGTCGATGTCACCCTCGGCGAACGCCAGCGCCGTCGGGAGCAGCAGCATCCAGAAGAAGGCCGCGAACGGCAGTTCGTTGGCGGCGACGCCGACGAAGTAGCTGACGCGGCCGAGCGGGCGCGACCACGGCACTGGCCGCAGCGCGAACAGCGTGCCGATCGCGACCAACACCACGGTGATCAGATAACCGACCGGCACGGAGCCTCCCGGGGATCGTCGATGGCCGGGAGCGCGCGGGCCGCTCCCGCGGCGACGGTGACCGCGCGGCCCGTGTGCCCCGGGATCGTCCAGGTCGTGCCGGTCGGTTGCGTGTCGTTCCTCATGCCGATGAGCCTCGCAGCCCGGCCGACCGGTGACATCCGACCGCGCGCCGCGCCGGCGCTCACCTGGGTAGGGCCGACCTCCGACTTTGGAAGGTGCCAACGCCCGGCCCCGCGACCGGCGTGTGAACAGCACTTCCGCAAGCTGTCGTGCAGAGTTCGTGCCGGCGTAGCCCGGGCCCCGAGGACAGGGCCCGGACCGGGTGGACGGGCCGGGTCAGCGGGCCGGGACGGTAGGGGTGGCCATACCCCGATGGTGGACGCAGCCGGCTGGGTCGGCGCCATCGCCGTCGATAGCGTCGCCGCATGACATCGGCTCAGCCTCCACACCTGGCCGCGGCACTGCGCCACCGCGGCTACCTGCTCTCCTGGTGGCCGTGGCGGGCACTGGCGTACGTGCTGACCACCGTCCCGATCGCCGGCGTGCTCTCCGTCGGTCTGCTCGTGGTCGGCGCGCCCCTACTGGCGGCCGTCAACGCGGTCCGCCAGCACGACCGCCCGGTCTCGCTGCCCCTCGCGCTCTTCCTGGCCGTGGGGACGCTCGTCGTGGTGGCCCTGGCCCCGCTGGTGAGCGCCGCGGTGGCGGCGCTGGAACGCGGGCGGCTCGGCGTCGTCGACGGGCGGCCGGTGCCGGCCCGGCCCTGGTCGGGCCTCGCCGCCCGCTACACGAGCGCGGACGCCTGGCGGGAGGCGGCGTACGCGGCGCTGCTGGGCAGCGTGGTGCCGCTCGCGTACTGGGTGTACCTCCTGCTCGTGCTCGTCGACCTCATGCTGGTCGCCAGCCCGTGGCTGGCCGGGGACGCCGACCAGGTCATCGTGGTCTGGTCCACCGTCGACACGCCGGCCGAGGCCGCCCCGTACGCCGTCGTGGGCGTCCTGCTGCTGCCGGTGCTCTGGTACGGCCTCGGGGTGGTCGCGGCGGCTCAGGCCGCGATGGCGCGCAGGCTGCTGGGATCCGCGGGCGACACGGCGGCGCTGCGGGAGGTCACGCGGTCGCGGGCCCGCCTGGTCGACAGCTACGAGGCCGAGCGCCGCCGCATCGAACGCGACCTGCACGACGCCGCCCAGCCACGGCTCACCAGCCTGACCCTGCAACTGGGCCTGGCCCGCCTCGACGTGCCCGAGGACTCCCCCGCGGCCCGGCCGCTCGCGGTGGCGCACGAGCAGGCGAAGGGACTCATGGTCCTGCTCCGGCAGATCGTGCACGGCATCCGCCCGCAGAGCCTCACCGACCTCGGCCTCGCCGGGGCGGTCCGGGAACTGGCCGGCGAGGCCACCATCCCCGTCACCGTGCACGCCGACCTCGACCGGCCCCTGCCCGAGACCGTCGAGACGACCGCCTGGTACGCGGTCTCGGAGGCCCTGAACAACGTGACCCGGCACGCGGCGGCGACCCGGGCCGAGGTGCGGCTGGCGCGGGCCGGCGACCGGCTGGTGGTGGAGGTCTCCGACGACGGCCGGGGCGGCGCCGACCCGGCGCGGGGCACCGGGCTGACCGGCCTCGCCGACCGGGTGGGCGCCGCCGGCGGCCGGTTGCTGCTCGCGAGCCCGCCGGGCGGACCTACGCTCGTCCGGGTGGAGCTGCCATGCCGGTGACCCGGGTCGTGCTCGCCGAGGACGAGGTCCTCCTGCGGGAGGGGCTCGTCGGCCTGCTGGACCGGTTCGGCTTCCAGGTGCTGGCCGCCGTCGGCTCGGCGCCGGACCTGATGGACGCCGCCCGTACGCACGGCCCCGACCTCGTGGTGACCGACATCCGGATGCCCCCCGGCGGACGCGACGACGGCCTGCGCGCGGCGGTCGCGTTGCGGGACGAACGGCCGGACCTCGCGGTCGTGGTGCTCAGCCAGCACGTGCAGGCCGAGTACGCCGCCGCCCTGCTCGACAGCGGGGACGGCCGCCGCGTCGGCTACCTGCTCAAGGACCGGGTGGCCGACGTGGCCGAGTTCGTCGGGCATCTGCGTACCGTCGCCAGCGGCGGCACCGTCGTCGACCCCGACGTCGTACGCCGGCTGCTGCACCGCCCGCGCGACCCCCTCACCGCGCTCTCCGCCCGGGAGCGGGAGGTGCTCGCGCTGATCGCGGAGGGCCGGTCGAACGCGGCCATCGCCGCGGCGCTGCACGTCACCGAGGCGGCCGTCGGCAAGCACGTCGGCAACATCCTCACCAAGCTCGGCCTGCTGCCGAGCGACGACACCAACCGCCGGGTGCTGGCGGTGCTCACCTACCTGCGTACGCAACCGCCCGGCGGACCGCCGCGGTAGGCCGAGTCGCGCGACCGGCCCGACCAGCGACCACCGGGGCGGCCGCCTCCCGCGGAAGGGAGATGGCCGCCCGCGTCTCGACACTCAGCCGATGGCGAGGTTGTCCACCCACGCCTGCCACGCCTGCTCGGCACGCGCCGGGTCCTGGTCGGCGGCGAAGAGGTGGTGGCCGAGCACCAGGACGTTGCCCCGGTCGGTGCCGGAGTGCAGGAACCGGTAGAGCGCGTCGTCGGTGCGGACCCCGAAGTAGGTGGGCAGACCGGCGAGGTCGACCACGCCGTCGATCGGGGGCAAACCGTCGACGGTGAGCCGGGCGCGCTGCCCCTCGGCGACCGGGCCGGAGATGCCGAAGGCACCGGCCACGGCGGCCCAGACCTGGTCGGGGGTGCCGGCGCCCGGACGGAACGCCGCGACCGGTGCGCCGGAGCGGCCGGCGAAGTGGGCGACGTACGCGGCGAGCGTGCCGAGGTACATGTCCCAGCCGACCTTCATGGCCTCGTACTCGGTCTCCCAGTTGTCGCCGAGCACGCCGCTCTGGACCATACGCAGCACCGTCGAGCCCTGGTCACGCCCCTCGATCAGGTACTCCAGTGCCATGAACGTGCCGTCCGGCCCGGGGTCGCTGCGGTACGCGAACCGCTTCCCCGGCTCCCACGAGGTGACCGTCGCCTCCTCGGTCTGGCCGGCCATCGTGAAGCGGGTCCGGCCGCCCTCACGCGGCTCCACCTCGCTCCGGCCCATGAACCAGGAGTCGATGCCGGGCCCCGTGGCGATCGCGTCCCACACCTCCTCGGGGGTGGCGGCCAGCTCGATGTCCTTCTGAAGCTCGAAGTGGTGTCCCATCGTGGTGAACCTTTCGTGTGCGGGTGTCGGTGGCGGGTCGAAGGTGCGTGCCGGTCCGGACGGCCGGCGGGCAGGCCCCGGCGGGACGTCGGTCCGTGCCGGGGGCGGTCAGGACTCCTCGGGGGCGTCGGTGGTCGCCGGATTGACGCTGGGGTGCAGGGCGATCACGACGCGGTGCTCGCGGCCGCCGGGTGCGTTCTCGTCGTGGTAGCGGCCGACCAGGGAGGCGACCGTGGCGGCCAGCTCCTCGGCGAACGCGGACCGGTCGCTCGCCGACGCGAACCTCACCGTCGCGTCGACGGTGAAGGTCGCCAGTCGCTTCTTCGCCCGCTCGGCACCGGTGATGAGGGCGCCGACGTCCTGGACGAGCCGGGCCGCGACCGCGAGCAGCCACCGCGCCGACAGGCGGTCGGGCGCTCGGGCCGGATCGGGCCGCACGGCGGCCAGGGCCGCGGGCGAGATCACGTACGACGCCGCGGTGGCGCGCATGACCCGCTCGGTGACGTTGCCCTTGCGCCGCTCCTCCACGAGCTCGATGAGGCCGTGCTGCTCGAGAGCGCGGAGGTGGTAGTTGACCTTCTGCCGGGGCAGGCCGACCCGGGCGGCGAGCATCGTCGCCGAGGCCGGCTCGGCGAGCTCGGCGAGGAGCCGGGCCCGCATCGGGTCCAGCGACGCCTCGGCCGCCGCCGGGTCCTCGATCACTGCGATGTCGAACATGCCATGACTCTCCTACCGACAAATCCTCTTGTCAAGACAAAAAATCTCGTCGGTGCGAGATCAGCACCCGCGATCTTGCAGTTTCGGCCCCGACAAAAAACCCGAAATGCCGCAAAACGAGGGCACAAAGTGCAAGATCGCGGGGGGTTCGGCGGGGAGAGAGAGCGCGGGGGCGTCAGGGTTTGGGGGTGGGGCGGCGGTAGACGCCGTACCACCAGGTGGCGGCCAGCTCACGGGCGGCTGTCTCGTCGCCGCTGCCGTCGTCGCTGGTCACGTGGTCGGCCACGAACCGCTCGCCGCCGACCACGATCAGGCGGCTCGCGATGACCGGGTCGAGGTCGGCGGGAGCACGGCCCGCCCGCTGCTCGGCGATCAACAACTCTTCGGTACGGGCCGCGAACTGGTCGACCCGGGCGTGCCAGAACCGGCGGATCATCGGGTCGTACGCGGAGACCTCGGTGATCGCGGCGAGCACCGCGGCGTGCCGCCGGTAGACGGCGATGATCTGCCGGAACGTCTCGACCAACCCCTCGAACGCGTCCGGCCCGCCCGGCTCCCACGCCGCCGCCACCTCGAAGGACTCGGCGCTGAACGAGCCCGCGAGCCGCATGAGCAGCTGCGACTTGTCCGCGAAGTGGGTGTAGAAGGTCGACCGGGCGACGCCCGCCTCCCGGGCGAGGCGCTGCACGCCCAGTTCGGTGAAGGTCTCCCCCTCGCTCAGCAGGCGTTCGGCGGTGGCGAGGATCCGCGCCTCGACCGTGAGACGTCGGTCGGCGCCGCCGGAGCGTCGTCGCGTGATCGAAGGCATATCCCGATCCTAGGCAGCTCGCGACGGGCCTGGGTACGCTTGCCCGGACACAGTGTCCGACAGAGTGTCCGACATCTTGACCGACGCGCGGCCCGACCGCGCACCACGCAGGGAGCTGTCAGCGTGAAGTACCGACTCCTCGGCCCCACCGGCGTCTGGGTCTCCGAGCTCTCGCTCGGCGCCATGACCTTCGGCGGCACGAACCACCCCGTCTACTCCACGCTCGGCGCGCTGGGCCGCGAGGACACCGAACGCATGGTCGGCACGGCGCTCGACGCCGGGATCAACTTCATCGACACGGCGGACGTCTACAGCGACGGGGAGAGCGAGGAACTGCTCGGCCACGCGCTACGGCACCGGCGGGACGACGTCGTGCTGGCCACGAAGGTGTACGCCCCGACCGGCCCCGGCCCCAACGACGTCGGCTGGTCGCGGCTGCACGTGACGCGGGCGCTGGACACCAGCCTCCGCCGGCTCGGCACCGATCACATCGACCTCTACCAGCTGCACAACATCGACCCCGTGACCCCCTTCGAGGAGGTCCTCGCCGCGCTCGACGACGCGGTGCACCAGGGCAAGGTCCGCTACATCGGCTGCGCCAACCTCGCCGCCTGGCAGATCAGCAAGGCCCTCGGCGTCTCGGCGCTGCGGAACCTGAACCGGTTCGTCTCGGTCCAGGCGTACTACTCGCTGGTCGGCCGGGACGTCGAGCGCGACCTGCTGCCGATGGCGCAGGCCGAGAACCTCGCGGTCACCGTCTGGAGCCCGCTCGCCGGCGGCTTCCTCACCGGGAAGATCAGCCGCGACGGGGGCTCCACGGGCCCCTCCCGCCGCACGGCCGAGGGCGGGCAGGACTTCCCGCCCGTGGACCGCGAGCGCGGTCACGAGGTGCTCGACGTGCTGCGTACCGTCGCCGGCCGGCACGGGGTGAGCATCCCCCGGGTCGCGATCGCCTGGCTGCTGGCCCAGCCGGCCGTCACCAGCGTCATCGTCGGCGCGCGCACGACCGACCAGCTCACCGACAACATCGCGGCCAGCGGGCTCACCCTGAGCGAGCAGGACCTGGCCGAGCTGGACGCGGTCAGCCGGCAGGCCCCGGCGTACCCGAACTGGATCCACGAGATGTTCGCGCCGGTGCGCAACCCGAACGCCTGACCGCCGCCCGGCCGTGGGCCCGGGGGTCCACGGCCGGCCGGCAGGCCGCGGGCAGCGCGGGCGGGGGCCACGGGCCGCGCGGGGCGACAGGCCACGGGCCGCGCACGGCGACAGGCCACCGGCCGCGCACGGCGACAGGCCACGGGCCGCGCAGGCCGGCAGGCCGCCGCGCCGGCCGCGGGCTCGGACGCCGGGCACCCGGCGTCACCGTCGTGGCCCGCGCTCCGGCTGGGATAAGATGCGTCCGGAAGGCGTAGATGGGGACGAGTACCGTCGCACGCAGCCAGGAGCGATCCGGGGATGGTGGAAGCCCGGAGGCGTGCGCGGCGGGAAGATCACCCCGGAGCCGTCGGAAGAAAGGCCGCGAGGCCGAGTAGAACCGACCACACCCGAAACGAGAGGGCCGGCACACCGGTCAAGGAGGGTGGTACCGCGGGGCCACGGCCTCGTCCCTCCGGCGGAGCTTCAGCACACGCGCCGACGGAGGAGCGATGTACCGCAGCGTACCGACCCAGGTCGATCTGCCCGACCTCGATCACCAGGTCCTGCACTTCTGGCACGCCAACAGCATCTTCAGGCGCAGCCTGGAGCAGTCCGAGGGCCGGCCGGAGTGGGTCTTCTACGAGGGCCCGCCCACGGCCAACGGCATGCCCGGCGCCCACCACATCGAGGCGCGCGTCTTCAAGGACGTGTTCCCGCGCTACAAGACGATGAAGGGGTTCCACGTCGCCCGTAAGGCCGGCTGGGACTGCCACGGCCTGCCCGTGGAGCTCGCCGTCGAGCGGGAACTCGGCTTCTCCGGCAAGCAGGACATCGAGAAGTACGGCATCGCCGAGTTCAACGCCCGGTGCCGGGAGTCGGTGACCCGGCACACCGACGCGTTCGCCGAGCTGACCGAGCGCATGGGCTACTGGGTCGACATGGACGACGCCTACCGGACCATGGACCCGGAGTACATCGAGTCCGTCTGGTGGTCGTTGAAGCAGATCTTCGACAAGGGTCTGCTGGTGGAGGACTTCCGGGTCGCGCCGTGGTGCCCGCGCGACGAGACCGGCCTGTCCGACCACGAGCTCGCCCAGGGGTACGAGACGGTCGTCGACCCGTCCGTCTTCGTCCGCTTCCCGCTCACCTCCGGGCCCCTGGCCGGCCGCGCCGCCCTCCTGGTCTGGACGACCACCCCGTGGACGCTGCCCTCGAACGTCGCCGTGGCCGTGCACCCCGACGTGCGGTACGTGGTCGCGAGCGACGGCAACGAGCAGCTCGTCGTCGCCGAGCCGCTGCTGGCGTACGCGCTGGGCGACGGCTGGGAGCTGACCGGCGAGTCGTTCAAGGGCAAGGAGCTGGAGCGCTGGACGTACCGGCCGCCGTTCGACCTCGTCGAGGTGCCCGACGCGCACTTCGTGGTCCTCGCCTCGTACGTGACGACGGACAGCGGCACCGGCCTGGTCCACCAGGCGCCGGCGTTCGGCGCGGACGACCTCGCGACCGCCCGGACGTACGGGCTGCCGATGGTGAACCCGGTGCAGTCGAACGGGCGGTTCTCCCCGGAGATCCCGCTGGTGGGCGGGAAGTTCTTCAAGGAGGCCGACCGGCCCCTCATCGAGGACCTCCAGCTGCGCGGGCTGCTCTTCAAGAACGTCCCGTACGAGCACACCTACCCGCACTGCTGGCGCTGCCACACGGCGCTCATCTACTACGCCCAGCCGTCCTGGTACGTGCGGACCACCGCCATCCGGGACGCGCTGCTGCGCGAGAACGAGCGCACCACCTGGCACCCCGCCACCGTCAAGTACGGCCGCTACGGTGACTGGCTGAACAACAACGTCGACTGGGCACTGTCACGGCGGCGCTACTGGGGCACTCCCCTGCCCATCTGGCGCTGCCCGAACGACCACCTGACCTGCGTCGGCTCGTTGACCGAGCTGAGCGAGCTGACCGGGACGGACGTGACCGGCCTCGACCCGCACCGGCCGTTCATCGACGAGGTCACCTTCGCCTGCCACTGCGGCGAGACCGCCCGCCGCGTGCCCGAGGTCATCGACGCCTGGTACGACTCGGGCTCCATGCCGTTCGCCCAGTTCGGGTACCCGTACCGCAACGCCGACCTGTTCGAGAAGCGCTACCCGGCCCAGTTCATCTCCGAGGCCATCGACCAGACGCGCGGCTGGTTCTACACCCTCATGGCGGTCGGCACGCTGGTGTTCGACCGGTCGTCGTACGAGAACGTGGTCTGCCTCGGCCACATCCTCGCCGAGGACGGCCGGAAGATGTCCAAGCACCTGGGCAACATCCTCGAACCCATCCCGCTGATGGACCAGCACGGCGCGGACGCGGTGCGTTGGTTCATGGCCGCGGTCGGTTCCCCGTGGTCGGCCCGGCGGGTCGGGCACACGGCGCTCCAGGAGGTCGTCCGCAAGATCCTGCTGACCTACTGGAACACCGTCGCCTTCCAGTCCCTCTACGGCCGTACGGCCGGGTGGACCCCGTCGGCGGCCGACCCGGCGCCGGCCGAGCGGCCGGTGCTGGACCGCTGGCTGCTCTCCGAGCTGAACACCCTGGTCCAGCAGGTCGACGCGGCGATGGCCGCGTTCGACACGCACCAGGCCGGCCGGCTGCTCGCCGCGTTCATCGACGACATGTCGAACTGGTACGTCCGGCGCAGCCGGCGGCGGTTCTGGCGCGGTGACCCGGCGGCGCTCGCCACCCTGCACGAGGCGCTCACCACCGTCACCCTGCTGCTGGCGCCGCTCACGCCGTTCATCACCGAGCGGGTCTGGCAGGACATGGTCGTGGTCGTCGACCCGGAGGCGCCGCAGTCGGTGCACCTGGCGCCGTACCCGGTGGCCGACGAGTCGCTGATCGACCCGGCGCTGTCCCGGCAGATGGCGCTCGCCCGCCGGCTCGTCGAGCTGGGCCGGGCGGCCCGGGCCGACTCCGGCATGAAGGTCCGCCAGCCGCTGTCGCGGGCGCTGGCCTCGGCTCCCGGCTTCGAGGAGCTGTCGCCGGAGCTGCTCGCCGAGGTGGCCGCCGAGCTCAACGTCGGCGCGGTCGACCCGGTGGGCGGGGCCGGCGGATCGCTCGTCGACACCACCGCGAAGGCCAACTTCCGTACGCTCGGCCGGCGGTTCGGCAAGACGGTGCAGCAGGTGGCCAAGGCGATCGCCGCGGCCGACGCCGCCGCCCTCCGCGACTCGTTGCGGGACACCGGTTCGGCGACCGTCCAGGTGGGCGACGAGACCGTGACGCTCGGCCCGGACGAGGTGGTCGTGACGGAGACCCCGCGGGAGGGCTGGGCGGTGGCCAGCGAGGCCGGCGCGACGGTGGCGCTGGACCTGCACCTCACGCCGGAGCTGCGCCGCGCCGGTGTGGCGCGGGACGCGATCCGGCAGATCCAGGAGGCGCGCAAGTCCAGCGGCCTGGAGGTGACCGACCGGATCGAGCTGCGCTACCGCACCGACCGGGAGGAGACCGCGCTGGCGCTGCGCGAGCACCGCGACCTCGTCGCCGAGGAGGTGCTGGCCACCGACTGCGCCGAGGGCGAGCCGACCTGGGCCGACCCGCGGGCGTTCACGGAGGAGTCGCTGGGCCTGACCTTCTGGATCCGCCGGTCCTGACCGCGGAAGAAAAATCCGCGGGGCCTGTCGATCCGCGCCGGAGCCGTTCGTCGTCAGGTCGTACGGCAACCGAGACGACAGGAGTCGGACATGAAGTACATGCTGCTCATCTACGGTTCCACCGACACGCAGAACGCCTGCACGGTGGAGGACTGGATGGCCTACGACAAGGAGGTCCAGGAGGCGGGCATCTTCGTCACCGGGCACTCGCTGGCGGACCTGACGACGGCCACCACGGTCCGGGTCGACGACTCCGGCGAGCGGACCGTCACCGACGGTCCGTTCGCCGAGACCCGCGAGGTCCTCGGCGGCTACTACGTCATCGACGTGCCGGACCTCGACGTGGCCCTCGACTGGGCCGCCCGCTGCCCCGGCGCCCGTGACGGCGGGACCGTCGAGGTGCGGCCGGTCGCCGAGTTCTGAGGCGAGGTCGGGATGGACGAGCGAGCCGCCGGCACGCGCGCCTCGGTCGAGGCGGTGTTCCGCGAGGAGCGCGGCCGGCTGCTCGCCACACTGGTGCACCGCTTCGGCGACCTCGACCTCGCCGAGGACGTCGCCTCCGAGGCGGTCGAGGCGGCCCTGGTGCACTGGCCGGTCGAGGGCGTACCGGCCCGGCCCGGGGCGTGGTTGCTCACCACGGCCCGGCGCAAGGCCGTGGACCGGCTCCGGCGCGACCAGGCGTACGCCGCCCGGCTGGCCCTGCTCGCGGCGGAGGCGGAGCGGACCGGCGGCGCGGTGCCGGAGGAGGCCGACGGCGGCCTGCCGGACGAGCGGCTGCGCCTGTTCTTCACCTGTGCCCACCCGGCGCTGCCGGCCGCCGACCGCGGTGCGCTGACCCTGCGCTACCTCGCCGGCCTCACCACGCAGGAGGTGGCACGGGCGTACCTGGTGCCGAACGCGACCATGGCCCAGCGGCTGGTCCGGGCCAAGAAGAAGATCCGCGAGGCGCGGATCCCGTTCCGGGTGCCCGAACCGCACGAGCTGCCCGGGCGGCTGCCGGGAGTGCTCCAGGCGGTGTACTCGATCTTCACGGAGGGGTACGCCGCCAGCTCCGGTCCTCTGCTCCAGCGGCTCGACCTCGCCGAGGAGGCCGTCCGGCTGGGCCGGATCCTCCACCGGCTGCTCCCCGCCGAGCGGGAGGTGACCGGCCTGCTCGCGCTCATGCTGCTGGTGCACGCCCGGCGGGACGCCCGGACCGGTCCGGACGGCGAGCTGGTGCTCCTCGACGCCCAGGACCGCGGGCGCTGGGACCGGGACATGATCGCCGAGGGGGAGGCGTTGGCGGTCGCCGCGCTGACCGGCGGTCCACCCGGCCCGTACGGGGTGCAGGCCGCCATCGCCGCGCTGCACGACGAGGCCGCCGACGCGGCGTCCACCGACTGGCCGCAGGTGGTGGCGCTGTACGACGTCCTCCTCGCGCTGAACCCCTCGCCCGTCGTGGCGTTGAACCGGGCCGTGGCGGTCGCCATGCGCGACGGCCCCGCGGCCGGCCTCGCGCTGCTCGACGAGCTGGCGGGCGAACCGCGGCTGCGCGCGTACCACCCGTGGGTGGCGGCCCGGGCCGAGCTGCTGCACCGGCTCGGCCGGGACGCGGAGGCGGCGGACGCCTACCGCCGTGCGCTGGAGCTGGCCGGTACCGAGCCGGAGCGGTCACACCTGCGCCGGCGGCTGGCCGCCGTCGCGCCGCCCGAGCGCTGAGCCCGGGCGGGCCTGGGCCAGGAGGGGATCCCTTCGGGAAGGGTCCCCTCCTTCCGCTCAGGCGGCGGTGCGGGCGCGCTCCTCGGCGACCAGTTCCCGGGTCGCCGGGGCGACCTCCGCGGCGAAGACCTCGATGGCGGCGGGGTCGTCGGTGGCCAGGATGAACGCGCTCACCCCGTGCTCCAGGGCCAGCCCGGCGAGGTCCTCCGCCCACTGCTCCGGCGGCCCGTCGAGCAGCGCCCGGCCGGTCGGCGCGAACCGGCCGGCGACGTTGAGCAGCCGCCGGATCCGCGCCGGCTCCCGACCCGCCGCCGCGGCGGCCTCGTCGATCTGCGCGTTCATGGCGGTCAGGTCGGCCGGCCCGCCGGGCAGGTACTGGAGGCTGGGCAGCCACCCGTCGCCCACCCGACCGGTGAGGCGCAGCATCCGCGGCTTGTACGCGCCGATCCACACGTTCACGTGGTGGGCCGGGGCGGGCCCGCGCTTGGCGCCCTCGACCCGGTAGAAGTCGCCGTCGACGCGTACGCCGCCGGGCCGGTCGGCGGCCCAGACCTCGCGGATCACCCGGATCGCCTCGTCCAGGGCGGTGATCGCCTGGCCGGGGGCGAGCCGCCGGCCGCCCATCGCCTCGATGGCCTCCCAGAACGCGCCCGCGCCGATGCCGAGTTCGAACCGGCCGCCGCTCAGCAGGTCGAGGCTGGCCGCGGCGCGCGCGAGCACGGCCGGTTGCCGCAGCGGCAGGTTGAGCACGTTGCCGCTGAGGTGGACCCGTTCGGTGCGCGCGGCCACGTACGACAGCAGGGTCCAGGTGTCGTGGAACCGCGGCTGGTACGGGTGGTCCTGGAAGGTGACCAGGTCCAGCCCGGCGCGGTCGGCCAGCACGGCCAGGTCGACGGCGTGCCGCACGGGTTGCGCGGCGGGCGTCGTGAACGTGCCGAACAGCAGGTCGTGCCCGTAGTCGGTCATGGCGTCGTCCTCGATGCGGTGTCGGGTGTGATGGCGAAGTTGTCGTGGAACAGGCGGTCCGGGTCGTACCGCGACTTCAGGGCGCGCAGCCGGTCCAGCGTGGCGGGCGGGAACGCGTCGCGCAGGCGTTCCGGGCGCGGGTCGGTCTCGAAGCTGAGGTAGAGGCCGCGCTGGTGCGTCCCGAGAAGCTCGTCCCAGAGCGCGTCCAGCCGTCCGCGGTGCCGCCCGAACGCGGTCACGTGGAAGTTGGCTCCCCGGTGGCTCCAGGCCATGGCGCCGGGCGGGACGTCGTTGACCGCCCCGCCGACCGAGCGGATGTGGAAGAAGTAGACCACCCCGCTGGCGAGCAGGCGGGCCGCGGCCTCGGCGAAGTCGGGCGTGATGTGGTCGACGAAGCCCGAGCGGGTGATGGGCTCGCCCTGACCGTGGTGCGGGCCGTCGGTCGCGTTGGCCATCACCGACGCGTACGAGGTGAGCACCACCTGCTGGTCGTAGCCGGGCGCGACGTCGGCGAGCGGCTGGAGCTGCCGGACGACCGTCTCCGGGTCGTCGGAGTCGACCATCGCCATCACCTGCGCCACCCGCGGCTGGCCCATCCGGGGCGGGCCCATGATGATCGCGCTGGTGAGGTCGCGGGGCGCCGCCTCGACCGCGGCCCCCCACCGGGTCAGCAGGCCCACCGGGTCGCTGGCGTCGAGGGCGAACTGCGCCCAGCCGACCGCGCCCACCTCGTCGACCTCGAACTCGAACGCGGTCACCACGCCGAAGTTCGCGCCGGCTCCGCGTACCGCCCAGAACAGGTCCGGGTTCTCGGTCTCGCTGGCCCGCACCCGCGTGCCGTCGGCGAGGACCATCTCGACGGCCCGCAGGTGGTCGATGGTCAGGCCGTGCTTGCGCGCCATCCAGCCGACGCCGCCGGCGGTGGCGAGGCCGCCGACGCCCACGCCGCCGTAGTCACCGGAGGTGAGCGCCCAGCCGTACGGGTGCAGCGCGGCGGCCACGTCCATCCACCGCGCGCCGGGGCCGATCCGCACCCGGCGGGTGGCCCGGTCGAGCACCTCGATCTCGTTCAGCGCGCCGACGTCGATCACGATGCCGCCGTCGTTGGTGGAGCGCCCGCTGATGCCGTGCCCGCCGCTGCGGACGCCCAACGGCAGGTGCCGGTGCGCCCGGGCGAACGCGAGCGCGTCGGCCACCTCGGCGGGGGTACGCGGGCGCAGGACGAGCCCGGGCGCGCCGCCGCGCAGGTAGTTCGACCGGACCCGGGCGTACGCCACGTCACCGGGTTCCACGGCGGTGTCGGCCAGCGAGGCCGGCACCTCGTCGTACGCGATGCCCGGACGCCGCTTGGCGCGGACGGCGGCGCTGCGTCCCACGGTGCGCGGCAGCGGCGCGGGCAGGGCCCGGTCGACCGCCTCGCGCAGTGCGGGAACCACCTCGCGGGCGAACCTCTCCATCGTCCCGGTGTCGTCCGTCGCGACGACGAGGGTGCCGACGCCATCCTCGACGACCAGCGGCAGCAGGTCCTCGACCCACGCGGCCGGCGGCCCGTCGAGGAAGCCCCGGCGGGTGTCGGCGAAGACACCGGAGATGGTCACGAGCCGCCGGATCTCGGCAGGGTCGCGGCCCGCCTCCCGCGCCGCCTCGTCGATGATCTTGTTCCCGGCGCGGAGGCCGTCCGGTCCCGTGCGGTCGAGCGTGGCGAGCCACCCGTCGGCCTTCGTCCCGACGAGCCGCAGCAACCGGCCGTCGTCCCCGTCGAGCCAGAACGGGATGTGGTGCGCCGGCAGCGGACCGCGCTCGGCGCCGGCGAGGCGGTGGTGGGCACCGGAGTAGCGGAGGGCGTCCTGCCGGTCGGTGTCCAGCATGTCCCGGATGACGTCGAGGGCCTCGCCGACGGACTCGACCGCCTGGTGCGGGTCGAGCCGGGGGCCGCCCATCGCCTCGACGGCCTCCGGGGCGTCGCCGACGCCGAGGGCCAGCTCCAGCCGGCCGCCGGAGAGCAGGTCCAGGCTGGCGGCGGAGCGGGCCAGCACCGCCGGGGAGCGCAGCGGGACGCTGCGCACGCTCGCGGCGAGGTGGATCCGTTCGGTCCGCCCGGCCACCCAGGCCAGCAGTGTCCAGATGTCGAGGTGCGCCGGCTGGTCCGGGTCGTCCCGGAAGGCCACGAGGTCGTACCCCAGTTCCTCGCTGCGCCGCGCGAGCGCCACCGGCGTGGCGGGCGACGTGGCCACGGGCGTGACGAGTGTGCCGAACTCGAGCCGGTGGCCGTAGTTAGCAGTCACGACTTCCCCCAAAGGTTGATGCGTCAACCAGAATACGGCCGCGGCGTCCCACCCGCGTGTGAGCCTCGTCATCCCCGCCGGACCCGGATTCTTCCCGACAGGCCCGGTCGTGCCAGCCGAACTACGCTGGTCGTGTGGGCGGATCGGTAACTCGGCTCGACGAGCGCGAGCAGCAGGTCTGGCGCACCTTCCGACGGATGCGCGACCAGCTCGCGCTCGCCCTCAACCAGTCCCTCCAGCAGGATTCCGGCATCTCCGAACCGGACTTCGAGGTGCTCGCCGCGCTGGAGGAGGCGCCGGAGCACGCCCTGCGCGCCCGTACGCTGCGCCAGGAACTCCAGTGGGAGAAGAGCCGCCTCGCACACCAGATCCGCCGGATGGAGCAGCGCGGCCTGGTCGCCCGTGACGAGTGCCCGGAGGACGGCCGCGCCGCGACGGTCCGGCTCACCGACGCCGGCCTCGCCGCCATCCGCGCCGCCACCGCGGCCCACGCCGCCCGGGTGCGCGAACTCTTCCTCGACGCGCTCACCCCCGCCCAGCTCGACGCCCTGCACGAGGCCGGAACGGCCGTGCTGGCTCGGCTGCACCAGAACTGCCCGGCCGAGGCGCCGTGACCCGGTTGTGCCTAGACTGCCGGCATGAGGCACAGGGCGTGACCCGGCACGTGCGCGCCTCGACACCGCACGGCCACGTCTGCTCGGTCCGTGACGACCCGATCGGGCCCACCGTGGAGGTGGCCGGATGAGGACGGGCGCCGCCGCCGGGCACCAGGGCTACTTCCACGAGGCGGTCCGCTACGACTCGGACGAGGAGTTCCTCGCCGTCGTGGTGCCGTTCCTGCGCGGCGGGATCGAGGCGGGTGAGCCGACGTTCGTGGCGCTCGGCGAGCGCACCGCCGACCTCGTCCGGCGCGCCCTGCCCGCCGGCTCGGACGTCGAGTTCCTGAGCGGCAGCGGCATGTACGCCCGCCCGACCGCCGCGATCCGCTCCTACCGCCGGTTGCTCGCCGACCGGACGGCCGCCGGGGCCGCCCAGATCCGGATCATCGGGGAACTGCCCCCCGTCGCGTTCGGCGCCACCTGGGACTGGTGGGCACGGTACGAGTCGGCGATCAATCACGCGTACGACGACTACCCGCTCTGGAGCATGTGCGCGTACGACAACCGCACCACCCCGCCGCACGTCCTCGACGAGGTCGCCCGCACCCATCCGCGGTTCGCCACGCCGGACGGCCGGCACCCACCCAGCCCCGCGTACACCGAGCCCGCCGTCTACCTGCGCGAGGAGCGGGCCGCGCCGCCCGACCCGCTCCAGGCGACGCCGCCGCTGGTGGAACTCACCGACCCGACGGCGGCGCAGGCCCGCGCCGCCGTCGAGGCCGTGGGCCGCGGCGTGCTGCCGCGGGACGACGTGGACGACCTGATCGTCGCCGTGAGCGAGACCGTCAGCAACGCGCTGCGGCACGGATGCCCCCCGGTCCGGCTGCGCCTCTGGACCGGCCCCGACCGGATCGTGGCCACCGTCAGCGACTGCGGTGACGGCCCGAAGGACCCGTTCGCCGGGCTGCTCCCCGCCGGCACCGGGGTGACCGGCGGCCTGGGCCTCTGGATCACCTACCAGTCCTGCAACCACGTGAGCCTGCAGCGGGGGGCCGCCGGCTTCACGCTGCGCCTCACCGCCGGCAACCCGCACTGACCGGCGGCGGGACGACTGTCACTCGGCCACCACGAGCGCCTGCGGTGCGGCCTGCTTCATCCGCGTACGCAGCCACTTGAGCTGCATGGCGGTCTCCCCCTCGCAGCGGCGGACCACGGCGAGCAGCTCCCGGTCCCGGGCCCCGTACGCGGCCTGCCCGACGATCGTCCAGCAGATGTCGCACTCCGCCGCCATCAGGTAGAGGTCCTGGAGGTCGCGCAGCAGCCCGATCCCGCCGGTACGGGTGCCCCGGAACAGCTCCGAGTGCAGCCGGTCCGGCTCGGCCGGCGCCTCCTCGGCGTACCGCTCGGCGAAGGGGCGCAGCTGTTCGGCGTACCCGTCGCAGCGCTTCGCCTGCTGCTCGCACAGGTGGAAGACGTCCGGCTCCTCGCCGTGCGCCGCGCCGACCTGCCGGAACGCGTCGGCGAGGTTCAGCTGGGCCCGGTGCAGCAGACCGAGGTAGTGGGCGAGATGCATCGTCACTCCCCTCCCGCTCGGCTGGTCGCCTCGGCGGCGGGTCCACCCACCGTGGCCGGGACACCGGCCACCACGGGCGCGCTGCCCCCGACGGTCGGCGCCGGGGACGGTACGCCCCGCCCGTCGCCGAGCCGGGCCACGGCGACCGCGGCGACCTTGAAGAGCGGCTGTTTGGACACGGGATCCCAGGCGGTGATGGTCAGCTCGTTGGCCGCCCGCGGCGTACGGTCGGCCGGGTCCTGGTCGAACCAGCCGTAGTGGAACGGCAGGAAGACCACGCCGGGGCGGATGCCGCTGAGCCGGGCCCGCGCCTGCACCCCGCCGCGCGCCGAGGCGATCCCCACCAGGTCCCCCTCGGCGATGCCGAGGCGATCGGCGTCGGCCGCGTTGAGTTCCACCCACACGTCCGGCGCGGCGGCGTCCAGTTGCGGCGCCCGCCCGGTCTTCGTGCGCGTGTGGAACTGGTAGACGGTGCGACCCGTGGTGAGCAGCAGCGGATGTTCCGCGTCGGGCACCTCCGGTGAGGGCTGGTAGTCGACCGCGTGCAGGAACGCCCGCCCGCCCGGCTGCTTCGCCCGGTACTCGGCGGCCGTGAACTCGGCACCCGTGGCCAGGTCCTGGCCGTAGGTCTCGCACACCTCCGGGTCGGTGGGGAACACGCCGTCGGTGTAGAGCCGTTCCGTGCCGTCGGGGCGCTCCTCGGTGCACGGCCACTGGATGCCGCTGCCGCCGCGCAGCTTCTCGTAGCTGAGGCCGGTGTAGTCGCAGGGCCGCCCCCGCGAGCACTCCTTCCACGCCTCGAACGCCTCCTCCGGGGTCGTCCACCGGATCAGCGGCTGGCCGTCGCGGTTGCGGAAGTCCATCCGCCGCGCGTAGTCGAGGAAGATGTCCAGGTCGGCGCGGGCCTCGCCGGGCGGGTCGACGGCCTTCTCACTGAGGTGGACGGTGCGGTCCACGTTCGTGAAGGTGCCGGTCTTCTCGCCCCAGGTCGCGCCGGGCAGCACCACGTCGGCCAACTCGGCGGTCTCGGTCAGGAACAGGTCCTGCACCACGACGAACAGCTCCGGCCGGCGCAGGATGTTCCGGATGCGGGACAGGTCCGGCAGGGACACGGCCGGGTTGGTGGCGCTGATCCAGAGCAGCTTGATCGAGCCCTGCTCGGCGTACCGGAAGATCTGCATGGCGTGCGTCGGCGGCGCCCAGTGCGGGATCGTCTCCGGCTCCACGTTCCACAGCCGGGCCAGTTCGGCGATGTGCTCGGGGTTCTCCCAGTTCCGCAGGCCGGGCAGGTCCCCGTCGGCGCCCGTCTCCCGGGTGTTCTGCGCGGTGGGCTGGCCGTTCATCTGGTAGATGCCCGCGCCCAGACGGCCGATCATCCCGCGGATCAGGTGCAGGTTGTTGACCTGGCAGGACGCCGCGGTGGCCTGGTTGGACTGGTAGAAGCCCTGGAGGACGGTGGAGAGCAGCCGTTGCGACCCGCCGAGCAGCTCGGCGGCCCGGCGGACGTCGGCGGCGGGCACGTCGCAGATCTCGGCCACCCGCTCGGGCGGGTACGCGTCGACCGTCCGGCACAGCTCGTCGAAGCCGAGGGTGTGCGCGGCCACGTACTCCTCGTCGTACCAGCCGTTGCGGATGATCTCCCGCAGCAGGCCGTTCATCAGCGCCATGTTGGTGCCGTTGCGGATCGCCAGGTGCAGGTCCGCCTCGCGGGCGACCGCCGTGGCCCGGGGATCCGCCGCCAGCATGGCCGGCGGGTTCGGGCCGCGCCGCCGGTCGAGCATCCGCATCCAGAGCACCGTCTGGGTCTCCGCGACGTTGTGCCCCCAGAGCGCTATCGCGTCGCAGTGGTCGATGTCGGTGTACGAGCCGGGCTGCCCGTCGGCGCCGAAGGTCGCCTTGAGCGCCGCCGCGGCCGTGGCGGTGCAGAGCCGGGTGTTGCCGTCCATGTGCGGGGTGCCGATACCCGCCTTGCCGATCACGCCGAGCGTGTAGTACTCCTCCAGGAACAGCTGTCCCGTGGTGTAGAACCCGAAGTGCCCCCACCCGCCGGGGCCCTTCAGCAGCTCCTGCGAGCGGGCCACGATCCGGCCCATGGCCGTGTCCCAGTCGGTCTCCACCAACCGTCCGCCCTCGCGGACGAGGGGCCGCGTCAGCCGGTCCGGGCTGTGGTTGGCCTGCCAGCCGTAGAGGTCCTTCGGGTCGACCCGGCCCCGGTTGACCCGGTCCACCGCCCGGCCCCGTACGCCGACGATCCGGCCGTCCTTCACGGCGATGTCGAGCGCGTCCCCGTTGGAGTGCAGGATGGACGCCGACTGCACCCAGCGGTCGACGTCCGACTCCCGCAGGCCGGCGTCGAGGAACGTGTCCACCCGCACCGGCCACTCCTGCCCCGGCCCGTACGGGGTGCGGTCCCCCCAGGGGTCGGCGATCCGGTCAACCACGATCCACTCCCTCCACGTCAGGCCGCCCACACGGGCATCGCCCGACCCGTCGCCCGGTTGTACGCCCAGTCCACGACCGTCACCAGCAGCACCGAGGCGGCCGCCACGACCAGTTGGACCGGGGTGTGCAGCAGTCCGAGGCTCACGATCAACGTGGTGGCGCCAGCCGGCGGGTGCGACGCCCGCAGCAGGTACAGCACCACGGCCGTGACCGCGAGCGAGCCGGCCGCCGCGACGATCCGCCACCCGCTGACGCCCTCCTCCAGCGCGGACGGGTGATCGGCGAGACCGCAGGCCAGCAGGAAGGCGTACCCGGCCAGCAGCGCCACGACGTGCCCGATGAGGGTGCTGCGCGGTGACGACTGCGGCGCCCGCGGCTTCTCCACGTGCAGCATGACGGCGGGGCCGAGGCTCGGGAAGAGCCAGGGCTGCCCGGTGGCGATCGCGACCGCGCCGGCCACCACGACGGCGACGGCGCCGCCCACGAGGATGTGGGTCGCGTCCCGCGCGTTCGCCATCGCCGTGCCACCTCCTCGCGGGCTCAGCCGGCTTTCTCCACCGGTCCGATCCTCACACCTGCCCGGCGTGAAGCGGCCCAAACGGGAGAGACGGGTCGAACCCCGGCCCGGGCGGGGAATGGCCCCGCCGCGGACGGGTAGCCAACGCCGTGATCGACTGGGGGCAGGTGTTCGTTCCGAGCACGCCGCTGCTGGAGACGGTCGTCCGGGGCAGCGTGATGTACCTGACCCTCTTCGGGCTGCTCCGGGTCATCCTCAAGCGCGAGAGCGGCACCACCGGCGTCACGGACCTGCTGGTCATCGTGCTGCTGGCCGACGCCGCCCAGAACGGCATGTCGGGCAACTACACCTCGATCACCGACGGGGTGCTGCTCGTCGCGGTGATCATCGGTTGGTCGTACCTGCTCGACGCCGTCGCGTACCGCTGGCCCGCCGCCGCCCGGCTGATCCGGCCCGGTTCGCTCGTCCTGGTACGCGACGGACGCATGTTGCACCGCAACATGCGGCGGGAGCTGATCACGGACGAGGAGCTGCGTCAGAAACTACGCGAACAGGGCGTCGACGACATCGCGAAGGTCCGGGAGGCCCGGATGGAGTCCGACGGGCAGGTGAGCGTCACCACGTCGAGCGGCGACGACCAGCCCCGCTCGCAGAGCCGACGCCGCGGCGTCCCCTGACCGGCGGGCCGGCGCGTCCCCTGACCGGCGGGCCGTTTGCCCGTACCGGCACCGGGAAACCGTCTGCTGCCCGGCGCGAGGCCACGCCTCGTGCGAGTCACACGGATGGAGGCTGAGATGACCAGCCGGGAGCAACTGCACGATCTCCGTCAGCGCGCCCACAACGCGGGCATCGAGGGCAACTCCAAGATGACGGAGAGCCAGCTGAAGGACGCCCTCAAGAAGGTCGGCAAGGGCATGGACCCGCAGGCCGCGAAGCAGCAGACCCGCCGCTGACCCCGGGCATCCCGCCGACCGTCCCGGCTGTGCCGGCAGGCGGTCGGCGGCCGTCGCTCAGCTGATCGTCGCCAGCAGGTCCCGGCAGGCCCGTTCGCACTCGCGGCAGGCGTCGGCGCAGATCCGGCAGTGCTCGTGCCGGTCGGCGTGCCGGGCGCACTCGTCGCCGCAGGAGCGGCAGGTGGTGGCGCACGCCTCCAGCAGGCTGCGGGTCACGTTGGCGTCGTAGCCGGTGTGCCGGGACAGCACCCGGGCCGTGGTCGTGCAGACGTCCGCGCAGTCCAGGTTCGAGCGGACGCACTTCGCCAGCTCGGCCACCATGTCGTCGCTGAGGCAGGCGTCCGCACAGGCGGTGCACGCCTGGGCGCAGGAGTTGAGCGTGTCGACGACCGCCGCCAGCTTCGCGCGGTCCAGGTTGATCGACTTCGGGTACGCCTCGAGCATCGACATCGTCACGCTGGCCACTGGCTGCCTCCGATCGTGGTGGACAGGGCTCCGCCAGCCGTACCCGAACACCTCCCGGACATGCCTACCGGCCACCCGGGACCCACCCGACGGCGACGTGGCCGTCCCGCCCGGCCGCGCGAGGGTCAGGGGCGGTAGCGGTAGCCCATCCCCGGTTCGGTGATGAGGTGCCGGGGACGGGCCGGGTCGTCCTCCAGCTTGCGGCGCAGCTGGGCCAGGTACTGCCGCAGGTAGTTGCTCTCGTTCTCGTACTCCGGCCCCCACACCTCGTGCAGGAGCTGCCGCTGGCTGACCAGCTTGCCGGGGTGGCGCAGCAGCTTCTCCAGCACCGACCACTGGATCGGCGTCAGCTTGACCTCGGCGCCGTCGTCGCGGGTGACCGTCCGGTCGGCGAGGTTGACGGTGTGCCGACCGACCCGCAGGGCGGCGTTCGCGTCGCCGCCGGGTCCGAGCCGTCGGGTGACCGCCCGGATGCGGGCGAGCAGCTCCTCGACCCCGAACGGCTTGGTCACGTAGTCGTCGGCCCCCGCGTCCAGCGCGCCCACCTTGTCCTCGCTGCCGGCCCGACCGGACAGGACGATGATCGGCGCGCTGGTCCAGCCTCGCAGACCACGGATGACGTCCACGCCGTCCATGTCGGGCAGGCCGAGGTCGAGGATGACCAGGTCCGGCGGGTGGCCGGCGGCGGTCTTGAGCGCGGCCGCGCCGCTGTCGGCCACGTCGACGTCGTACCGGCGGGCGCGCAGGTTGATCCGCAGGGCACGCAGGATCTGCGGCTCGTCGTCGACGACCAGGATGCGCGTCATTCCTGTGGTCCCTCCACCATGCCGTGGGTGGCGGCGGGCAGCCGCAGCACCATGGTCAGTCCACCACCCGGCGTGGTCTCCGGGGTGAGGCTGCCGCCCATCGCCTCGGCCAGCCCGCGGGAGAGCGCCAGCCCCAGCCCCACGCCGGTCTGGTTGTCCCGGTCACCGAGCCGCTGGAAGGGCAGGAAGACGTGCTCCCACTGGTCCTCCGGGATGCCCGGGCCGGTGTCGATGACCCGTAGCTCGACCTGATTGGCGTGGGCGCTCGCGGTGATCGTCGGCGGCTGGCCGGGCGGGCTGTGCCGCAGGGCGTTGGCGACGACGTTGACGAGCACCCGCTCCAGCAGGCCGGGGTCGGCGGTGGCGGCGGGCAGGTCGGCGGGGATGTCGGTGGCGACACCGGCGGCCTGGGGCCCGAGTTCGTCCAGGGCGCGCGGCACCGCGTCCTCCAGCCCGATGACGGCCGGCGTGACGCCGAGCGCTCCGGCCTGGAGCCGGCTCATGTCGAGCAGGTTGGCCACCAGCCGGGCCAGTCGGTCCAGCGACTCCTCGGCGGTGGCGAGCAGCTCCGCCCGGTCCTCCTCGTCGAAGTCGATGTCGGGGCTGCGCAGGCTCGTCACCGCCGCCTTGGCCGAGGCGAGCGGCGTGCGCAGGTCGTGGCTGACCGCCGCGAGCAGCGCCGTACGCATCCGGTCGGCCTCGGCCAGCGGCCGGGCGGTGGCCGCCTCCTCGGCCAGCCGCTCCTGCCGCAACGCGACGGCCGCCTGCGCCGCGAACGCCTCGATCAGCCGGCGGTCCGCGGCCTCCAGCCGGGCGCCGCAGAGCACGACCGTGATCCGCTCGTCGACCGGCACCACCGTCTCACCGCTGTCCGGCGTGGTGGCCGCTTCCTCGCCGACACTGGCCACCACGCGCCAGGCCCGCTCCTCCCGGGCCCGGGCCGGCCGGCCGGTGGCCTCCTCGGCCAGCTCCAGCACGCTCACCGCGCGCAGGCCGAACGTCTCCCGGAGCTGGTCGAGCAGGGCGATCAGCGGACGGCCGCCCCGCAGCACCCCGCCGGCGACCGCGGCCAGGGTCTGGGCGTCGGCGGCGGCGCGGGCGGCCTCCCGCGTGCGCCGGGCGGCCACGTCCACGATCCAGCTCACGGAGAGCGCCACCCCGACGAAGACGGCCAGGGCGAGCAGATTGTCCGGCTCGGCGATGGTCAGCGTGTAGAAGGGCGGCGTGAAGAACCAGTTGAGGATCAACGACCCGCCGAGCGCGGTGATCAGCGCCGGCCAGAGCCCGCCGACCAGCGCGACCACGATCACCGCGGCGAGGAAGAGCAGGATGTCGCTGGCGAGGGTGAGGTCGGGCAGGACCTTCAGCAGCAGCGTCAGCAGCGGTACGCCCACCGCGGCGAGGGCGAAGCCGAGCAGCCGCCGGGGCCGGGACAGGGCCGCCGGTACCCCGCCGGCCCGGCGTCCCCGGCCGGCCTCGGTGTGGGTGACGAGGTGCACGTCGATGGCGCCGGACTGCGCGATGGTGGTCACCCCGACGCCCCGCGAGAGCAGCTGGGCGAGGCGGCCCCGGCGGCTGGCCCCCAGCACCAGCTGGGTGGCGTTGACGCCCCGTGCGAAGTCGAGCAGCGCGGCCGGCACGTCGGTGCCGAGCACCTGGTGGTACGTCCCGCCGAGGCTCTCCACCAGCACCCGCTGCCGGGCGAGCTGCGCCGGGTCCGCGCCGACCAACCCGTCACTGCGGGCCACGTGCACGGCGAGCAGGTCGGCGCCCTTGCTGCGCGCCGCGATCCGCGCCGCCCTGCGGATCAGCGTCTCGCCCTCCGGACCGCCGGTCAGCGCGACGACCACCCGCTCGCGGGCCTCCCAGGTCTCGGCGATGCCCTGCTGGCTGCGGTACTGGCCGAGCTGCTCGTCCACCTTGTCGGCCAGCCACAACAGTGCCAGCTCGCGCAGCGCGGTGAGGTTGCCGACCCGGAAGTAGTTGCCCAGAGCGGCGTCGATCTTGTCGGGCCGGTAGATGTTGCCGTGCGCCATCCGCCGGCGCAGCGCCTCCGGGGTCATGTCGACCAGCTCGACCTGCTCGGCGGCCCGCACGATCTCGTCCGGGACGGTCTCCCGCTGCACGGTGCCGGTGATCTGCGCGACCACGTCGTTGACCGACTCGAGGTGCTGGATGTTGACGGTCGACAGCACGTCGATCCCGGCGTCGAGCAGCTCCTGGACGTCCTGCCAGCGCTTGCCGTTGCGGGAACCGGGCACGTTGGTGTGCGCCAGCTCGTCGACGACGGCGACCTGCGGCCGGCGGGCGAGGACGGCGTCCACGTCCATCTCGGTGAACTCGGCGCCGCGGTACTCGATGGTGCGACGGGGCACCTGCTCCAGGTCGCCGATCATGGCCGCCGTGTGCTTGCGGCCGTGCGTCTCGACGAGCCCGATGACCACGTCGGTGCCCCGCTCGGCTCGCCGGTGGGCCTCCTCCAGCATGGCGTACGTCTTGCCGACGCCCGGGGCGGCCCCGAGGTAGATGCGGAGCTCTCCCCTTGCCACGGGCACATCCTCTCCGATGGGCGGAAGGAGGGGCCCCTTCTTGACGCGGACGCGGCGAAGGGGTCCCTTCCCGACAGGTCAGCGGGCCGGGAACTCCCGGTCCAGGGCCAGGTTGAGTTCGAGCACGTTCACCCCGGGCTCGCCCATGAAGCCGAGCGCCCGGCCGGTCGTGTGCGCCTCGACGAGCCGGCGGACCGCGGCCGGGTCCGCGCCGCGCTCACGGGCGACACGGTTCACCTGCAGCTCCGCGTACGCCGGGCTGATGTGCGGGTCGAGGCCGCTGCCGCTGGCGGTCACGGCGTCGGCGGGCACCGCGGGGTCGGCCGGCGCGTCGCCCCGGATCGGGGTGACGATCCCACCCTCGGCCACGTAGTCGTGGCCCGGCTGGGCCAGCTCCACCGGCACCCCCTCGTAGGTCGCGAGGAACGGGGTGGCCGGAGCCGTCTGGTTGACGCTCACGACCCGGGTGACCGGGCCGGTGAGCCCGTCGGCGCGGAACACCGCGAGCACGGCGCCGACCCCGTCCGGCGTGCAGAACGGCCGGCTGCCGTCCACGCCGTCGAGCTCACCGACCGCCCGGCTCCGGGCGCAGACCTGGGTGAGCAGGCTCTGCGTGGACTCCTCGGGATCGGTGGCGATGGTGTCCACCACGCTCTCCGGCCCGAGGTTGCTGGCCGAGGTGGACGTGGGGTCGTAGCCGTCGCCGGCCGCCGACGGTCGACTCTGGAAGTAGCGGACGATCGGGTTCCCGTCCGCGTCGGTGAAGGACTGGCCGATCAGGCTGCTGCCCACGGTGCGTCCGTCGACGCTGATCAGGGAACCGTCCGCCCTGCCGTCGAGGCCGGGGATCCGACCCACGGCGACCATCGCGAGCGGGTAGGCGATGCCGAGCAGCACGGTGAAGACGAGCACGGCGCGCAGGGCGGCGAGGTGCTGGGCGAGCCAGGTTGGTAGGCGCATCACGAGATCCCTGGGATGAACTGGATGAGCAGGTCGATGAGCTTGATGCCGACGAACGGCACGACGAGGCCGCCCAGGCCGTAGAGCCAGAGGTTGCGGCTGAGCAGCTTCGACGCGCTGGCCGGCCGGTACCGCACGCCGCGCAGGGCGAGCGGGATCAGCGCGACGATGACGACCGCGTTGAAGATCACCGCGGCCAGGATCGCCGACTCCGGGCTGGCGAGGCGCATGACGTTCAGCGCGTCCAGGCTCGGGTAGATGCCGGCGAACATGGCCGGGATGATGGCGAAGTACTTCGCCACGTCGTTGGCGATGGAGAAGGTGGTCAGCGCGCCGCGGGTGATGAGCAACTGCTTGCCGATCTCGACGATCTCGATGAGCTTCGTCGGGTCCGAGTCGAGGTCGACCATGTTGCCGGCCTCCTTGGCGGCCGACGTGCCGGTGTTCATGGCCACGCCGACGTCGGCCTGCGCGAGCGCGGGCGCGTCGTTGGTGCCGTCGCCGGTCATGGCGACCAGCCGGCCGCCCTCCTGCTCCTTGCGGATCAGGGCGAGCTTGTCCTCCGGCGTGGCCTCGGCGAGGAAGTCGTCCACCCCGGCCTCGTCGGCGATCGCCTTCGCGGTCCGCGGGTTGTCGCCGGTGATCATGACGGTCCGGATGCCCATCCGGCGCATCTCGTCGAAGCGCTCGCGCATCCCGGACTTGACCACGTCCTTCAGGTGGATGACGCCGAGCGCCCGGGCCGGCCGGCCGTCGAGGTGTTCGGCGACCACCAGCGGCGTGCCGCCGGTGCCGCTGATCGCGTCGACCAGCTCACCGACATGTGCGGTGGGGTGGCCGCCGTTGTCGCGTACCCACTTCATGACCGCGGCCGCCGCGCCCTTGCGGATGCGGCGCACGCCGCCGTCGACGCTCTCCGCGCCGAGGTCGACGCCGCTCATCCGGGTCTCCGCGGTGAACGGCACGAAGGTGGCGTGCGGCATGACGCCCGGCTCGCGTTCGCGCAGCCCGTACTCGTTCTTCGCGAGGACCACCACCGAGCGCCCCTCCGGGGTCTCGTCGGCCAGGCTGGAGAGCTGGGCGGCGTCGGCGACCTCCGCGGCCTCGACCCCCTCGACCGGGAGGAACTCGGCGGCCTGCCGGTTGCCGAGCGTGATGGTGCCGGTCTTGTCGAGCAGCAGGGTGTTCACGTCGCCGGCCGCCTCGACCGCCCGGCCACTCACCGCGAGCACGTTGCGCTGCACCAGGCGGTCCATGCCGGCGATGCCGATGGCCGACAGCAGCGCGCCGATGGTGGTCGGGATCAGGCAGACGAGCAGGGAGACCAGCACCACGCCGGTGACACCGGCGTCGGTGATCGCGCCGGTGTCCGGCGCGGCGGCCTGGAAGCCCTTCGAGAAGATCGCCAGCGGCTGGAGGGTCACCACCGCGAGCAGGAAGATGATCGTGAGCGCGGCGAGCAGGATGTTCAGCGCGATCTCGTTCGGGGTCTTCTGGCGGTTGGCGCGCTCGACCAGGGCGATCATGCGGTCGATGAAGCTCTCACCCGGCTTCTGGGTGATCTTCACGACGATCCGGTCGGACAGCACCCTGGTGCCGCCGGTGACCGCGCTGCGGTCGCCACCGGACTCCCGGATCACCGGGGCCGACTCGCCGGTGATGGCCGACTCGTCGACGCTGGCGATGCCCTCGACGACGTCACCGTCGCCGGGGATGACGCCGCCCGCCTCGACCAGGACGATGTCGCCCTGCCTCAACTCCGGGGCGGGCACCGCCTCGTCCCGGTACGCGTTCGCCGGGGCACCCGACGTCCAGCCGATCAGCCGGGTGGCGATGGTGTCGCGCTTCGCCTGGCGCAGGGTGGCGGCCTGCGCCTTGCCCCGGCCCTCGGCCACCGCCTCGGCGAGGTTGGCGAAGACCACGGTGAGCCAGAGCCAGACGGCGATCGCCCAGGCGAACACGGAGGGGTCCGCGATCGCGAGCACGGTCGTGAAGACGGAGCCGATCTCGACGATCAGCATCACCGGGTTGCGCCAGAGCGTGCGCGGGTCGAGCTTGCGCAGCGCGTCCGGCAGGGACCGGAGCAGCTGCTTCGGGTCGAGCAGACCGCCGCCGACCCGGTCGCCCTGGGTGGCAGGGGTGCCGGCGGTCGGCTCCTCGCCGGCCCCGGATGTCACCGACGTGACGGACATGTTCTCGTTCCTCATGGAGATCAGAGCCCCTCGGCCAGCGGGCCGAGCGCGAGGGCGGGCAGGAAGGTCAGCGCGACGAGGACCACCGTGACGCCGACGACCATCCCGACGAACAGGGGTCGGTGGGTCGGCAGGGTGCCCTCGGACGCCGGGGTGGGTTGCTGGCGGGCCAGCGAACCGGCCAGGGCGAGCACGAAGATGATCGGCAGGAACCGGCCGAGCAGCATGCACAACCCGAGTGCCGTGTTCCACCAGGCGGTGTTCACGGTGATGCCGGCGAACGCGGAGCCGTTGTTGTTGCTGGCCGAGGTGAACGCGTAGAGCACCTCGGTGAGCCCGTGCGGTCCGACGTTCAGCGCGGTCGCGTTGTTGCCGGTGGCGAACGCCGCGGCCGTGCCGATCAGCACCAGCGCCGGCGTGATCAGGAAGTACATCGAGGCGAACTTGATCTCCCGGGCACCGATCTTCTTGCCCAGGTACTCGGGAGTACGGCCAACCATCAGTCCCGCGACGAAGACCGTGATCACCGCGAGGATCAGCAGGCCGTACAGGCCGGCGCCGACACCGCCGGGGGCCACCTCGCCGAGCATCATGTTGACCAGCGGCACCATGCCGCCGAGCGCCGTGTACGAGTCGTGGAACGAGTTGACCGCGCCGGTGGAGGTCAGCGTGGTCGCCGCGGCGAAGGTCGCCGAGTTCGAGACGTCGAAACGGACCTCCTTGCCCTCCAGCGCGGCGCCGACCGCCTGCGGCACCGTGCCGTGGCCGCTCAGCTCGAAGACGTTGGTCAGCGTGACGCTGGCCAGCGCGAGGATGGCCATCACGGCGGCGATCGCGTAGCCCTGGCGGTTCTGCCCGACCATCCGGCCGAAGACCCGGGGCAGGCTGAACGGGATCATGAGGATCAGGAAGATCTCGATCCAGTTCGTCCAGGACGTGGGGTTCTCGAACGGGTGGGCGCTGTTGACGTTGTAGAAACCGCCACCGTTGGTGCCCAGCTCCTTGATCACTTCCTGGCTGGCCACCGGCCCACCGGTGATCGTCTGCGTGCCCCCGGTCAGCGTCGTGACGTCGGTGCCGCCCGACAGGTTCTGCACCGCGCCGCCGATCATCAGTGCGAGCGCCCCGAGCACTGCGATCGGCAGCAGGACGCGCAGGGTGATCCGGGTCAGGTCGACCCAGAAGTTGCCCAGGTGCCCGGTGCGCTGCCGCGCGAAGCCACGGACCAGGGCGATGGCGACCGCGATGCCGACGGCGGCGGAGACGAAGTTCTGCACCGCGAGACCGGCCATCTGCACGAGGTGGCCCATGGTCGACTCACCGGAGTACCACTGCCAGTTCGTGTTCGTCACGAACGAGACCGCGGTGTTCCAGGCGCCGTGCGTCATCACCGGGTCGAGGCCGAGCGACAGCCAGAGGTGGTTCTGCAACCGCTGGAAGGCGTACAGGAACAGGATCGAGACAGCCGAGAAGGCCAGCACGCTGCGGGCGTAGACGCCCCAGGTCTGCTCGGCGGCCGGGTTGACCCCGACCAGCCGGTAGATGCCGCGCTCGACGCGGGACTGCCGGGTGCCGGACACCACCCGGTACATGTAGTCGCCGAACGGCCTGTAGATGGCGACCAGCGACACCACCAGTGACAGGACGAAGATGACGCCGGCCGTTGTCGTGGTCATCAGAAGCGCTCCGGGAACAGCAGGGCGACCACCAGGAAGATCCCGAGGCCGATCGCCAGCACCAGGCCGACGGCGTTGACGACGCTCACAGCTTCTCCACCGCCCGGACCACCAGGACGAGCGCCGCGAAGAGCGCCACCGTCAGGACCACGAACACCACGTCAGACACGCCGACTCCTCGTAGGGAAAGGTTCGTCCGCGACCGCCTTCCGGTCGCGCCGGGCAATCAAAACGCCGGGTTCACAGGGGCGACAGGGCCCATAACGAAACCATGACGAGACGACCCCCTTTCTTGACGCCCCTTTCACACCCCCACCCCACCCCTCCCGCGATCTTGCAGTTTCTGCCCCGGCATTCCGGGTACAAGCCGCGAATCGAGGGCCGGAAGTGCAAGATCGACGCGGTGGGGGGCGGGGGGCCTAACCTTGTCGCGTGACCGCCGAGCTGATCCTGCTTGCGGGCGTCTCCTACCGGGGCCGGGAGATCACCGGCTCCCGGCTGCGCGGGCTGCTCGCGCTGCTCGCCACCGACCTGCGCACCGGGTGCGGCACCGGCCGCCTCATCGCCGGGCTCTGGCCCGACGAGCTGCCGGAGAACCCCGCCAAGGCGTTACAGGTCCTGGTCTCCCGTGCCCGGGCACAGCTTGGCGCGGACGTCATCGAGCGGACGCCCACCGGCTACCGGCTCGCCCTGACCGAGGAGCAGGTGGACGCCGCCGCCGTACGCGGCCTCGCCGCCGCGAGCGCCGACCGGGCACGCGCGGGCGACCACGCGGCGGCCCTCGCCCACGCCGAGGCCGGGCTCGCGCACTGGGCCGGGCCGCCCGAGGAGACCGAGGCCGTCGACCCGCTCGCGGCGCTGCGGGCGGAACGGGCGGCCACGTACCGCGCGTTGGTGCGCGCCCGGGCGCTCGCGCTGGCCCGGCTCGGCCGGCACGCCGAGGCGGTCGGGCCGCTCGGCACGCTGGCCACCCAGCGTCCACGGGACGAGGAGGTGCTGGCCGAACTGCTGCGCGCCGAGGCGGCCACCGCCGGCCCGTCGGCGGCGCTGGCCCGGTACGAGGCGTACCGCCGGAGGCTGCGCGACGAGCTGGGCTCGGACCCGGGCGCCGCACTTCAGGCCGTGCAGCGGGACCTGCTGCGCGGCGAGTCGCCCACGGTCCGGCAGGGCGTGCCGTACGAGCCGAATCCGCTGCTCGGCCGGGACGCCGACATCGCGGCGGTGACCGACCTGCTCCGCACCTCGCGGGTGACCTCCATCGTGGGGCCGGGCGGGCTGGGCAAGACCCGGCTCGCGAACCTCGTGGCCCGGCGGGCCGAGCAACGGGTCGTCCACCTCGTGCCGCTCGCCGGCGTCCGGACGGACGACGACGTGGTTCCCGAGGTTGCGGCCGCCCTCGGCGTCGGGGAGTCCCGCGCCACCGGCGCCTCCGCCCACCCCGGCGGGCGGGACCTCCTGGCCGGCATCGCCGCCGCGCTCGGCACCGGCCCCGCGCTGCTGGTGCTGGACAACTGCGAGCACGTCGTACGGGGCGCCGCCGACCTCGTTGGTGGGCTGGTGGCGATGACCCACGACGTGCGGGTGCTCACCACCAGCCGTACGCCCCTGGGCCTGTCCTCGGAGGCGGTCCACCTGCTGCCCGAGCTGACGCTGTCGACCAGTGTCGAGCTGTTCGGGCAGCGTGCCCGCGCGGCGCGGCCGGGCGTCGAACTGCACGGCGACACCGTGGCCTCGCTCTGCCGGCACCTCGACGGGCTGCCGCTCGCCGTGGAACTGGCGGCGGCCCGGGTCCGGACCATGTCGGTGGCGGAGATCGCCCGCCGGCTGGACGACCGGTTCGCCCTGCTGCGCGGCGGGCCACGGGACGCGCCGCGGCGGCACCACACCCTGCACGCGGTGGTCGACTGGAGCTGGAACCTGCTCGACGAGGCCGGCCGGACGGCGATGCGGGCCCTCTCGGTCTTCGCGGGCGGCTTCACCGCCGACGCGGCGCGCTTCGTGGTCGACGGCGACCCGCTGCCCGTCCTGGAGCATCTCGTCGACCAGTCCCTGCTGAAGGTCGACGAGACCGTGACCGGCGTACGGTTCCGGATGCTCGAGACGGTCCGCGAGTTCAGCGCCGCCCGGCGGGACGAGGCCGGGGAGACCGAGGTGGTGACCGACCGCTTCCTGGCCTGGGCGCGGAGTGTCGGGCTGGAGCACCACGAGGCGCTGCTCGGCCCCGAGGCGTTCCGCACCGCCGAACTGGTCCGCGCCGAGCAGGACAACATCGTGCAGGCGTACCGGATGGGACTTGCCCGGGACGACGGCGCCACCGTGGCGGCCACCGCCGCGGTCCTGGCCAGCATGTGGACGCTGGAGGCCGCCTACACCCGGATGCTCACCCTCGCCGAGGAGACCGGGCCGCTGCTGTCGCACTACCGGCCGACGCCGGAGTTCGTCGAGGTGACCAGGACCGCGTCGGCCCTCTCCGCGGCGAACCTGTTGATGCTCCAGGGCGCCCGGCCCGTCCGCCCGCTGGTCACGCTGCGCCGCCTGCCACCACCGTCGGCGGCCACCCTGACCGGGGCGTTGTCGATCCTGCTGGACGCCCTCCCGGCGATCGGCGCGGACCGCGCCGCGCTGCGCGCGCTCCAGGACGGCCCGGAACCGGTCGTGGCCTGTCTCGCCCACTGCCTCGGCACCTACCTCTACGAGCGGGACGGCGACCCGGAGCAGGCGCTGGACGCGGCCCGGCGCATGGTCGACGGCGTCGGGACGGGCGTCAACCCGTGGTTCCGGATCCTCGCCCACACCCGGCTCAGCGAACTGCTCGCGCAGCAGGAGGAGTGGAAGCAGGCCCGGCACCACCTCACGGTCGCGCTCGGTCTGCTGGAGGAGACGGGGCCGTGGGCCGACGTGATCCAGCTCCGCTGGGCGCTCGCGCTCGCCAACCTCGGGGCCGGTGACGTCGACGCCGCGGAGCGCTGGCTCGACCTGGCGGCCCGGGACGACCTCGGCGACGCGTACGGGCTGGCGTCGTTCGCGCTGGGCGTCCGGGCGGAGGTCCGGCTGTGGCGCGGCGAGGCCGACCGCGGACTCGACCTGTGGCGGCAGGCGGTCGCGCAGGTCACCGCGTCCGTCGATCCGCTGTTCGAGGCGGACACGTCCGGTGCGACCCCGTGGGGCCTCCAGATCCAGGCGGTCGCCGTCGTCGCGCACGCGCGGTGCGGCCGGCTCGACCTCGTTCCCGCGTTGCCCGACGAGTTGGCCGGCCACCTGTGCCGGATGCTCGCGAACCCGGCCGTGAACCCGCCCGCGTTCGTGGCGGAGCAGCCCACCTGCGGCACGCTCCTCCTGGCGCTCGCCATGGTGGACATCGAGCGGGCCCGGCGCACCGGCGACGCGGTGGCCGCCGCCACCGGCGCCCGGTTGGTCGCCCTGGCGGAGCGGTTCCGCTTCCTCAAGGACTTCCAGCCCACGATGTCCTCGGTCACGGCCCGGCACGAGGCCGAGCAGGCGGACAAGGCGGCGTACGCCGACGCGGTGTCGTCGTACGCCGCCCTCGATCCGGCCGAGCTGCGGGCGGCCGCGTTGTCGGCGCTGGCCGCCCGCGCCGGCGGTCACCGCGAGGCGTCCCGGTCGTAGAGGCGGCGTGCCCAGAGGTAGCCGAGCAACGAGATGGCGGCGCACCAGGCGAGCGCCTGCGTCGCGCTGGAGCCGATCGGCCCGCCGACGAGCAGGCCGCGCAGCGTCTCCATCACCGGCGTGAACGGCTGGTACTCGGCGAACCAGCGCAGTCCCGCGGGCATCGAGTCGGTGGGGACGAACCCGCTGCCGAGGAACGGGAGCAGCAGCAGCGGCATGGGCAGGTTGCTCGCGGTCTCCACGCTCTTGCTCACCATGCCGAGGGCGACCGACAGCCAGGTGATCGCGAACGTGACGGCGGCGAGCAGCCCGGTGGCCGCCAGCCACTCGACCGGATTCGCGGTGGGACGGAAGCCGACCAGCAGGGCGATCCCGGTGACCGCCGCGAGACCGAGCATGGTCTGGATGAGGCTGCCGACGACGTGACCGGTCAGCACCGACACCCGGGCGATCGACATGGTGCGGAAGCGGGCCACGATGCCCTCGGTCATGTCCATCGCCACCGAGATGGCCGTGCCCTGCGCCACCCCGGCGATGGTGATCAGGAGGATGCCGGGGGTGACGTACGTGGCGTACTCGGCCCGGCCGCCGGACGTGCCGCCGAGCCCGGCGCCGAGGGTGCCGCCGAAGACGTAGACGAAGAGCAGCAGGAAGACCACCGGCATTCCGATGATCATCAGAGTCAGTGACGGGTAGCGCTGCATGTGGCGCAGGTTGCGCCGCAGCATGGTCGCGGAGTCGCTGAGGGTGTGGGCCATGGTGCTCATGCGCTGACCTTCTCCTGGGTCGGGTGGCCGGTGAGGGTGAGGAAGACGTCGTCGAGGTCGGGCGTGTGCACGCTCAGCGACTCGACCTCCACGGCCGCGTCGTCGAGCCGGTCGAGCAGGGCGCGCAGCGAGCGGACGCCGCCGTCGCTGGGCACCCGGAGGGTGAGCGCCTCCTCGTCGCGTGGTGCGTCGCCGAGGACGCGGGAGGCCAGCGCCAGTGCGTCGCCGTCGGCGAAGCGCAGCCGGATGTGCCCGCCGGGCACCCTCCGCTTCAGCTCCTCGGCGGTGCCCTCGGCGACCAGCCGGCCGTGGTCCAGCACGGCGATCCGGTCGGCGAGCTGGTCGGCCTCCTCCAGGTACTGGGTCGTGAGGAAGATGGTCACCCCGCCCGCCACCAGGTCGCGGATGATCTGCCACATCGCCCGGCGGCTGCGCGGGTCCAGGCCGGTGGTCGGCTCGTCGAGGAAGATCAGCCGCGGCTCGCCGACGAGCGTCATCGCCAGGTCGAGCCGGCGGCGCATCCCGCCGGAGTAGGTGGCCGCCGGCTTGCCCGCCGCGTCGACGAGATCGAAGCGCTCCAGCAGGTCGGCGGTCCGCCGCCGGCCCGCCGCCCGGCCCAGATGGAGCAGGTCGGCCATGAGCTTCAGGTTCTCGGCGCCGGTGAGCAGCCCGTCGACCGCCGAGAACTGCCCCGTCACACCGATGCCGGCGCGGACCCGGTCCGGTTCCCGGGTGAGGTCGTGACCCAGCACCCGCACGTCGCCGGCGTCGGCCCGGATCAGCGTGGAGAGGATGTGGACGGTGGTCGTCTTGCCGGCCCCGTTCGGGCCGAGCAGCGCGAACACGGTCCCCTCGGCGACATGGAGGTCGATGCCGTCGAGCACGACGTGTTCGCCGTACGTCTTGCGGAGGCCGGTCGCGGCGATCGCCGGCCGTCGTGAGGTCGTCGTCATGGGAGAAGCGTGCGGCCGGCCGGGATCACGGCGGTTTCACCGCGGTTTCACGGCCCCCGTCCCGGGGCTCCCGGGGCGAAACCCCGACGCTCCGCCGCCCCTTTCGGAGCTGATCGAGGGCTGTTGACACGCCGGTGACCGGGCACGAGGGTGGGGCCATGCCGACGCCCCACCCCTGGCGCAAGCCGGAGCACGACGACCTGGCCGACCTGGCCCGCACCTTCTTCACGAAGGAGGTGCTGCCGCACACCGAGCGGCTGCTCGCGCAGGGCCACCCCGACCGGGAGCACTACCGCCGCGCCGGCGAGCTGGGCCTACTCGGCCTCTCCGTCCCCGAGCAGTACGGCGGCGGGGGCGGCGACTTCACCCACGAGGCGGTGCTGCTCCACGAACAGGCGTACGCCGGGGAGACCAGCCTCGGCCTGGCCGTGCACAGCGGCATCGTGACCGGCTACCTGGTGGCGTACGGCACCGAGGAGCAGAAGCGCCGGTGGTTGCCCGGCCTGTGCAGTGGCGAGCTGGTCGGCGCGATCGCGATGACCGAGCCCGACGGCGGCTCGGACCTCCAGGCGATGCGTACCCGTGCGGTCCGCGACGGCGACGACTACGTGATCAGCGGCGCGAAGACGTTCATCACCAACGGCGGGCTGGCCGACCTGGTCATCGTGGCCGCGAAGACCGACCCGGAGCAGCGCGCCGCCGGGATCTCGCTGCTCGTCTGCGAGGTCGGCGACGCGCCGGAGGGCTTCCGCCGGGGCCGGCTGCTCTCCAAGATCGGTCTGCACGCCAACGACACCGCCGAGCTGTTCTTCGACGGGCTCCGGGTGCCGGCGGCGAACCTGCTGGGCGGCGCCGAGGGCCTCGGCTTCGTGCAGCTCATGCAGCAGCTCCCGCAGGAGCGGCTGGTGATCGGGATCGGCGCGGTCGCCGCCATGGAGCGAGCCGTCGAGCTGACCGTGGCGTACGCCAAGGAGCGGACGGCGTTCGGCAAGCCGCTGCTCGGGCACCAGAACACCCGCATGGTGCTCGCCGAGTGCGCCACCCGGGCCCGGGCCAGCCGGGTCTTCCTGGACGACTGCGTCGCCCGGCACGCGCGCGGCGACCTCGACGTGGCCACGGCCGCCATGGCGAAGTACTGGCTCACCGAGGGGCAGTGCGAGGTCGTCGACCGCTGCCTGCAACTGTTCGGCGGCTACGGCTACACCACCGAGTACCCCATCGCGCGCATGTACGCCGACGCCCGCGCCCAGAAGATCTACGGCGGGACCAACGAGATCATGAAGGAGCTGATCGCCCGTGCCCTCTGAGGCGGGCACCTCCCGTCCACGGTCCGGGGGCCCGCTGGCGGGCGTACGCGTGGTGGAGCTGGCGAGCCTCGCGCCGGCGCCGTTCGGCTGCATGGTCCTCGCCGACCTCGGCGCCGACGTGCTCCGGGTGGACCGGCCCGGTGGCCCCGCCGCCGGGCGCCTGGCCGCCCCGGCGGGCGGGCCGTTGCAGCGCGGCCGGCGGGTCACCCAGCTGGACCTGAAGTCGCCGGAGGGCGTGGCCGACCTGCTGCGTCTCGTGGAGCGTGCGGACGTGCTGGTCGAGGCGTACCGGCCGGGGGTGGCCGAGCGGCTGGGCCTCGGGCCGGAGGTCTGCCGGGCCCGCAACCCGCGCCTCGTGTACGCGCGGATGACCGGCTGGGGTCAGGACGGGCCGCTGGCGGCACGGGCCGGTCACGACATCGACTACATCGCGGTGGCCGGCGCGCTGGAGCCGCTGGGCCGCGCCGGGGAGCGCCCGCACGCCCCGCTGAACCTGCTCGGCGACTTCGCCGGGGGCGGGATGCTGCTCGCCGTCGGGGTGCTGGCCGCGTTGCTGGAGCGGGAACGCTCCGGTGTCGGGCAGGTGGTGGACGCCGCCATGGTGGACGGTTCGGCGCTGCTCACCGCGTTCCTGCACGGGATGATGGGCAGCGGCCTCTGGCCCGCGCCCCGGGGGCGGAACCTCCTCGACGGCGGCGCACCGTTCTACGACACGTACCGCACCGCCGACGGCGGTTTCATGGCGGTCGGCGCGCTGGAACCGGCCTTCTACACGGCCCTGCTCACCGGCCTCGGGCTGGCCGACGATCCCGACCTGCCGCCCCAGTACGACCCGGCCGGCTGGGACGAGTTGCGCCGCCGGTTCGCCGAACGGTTCGGGAGCCGGACGCGCGACGAGTGGACCGCTGTCTTCGCCGACCTCGACGCGTGCGTGGCGCCGGTGCTCGCCCCCACCGAGGCGCACCGGCACCCGCACAACGCCGCCCGGGGCACGTTCGTCGAGGTCGGCGGGCAGATCCAGCCGGCGCCGGCGCCCCGGTTCGACCGTACGCCGGCACCGCCCCCGCGCCCCGCGCCCGATCCGGACCGGGACGTGCTGCCCGTGTCGTCCGTGCTGGAGAGCTGGCCGGCCCGCCCCTGACGGCGGCCGTGCGGACGCCGGCGCCGCCGGCGTCGCCCGTGGTCGGGAGCCGACCGGCCCGCCCGTGCTCACGCCGGCGCCGCCGGCGTCGTCCATGCCCTGACCGGCCCGTGCGGACGCCGGTGCTGCCGGCGGCACCGGGACCGTGCCGCCGGCAGCGGACGGCGGGGGCGCTGGCGCCCCCGCCGCCGGTCAGCGCCCGCCCGTGCCGACCTTCTCGGCCGGCTCCGCGCCCGCCGGCTGTTCCGGCTCGGGATCGGGCCCGTCGTGGTGCTCGTCGAGCATGGTGGCCTCGTCGAACGGCCGTTCGCCGGAGAGGACCGCGAGAGCCTGTTCCCGGTCGAACTCGCCGGTCCAGCGGCCGATGAGGACGGTGGCCACCGCGTTGCCGGCGAAGTTGGTGAGCGCGCGCGCCTCGGACATGAACCGGTCGATGCCCACGATGAGGCCGACGCCGTCGACCAGGTCCGGCCGGTGCGACTGGAGGCCGCCCGCGAGGGTGGCGAGGCCGGCGCCGGTGATGCCGGCGGCGCCCTTGGACGCGATGATCATGAAGACGAGCAGCGAGACCTGCTCACCCACGGAGAGCGGGTCGCCCATGGCGGCGGCGATGAACAACGAGGCCATCGTCAGGTAGATGGCGGTGCCGTCGAGGTTGAAGGAGTACCCGGTGGGCACCGTGATGCCGACGACCGGCCGGCTGACCCCGACGTGCTCCATCTTCGCGATGAGCCGCGGCAGCGCGGACTCCGACGACGACGTGGACACGATCAGCAGGAACTCCCGACCCAGGTACCGCAGCAGCGAGAAGATCGAGATCCGGGCCACGAACCAGAGCAGCGCGCCGAGCACCACCAGTACGAAGATCAGGCAGGTGGCGTAGAAGCCGAGCATGATCTGGGCGAGGCTCTTCAGCGCGTCCACCCCGGTCGCGCCGACCACGGCGGCGATGGCGCCGAAGGCGCCGATGGGCGCCAGCCACATGACCATGGTGAGGATCTTGAAGACCAGGCGCTGGGCGATGCCGACGGCCCGCAGCACGGGCTCGCCCCGGCTGCCCATCCCCTGCACGGCGAACCCGACCAGGAGGGCGACCAGCAGGGTCTGGAGCACCTCGCCACCGGTGAGCGCCGACAGCAGCGAGGTCGGGATGATGCCGAGCAGGAAGTCGACGGTCCCCTCGCTCTCGGCGCCCGCGGCCTTCTGGCCCGCCTCGGCCAGCTCGCTGCTCAGCTGGAGCCCGCTCCCGGGGTGGATCACGTTGCCGACCACCAGGCCGATGGCCAGCGCGACGGTCGACATGACCAGGAAGTAGCCCAGCGCCAGTCCGCCGACCTTGCCCACCTTGGCGGCCTGCCGTACGGAGCCGACGCCGAGCACGATGGTGCAGAAGATGACCGGGCTGATCATCATCTTGATCAGCGCGACGAAGCCGGTGCCCAGGGGCTTGAGTTCCTGCGCCGCGTCGGGGGCCACGAAGCCGAGGACGATGCCCGCCAGGACGGCGACGATCACCGCGAGATAGAGGAGGTGGGTGCGGTCCCGCCGGGGCCGCGCAGCCGGTGTGCTGGTGGTGGGGGTCTGCATGGCAGAGACTGTGGCGCAGGTCTCAACCGGAATCAGCCTTGCGTTCATTCTGTTCACCGGACCTGTACGCCGGCCGTGCCGCACGCCCGCCACGACGAGGAGACATGACCCGACGGAAGTGGAGCATCGCGGGGCAGCTGTTCGCCCTCCAGGTCGTCGTGGTCACGCTGCTGGTGGCGGCGGCCACCGTGGGCGTCGCGCTGGTCGCCCGTGCCGACGCGCGGCACGCGGCCCGCGAGGAGGTGCTGTCCGTCGCCGAGACCGTGGCCCGGTCACCCGAGGTGGCCGTGGCGTTGCGTTCCGCCGACCCGTCCGCCACCCTCCAGCCGTACGCGGAGTCGATCCGGCTCGCCACACGGACCGACTTCGTGGTGGTCATGGCCCCGGACCGGACCCGCTACTCGCACACCGACCCGGCCCAGATCGGCCGCCCGTTCATCGGCGAGATCGCACCGGCCCTGGCCGGGCGACCCTTCACCGTCATCAACACGGGAACGCTCGGCGAGTCGGTCCGTGCCGTGGTCCCGGTCCGCGCCGCCGACGGCACGGTGATCGGGTTGGTGTCGGTCGGCATCACCACCGAGGCGATCAACCGGGAACTGCTCGCGAGGTCGCCCGTGCTCATCGCCGCCACCGCCGCCGCGCTGGCCCTGGCCGCCGCCGGCTCCTGGCTGCTCAGCCGCCGGCTGCGGCGGCAGACCCACGGGCTCGGCCCGGAGCAGATGACCCGGATGTACGAGTACTACGACGCGGTCCTGCACTCGGTGGGCGAGGGTCTCGTGGTGATCGGCCCGGACCGGCGGATCGCGTTGATCAACGACGAGGGCCGCCGCCTGCTGGGGCTGTCCGCCGACGCGCCGCTGGTCGACCGGCCGGTGGCCGAGGTCGACCTCCCCGCCGCCCTGGCCGACCTCATCACGGCCGGTCAGCCCGCTCGGGACGAGCTGATCCTGACGGCGGACCGCGCCCTGGTGGCCAACCTGCGGCCCACCGGCAGCGGCGGGCGGGCCATGGGCACGGTGCTCACCCTGCGCGACCACACCGACCTGCGGGCCCTGACGAGTGAGCTGGACTCGGTGCGAGGGCTCACCGAGGCGCTCCGGTCCCAGGCGCACGAGGCCGCGAACCGGCTGCACACCGTGCTCACCCTGGTCGAGCTGGGCCGTACCGAGGAGGCCGTCCGGCTCGCCACCGAGGAGCTGGCGCTCGCCCAGCAGCTCACCGACCAGGTCGTCGGTGCCATCGCCGAACCGGCGCTCGCCGCGCTGCTGCTCGGCAAGTCGGCGCAGGCCGCCGAACGCGGCGTCGAGCTGACCGTCGACCCGGCCTCCCGGCTCGACGTCGGCGCGCTGCCGGCGGGGGATCTGCTCACCGTCGTGGGCAACCTCGTCGACAACGCGCTGGAGGCCGTCGCCGCCGGGGAACCGCCCCGACGGGTACGCGTCCACGTGGCCGAGGCCGACGGCGAGGTGCTGGTCGAGGTGACCGACAGCGGCGCCGGGCTGCCGCCCGAGCGGGTCGCCGACGCGTTCCGCCGGGGCTGGTCGACCAAGGCCAGCGGCCGGGGGCTGGGCCTGGCCCTGGTCGGCCAGGTGCTCGCCCGGCACGGCGGCCGGCACGAGGTGCACGCGGCCCCCGAGGGCGGGACGGTGTTCCGGGTCCGGCTGCCCGTGGCCCCGTCCGGCGCCGAGCGCGGCGAGGTGCCGGCGTGAGCGACGTCCGGGTGCTCGTCGTCGAGGACGAGGAGCTGATCGCCGAGGCGCACCGCGCGTACACGGAACGGGTGACCGGATTCCGGGTGGTCGGGGTGGCGCGCACCGCGCGGGACGCGCTGCGGGCGCTGCGGCGTACCGGAGACGACGCCGTCGACCTGGTGCTGCTCGACCTGCACCTGCCCGACATGCCCGGTCTGGACCTGTGCCGGGCGATGCGGGCGGCGGGCAACGACGCGGACGTGCTGGCCGTCACCTCGGCCCGCGACCTCGCCATGGTCCGTGCCGCGGTGGCCCTCGGCGTGACCCACTACCTGCTCAAGCCGTTCACGTTCGCCGCGTTCCGGGACAAGCTCGAACGCTACGCCGAATACCGGCGGCAGACCTCGGCCGGCGGGGCGGTCGCCGCCCAGCACGAGGTGGACCGGATGCTCGCCACCCTGCGCGGCACCGCGCCGGGCACACTGCCGAAGGGGCTCGTCGCGCCGACCCTCGACGCCGTGCTGGACGTGCTGCGCCGCCGGCCCGGGCTCTCCGCCTCCGAGGTCGCCGAACACACCGGGATGTCCCGCGTCACCGCCCGGCGCTACCTGGAACACCTCGCCGACACCGGCCGGGTGACCCGGAACCCGCGCTACGGCACGCCCGGACGCCCCGAGGTGGAGTACCGGCCCACCTGACGGCCGGTCGCGCCGCCGGCCTGCCCGTGGCGGCCATCGCGGGCCGGGGCGCGGAGGTCGACCGACGGCGGAATCAGGCCCGCCGCGGCTGACCCGTCCGGTCCCGGCCGAGCAGCCACCGCCAGCGCGGCACCTCCAGCACCACGGTCAGTCCAGCCAGGGCGGTCACCACCGCCGCGACCGGCGCCGGCCAGGCCAGCCAGGACGACACCACCGCCGCCACGAGCTGGAGCAGCACGAGACCGACGGTGACCGGGCCCGGAGCGGGCACCATCACCCGCGGCTTGTCGCCGGGTGTCGCGAAGACGGTGGGCAGGCCGACGAGGACGACGACCGAGGCGACCGCCAGCGCCACCGAGTGCGGCGCGAGCGCCCACGGCGTGGCCACCCAGGCGACCAGTTCGGTGACGAAACGCAGGGCGGACGCGGCACCCGGACGGTTCGGCGAGGTCGGCGCGGTCACGCCCGCCAGTATTCCCCGGCATGATCATGGGAGGCCAGTCGGCCGATCGGCCGGGTGTGGGGCGGGGTGCCGGCCCGGCCGCCGGCCCGCGGAGCCCTTCGGCGGTACCAGGCGGCGAAGAGCGCGGTGGCGAGCAGCAGTTCGGCGAGGTCGCCGCCGTAGTACATGAGGCGGGCGGCCTCGCGCAGCGCGGCGACGTCCCGCCCGTCGAGACCCGGCGGGAGCGTGTCGGCGCGGGCGTAGAGGTACTTGGCGAGCACCGCGTGCCCGGCCGCCGCGACGAACAGGGCGCCGGCGCGTACCGGCAGGCCGGGGCGCCGGGGCGCCGGGTCGGGGCCGGCGACCGACCAGGCGAACAGGTACCCGGCGAGCAGGTAGTGCAGGTGCAGCCCGTGGTGCAGCCACCGGTGGCTCTCCGCCGCGGCGTACAGCGGGGTGAGCAGGACGAGGTAGAGCCCGCCCGTGCCGAGCAGCACCGCCGTGGCGGGATGGCCGAGCAGGTGCACCGGGCGGGAGCGCAGCAGGCGCCCCACGGCGCGGCGTACCGGCGGGCGCGCGACGCGCAGCAGCAGCGTCACCGGGGCGCCGAACACCAGCGCGACGGGGGCCAGCATCCCGAGCAGCAGGTGCTGGGCCATGTGGCCGCTCGGACCGGGCGGCAACAGGGCCGGCGGGCCCAGGGCGGCCGCCAGCAGGGCGCAGCCGGCGAGCCAGGCCGCGGTCCGCCGGCGGCGCCAGCCGCGCCGGTCGCGGGAGACCCCGAAGAGGTACGCGGACGCCAGGAGGGCGACGGCCGCCAGCGGCAGCGGGTCCGCGCCCACGGTCACGGGGTGCCGGCCGGGCGGGACCAGGCCCGCCAGGTGAGCGCCGCGCCGGCGAGCAGGAGTACGGCGCCCGCCACGTTCCACACCACGTCGTACGGCAGCAGGTGCACCCCGTACCGGATCTGGTGCAGCCGCAGCACCTTGTGGTCCACGATCCCGTCGAAGAGCTGGAACGCGCCGGCACCGAGCAGGAACCCGCCCCAGGCGGACCGTGCGGCCAGCACGCCCCGGCGGCGCAGGTCGGCGAACCAGAAGAAGCCGCCGACCAGGGCCAGCAGTTCGGCCGCGTGCAGCAGCCCGTCGGAGAGCAGCGCCACCGACGGGGTGGACCGGTCGTAGAAGTGGTGCCAGCCGAGCACCTGGTGGAAGACGATCTCGTCCACGGCGGCCATCACCGCGACCCCGATCACCGCACCGGCCGCCGTCGACCGCCGATCGTCCATCGCGTACCCGCCTCACCTCGCGTTCGGTCCCGGACTACCCCGAACGGGACGGGACATGCTCAGAGGGCACGTTCGGACTCCCGCTCCGACGCCGGCGGCCGGGCGGGGCATGATCCTGGTGGCGGCACCGGGCCGCCGCCGAGGAGGGACCACGCCGTGCCGGACGCCGACGAGTTGATCGCCGACGCGCTCGCGGCGGCCCGCGGCAGCGACGTACGCCTCGCGGAGCGGCAGCTGGACCGGCTCGTGGTGGGCACCGGCGCCGCGGACGGCGCGGCGGACGTGGACGCCGCGCTCCTGCGGCGCCTCGCCCGCGACGTGGGTCAGCTCTGGCCGCGCGGCTGGCAGCCGGCCGACCTGGCGCGCATCGCGCAGCGCCGCCTCGGCCCCCGGGCGGCCGGGCTGCTGCGGGACGCGATGGCCGCGCAGCGACGTGACCTGCCCGAGCCGGTCCCGGCGTGGTGGGACGACCAGTTGCGGGACCTGGACGCCCGGGTGTGGTGGGACGACGACCGGCACCTCGCCGCCTGGGCGCGGCGGGAGGGCGTGGACCGGGTGACCGCGCTACGGGAGGCGGTCGACGCGCTGGCGCTCGTGGCGGGGCTGCCGCCGATCGCCGTGCTGCGTCCACCACCGGGGGCGACGGCGACCGCCCAGCCGGCCCGCCTCGGCGCCGGTGGCAGCGGCTCCCGGATCCTCGACCGGGTGCGGGCGCTGCTGGCGAAGGCGGAGTCGACGACGTTCCCGGCCGAGGCCGAGGCGCTGACCGGCAAGGCCCAGGAGCTGATCGCCCGGCACAGCCTCGACGAGGCACTGCTGGCGGCCGGGGCGCCGCGCGACGAGCTGCCCGGCGGCGTGCGACTCGGCACCGACGCCCCGTACGCCGGCGCGAAGGCGCTGCTGGTGCAGGAGGTGGCGGCGGCGAACCGCTGCGAGTCGGTGTGGTCCGAGGAGCTCGGCTTCGCCACCGTGCTGGGCTGGCCGGCCGACCTGGAAGCGGTCGAGTTGCTCTACACGTCGCTGCTCGTGCAGGCCACCGCCGCGATGCTGCGTGGCCGGGGCGAGCGCCGCGCGGCGACCGGCGGGCGGCGGACGCGCGGCTACGACGAGTCCTTCCTGAACGCGTTCGCGCTGCGGATCGGGGAGCGGCTGCGCGCGGCCACCGAGGCCGCGGACCGGCAGGCCGCGGAGGAGTCCGGCGGGGAGCGCCTGCTTCCGGTGCTCGCCGCGCGGAGCGACGCGGTCCGGGAGCGGATGGAGGTGTTCTTCCCGGGGGTCACCCGGCAGCGGCTGACCATCCGGGACGCGGAGGGCTGGGCGTCCGGCACGTCGGCCGCCGACCGGGCGTCCCTCGACGGGCGGCCGACCCGGCAGGTCCCGAGCCGGCGCCGCCGCCGCTGACCCACCGCCCCGCCGCCACCCCGTGGATCATGCACTGTGATGCCCGGTATGAGCACCGTCAAGGCTTTTGTCGCCCACCGCAACCGCGTGATCGACGAGGAACCGGCGCCGGGCGGCCGTGGCACCGCCCTGTCGGCGCGACATTTCTGGGATCTTCTTTCGGGCGGGTGTAGGGAACGGGGCGTCGGCTCCGACCCCTGGGTGAGCCGCCCCCACCGGGTGCGGCCAGGACACGAGGAGCAGACCGTGAAGTACATGCTGTTGATCTGGAACCGGCCCGGTTTCGTCGAGGAGCTGTCCGAGCAGGAGCGCGTCGCCCTCTTCGGCGAGGTCGACGAGATCATGAAGGAGCTCACCGAGTCCGGGGAGCTGATCGGCGGGCAGGCGCTGGCCGACCCGTCGCAGACGCGGACGATCCGGCTGGGCGGTGGGCACCCCGAGGTCGTCGACGGGCCGTTCATGGAGAGCAAGGAGCAGTTCGCCGGGTACGTGGCCGTCGACTGCGACACCCCGGAGCGGGCCGTGGAGATCGCGCGGCGCTGGCCGGACGTGCGCTACGGCGGCGTCATGGAGGTCCGGCCGATCATGGACGAGGCCGGGACGGAGATGTGAGCGACGGGTCGCGCGAGGTCGAGGAGCTGCTGCGCGTCATGGCGCCGCAGGTCCTCGGCCTGCTCGTCCGCCGGCACGGCCAGTTCGACCTCTGCGAGGACGCGGTCCAGGAGGCGCTGCTCGCCGCCGCCCTCCAGTGGCCGGAGCAGGGGGTGCCGGACAACCCCCGAGCATGGCTGCTCACCGTGGCGACCCGGCGGCTCACCGACGAGTGGCGCAGCGAGCGCGCCCGGCGGGACCGCGAGGTCGCGGTGGCCGTACGCGAGCCGGCGGCGGTGGCGCCCCCGGCGGACGCGGAGCCCCCGGTCGGCGACGACACGCTGCGCCTGCTGTTCCTGTGCTGCCACCCCGCGCTGGCCCGGTCGGCGCAGGTGGCGCTGACCCTGCGGGCCGTGGGCGGCCTCAGCACGGCGCAGATCGCCCGGGCGTACCTGGTCCCCGAGGCGACGATGAGCCAGCGGATCCGGCGGGCCAAGCAGCGGATCGAGGCGACGGGGGCGCGGTTCACCATGCCGTCGCCGGCCGAGCGGGACCAGCGGCTGGGCGCCGTGCTCCAGGTGCTCTACCTGATCTTCAACGAGGGGTACACCGCCTCCAGCGGGCCCGACCTGCACCGCGCCGAACTGACCGGCGAGGCCATCCGGTTGACCCGGATGCTGCACACGCTCCTCCCCCACGAGGGCGAGGTGAGCGGACTGCTCGCGCTCATGCTGCTCACCGACGCGCACCGGGCCGCCCGGGTCGGGCCGGGCGGGGAACTGGTGCCCCTGGCCGAGCAGGACCGCACCCTGTGGGACGCGGCCGCCATCGACGAGGGGGTCGCCCTCGTCACCGAGTCGCTGACCTGGTCGGCGCCCGGCCCGTACCAGCTCCAGGCGGCGATCGCCGCGGTCCACGCGGAGGCGCCCTCGGCCGCCGAGACCGACTGGCCGCAGATCCTCGCGCTCTACCGGCTGCTCGCGAGGATCGCGCCCAACCCGATGGTCACCCTGAACCAGGCGGTCGCGGTGGCCATGGTGGACGGTCCCCGGGCGGGACTCGCCCTGCTCGCGCCGCTCGCCGAGGACGCGCGTACGGCCGGGCACCACCGGGTCGACGCCGTCCGCGCCCATCTGCTGGAGCTGGCCGGCGAGCCCGGGCCGGCGCGGAAGGCGTACCTGGCCGCGGCGCGGGCCACCACGAGCCTCCCCGAACAGCGCTACCTCGAACTGCGGGCCGCCCGGCTCGCCGCCGAAGCGACGGCGGCCGATCCATGAGTACGGTGACCAGCTACGTGGCCGTGCCGCGCTGACCGGTCGTGCCCGGCGGCCGGACATGCCGGCCGGCCGCACCTGCCGGCGCCGGGCCGTCGCAGGCTGGGCCGGACGTGCCTGCGTCCGGCGCCGGAGGTGGCGCCGCACGTGCCGGCGCCCGGCCGTCGGACGGGGACGCCCGGGAGCCGGCACCGGCTCAGGAGGTGAGATCCACCGCGGGGCACCGGGTGCCCCGGGCCGGTGCCACGCCGCCGACGAGGTACCGGTCCACGACCGCTTCCATGCAGGGACTCGTCGTGTAGCTGCCGTGTCCCGAACCCTCGTACGTCACGAGCACACCGTGCCGGCCGATCTGCCGCGCGACGTTGGTCGCCCACTCGTAGCCGCTGGCCGGGTCGTGCCGGGTGGCGGCCAGGAGCAACGGCACGTCGGTGCGTACCTTCAGGCGGTGCTGCGGGTTCGCGACCGTCGGCGTGCCCAGGCAGGTCGAGACCGCGAAGACCGCCTGCGGATACCGCAGGTCGGGGGCGAGGCGGGTGAGCCGGCGCAGGTGCTTCGCGTACTCCCGGTGGTCGCGCACCGGCAGCGACCAGTCCTGGCAGAAGACCGCGAAGGGGTACGGGGTGGCCTGGTCCTCTGCACCGGTCACGGGCGCCGCCGGGTGAGCCGCCGTCGCGGCGGACGCCACCGGGGCGACGGCGGCGGCCGGGGAGGCCGGGGAGGCCGGGGCGACGGCGGCGGCCGGGGCGGTCGCCATGGTGGCGATGTCGTCGGCGAGCCCGGGCCAGTCCGGGCCGTAGAGCGCCCGTTGCGCGAGCCGGCTGAGCAGGTACGGCGTCAGCCGCGTTCCGGGCCGGTCGGGGTCGGTGAGGTCACCGCGCTCGGCGCGGGCCCGCAGGCCCGCCCAGACCTCACGGACGTCCTGCCCGTGCAGGGCGCACCGGGTGGCCGCCGCGCACCAGGCCACGAACTCGTCGAACGAGTCCTGGGCGGCGACGGCCTGGGTGTCCAGGAAGGACCGGGTGCCGAGGCTGTGGTCGACCACGCTCTCCAGCACCATGGCGCGTACCCGGTGGGGGAACAGCTCGGCGTACTGGAGCCCGAGCAGCGTGCCGTACGAGCTGCCGTGGAAGGTCAGCCGGGATTCCCCCAGCGCGGCCCGGACGGCGTCCAGGTCCCGCGCCGCGCTCCGGGTGTCGACGGGGTCGAAGAGCGGGCCGGTCCGGGCGCGGCAGTCGGCCCGCAGCAGCGCGTTGTTCTCGATCGTGGCCGCGAACTGCGCCTGGTCGGCGATCACGTGCGGCTGTGCGGCGAGCAGGTCGGTGGCGCACCGGACGGGGTTGCTGCCGCCGACGCCGCGCGGGTCGAAACTGACGATGTCGAAGCGACGCCGCAGGTCGTCGCTGAAGCGGTGCATGCCGGTCAGCACCCGCTGCACACCGCTGTCGCCCGGACCTCCCGGACCGAACACCAGCGAGCCGACCCGGGCCGCCGGGTCCGTGGCGGCGCGCCGGGCCAGCGCCAGCGTGAACCGCTCACCGTCCGGCTCGTCCCAGTCGACCGGCAACGACAGCGTCCCGCACTCGGCGGTCGGGTCCGCCGCACAGCGCTGCCAGGAGATCGTCCACTCGCGGTGCGGTCCGGCCGCCTCTGCCGCGGGCGCGGCGGGGCCGACCAGCGCGACGGCCATCGCGGCCACCGCCGCCCAGCCGGCGAATCTGCGTGTCCACATGCCGAGGGAAGCTAGCCGCGTCGATCCATGGTGCACAGAGCCGCCGGCGCGGTCGAGGGGGAAGTGGGGGTTGGCACCCAGGGGTGGCGGACGTGCGTCACGGGGCCACCTCAGGGACGCGTCCTCAGGGGCGGCACTCCCGCATGAGGGTGGCCGGGATCCTCGTGAAGGTGCTGTCCAGCCAGGCGGCCGGGCGCTGGGCGCGGGCGCCCGCGTCGATCCGGTCCGCGGTGTCACCGAGCAGCGCCCGGACCTCCTGGTCCTGCGCGCGGCGGGCCTGTGCGCGTACGTCGTCGGCGAGGTCGCCGAGGGTCCGCCGGAGCTGGGCGCTGATCTGCTCGCCGGTCAGCTCGCGCTCGGTCGCCGCGGTCGAGTCCGCGGCGATCTTCCGGCTGGCGGCGATGACGAGCCGGTCGACGGCCTGACACACCTCGACGGTGTTGGCCGCCGTGACCGGTGAGGGGCTGGTGGTGGGCGTCGACGCGGCACCGGTCGTGGGCGCGGCGGGTGTGGTGGGTGCGGGTCCGCCCGTCTCCGTCCCGGACGTCTGGCAGCCGGTGAGCAGCGCCAGCGCGGCCGCCGCGGCGGCCCACCGGACGATCGACGTGGGCTGGGACATGCTGTCTCCCGTTCCGTGGTCGGCGTCCCCGTCCGCGCGTCACCCCGACCTGCCAAACGATCGCGCGGTGGGCCGGGACACGCGGGGGCGGGACGGCGGCGCGCCGGGCCGGTGGTCACCGGCCCGGCGCGCGTACGCCGATGTGTCAGCTCTTGAAGGCGTCCTTGACCTTCTCGCCGGCCTGCTTGAGGTTCGCGGCCGTCTGGTCGTTGCGGCCCTCGGCCTCCAGCCGCTCGTCGTCGGTGGCGCGGCCCGCGTGCTCCTTGACCTTGCCGGCCGCGTCCTCGGCCGCATTGCTGATCTTGTCGTCGATGCCCATGGGATCCCCTTCCTGACGTCGCTACGACCGGGTTACCCGGCCGCCCGCCCGCTCAACCCCACCCCACCGACCGCCCCCACCCCCCCACCGACCGCGACGATCATGAGGTTGACGGGGGTTTCGGAGATCGAACACCCCGCCAACCTCATGATCATCGGTGAGCCGGGCCGGGGCGGGTCGGGGCGGGTCGGGGCGGGCCGGGCGGTGGCGCGGGCGGGCGGCGGCGGTCAGCTGGGGTCCAGCGGGCGGAACCGGCGGAGGCGGAGGCTGTTGGCCACCACGAAGACCGAGGACAGGGCCATCGTGGCCCCGGCGATCATCGGGTTGAGCAGCCCGGCCGCCGCGAGCGGCAGGGCCGCCACGTTGTAGCCGAACGCCCAGAACAGGTTCCCCCGGATCGTGTTCAACGTGCGCCGGGCCAGCCGGATGGCGTCCGCCGCCACGGTGAGGTCGCCGCGAACCAGGGTGAGGTCCGACGCCTCGATGGCCACGTCGGTGCCGGTCCCCATGGCGAGGCCCAGGTCGGCCTGGGCCAGCGCGGCCGCGTCGTTGACGCCGTCACCGACCATCGCGACGGTCCGTCCCTCGCGCTGCAGGCGGGCGACGACGTCCACCTTGTCGGCCGGGAGCACCTCGGCGATCACCTCGTCGATGCCGACCTCGGCGGCCACCGCGCGGGCGACGGTGGCGTTGTCGCCGGTCAGCAGGACGGGGCGGAGTCCGAGCTCGCGCAGCCGGGCCACGGCGAGCGCACTGGTCGGCTTGACCACGTCGGCCACCGCGAGGACGCCCCGCGCCCGGCCGTCCCAGCCGGCCAGCACGGCCGTACGCCCGGCGGCCTCCGCGTCGGTCACGGCCCGCTCCACCTCCGCGGGTACGTCGAACCCGCGCTCGCGCAGCAGCCGCAGCCGGCCGACCAGCACGGCGCGCCCCTCCACGGTGCCGGTCACGCCGAGCCCTTCGACGTTGGCGAAGTCGGTGACCGGCGGAAGCGTGCCGGCCTCGGCGGCGCCGGTGGCGACCGCCCGGGCGATCGGGTGCTCGGACGCCGCCTCGAGCGCGCCGGCCAGGCGGAGCAGGTCGGCCGGGTCCGTGCCCTCGGCGGGCCGTACGTCGACGAGGGTCATCCGGCCCGTGGTCACGGTGCCGGTCTTGTCCAGCACCACCGTGTCGACCTTCCGGGTGCTCTCCAGCACCTCCGGCCCCTTGATCAGGATGCCGAGCTGGGCGCCGCGCCCGGTGCCGACCAGCAGCGCGGTCGGCGTGGCGAGGCCGAGCGCGCACGGGCAGGCGATGATCAGCACGGCCACCGCCGCGGTGAACGCGGCGGTCGGCCCGGCCCCGGTGCCGAGCCACCAGCCCAGCGTGCCGACGGCCAGGGCGATGACGATCGGGACGAACACGCCGGAGATCCGGTCGGCGAGCCGCTGCACGGCCGCCTTGCCGCTCTGGGCCTGCTCGACCAGGCGCGCCATCTGGGCGAGCTGGGTGTCGGCGCCCACCCGGGTCGCCGAGACGACCAGCCGGCCGCCGGCGTTGACCGTGGCGCCCACGACGGCGTCGCCGGGGCCGACCTCGACCGGTACGGACTCGCCGGTCAGCATGCTCGCGTCGACCGCCGACGTGCCCTCCTCCACCACTCCGTCGGTGGCGATCTTCTCCCCCGGCCGGACCACGAACCGGTCCCCGACGGCGAGCTGGTCGACCGGGATGCGGGTCTCCGCCCCGCCGCGCAGCACGGCGACGTCCCGGGCGCCGAGTTCGAGCAGGGCGCGCAGCGCCGCTCCGGCCGTCCGCTTCGAGCGGGCCTCGAAGTAGCGGCCGGCGAGGATGAACGTGGTCACGCCCGCGGCGGCCTCCAGGTAGATGTTCCCGGCGCCGGCGGAGCGGGTGATGTCGAAACGGAAGGGGTGCGTCATCCCGGGCATCCCCGCGTCGCCGAGGAAGAGTGCCCAGAGCGACCAGCCGAACGCCGCGAGGGTGCCGACCGAGACCAGGGTGTCCATGGTCGCGGCGCCGTGCCGCAGGTTGACGAGCGCGGCCCGGTGGAACGGCAGGCCACCCCAGACCACCACCGGAGCGGCCAGGGTCAGGGACAGCCACTGCCAGTAGTCGAACTGCCAGGCGGGCACCATGGCCAGCACGATCACGGGTACGGTCAGCGCCACCGACGCCCACAGCCGCGTCCGCAGCCGGCGCAGCTCGTCGACCGGCGCCTCGGCGGCCGGCTCGGCCGCCGAGGCGGGCGGCGGGGGCAGCTTCGCCGTGTAGCCGGTCTTCTCGACGGTGGCGATCAAATCGTCCGGGGTGACGTCGTCGGCGTACCGGACGGTGGCCTTCTCGGTCGCGTAGTTGACCGACGCGGAGACGCCGTCCATCCGGTTGAGCTTCTTCTCGATGCGGGCGGCGCAGGAGGCGCAGGTCATCCCGCCGATGGACAGTTCGATGAGGTTCGGCGCCGTCGGCAGCGGGCTGCTGCTGGTGGTGGTCATCACGGCTCCTGTCAGTTGTGCCCGTGGCCGGGTTCGCCGTGCGTGGCGGTGCCGGTCGGGGCGGGTGCGCTCGGGGCGGGTGCGGCGGTCGCCGCCGCGGTGCCGGCCACCACGGTGAACTCCGCGGTGCGCACCGTCCCGCCGTGCTTGAAGTCGAGGTAGAGCCGGTAGGCGCCGGCGGACGGCACCTCGGCCAGGAACCTGACGGCCGGCCCGGGCGGGGTCCGCCCGTCGCCGGGCGCGCCCTCCGGGTGCACGTGCAGGTACGCGAGGTCGCCCTGGCGCAGCGCCACCAGGTGGCCGTACGCGCCGAGGTAGGGCTCCAGGTCGGTGACCGGCGCGCCGTCCCGGCTGACGGTGAGGGTCAACTCCGTCGTCCGGCCCGGCTGCGGGTCGCCGGCCAGCGTGACCGTGTAGCCGTCGACCGTGGTGCTGGTCGCCGGGGCGGGCAGCGGCCGGGCGGTGAGCGGGCCCGGCACGGTCACGTCGACACCGAGAGTCAGGGGTTCGCCACCGGTCGGGGTGAAGTCGGCGAACGCCCGCCACACCCCGGGGCCGTCGAGCGGCGAGGCGACCCGCCAGGTGCCGTCCGACCCGAGGTCGGGGTGCACGTGCCGGAAGCCGGAGAGGTCGCGCCGGGCCACGATCAGGTGCATGCGCTTGTCGTGCGCCACGTCGTACGCCGTGACGGGCCGTCCGTCGGGCCCGAGGACGCGGAAGGCGAACTCGCCCGCCGGGGCGGCGACCGGCGTGAGGGTGTAACCACGGTCGGAGACGAGAAGGCCCGCCGGCAGGTGCGGGCCCTCGGTGCCGTGCCCGGCGCCGTGCTCGCTGTCGGTGCCGTGCGCGGTGTCGGCGCCGGTGCCGTGCCCGGCCTCCTCGGCGCCGTCGTGGCGGGATTCGGCGGTGGGGGTGACGGGGCCGGCCACCTGGCCGACCCCGTACGCCGCGCCGAACACCGCCGCCAGGCCGAGGGCGAAGCCGCTCAGCTTCATCGCGGTGTTCATCTGAGGTACCTCGATCTGCGTCGGGCGCCGGTCACTCGCCGACGAGGTCGTATCCGGCCTCGTCGACGGCGGCGCGAACGGAAGCGGTGTCCAGCGGCTTGTCGCTGGTGACGGTGACCTGGCCGGTCGCCAGGTCGACCCGGACGTCGCTGACGCCCTGGATGGCGCCGACCTCGGCGCTGACCGCGCTCACGCAGTGCCCGCACGTCATGCCCTGCACCTGGTACGTCGTGGTGACCATCGGACCTCTCCTTCCCTTGCCCAGCATATACCCCCCTGGGGTAATTGCCGGACAGACTGCTCCCCTGTCGGTGCACCGGTACCCCGTGGGGGTATCGGCCACGTGGTCACCGTAGCATACCCCCCAGGGGTACGCTATCCTTGTCGACATGACCACACCGACCCCGACCCGCGGGTACACCGCCAGCAAGGACCAGCTGCTCGCACGGCTGCGCCGCATCGAGGGACAGGTGCGCGGCGTCGAGAAGATGGTCGAGGACGACCGCTACTGCATCGACGTGCTCACCCAGATCTCCGCCGTCCAGGCCGCGCTCGACAAGGTCGCCCTGGGGCTGCTCGACGGGCACGCCCGGCACTGCATGCACGAGGGGGCGGCCGAGGGCCGCGCCGACGAGATGGCCACCGAGATGATGGCCGCCGTCGGTCGCCTCATGAAGCGCGGCTGAATCCCCGGCCCCCACCCGGCGACCGTCCGGCCCGGCGGTTACCCTCACGGCCCAGCCCCGCCGGGCCGTCGGTACTGAACCGATCGTCCCGCCGGCACGTATCCCGCCCCGGACTCGTTGGGAGATTCGTATGGGCGCCGACCATTCCCGTCCCGCACCGCCCGCCCCGCGCCGGGTGCGGCGGATCCTCGTGGCGGCGGTGGTCCCCCTCGTCCTCGGCACCCTGGTCGCCGCTCTGCTGCTCTGGCCCCGCGACGCCCCGACGCCGGCCGACGTCAGCGACCCGGCCCGCTACCACGGCACGGTGACCCGCGTGGTGAGCGAGGCCTGCCCGGCCCTGCCGGAGACGCCGGAGGAGGCGCCCGGCGCCCGGCCGCAGCGGTGCGGCACGGTGAGCGTACGGGTGGAGGACGGCCCGGCCGCCGGGCAGGAGGTCGTCACGCCGATGCCCGACGGGCCGGGCGCGCCGGTCGTCGAGGCCGGCGACGAGGTCGTCCTGGTGGAGTTGACCGATCCGGCCGACCCGGCCTCGGTGACCTGGAACATCGCCGAGCACCAGCGCGGCATGCCGCTGATCTGGCTGGCGCTGGTCTTCGCCGCCGCCATCGTCGTGTTCGGCCGGTGGCGGGGCCTCGCGGCGCTCGCCGGCCTGGCCGCGAGCTTCGCCATCCTGCTGACGTTCGTGCTCCCCGGCATCAGCGCCGGCCGCCCGCCGCTGCTGGTGGCGGTGGTCGGCGCCGCGCTGATCATGTTCGTGGTGCTCTACCTGACGCACGGCGTCACGGCGCAGACCTCGGTGGCGGTACTGGGCACGCTGGGCAGCCTGGTGCTCACCGGCGTGCTCGGCGTGGTGGCCACCGCCGCCACCCACCTCACCGGCTTCGGCAGCGAGGATGCCACGACCCTGTCGATGTTCCAGGCCGACGTGGACCTGCACGGCCTGCTGCTGGCCGGCATCATCATCGGCTCGCTGGGCGTGCTCGACGACGTCACGGTCACCCAGGCCGCCACCGTCACGGAGCTGGCCCACGCGAACCCGGGGCTGTCCCGGCTCCAGCTCTACCGCGCCGCGACGCGGGTCGGCCGGGCGCACATCGCGTCCACCGTGAACACCATCGTGCTCGCGTACGCCGGCGCCTCCCTGCCGTTGCTGCTCCTGCTCACCGCCGATTCGCGTCCGGTGAGCCAGATCCTCACGAGCGAGTTCCTGGCCCAGGAGATCGTCCGCAGCGCGGTGGCCACGCTCGGCCTGATCGCCGCCGTACCGCTCACCACCGGGCTGGCCGCGGTCGTCACGACCGCCGGACGCGGCGGGCCGGCCGCCGACGGCGCTACGGACACCACGCCGGACCCCACCGCGAACGCACTCCCCGCCCCCGCCACCCCGGCCACCCGGCGTCCCGCGCACGACCGGGCGGACGTCCTGCGGGCCCTCGGCGCGGACGGCTCCGACCCGACCGCATCCCCCGCCGGCCGTCGCGGCTGGCCCGACCCGGACAGGAGCACGGACAGCGCATGGTGACACTCCTCAACGTGACCAAGTGGGCTGGAAGGCCTGACGACTGGGTCACTCGTTACCCAGCGCTATGGCGAAATGACGCTTTTAGCGGGCATCGGGACGTAGATCCCCAGGAGGGCTCTCGGGTAACCTCGCTGCCGGTCACCGCCGAAGGCGCGCAGCGGCGCCTGCGGTGCCACCGCCCAATCGCCATCCGGCGAGCCGGGAACCCAGGTACGTGGGGTGAATCCGCGCCAGCGGTAGGGGCCACTTCCGCCCCGAACCCGTCAGCTAACCCGGTCGGCGGTCGACGGAAGGGAAGACTGTGACGGCACCCCTACGCCGCTGGTTGACACCCGTGGTGGCCGTGTTCGCCGCGCTGACCGTGCTCGCCGGGCCCCTCCCGGTGTCCGCCGCGCCCAAGCCGGCAACGCCGTCCGGCCACGAGGACGACGATCCACCCCTGCTCAACGAGGTCATCGAGACGACCAACCGCAACTACAGCGCCGCCAAGGCCAAGCTGGCCAAGTCCGAGAAGCGCCAGCTGGAGCTGAGCCTGGAGGTCAAGCGGGCCGAGGCCGAGCTGCAGGCGCTGGCGCCGCAGGTCAGCGAGATCGCGGCACAGTCGTACCGCACGGGCCGGATCGGCGCGGTCGCCATGCTCCTGTCGAGCAACAGCCCCAACACCTTCGTCGAGCGGGCCACCGGCCTCGACGAGCTCAACATGGTGAACGCCCAGAAGCTCGCCCAGATCAACGAGATCAAGCGCCGCGCCGAGCTGGCCAAGCTCGCGATCGACGCCGAGGTCCGCGAGCAGCAGAAGCAGACCGCCATCATGGCGAAGCAGAAGCGGGAGGCCGAGAAGGCCCTCGCCCTCGTCGGCGGCAAGGGCTTCACCGGCGGCCTGGTCTCCGCCACCTCGCCGGTGGCCCGGATCGGCCCCGGGCGCACCGCCGACGGCGACTGGAAGCCCGAGTCCTGCAGCGAGCCCGACCCCACCACCTCGGGGTGCGTCACCCCGCGCACGCTGCACGCGTACAAGGAGGTCAAGCGGGCCGGCTTCAACCGCTTCGTCGGCTGCTACCGGCCCGGCGGGCCCTGGGAGCACCCGAAGGGCCGGGCCTGCGACTGGTCGCTGCAGAAGAGCGGCTTCTCGCCGTGGCACAACAACGACACCCGGATGTACGGCAACAACCTGGCGGCCTTCCTGATCCGCAACGCCGACCGGCTCGGCATCTACTACGTGATCTGGAACCGGCAGATCTGGTTCCCGGCGACCGGCTGGAAGTCGTACAGCGGGCCGTCCAACCACACCGACCACGTCCACATGTCACTGCTGTAGCGACGGCACGCCGAACGGGCCGCCCCGCACCGGGGCGGCCCTTTCGCGTACGGTCTCCCGTGGCTCTGCGGGCCCTGCGCACGGCCTCCTGCGGCGCCGCGTTCGGCGGCCTGGCCTTCGGTCGCCGGGGACGGCTCAGCCGCGTACGCCGGCCGCCGGGCCGACCCCGCCGAGCGCCGCGGGCGCGGCGGCGACCTGGCGGACCTCACCGGCGGCGAGCCGGTACGACATGCCCACCACCCCGCACCGCCCGGCCACGACCTCGGCGGCCAGGACGGGCGAGCTGTCGAGCAGCGCCTCGACGGTCTGCGCGATGTGGATGTCGACGATTCCGTTGATGTCGTCCACGCCGTCGGCGGCGGCCCTGCGGAGGCTCGGCACCACGGCGTCCACCACCGCACCGAGGTGACCGGCGGGCGGCGTGCCGGTGGCGACGGCCTCCCGCGCCGCCTGCACGGCCCCGCACGAGTCGTGGCCGAGCACCACCACCAACGGCGTTCCCAGGACGGTGACGGCGTACTCCACGCTGCCGAGCACCTCCGGCCCGGTGGTGTGTCCGGCCGTCCGGACCACGAACAGGTCGCCGAGGCCCCGGTCGAAGATGATCTCGGCGGCGAGGCGTGAGTCGGAGCAGCCGACGATCACCGCGAACGGGTGCTGCTGCTCGGCGACGGCGGCTCGCCGGCCGGCGTCCTGGTTGGGGTGGCGCGGGGCGCCGGTGACGAAGCGGCGGTTGCCGTCGAGCAGCTCGGCGAGCGCCTGCTCGGGACCGATGGCCGGGGGCAGGTCCGTCTCCGGCCCGCCCGGCCCGCGCTGGGCGTCCGGCTGCACCACGGTCGATTCCGCTCCGCTCATCCCCGCACCTCGATTCCCCACCTGATCGATCCGCCCACCCGGATCCCGACTCCGGTCCAACGGTCACACCGCCCTCAAGACACGTCAAGGGATACGTGATTTGCATTTCAGGTGTCCCCCATCCCCCATCCCCACGGCTTGCCCCCGCCCCCGCCCTGGCCCCGCCCCCGCTCCGGCCCCGGCTTCGCCCCGGTGATCATGAGGTTGTTGTCGCGACACGCCGATGCGGCTGACAACAACTTCATGATCAACGCGCCGGGAGGTGGGGGCACCTACGATGACGGCCATGGCGACGACCGGGAGCGGGTACGGGAGCCCCCGAAACTGGACCTTCCTCACCAATCACGGGCACGTGCTGCTCGCCATCGCCCGCAACCCCACCGCCCGCCTGCGTGACCTGGCCGACGAGGTCGGGGTCACCGAGCGGGCCGCGCAGGCGATCGTCGCCGACCTGGAGGCGGGCGGTTACCTGAGCCGGACCCGGGTGGGTCGCCGCAACGAGTACACGCTCAACCCGGCCGGGCGGTTCCGGCACCCGGCGGAGGCGGACCAACAGGTGGGTGCCCTGCTCGCCCTCTTCACCGACGTGCCCGACCGCCCCGACGGCGACACCGATGTCGGAGAGTCGGTCACCGACCGCTCCGCCGCGACTGGCGACCCCACCGGCCCCTCCGCCGTCACCGGCGATGCCGCCACCACCGACGACCCCACCGGCCCCTCCGCCGCCACCGGCGATGCCGCCACCACCGACGACCCGACCGACCCCTCCGCCGCCACCGGCGATGCGGCCGACACCTCGACGGCCTGAACGTGGACCACCGCAGCCGACCGCGCCCCCGCACCACTACCGCGCCCCCGCACCGCTGCGGCGCTCCCGTCACCGCGCCGCCCCTGCGGCGGCGGTAGTCTCACCGCGTGCGCGAGAGCTTGCGGCTGGACGGGAGCGACGTGCCCCGTCACACCGGACGCGGCCTTCGGGCCGTCCTGTGTGGAGCGGTCAGTGTCCTGCTCGGCACCGCGGTCGTGCCGCCGTCACCCGCCGTGGCGGCACCGACGTGCGGCCCGGCCGGCGAGGCGGCGCCGAGCGCGGAACCGTGGGGGCTGCGGCGGCTCGAACCGTCGTCGGTCTGGCATCTCACCCGCGGCGCCGGGGTGACCGTCGCCGTCATCGACTCCGGCGTCTCGGCCACCCACCCGCTGCTGAAGGGGCAGGTCCGCGAGGGCGCCGACTTCAACGGCCTCCCGTCGAGCAAGGGCCAGTGCGACCTCGTGGGGCACGGCACGATGGTGGCCGGCATCATCGCCGGGAAGGCGGACACCGGGGTTCCGTTCAACGGTGTCGCACCGGAGGCCCGGATCCTGCCGATCCGGGTGTTGGCGGAGCGCCGCGCACCGAACGACGAGGCGCTGCCGGGTGAGATCGCCCAGGCGATCCGCTGGGCGGTCGACCACGACGCCGATGTCATCAATCTGTCCCTGGTGACCCTGCCCCGCCCGCAGCTCGCCTCCGCCGTCGACTACGCCCTGAGTCGGGGGGTCGTCGTGGTGGCCGCCTCCGGTAACCGGGAGGAGCAGCAGCAGGACTATCTGGCCTACCCGGCCGCCTACCCGGGGGTCATCGCCGTCGCCGGCATGGACGAGCAGGGTGCGCACGTCGGCAGCTCCGTGAGCGGCGACTACGTCGACATCGCCGCACCCGGGCTCAACATCCTGGGCCCGGCACCGCGCGGCTCGGGCTACGTCCTCGAGCCGCAGGGCGGCACCAGCTTCGCCGCCGCGTACGTCTCCGGCGTGGCCGCGCTCGTCCGCGCCGCCCACCCGGATCTCACGCCTCAGCAGGTGGCCGACCGGCTGATCAAGACGGCGGACAACCCGCCGGAGGGCCACAACGCCGAGGTCGGCTACGGCATGGTGAACCCCTATCGGGCGGTGACGGCGCTGCTCGGCACCCGCACGAACCCGCCGGTGGGGGCCATGCCGGCACCCGCCGCGCCGGAGGATCCGTTGGGCTGGCAGCGGGTCGTCGCCGTCTGGGTGGCGGCGGTCGGGGCGCTGCTCGCCGCCGTGCTGCTCACGGTGAGGCCGATCCTGGCCCGCGGCCGGAGCCGCGGCTGGCGTCCGGGCCGGCGCCCCACCGAGACCGGGCCCTCCGCCGCCGGCTGACGACGCAGGTACGCGTCGCCCCGCCAGCCCCGTTACGGCCGCGGACGCGACCTGCCGTACGGGTCGCCGCTGGCCGGCGTGCTCCCATAGCCGCGCGTGACGCGCCACAACGACCAGCCGTACGCCCGCTGGCCGGCGTGCTCGCAGCCCCGCGTGGCGGCGGCAACGACCTGCGGTACGGCTACTGCGTCCGCCCTGTCCTAGCAGCGGCGACGGCCCTGGCAGCCCCGGCAGCCCTTGAACGGCCCCGTGAACGCGGACGGCTCCGGCCCGGCAGAGCCGGACCGGAGCCGTGCAGACCGTCGGTCAGAGCCTGCGGCCGCCGCCGCCACTCCAGACCTTGGAGTTGCTCATCTCGGTGGTGACGTAGTTCTCGCGGGCGATGCCGACCGCGCCACCGATCTCGTTGAGGATGCGGTTGATGTCGCGCACCGCCGCGTCCCACTGGGCCTGGTGCTGCTCGTACGCGACCCGGTCCTCACCCTCCCACTGGAGCTTGCTCAGCATCTGGCGGAGCGTGTCCAGCTTCTCGTCGATCGTCCGCGAGATCGTCTGCATCTGCTGGTTGGCGCTCTCGAGGACCGCGTAGTCAACCTTGATCGTCACGACTTCCTCCTCTGCTCCTGGATTCGGGTCACGGGTTGAGGGCAGAGTGGAACTTGTCCAGCATCTGCTGCTGCTCTTCGTCGTTGACCTGGTGCGTCGTCCCCGACTGGTCGAGCAGGTCGGCGATGTTGTCCATCGCCGTCAACAGCTTCGTCGTGTCCTCGTTCCAGCGCGTCATCAGGTTCTGGAAGCCCGTGGACGCCGCGCCCTTCCAGGCCATGGCCAGATCGTCCACGACGTTCCACAGCTTCCTCAGCTCGCCGTCGACCTCGCTGCGCGTGGACCGCACGTCACTCGCGGCGGTATGTAGGGTCGCAGCTTCGACCTCGAACGCCATGCTTCACACCCTTCCGTCATCTTGTGGCGGCGGATCTGCCGCGCCCTCCCCCGCGGCAAGGCGAAACACCCCACCGACGGACACTCCTGAGAGAACCGTAGCGGACCGGCTCCAGCGCGCGCAGCCCCGGTCCTACGGAAATCAATGGGTTTGCGCCATTCCCCTCTCACCATCTGGCGCAAAGCGCTTTCTACCAGCGCGTGTGCGACCCGCCACAGTGGATCATCTCCCCTACGTCGGCTCGGACCACGCGGTCTGGATGAGCTGCTGGCCGTCACGCCGGCGTACGAGCGTGCCCCGGCCCGGCGGCTGCGGGCTCGGCCGCAACGTGCCGAAGACGGCGCCCTCCTCCCGGTTGCCGGACATCAGCAGACCCGGCGAGTCCAGCTCGCGCAGGCGTTGCAGGACCGGCTCGTAGAGCGCCCGGGCGACGCCACCCACCCGCCGGGTGATGATGAGGTGCAACCCGATGTCGCGCGCCTGCGGCAGCAGCTCGTGCAGGGCGCTGAGCGGGTTGTTGCCGCCGCTGGCCACCAGGTCGTAGTCGTCGACCAGGATGTAGAGGTCCGGGCCCTTCCACCAGCTGCGGTCGCGCAGCTGGGCGGTGGTCACGTCCGGGCCGGGCAGCCGGTTGGACAGCGCGCTGCGGATCGAGGCCAGGCCCTGCGCGAAGACCTGGTTCGACGGCGCGTAGTCGAGGAGGTGGTCCCCCTCCACGGCGCCGAGCAGGCCGCGCCGGTAGTCGGCGATCACCAGACGGGCCTCGGCCGGCGTGTACCGCTCCACGATCCCGCGGGCGATCAGCCGGAGCAGGTTGGTCTTGCCGCACTCGGAGTCGCCGAAGACGGTCAGGTGCGGCTCGTTGACCAGGTCGAGGTAGACCGGCGCCAGCGCCGACTCGTTGACCCCGATCGGGAGGCCGGGCACCGAACGGTCGGCGATCCGGAGAAGCTCGCTCACGGGAAGCTTGCGGGGCAGCAGCCGGACCGTGGGCGCGGGGCGGCCGGGCCAGTTCTCCGCCACGTGCCGGGCCAGCGCGGCCGACGCCTCGGTGAGGTCGTCGATGTCCCGCCGGCCGTCGATCCGCGAGATCGCCGCGAGGAAGTGCAGCTTGTCGCGGGTCATACCCCGGCCCGGGGAACCCACCGGCACGTTCTGCGCGGTCCGCCGGTCGATCTCCGACTCCGACGGGTCACCGAGGCGCAGCTCCAGCTTGGTGCCGAGCAGGTCCCGCATGTTGATCCGGATCTCCGCCCAGCGGACGGCGGTGATCACGACGTGGACGCCGAAGCCCAGCCCGCGGTTGGCCAGGTTGGTGATGGTCTGCTCGAGTTCCTCGTACTCCTGGCGCAGCGTGTTCCAGCCGTCCACCACGAGGAAGACGTCACCGAACGGGTCGTCGGCGAACTCGCCCGCCGCGCGGCGCCGGCGGTAGCTGGCCACCGAGTCGATGCCGTGCTGGGCGAACCGGGCCTCCCGGTCGTCCAGGATGGCCACCACCTCGGCGACCGTACGGCGGACCGCCTCGACGTCACGCCGCCCGGCCACGCCGGACATGTGTGGCAGCGCCTCCAGGCTGCGCAGCGCGCCACCACCGAAGTCCAGGCAGAAGAACTGCACCTCGCGCGGCGTGTGGGTGAGCGCCAGCGAGGCGAGCATCGAGCGCAGCATGGTGCTCTTGCCGCTCAGCGACGCACCCACGATGACGACGTTGCCGCCCGCGCCGGCCAGGTCCACCATCATCGGGTCGCGGCGCTGCTCGTACGGGCGGTCGACGATGCCGACGGGCACGGCGAGCCGGCCCCGGCCGGGCCAGTTCGCGCAGAGGCCGAACTCGGGATGGACGGCCAGCGGCGGCAGCAGCTCGGCCAGGCCGGGCGGGTCGGCCAGCGGCGGCAACCAGACCTGGTGCGCCGGGCGGCCCCGGCCCTTGAGCCGGTCGATGAGCACGTCCAGCATCGCCACGGCCTTGCCGTCGGCCGGCTCCTCCGGCTCCGGCAGGGTCTCGACCGCCACCTGCGGGGTCTGCACGGGGACGAAGTTCACCCCGTACGGCACGATCCGGCGCTGCACCAGCGCCTGGGAGCGGGACTTCTGCTGCCCCGGCGCCCGGTACGGCCCGGAGACGTACGCGGCCCGGAACCGCAGCATGGTGCTGGTGTCCGTCTTCAGGTAGCCGTGGCCGGGCGCGCTCGGCAGCTCGTACGCGTCGGGCACGCCGAGCACGATCCGGCTCTCCACGGCCGAGAAGGTGCGCAGACCGATCCGGTACGACAGGTGGGTGTCCAGGCCGCGCAGCTTGCCCTCCTCCAGCCGCTGGCTGGCCAGCAGCAGGTGCACGCCGAGCGACCGGCCCAGCCGGCCGATCATCACGAAGAGGTCGATGAAGTCGGGCTTCGCGGCGAGCAGCTCGCTGAACTCGTCACAGATGATGAGCAGGCTGGGCATCGGTTCGAGCGGCTCACCGGCGGCCCGGGCCTTCTCGTACTCGAAGCGGGAGATGTAGTTGCCCGCCGCCCGCAGCACCTCCTGCCGGCGGTTCATCTCACCGGCCAGGGCGTCACGCATACGGTCGACCAGGGGCAGCTCGTCGGCCAGGTTGGTGATCACCGCGCTGGTGTGCGGCAGCGCCTCCAGGGACGCGAACGTCGCGCCGCCCTTGAAGTCGACCAGGACGAAGTTCAGCTCCTCCGAGGAGTGGGTGACCGCCAGTGCGGCCACCACCGTACGCAGCAGCTCGCTCTTGCCCGAACCGGTCGCGCCGATCACCAGGCCGTGCGGGCCCATGCCCTCGTGCGCGGACTCCTTGAAGTCCAGCTCGACCACGCTGCCGTCCGGCCCCACGCCGAGCGGGATGCGCAGCCGCTCGCGGTGGCTCCGCGGCCGCCACGTCTGCTGCACGTCCACGGCGGCGGCGTCGCCCACGCCGAGCAGGTCGGGCAGTTCCATGCTGCGGGCCAGCGGCTCCTCGGAGGTGGCCTGCTGCTGCGAGAGCCGGTACGGCGCGATCTGCCGGGCGAGCCCCTCGGCCGCCGCCGCGCCCAGCCGGTCCGGCCTGCCCAGCCGCGTCGAGGAGGTGCCCCGGATCAGTTCGAGGGAACTGCCGTCGCCCGTGTCGAGGCAGAGCAGCCAGCGGCCCGCGTCCCGGGGCACGGCGCCGGAGAGGTCGAAGACCGTGGTGCCCAGCAGGCCCGGACCGGTCAGGTGGCAGGTGGGCGACACCTCGCCGCCGTCGAGCACCACCACGACGTGCGGTGCCGTCGTCAGGGGCTTCGCCTCGGGCGCGAAGCGGGGCCGGCTGGTCAGCGTCTCGCCCAACGCCTCCTCGGCCTCGGCGAGGCTCGCGTACACCAGCCGCCGGGCGCCCGCGGCGTCCGTCCGCGCGGGGTGCTGCGCGTGCGGCAGCCACTTCACCCAGTCCCAGTCCGGCTGCCGGTCCGGCGCCGCGACCACCACGATGACCAGGTCGTCCGGTGCGTGGAACGTGGCGAGCTGCCCCAGCGCGGCGCGGGTCAGGTCGAGCACCGGCTCCCGGTCGCCGCGCAGCGCCACCCGGCTGAACGACCGCACCGACAGCGCCGTTGGCAGGTCGGGCACCGTGGAGTGCGCGCGGACGAACCGGCGCAGCGCGATGGCGCTCATCGGCTCCAGGTCCTCCACCGGCTTGGTCTCCGGTGGAACGATCTCCACGGCCAGCCGCTGCGGGCCCAGGGCGATCCGCGTGTCGCCGAAGTCGTCGTCGGTGATCCGACGCTCCCACAACCGTCGCGACGCCGCGATCGACCAGAGCGCGTCCGGCTCCGGGTGCCGCCACGCCATCGCCTCCCGCTGCTGCTCGGCGGCGCGCCGGGTGCGCTTGCGCATCTGCGCCAGGTAGCGCATGTAGTCGCGGCGGTTCGCGTTCAGCTCGGCCTTGTCGGTGCCGCCGTTGGCCAGCGAGCCGATGGCCATGCCGAGCATGGAGACACCGAAGAGGCCACCCGCGACGTACGTCATCATGCCGCCGCCGCGGCCGGCGTAGAGGAACGCCATCGCGCCGACGCCGCAGACCATGGGCAGGATCATCAGCAGCTGGCCGAGCCCGCGCGGTGTCGGTTCGGGGAGTTCCGGTGGGGACTCCAGCAGCACCTCGCCCCGCGGCAGGGCCGGCCCCGGCTGACGCGGGAGCCGGCGGAACACCACCGTGCTCACGGCTGTCTCCTCCCCAGAAGCGGCCCTGACGAAGGTCCGCGACGTGCCGGACCCGTCGGGTGGGCATCGTACGTGGCTGCCATCGTAGGTAATCTCCCGTGGGCGTCGCGGACCCGTGGTCGACGCCCGGGCCGGGGATCGTACGGAGAGCACGAGGAGGCCACAGTGGCGACGAAGACGGCTACCGGCGGTCTCAGCCGGATCACTATCGTGGCTCCCCGCACGCGCATGGATCTCGCGCTGCCGTCCGACGTACCCCTCGCCGACCTGCTGCCGACGCTGCTGCGTTACGCCGGTGAGGACCTCGCCGACGAGGGCGTACGGCATGGTGGCTGGAGCCTCGCGCGGCTCGGCGGGCAACCGTTGGACGGCGGCCGCACCGTCGCCCAGCTCGGCATCCGCGACGGCGAGGTGCTCTACTTCAACCCGCGCGCGGCGGCCGCGCCCGAGGTCGTCTTCGACGACGTGGTGGACGCGGTCGCGACGGCCACCAACCGGCGGGCCGGCGCCTGGCAGGTGGGTACCACCCGGTCGTTCGCCGTGCTCTTCGCGGCGGCGGCGCTCGGCGCCGGCGCGGTGGCCGCGCTCTTCGCCGGCCCGCCCCAGCTGCCCGGTGCGCTGGCCGCCCTGCTGATCGCGGTGGCGCTGCTCGTGAGCGCCGCGGTGCTCTCCCGCGCCGCGGGCGACAGCCGGACGGGCGCGGTGCTGGCCACGGTCGGTCTGGGGTACGCGGCCGTCGGTGGTCTGCTGCTGCTGGCCGGTGACCGGCGGCTGTCCGAACTCGCGAGCCCGCACGTCCTGCTCGCCGCCACGGCGGTGGTGATCTTCGCGGCGGTGGCGGCGCTGGCCGTCGGCGACCGGCTGCCCCTGTTCCTCGGTGCCACGGCGGTCGGCGCGGCCACCGGTCTGGGCGCCGTGCTCTGCCTCGTGTTCGGCATCGGCCCGGCGGCCGCGGCGGCGGTGCTGGCCGCGGTGACGTTCGGCACCGTGCCCGCGCTGCCGATGGCGTCCTACCGGCTGGCCCGGCTTCCCGTGCCCTCCATCCCCACCGGGCCGGACGACCTGAAGACCGACAACGAGTCGGTCGACGGGCGGCGGGTTCTGCAGCTCAGCGAGCGGGCTGACGAGTTCCTCACGGGTCTGCTGTGGACGGTGTCGCTCGTGGTGCTCGGCGCGCAGGTCGTGCTCGCCCTCAACGGGCGGCTCCCGGCCGTGCTGCTCTGCCTCGTGCTCGCCCTGCTGGCGCTGCTGCGGGCGCGGCCGTTCCTCAGCCGCGCGCAGCGCACGCCGGTGCTGTTCACGGGCACCGTCGGCCTCGGCCTGACCGCGGCGGCCACCTTCGCCGACGGTGGGATGCCGCTGCGGCTCGGCCTGATCGTCGGCGGCCTGCTGGTGGCCGCCGTGGTCAGCCTGATCTACGGCCTCACGGTGGCCGGCAAGCGCATCTCGCCGGTCTGGGGCCGGCTGCTGGACATCGTCGAGATCCTGCTGATCATCGCGCTGGTGCCGTTGGCCGTCTGGGTCCTCGGCCTCTACGGCTGGATCGTCAACCTGCGGCCCTGACCGACCCGGTCCCGTCGACGAGCGCCCCGGCCGGGGTGGCCGCCCAGACGCCCGGCCCGTGCTGGCCGTCCAACGGCCGGGCCGGGGCGCCGGAGCGCCGCGCCACGTCCCGGACCACCTTCACCAGCGCCTCGACGTGGCCGTCCATGGCGGCCACCCGCAGCAGCGGGGTCGGGGCCCGGCCGGGGAGCACCACGGCGGCCACGGTGTGCGAGGGCGCCGAGGTGGCCGTCACCGCGTCGACCACGGGACCGAGCGGCGCGTCGGGCCGGACCCGCAGGGCCAGGCAGCGGTGGGTCCAGCCGCCGCCGCGCAGCCCGGTCCACGTCTCGACCGGCGCCTCGGGCGTGAGGTCCAGGCCGGCCGCCGAGACCACCGCGGCGCGCAACTCGTCACGGCTGAGCGCCCGGTGCGGGAGGCCGGCGGCGTTCAGTGCCTTGCCCAGTCGCCCGATCCCGGCGGTGAGGGTGCGGTGCACGCCGGCCAGGCCACCGCCGCGGGCGACGGCCTCCGCACGGGCGTCCCGCACGGACAGCCGCAGCGCCACCCACACGGTCCGGTGCGCGGCCGGCGGCGCGCCGGGCGCCGGGTACCAGACCAGGGTGTGCGAGACCACCTGGGCGAGGGTGACGGGCGCGGTGAACTCGCTGAGGACCCGCAGGGCCCGGTCCACCACCGAGGACTCCACGGAGCCGGCCGGCGCGCCGGCACGGCCGTGCAGCGCCACGGCGGCGAACCAGCCGTGCTCGTCCTGGCCGATGCCGAGCCGGGTGCCCCGGTCGGTCAGCTCGATGACGGACAGCTGCGGGGCGAGCGACACCAGCCGCGGGTCGCTCCCGCCGCCGGCGGACAGGGCGGCCCGTGCCCGCTCCCGCCGCTCGCGCAGCCGGCGGCGCAGCAGGACGTCCTCGTACCACCAGCGGCCGCCGCGCCGGGCGAACACCGCCACCAGGACGGCCAGCGCCACGGCGGTCACGACACCGAGCACCCACGCCGGCCCGCTCAGCGCGGCCCAGACGGCCACCGCGCAGAGTTCCACCGCCACCAGCTGGCCCACCACCAGCGGCCCGACGCGCCCGCGGCGGCGCTGGTCGGGAGCGGCGGCGGGCCGTTCCGGTACGGCGGACGGTTCGGCGGCCGTACGCGCGGGTGGCGCCTGTAGCTGCGTCATCGCTGACTGTCCCTCCTGCACGGTGCGGTCTGCCGCCACGTCGGTACGCTGCCGGTCGCGGGCGCGGGTCCCGATGACCCGTCGACGGCCCCTTATCGTAGGGAAGCCCGCGACACGACCCGGACCTGATCGTCGCGGACCCACCCCTCCGGAGGTAAGTCATGCGGACCCGCCGCGATCAGGTGCAGGCGTACCGCTTCGTCACCCGCCGCATCGTCTCCGCGCTGCTGTCGGGCGACCCGGAGACCAGCAACCTGCCGATGCGGCGGCTCGGCATGGCGGTGTTCGGCAGCGTCATCGCCGCGGCCGTGGTGCTCGGCGGCGCCGGCGCGTACGGGCAGCTGACGGGCAACACCGCGCCGCTGGAGGAGAACACGCTGGTCATCGAACGGGAGACCGGCGCGACGTACGTCTTCTACGAGGGCCGGCTGCACCCGACGCTGAACTACGCGTCCGCCCGGCTCATCCTGAACGAGGCCGATCCGGAGGTCCGCACGATGTCGCGCGCCTCGATCGAGGACCGGCCGCGTGGGCGGACGGTCGGCATCGTCGGCGCGCCGGACGACCTGCCGGACCGCGAGTCGCTGGCGGGTCTGCCGTGGTCGGTGTGCCAGGTGCCGGACCCGACCGACCCCCGCCGGTCGAGCACCCACCTGGTGATCGACCGGCCGCTCCCCGGCGGTACGCCGCTGGGCGACCGGGCGGTGCTCGCGAACATCGACGGCCAGCGGTACCTGCTCACCCACGACCTCCGGATGCAGCTCGCCGGCGAGAGCCGCCTGGCCGCGCTGCGGATGGCGAACGCGCCCACCCTCACCGTGGGACCGCAACTGCTCAACGCGGTGCCGGCCGGTCCCGCCCTGCGCGAGCCGGAGCTGGCGGGCATGAACCAGCCGAGCGGCCTGTCGGTGGGGGGCCGGCCGGGCCGGATCGGCCAGGTCTACCGGGCGGCCGGCCAGCACTACGTGCTGACGCGGGACGGGCTGGCCTCGATCGGCGAGGTCACCACACAGCTGCTGCTGCGCCAGGGCGGCCAGGTGATCGACATCACTCCGGAGCAGGCGGGTCGGCACCTCACGGACGAGCGGGTGGAGGAGGCCGGCATGCCGGCGACGCTGCCCGAGCTCTACCCGACGCAGGAGGGGCGGACCGTGGTCTGCGCGACCTACCGGGCGGGCGCGGGCGGAGGCCCGCCGGTCACCACGCTGGAGGTGTTCGACCGGCCGCCGGCGGACCTCGCGGGCGGCGAGCCGGAGTCGCTGCCGGTGGAGCAGACCAGCCGGGACACGGTACGCACGGCGGACCGCGTGCTGCTCCCGGGCGGCAAGGGCGTCGTGGCCCAGGCCGCACCGGGTGCGGGCGAGAGCGGCGCCGGCGCGCCGGGGTCGACGGTCTACCTGATCAGCGCGCAGGGCGTCCGGTACCCGCTCGGCACGCGTTCGGGGGACGCGCTCACCGCGCTGGGCTACGGCGGCGTCACGCCGCTCGCCGTGCCGGGCTCGCTGCTCGCCCTCATACCCACCGGCCCCACGCTGGAACGCGACGACGCCCGGACGTACTACGAGCCCGGCACGCCGGCCGGGGGAGCCGCGAAGCCCTCCGCCCAGGCCCCGTCGTCGAGCCCCTCGGCGTCCACCGACCCGGACACGGACGGGTCGCCGTCGCCGGGCGCCGGCACCACGCCCACCGGCACGCCGAGCGGCGGTACGCCCGCCTCCGGCGGGCCGGCGGACGCGAACTGACCGCCGGGGCGGCACACGGCGACGGGCGGGTCGCCCGTGTCGTCCGCGTGCACTAACCTGAGGCTGGCCAACGGTTGTCGATTACCACTACGGGGATGTTGCCATGACCGGGCGCACGGAAGTCGATCTGCTGTCCCTTGAGGACTTCCACAAGCGGTTGGCCGATCGGCTGACCCAGGCCGACTCGCTGCTGCGGAAACTCAACACGGAGATGCAGTGCCGGCCTCCGGCGTTGGGGACGTTCGCCCACGCCACCAGCAACTCCCAGCGCTACTCGGAGATCCACCAGTCCTATGTGGAGCAGGTCGGTCGTCTCCAGCGGGCGGTGAAGGCCGCACAGGAGGCGACGAGCACGATCCTGACCAACTACCGGACGGCCGAGGCCCGCAACGCCGCCACCGCGGACGACATCAGGGCCGCCCTCGACGGAGTCAACGAGGCGCTCAATCCGGAGGAGAAGCCGCGTGTCTGAGTACACCCAGCGCTACGAGGGCGCGAGCCACCAGGAGCTCTACGACGCCGTGATGGCCGGCAAGCCGGGGCAGATCGACGATCTCGCCGCGGACTGGTCGTCGCTGAAGGGCACCGTCGAGGCCCTCGGTCGCGACCTCGGCGACGACCTGGAGAAGCTGTCCCACACCTGGACGGGTTCGGCCGCGCAGGAGTTCCAGCGTCGGCTGACGTACATCGTCGACTACGCGGGCACGCTGGGCGAGGGCATGGCGGACGTCAAGCAGGCGCTCACCATGATGGCCGGCCAGTTGCGCACGGCGCAGCGGTCCGCGGAGAGCCCGGAGGAGACCGACGACCACGACCAGGCCCTTTCCGGTGCGGTCAAGGGCGGCATCATGTTCGGCGTGCCGGGCGCCGTGGTCGGCGGTCTGCTCGGTCACCAGCAGGACAAGGAAGAGCAGCAGAAGGCGCACCAGCGCATGATCAAGGTCGTGGCCGACCTGGCCGAGGGGTACGACCTCTCCGCCTACGGGCGGGTCGTCGCGCCCCCGCCGCCGGACCCGGACCTCCCGGGCACCGTGGACGGCAGCGGCCCGGCCCCGCGCAGCGGCCCGAACGTCGGCACGCCGACGACCGTGGCGCACCTCGGCGCCGCCGACCCGCAGACCGGCCGCGCCTCGATCAGCACTCCCGAGCACGTGAGCAGCGGGCCCACCAGCACCCACGGGGGCGGCGGCGGCCTGACCACGGTGGGCGGCGGCGCGCCCACGCCCGCCTCCGTGACCGGGCCGGGCTCCGGCGAGCCGGAGTACGGGACGTCGCTGGCCGGTGCCGGCCCGCTCACCAACAGCACGCTGATGCCCGGCGGCGGCCCCGGCGGGGTCGGCCTCGCCGGTGCGGGCACCGGGACGGCCGGTGCCGGCGTGCTGGGCGCCACCGGCATGTCCCCGGGCGCCGGCCTGGTCGGCACGGCCGCGCTCGCCGGCTCCAGCAGCACCGCGCCGACGACCACGGGCCGGCCGGCCGGCGGCCCCGCCGGGCCGGAGAACCGCTCGGCGACCGGCGTGGGACGCAGCTTCGACGGCCGGCGCGGCGACGGCACCGGCCGCGGCGCGGCGGCCACCCGGCCGGGCGTCCTCGGCGGCCGCGGCCAGCAGGACGAGGACGAGTCCGACGAGCGCCTGACCTGGCTCACCGAGGACGAGATGGTGTGGGGTGACGGCAAGGACGCGGCGCCCCCGGTGCTCGGCGGCTGACCCCTTCGCATCGCCGACGGCCCACCCGGTCCGGTTCCGGGTGGGCCGTCGCCGTACCGGCCCTCGTCGGCGCGGGCCGGCGTCCGTCCACATTCGCCGGCGTGGGCACGGTCACGTTCCTCACGGCCCGGTACGCGCTGCGCCCGGTCGCCAAGAGCGATAGGTTGGTGACGTGCTGTCCGTAGCGTTCGCCCGCCCCGCCTGGCGGGCCACGCTGCGTTCGCTGCGCGAGTTGACGCGCCTGGCCGTCGCGGCGCTGGCCCTCACCGTCGGCCTCAACGCCGCCACTCTCGCGTCCGCCCCGACGCCGGCCGCCGTGGCCGCGCCGGCGAGCACGGTGAGCAGCCGGGCCCTCGTGGGATCGCCCGACAGCGCACCGACCGCGGATCGGCTGGCCGACACCGACGTCTCCGCCCACCCGCCGACGGACGAGCACAGCTCCGTCGCTCCGGCCGCCGACGTCGTGCTGCCGGCCGCGGTCGCCACGCCGGCCGCCGAGCCCGGCCGCCGCACGCCCGGCCGCCGCGGGCCACCGACCGCCTGATCCGAGGGCCACGACGACCGCCCGCTGAGCGCCGCTCCCGGCGACGACGGCCCGCACCGGTCCCCGCCCGACCGCCCCGCCCTGCCCGGATCTCCGGACGGCGGCCATCCGTCGCGGCGCGCCGGTGCGACCGCCCGTCGGGAATCGCCCGGACCGGCCCGTCACGGTCCTGGCGCGGCGCGGGTGTGACGCCCACCGGTCCGCACGTCGTCGCCGGCGCCCGACGCGGCCCTCCTCGCCGACTCTCCGCCCACCGGCGGGTCACATCGTCCACTCCCGACACACGACCACGAGGTGCAGATGATGCAGACCGTCCTCTCCGCCGTCCTGCCCGACGTCCCGCGCGCCGCCGTGATCTGGCTGAGCCTGCTCGCCGTGGTGGCCGTCACCGTCGCCGTCCTGCTGCTGCGGCCCGGCCGGCTCGCGAGCGACGCCGCCGCCGCACGGATCCGGAGCGCCGCGATGCCGAGCCCGCTCGAATCCGCCGAGGAGGAACGGGAACGGGCCCGCTACGCGCAGGAGGTCGCCGTGGCCGCGGAACGCGCCACGACGACCGCGCAGCGCCGGCGGGAGGAGTGGTTGGCCGCGCAGGAGGCCGTCGAGACGGCCTGGCAGGCGTACGAGGCGGCCGAGGCGGACGTACGCCGGCTGAGCGCCGCCGCCGCGATGCCGCTGCCCCGCACGGCCCGCACCCCGGCCGAGTACGTCGACCGTGAGCGCTTCCTGCACCGCGCGGCGCTGGACGCGTACTGGCGGCGGGAGCTGTCGGTGGAGCAGCTCAGCGACGTCTTCGCGCACCGCAACGGCTGGGACCCGCGGCTGCACCCCGTGGAGCAGGAGCTGGTGCTGCGACGGGCGGTACGGGACAACCTGTTCGCCCGGCACCAGGCCGCACGGGAGCGGGAGCAGGCTGCCTGGCGGGCCGCCGAGGTGGCCGCGGAGGCGGCCCGCAGCCTGCGGGAGGAGGCGTTCGCGGCCACGGGCCGGCGCGTCGAGGACTCGCAGTCGGTGCTGCCGCTCGACGAGGTCGTGGCCTCGGCCGAGGGGCAGACCCGGGAGAACCCGGTGGTCGCGCGGGGCCGCGCGGCGGTGCCCGCGTACTGATCGGCGGTCCGGACGGCGGCCGCGCATCGGGTGGCCGCCGTCGGCATTCGCGGCGGGCGGAGGGGCGGGGCCACGGTCCGTCCACCCGCGTGGCGGGCCGGGATGGTCCGGCTGGGTTAGCGTGACCGCATGTCCCGGGAAGCGTGGATCGTCATCGTCATCGTCGGCGTCGTGGCGCTCGCCACGTTGGTCGGGGCCGTGCTGCTCGCGATCCGGCTGGTCCGCGCCCACCGCCTGCTCACCTCCCTCGGCGCGGGCGGCAAGGTGGCCCTCTACGGAGCGCTGATCTACACGATCTTCCCGGTGGACCTGCTGCCCGACCCCATCTACCTGGACGACATGGGAGTCCTGGCCGGCGCGCTGATCTACGTGACCCGGCTCGTCCACCAGCACCGGGCGGCGACCCGCCGGCTGCCCGGCCAGGCGGGCCCCCCGCCGGATCCCGGGCGCGCCCACCGACCGGTGCGATGATCGCCGGGCGCTCGGCGGCCGTGGCCCGTGCCGGGTGGCCGGGGACCATCGGGATACGGAGGACGGGACATGCCGGTCGGGCATCATCTGGACATGCGTGACGAGCGGGTCGTCGCGTTCTTCCGGGAGCGGCACCTCGCCACGCTCACCACGCTGCGTGCGGACGGCACCCCGCACGTGGTGCCCGTCGGGGTGACCCTGGACGCCGACGCCGGCCTGGCCCGCGTCATCACGTCCGCCGCCTCCCGCAAGGCCCGCCACGTGGCGGCGGCCGGCCCGCAGGGCGCCCCCGTGGCGCTCTGCCACGTCGACGGCCGGCGGTGGCTCACCATCGAGGGCCGGGCGGTCGTACGGGCGGACGTGGCCGCCGTGGCCGAGGCCGAGCGCCGGTACGCCGAGCGCTACCGGACGCCCCGCCCCAACCCGCAGCGCGTCGTCCTGGAGATCGCCGTCGCCCGCCTGCTGGGCAGTCTGTGACCGTCCGCGCCGCCTGACCGGTTCCGGCGCCACGGGTGCCTCACGTCACTCCCTGGCACGTCACCGCGCCTGGAATGGCGCCGCTCCTGCCGCCGTTGCACGAGACCGCGACGCCACCCGCCGTGACGGTCTTGGTCACCCTCCGTGGCCGAACCGGAATGCCGGCCGGGGCAGGGCCGTTACGTCCCGGGTGAGCCCAGGCGCCCGTCCCTGGGCGTCGCGTGCTGCTGAGCCGAGCGCCGGTCCCGGTGCCTGCGCCTCCGGCCGGAGGCGTCATACCCCCCGATTGGAGCCCGACCCATGAATCCGATCATTCACAAGAGCGGCCTGTCCGTCGCCGGTCTGCTGGTCGCCGGTGGGTGCGCGCTGGGTCCCGCCGTGGCGGCCCACGCCGCTCCGGTCCACACCAACCCGTCGATGTTCGCCCCGGCCGGTAGGTCCGACAAGGCGAACAACGGGGGCAAGGCCGACAAGGTTGGTCACGACCGCCGGGCCGAGCGCCTCGTGGGCGTCGACTACCAGGCCCAGCCCAACTTCTTCTACTGCGGGCCGGCCGCCACCCGGATGGCGCTCTCCGCGCAGGGCAAGGCGATCTCCCAGGACGAGGTGGCCCGGCTGCTGGGCACCACCGAGGCCGGTACGCCCTCCGCGCTGGACACCACCCGGGTGCTCAACGAGCTGACCGGCGGCGGGTACCGCACCACCGAGATTCCCGACCCGGTGGCCCGACCGGACCAGGTCGAGCGGCTGCGTACCGACGTGATGAAGGCCCTGGACGCCGGCCGCCCGGTGGTCGCCAACGTCAAGGGCACGGCCGTGGACACCGACGGCAACCCGCACTCGTACGAGGGCGGCCACTACCTGACCCTGGTGGGCTACCGCGACGGCGGTGACACCATCCGGATCGCCGACCCGGCCGACCCGGGCAACGGCGAGTACTGGATGCCGCTGGCCAAGGTCGCCAACTGGATCGCGGAGCGCGGCTACTCCGCCTGATCCACGAACGTCACCGGGCCGGGCTCCCCTTTCGGGCGGGCCCGGCCTGTTCGTCCCTCGCCCGGCCGGGCCGACCCCGCCGGGCGGCGCGGCGCGCCATCCGCTCGGTACGGGTCGAGAAGTTCTGCTGGGCGGCCCGGTGCAGGCGACGGCGTGCCGGGGGCCGGATCGCCCGCTGGCCGGCCCCGGCGGCCGTACGCACCATCCGGTTGGCTTCCTCCGGCTCGTGACCGATGGCCCGGAGCAGGTCGCTGGCGCCCGACCGGAGGTCCGTGATCACGGAGTCGCCGTAGGAGTGGACCCCCTGCGCCCACGCGCGGCCCGCGAGGTTCGCCGCCTCCAGGACGAGCTTCTGGGTCCGCTCGGGCCGCTCCCGCTCCCGGCAGTCCTCGCGCATCTGGTGGACGGCCGCGCCGAGCCGCGCCATCGCCGCGGGTAGTTCCTCCGGGATCGGTTCCTGGTACTGGATGGTGGTCGCCGAGCGCCGAGCCAGTACCCGCACGTCCAGCGCCAGCCGCTCCAGGTGCTCGATGGTCCGGGCGTACTTGTGGAACTGCGCCCGGCGGTGCCACCGGGCCGGCGCCAGGGTGACCACCTCCTCCGCGCCGCTGAGCGCCTCGTTCAGGCGGCCCAGGTCCGGTTCGAGTCCGCGTACCTGCTCCAGGGCCCGGATGGCCCGGTCCGCGTCGCGCTCCCGCAGCGCGGCCGCGATCTCCTTGAGCTGGGTGGTGACCGTCAGGAAGACCGGCATCGCGGCCCGGTCCAGCACCCGGATGGGGTTGACCGGCAGCAGCAGCGCGACGACCAGCAGACCCGCGCCACCGCCGATGAGGGCGTCGAGGATCCGGGGCAGCTCCAGGCCGCGCTCCGTGGGTGTCAGGGTGGAGATCAGGACGGCGGTACCGCCCGCCTGGCCGACCAACGCTCCGCCGCGGCCGGCGACAAGAAGTGCGGTGGCGATGGCCAGTCCCACCACGAGCCCCGTCTGCCAGGGACCGCTGCCGAGCAGGAGGCGCAGCAGGTCTCCGATCATGATGCCGAGTCCCACCCCGGCGAGCAGTTCGAAGGTACGGCGGGTGCGCTGCCCGATCGCCGTGGCGATGGTGGCGACGGCTGCCGCCGGCGCGAAGACGTGCGCGCCGTGGCCGAGCAGCTTCTGCGCGACGAGCGCGGCGAGTGCGGCCGCGAGCCCGGCCTGCGCCGCGATGACGAGGGTGACCTCGAGCTGGCGCAGGCGTACCCTGCCCGCCTCGCCACCGCGGTGCCGAGCCTGCGCGAGGTGTTCACCGCCCCGCTCGGCGGCCGTGCCGAGTGGCGACCGCGCGTGATCGGTGTCCGGACGGTCCTCGGCCATGGCGGCGGTTACCCCACCCCGAGCGGGTGATTCCTGCACCGCCCGCCGTCACCCGCCCGGACGCCTCCCGCCCGCCGAAAACCGGTCGCCACCGGGACACCGGTGCCGCCAGGATCGGCGGGTGAGGATGCACCCCGACCAGGTCGACGTCACATCCGGGGTCGTCGCCGCCCTCGTCGCCGCGCAGTTCCCCCGGTGGCGGCACCACCCGGTACGTCCGGTCGTCTCGCACGGCACGGTGAACGCGCTGTTCCGGCTCGGCGAGGGGATCGTGCTGCGATTCCCGTTGCGGCCGAGCCCCGAGCACCGGGACGAGCTGGTACGCGAGCAGGAGGTCGCCCGCCGGATCGCCCCGCAGGTCCCGCTGCCGGTTCCCGAGCCCCTGGCGCTGGGCGAGCCGGGACCGGGCTATCCGGGCGTCTGGACGGCGTACCGCTGGATTCCCGGCACACCGCTGGACGACGCCGCGGTCGGCGACCCGGTCCGCGTCGCCCGCGATCTCGCCGGTTTCGTCACCGCCCTGCACGGCATGGACACGGCCGGGGCGGTCTGGCCCGGTCGGGGGCGCGGGGGGCCGCTGCACCTCATGGACGGGTTCGTCCAGCGGTGCCTCGCGGGGAGCGTCGATCTGGTGGACACGGCCCGGCTCGGCAGGATCTGGGCCGGGTGCCGGGACGCCCCCGCGCACACCGGCGCGGACGTGTGGGTGCACGCCGACCTCATGCCGGGCAACCTGCTCGTCCGCGACGGGCGGCTGGCCGCCGTCATCGACCTCGGCACGGTGAACTTCGGCGACCCGGCCGTGGACCTCATGCCGGCCTGGAACCTGATGGGACCTGCGGCCCGGGACGCCTATCGGCGCGCGCTCGGCGTCGACGACGCGACCTGGGAGCGCGGGCGCGGTTGGGCGTTGGTCCAGGCGATCGGCGCGCTCCCCTACTACGTGGACACCAACCCGGTCATGGCCGCGACGGCGCGACGCACCCTGGGCGCCCTCCTCGACGCATCGGGGTGACGGAGCCGTCGGATACCCCGGCCGGCGACGATTCGCCCGACCGGGGGAGGGTACCCACTCCGGCACCGACCGTTCCGCAACCGGTAAGGGGCCACGACATGACCAGTCCGTCGTATGCCGACCAGGACGTCGTCGACGTCCTCACGGCCGACCACCGCGAGATCGAGGCGCTCTTCGTCGAGCTGGAGAGCCGGCAGGGCACCCCGGAGCACCGCCGCCAGCTGGCCGACGTGGTGATCGCGGAGCTCGTCCGGCACGCGGTGGCGGAGGAGATGTACGTCTACCCGGCCGCCCGCAAGGCGTTGCCGGACGGCCGCAAGGTCGCCGAGCACGAGATCTCCGAGCACTCCGACGCCGAACGGACCATGAAGGACCTGGAGGGCGTCGACCCGTCCGATCCGCGCTTCGACGAACTCCTCGGCCATCTCACGAGCACGATCCGCCACCACGTGCAGGACGAGGAGGGGGACCTGTTCCCCCGGCTGCGGGCCGCCGTGGCCCGAGAGGAGCTGGTCGAGCTGGCCGGCAAGGTCGCCACCGCCAAGAAGGCCGCCCCGACCCGGCCGCACCCCGCCGCGCCGGACCACCCGCCGGCGAACAAGCTGCTCGGACCGGGCGCCGGGCTGGTCGACCGGATGCGCGACGCGCTGACGGGACGCACCACGTCGATGGCGGAGCTGCGCGAACACCAGCGGTGACCGCTGGTGCGACGCTCCCGGGTCGCGAGGACCCGGGAGCGTCGGTCGCTCAACGCGCCTGGTCGCCGCCGCCGGTACGCGTCTGCGCCTGGTCGACGGCCTTGTCGATGCGGTCCTTGTACTTGCCGCCGGTGCGCTTGTCGGCCATCTCGCCGGCCTTCCGCAGCCCCTGGTCGATCTGCTGGTCGTGCTTCTTGGCGAAGTCCTTGGCCTTGTCCATGAAGTTGCCCACGACGTCCTCCTCGCTACGGTTGTCGATCCGTTGCCTTCCCGACGGCCCGAACCGCAAACACGGCCCGCGATCAGCGCGCGAGGTGCGTGGCGAACCAGTCGGCGGCCGCGTCGGCGACCCGTTCGAGCGTGCCGGGCTCCTCGAAGAGGTGCGTGGCGCCCGGCACCACCTCCAGCTCGACGAGGCCGGGCAGGGCGGCCCGCGCCTGCTCGTTGAGTTCGAGCACCTGATCGTCCAGGCCGCCCACGAGCAGCAGCGTCGGCGCCTGCACCGAGTCGAGCGCGGGGCCCGCCAGGTCGGGCCGGCCACCGCGGGAGACCACCGCACGGACCTGCTCCGGCCGCGCCGCGGCGCTGACCAGGGCCGCGGCGGCGCCGGTGCTGGCGCCGAAGAGGCCGATGGGTAGTCCGCGGGTCCCCGGCTCGGTGGTGAGCCAGTCGACGATCGCGGCGAGCCGTTCGGCGAGCAACCGGATGTCGAAGCGGAGTTCGGCGGTCCGGGCGTCGACGGCGTCCTCGGCCGGCGTCAGCAGGTCGACCAGGACGGTGCCGAGGGACCGGTCGTTGAGCACCCGGGCCACCGCCGTGTTCCGGGGGCTGTGCCGGGAACTGCCGCTGCCGTGCGCGAAGAGCACCACCCCGGCCGGATCGGCGGGTAGGACCAGGTCGGCCGGGAGTTCGGCCTGCCCGACCGGGATCGTCACCTCACTGGTACGTACGTCCATCCCGTCACCTCCACCCACCGGCCGGCACGCGCCGGCGCCGTCGACTTACCCGGAGCGGCCGGCGCCACGCATGGACGGGCGTTTGCCGGCGGGCGGGTCGGGTAGGCGGCAGGCGACCGCAGACCGTGTCGGCGCGAGATCGCGCCCCGACGGATCGCGAGGATCACCATGGCCGAGCAGCGGCAGACGTCCCAGCAGCAGGCGTCCCGGCAGCAGCAGAGGTCCGAGGAGGAGCGCCGGCTCCAGGCCGCGGAACGCAACAAGGACTGGGCGGACCGGGCGGCGCACGCGCGTACCGCCGACGATCCCCGGGCCGTCGCGCCCCGGGACGCGGCCGGCCGCCCGTCCACGGGCGAGCGCTTCTGACGCCGGTGCGGACGGCCGGGGCAGGTGGCCCCGGCCGTTCGTCACGACTGCGCCTCGGGCAACCGGAGCAGCGGTGACCGCCCGGGCGGTTGCTCCGGCATCGGACCCGTGGGGTCGGCCGGGGGCACGGGTACGGTCACCGGCTGGTCGCGGCTGACCTGGATCTTCTCCCCGTGATGGCGTAGTTCGACCACGTCGTCCGGGTCGGCGTGGCGCAGCGAGTACGTCGTCTGGTGCGGCCGGACGTCGACCCGCAGCCGCCGCCCGCGCCACTGGAGGGAGAACTCCAGACGGCTCAACCGGCTGGAGAGCCGGGGCGAGAACGAGAGCGTCCCGTCGTGGTCGCGCAGGCCGCCGAACCCGGCCACCAGGGCGATCCACGCGCCGGCGAGCGAGGCCATGTGCACGCCGTCCCGGGTGTTCTCGTTGAGGTCGTGCAGGTCCATGAGGGCGGCCTCGCGCAGGTAGGTGTGCGCCAGCTCGGGGTGGCCCACCTCGGCGGCGAGCACCGCCTGGGTGCAGGCGGAGAGCGAGGAGTCCCGCACGGTGCGCCGCTCGTAGTAGAGGAAGTTGCGCGTCTTCTCGTCCGGCGTGAACGCGTCGCCGCGCCAGTGCATCGCCAGCACCAGGTCCGCCTGCTTGATCACCTGCTTGCGGTAGAGGTCGAAGTACGGGTAGTGCAGCAGCAGCGGGTACTTCTCCGCCGGCGTGTGCAGGAAGTCCCACTCCTGGAGGCGGGTGAAGCCTTCGACCTGCTGGTGGACGCCGATGTCGTCGTCGTACGGGATGTGCATGTCCGCCGCCGCGTCCCGCCAGCTCGCCGCCTCCTCGTCGGTGACACCGAGGTGCAGCGCCTCGTCCCGGTAGCGGTTCACCGCGTCGGCGGCGGCCAGCAGGTTCCGCTGCGCCATGAGGTTGGTGTAGATGTTGTCGTTCTTCACGGCGGTGTACTCGTCCGGCCCCGTCACCCCGTCGATGTGGAACACGCCGTTGCGGTCGTGGTGGCCGAGCGAGCGCCACAGCCGGGCGGTCTCCACGAGCAGTTCCAGGCCGATCTCCCGCTCCAGCTGGGTGTCCCCGGTGACGAGCACGTACCGGCGCAGCGCGTCGGCGATGTCGGCGGCGATGTGGAACGCGGCGGTGCCGGCCGGCCAGTAGCCGGACGACTCCGGTCCCTCGATGGTGCGCCACGGGAAGGCGGCGGCCTCGAGGTTGAGCGTCCGAGCCCGTTCGCGCGCCTGTTCGAGGGTCGCGTGCCGCCAGTGCAGGGCGTCGCGGACCGCGTTGGGCTGGGTGTACGTGAGCACCGGCAGCACGAACATCTCCGTGTCCCAGAACGCGTGCCCGTCGTAGCCCGGGCCGGTGAGGCCCTTCGCCGAGATCGGCCGCCGTTCGGCCCGCGCGCCGGCCTGGAGCACGTGGTAGAGACCGAACCGGACCGCCTGCTGCACCTCCGGGTCGCCCTCGACGAGCACGTCCGCGGCGTCCCAGAACTCGTCGAGGTAGGCCCGCTGCTCCCGGCAGAGCCCCTCCCACCCGTCGAGCCGGGCCGCGGCGAGCGCCGCCCCGACCTGGTCGCGCAGGGCCGGCAGCGAGCGCCGGCTGGACCAGCCGTACGTCAGGTACTTGACCACGCGCAGCGTCTCACCGGGTTTGAGAACGCAGCCGATGGTGGTGCGCACCCAGTCCTCGTACCCCTCGGACTCGATGGTCGCGTGTTCCGGCCCCTGCACCTCGTGCTCCATGGCGGCGGCGACCCGAAGGCCCGAGACCTTCGTCCGGTGGATGAGCAGCCCGCCGTCGTCGGTGGTCAGCTCCTCCTCGGCCAGCAACGGCGATTCGAGGACCGCCGCCACCCGGGGGTCGCGGCTCTGCGCCGGCAACGACTCGTTGGCCACCAGCTCCGACTGGACGATGAGCCGCAGCGGCCCGTCCACCGCCTCGACCTCGTAGTTGATGGCGGCGGCCGCCCGCTGGGTGAACGAGACCAGCCGGGTGCTGCGCACCTTGACCTCGCGCCCGGCCGGCGACCGCCAGTGCAGCTCCCGGTGCAGGGTGCCGGCGCGCATGTCGAGGACCCGCTCGTGGGAGAGCAGCTCGCCGTACCGGACGTCGAGCGGCTCGTCGTCGACCAGCAGCCGGATCAGCTTGCCGTTGGTCACGTTGACGATGGTCTGGCCCGACTCGGGGAAGCCGAACCCCGCCTCGGCGTACGGCAGCGGCCGCAGCTCGTAGAACGAGTTCAGGTACGTGCCGGGCAGGCCGTGCGGCTCCCCCTCGTCCAGGTTGCCGCGCAGGCCGACGTGGCCGTTGGAGAGCGCGAAGACGGACTCGGACTGCGCGAGCACGTCCATGTCGAGCCGGATCTCCCGCACGTGCCACGGCTCGACCGGATAGGCCCTCTCCCTGATCATGCAGCGCGCCCTTCGTCCAGAAGCTCGACCAGGTCCCGGACCACCACGTCGGCGCCGTGCGCCCGCAGCGCGTCCGCCTGGCCGACCCGGTCGACCCCGACCACGTAACCGAAACCGCCGGCGCGCCCGGCCTCCACCCCGGCCAGCGCGTCCTCGAAGACGGCGGCCTGGGCCGGCTCGACGCCGAGCAGCCGGGCCCCGGCGAGGAACGTGTCCGGGTGGGGCTTGCCGCGCAGGCCCTCGGCCCGGGCGACGAGCCCGTCCACCCGGACCTCGATGAGCGGCTCCAGGCCGGCGGCGGCGACGACCTCCCGGCCGTTGGCGCTCGCCGTGACCACGGCACGGTGCAGCCCGGCCGCCGCGGCGGCCTTCACGTAGGTCACCGAGCCGGGATAGACGTCCACGCCGCGCGTACGCAGCTCGTGCAGCAGCAGCACGTTCTTGCGGTTGCCGAGCCCGTTCACGGTCTCGGCCTCGGGCGGGTCGTCCGGCGAGCCCTCGGGGAGCACGATGCCCCGCGAGGCCAGGAAGGTCCGGACGCCGTCGGCGCGAGGCCGGCCGTCGACGTAGCGGTTGTAGTCGGGGCCCGGGTCGAACGGCCGGTACGGCTCACCGGTGGCCGCCGCCCGTTGCCGGAGGTAGGCGTTGAACGTCTCGGTCCAGGCGGCGTTGTGCACCCGGGCGGTCTGCGTCAGCACGCCATCGAGGTCGAAGAGACAGGCGGTCAGGTGAGCAGGTAGGCCCAGCACGTTACGAATCTATCCACCCGATCGGGCCCACAAACGCGTTTCCGGCCGCTCGTCGCCGACGTGACCGCTTCGACCGTTCAGGGCTCACTGGGGGCGCAGCGTCCAGATCACCGTCATCTCGGACGTCGGCGTGCCGTCGTCCGTGCTGATCTCGACCTCGACGGGGAACTCGGGCCGCCGGCCCGACTCCAGCTCCGCGACCACCTCGGCGGGCGGGCGGCCCAGGCGGGCGGTGGCGCGTACCGGGCCGAGCGCCAGCTTGCGGTAGGCGATGTCGGCGCGGACGGCCAGCGGCACGGCACGGTCGAGCACCTGCCCGAAGGCGGCCAGCACCACGGCACCCGAGGCGGTCTCGCCGAGCGTGAACATGGCGCCGGCGTGTGGGCCGCCGACATGGTTGTGGGTGGCCGGGGAGTCGGGCAGCCGGACGACGGCCCGGACCCCGCCGTCGGCCTCCGGCGCGATCTCGACGAACTCGAAGCCGAGCGTACGGGCGAACGGCACGGCTTCGAGCATCCCGGCCGCCACCTGGCGTGAGTCGATGGACATGACCAGACGCTACTCGCCGGTAACATGCTCGGGCAAGCCGTCGGGTACCCGAGGTCGAGGGGTCAGCGCCACCCCACGTCGATGCGGTCGCCCCGTTCGTCGAAGAAGTGCAGTGCGTCCATCCGCACCCGTACGGAGAGCGGGTGGCCTGCGGAGACCGCCGGGTACGGTGCCAGCCGCACCGCGAGTTCCGCCGGGCGCCGGTGGTGCCGGCCCGGGTCGGGGAGCACGCTCGTCGACGCGCGGCCCACCGCCGGCTCGGGCGCGTCGCCCGGCCTGCCGGCCAGCCGCTGCATGACCTGGCCCAGGCGGCGCAGGCCGCGCTGGCCGCCGTCGCCCGGGTCGCCCCGGCTGGCCATCTCGTCCACGACGACGGCCGTCGCGCCGATGTCGAGGAACGCCAGCGATTCGTGGCCGTGGTGTTCGAGGTAGCGGATCCGTCCGTGCAGCACGTCGCCGGGGCTCTCCGGGGCGACGGGCGTGAGCGCCTCGGCGCGCATCCCGACCACGATCCGCTCGCCGTGGTAGTGCGCCACCGCCCGGGTGCGGATGTCGTTCCACGGCAGGTAGAGCGCCTGCTCGCCGAGCGTGAGGGTGACGTAGCGGTCGAGGTGGACGTAGACCGACGCCTCCAGCAGGTTCATCCGCGGGCTGCCCAGGAACGCGGCCACGTAGAGGGTGGCCGGACGGCCGTACACCTGGGTGGGCGTGCCGACGTCCTGGAGGACGCCGCGACGCATGATCGCCACCCGGTCGGCCATGGTGAGCGCTTCGGCCTGGTCGTGCGTGACGTAGATGGTGGTGACGCCCAGCTCGCGGGTCAGACCGGAGATCTCCGCGCGCAGTTCGGCGCGGAGCCCGCTGTCCAGGTTGGACAGCGGCTCGTCCATGAGGAACAGGCCCGGCCTGCGGACGATGGCCCGACCCATCGCCACCCGCTGGCGCTGCCCGCCGCTGAGCTGGCTGGGCCGGCGGGAGAGCACGTCACCGATACCCAGGGCGCTGGCCACGTCGCTGACCCGCTCGCCCCGCGGGCCCGGCTCGACGCCGGCGAGCCGCAGCGGGAAGGCGATGTTGTCGCCGACCGTCATGTGTGGATAGAGGGCGAAGTCCTGGAAGACCATGGCGATCCTGCGGTCCCGCGGCGAGAGGTCGTTGGCCAGCTCGCCGTCGAGCAGGACGGCGCCCTGGGTCGGATCCTCCAGACCCGCGATCATCCGCAGGACGGTCGACTTCCCGCAGCCCGACGGGCCGAGCAGCACCATGAACTCGCCGTCGTTGACGTCCAGGTTGATGCTGTCGACGGCGACGGTGCCGTCCTTGAAGACCTTCGTGACATCCTTGAGCGCGACGGTGGTCACCGCCACCTCCCCCCACGAACACGCAGCGAACCCGAATGACTGTGACGAAGATCATGAGGTCGGCACATCGGGTAAACGTGCCATGTTCGTAACGTGACGGCCCTGTTACGGACCCATCGAATGGCGGCGATGGCACCGCGAGCGCCGTTCCGAGCCGTTCCGAGCCGTGCGGAGCGCCGTCGACGGCCGCCGCGAGCGGTCCTCGCGCGGCGGTGCCGGCCCCCGCGCTCAGCAGCCCTGACCCGGCGCGGCCGACTCGCCGAGGAACACCTGACGCACCACCCGTTCGGCCGCGTGGCCGTCGTCCAGGCCGCAGAACCGCGCGCGGAACTGCTGTCGGGCCTTGGTCGCCGCGTCCGACCAGACCTCGCCCGCGCGGAACAGGTCGAGCAGATCCGGGAAGGTCATCGCCACGGCGCCGGGCGGCTCCGCCGTCACGTCGAAGTAGACACCGCGCGCCAGGCGGTACGCCTCCCAGTCGGGCGCGTAGACGACGATGGGACGGTCCAGGACGGCGTAGTCGAACATCGCCGAGGAGTAGTCGGTGACCAGCACGTCCGCGACCAGGTAGAGGTCCTCCACCCGCTGGTACGCGCTCACGTCGGTGACCCGGCTCCACCGCACGTCCCGGCGGGGTCGGCGGTCCCGGTCGTGGAAGTAGTGGCTGCGCATCAGCAGCCGGGCGGACGGGCCGAGCGCCTCGACGAACCGCTCCGGGTCGAACGGCGGCCGGTAGTTCGGCAGGTGCTCGCGGTGCGTCGGCGCGTACAGCACCACCTGCTCAGTCGGGTCGATGCCGAGGTCGGCACGCAGCCGCCGCACCTCCTCGGGGGTCGCCGTGACGAGCCGGTCGTTGCGCGGGTAGCCGACCTCCAACGTGGTGTACGAGGCCGGGTAGGCCCGGTCCCACATCTGGGTGGAGAAGCTGTTCGAGGTGATGCTGTAGTCCCAGCGGTCCACCCGGCGCAGCAGGCCCGCGAAGTCCATCCGGCCGGCGCCGATCGGGTACCGCTGCTGGTCGAGCCCCATCACCTTCACGGGCGTGCCGTGGTGGGTCTGCACGTGCACGGTGCCGGGTCGCTTGCGGACGAAGTCCGGGAAGTTGACGTTGTTCACGAGCCAGCGGGCCCGCGCCAGCATCCGGTAGTACGCCGCCGTGCCGGCGACGACGTACTCCACGCCGGGCGGGAGGGTGCCCACGCGGTCCCGCCGTACGATCCAGACGCCACGGACCTGCGGGGCGAGCCGGCGGGCCGCCTCGTAGATGGCCGCCGGGTTGCAGGCGTACCCGCGGTACCAGTACGCGGCGTAGACGGCGAGCGTCGGGTCGACGGGCCGGTGCAGTTCCGCCCGGTAGTACTCGCGCAGCAGCACGTCCCGGGCCCGGCGGGCGTTGCGGCGCGCCACCGGGGCCACCCGCCGCTTGGCGGTACGCGCCGAGCGCCGCGCCGCGTCCCGGGCCCGGTTGGCGGCGCGCAACGCGCTGAACGTACGCCAGCGGCCGGTCGCCACCAGGCGGTGCTTGAGCCCCTCCACCCCGTCCGGCGTCGGGTAGCCCGCGGGCGGCAACCAGCGGGCGTAGTCGGCGGTGATCTGCGCGAAGAACGCGGGGCGCAGCTCCGGGGCGATCCGCTGGCCGTTTCCGAGCACGGTGAGGTAGTGCCAGATCATCCGCTCGAAGACCGCGGGACGCAGCTCGTCGACCGCCGGGCCCCACCGGTCCATGAGGTGGAACACCCGGTGCCACTGCGGGAACACCTCGAAGTGCCGGTCGCCGCGGGTGCGGGTGATCGCCCCGACCCGGCGCTGCCGGTAGTTCACGCAGACCCGGTCCAGCACACCGATCCGGTCGGCCGCCATCAGCACGGGATAGCTGAACGAGACGTCCTCGTACCAGCCGGGGGCGAAACGCAGCCCGTGCTCGACGAGGAACTGCCGGCGGACCACGCGGTTCCAGGCGGTGTGCAGCAGACGCAACGTCTCCGGCCGGTCCCGCAGCCGGAACGTCCCCTCGCCGGGCGGCTCGGGGAACACGTCCCGCATGGCGCTGCGCGTGGCGGCGTTGTTCCAGTGCGTCCGGACGTGGTCAACCATCAGCACGTCCGGCCTCGTGCCGGTCAGCCGCTCGGCGACCGCCGGCAGGCAGTCCGGCGCGAGCCAGTCGTCACCGTCGACGAACCAGACGTACTCGCCGACGGCCCGGTCCAGCCCGACGTTGCGGGCCGGACCGAGCCCGACGTTCTCCGTCAATCGGATCGCGCGGACCCGCTGGTCGCGCGCCGCGTACTCGTCGATGATCTCGCCGCTGTCGTCGGGCGAGCAGTCGTCGACGGCCACGACCTCCAGGTCGGTGAAGGGCTGGTCGAGGATCGAGTCCAGGCATTCCCGCAGGTAGCCCTGCACCCGGTAGGCCGGAACGACGAAGCTCACCAGTGTCATCCGGCCGTCCCTCCGTCAGCCCGGCACGCCTCCCGTCCGCACCGGCAGCGTCGACGCCCGCGCCGCGCGGGCCGGCAGGACGACCCAGGCAAGGACGACGCTCGCCACGAAAACCACGAGAAGGTACGTACCGAGTGTAGCCATCCCGATACCCGCGAACCCGGCGATTGCCGCCAGGGCCAGCAGCACCGAACGCCCGTCCCAGCCGAACGTGGCCGGGTGCAGCGGGGGCGCTGCCTGCCGCTTCTCCAGCCGCGCCGTGAGGTCGTAGTGGTGGACCGTGAGCACGAAGACGTACCCGAAGATCAGCCACGGCGGGACGGCGCCGATCACGCCGACGGCGATGGCGAACAGGTACTCGCCGGCCCGCAGCGCGGCCGGCACCAGCCAGTCCAGGCCCCCGTCGTGGGCCGCGCCGGACCCCAGGGCGCCGACCAGCAGCACCAGCAGCGCCGCCGGAACGAGCCACACCAGGTCGCCTGCCCCGTCGCCGGAACGCGCGACGACCAGCGCCGCCACGAGCAGCGCCGCCGGACCGAGGGCCGCGACCACCGCGAGGGCCAGCGGCGCCACGCGCGGCAGCACCGGCAGCCGGGTGGCCAGCGCGCCGTCGTCGCGGTGCAGGGTCGCGTCGACCGTGCCCAGCACGGGTACGCGCATCCAGCGCGCCCGCAGCGTCCGCAGCGCGCCCGTGTACGCGAACGCCAACGTGCCCCACACCAGCACCGCGATCAGGCTCACCCACGGGTTGAACAGCGCCACGGTCAGCGCGACCAGCGCCCACCGCTCGCCGATGGGGAAGACCACGGTCCGCTTCAGCCAGTACGACAGGGAACCCGTGTCCGCCTGCACCCGGGTCGAGGCGGCGTTCAGCCGGTCGCCGATGCCCCCGCCCGTGGCGGCGGGACGGGGCCGGCGGGCCGCCTCGTCGTGCAGTACGCCGTACCAGGTGTCGGTCATGTGCCGCACCGTCTGGAGGGTCATCGCGGCGATCGCCAGCGCCCAGCCGTACCGGTGGCCGGCCTGCGTGGCGCCGACGCCCAGGCCCGCGTAGACCACGTACTCCTTCGCACGGTCGGCCATGGTGTCCAGCCAGCCGCCCCAGGCGCTGAAGTTGCGGGTGTAGCGGGCGAGCTGGCCGTCCACGCAGTCGAGCACGAACCCGAGGTAGAGCAGGACCGCCCCGGCGACCAGCGCGGGCCGGCCGCCGACGGCGAACAGCACCGCGGCGGCCACCGCGAACGCCACCGAGATCATCGTGACGACCGTCGGGGTGAGGCGCAGGCGGGCCGCGACCCGCACCACGTACGGCGACCAGGTGCTCACGAAGAACGTGGTGAAGAAGTCGTCGCGCTCCTTCACCGACAGGCGCAGCTCGGCACGGTCCTCGTCGACGGCGGCCACCGCCGCCTCGGCGGCGGACAGCTCCGCCGCGTCGCCCACCCGTCGGGCGACGAGCAGGCGTACCCGGTGGGCGAACACCAGCGTGCCGAGCGCGCTGAGCGCCGCGAAGAGCCGGTCCACGACGCCCGCCGGCGCCCCCGGTGCGACGGCGCCGGACCGCACGGCGCGGGCGGCGGTGACCAGCGCCGGCAGGTCGTCCACGCCGACGCGCAGCGCGCCGCCGAAGAAGCCGGTCGGACCGTCGGTGGCCGGACCGGCCTCGACCACCTGCCCCCGCTCCTCCCGCACCCGGGTGGCGCCGCCGGCGGGCGGGTCGGCGAGCACCAGCGCGACGGTGGGCCCGACCGGGCTGGTGGCGAGGTGGCGCAGCACGGCGGTGTGCGCCACCAGGTCCGCGCCGGTCACCAGGACCGGCCCCCGGGCGGCGCCGGCCAGCGCGGCCAGCTCGTCGAGGTCGGCGGCGAACCGCACCTCGTCCGCTCCGGCCCGGCGGCACTGCGCGGCGATCCGGTCGGCGAGCGGCTTTCCGGTACGGGTCGTCAGGCTCGCGGCGGCGTCGCCGGCGAGCACGATCGCGAGCGTCACCGCGGTACCGCGCTCTGGTAGGCGTCGAGCGCCTCGGCGATGGTGCCGTCCAGGCGGAGCCGGCCCCCGTCGAGGAACAACCCCCGGCGGCAGAACCGGGTCAGGTCCTTTTGGTTGTGTGACACCAGCACCAGAGTGCGCCCCTCCCCGAGCAGACGGTCGATCGTCGCATAACACTTCTTTCGGAACTCCGCGTCCCCGACCGCGGTCACCTCGTCCATGAGCAGGATCGGGTGCGGCAGGTGGGAGATGATCGCGAAGCCGAGCCGTACCTTCATGCCGGACGAGTAGTGGCGCACCGACGTGTCGATGGCCCGCTCCACCTGCTCGCCGGCGAACGAGACGATGTCGTCGAAGTGCCGCCTCAGGTAGCCCGGCGAGAGCCCGTGCAGGCCACCGACGAGGTGCAGGTTCTCCCGTCCGGTGAGGTCGTTGGAGAAGCCCGCGGACAGCTCCAGCAGCGGCGCGACGTCGCCGTGGACGCGGATGCTCCCCTCGTCGGGGATCAGCACCCCGGCGATCAGGCGCAGCAGGGTGCTCTTGCCGGTGCCGTTGCGGCCGATCACGCCGACCGTCTCGCCCGGCCGTACGGTGAACGACACGTCGCGCAGCGGCCAGAACTGGCCCGAGGACGCGGAGCGCCCGCCCCGGTGGATGAACAGCTCACGCAGCCGCAGCTGGCGGCGCCGGTTACGGACGAACCGGATGCCCAGACCCTCCGCCTCGATGATCGGGTCGGCCATCTCAGAGTTCCTTGAGCACGGCGGGTTCGAGCCGGCGGAACGACCACCACCCGACGACCAGCACGAGCACGCTCCCGGCGACGGTGGTGGCGAGCAGCCGGGCGTCGGGGAACTCGTCCGGGTACCAGATCGCGTGGTGCAGCTGGAAGATGCCGACCAGCGGGTTCACCTCGTACGCGATCTTCAGCCAGCCGGGCAGGTCGGAATCCCGTACGAGACTCAGCGGGTAGATGATCGGCGTGGCGTAGAAGAGCACCCGGATGACCAGGCGCATCACCCGCTCGACGTCGCGCATCAGCACGTTGAACGCGGACAGCAGCAGGGCGAGGCCGATCAGCAGGACGCCCTGGACGGCCACGGCGAGCGGCAGGGCGAGCAGCGACCAGCCGGGATCGGCCCGGCCGCGGACCGTGTACGCCAGCGCGACGGCCGCGAGGATCGGCAGGCCGGCGGCGTACTCGGCGAAGCGGCCGGTGACCCGACCGATCGGGAAGACCTGCCGGGGCACGTTCATCGTGGTGATCAGCCGGGACTGCCCGGTGAGCGCGTTGGTCGCCTCGCTGAGCGCCGAACTCGTCCACATCCAGGCAAAGATCCCGGTGATGAGGAAGAGCGGGTACGACTGCGCGGCGTCGCCCAGGTGCCGCCCGGTGTCCCGCGCGTACAGGACGCCGAAGACGAACCAGTAGATCGCGCCCATGCCGAGCGGCTCGATGAGCGACCACACGTAGCCCAGGACGGACTGCTGGTACTTCACGGCGAGGTCGCGCCGGACCAGGATGCGCAGCGAGTTGCGGTGCGACCACAACGCCGCGACGCCAGAGGTCACCGCCGCCTCCCGCCTGTGAAACGGACGACAGGCTAGCAGTCGGTGGACGAACGTCCCGAGATGGGAGCGCTCAACACTCGATCACGTTGACGGCCAGACCGCCGCGTGCCGTCTCCTTGTACTTGACCTTCATGTCCGCGCCGGTCTCCCGCATGGTCTTGATGACCTTGTCCAGCGAGACGGCGTGCACCCCGTCACCGCGCAGCGCGAGCCGGGCGGCCGTGATCGCCTTGATGCTAGCCACCGCGTTCCGCTCGATGCAGGGGATCTGCACGAGGCCACCGACCGGGTCACACGTCAGGCCCAGGTTGTGCTCCATGCCGATCTCGGCGGCGTTCTCCACCTGCGCGGGCGTGCCGCCCAGCGCCTCCGCCAGGCCGGCGGCCGCCATCGAGCAGGCCGACCCCACCTCGCCCTGGCACCCGACCTCGGCGCCGGAGATCGACGCGTTCTCCTTGAACAGCACACCGATGGCGCCGGCGGCCAGCAGGAAGCGGATCACACCCTCGTCCGAGGCGTCCGGCACGAACCGGGTGTAGTAGTGCAGGACGGCGGGGATGATCCCCGCCGCTCCGTTGGTCGGCGCGGTGACCACCCGGCCGCCCGCCGCGTTCTCCTCGTTGACGGCCAGGGCGAAGAGGGTCACCCAGTCCATGGCGCGCAGCGGGTCGCCGGCGTCGGCCTCCGCCTCCAGGCTGCGGCGCAGCTCCGCGGCCCGGCGGCGGACCTTCAGACCCCCGGGGAGCACCCCGTCCCGCTCACAGCCCCGCTGGACGCACTCCCGCATCACCCGCCAGATCTCCAGCAGACCGGCGCGCACCTCGGCCTCGCTCCGCCAGGAACGCTCGTTGGCGAGCATCACCTCGCTGATCGACAGGCCGGTGGCGGCCGTGACCTCGAGCAGCTCGGCGCCGGTGAGGAAGGGGTGCGGCACCGGGGTGGTGTCGGGAACGATCCGGTCCGCGCCGGCCGCCGCCTCGTCCACCACGAAGCCGCCGCCCACGGAGTAGTAGGTGCGGGCCCGCAGCTCCGCGCCGGTGTCGTCGTACGCCACGAACGTCATCCCGTTCGGGTGGTACGGCAGCGAGCGGCGGCGGTGCAGCACCAGGTCACGGTCGGGGTCGAAGTCGATCTCGTGCGCGTCGAGGAGGCTGATCCGCCGCTCGGCGCGGATCCGGGCGACGCGGGGCGCCACGCTGTCGGTGTCGACGGTCTCCGGCGCCTCCCCGGCCAGCCCGAGCAGCACCGCGCGGTCGCTGCCGTGGCCGTGCCCCGTGGCGCCGAGCGACCCGAAGAGCTCGGCCTGCACGCGGGCGGTGGCGGCGAGGAGCCCGTCGGCCTTGAGGCCGGTCACGAACGTCCGGGCGGCCCGCATCGGCCCGACGGTGTGCGAGCTCGACGGCCCGATGCCGACGCTGAAGAGGTCGAAGACACTGATCATGGATGCACTTCCCTCGCCGTCGCCCCCGTCGTGCGGGTTGCGCCCCGATGGTGGCCGTGACCTGGCGGGCACCAGGGGTGTGGACGCCCAACCGGCGAGCCTACCCGCCCAGCTCACGCCCCGCCCGGCGGTCCGCCCGCCCCGCCGCCGCCCCACCCTCGGCCATGATCGCCCCGCCCCCGGCCATGATCGCGCTGCTTCCGGGAAGCAGTGGCATCCGGCCGTCGACGAGGCCACTACATCCATGTTCCCGCGTGATCTCCGCAGGGGGGCGCGGCGCACGCGGCGGCGCGTCGCGCCCGGCCCTGCCGGGTAACCACCTACGGGTACGCGGGTCGCCGATCGTCCTGCGGACTGAGGGCGGGGTGGCCGCCCGTTCCTACCGTGGATGTCAGACGCGGCGCACGCCGCAGAGTGGGAGTACGACGATGAGTCGCAAACTGGTCCGGCCCCGCCAGGGGCGCATGCTCGCCGGTGTCTGCGCCGGCCTCGCCCAGCGGTTCGGCGTGTCGGCCGGCATGGTCCGGCTGCTGTTCCTGCTGTCGCTGCTGCTGCCCGGCACCCAGGTGATCGTCTACCTGATCCTCTGGATCCTCATGCCCAACGAGGACCGCTACCTGGCCACCGTCCGCTGACGGCGGCGCCGGCCGTACGAGGTGGCCCGTCATCGGAGACGGCCCCGCCCGGGACACGGCAGGCTGCGGGACCTCGCCCCGATCGTGAGCACCGAGTACCGGCGCTTTGACGACGAAGTTATGCCGCCGGCGCGCGCTCACGCCCCGATCATGGGCGGCGAGGGCGCGGGCGGCGCGCTCACGCCCGACCGTGAGCACCGAGGGCGGGCGGCGCGGCGCGCTCACGCCCGCGACGACGCCGAAGCGCCCGCCCCGAGCCGTGGGGGCGGGCGCTTCCACGTCACGCTGGTCAGGGGGTGACGTAGGTGACCGTCACCCGCTCGTAGCCGAGTGAGCCGAGCAGCCCCTCCAGCATCTTGCGCGTGTTCTCCTCGGCCCGGGCGCCGAGCCCGCTGTCGCGGGCGGCCGCCGTGATCCGCTCCTCCGCGAGGCGGTAGACCTCCTGCTGCCGGTTGGGGTCGCCGCCGAACACCTCGCCCAGCCGGTTGAGCAGGCCACGCCGTTCCGCGAAGACGTAGCTCTTCTCCAGGTCCAGGTTGGTTTCGCCGAGCTGCGGCGCCGGCAGTTTGATCTCCACCGACTTGCCGTCGGCCGACTCGACCACCGCCCCGTCGGAGATCCGCGCGAAGTCCACGTACGCCTCGACGCTGCCCGCCCCGACGAACAGCGTCCGCTCGTTGAGCAGGAACTCCGGCACGTACTGGCGGTCCTTCTGGAGGTCGACCACCACCTGGTAGTTGCCCTCGGCCGCCACGTAGCGGCTGAGATCCTGGATCGACTTCAGCAGCGTCGGCTGGCTGCGGTCCGTCCGCTCCTCGGCGAACGGGTTGCGGAAGCTCGGCCAGAGCCCGCTGGTCTGCACGCCGAGGAGCACCACCACCGCGAGCGCCGCCGCGCCGAGCACCCACAGCAGGCCCCGCGTGGGGCGTGCGGCGGGCGCCGGTGTGGGCTCGGGTGGGGTGTCGGAGCGGGCCGTGATCGCGTCGCCGGTCGGGTGACCGGAGAGCTCCCGGGTGGGCTCGTTGCTGTCAGCGTCGCGGGCCATGGCCCTCACCGTCCTCGTCAGACACTGCCGTCTGCAATGACGGTACGACCGTCGTACGACACGCGCGCGCCGAGCGGGCCAACCCGCTGTTTCCGCAGGTCAGCGCCGCACTGGTCAGGCGAACGCGTTGATCCCGGTCAGCTTCTGCCCGATCACCAGCTGGTGGATCTCCGAGGTGCCCTCGTACGTGAGGACGCTCTCCAGGTTGTTGGCGTGCCGCATGACCGGGTACTCGCCGGAGATGCCGTTGGCGCCGAGGATCGTGCGGCACTGCCGGGCGATGGCCAGCGCCTCCCGCACGTTGTTCAGCTTCCCGACGCTGACCTGCTCGGGGCGGAGCGCGCCCGCGTCGGCGAGCCGCCCCAGGTGCAGCGCCAGCAGCTGGCCCTTCTGGAGTTCGACCACCATGTCGGCGAGCTTGGCCTGGGTGAGCTGGAACCCGGCCAGCGGCCGGCCGAACTGGGTGCGGGTGCCCGCGTACGCCAGGGTCGTCTCCAGGCAGTCCCGCGCGGCGCCGAGCGCGCCCCAGACGATGCCGTACCGCGCCTCGGTGAGGCAGCTCAGCGGCGCCCGGAGCCCGACGGCGTCGGGCAGCAGCGCGTCCGCCGGCAGGCGGACGTCGTCGAGGACGATCTCCCCGGTCACCGACGCCCGCAGGGACATCTTGCGGCTGATCTCGCGGGCGCTCACGCCGGGCGTGTCCATCGGTACGGCGAAGCCCCGCACGCCGTCCTCGGTGCGGGCCCAGATCACCCCGACGTCGGCGATCGGCGCGTTGGTGATCCACATCTTGCCGCCGGTGAGGATCCAGTCGTCGCCGTCGCGGCGCGCGCGGGTGGCCATCGACGCGGGGTCGGAGCCGTGGTCGGGCTCGGTCAGCCCGAAGCAGCCAATCGCCTCACCGGCGGCCATCGGGGGCAGCCAGCGCTGCTTCTGCTCCTCGCTGCCGTACCGCCAGATGGCGTACATGGCCAGCGAGCCCTGCACCGACACCAGGGACCGCAGGCCCGAGTCGCCGGCCTCCAGCTCCAGGCACGCGAGCCCGTACGCGACGGCCGAGGCGCCCGCGCACCCGTAGCCGGTCAGGTGCATGCCGAGCAGGCCGAGCTTGCCGAACTCCCGGGCCAGCTCGCGAGCCGGTACGCGACCCGACTCGTACCAGTCGGCGACGTGCGGGCGTACCCGGTCGTCGACGAGCTGGCGCACGACGGCGCTGATCTGCCGCTCCTCCTCGCCGAGCGTGGAGTCGAGGTCGAGCAGGTCGAGGGGGGCCGTGGGGCTCATGGCAGCCACCCTAACGAAGGCTCAGGAGCCCGTCACTCCACCGCCTCGGAGAGCACGAGCACCCGGGCGTGGATCTGGTTGCGCTGCTGGAGCGCCGCCCGCAGCGCCCGGTGCAGGCCGTCCTCCAGGTAGAGGCCGCCGTTCCACTGCACGACGTGCGGGAACAGGTCGCCGTAGAACGTCGAGTCCTCGGCGAGGAGCTTGTCCAGCGCCAGTTCGCGCTTGGTGGTGATCAACTGGTCCAGGCGCAGCGGCCGCGGCGGGATCTCCGCCCACTGCTTGAGCGTCAGGTTGTGCTCCGGGTAGGGACGCCCGTCCCGGACCGCTCTGAAGATCACGACGGCACGCTCCCCTCCCCGTGGCCGGGCCGACCGACGGCGCCGTGCCGGGTCGCGGCGTGGCACCGCACGGCGCGGCACCGATGACCGTGCCAGCCTAGCCGCCTGTCGCACACCGCGTTCTGCTCCCTGATGTCAGTTTCGCTACCGCTCGCCCGATCTTCAACGGGACGAATCCGGCGTGCCGCTCAACTCCACCGTCCGCGCCGGACCACGTCGTCGACCGGTCGGCGTCCCCGGCGCAGCGACGGTGACCGATGGTCCGGTGCCCGGTAACCCACCGTGACCGCACCGATCGGCGCGAACTCCTCCGGTACGCCGAACGCCTCCCGGTACGCCGCCAGCCGCTGGGGCGGAATGCCGAAGAAGCACGCCCCGAGTCCCTCGTCCACGGCGGTGAGCAGCATCAGCAGGGCCGCGAAACCGGTGTCCACGTACCAGTAGGGCACCGGCCAGCGCTCCGTGGAGCGGTCCGTCCAACCCTTGTCCGGCTCGGCGTACCGCTCCAGGTACACCGAGCGGTTCGCGTGCGGTACGACGATGAGCGGCGCCCGTCGCATCCCGGCCAGCCAGCGCTCCCGGCCGCCGCCGCCCGGCGTGGTGGCCGCCCAGAACCGCTCCCGGTCGGCCGGCTCCTCCAGCACCAGGAACCCCCAGCCCTGCGCGAAGCCGGCGGAGGGCGCGCGGACCGCGTGGTCGAGCAGCCGCTCCACGACCTCGGGCGGGACGGGCCGGTCCGGGTCGTAGTTGCGCACCATCCGCCGGCGCCGGACGACCTCGGCGAACTCCATGCGGCTCCCCCTGCCGGTCAGGCGCCCGGGCGGACGCCCCAGACGCCCCGCCAGGTCTCCCCCGGCTTCAACATGATCACGTCGCGCCCGGAGCGTAACGCGTCGGGCGGGCAGGTCATGGGCTCGATCGCCACCGATCGGCGGTGCCGCTCCCCGGTGAGCGTGTCGCCCGAGAAGACCTGCCACCAACCGAACTCCCGATCGGCCCAGATGGTCACGCCGGCCGAGCCGTCCGGAGCCGCGAGGCTCACCGACGATCCGCCGTCCTCGTCCCGGATGACGTCGCCGAACGCGAGGTCGAGGACGGCGTCACCGATGCGGCGGGGGCTCGTCCAGTCGTACTCGGTGCCGGCCACCTCGGTGGCCGCGATCGGCAGCAGCCGGTCGTCCACGAGGAGCCGGGTCCGGGCGGGCAGCCGCATCGACAGGTCGTCGACCGCGACCCCGGGCAGTTGCAGGTACGGGTGCACGGAGAAGCCGAACGGGGCCGGCTCGGCGCTGACGTTGCGCACCTCGTGCTCGGCGCGCAGACCGTCCGCCCCGACACTCCACCGGCTGCGCAGGTGCAGCTCCCACGGGTAGCCGGGCTGCGGCGGCAGCGCGTAGCCGACCGTCACCGCGTCCGGCGAGCGCTCCAGCAGCCGCCAGGGCACCCAGTTGACCAGCCCGTGGATCGCCACGTGCCGCTCCGGCTCGGTCAGCGGCAGCTGGTGCGTCCGCTCGCCGAGCGTGTACCGCCCGTCCCGGATCCGGTTCGGCCACGGCGCGAGCACCTGCCCGGCGCAGCCGGGGCACAGCTCGTCCTCGGCGTACCCGTCGACGTAGTCCACGCCGTCGTGCCGGTACGTCCGCAGCCCGCCGCCCACCTCGACGACGACGGCCTCGTGGCCGTCGGCCGCGATGGTCCACTGGGCGCCCGAGGGGGAACGGTGATCAGGGGTGCTCATGTCGGCGACCCTAACCGGTCACTCGCGGTCACCGCCCGGTGCCGCCGCCCCGCCGCCGCGCGACGTGGCGCCCGCCGGGTCGCCGCTCGCCGCCTCGCCGTCGGCCGCGCTGCTGGCCCGCCCGCCGTCGGCGGCCGTCGCCACGTCGGTGCCGGTGGCGGTCGCCGCCCGGTAGCGCAGCAGGGCCGGGAACGCGACGGCGAGCACCACCACGAGCACGGCCGAGGCGACGCCACCGGCCACCCAGGCGACGCCGCCGCCCAGCCCGGCCGCCATGGCGCCGGCCCGCAGGTCGCCCAGGCGCGGCCCGCCCGCGACCACGACGGTGTTCACGCCCTGGAGCCGGCCCCGCATCCGGTCCGGCGCGTACACCAGCAGCATGGACTGGCGCAGCACGGCGCTGACCAGGTCGGCGGCGCCGGCCACGCCGAGCAGCAGGACCATCAGCCAGAGCTGGTGGGCCAGCCCGGCCGCCGCGATGGCCACGCCCCACGCGACCACGGCGACCACGAGCCCGAGCCCCTGCCGGCGCAGCCGGCCGATCCAGCCGGAGGTGAGCCCGCCGAGCATCGAGCCGATGGCGATGGCGCTGTACAGCCAGCCGACCGCCCCGCCGTCGCCGAACCGCTCGTGGGCGATCTCGGGGAAGAGCGCCCGCGGCATCGCCAGGATCATGGCGATGAGGTCGACGGCGAACGAGAGCAGCAGGACCGGCGTGGTGGCCAGGTAGCGGAACCCGTCCACCACGCTGGCGAGGCCCGCCTTGCGCGGCGTGTCGCCGCCGCCCGGATCGGGCTCGGGCGGCAGCGCGGGCAGCCGCAGGGTGGCCCAGAGCGAGACGGTGAACAGCAGTGCGTCGACCGCGTACGCGACGGGCAGGCCGACGTCGGTGCCCCACCAGGTGAAGATCATGCCGGCCGCGAGCGGCCCGACCACCGACGCCGCCGTGAACGTCGTGTAGTTCAGCGTGGTGGCCGCCGGGACCAGCTTCTCCGGCACGAGCCGCGGCAGGATGGCGCTGCGGGCCGGTGACGTGATCGCGAACGCCGTGGACTGCACCGCCACCAGGAGCAGGAGCAGCACCGGACTGCCCACCTGGAACAGCGACTGGGCCAGCAGCCCGAGGGTCGACGCCCAGAGCAGCGCGCCCGCGCCCAGCAGCACCTTGCGGCGGTCCCGGGCGTCGGCGACCGCGCCGCCCCAGAGCCCGAAGATCAGCAGCGGCACGAACCCGGCGACGCCGAGCAGGCCGACCCAGAACGAGTCCCGGGTGAGGTCGTACATCTCGACGGGCACGGCGACGGCGGTGAACTGGAAGCCGAACATGGCCACGCCGTTGCCGAGCCAGATCCGCCGGTAGTCCGCCACCCCCAGCGGACGCAGGTCGATCGCCAGGCGGCGCAGTCCCCGCCGCCGGGCCTCCGGCGCCGCCGTCACGGCGCCAGCCGTTCGACGGTCCAGTCGCCGGCCCCGGTACGCCGGAACCGCAGCCGGTCGTGCAACCGGCCCGCCCGGCCCTGCCAGAACTCCACCGACTCGGGACGGACGCGCAGCCCGCCCCAGTGCGGCGGGGCGGGGATCGACGCCGCGTCGGCGAACCGCTCCGCCGCCTCGCGGTAGCGCTCCTCCAGCGCCGCCCGGTCCGGGATCACCTGCGACTGCGGGCTCGCCCACGCGCCGATCTGGGACGTGCGGGGCCGGGTGGCGAAGTACGCCTCGGTCTCCGCCCGGTCCACCGGCTCGACGGTGCCGGCGACCACGACCTGCCGCTGCATCGGGAACCAGGGGAAGACCAGGCTGGCGTACGGGTTGGCGGCCGCCTCGGCGCCCTTGCGCGACGTGTGGTTGGTGAAGAAGACGAAGCCGTCCGGGTCGTACCCCTTCAGCAGGACCGTCCGCCCGCTGGGCCGCCCGGCGGCGTCGGCCGTGCCGACGACCATGGCGTTCGGCTCGGGCAGCCCGAAGGCCACCGCCTCGGCGAACCAGCGGGCGAACTGGGTGTGCCAGTCGCCGGCCAGCTCGGACTCGGAAAGGCCCCGGTCCGCGGCGTACTCGTTACGCATCGCGGCCGGGGCGGGTGTGTCGCCCGTCACGTCGTTCCACTCCTTCTCACCGGGCCGGCCACGCCGGGCAGGGCTGGCGGCCCGTACGCCCCAGTCTTGCCCAGCCTCGGACGCGGCGCTCGGGCGGGGATGTCGCGTGCGGCACAGTCGCTGCGGGTCGCGGACTCGGTTACCCAGCAGGCAAGATGTTCCGAACACATCCCTGAGGGTCGCCAACGGTGCTCGACCGGCCGGGCCGCGTTGAGCGCGACCAGGCGCACCGACCAGAGCCAGGAGAGCGACATGGCCGACTTCAAACCGGGACTGGAAGGCGTCGTCGCCTTCGAGACGGAGATCGCCGAACCCGACCGGGAAGGCGGTGCGCTGCGCTACCGCGGTGTGGACATCGAGGATCTGATCGGCCAGGTCTCGTTCGGCAACGTGTGGGCCCTGCTGGTCGACGGCCGTTTCGGGCCCGGTCTGCCGCCCGCGGAGCCGTTCCCGGTGCCGGTGCACTCCGGCGACATCCGCGTCGACGTGCAGTCCGCGGTCGCGATGCTCGCGCCGTACTGGGGGCTCAACCAGCTGCTGGACATCTCCGACGAGCAGGCCCGCGAGGACCTCGCCCGGGTCTCGGTGACGGCGCTCTCCTTCGTCGCCCAGTCCGCCCGGGGCCTGGGGCTGCCGGCCGTGCCGCAGAAGGAGATCGACAAGGCGTCCACGATCGTGGAGCGCTTCATGAAGCGCTGGCGGGGTGAGCCCGACCCGCGGCACGTGAAGGCCGTCGACGCGTACTTCATCTCGGCCGCCGAGCACGGCCTGAACGCCTCCACCTTCACGGCCCGGATCGTCGCCTCGACCGGCGCGGACGCCGCGGCCTGCATCTCCTCCGGCATCGGGGCGCTCTCCGGCCCCCTGCACGGCGGCGCGCCGTCCCGGGTGCTGAACATGCTGGAGGCGGTCGAGCGCAGCGGCGACGCCGAGGGCTACGTCAAGGGCGTGCTGGACCGGGGCGAGCGGCTCATGGGCTTCGGGCACCGCGTCTACCGGGCCGAGGACCCGCGCGCCCGGGTGCTCCGGCGGACCGCCAAGGAGCTGGGTGCGCCCCGCTTCGAGGTGGCCGAGGCGCTGGAGAAGGCCGCCCTGGACGAGCTGCACAACCGCAAGCCGGACCGGGTGCTGGCGACCAACGTCGAGTTCTGGTCCGCCGTGGTGCTCGACTTCGCCGAGGTGCCGGCGCACATGTTCACCTCGATGTTCACCTGCGCCCGGATGGGTGGCTGGAGCGCGCACATCCTGGAGCAGAAGAAGCTCCAGCGCCTCGTACGCCCCTCGGCCCGCTACGTCGGCCCCGGCCCCCGCAAGCCGCAGGAGGTCGAGGGCTGGGACGCCATCCCGCACGGCGTGTGACGCCCGCTCTCTGACCCCCGCTGAAGGCCCCGACCCCTCGGTCGGGGCCTTCACCGTGTGGCGCATCCCTCACGTCGCGGTGTGGGACCAGCGGTCGACCGGCCCGGCCCGGATGGGAGGATGAAGGCCGGCAGCGCCGCCGGACCGGGCTCGGACCCGGCTCCCCCGCGCGCCCGCGCGCGGCCGCCGTCGCTCCGCGCCCGCTGAAGGGCCAGCCCTCGCCCACGCGGAAGGATCGAGACAACCGTGGCTGACGCACCGACCATCCGGATTCCCGACGAGATCAAGCCCGCCGACGGACGGTTCGGCTGCGGGCCGTCCAAGGTTCGTCCGGCGGCGGTCTCCGCCCTGGCCGACGTCGCCACCACGTACCTCGGCACCTCCCACCGCCAGAAGACGGTGCGCGACCAGGTCGCCCGGCTGCGTCGCGGCATCGCCGAGTTCTTCTCCCTCCCCGAGGGGTACGAGGTGGTGCTCGGCAACGGCGGCACCACCGCCTTCTGGGAGGTCGCCACGTTCGGCCTGATCCGCGACCGGGCCCAGTTCGCCAGCTTCGGCGAGTTCGGCGCGAAGTTCGCGAAGGCCGTCAAGGACGCGCCGTTCCTCGGTGAGCCGACCATTCACAAGTCGGACGCGGGCACCGCGCCGAGCCTGGTCGCCGAGGCGGGCGTCGACGTGTACGCGACCCCGCACAACGAGACCTCCACCGGCGTGGCCGTGCCGATCTCCCGGGTCCCCGGCGCCGACGAGGGCTCGCTGCTGCTGGTGGACGCCACCTCGGGCGCCGGCGGCCTCGACGTGGACGTCGCCGAGACGGACGTCTACTACTTCGCACCGCAGAAGTGCTTCGGCTCCGACGGTGGCCTGTGGCTGGCCCTCATGTCCCCGGCGGCGCTGGAGCGGGCCGCCGAGATCAAGGCGTCCGGGCGGTACATCCCGGCCTTCCTGGACCTGGTCACCGCCATCGACAACTCCCGGCTGGAGCAGACGTACAACACGCCGGCGCTGGCGACGATCTTCCTGGCCGCCGAGCAGACCGACTGGATGAACGGCCAGGGCGGCCTGGCCTGGGCCGCGAAGCGGACGGCCGAGAGCGCCTCCATCGTGTACGGCTGGGCCGAGCGTTCGGCGGTGGCCACGCCGTTCGTGGCCGACCCGGCGCTGCGGTCCAACGTGGTCGCCACGATCGACTTCGTCGACGGGGTGGACGCGGGGGCGATCGCCAAGGTGCTGCGCGCCAACGGCATCGTCGACACGGAGCCCTACCGCAAGCTCGGCCGCAACCAGCTGCGGGTCGCGCTCTTCCCGGCCGTCGAGCCGGCCGACGTCGAGGCGCTGACCGCGTCCATCGACTACGTGGTCGAGCGGCTCTGACATCGTGACGCTGGGTGGCCGCGGCAACCGCCGCGGCCACCCACGGTGATCATCGCCGCTGCTCATCCGCGACATGCGGGTGTCGCATCCCCCACCCGCGGGCAGATGAGCGTACGGTGGTGCGAGACGCCCGGGTGGCTGGCCTGTGGCGTGCGGCCAACGAAGCGGGACGGAGGCAACGATATGCGCCCAGTACGCTTCGTCGCCCTTTCCGAGGACGGCCAGGCGCTGGTGCTCGCCGACGAGGTGGGGCGGCTGCTCGCGCTCCCGATCGACGAGCGCGTGACCTCGGCGTTGCACGCCGATCCGGGCAGCCCGCCGCTCGCCGTGGCACCGGCCGCCGCCGACCCGGTGCCGTCCCTGTCGCCGCGGGACATCCAGGCCCGCATCCGCTCCGGCGAGTCCGCTGAGGACGTCGCCCGGATCGCCGGTGTGCCGGTCGACCGCGTGCTGCGCTACGCCGGCCCGGTGCTGCAGGAGCGGGCCATGCTCGCCCAGCACGCGCGCCGCACCCGGCTCAAGGGCGCCGAGAAGCCGACTCCCCTGGCCGAGGTGGTCAACGGCCGGCTGGCCCAGCACGGCATCGACACCGAGAAGATCTCCTGGGACGCGTACCGGCGGGACGACGGCACCTGGCGGATCATCGCCACCTGGCCGTCCGGGAAGGCCACCGCGCAGGCGATCTGGGTCCTCGACAAGACGCGGCAGGCCGTCGCGCCGCACGACGACATGGCGCAGTACCTGTGCGCCGAGCGGCCCACGCCGATCCTCGGCCAGGAGCCGGCGCCGGAGCGGGGCGGGCACGCCCTGCCGGGGCCGTCGCGGGGCGAGCCGAGCCGCGGCGGGCACGGGCTGCCGACGCCCGCCGAGCACGCACGCCCGGGTCGCGACCCGATCCGGGCCGGCCGGGACGCCCTGCTGGCCTCGCTCGACCGCCCGCTCGGCGGTTCGTCCGGCCGGGGTCTGGAGCCGCGTACGCCGGCCGCGCTCGCGGGGTCCGACGCGCCCCGGCAGCGGGCGGTCACCGGCGGGGCGGCCGCGCTGCTCGGCGGCGGCCCGGGTTCGGCCTTCGACGACGACTCGGACGCGCCCAAGGAGGTGCCGGCCGTGCCGTCGCTGGCGGTCCTCCGCCCGCGCCGCACCGGCACGGGAGCCGGCGGGAACGAGGCCACCGACACCTCGGGCAAGCCGCGCAAGCGCCTGCCGAGCTGGGACGACGTCCTCTTCGGCAGCGGCCCGGCGGCCCGCGAGTCCTCCTGAGCCGTACGCCGGCGGCCCGCGACTCCTCCTGAGGCCGCGCCGGCGGCGGGCGCGTCCCCTGATCACGGCCCGGCGGCATGCCACTCCTTCGACCGCGCCACGACGGGCGGGTGGATCCACCCGCCCGTCGTGAGGCGCGGCCCGCGTCACGGTGGCAGGCTCGGGTCATGGAGTACACGAATCTGGGCCGCACCGGCCTCTCGGTCAGCCGCCTCTGCCTCGGCACGATGAACTTCGGCCCGCAGACCTCGGAGCCCGACAGCTACGCGATCATGGATCGCGCGCTGGAGCACGGCATCAACTTCTTCGACACGGCCAACGTCTACGGCTGGAAGACCGGCGAAGGGGTCACCGAGCAGATCATCGGCCGCTGGTTCGCCCAGGGCGGGGGCCGGCGGGAGAAGGTCGTGCTGGCCACGAAGGTCTACGGCCGGATGGGCGACTGGCCCAACGAGCAGGGCCTCTCCGCACGGCACATCATCCGGGCCTGCGAGGACTCGCTGCGCCGCCTCCAGACCGACACCATCGACCTCTACCAGATGCACCACATCTCCCGCACGACCCCGTGGGAGGAGATCTGGCAGGCGATGGAGACGCTCGTCGCGCAGGGCAAGGTGCTCTACGTCGGATCGTCCAACTTCGCCGGATGGCACATCTCGGTGGCGCAGGCGGCCGCCGCCCGGCGCAACTTCCTCGGCCTCGTCTCCGAGCAGTGCATCTACAACCTCCTGACCCGCCACGTCGAGCTGGAGGTGATCCCCGCCGCGCAGCACCACAGGCTGGGCATCATCCCCTGGTCGCCGCTGCACGGCGGCCTGCTCGCGGGGCTGCTGCGCAAGATGGCCGAGGGCACGGCGAAGCGGGGCACGGACGGCCGCTCGGCCGACACGCTGGCCACGCACCGGGCCACCATCGAGGCGTACGAGAAGCTCTGCGCCGACCTCGGCCACGACCCGGCGGACGTGGCGCTGGGCTGGCTGCTCTCCCGGCCGGGCGTGACCGCGCCGATCATCGGCCCGCGTACGGCCGAGCAGCTGGACCGGTCCCTCGGCGCGCTCGACGTCCACCTCGACGAGGCCACCCTCGCCCGGCTGGACGAGCTGTTCCCGCCGATCGGCAACGGCGGCCCCGGCCCGGAGGCGTGGGCCTGGTAACACTCTCCTTCTGGCGTCGATCTTGCACTTTGCGCCCTCGATATACGGCTTATGCACCTTTTGTCGGGGCAGGAAGTGCAAGATCGCGCAGGAGAGGTGCGGGGCTACAGCGGCCAGGCGGCGACCCGGTCGTAGCGGGGCCGGGGGCCGGGGTGGCTGCGGGTGAGCACCACCTCGGCCGCCGGCCACTCCGGCCCGAGGTAGCCGTCCAGGGTGGCCCGGTCCGCGTCGATGTCGGCCCCGTCCACCCGGTCACCGGGCCGGGCGACCGTGAGGTGCGGGCGGAACGGCTTCTCGTCGTACGGCAGGCGGGCGTGCCGCAGCCGGGAGCGGATCAGGCGGGCCAGGACGGTGAGCGCGTCCACCTCACCGCGTACGTCGACCCAGAGGATCGTGAAGCGACCCCGCCCGAACCGGCCGCCGCCGCCCAGCCGCAGTCGCGGGGGCGCCTCCCGGCTGTCGCGGAACCACTGGGCGGCGAGCCCGAGCGCGCTCTCCACGTCGATGAGCCGGTCCGCCTCGACGTCGCCGAGGAAGGCGAGGGTGAGGTGGGCGTGCGCCGGGTCGGCGAGCCGGACGTTCGTCCCGGCCGCGGACGCCGCCCCGACCCGCAGGCGGGTGACCTGGGCGGTCAGGTGGGCGACCGCCTCCGCCGGCGGGTAGACCGCGACGAAGAGCCTCAACCCGTCGACGTCCTCACCGGTGCTGCTGGCGGCGCCCGGTGCGGGCGGCCGGCAGGGTCAGGCCGGCGGCGTGCAGCAGCCCCTCGACCCGCACCCGCTCGATCTCCTGGTCGACGCCGTCCAGCTCGCCGAGGTGCTCGGTGATGCCGAGGGCACGGCAGGCCATCCGGAGCCGGTCGTCGTACGCCTGGAGGACCGCGCCGTGCCACACCATGGGCCGGCCCGCGCCGTCGAGTCGTTGGCTCCCGAGCCGACGCAGGTCGGCGGCGAGCTGTTCCAGCGGCCGGCGGCCCTCCCGGTCGAACTCGGACAGGTCGATGTCGCGGGTCAGCGCGTCGGCCTCGATGGCCTTGTCGAGGCGGGCGATGACGCGACGCTCGCGCCGGCGGTCGCGCCACTCGGTGTAGCCGCAGACCACGCGGTCGATGATCTCGTCGGCGCAGAAGAGCAGGGCGATGACCGCAGGCAGGCTGGCCACGGCGAGGAACGCCAGGGCCAGCAGCAGCGCGCGTCCGACACCCACGCATCGACGCTAAGCTGCCTCGTCCGGCTCCGCCACCGGAATAGCGGCATCCGCGCCATCCGCGCATCCGGACGCCTCGGGCCATCGGAGGTGGACCTGTGGAAAGGGGACCCCCGCTCGACGGAAACCGTTGCGCAGGGGCCCCTCCGTGCTCAGCTCTCGGTCTGCGTCACATAGAACCGCGGCATCGGCAGCACCCGGAACCGGATCCGGGCGCCGGAGCGGCGCAGCTGCCAGGTCAGTGCGAGCAGCGCCGTGGCCAGCGAGATCAGGCCGCCGATCCAGATGGCGGCGCCAGCGCCGAACGTCTCGGCAACCCAGCCGATCACCGGCGCGCCGACCGGGTTGGTGCCGAGGAACACCAGCACCCACAGGGCCATGACCCGCCCGCGGAACGCGGCGTCCACGCCGAGCTGCACCCGCTGGTTGGCGGCCTGGGCGAAGAAGACCATGAAGAACCCGGTCGGCACCAGCAGCGCCACGACCAGCCAGTACGTCGGGGCGAGCCCGACCAGCGTCCCGAAGGTCGCGCAGGCGATGGCGGCGCCCAGCACCAGCCAGACCGAGGGCCGGCTGCGCCGCCCGGTGCCCGACAGCGCCCCGCCGAGCGCACCGACGGCCAGCGCGGTGCTGAACAGGCCGAACGAGGCGGCGCCGGTGTTGAACACGGTCTTGGCCAGTGCCGCCAGGGTGAGCTGGAAGTTGAACAGCGACATGCCGATCACCGACATGATCACCATGGGGAGCAGCAGGTCGGAGCGCCTCCAGACGTACCGCAGCCCGTCGACCACCCGGGCCTCGGCCCGCTCGTCGCGCGGCGGGAGCGCCTCCCGGTGCAGCTCGGAGGTCCGCATCCGCACCACGTTCACGAGCGGGGCGATCGAGCTGAGCGCGGTGAAGAGGAAGACGGGGCCGACGTCGAAGGCCGCGATGGCGAGACCGGCGAGGGCCGGGCCGACGATCCGCGCGGAGTTGAACACGGCCGCGTTGAGCGAGAGCGCGTTCGGCAGCAGCGACACGCCGACCAGCTCGGAGACGAAGGCCTGCCGGACCGGCGTCTCGACCGCGTTCGCGACGCCGAGGAGGAGGGCGAACGCGAACACGTGCCAGATCTCGACCAGGCCGGTGAGGACCAGCAGGCTCATGCCGAGCGCCAGCACGGTCCACAGGGCGTTCGCGGCGAAGAGCAGGATCCGCTTGTCGTAGCGGTCGGCGAGCCGGCCGGAGATCAGGGTGAGCAGCAGTACGGGCGTGAACTGGAGCGCGGTCACCACGCCGAGCGCGGTGGCGGAGTTGTCGGAGAGGTCGAGTACGAGCCAGTCCTGGGCGATGTACATCATCCAGACGCCGAGCAGCTTGATGAGCTGCCCGGTGGCGAAGAGCCGGTAGTTGCGGACCTGTAGGGACTGGAACATGGTGCTCAACCTGGCCTGCACTCTAGGTGCGCCTCCTCAAGTCGTACGCGTCATCGACGACGGACGGCGCGGACCCGGTGGCGCGGGCGCGTGGCTCAGGCGCGAGCGATCTGCTGGAGGACCTCGGCGGCCCTCCGCAACGTCTCCCTGTCGGCCTCGGTGAGTTCGGCCAGCCGGTTGGCCAGCCATTCGTTACGGGCTCGCTCGAACTGTTCGAGCACCGCCCGTCCCCCCTCGGTCGGCGCGAGGATGACCTGGCGGCCGTCGGTCGGATGGGGTGTGCGCTGCACGAGGCCGCGCTCCTCCAGCTTCGCGACGATCCTGGTCATCGTCGGCGGCTGCACCCGCTCGACGTCGGCCAGCTCCCGGGGCGTCAGCGCGCCCGCGAGGTGCAGGCTGGTGAGCGCCGAGAGCTGGGTGGCCGTCAGGTCGCCGACGGGCCGGGCCTGCCGGACCCGCCGGTTGAGTCGGGTGATCGCATCACGCAGCTGGGGAGCCAGCTGCGCCGGTGGCACGCGTTTCGCAGTCACCGTCCGCTCCGTCACGATAGTTAGCATAACTAATGAGCATGGCTAAGGACGTAAGATATGACCAGGCTCACGGGACTTACGTCCCGCCCCGGGGTCGGAGGTCCGGTTCCACCGGCCCCGGGGCGCGGACGTCACAGCACCACGGACTCGACGGGCCCGCGCAGGAAGTAGACGACGAAGAGCACGGCCACCGCGTACAGCAGCGGGTGCACCTCGCGGCCCTTCCCCTTGACCAGCTTCAACAGGACGAACGTGATCACGCCGGCCCCGATCCCGTTGGAGATCGAGTAGGTGAACGGCATGAGGACGATCGTGAGGAACGCCGGGATGCCGATCTCGTAGTCGGACCAGTCGATCGTCCGCACGGCGGTCATCATGAGGAAGCCGACCACGACCAGCGCGATGGAGGCCGCCTCGAACGGCACCACCACCACGAGCGGCGTCAGGAACATGGCGAGCAGGAACAGCGCGCCGGTGACCAGGTTGGCCACACCCGTCCGGGCGCCCTCCGCCACACCGGCGGCGCTCTCGATGTACGCGGTGTTGCTGGAGGTGCTCGCCGCACCACCCGCGGCCGCGGCGATCGAGTCGACCAGCAGGATCTCCTTCGCCCGCGGCGGGGTGCCCCGCTCGTCGAGCATGTCGCCCTCCTGGCCGATCGCGACCATCGTGCCCATCGTGTCGAAGAAGTCCGCCACGAGCAGGGTGAAGACGAACATCAGCACGACGAGCCAGCCGGCGCGGGTCCACGAGCCGAGCACGTTGAAGTTGCCCAGCAGCGACAGGTCCGGCACGTCCACCACCGTCTTCGGCAGCTCGGGGACGTTCAGCGACCAGCCGCTCGGGTTGGGCTTGCCGTCGACCACCGACGGCCCGACCTTCGCGATCGCCTCGACGATGATCGCCAGCACGGTCGAGCCGATGATCCCGATCAGGATCGCGCCCCGCACCCGACGGACCACCAGCACCAGCGTGACCAGCAGCCCGACCACGAAGACCAGCAGCGGCCAACTGGCCAGCTTGCCGCCCATGCCCAGCTCGACCGGGACCGTCGTGTTCGCGACGTCCGGGATGCGGCGGACGAAGCCGGCGTCGACCAGACCGATGATCGTCAGGAAGAGGCCGATGCCCACGCCGATCGCCGTCTTCAGCTGGGTCGGCACCGAGCGGAACACGGCGGTACGCAGACCGGTCAGCACCAGGATCGCGATGATCACACCTTCGATCACCACGAGGCCCATCGCGTCGGCCCAGGTCATCTCCGGTGCGATCTCGTACGCGACCAGCGCGTTCACGCCGAGGCCGGCGGCGAGCGCCAGCGGGAACCGGCCGACCACGCCCATGAGGATCGTCATGACACCGGCGACGAGCGCCGTCGCCGCGGCGATCGCCGGGATCGGAAGGGTCTTGCCGTCGCCGTCGACGGCACTGCCGAGGATGAGCGGGTTGAGCACCACGATGTACGCCATCGTGAAGAAGGTCGCCAGACCACCGCGTACCTCGCGGCTCAGCGTCGAGCCGCGGGCGGAGATCTCGAAGAACCGGTCGAATCCGTTACGCGGGGGGTGGGGTGGTGTGCCGTTGTCGGGCGGCGCTACTGCCATCAGGTCCTCGCAGGTGATCTTCGGGTCGTCGCGCGCATCGTCCCAGATCAGCGGTCAGGCAGGAAAGTTGATCGCGTACGCTTGCCGCGTGCCGACCCCGCAGCAGCCGCGGCCCGAGCCGCTCGATCCGCCGATGGTGCCGTTCGCCCTCGCCGGAATGGCCGGCTGGGCGGTCGCCGGGTTGGTGCTGCTGGTCTTCTTCCGCGACTGGCTCACCGAGCACGACCACGAGAGCTGGCTCTGGATCTGCCTGGCCGGTTTTCTCTGGGGGATCCCCGGTCTCGCGGTGATGATGCGGCACGACGCGAACCGGCGTCGCCGCCGCGCCGCCGGCCGCTGACCCCGTCAGGGGTGGCCGTACGGCTCCGACGGCTCGGCCGCCTCGACCGACCCCGGCGCCCGGCTGACGGCGATCGTCTCCACGGCGCTGTCGTCGTAGACGGTGGGCATCTCGTCGACGGACGTCTCGGCCGCCTCGATGAGGGTCTCCGAGTGCGCGCCGCAGCCGTGGTCGGCGCTCACCACCCGACCGTCGTCCGGGGCGTAGAAGTTGCCGCAGGCGCCGAAGGCCTGCCGTAGGGAGCCGGCCAGCGGCAGGTAGAAGCCGCAGGTGCCGCAGCGGGCCGACGCCGGTGCCGACGTGGAGATCGGGGCGGACGGGCCGTGGTCGCCGTCGTACCACCGCTGGGCGGCCTCGGCGCGCCCCTGCCGGGACAGCACCCGCGCCCGGCCCAGCCCCAGCTCCCACGCGGTCTCCTCGACCGCCGGGTCGTCGGAGAGCACGTAGCCGGGGACGAGGCGCTCGTCGTCGGGCGGGGTGGGCAGCAGGTCGCCGGGGCCCAGGTCGCCCGGCTTGAGCCGCTCCTGCCACGGAAGCCAGCCGGGAGCGAGGAGCGCGTCGGTGCCGGGCAGCAGCACGGTCTCGCAGATGGTCACGTTGCGGCTGCGGGGCACCCGGGTGACGGTGACCGCCCAGCGCCAGCCCCGGTAGCCAGCCAGCTTGCACTCGAAGTAGTGCGTCACCAGCCGCTCGCCCTCGGCCACCGCCTGGAGGTGATCGCCGACGTCGGACGGGTCCACCTCGGTGATGCCGGCGCGCGCCACGTCGACCGCGGCGGCGCAGATCTGGTCGAGACGGGCGGCACGGGTGGAGGCGGGCCTGGTCACCCGACCATTGTTCCCCATGCCTACGCCTCCTGCGACAGGGACTCCCCGACCACGTTCTGCGCACATGGTGCGGCACGGGAGGATCAGATGGGCGAGGATGGTGCACATGCCGCTGTCCTCCCGCCCTAAGCGATCCGTCCTCGGGCGGACCGTCGGCACCGGCATCCGCTTCGTCCGGCTGCTGCTGCGCGGCTCGATCGGCAGCGGCCGGTGGGTGACCCGGCGGGCCGTCCGGGTCCGGGCCCGTGGTGCGGGTGGCGAGGTCGGGATGGTCCGCCTCTTCGACCTGCACGCGGTCTCCTGCGCCGGGGACACGCTGATCGCCATCGGCCTGGCGGGGACGATCTTCTTCAACGTGCCGCTCGGCGAGGCGCGCAGCAAGGTGGCGCTCTACCTGCTGGTGACCATGGTGCCGTTCGCCATGCTCGCGCCCGTGGTCGGGCCGCTGCTCGACCACTTCCGGCACGGCCGCCGGTACGCGCTGGCCGCCACCATGCTCGGTCGGGCGTTCCTCGCCTGGCTGATCTCCGACTACATCCACGGCTTCGGGCTCTATCCGGCGGCCTTCGGGGTGCTGGCGCTCTCCCGGGCGTACGGGGTGGCGCGCTCGGCCGCCGTACCGCGGCTGCTTCCCGACGGGCTGGGCCTGTCCCAGGTGGGCGCACGGGCGAGCGTCTACGGCACGGTGGCCGGCGCGCTGGTCGCCCCGATCGGCCTGGCCGCGTTCTGGTTCGGGCCGCAGTGGCCGCTGCGGGTCGCGTCCGTGATCTTCCTGGTCGGCATGGTGATCGCGCTGCGGCTGCCACCGAGGGCCGACTCGGAGCCGCCGGAGCGGGTGCCCCGCCCGCTGCGGGCGCTGCTCCGCCGCTCCGGCGACCGGCCGCTGGGCCGCGGGCGCCCGGCGGGCCGTCTGGTGATCGCCTCCCTGATCGGGGCGGCCACCCTGCGCGCGCTCTACGGCTTCCTGCTGCTGTTCCTGGCCTTCGCCATCAAGAAGGGCGATCTCACGACGGCCGCGTTCGGCCGCGACCTCACCGACGAGGCGGCGCTCGGCCTGGTCGGCGCGGCACTGGCCGTGGGGACCTTCCTGGCCACCGCCATCGGCACCCGGCTGCGCATCCACCGTCCGGCCGCCATCCAGTCCAGCAGCATGATCATCGTGGCGGGCGTGGCGGTGCTCGCCGTGGTGAAGTTCTCGCTGCCCATGGTCGCCCTGCTCTGCCTGGTCACCGCGCTGTTCAGCGGCGTCGCCAAGCTGGCCGTGGACGCGTCGATCCAGGAGCGCATCCCGGAACGGCTGCGGGCCAGCTCCTTCGCCCACTCGGAGACGGTGCTGATGCTCGCGTTCGTGGCCGGCGGCGGCCTCGGGCTGGTCCCGTTCAACGGCCTGACCGGCATCGCGGTCGCCGCCGGGGTCGGCGTGCTCGCCGCCGTGCGCGGGGTGCTCGTGGCGGCCCGGTTGCGCGGCGAGCGCCTCGCCGGCCGCCCGCTCGGCGACGACGAGCTGATCGACGAGTCGAGCGACGACCTCACCGGCGGCGCCGGGCCGGAGGGCGACGATCCCCGCCCGACGTCGCCCCCTCCGGCGCCCAGTGAGACCGCCGGCTACGAGCCGGGGCTCGCCCCACCCGGCTACCACATCTACCGTCCCTCGTCGGCAGTCGGCGGCGCGGGCGGGAGCGACGACGAGTCCCGCCGGGGGCCGCGCGGGCCGGTGTCGTGAGCGGTCTGCTGGTGGTCACCGCCGTACCCGCCGAGGCGGACGCGATCCGGGCGGGCCTCACCGATCCCGCGGTGACCGTAGCCCCGGTGGGGGTGGGCCCGGCCGTCGCGGCTGCGGCCACGGCGCGGCTGCTGGCGCTGGCCGAGGCGGCCGGCCGGCCGTACCGGGCCGTGGTCAGTGCCGGCGTGGCGGGCGGCTTCGCCGAACGGGTCGCGGTCGGCGGCACCGTGCTGGCCACGGCGAGCATCGCCGCCGACCTCGGCGCCGAGTCCCCGGACGGCTTCATCCCGATCGACGCGCTCGGCATGCCGCCGGCGCTCCTGGGCGGCGGCAGCACGATGCCCGCCGACCCGGATCTGCTGGCCGCGCTCCGGGCGGCGCTGCCGGAGGCCACGGTCGGGCCGGTGCTCACCGTCAACACGGTGACCGGCACCGCGGCGAGCACCGCGGCGCTCAGCCGCCGCTACCCGGACGCCGTGGCCGAGGCCATGGAGGGGTACGGCGTGGCGGTGGCCGCCGCCCAGGCCGGGCTGCCCTTCGCCGAGCTGCGTACCGTCTCCAACCCCATCGGCCCCCGCGACCGGGGCGCCTGGCGGATGCGCGAGGCGCTCGCCGCCCTGACCGAGGCCGCCCCCGCCCTGTCATGACGCGCGCGGGTGTGCCGCTGTGCGGTCGAGCCGCAGCGCCACCGGCCGGCTCGCCGACTCGGTGAAGCCACACGCCGCCAGGAACCGGATCTCCTCGAACTCCGCCACGGCCCGCACGGTGTGGATCCCTGCGCGATCCATCTCCGCGGTGAGCCGGCCGATCAGCCGCCGACCGATACCCAGCAGGCGAAGTTCCGGGATCACGACCACGCCGTCGAGGATGAGCTCGCGCTGGTCGCCAAGGTTCTCTCCGAGCAGCAGGTCCGTGCTCCGCTCGTGAGCGCGCAGTTCACCGACCGGTGCGCCGTCGGGCAGCTCGGCGAGAAGCCGCCACGAGCCCTCCGGCAGCTCACCGGTGACCCGCCGCAGCCGTACCTGCTGACGTACCCGTTCGCGCCAGCGACGTTCGTCCCGACGCCGGCGGTCGAGGTCGTACGTCACCGCCGGCACCCGTAGCGGCCACCGTTCGCGCGGCAGGGTGTACCAGTGCGCCCACCACGCGCCCGGCCAGTCGGTGAGCTTCCGTACCTCCCGCAGGTCGAGGTGTGGCGGGTAGCGCCGGCCGGCCTCGTCCCGCCGTTCGTCGTCCGGCGTGGCCGGCACCTGGCCGAGCCCTGGAGGGCCGGAGACGCCGATCGTCATCGCTCCACCCGCCGCGCGTACCAACCGTTCCACGGTCGCGAACCCCGGCTCGGCGCCACGGCCGCTCTCGATCCTCGCCAGCGTGCTCTTGGGTACGCCCGACCGCTCAGCCAGCTCCCGCTGGCTGAGGTCGGCCTGTCGCCGCAACGCGCGCAGCACCGCCCCCACGTCGATCGGCTCGGTGCCCGTCACCCCGCGATCGTCCCGGTAGGAGCCGCCGGGCTTCAACAGCCTTCCCGTGCTTGTGGACAACCCTGTGGACAGCCGCCTTCCGGGGCGGCTGGGCGGCGCGCCCGCTGTCGAGCTGCCCCAGATCTGAGACTGAGCGCATTCCGGACCAAGCGGTATCAACAGGCGCACACGGAGGATCGAGCGCAGCGAACCGAACGATCAGCCGTTTCCACAGCTGCGGCGACCACGGGCCTGCCGGCCGGGTCGATCGGTGGTCACCACGGCCCCCGGCGGCGCTCCCCGCGACGCTCTCCCGTCAGCTCTCCCGTCAGCTCTCCCGGCGGCTCTCCGGCGGCGCTCTCCGGCGGCTCTCCCGTCAGCTCTCCCGGCGGCTCTCCGGCGGCGCTCTCCGGCGGCTCTCCCGTCAGCTCTCCCGGCGGCTCTCCGGCGGCGCTCTCTGGCGGCTCTCCGGCGGCTCTCCGGCGGTGCTCTCCGTCGGCACTGGCTGCATCGTCTTCGAGCTGCCCCATATCTGGGGCAGCTCGACAGCGTCCCGCCGACCCTGCCGCGGGCCTCCGGGCGGCCGCCGCGGGCCTCCGGGCGGCCACCGCACCACCACGGTGCAGCAGGCACCGCCTACGTCACAGCCTTCGGGGGCCGGCAGGATCGGCCCGACGGGGGCGGGGCTACGGTGGGGTCGTGGCGCTCTCGCTGGCGATCTCGCCCTGCCCCAACGACACGTTCATCTTCCACGCCCTCGTGCACGGCCGCGTTCCCGGCGCACCGCCGGTCGAGGTGACGTACGCCGACGTGGACGTGACCAACACGGCGGCCGAACGCGGCGCCTTCGACCTGGTGAAGGTGAGCTACGCGGCGCTGCCCTGGCTGCTGGACCAGTACCACCTGCTGCCCTGCGGTGGCGCGCTCGGTCGCGGCTGCGGTCCGCTGCTGCTCACCCGCGGCGACCGCACCGACCTGACCGGCGCGACGGTCGCGGTCCCCGGCGACCGGACCACCGCGTACCTGCTCTTCCGGCTCTGGGCGGCCGACCGCCCGCCGGCGCGCATCGAGGTCGTCCCGTTCCACGAGATCATGCCGGGCGTGGCCGCCGGCCGGTACGACGCCGGCCTGGTCATCCACGAGGCCCGGTTCACCTACCACCGGCACGGCCTCACCGCCCTGGTCGACCTCGGCGAATGGTGGGAGGCCGACACCGGCCTGCCGATCCCGCTCGGCGCGATCCTGGCCCGGCGCGGCGCGGTCGACCCCGAGGCCGCCGCCGGGTGGATCCGCGAGTCGGTCCGGCAGGCCTGGGCCGACCCGGCCGCCAGCCGCGACTACGTGCTCTCCCACGCACAGGAGATGGAGCCCGACGTGGTGGACCGGCACATCGGGCTCTACGTCAACGAGTTCTCCGCCGACCTGGGAGAGGCGGGCTTCGCCGCCGTGGACGCGCTGCTCGGCCGGGCCGCCGACGCCGGCCTGGTGCCTCAGACCTCCAGCTCGCGCGCCACCGCGTGGACCAGCTGAGCGATCTTCTGGGCGGTACGCCGGTCGGGGAAACGGCCGCGGCGCAGGTCCGGCTGCACCTTCGCCTCGAGCACCTTGATCATGTCCTCGACGAGGCCGTGCAGCTCCTCGGCCGGCCGGCGGCGCAGCTCGGCCACCGACGGCGGCGCCTCCAGCAGCTTCACCCCCATGGCCTGGGCGCCCCGCCGGCTGTCCACCACGCTGAAGTCGACCCGCTGGCCACCCTTGAGGTCGGTGACGCCCGCCGGCAGCGCGGTCTTCGGCAGGAACACGTCGCCACCCTCGTCACTGGTGACGAACCCGTATCCCTTGGCCGCGTCGTACCACTTCACTCGACCCGTAGGCACCTGTGATCCCCTGCTTCGCTAGAGACGTCTACTGCTCCAAGGCTAGCTGGATCATGCGGTCGAGCGCCCCCGGGAATCCGGTGAGATCGTCGAGCACCACGTCCGCCCCGGCCGCCCGCAGCTCCTGCGCCGAACACGGGCCGGTGGCGACCGCGATCCCCGGCACCCCGGCCGCCGCGGCGGCCACCATGTCGGCCACGTGGTCCCCCACGTAGTGGGTGGCGCCGTGCTCGCGCAGCGCGGTCGCCTTCTCCTCGGCGAACAGGTCACCGGCCACCTCGTCCACCTCCAGCCCCAGGTGATCCAGGTGCAGGCGGGCCAGCCGGCCCAGCTTCGAGGTGACCACGAGCACCCGGCCGCCGCGTGACCGGACCGCCGCGATCGCCTCCCGGGCGCCGGGCAGCGGGACGGTCGGGGTGATGGCGTACGCCGGATAGAGCTCCCGGTACAGCGTGACCGCCGACTCGACCTGCTCCGGCGGGAACCAGTGGGCCATCTCCGTGCGCAGCGGCGGCCCGAGCCGCGACACCACGGCGTCGACGTCCACCGGGACGCCGGTACGCGCGGTCAGCGCCCGGTAGGCGGCGGCGATGCCGGGACGCGAGTCGACCAGGGTCATGTCGAGATCGAAGCCGACGGTCAGTGGAGGCATGCGGACGAACGTACCGGTCGGCCACCCCGACGTCCGAGGGGCGGGACCACCCCGCGCCGGGCTAGCGTGGAACGACGATGACCACCTCACTCGCCGACCACCTGCGGTCGCTGCCCGACGAGTCCCTGGCCGCGCTCCTCCAGCTGCGGCCGGACCTCGTCGTACCCGTGCCGGCCGACGTCTCCGCGCTCGCCACCCGGGCGCAGTCCCGCGTGTCGGTGGCCCGGGCGCTGGACGGGCTGGACCAGTTCACCCTCCAGATCCTGGACGCGGCCCGGCTCACCCGGGACCCGGCCGACGGCACGACCTCCACCGAGGCGGTTCTCGCCATGGCGACGGCCGGTCCGCGACCGCCCGCGCCGACCACCGTCCGGGGCGCGGTCGACCGACTGCGCGCGCTCTTCCTGCTGTACGGACCGGAGAACGCGCTCACCGTGGTGGCGAGCGTCGACGAGGTGTCCCCGTACCCGGCGGGGCTGGGACGGCCGGCCGCGGAGCTGGACCCGCGCACGGCCGCGCTCTGCGCGGACCCGGCGAAACTGCGGCGGACGCTGCTCGCCGCGCCGCCCTCGGCGCGGGCCATCCTGGACCGGCTGGCGGCCGGACCGCCGGTCGGCAGCGTGCCGCCCGGCGCGTTGCAGGCGCCGCCCGTCGGCGAGGAGGACGCGCTGCCGCCCGACCCGGTCAACGGCGGCGCGCCGACCGGTTCCCCGGTGCGCTGGCTCGTGGAGCACCGGCTGCTCGTGCCGATCTCGGCGGGGAGGTCCGGCTCGACGGGCACCGTCGAGCTGCCCCGCGAGATCGGGCTGCTGCTGCGCCGGGACAGCGGGCCGCTCGGGCCGCTGCGGACCAGCCCGCCGCCCGTGGCCTCCGCACCCCGCGAGCCCAAGGCGGTCGACTCGGCCGGGGCCGGGCAGACCATGGAGGTCGTACGGCACACCGAGGGGCTTCTCGAACAGCTGACCGCCGAACCGGCGCCGGTGCTCCGCTCCGGGGGCATCGGCGTACGCGACCTGCGTCGCCTGGCCCGGACCGCCGGTCTGGACGAGCCGACCGCGGCGCTGCTGCTCGAGGTGGCGTACGCGGCCGGGTTCCTCGGCGAGCTGGAGCTGCCCAGCGCGAGCGGCCGGTACGGCGCCGACCAGCAAGTGCTGCCGACCGCGGGTTACGAGGTGTGGCGGTCCGCCTCGCTGGCCCAGCGCTGGGAACAGCTCGCCCGGGCGTGGCTCACGATGACCCGGCAGGTGGGGCTGGTCGGCCAGCGTGACGACCGGGACCGGCCCATCACGGTGCTCTCGCCCGAGGCGGAACGCGCGGGGGCGCCCGCCGCCCGGCGCGCGGTGCTCGGGGTGCTCGCCGACCTGGAGCCGGCGACCGCGCCGACCCCGGACGAGGTGCTGGAACTGCTCGACTGGCGCTCGCCGCGGCGCAGTCGCGGCCGGGAGGCGGCGCACCGGGAGGTGCTCGCCGAGGCCGCCCAGCTCGGGGTCACCGGGCTGGGTGCGCTCACCTCGTACGGGCGGCTGCTGCTGGCCGACGTGACCGACGCGGACGACCACCCGGAGGACCCGCTCGGGCTGCACGCCGACGCCGACAGCGAGGAGCCGTCGACGGCGGCGCGGGCCCTCGACGCGTTGCTGCCCGCCCCCGTGGACCACTTCCTCGTGCAGGCGGACCTGACGGTGGTGGTGCCGGGCCCACCCGACCCGACGCTCGCCGCCGAACTGGACGCGGTGGCCGAGCCCGAGTCGGCGGGCGGGGCGAGCGTGCACCGGGTCACCACGGCGAGCGTCCGCCGGGCGCTGGACGCCGGCTACACGGCGGACGACCTGCACGCGCTGTTCCGGCGGCGGTCCCGGACCCCGGTGCCGCAGTCGCTCACGTACCTCGTGGACGACGTGGCGCGCAAGCACGGCGGCCTGCGGGCCGGCTCGGCCGGGGCGTACCTGCGCAGCGACGACGAGGCGCTGCTCGCCGAGGTCTTCGCCGACCGGCGGTTGGAGTCGCTGTCGCTGCGCCGGCTCGCGCCGACGGTGCTGGCCACGCCGTACCAGGTGGGGCGGCTGCTCGGGGCGCTGCGCGACGCCGGGTACGCCCCGGTGCCGGAGGACGCGAGCGGGGCGGCCGTGCTGTCCCGGCCGAGGGTCCGGCGGGCGCCGGCCCGGGTGTCGGTGGCGACCCGCACGCTGGACCCGCTGGCCGCGCCGAAGGTGCCGATGCCCCGGCTGCTCGGGGTCGTCGAGCAGATCCGGGGGGGCGACGCGGCGGCGCGGGCGGCACGGCGGGCTCCGGCCGCGGTCCGGGGCGGCGGGCGGGGCGCCACCGGGCCGGTGCCGGTGCAGGGCCACGCGGACGCCCTGGCGGTGCTCCAGCAGGCGGTACGCGACCGGGCGCTGGTCTGGGTCGGTTACGTCGACGCGCACGGGGCGACGGCGTCCCGACTCGTCAAGCCGGTCTCGATCGGGGCCGGCTACCTGCGGGCCGAGGACGAGCGGACGGAGATGCTGCACACCTTCGCCCTGCACCGCATCACCGCAGCAGTCCTGGCGGACTGACCCCGCACGCCCCGCAGGGACACCCGTCGATCTTGCACTTTCCGCCCTCGTTCTGCGGCTTTTATCCGCTATGTCGGGGCAGGAAGTGCAAGATCGCGGAGGAGGGGTGGGGTCAGCGGCGGCTGCGGCGTACGGTGCCGACGATCGAGACGACCAGCAGCAGCGTGAACGCGGTGCCGGCCGTCTCGCCGAGCGAGCTGACGAAGCCCTGTTGCAGCACTAGCCACCCGAAGAGGAACCAGCCGAACAGCAGCACCGCGGCGACCAGGTACGCGACCACGGTCCCCGTGGACACCTCGTCGGCCCGGTCGCCCTCGCCCATCACCTCACGGTCGACCGTCATGACCGCCTCCCCGTCCGGTGCGACGCCGGATGTCCAGCTTGGCACCGGCGCCGCCCGAGTGACAGGGGTGAAAACCCCGACGCCGCCTCAGGTGCCGGGACGCCGACCGACCAGCACCACCTTGCTGCCGACCTTGCCCAGCTCCCAGTAGCGGACGGCGTCGGCGTGCAGCAGGTTCACGCAGCCGTGCGAGCCGATCGACTTGTCGTGCAGGTACGTGGTGGTCTCGTGGAAGCCCATGCCCTGGGTGAAGTGCTGCCAGTAGGGCAGCCAGACCTCGTACGGGTCGGACCACTCCTTGATGTTGCGGTAGTTGATCCGGAAGGTGCCGGCGGGCGTCCGGTAGCCGGCCATCCCCGTCCGGGTCACCGTGGGCTTCACGATCACCTTGCCGTTGCGCATCACCCAGGTGGTCTGCCGGGTCAGGTCGACGCAGAACGTCAGCCCGGAACCGGCCTTGCAGCGGCTCGTGTCGGTGGTGGCGAGGCGCTTCGCCACGTCGTACGTCGTCGGCCCGGCGCGGCCCTGGGGCGGGCGGATGTCGTACCGCTTCTGGAACTTCTTGATGGCGGCGCAGTCGGCGGCCGACTGCCGGCCGTCGACGGTCACCCGGCCGAAGCCGCCGAGCTGCGCGAGGTACGTCTCCACGGCGCGCTGGTGCTCGCCCTGCGGGCAGCCGGCCGGCTTGGTGCTCGTGCTGTCGGGCGTCGGCGCGGTGCGCGTCGGCTTCGGCTTCGTCGCCCGGCTCGGCGTCGGCTTCGCGGGCGTCGGCGTGGTGGGCTTCGGCTTCGGTGCGGCGGCGCGCTGGTCCGGCCCGGGCGTACCGTTCGCCCCCGTTACCGTCTCCGCAGCGCCGACCGGGGCGGCTCTCCCGCCCCCACTCCCGCCGGCTTGCGGATCGAACGCACACGCACCGGCGCCGACCAGCGTGACCACCGCCAGGGCGACCAGCCGGGAGGTGATCCGGAGATGTCTCATGGGGCCTCCCGAGGGCAGCGGTCTCGCTGTTAGACGCATGGGGGTACGGGCATGGTTGCGCCCGATGCCCAATTTTTCTGCCGGCGTTCGGCCGCGTGCAACACTGGATGGTCGGCCTGCGGTGGGTCAGCCGCCGCCGACCGGGCACTCGACGGGCTCATCCGAGAGAGGACGCTGGCGTGAGCGGTGGACCACTGATCGTGCAGTCGGACAAGACCCTGCTGCTGGAGATCGACCACCCCGACGCGCAGGCGTGCCGGATGGCCATCGCCCCGTTCGCCGAGCTGGAACGCTCCCCGGAGCACGTGCACACCTACCGGTTGACCCCGCTCGGCCTGTGGAACGCCCGGGCCGCCGGGCACGACGCCGAGGGCGTCGTCGACGCGCTCATCAAGTACTCCCGCTACCCGGTGCCGCACGCGCTGCTGGTCGACGTGGCCGAGACGATGGACCGGTACGGCCGGCTCCAGCTCGTCAACGACCCGGTGCACGGCCTGGTGTTGCGGGCACTGGACCGGGTGGTGCTGGTCGAGGTCGCCAAGAGCAAGAAGCTCGCCGGCATGCTCGGCGCGAAGATCGACGACGACACGATCGCCGTGCACCCGTCCGAGCGGGGGCGGCTCAAGCAGGCGCTGCTGAAGCTCGGCTGGCCGGCCGAGGACCTGGCCGGGTACGTGGACGGCGAGGCACACCCCATCGAGCTGGCCGAGGCCGGCAAGGACGGCCGGAAGCCGTGGACGCTGCGGTCGTACCAGCGGGAGGCCGTCGAGGCGTTCTGGGCCGGCGGCTCCGGCGTGGTGGTGCTGCCCTGCGGCGCCGGCAAGACGCTGGTCGGCGCGGCGGCGATGGCCGAGGCGAAGGCCACCACCCTGATCCTCGTGACGAACACGGTGGCGGGCCGGCAGTGGAAGCGCGAGCTGGTCGCCCGCACCTCCCTCACGGAGGACGAGATCGGCGAGTACTCGGGCGAGCGCAAGGAGATCCGCCCGGTCACCATCGCCACGTACCAGGTGCTGACGTCGCGGCGCGGCGGCGCGTTCACCCACCTCGACCTGTTCGGGGCCCGCGACTGGGGCCTGGTCATCTACGACGAGGTGCACCTGCTGCCCGCGCCGATCTTCCGGTTCACCGCGGACCTCCAGGCCCGCCGCCGGCTCGGCCTCACCGCCACGCTGGTCCGGGAGGACGGCCGCGAGGGCGACGTGTTCAGCCTGATCGGCCCGAAGCGGTACGACGCGCCGTGGAAGGACATCGAGGCGCAGGGCTGGATCGCGCCGGCCGAGTGCACCGAGGTACGCGTGACGCTGACCGACGCGGAGCGCATGGCGTACGCGACGGCGGAGGCCGAGGAGCGCTACCGGATGGCGTCGACCGCCCGGACGAAGCTGCCCGTGGTCAAGGCGCTGGTCGACCGGCACCCGGACGAGCAGGTGCTGGTAATCGGCGGGTACATCGACCAGCTGCACCAGCTCGGCGAGTACCTGGACGCGCCCATCGTGCAGGGCTCCACGACGAACAAGGAGCGGGAGCGGCTGTTCGACGCGTTCCGCTCCGGTGAGGTGCGCACGCTGGTCATCTCGAAGGTCGGCAACTTCTCCATCGACCTGCCCGAGGCGGCCGTGGCCATCCAGGTGTCGGGCACGTTCGGGTCGCGCCAGGAGGAGGCGCAGCGGCTCGGGCGGGTGCTGCGCCCGAAGGCGGACGGCCGGCAGGCGCACTTCTACACGGTGGTGTCGCGGGACACGATCGACACCGAGTACGCGGCGCACCGGCAACGCTTCCTGGCCGAGCAGGGGTACGCGTACACGATCGTCGACGCCGACGACGTCCTCGGCCCGACGCTGCCGTCGTTCGACTGAGGCGGCGAGCCCTCAGTTCGCGCCGTCCTCGGTTCACGCCGCCCTCGGTGAGCGGTTGCTCCGGGTGTTCGCTTCAGAGCTGATGTCGTCAGCGATTCAACCGGCCGCCGGCTGATCAGATATCCCGAGCTTCCGCTGGACGCGCTGAGCGCGACGCGGGTCAGCGCCGGGTGGACTCAGCGACGAACACGCCTCGACCCGGGCGGCCGACCAGCACGCCCTGCCCTCGCAGCTTCGCCACTGCACGGTGGATAGTCGACACCGATACGTCGTAGTGGTCGGACAGCTCCTGAGTGGACGGGATCTGTGACCCGGGCTGGAACTCGCCCACCTCGATCCGCCTCAGCAGATCCTTGATCAACTCGTCCATGGTCGGCGGAATCGGCACGTGAGGGCCCCTTGCAGTCGGTTGGCCCTCCCAGTATCGAGCACTAGGTGAGAGAGCAGCAATAACTGGAATAGGGGCGGTAGGCACAGCGCGAGCCAGATTCGATAGGTAAGAGAGCGTTGACAGAGGTGAGAGGTATCGGTAGCGTCGCTCTCGGTGATGCGGTGCCGCTGCGGTCGGTTGGCGCCTCTCGTACCGGTCTCGCATCGCCGCCGAGACCTCAACCCTCCGCGCTCCCCCGGCGCGGCCCTGCCGCCGCACCATCACACCGTCGCGGCAGGGCGGAGCGGCCTCCGCCGGCCACCACCGGCGGAGGCCGCTCCCACCACATGACGTGTAGGACGAAGGGCGGTCACCCGTGCGCAACCTGATCCGTCGGCTGGCGGGCCGGCGCCAGGAACCACGCTTCACAAGCGTCCCGGCACCTCTGCGGCCCTGGCACATCCGTGAGCGGCACTTCAACGTCCGGCGGCGCGGCCTCGATCCGGTCGAGATCCGCGCCTTCCTGCACCAGGTGGCCGACGAACTCACCGTCGCGCAGACCGCACTGGCCGCCGTGCAGGAGGAGAACGTACGCATCAAGAACGCCCTGCGCGCCTGGCAGAGCGCCCAGTCGGCGAACCGCCGCTACCGATGAGCGACCGTTGGGTGATCCACGTGCCGGTCGCCGCGCCCGACCTGGTTCGCGCGCGGATCTTCGCCCGGACCGCCGCGCGGGTGCTGGCCCGGCTCAGCGTACGGGTCGAGCCGGGCGGGGTCACCGTGTCGGCCGAGGACCAGCAGGGCGTACGCCACTGGGTCTTCTGCGACCGCCCACTGCCCGGCGGCGCGCGGTGTGCCCTGCCGGTCGACCACACCGCGCCCTGCTCGCGGCGCGCGCCCTGGCGCGACCGGGCCTGAGTGGGTCCACGACGGCGGTACCGACCGGCGGGCACAAGGAAGGGGTTGACGGCCGCCGTGCCGCGGCCCGTCAACCCCGCGATCCTTGGTCAGCTCTTGCCGCCGCCGGCCCGGAAGGCGACCCAGGCGTCGCTCATCCGGTCCGCCTGGCCCGGCGTGAACATGTTCATGCACGAGTCCTGCGTGTAGTCCATGAAGTTGTGGATCGGGTCCAGCCCGGGCGCGGTGCAGGTGTCCGCCCCCACCGGGCAGTCGAACTGCGGGTGCGCCTCGCGCGGCGTGTCCGCGACGAAGTCACCGGACGCGGAGCACCCGTGCGCGAAGGTGTGCTCCAGCATCAGCCAGTGCCCGACCTCGTGGGTGAGGGTGTCACCCAGGGAGTACTTGCCGGCCGTGCCGCCCGGCATCGACTCGTCGAGCATCACCACGCCGTCGATGTAGTCGCGGCCGTTGTTGTAGCCCTTCGGGAAGTACGCCCAGCCGAGCAGCCCGCCGCCGATGTTCGCCGCGTACACGTTCAGGGTGCGGGCGTCGCCGGTGTACAGCGCCTTCTTCATGTCCCGCTCGTTCTTGCCCGGCACGACCGTGTACCAGTCGCTGTTCACCGTCCACGTGGTGTCGACCAGCTCGAAGCGGAACGGCGTGTCGGAGGCGTCCGGCGCGGTACGGCCGGCAAACGAGTCGTTCAGCACCTCCATCTGGTCCGCGATCATCGTCTTCCACCGGGCCGTCTCGGCCGCGGTGAGCGGGTGGTCGGAGATCATGTGGAAGACCGTGGGCACGGTGACGCTGCCGTTGGGCAGGCGCGGCGAGTCCTTGATGACCCCGTACGCGTTCGCCTCGTTCTTGGAGTACAGCTCCGGCTCCTGCGCGGTGGCGCCCTCGGCGACGCGGGCCGCGCTGTGCGCGTCGGCGCCCGGCTCACACGCCGCGACGCCCGGGGAGACGGGCGCGGGGGCCGCGGCCACCGCACCGTAGGCGCCACCGGACGCCAGGAACGTCGCGGCGGAGGCGGTGAGGACCGCCAGTCGGAAGATCGGTCTCCTGTGCATCGGTGCACCTTTCAGGGAATGGAGAGCGGTGCGGAATCGACGCGGGGTTGCCATGACCAGATGTCGATGGCGTCGTCTTCCCGGTATGAGAACACGTCCGGCGGCACGACAACAGGCCCCCTGAGCAGGGCTCTTGCCGGTGTAACAGCATGCGGCGCGGGAGCGCTACTACAGAGGCGCTCGGGACGATCAGGTGCGTCATCAGCGCGTACATCGACCAACTGCACCGGCTCCGCGAGTGCCTGGCCGCCCGCACCGTGCAGGGTTCCACCACGAAGAAGCCAGCGGGGCAATCCACCCCGGCAGATCGTCTCGCGTTGCCGTAAGAGCTGACGCCGGAACACCAGGCAGTTAAGTCTAGGGGGCTCTACTTATCGAATCTAGTAGACTAGACTACGGGCGTGAAGCGGGTCGATCTGATCAACAAGATCAACAAGGCTGCTGCCGATGCTGGCGTGACCTTTGAGAAGGTGCGCGAGGGCGGCAGCCACACGATCTACAGATTCGGCTCGCAGAACGTGGTCATCCCTCGACACAAGGAGATCAACGAACTGACGGCGCGGGGTATCCTGCGCAGCCTGGGCTTGAGGTAAGGGGGGTCGTTGATGAAGTACACCGCGCGGTGCGTCCGATCGGGCGCGTGGTGGGCGATCAGCGTGCCGGAGATCAAGGGCGTCTTCTCTCAGGCTCGCCGTCTTGACCAGGTTGAGGGGATGGCACGTGAAGCCATCGCCCTCATGCTCGATGTCGACCCGCAGAGCTTCGACGTTGAGGTGCAGCCCGACCTGCCGCAAGAGGTGACCCGCGCTCGCAAGGCCCGCAGCGCCCTCCGCAAGGCCGAGGAAACCGCCGAAGAGGCGACGGTCACCGCAGCACGCGCGCTACTCGCCAAGGGCTACACGGTCCGCGACGCCGGCGCGCTTCTCGGCATCTCTCCGCAGCGCGTGTCACAGCTGGTGCCGCGGAAGGCTGCCGGGCATGCCGGGAAGCTGAGCAAGGGCGGGAGAGCCGCGCTGAAACAGGAACAGGAGACGGCCGCCGCTTGATGCGACCCCTGCGGCGCAGATTCCTGTTCGCCGACCTGGCGTTCTCCCGACAGGCCCGTGTCCTCCTGACGTGCCGTCTTTCGACTGGCTGGACCGTCGATGGAGCGCCGGGAGCATCGTGTCGTACCCGGCTGGGAGCCTGGGGCCATGGCGACGTCGAAGCAGCCGGTGACCGTGCCGGCCCAGGCGAGTGTCGACGAGTTCCTCGCGGCCGTCCCCGACGACCGTCGGCGGGCCGCGCTACGCGAACTCATCGACCGCACGGTGCGGGTGCACAAGGGCGTCGACCGGGCCGGCGAGCGGTAGCCGTCAGCCCCACAGGGCGGCGACCGCGTCCGCGTGCGCCCTGCCGACCGCCCGGCCCGCCTCGGCGGACGGCGCCCGGGTCGCGGGCGACAGCGCGTTGGCGCCGAACGCGTCCACGGACGCCTGGTCGGCGCTGACCACGTGGACCCTGGCCGGCGCGAGCGCGGCGATCTCGTCGTCGAGGCTGCCCCACGGCTGCGGCGTGCCCTCCAGGACGGGCTGGATGACGAGCACCCGTTCGGCGCCCGCGGCCAGGTCGGCGTTCGTCATGGACCGCACCCCGCCGTCGACGTAACGGCGGTCACCGATCGCGACGGGCGGCCAGATGCCGGGCACCGCGCAGCTCGCGGCCACCGCGTCGCGCAGGCTCACGCCGGACCGGCGGGTGAAGATCGCGACCTCGCCGGTCTCCGCGTCGACGGCCGGCAGGCGTACGTCCCGTCCCGGCCACTCCTTCACCGGGAGCCGGGCGTCGATCGCGCCGAGCCGTACGGCCGGCTCCACGGTCTTCGCGGCCAACGCGAGCGCGCCCAGCCGACGGCGCGCCTCCTGCGGGTCGGACACGCCGCCGAGCACCGCGCCGTACTCGGCGAACAGCTTCTCCGTGTCGACGTCGACCTCGATCTCGGCGGTCTCGGGGCGCAGCTGCGCCGCGTACAGCTCGTCCAGCGGGACGCCGCTGGTGATCTGCGCGGCCACGGCCGAGCCCGCGGAGGTGCCCACGACCAGGTCGGCGGCGATGACGCGCTCGGCGAGCGCGCGATCCGCGTCGGCGATTCCCCGCAGGACGCCCAGTTCCCAGGCGATGCCGGCCACCCCGCCGCCGGCCAGCACGAGTGCGCTGCTCATGCCGTCAGCCTTCCACCGTGACGAGCGTCCAGGAAGATCACGATCGTGTGACCTGCGCGTCGTGACCGCCCGTCCACCCCGTCCACACTGGCCCGCCCGTCGGGCCTGCCCGGCCTACAGCACCCGGGTGACCTGCTCGGCGGCGATCCGGGTGTCGAGCGTCGACCGGTCGAGGTTCGCGCACACCACCACGGACGCGCCGACGGAGAGCGGGGCGAGCAGCCACTTCAGCGGCTGCTCGTGCTCGGCGGCGTCGACCAGCAGCCGGTCACCGGCGCGCAGGTCCCACATCTGGGCCATCTCCCGCGCGAGCCCGCCCCACTCGCCGTACGTGGTGCCGTCCGGGGTCGCCGCGTCGGACGAGCGGATGGCCGTGTAGTGGGGGACGGCATCGCCGTGCCGGAGCACCTCGGTGGACCAGTCCAACCAGCCCACCGGCACGCCGGCCAGCGGCCCGGGCTTCGTGCCGACGAGGTAGCGGTGCGTCCCGTCCGGCACGTCCTCCAGCCAGTCGTCGAGGCGTTCCGGGGTCACGAACACCGCGTCGTACGGCATGTCGCCACCCGGCTCCAGCACCGCCAGCCCGGCGGTGGCCCGCGGCCGGAACGACACCGCCAGGCCGAGCGACCAGGCGCCCAGCAGCACGGCGGCCGTACGCCAGTGTGGCGGCAACAGCACGGCGACCCGGTCGCCGGCGGCCAGCCGGCAGCCGTCCCGCAGCAGTCCGGCGCTGCGCGCCGCCCACTCACCGAGCTGGTGCGCGGTCAGGTCGACCCGCTCCCCGGTCGCGTCGTCGAGATAGGTGAACAGCGCGCGGTCGACCTCGCGCGGCGCGTGGGCCGCCACGGTCACGGGGGTGCTGGCGGTCATCGGGCGTTCCTCCCTGCCGGTCCGTCCCACCATAGTCACCGGCGCGCCGGCCGGTGTGCAGTCACCGGGCGCGGCAGACGAGGTCCACGAGGAGCGCCAACCGCCGCTGCTGCTCCGCACGCCGGAGCCGCCCACTGCGCATCAGCGTCACGAGGCCGTGCAGGCCGGCCCAGAAGGTCTCGGTGAACGTCTCCAGGTCGTCGTCGCCGGCGAACGGCCGCAGGGTCTCGGTCAGCTCGGCGAACCCCCGGGCCAGGTCGACCGGGGTCTCCTGACTGGCGAACCGCAGGTCGACGTTGAGGGTGAACATCGCGTCGTAGAGCGCGGGCCGCCGCTCGGCGAACGCCGAGTAGGCCGCCGCGACGCCGGCCACCGCCTGTCCCTCGTCGCTGACCCGCTCCGGACTGCCGACCACGCCGCGGCCGGGAGTCCGTCGACTGTGGTCGCGCGGTCCGTCGCCGACGGCGTCAGGGGTGGCGCAGCAGGTAGCGGGCGCGGCGGCCCGCGTCGGCGAAGCCCAACCGGCGGTACAGGGCGGCCGCGGGGTTGTCGTCGTTCACGCAGAGCCAGGCGTCCCGCGCCCCGTCGGTGGCCAGCGACCGGAGGGCGCCCGCCACGAGGTACGCCCCGAGCCGCCGGCCCCGCCACGCCGGGACGACGCCGACCTGGTCGATCCAGTTGTCGATGACGTTGACGAACCCGACGGCCGTGCCGTCGGGGCCGCGCGCGATGAGCGACAGGTCCGGCCGGTACCCGTCGTCGTCGCGCAGGTCGCCCAGCCACTCGCCGGCGTCCCGCTCCTCGAAGCCGGGCCGGTCGGCGAAGGACGCCCGGTAGGTGGCTAACAGCTCCGGCCCGGCCTCCCAGGTCACCGGCTCGGTGCGGACGCCGGCGGGCGTCGCCACGTCGGGGAGGGCGGCGAGGTCGTGCCGCAGCACCCACTCGACGAACGTGCGGTCGAAGCCGCGCCCGGTGAGCAGCGCCTCCCCGGCCGGGCTCCACGTCTCGGTGGTCACCAGCAGGTCGGCGTCGCCGGCCTGCTCGCCGGCCCAGCTCAGCAGCCGTCCGCCGAGGCCCCGCCCGCGCCAGTCGGGGTGCACGACACCGGTCGCGGTGGCCGGCCGGCGGTCGGTCCCGACGCCGACGGCCGCCACCGGTACGCCGTCGTGCCAGGCGGCGAGCGTACGGCTCTGGAGCAGCCGCGCCCGCAGCAGCCGCGGCGTGGCGAACAGCGGCAGCCCTCCGTCGGCGGCGAGGCACGCCTCGGCCAGCGTGGTGAGCGCCGGGAGGTCGTCCTCGCCGCACGCGCTCCAGGTGAGGGTGTCGATGGTGTCCACCGTCGTCCTTCGTCCGGGGGCCGGGTCCGGCGCACAGTAGGCGTCGCGACCGGCGGCGGTGTCAACCGGATTCAGGGGTTGGGCAGCTCGGGACCGCCGTCGAGGATCGGGGCGAGCAGGTCGCCGGACTTCGCCACCCGCCTGAGCACCTCGTCGGCCGTGTACGGCTTCGTGGCGGGCCGCTTCCCGGCCGCGCCCGCCTCCACCTCGTCCCAGGTCAGCGGCGTCGACACCGACGGCACCGACTGGGCCCGCAGCGAGTACGGCGCGACCGTCGTCTTCGCCGCGTTGTTCTGGCTCCAGTCGATGAAGACCTTGCCGGGCCGCAGGTTCTTGGCCATCTTCGACACGACCAGCTTCGGGTGGGCCCGCTCCAGCTCCTGCGCGATCCGCTTGGCGTACGCGGAGACGTCGTCGGAGGACTGGGTGCCGGCGATCGGGCAGCAGAGCTGCATCCCCTTCTTGCCGGACGTCTTCGGGTAGCTGTCGATGCCGTCGGCGGCCAGCCGGTCCCGCATCAGCAGCGCCACCTGGCAGCACTGCCTCAGCGCGGCCGGGGCCCCCGGGTCGAGGTCGACCACCATCATGTCGGGGTGCTCGCCGACCTTCCACTGCGGCGTGTGCAGCTCCAGCGCCGCGAGGTTGGCGAGCCACACGAGGGTGGGCAGGTCGTCGGCCACCACGTAGTCGATCGTCTCCCGCCCCTTGCTCGACCCGGGCGCGGGCAGGTTCTCCGTACGCACCCAGTCCGGCGTGGCCGCCGGGGCGTTCTTCTCGAAGAACGAGCCCCCGTCGACGCCGTTCGGGTAGCGGATCCGGGTCAGCGCCCGGTCCCGCAGGTGCGGCAGGAGCACCGGGGCGATCCGGGTGTAGTAGTCGATCACCTCGCCCTTGGTGAACCCGGCGGCCGGGTAGAGCACCTTGTCCAGGTTGGACAGCTCCAGCGAGCGGCCCTCGACGTCCACCCGGAACCGGTCAGCCGGCATCGTCGACCTCCTCGGGCGGTTTGTCCGGTCGCAGCCGCAGCACCCGGGGGAACCGCAGCCGCCCGTCCGGCGTGCGCTGGCCGTACTTCACCTCCACCACGACCCGGGGTGTTACCCAGATCGCGCCCCGGGCATCCTCGCGCGGCACGTCCCCGGCGAACGGGGAGGCCGGCGCTCGCAGCGGCTCCAGCTCGGCGAGGAGCTGGCGCTCGATGGCCGCGCCGATCCCGCCGCCGACCCGGCCCCGGTAGGTCAGCCGGCCGTCGGGGCGGGGCACCCCGACCAGCAGCCCACCGATCTTCCGCGCGCCCGGCCGCCACCCGCCGACCACGAAGTCGCCGGTCACCTCGAGCTTGACCTTCACCCAGTCGGGCGAGCGCACGCCGGGCCGGTAGACCGACCCGAGCCGCTTGGCCATCACCCCCTCCAGGCCGTTCTCGCCGGCGGCCGCGTAGGTGGCCCGGCCGTCGGCGAAGGTCGGGGGTACGGCCCACCGCGCGCCGCCCAGGCCGAGGCCGTCGAGGGCCTCGCGCCGGCGTTCGTACGGCCAGCCGGTCAGGTCGTCGCCGTCGAGGCGGAGCAGGTCGAAGATCATGTACGTGACGGGGATGACCGCCGCGAGCCGGGCGGCCTTGTTCCGGTCCCGCACGTGCATCCGCTCGGCGAGCGCCGTGAACGAGGGCTGCCCGGTCTCGCCGAGGAGCACCACCTCCCCGTCGAGCAGCGCGTCGTCCACCTGGTCGCGGAGGGTGGCGAGTTCCGGGTACGCCGCGGTGATCTCCACGCCCGACCGCGCGTACAGATGCTGCTGGCCGCCGGAGATGTCGGCGAGCGCGCGCACGCCGTCCCACTTGAACTCGTACGCCCAGCCGTCACCCGCCGGGAGCTGCCCGGTCGTCGCGAGCATCGGCTTCACAGGCGCGCCGGGCACCTCCTGACTGTAGTTCGCGGCGGAAGTCCTCGCGCCCGCTTCGATCCTTTGCGATCCTGATCTGTACCGGGGAGAGGAGCCGACATGCGGGCCATCTGGAAGGGAGCGGTCTCGTTCGGGCTGGTCTCGATCGCGGTCAAGCTCTACTCGGCCACCGAGGAGAAGGACATCCGCTTCCACCAGGTGCACCGGGAGGACGGCGGACGGATCCGCTACAAGCGCACCTGCTCGGTCTGCGGCGAGGAGGTGAGCTACGACGACATCGCCAAGGGGTACGACATCGGCGGCGGCGAGATGGTGATCCTCACCGACGAGGACTTCGCCGAGCTGCCGCTGAGCACGTCGCACGCGATCGACGTGCTGGAGTTCGTACCGGCCGAGCAGGTCGACCCGATCCTCTACAACAAGGCCTACTTCCTCGAACCGGAGGGCACGGCCACCAAGCCGTACGTCCTGCTGCGCGACGCGCTGCTCGACTCCGAGCGGGTGGCCATCGTGAAGGTGGCGCTGCGCCAGCGCGAACAGCTCGCCACGCTGCGCGTACGCGAGGGCGTGCTGCTGCTCAACACCATGCTGTGGCCCGACGAGGTGCGCAAACCCGACTTCGGCTTCCTCGACGAGGACCTCAAGGTGCGCCCGCCCGAGCTGGCCATGGCCAGTTCCCTGATCGACTCGATGACCGGCGACTTCGAGCCGGACGCGTTCACCGACGACTACCGGGCCGCGTTGCAGGAGGTCATCGACGCGAAGGTCGAGGGCCGTGAGGTCGTCCAGCCGGAGGAGGTCGAGGAGGCCCCGCCCGCGGCCGTCGACCTCATGGCCGCGCTGAAGGCGTCCGTGGAGCGGGCCCGGGCGGCCCGCGGCGAGCCGGCGGGCGGGGGCGCCGCCGAGCCGACCCCGATCTCGGCGGCCCGGTCGGCGCAGAAGAAGGCGGCCGAGAAGAAGGCCACCGCGGAGAAGAAGGCCGCGAAGGCGCCCGCGAAGAAGGCCGCCGAGAAGAAGGCCGCGCCCAAGAAGACGGCGGCCAAGAAGGCCGCCCCGAAGAAGGCCGCCGAGAAGAAGACCACCGAGAAGAAGGCCGCGCCGAAGAAGGCCGCCCGCAAGACCGCCTGAGGGCGGCCTCCTCGCGTACGCGGTGGTGGCCGGTCGCCTCGCCGGGCCGGCTCAGCCCCGGCCGAGCTTCTGCGTCGGCGTGACCCGGACGATCACCCGCACCTCGCCGGGCCGCCGGAACGGGTAGGTGTCCTGGCCGAGGTACTTCTTCGCGAGCTGGTCGATGTGCGCGTCGGCGCCCTCCGTCACCAGTTCGGCGGTGCCCTTCACCCACAGCGTGCGGAAGTCGTCCGCCCGGTCGGAAACCGAGATCGACACCCGCGGGTCGCGCCGCAGGTTCTCGTACTTCACCCGGCCGGCGACGGTGTTGAACAGGATGTGCTCGCCGTCGGTGTCGATCCAGACGGGCGTGACGTGCGGACTGCCGTCCTCCTCGATGGTGGCCACGTGGGCGAGCTGCGGCTCGCGCAGCAGCGCGAGGTCTTCGTCGGTGAGGATCTGCATGGCCGGAATCTACCGGGACGTCCGGGCGCCGTGCCCGGTTCCCCGCCCGGTCCGTGTTTGCCTTGACGTCGGCGGCAAGGTCTAGCGTTCGGCGTGACGCCGGCGGCGAGGGAGGTTCCAATGTTGATCGGCGAGCTTGCGGAGCGCGCCGGCACGACCACCCGGGCCCTGCGCTACTACGAGACGCAGGGGCTGGTGCGGCCGGCCCGCTCAGCCAGCGGCTACCGGGTCTACGACGAGGCGGAGCTGCGGGTCGTCCGCGAGATCCGGTCACTGCTCGCGGTGGGGTTCGGGCTCGACGACATCCGGCCGTTCGTGGCCTGCCTGCGCGCCGGCAACACCTCCGGGCACGTCTGCCCGGATTCGGTCGCCGTGCTGCGCCGGAAGCTCGCCGAGGTCGACGCCGGCATCGAGCGGCTGCACGCCGTCCGCCAGGAGCTGCGGGAGCAGCTCGCCCACGCCATCGCCCAGCGGGAGGAAACATGTCTCAGGTCGCGCCGCACGCGCTGACCGCCGTCACCGACGGCACCTTCGCGAGCACCGTGCTGGCCGCGGACCGACCCGTGGTGGTCGACGTGTGGGCGGAGTGGTGCCCGCCCTGCCACGCCATCTCGCGCAGCCTCGCCGAGCTGGCCGAGGAGTTCGCGGGCCGGCTCACCATCGTCACCGTCAACTCCGACGAGAACCCGGAGGTCACCCGGCGCTACCGGGTGCTGTCGTTGCCGACCCTCCTGGTGTTCCGGCACGGTGAGCTGGTCGACTCGCTCGTCGGCGCCCGGCCGAAGGCCCATCTGCGGCAGGCGCTGGCCCGCTGCGTCGGGGAGTGACGTAGCCGGTTTCCGCGATCGCGGCGTTCCGGGGTGGCCACATCGGGCGTCCGGGCAGGTACCGTGTGCGTCGGCTGTCCCCCCGGCACGCGCTGCCGGCCACCCACCTCTTCAGGGAGTCGACGAGTGAGCGAGCGGACCCAGAACCGGGCTAAGTCGGAGCGGCGGTTGGCCGCCCAGTTGGCCGCGCAGAAGGAGGCCGAGGCGAAGCGCCGCCGCCAGGCGTGGCTCGGCGGTCTGGCCGGCCTCGCCGTGGTCGCCGTGCTGATCACCGTCTTCGTGATCGTCGGTCAGGGTGGTGACGACGACGCGGCTCCGCAGGCGGACGCCACCCCGTCCGCGAGTGCCCCGGCCGACCAGCCCGCCGCCGCCCCCAGCCCGCAGCTGCCCGAGGGCGCCGACCCGGCGCTCGGCACCAAGCCGACCGTCACCGCCGGCACCGGCGAGCTGAAGAAGCTGACCGTGACGCCGCTGATCAAGGGCACCGGCCCGGCGGTCAAGGCCGGCCAGACGATCACCACGAACTACGTGGGCGTGCTCTACAAGGACGGCCAGGAGTTCGACTCGTCGTGGTCGCGTGGCGAGCCGGCCAGCTTCCCGATCGGCGTCGGGCAGGTCATCAAGGGCTGGGACCAGGGCCTCGTGGGCGTCACCGTGGGCAGCCGCGTGCAGATCGACATCCCCGCCGACCTGGCGTACGGCGAGAACCCCCAGGGCGGTGCGCCGGCCGGCCCGCTGCGCTTCGTCGTGGACGTGCTGGCCGCTCAGTGAGCCACCGGTTCGTCCCGGTCCGTCACCGCTTGGCGATGCAGTTGCCCACAGAGGGCTTCCAGCTCGTTACGCACGTCCAGTAGGTTCCGGGTCACCCTGGGCCGCCGCGCCCGGGGTGTCCCGGAATCGACGCGGAGGTGCACGTGACGGCGCTGGACGGCCTTGGGCGGACCGCCCGGCTGATGTGGACACACTTCGAACCGGTACACGCCGTCACCTACTTCCACCCGCGAGCCCGCGCCGCCTACGAGGCGGCCGGGCTCCGCGGCTACTGGCGCGGCTACTTCGCCGGGCGCGCCGCCCCGCTCGGCGCCGTCGACGCCGCCCCGGTGACCGCGGCGTTCTTCAGCTTCGCCCCGCCCATGGTGAGCCGCGCGCTGCCGGCCGTCTGGCGGCTGGCCACCCCGGCGGAGGCGCTGCGCGCCCGGCTCACCGGCGCGGTGCAGGCCCTCGCCGAGCTGACCTACGAGCTGCCCGAGACGCACCTCGTCGAGGCCGCCGACCTGCTGGACGAGGCCGCCGGCGCGGTGGAGACCGCCGGCCGGGTGCTGGGCGCGGCGAACGCGGCGCTCCCCGCCGGCGAGTACCCGCTGGCCCGGCTCTGGCAGGCCGCCACCACCCTGCGCGAGCACCGGGGCGACGGGCACGTCGCCGCGCTGGTGGCCGCCGACCTCGACCCCGTGGAGACGCTGGCCTGGCGGGTCGCGGTGGACATGCCGGCGCACAACCTGCTCGGCCGCGGCTGGACCGAGGAGGAGTGGAAGGCCGCGCGGGAGCGGCTGACCGTCCGTGGCTGGCTCACCCCGGACGGGGAGCCCACCGAGCGCGGGCGGGCCGGCTTCCAGGCCGTCGAGGACGCCACGGACACCGCGGCGGCCCGCCCCTGGCGCCTGCTCGGCACGGACCGTGCGGACCGGCTGCGCGACCTGCTCTACCCGATCGCCCGCGCCTGCCACACGGTCATCCCGCCCGACAGCCCCATCGGACTGCCCGCCCTGCCCGCCTGAGCAAGCCGCGGAGCACGACTGCGGGCGGTGCGGGAAGGAGCCGGAGCGCCCGCCCGCCGTTCCGGCCCTGCCGCCGTACCGGCCGCCCATCGGGCAGGATGGGCACGTGGTGGATGCGGTGATCTTCGACCTGGACGGCGTGATCGTGGACTCCGAGCCGGTCTGGGAGGAGGTCCGGCGGGCGTACGTGGCGACGCACGGCGGCACCTGGCAGCCGGACAGCCAGCGCCGGCTCATGGGGATGAGCACCGGCGAGTGGGCCCGTTACCTCAGCGACGAGCTGGGCGTCGACCGCACGGCCGAGCAGGTGGCCACCGAGGTGGTCGACGAGATGACCCGGCGGTACGCGGCCCGCGTACCCCTCATCGACGACGCCGACCAGGTGGTGCGCCGGATGGCCGCGCGGTGGCCGCTGGGGCTCGCCAGCTCGTCACCGACCCGGCTGATCGCCGCGACGCTGGCCGCGACCGGCCTGACCGGCGTGTTCCGCGCGACGCTCTCCACCGAGGAGACGGCGCGCGGCAAGCCGGCGCCGGACGTCTACCTCGCCGTGGCGGAGCGGCTGGGGATCGACCCGGCACGCTGCGCCGCCGTCGAGGACTCCTCCAACGGCGTACGCTCGGCGGCCGCCGCCGGGATGCGGGTGGTGGCGGTGCCGCACGGCGCGTACCCCCTGGACCCGGACGCCGCGCAGCTCGCCGCCGTGACCCTCGGGGCGATCGACGAGCTGACCCCCGAGGTGGTGGAGCGGCTCGGCTGAACGGCCACCCCGGGCGTCCCGACCGGCCTACGGTCGGTGACATGAGGGCAGTGGTGTACCAGGGGCCGCGCGACGTCACGGTGACCGAGGTCGAGGACCCGCGCATCGAGCACCCGAACGACGTCATCGTCAAGATCACGACCACGGCGATCTGCGGTTCGGACCTGCACATGTACGAGGGCCGCACGGCCGCCGAGCCGGGCATCGTCTTCGGCCACGAGAACATGGGCGTCATCGTCGAGACCGGTCCCGGCGTCGTGAGTCTGCGCACCGGCGACCGGGTCTCCATGCCGTTCAACGTGGCCTGCGGCTTCTGCCGCAACTGCCGGGAGGGCAAGACCGGCTTCTGCCTCACGGTGAACCCGGGCTTCGCGGGCGGCGCCTACGGCTACGTGTCGATGGGGCCCTACCGGGGCGGGCAGGCGGAGTACCTGCGGGTGCCGTTCGCCGACTTCAACTGCCTGAAGCTGCCGCCCGGGACGGAGCACGAGAACGACTTCGCGATGCTCGCCGACATCTTCCCCACGGGCTACCACGGCGTGGCGATGACCGGGCTGCTCCCGGGCGAGAACATCACGGTCATGGGTGGTGGGCCGGTCGGTCTGATGGCGGCGTACTCCGCGATCATCATGGGCGCGGCCCAGGTCTTCGTGGTGGACCGGGTGCCGGACCGGCTCCGCCTGGCCGAGTCCATCGGCGCGATCCCCGTCGACTTCAGCAAGGGCGACCCGGTCGAGCAGATCCGGGGGCGGACGGACGGGGTCGGCACCGACAAGGGCGTGGACGCGGTGGGCTACCAGGCGTCCGCGCCGAGCGGCGAGGAGCAGCCGGCGCTGGTGCTGAACACACTGGTCGACGTGGTGCGCGCGACGGGCACGATCGGCGTGATCGGGCTGTACCTGGCGGAGGACCCGGGCGCGCCGGACCCGCACTCGGGCCGTGGTGAGCTGCTGTTCAAGGTCGGGAAGTTCTTCGAGAAGGGCCTGCGGATGGGCACCGGGCAGGCCAACGTCAAGGCGTACAACGAGCACCTGCGGAACCTCATCGTGGCCGGGCGGGCGACGCCGAGCTTCGTGGTCAGCAAGGAACTGCCGCTGGACGCGGCGCCGGAGGCGTACGAGCGCTTCGACCGGCGCGAGGAGGGCTACTCGAAGGTCGTGCTCAAGCCCGCCGCGTGAGCGGACTCCCGCCGCCAGCCGCCGCCGACCGGGTCGTACGGTGGGGGCGGCCGGAATGATCGGTGGGCGCCCGGGTAGGGCGGACGGGGACACCGGGAGGAGACATCGATGAAAGCGATCGTGTACGAGCGGACCGGTGACCCGTCCGTGCTCCAGCTGGTCGAGCGGCCGGTGCCCGAGCCGGGGCCCGGCGAGGTGCTGGTCCGGCTGGCCGTGTCCGGTGTGAACCCCACCGACTGGAAGGCGCGGCGGCTCTGGCCGATGCCGCCCGAGGGATGGCAGATCCCGGGGCAGGACGGGGCCGGCGTCATCGAGGCGGTCGGCGAGGGCGTCGACCAGATCCTCATCGGCGAGCGGGTCTGGCTGTGGGAGGCCGCCTGGCAGCGGCCGTGGGGCACCGCAACCGAGTACACGGTGGTGCCGGTGCGGCACGCGGTGAGCCTCGGCAGCGCCTCGTTCGACCTGGGCGCCTGCCTCGGCATCCCGTTCCTCACCGCGCACCGCTGCCTCACGGCCGGCGAGTACATGCCCGAGCGGCTGCACGCCGGCGCGCTGAGCGACCACACCGTGCTGGTCCAGGGCGGGGCGGGCGCCGTCGGCAACGCGGCGATCCAGCTCGCCCGCTGGGCGGACGCCTGCGTGGTCGCCACGGTGAGCAGTGCGGAGAAGGCGCAGCTCGCGGCGGCCGCGGGCGCCTCCTACGTCATCAACTACCGGGAACAGGACGTGGTCGAGGAGGTCCGCAAGATCGCGCCCGACGGGGTGCACACGATCGTCGAGGTCGCCCCGGCCGCCAACGCGGCCGTCGACGCGCAGATCCTGCACAACGGCGGCGCGGTCTGCGTCTACGCCGACGAGGGCGGCAGCGACGTCACGATCCCCGTCCGGCCGTCGATGATGCCGAACGCCCGGTGGCAGTTCGTGCTCGTCTACTCGGAGCCGAAGGCCGCCAAAGCGCAGGCCATCGTGGACGTGTCCGCGGCGGTCGCCCAGGGCGCCGTCCGGGTGGGCGAGGAGGCGGGGCTGCCGCTGCACCACCACCCGCTCACCGCGACCGCCGCCGCCCACCAGGCGGTGGAGAACGGGGTGGTCGGCAAGGTGCTGATCACCACGAGCGAAGGGTGACGCCGGGCGCAGCGGATCCCACCAGGAGATTTCGCCGTCATCGGGACAGAGGCGAACAACTTTCGCAATAATGGTCGTGCGGGTCGCCCCGCAGAGAAGGGGCGGCCCCGGCGCGGTGCGAACGCCGGGGCCGCCCTCGGGGAGGTAGGTCTCGGGAGGAGCTCTCCTACCCGTACAGGCGTCAGCCCGCGGGGAAACGTTACGGGGCGGTCAGCTCTCGCACGGTGAGTTTTCCCTCCGCGTACCGCGAACGGACGACCTTCTTGTCGAACTTGCCGACGCTCGTCTTCGGCACCGCGTCGATGAAGGCCCACCGCTCCGGCAGCTGCCAGCGGGCCACCGAGGCGGACAGGAAGTCCCGCAGCTCCTCGACGGTCACCGAGGCGCCCTCGCGGACCACGACCGTCGCCAGCGGCCGCTCGTCCCAGCGCTCGTCCGGCACACCGACCACACAGGCCTCCAGCACGGCCGGGTGCGCCATCAGGGCGTTCTCCAGCTCCACCGACGAGATCCACTCACCGCCGGACTTGATGACGTCCTTCGCCCGGTCGGTGAGCGTGATGAAACCGTCCGGTGAGAGCGTCCCCACGTCGCCCGTACGCAGCCAGCCGTCGCGGAACTTATCCTCGTCCGGCGTCTCGTCGCCCACGTACCGTGCGGTCACCCACGGCCCGCGGACCTCGAGTTCCCCCACGGACGTGCCGTCGGCGGGCAGCGGCTCCCCCGCGGGCCCGACGATGCGCGCCTCCACACCGGCCGGCACCCGGCCCTGCGTGTAGCGGTAACGCCACGCCTCCTCGGCCGTCAGCCCGGCCGGCGGCCGGGACACCGACCCCAGCGGCGACATCTCCGTCATCCCCCAGGCGTGGATGACCTCGATGCCGTGCCGCTCGGCGAACGCGTGCATGAGCGCCGGCGGGCAGGCCGAGCCGCCCACGATGACCTCCTTCAGCGAGGAGGTGTCCACCTCGTGACCGTCCAGGTAGGCCAGCAGGTCGGTCCAGATGGTCGGCACCGCGCCCGCCAGGGTGGGCCGCTCGGCGGCGATCATCTCGGCGATCGGCGCGGCCTGGAGGAAGCGGTCCGGCATGATCAGCGAGGCGCCGGAGATGAAGGCCGCGTACGGCAGCCCCCAGGACATCGCGTGGAACATCGGCACGATGGCCAACTCCCGGTCGCCGGGGCCGAGCCCGAAGCCCTCCGGCATGCACACCTGGAGGGAGTGCAGGTAGATCGAGCGGTGCGAGTACGCGACGCCCTTCGGGTTGCCCGTCGTCCCCGAGGTGTAGCAGAGCGCCGCGGCGTCCCGCTCGTCCACCTGCGGCCAGTCGTACGTCTCGGGCCGGCCCGCGACCAGGTCGTCCCAGCGGTGCACGGTGATCCGGTCGCCGGCCGCCTCCACCAGCGGGGCGGGATCGCCACCGCCGACCACCACCACGTGCCGGACCGTCGTCATCGCCCCGATCGCCCGCGCCAGCAGCGGGATCAGCGTGGTGTCGACCAGCACCACCCGGTCCTCGGCGTGGTTGGCGATGTAGGCGACCTGGTCCGGGAAGAGGCGGATGTTCAGGGTGTGCAGCACGGCGCCCATGCTGGGCACCGCGAAGTACGCGACCAGGTGCTCGTTGTTGTTCCACATGAACGTGGCCACCCGCTCGTCGCCGGTCACGCCGCACTCGGCGCGCAACCCGTGGGCCAGCCTCGCGGCGGCCCGGCCGACCTCGGCGTACGACATCCGGCGCGGTTCCGCGCCGGTCCACGTGACCACCTCGGCGGTGCCGTGCACGGTGGAGCCGTGATCGAGGATCCGGGAGACCTGGAGAGGGGCGTCCATCATCGTGCTCCGCATGGGTGACAAGCTAGTGGCGCCGGTCACACCTTGGGAACCCCGGAAACCCCGTCGCCCCGGGCCGTGCCTCGTAGATTGTCCGGGTGAGCATCTCCTGGGCCGATTCGTACGTGGGGCAACTGCGCGCGCTGGCCGGGGACCGGACGCTGATGTTCGTCGGTGCCCGCGCGGTGGTGCGTGACAACGCGGGGCGCGTCCTGCTGATCCGCCGGTCGGACAACGGCCAGTGGGCGATGCCCGCCGGCGCCATGGAGCTGGGCGAGTCGATCGCCGACTGCGCCGTCCGCGAGGTACGCGAGGAGACCGGGCTGCGGGCGCTGCGGGTGAGCGCCTTCGCCCTCTACACCGGCCCGGACCGTACGCACACCAACATGTACGGGCACACGTACCAGATCTTCACGACGGCCTTCCGGGTCGAGGAGTGGGACGGGACGCTCTCCCGGGTGACCGACGAGACCACCGACGCCGGCTTCTTCCACCGCGACCAGTTCCCGGGGCCGCTCTCCCCCTCGGTGCCCGAGACCCTGGCCGACCTCGACGTCTTCGAACAGACGAACCGGCTCATCCTGAAGTGAGCCCTCCGCCCGCGCGACGGGGCGTGGCTGAGCGGCCGGCTGTGGCACGCCCCGCCGTTCAACCGGGGGCGGCCGACAGATCGCCCGGGCGGGCCGGGGCGGAGGCCGACCGATCGCCCGGGCGGGCCGGGGCGGAGGCCGACCGATCGCCCGGGCGGGCCGGGGCGGAGGCCGACCGATCGCCCGGGCCGGGTACGGCCGGCCTCCGTCCCGGCGGGCGAGGCCGGCCCGGCCCGGGCGCGGTCAGAGCATCGTCTGGGACTTCGCCTCCATCTCGGCGGCGGCCTCGTCCTTCGACTCCCGCGTGAGCGGCTTGCCGCCCGGGGCCGCCGCCTTGCCACCCAGCGGGTCCGCGCCGCCGGTGGCACCCTGCGGTCCGGTGCCCCGCAGCTGCGCGTTCGGCATGGCGAGGGTGACCAGCACCGCGGCGATGGCGATGAGCCCGGCGGTCAGGAAGACCATGTGCAGGCCCTCCACGAACGAACTCTGGATGGCCGCGCGGACCGGGCCCGGCAGGGCCAGGATGGTGGCCGGGTCGTTGATCGAGATGTTCGCGCCGCCGCTGGCACGGACGGCCGCCTGCTCGGCCGGCGGGAGCTGGGCGATCGCGCCGGGCAGCCGGCTGGACAGCTCGGTGGCGAGGCGCGAGGAGAGCACCGCGCCGAGGATGGCCACCCCGAACGAACCGCCGAGCGACCGGAAGAACGTCGCCGAGGACGTGCCGGCGCCCAGGTCCCGCATCGAGACGGCGTTCTGCACGGCGAGGATCAGCGACTGCATGCAGAGGCCCAGCCCCACGCCGATGACCACCATGAACCCGAACGCCGTCCAGAGCGAGCTGTCGACGTGCAACTGGGTGAAGAGCAGCATCCCGGCGAGCAGGACGGCCGAGCCGATCACCGGGAACCACTTGTACCGGCCGATCCGGCTCATCGCCCGGCCGGTGAGGACCGAGGTCACGATGATGCCGGCCATCATCGGCAGCATGAGCAGACCGCTCTGGGTGGGCGAGGCGCCCTTGACGATCTGGAGGTAGAGCGGGATGAAGATGATCGACCCGAACATCACCAGACCGAGCACGAACCCCGCGCCGTTGGCCAGGGCGAACGTGCGGTTGCGGAACAGCCGCAGCGGCAGGATGGGCTCGGCGACCCGGGCCTCCTGGAGCAGGAACAGCACACCCAGCACGGCGCCGGCCGCGAAGAGGCCGAGGATCACGCCGGACCCCCAGGCGAACTCGTTGCCGCCCCAGCTGAGCGCCAGCAGCAGGCTGCTCACCCCGGCCACCAGCAGCGCCGCGCCGAGCCAGTCGATGGCGTGCTTACGGCGCTGGAACGGCACCAGCCGCATGACGTGGTAGCAGACCACGATGGCCAGCAACGCCAACGGGACGTTGATGTAGAAGATCCACCGCCAGTTGGTCTCCGCGAAGTACCCACCGACCAGCGGGCCGGCCACCGACGAGATGCCGAAGACCGCGCCGAAGAGACCCTGGTAGCGACCGCGGTCTCGCGGCGACACCACGTCCGAGATGATCGTGAACGCGAGCGTCATGAGGCCACCGGCGCCCAGACCTTGGATGCCCCGCGTGATGATCAGCTGGGTCATGTTCTGGGACAGCCCGGCCAGCAACGACCCGAGCAGGAACGTGCCGATCGAGAACAGGAAGACCGGACGCCGCCCGAACAGGTCGGCCATCTTGCCGTACAGCGGGGTCGACGCGGTCGAGGCGAGCAGGTACGCCGTCACCACCCACGAGTAGTGGTTGATGCCGCCCAGCTCGCCGACGATGGTCGGCAGGGCGGTACCGACGATGGTCTGGTCCAGTGCCGCCAGCAGCATGCCCGTCATCAGGCCGAGCATGAGCAGGCGGATCTGCCGGCTGTTCAGTACCGGTGCGGCATGCGTCTCCGTGGTCACCCGCCCTTCTTCCCCCACGCACGGGCAGCCATGCTCGCCCCGCCCAAACTCCTCGCGCCCCGGCCCCCGCTCTCCCCGGTGATCATGAGGTTGGCGGGGCTATGGGAGATCGAACTCGCCGCTAACCTCATGATCACCGGGGTCGGGCGGGGGCCGAGGGGGGCCGGGGGGCCGGGGCGGGGCCGGGGGGTCGGGGTTGGGCGGTGGGTCAGTGGGGGCCTTCGGCGAACTCTTCGACGATCTTGGCGCAGAAGGCCGGGAGGTCGTCCGGCTTGCGGCTGCTCACCAGACCGTTGTCGGTGACGCAGGGCTCGTCCACCCAGGTGGCGCCCGCGTTCACGAGGTCGGTGCGCAGGCTCGGCCAGGAGGTGATCCGGCGCCCGCGCACCACGTCCGCCTCGACCAGCGTCCACGGACCGTGGCAGATCACCCCGACCGGCTTGCCGGCGTCGAAGAACGCCCGGACGAAACGGACCGCGTCCGGGTCCGTACGCAGGAAGTCCGGGTTCGCCACACCGCCCGGCAGCACCAGGCCGTCGTACCGGCCGGCGTCCGCCTCGGCGACGGTCACGTCGACGTCGTACGGCTTGGAGGGGTCGAGGTGGTTGAAGGCCCGGATGGTGCCCGGCTTGAGCGAGACCAGCTCGGCCGTGGCGCCGGCCTTCTCCACCGCCTCGCGCGGCTGGACGTACTCGACCTCCTCCACGCCGTCCGCGGCGAGGAAGGCGATCCGCTTGCCCTGAAGTGTCGTTGCCATCTCGATGCATCTCCTCTCCGGGGGTACGTCTGGATCGTGCCCGGGACGGACCGGGCGAAACGCACATCGGCGTGACACCGACCACCTGCGCGACCGGCGAGCGGAGAGGACCGAGCGGACCGACGGGGGCCGGACGGCCGCCATGTTTGACCCATCGGGCCGGGGGGATCCCGGAAGGCATGGCAGGAGCAGCAGCGGAACGGCGGCGGCTCGCCGGCGTCGTGGAGAGCTGGCAGGGCCGCCCGGTCCTCGTGATCGGTGACGCCATGCTCGACGAGTGGCGGTTCGCGGAATCCGACCGGCTCTGCCGGGAGGCGCCCGCACCGGTACTCACCCTCCGCCGGCGGATCTCCGCGGCGGGCGGCGCGGCGAACACCGCCGTCAACGTCGCGGCGCTCGGCGGCCGGGCCGTCCTGGTGGCCCCGGTCGGCGCCGACGTGGCCGGCGACGAACTCCACGACTGCCTGGACCGCGCCGGCGTGTGGGACCGTACGGTCAACCAGCCCGCGCGACCCACGCCGGTGAAGCGGCGGATGCTCGCCGGCAACCAGATCCTGCTCCGGGAGGACTCCGGCGAACCGGACGACCCGCTCGACCCGGACGGGGTGCAGCGGCTGCTCACCGCCCTGGACTGCGCCACGGAGGAGTTGCGCGCCGCGGCCGGCGGCGAACGGCCCACGCTCGTGGTCTGCGACTACGGCCTCGGCGCGCTGCCCGAGCCGGTACGCGCGTGGCTGGTCGCCAACCGCGAGCGCTACGCGACCGTGGCCCTGGACGCGCACGACCTCGCCGACTGGCGTGGCCTCGCCCCGACCGTGGTGACCCCGAGCTTCGCCGAGGCCACCCGGCTGCTGGCCCGCGCCTCCGGTGCCGCCCGCCGTACGACCGGCCCCGACCTGCACCTGGACCATCCCGACGGCGATCCGGCCGACGGGCCGTCCGAACTGTCCGTGGGCGCCGCCCCCGGCGACCGCGCTCCCCGTGTCCACAGCGTGCAGGGCCCCGGAGCGACGCACCGGGCGGGCGACCCGATCGACCACGCGACCGCCAACCCCGACGGCCACGCGACCCCGACCGGCCTCGACGGCCACGCGACCGCCGGCCTCGACGGCCACGCGACCGCAGGCCTCGACGGCAGCGCCACGGCGGCGAGGCTCGACCGGACCGGCCCGACCGGCGAGGCGGCGCCCGACCGGGTGGCGCTGACCGGTGACGGGCTGAGCGTGGCCGCCACCGGCCTGACGGTGAGCGCGGCCGACGGCGAGGCCGTCGACCGGGCGAAGGTGGCCGAGTCGCGCCTCGCGGAGCTGCACGTCCACACCGGCGCGGACGTGGTGGCCGTGACCCTCGACACCGAGGGCGCCGTCGTCGGCGGCGCCGACGGCGAGCGCCGGCGCAGCCACAGCACACCGGTACCGGCCAGCCACGCGGTCGGTGCGGGGGACGCGTACCTGGCCGCCATGACGCTGGCCCTCGCGGCCGACGCGCCGCTGTCGACGGCCGCCCAACTGGCCCAGCTCACCGCGACCATCACCGTCTCGGACACCGGAACCTGCGTCTGCCGGCGGGAGGACCTGCTGGCGGCCCTGGACCGGCCGCACCGGGACGGTGAGCATCCGGTGCTGGTCGACGCGGCGGAGCTGGCCGCCATCGTGGCCGAGCACCGGCGCGCCGGACGCGCGGTGGTCTTCACCAACGGCTGCTTCGACGTGCTGCACCGGGGTCACGTGCGGTACCTGGAGCAGGCCCGCACCCTCGGCGACCTGCTCATCGTGGCGGTCAACTCGGACGAGAGCGTACGCCGGCTCAAGGGACCGGACCGCCCGGTGAACCCGGTGGAGGACCGGGCCGCGCTGCTCGGCGCGCTCTCCTACGTGGACCACGTGGTGGTCTTCGAGGAGGACTCGCCGGCCGAGCTGATCCGGGCCGTACGCCCCGACGTCTACGTCAAGGGCGGCGACTACCCGCCGGAGATGGTGCCGGAGGCGCCGCTGGTGCGCCGGCTGGGCGGGCAGGTCCGGACCCTCGGGTACGTGCCGGACCGCTCCACCTCGCGGATCATCGATCGGATCCGGGCGCACGGCCAGGAGCGGGAGTCCGACCCGTCGTTCTCCAGCAAGCCGTCGTGAACCGGCCGCTGGACCCGGGAACCCCGGAGCGCTTCCGCGCCGACCGGCTGGTCGACGTGCTGATCCCCACCCGCAACCGGCCCGCCGAGCTGGCGGTCACCCTCTCCGGGCTCGCCGCCCAGGAGGGGGTGCCCGGTTTCGGGGTGGTGGTCAGCGACCAGTCCGACGGCGAACCGGCGTTCGCCCACCCGGCCGCCGCCACCATGGTCCGGGCGCTGCGCCACCGCGGGCATCCGGTGCTGCTCACCCGCCGGTTGCCGCGCCGGGGGCTCGCCGAGCACCGGGCGTACCTGCTCGCCACCTCGGCGGCCCGGTACGTGCTCTGCCTCGACGACGACGTCTGGCTGGAGCCCGGTGCGCTGCACCGGCTCGTGACGGCCCTGACCGAGCTGGGCTGCGGGTTCGTGGGCAACGCCGTGCACGGCCTGTCGTACGTCGACGACGTCCGGCCGGAGACCCACGTCCACTACGAGGAGTGGCAGGGCCGACCGGTGCCCGAGCGGGTCCGGCCGGGCACCCCGGAATGGGACCGCGCGCAGATCCATCCGGCGGCGAACCTGCTGCACGTCACGCAGAAGCTGGCGCTGCCACCGGGCGCGTGGCGGGCGTACAAGGTCTCCTGGATCGGCGGCTGTGTCCTCTACGACCGGGAGAAGCTCGTCGACTCGGGCGGCTTCGACTTCTGGCGCCGCGTGCAGGAGAAGCACCAGGGCGAGGACGTCGCCGCCCAGCTCGCCGTGCTGGAGCGCCACGGCGGCGCGGGGGTGCTGCCCAGCGGGGCGTACCACCTGGAGTCGCCGACCACCGTCACCGACCGGGACGTGGAGGCGTGGGAGGTCGTGCTCGCCGACGAGGACGCCGCGCAGCCGGCCTGAGCCGGGCGCGGCGCGGTCGTCAGCATGGCGGCGCGGCCTGAGCCACGCGGCGCGGCCTGAGCCACGCGGCGGGGTGGAGTCTCAGGTCAACAGCTCGCGGGCGGATTCCAGCACCTCGGCCACCGGCACGTCGGTGACGAACGAGTCCCGGTGCGGGCATTCGCCGTCGCCGGGGCGGTGCGGGTAGATGCCCGGCGTGCAGTCCACCCCGCAGACCGGGCAGTGCACGGTCCACGAGCTGATCGGCCGGTGCCGGCCGCGCAGCGGGTTCGCGGTGTTGATGAAGTTGCCGACCCAGAAGATGCCAACGGTCGGGGCGCCGACGGCCGCGGCCAGGTGCAGCGGCCCGGTGTCGTTGGAGATCACCAGCGCGCAGTCGGCATAGCAGCCGGCCAGCCCGCCGAGGCTGAGCGTGCCGACCTGGGGCCGTAGCGGCACGCCGGCCGCCTCGACCACCCGGTCCACCACCTCCCGCTCCGAGGGCGTGCCGGTGACCAGCACCTCGTACCCGTCGCCGGTCAGCTCGCGGGCGACCTCCCCGAACCGCTCGGCGGGCCAGCGCCGCCGCGTGTCCGTCGCGCCGGGGTGCAACGCCACCCGGGGCCGCCGCGCCGGGCCGAGCACCCGCTCCGCCTCGGCCCGGTCCGATGCGGTGACGGCGAGCGTGGGCACGATCGTGGTGGCCGGGGCGCCCACCAGCGCCGCCACCTCCAGGTAGCGGATCACCTCGTGCTGGTAGTAGACGTACCGGATCCAGCGGTCCAGCGGCGGCGCGTTCTCGGCCCGCAGCCCGGCCGTCACGCGGGCGCCGAGCGCGGCGACCAACGGGTTGGAGTTCGCGCCGCCGCCGTGCAGCTGCAACGCCAGGTCGAAGCGTTCGGCCCGCGCCGCGGCGAGGAAGTCGTCCATGGCGGCCGGCTCCTCGTCCGGCTCCGGGTAGCGGATGCCGTCCGCCGGCGGCACCACCAGCACCCGGTCGACCGGGCCGGGCCGGTCGCGCCAGAGCTTCGCGTGCCACGGCGCGCCGAGCAGCACGATCTCCACCTCGGGGTACGCGGCCCGCAGCGCGTCCAGCGCCGGCAGCACGAAGATGAAGTCGCCGAGCGCGTTGGCGCGCAGCACGGCGATCCGGTCGACGTCGGGTACGCGCTCGGCGGCCGGGCCGAGCAGGGACGGGGCGACCACGCGGTCCCGCTACGGCCGGTCGATCTCGCCGGTCGCCGTGTCCGGGCGGTGCAGCTCCCGGTCGGCGGCCGGGTCGCCCGGCGTCGGCGTACGACCGCCGAGGGGTCGCGGGCCGGCGCGGCCCACGGTGATGGTGCGCGGCGCGGGTCGGGCGGCGCGCGGCAGCCGTACGCGGAGCAGGCCGTGGTCCATCACCGCGTCGATGGCGTCCGGGTCCACCCGCGACGGCAGGTCCACCCGGTACTCGAAGCCCCGGGTCTCGAAGCCGCCCGGGATGCCCTGGTCGGCGTTGACCTCGGCCTCGGAGCGGGCCCGTACGCAGAGTTCCCGGTCGTCCAGCTCGACCGCCACCTCCTCGGGCGCCACGCCGGGCAGGCGGACGACCACCTCCCAGCCGTCCGCGGTCTCCGACAGCTCCACCTCCGGCGGCCCGGACCGGCCGCCGACGAGCCGGCGCAGCTCCGTACGCAGGGACTGGAGCTCCCCCATCGGGTCCCAGCCCTGCTGCCGGCCGCGCCAGCGTCCGAACCCGCCGCCGCCCTGTTCGCTCATGCCGCCGCCTCCCGTCGCTCGCCGCTCCCGCTCATCGCGCCTCTCCGATCCGCTGCGTGGCCGCGGGAGGCCGCAGCGAGCTGGGCGCGTCCAGGCCGGCCTCGGCGTCCACGCCCACGCCGAGCCGGTCGACCAGTTCGCCGCCGAGCCAGGCGCTGACCCCGAGGATGGCCACCGCGACCACCTCGATGGCGATCAGCGCGCCACCGGCCGCCCGGGACTCGGCGTTGAGGCGTACGACCCAGATGGCGGCGAAGAGCAGGATCACCGCCAGGTTCGCCGCCGCGTGGCTGAGCGCCACCCGCTTGGCGCGGGTGCCGGTCGGGATGGCCAGCAGGTCGAACGCGCCCGCCATCGCCGCGAGCAGACCACCGATCAGGCCGACGGTGATGTTCCAGTAGGCGACCTCGCCGAGGAAGTCGGGCCCGCCGAGGGCGTCGACCACGTCGAAGATGACGGCGGTGACCAGCAGGCCGATCGGGAACATCACCAGCATCGGATGGACGGGATGGCCCAGCACCTTGAGTCGGCTCTCCATCTCCGGCCTCCACTGGTCTGGTCTGCGCGTCGTGTTGGGGGCGGTACCCGGGGCCCCGCCGGGCAAACCTCGCGTGTCGGCGCTCGCCTAGGCTGGCGGAGCGGGTCGCCGCGCGGCGGCGGCACGACCCACGGCCGACAGCGGCGTCGGCGCGACCAGGCCGAGGCCCAGGAGGATCACGTGACCGTGGAGATCACCTCACCGGAGGAACTGCGCGAGCTGTTGGGGGAGCCGGTCCCGCGGGCGATCGCGAAGGAACGTACGCGGCTGCACGAGCGGGACCGGCAGTGGTTGGCCGCCTCACCGTTCTGCCTGGTGGCCACGTCGGGCGCGGACGGCAGCTGCGACGTGTCGCCCAAGGGCGACCCGGCGGGCTTCGCGCTCGTACTCGACGACCGGACGATCGCCCTGCCGGAGCGCCCCGGCAACCGACGGGCGGACGGCTACCGGAACATCCTGGAGAACCCGCACGTCGGGCTGATCTTCCTGATTCCCGGGCGGACCGACACGCTGCGCGTCAACGGTCGGGCACGCCTGGTGCGGGACGCTCCCTGGTTCGACGACATGGTCGTGAAGGGTCACCGGCCGATCCTCGCCGTGGTGGTCGAGGTCGAGCAGGTCTTCTACCACTGTGCGAAGGCGTTCCTGCGCTCGCAGCTGTGGAAGCCGGAGACCTGGCACCCGGACGTGCTGCCCTCCCGGGCGCGCCTCGTGAAGGAGCTGGAGGCCCCCGAGGAGAGCCTCGAAGCCCTGGAGTCCCACTACGGCCCGACGTACCTGACAAAGCTCTACACCTGACCCTGGCCCCCTTTCACCCCCGCGATCTTGCACTTTCGGCCCTCAAGACGCGGCTTTTGTGCGTGTTTGACGGGGCAGGAAGTGCAAGATCGCGGGAGTGGGGCGGTTGCTAAAGACATCTTTCTAAAGATAGCTTTAGCGTATGGCTCTGCCCGCGTTCAAGCTCACCGACCCCAAGGCACTGCGGGGGTACGCGCACCCGCTGCGGATGGCCCTCATCGGGCTGCTCCGCAACCAGGGGCCGATGACGGCCACCCGCGCCGCCGAACTGCTCGGCGAGAGCGTCCCGAGCTGCTCGTTCCACCTGCGCCAGCTCGCCAAGTACGGGCTCGCCGAGCGGGCGCCCGGCGCGGACGCGCGGGAACGGCCCTGGCGGGCCACCGCGCTCACCACCTCCTGGGACGACGACTCCGACGACCCGCAGGTGCGGGCCGCCACCGACGAGCTGAGCGCCGCGCAGCTCGCGCTCTACGTCCGGCGGGCCGAGGAGTACGTGGCCCGGCGCCCCGAGGAGCCGGCGGTCTGGCGGGCCGTGACCGGCTTCGGCGACTGGACCGTCTACGTGACGCCGGAGGAGATGGCCGAGCTCAAGGAGCGGATCGACGCCGTGCTCTCCGAGTACGACGACCGCGTGACCGACCCCTCCCGGCGGCCCGCCGGCGCCCGCCGGGTCAGCATCATGCGCCTCGCCGTGCTGCCGCCCGAGATTGCCGGGACCGGCCCTAGCGGCGCTGCCGGGACCGGCCCTGCCGACGGGGCCGGCCCTACCGGCCCTACCGACGACGCCGGCCCTGCCGACGGGGCCGGCCCTACCGGCGGGGCCGGCGCGGCCTCCGCCGACCCGGCCGGTGACGCTGATGAGCGCTGACCTGCCCGGCCCTTCGGTCGGCGCCCCCACGGCGACCGTCGCACCCTCCCCGACCGGAACAGCCCCCACCACGCCACCGCGCCGTGGCCGCCTACCCCGGCTCCTGCGCGAGGTGGGCTTCCGCCGCTACTGGTCGGCGCAGACCGTGTCGTACTTCGGGGACGAGATCTCGACCCTGGCGCTGCCGCTGCTCGCCGTGCTCATCGCGGGCGCGGGGCCCGCCGAGATGGGCTACCTCACGGCCGCGCTGCTCACACCCAACCTGCTCTTCTCGCTGGTGGCCGGCGCCTGGGTGGACCGGCGCCCGCACAAGCGGCGCATCATGATCCTCGCCGACGTGGGCCGGGCGCTGCTGCTCGGCACCCTTCCGGTCGCGTACGTGCTCGACGCGCTCACCATGCCCCAGCTCTACGCGGTGGCGTTCGCGATGGGCACCCTCGCGGTGCTGTTCGAGGTCGCCCGGGGGCCGCTCTTCGTGTCCCTCGTGGACCGGCGGGCGTACGTCGAGGCGAACACGCTCATCAACGGCAGCCGCGCCATGTCGCTGGTGGCCGGGCCGAGCATCGGCGGCTTCCTGGTGCAGCTGCTGACCGCCCCGATCGCCCTGGTGGCCGACGCACTGAGCTACCTCGTGTCCGCGTACTTCCTGACCCGGATCCGCCCGACGGAGCCGGCGCCGGCCCGCGGCGGCGGCCTGGGCATCGGCGAGGGGCTGCGCTTCATCACCCGTACGCCGATGATGCGGTCGATCCTGCTCGGCACCACGACGGTCAACCTGTTCAACTTCATGTTCGCCGCGCTGTTCGTGCTCTACGCCACCCGGGACCTGCACCTCTCGCCCGGTCTGCTCGGCACCGTGCTCGGCGCGGGCGCCGTGGGCGGGCTCATCGGCGCCGCCGTCACCGGTCGGGTCACCCGCCGGTTCGGCATCGGGCCGACGTTGGTCTTCTCCTTCGTGCTCTTCCCGGCGCCGCTGCTGCTCGTCCCGCTGGCCGACGGGCCGACCCCCGTGGTGCTCGGGATGCTCTTCGCCGCCGAGTTCCTGTGCGCCGTCGGCGTCATGATGCTCGACATCGTGAGCGGGTCGGTCCAGACCGCGCTCACCCCGGAACGCCTGCTGGCGCGGGCCAGCGGCGTCCGGCGCACCATCAACTACGGCATCCGCCCCATCGGCGCGCTGATCGGCGGCGGCCTGGGCGCCGCCCTCGGCGTACGTGAAGCGCTCTGGATCGCGACGGCCGGCGCGCTGGCCGGCGTGTTCTGGGTGTTCTTCTCGCCCGTCCGGCGCCTGCGCGAGCTGCCGGAGGCGGCCGGCGCCTGACCATCCGCGCGGCGCCGGCCCGGCCCGCGCGGGTCGACTGCCGGGGTCTGGCTTCCGAAGGTAGGGCTGCCGGGGGTCAGGCCGTCGGGGGTACGCCCGGGGCGCCCAGCCCGAACAGCTCGCGGCAGCGATCGTCGAGGCCCTCGACCGTGACCGCGGGCCGGTCGGACGCCACCCAGTCCCGCCGGGTCAGGCGCAGCCGCTGCGAGACCCGCACCTGGCCGTCCAGCACGTCCCTGCTGGTCCCGTCCGGCCGGTAGCCCAGCTTGCGGGACACGGCCAACGGGGCGGGGTTGTCGGTGAACGACTCGGTGACGGCGTGCTCGGCGTCGAGGCCCGCGAACGCCAGATGCAGCATGGCCGCCCGCATCTCGCTCCCCACGCCGCGCCCCTGGTGTTCCAGGCCCAGCCAGGACGCGCTCTTCACCTCGCGGAGCACCGCGAAGTCACGCGCCCGCATCTGCTGTACGCCCACCGGTCGCCCGTGCGCGAACACGGCCAGCTCCAGCGTCCACTGGTACGGGGTCCACAGCCCGCGGTCCCGCCAGTGCCGCTGCACCACCCCTCTGGCCAGCTCACGGGGCGGCAGGTCCGTCCACGGGGTCAGGAAGGGACGTTCGTCCGGCCGGTGCACGCCGCGCGCGGCCAGGTCGGCCAGTTCGGCGAGCTCGTCGTCGGTGGGAAGCCGCAGCTCGAGACGGTCGGTCCGGACGCGCAGCCCCACGAGGGGCCAGTGATCGATCAGCACGGGGCATTCTCCCGCCCGCGTCCCGGGTCGTGCATCCGAGTTCGGGCTGCCGCCCGGGCGCGGCGCACGTTCAGGTCCCGGCCGTTCCCGGGGCCGACGCGGCGGCCGGCGCGGGTGCGGCTGCGGCTCCCTGGGCGGTCGCCGGTGCCGGAACGGCCGCTGCTTCCGGCGCGGCCGCCGGGGCAGATGCGGGTGCCGGCGCTGCCCGCCGGCGCAGGAAGCGTCCGTGCCGGGCGCGCACCATCTCCCGGAGCCGGTACGACCACGAGGCGAGGAGCAGCACCAGCATCCCCGCCCCGATCGACCAGGCGATCACGTCGGACGTGCTCCGCACGCTCGGCAGGGTGACGGCCAACGCCACCGTCGACACGCCGGGGAAGATCAGCCCCATCGCCAGGGCCTGGGAGAGGTGCCCGTCGTACTTCCGCTTCCAGTAGAACGTCTCCCAGCCGAACAGCGTCCTGTCCCCTGTGTACCGGGCGACGGCCGGGCTCAGGACCTGCTCGATGTACTCACCGGCGATGCGGATGTCCCGGTACTGCGAGGCGACGTTGAGACCCAACGCCGCGCTGATGAGCGGCAGGAGGAGCAGGAGCCGGGGGTCGGCCTTCTCCGCGAGGATGAAGCCGGCCACCGCCGCGACGACCGTCAGATGCAGGCCGATGACGTTCTGGTTGTGGTTCGCCTTGCGTTCGATGGTGCTCCGGATCGCCGCCGCGTCGGCCAGCACGACGGTGAGGGCCCGGTCCTGCATCTCCTCGGTCATGGCGCCCCCTCCCCGCACCCTCTATACCAACAGCCGTCAATGCCGGTAGCGACCCGGAACCGCCGCGATCGATTCGTCCGACCCCATGGAAGCGGGTTCCGCGGCGATACTGTTGCGATGCTGACGTGGATCGGGCGGGCAGCGTCCCTGCTGGTGGCGCTTGCCCTCGCAGTCGTCGGGGTGTTGTTCCTCGGCGGTGTGTGGAGCGCGTGGGATCCGATGCCGCCGAACGGGCCGCCACTCAACGACGCCTCCAGGGCCTACGAGCTGGTCGTGGCCCTGTTCGGTCTGAGCCTCCTGGGCGGCGGCGTCTGGATCGCCGTCCGAGTCGTCCGTGGAACGGTCCGCCGGACCGCGTGACCCGGGTACGCCAGCACGATTCGTCAGCGACGACGGCGAGGTCGTACGCAGGCGGATGGAGTTGGCCGGAGGGCTGCCGGTCCTCCCGCCATGTGCGGTTCAGGCGCGCTGACGCTCGGCCCGCTGCCGGACCAGCTCCTCGACCGCGGAGGGAAGGGTCGTCTCGAAGTCGATGAGTTTGACCCACGTCGGAGTGATGACGATCCGGACCATGCCGTCGTAGAGCGAACGGACCTCGGCCTCCCACTCGACACGCTGCTCGGGAGTCATCTCGTAGCTGCCGTTCATCTGCAGGTACTCCTCCGGGATGCCGTCCACCACGTCCAGGGCCGCTCGACCGCGGATGAGCAGGATCTTCGGCGGGTGCACCTCGGTGTCGATCGTCAGCGCGACCTCGGGACTGTGCCGCAGGGCCGGCAGCTTCGGAGCGTTCTTCGTGGTGCACACGACGATCTCCGAGCCGTTCCAGGTGAAGGCGATCGGGATGTTGCGCGGGGTGCCGTCCTTGGCGACGTACGCCATGCGGAGCAGGTCGCGAGACAGGAGCTCCTGGCTGATCGGGAGGTTCAGGATCGCGGTGATCTCGTTCTGCTGCATGGCGGTCGCTCCTTCGTCGATGTCGTCGAGGCCGGTTCGGCTGCTCGTACCCCGGGGACGGAGCCGCCCGCGCGTTCTCGACATCCACAACGCAGGTTCAGCGGACTTCCCTGACCGCTCGTGACGACGATCGAGCAGCTTGAACGGGACGTCTGGCCGGACCCAGGCCCGGACGCTACCTCTCTCGTCAGGCGTTGCACGGAGCTGCGGCGCAAGCCGTTGGCGGAGTTCACGGTCGACGGGGTCGAGGTCGCTCGGATGATGGTGTCCTATGCCGCCAGCGGGGCCCGTAGACGATGCCGTTGCCACCTGCGGACCAGATACGGACCGGCGACGGCGGACGGCGTGGGACAGGTCGGCCCTATGCTCCTGGCATGGCAACAGAGCACGGGTTCATCGACCTGGATCAGAGAGAGGGGGATCCTGCCGGGTCGGACGAGAGTCCGGGTGAACGCGTGCCGTCGAGACAACGTACGGCGCTGTACCTCGTCGGCGCCTTCGCTCTCGGTGCGGCGCTTGGCGGTGCCGGTGTTGCCACATTCCAGGAACGCCGCGCACAACAGGCACAACCGGCCAGGGTCGCGGTCGACGCGATGGCCGGCCCCACCAGCGGGGGCACCGGACGCGGCGGGAACGCCGAGGTCGACGCCCAGCTGACGGTGGTCAACGCCGGTTCCATACCGGTCATGGTTCGTTTCGTCGGAGCGCAGGAGACGGGCGTACTGGTACGCGAGAGCGACCAGTCACTGTTGCTGGTCCCGGGCAGCACAGGCGGGATAGACGTCCGGCTGACGGTTGATTGCCGCATGGTGAGCCCGAATGCTCTGCCGATGCGCTTCTCGGTGCAGACCCCCGACCAGCTGACCGCCGAGGTCACCATGCCGGTGGAACTGGGCACTTGGTACGAGAGCGTCGGTGCACTGTGTAGCGCCTCGCCTGCGGCGACGGGGCGGAGTCCCGCCTAGGTTCTGGTCGTCCGTCAACGCGGCCGGACCGGCCCGGCCGAATCCGACCGGAGGTCGCCAGCAGGCCAGGTCCGGGCCGGCGCGGCCCGGCCGCGTTGACGAGGCGGCCGCCGCACGGGGCAAGGACCATCCAAGGACTCGACGGGCCGGCGGCGGCGTGGTCGACAGCGAAAACGGCGAAGCCCAGGTCCGTGACCTGGGCTTCTTCACCGAGCCGCCTGTGAGAATCGAACTCACGACCTACGCATTACGAGTGCGTCGCTCTGACCGACTGAGCTAAGGCGGCAACGACGCCCAAGTGTACGGCACGCGCCCGCCGCCGCCGAACCCGATACCCCGGGTCCTCGTCGACGCCGACAAACCGGACAGGGCGCACCAAGCCGTCGTTCGCCGGACAGCAGGAACGACAGGGCCGGGACTACGCTGCGGCGGTGACCGATGATCGTCCCCACCCCGACCCGGTCTCCGCGCGACCCGGCGAGCCGGTCGGTGAGCGGGCGGCCCGCCGCCCCCGGAGCACCGACCCGCTGGAGCTGGGTTTCACCCCGCGCAAGCCGGTGCCGTGGCTCGCGCCGTTCCTGCTCGTCAGCACCGGCATCCGTACGCTGCTCGCGATGCTCTTCGGGGCGTACCTCGACAAGCGGGAGCTGCAGAACTCCCTCGAGGCGCGCATCGAGCGGCAGGTGGGGCCGGACGGCGGGCTGTGGCTGGACTACGTGGCCGACCTCGGCGACGGCTTCAACGCCACGTACTCGGTCGCGTACCTGCTCGCCCAGCCGGAGCTGGAGGTCGACGGGCACCGCCTCCCGCGCGCGCAGACGCTCGTGATGGGCGGCGACCAGGTCTACCCGTCGGCGGCCTTCGAGGCGTACGAGGACCGCTGCAAGGGCCCCTACCAGGCCGCCCTGCCGGCCACCCCGCCCGAGCGTCCCACCCTCTTCGCGGTCCCCGGCAACCACGACTGGTACGACGGCCTGACCGCCTTCCTGCGGCTCTTCGTCCGCTCCCGGGACCGGCACTTCGGCGGTTGGGGCACCGGCCAGTCCCGCTCCTACTTCGCCGTGGAGCTGCCCGGGAACTGGTGGCTGCTCGGCCTGGACGACCAGTCCGGCTCGTACCTGGACGACCCCCAGCTGGCCTACTTCGACACGGTCGCGGGCAAGCTCGGCCCGCAGCACCGGGTGATCCTGGCGGTGCCGGCGCCGACGTGGGTCAAGGCCGTCGACCACCCCACGGCGTACGACTCGATCGACTACTTCATCCGTACGATCATCGCGCCCACGGGCGCGCAGGTCCGGCTGCTGATCTCGGGCGACCTGCACCACTACGCCCGGTACGCCGGCCCGGACCGGCAGCTCATCACCTGCGGCAGCGGCGGCGCCTACCTCTACCCGACGCACAAGCTCCCCGAGCGGATCCAGGTGCCCCCGAAGGACACCCTCGCGCGGCGCGCCAGCCTCTCCCGCCCGTACGACCTGAAGGCGCGCTACCCCGACGCGGCCCGCAGCCGGCGCTACGGCTGGGGGATCCTCCCCCGGCTGCCGCTGCGCAACCCGGGCTTCACCACCCTGCTGGGCACCCTGCACACGCTGCTGATGCTCGCCATGGCGGGCGTGGCGACAAACCGGGCCGGCACCAGCGAGCAGCGGCTGTTCAGTGTGCCGCTGGTGCTGATGCTCGGGGTGACGCTGCTCGGGGCCGCGTTCTTCGCCAAGCCGCCGAGCGCCGGCGGCAAACGGCACGCCCGGCACTGGATCCTGGGCGTCACCCACGGGTTGGCCCAGGTGGCGCTGGGCGCGGCGGGAACGTGGCTCTGGTTGCAGCTGCCGTTCTCCGACTGGCCGTGGCCGCTGCCCGTGGTCGCCGCCGCGGTGGTGTACGGCCCGATCAGCGGGCTGGTGGCGAGCCAGTTGGTGGCGGCGTACCTGCTGATCGCCGGCACGTTCGGGGTGAACCTGAACGAGCTGTTCGCCGGGCAGGGCATCGAGGACTCGAAGGCGTTCCTGCGGATGCGGATCGACCCGGACGGGAGCCTGACGATCTACCCGGTCGCCGTGGACCGGGTGGCCCGCGACTGGCAGGTCAACCCGGATCAGACGCCGACCGCCTCCTGGCTGGTACCGAAGACCCCGCTGACCCCCCGCCTGGCCGAACCCCCGATCACCCTGACCTAACCCCTGGCCCCCGCCCGCCCCCCGGCCTCCCCGCCCGGCCCGGTCCCCGTTGATCATGAGGTTGTTGCCACGACACGCCGAGGCGGAGGGCGATAACCTCATGATCAACGCGCCGGAAGAGGGCGGCCAGGACGGGCGCGCGGGGCGGGGTCAGGGGTTGTAGTGCTGGTCGTGGGCTTGGCGGGGGGCGCACACGGAGGCGCGGGAGCAGGAGCAGCGGGAGCCGTCCGCGTCCAGCCGCACGGTGACCGAGTCCCGGGGAACGCTGTGGCCGACCACCCGGCCGTCGCCCTGCGGTGTGGTGACGCGGGTGCCGACCGGCGGCGCGGACTCCTGGAATTTTTGATACAGGGGATGTTCGTACTTGAGGCAGCACATGAGCCGGCCGCACGCCCCGGAGATGCGCAGCGGGTTGAGCGGCAGGTCCTGGTCCTTGGCCATGCGGATGGTCACCGGCTCGAAGTCGGTGAGGAACGTGGCGCAGCACAGGTCCCGGCCGCAGGAGCCGATGCCGCCCTGCACCCGCGCCGAGTCGCGCGCCGAGAGCTGGCGCAGCTCGACCCGGCAGTGCAGGGTGGCGCCGAGGTCGCGGACCAGTGAGCGGAAGTCGACCCGGTGCGGCGCGGTGAAGTAGACGGTCGTGCGCTCGCCGCTCCCGTCGGCGGAGCCGAGCACGTGGTCGACCGCCACGACCTTCATCGGCAGTCCGTGGGCCCGGATCAGCCGCTTCGCGGCCACCTTCGCCTCGGCCTTGCGGCGGCGCAGCGCCTCGTCCCGGCGCAGGTCCTCCTCGCCCGCCATGCCGACGAGCTTCGGGAAGCCGTCCGTGTCCTCTCCGACCCACTGCGCGGCCCACACACACTCGGCCACCTCGGGCCCGTCGTCCGTGGGCACCAGCACCTTGTCGCCGACCTGCGGACGCAGCTCGCCCGGATCCAGGTAGTAGAGGCGCCCGTACCGGTTGAAACTGACCGCGCAGAGCATGCCCATGCCCCCACCCTACGACGGGACGCGGATTCGGGGCCCGCCGGGCGTCGCCGGACGACTACGCCGTGCAGCCATCCACGGCGGTCGACTCGACCGATACGCGGACCGGACCGACGTGCCGTTGGGCCTCGCCCGGACGGTTGAATCCGGGCCGGCACGGGCGACAAACGACCTGCGGCGGCGTTGAGTGGAGACCATACCTGCGGGGGGTGCAGGGAAAGGCCACGGCGTCGCCGCCGGTGCCCGGCTCGACCGGGCGCCCGCGCGCGACGCCGTGGACCGTCCCGGACCGTCCCGGACAGGCACCATCACCGGCACCAGCACCAGCACCGGCACGACGTGGATCGGCGGCCGGGGAGCGGACCGGGCCGGCCAGGGAGCGGACCGGGACGGCGCGCTGACCTCCGGAGAGGAGCGCGAGGTGCCCGGCGGCGGGAACCCCCGCCCGCTCACCACCCGACGCGGGTAACCGTGTCGTAGCGGGGCCGACCGGCCACCGGCGGACGCCACGTCGACTCGGCGAGACTCGGGCCCCACTGGCGCAGCAGCGTCTCCGCACCGTCGTACGCCACGGACAGCACCGCCAGCACGCGGGCGCCGATGTCGGCGGCCTCGACGGTCCGCGGCCCGGCCGACCCCGATCGGGTCGTCGCACCGGTCAGCACGGAGGTGGCGGCGACCACCGCCACGGCCTCGGACGATCGCAGCACGTCGGCGAGCGCCCGGGCCAGCGCGAGGCGGCTGCCCTCGATCCAGTCGGCGAGCGCGTCGGCGTAGCCGGCGGTCGACTCCAGCCGGCCGACCATGCTGTCCGGCCCCTCGTCGAGGTGGCGCAGCAGCGCGGCGCGCGACTGCGCGTACGCCTCGGCGGCCGGCCCGGACCAGAGCACCGGGTCGGTCAGCGTGGCGGACACGTCGTCGTACCCCCGCACCAGCCGGCGCACCCCGTGCCCGGCACCGGACAGCGGCCCGGGGCGCAGGTCGAGGAAGTGGCGCACCGCCTCGCCGGGCAGCACCTGCATGCGGCGCAGCAGCGGCCAGACCCGGTGCCCCTCGGGGGCGCCCGCGGCGAGCAGCGTGTCCACCCGGCGCAGCAGGTCGAGGCCGGGCTCGGCGAGCCGGTCGAGCGCGTCCATCACGCCTCACCGGCCAGGCGCCGCCGGGCCCCGCGGTCGGCGTCGGCGTAGTGCTCGGCGGCCTCGCGGACGGCCGCCGCGGCGGCGCCCAGCCGGCCGGCGGCCGCGCGCGCCTCCCGCGCCCGGTTGTCGGTGGCGGCCGTCCACTGCCGGTGCAGCGCGCGCCCGATCTCGCCCGGCCGGCCGGGTGCGTCGGCGCCGAAGGCGGCCTGCGGCGGGTCGTTCGCGGTGACGGTGTGCGAGAGCGTGGTGAGCGTGGCGGCCGCCTCGTCGAGCCGGGCGGCGAGAGCGCGAAGGGCGTCCATCTCAGGCTCCCGCGAGCGGTCGGTAGGCGGCGAACGTCTCGTTGTGCAGCTTCTCGCGGGCCCACTCGGCGGCGTCGGCCGCAGCGGTGACCGCGGCCCGCACGGAACCGGCGACGTCGCGGGGGTTGCGGTTGTGCAGCGGGCCGAGGAAGCGGACGTCGGTGATCCGGCCTGCGGCCGTCACGACCACCTCGACGAGGCCGTCGGGCGAGCGCACGGTGACCTCCACGGTCGACACCGCCTGGTCGAACTCGGCCTGGAGCGACTCGATGCGGTGGTAGCGCCGCACGGCCTCCTCGATCCAGGCCTCGTCGATCTCCCCCCGTGGCATCGGCCACTCCTCCCGGACTGATCCTCACTGAGCGTGTCGTCACCGTCACCACGGCATTCCCGGACCGTACCGCATGGAAATCGCGGCTGTCGATGCCTGTGGACGACGGGTCCGGCGCGTGGGACCAGGCCGGGTGGAGGGGGCGGTGCGGCTCAGCCCCGCCAGAGGGCGAGCATCATCGCCTCCACGGCGATGCGCGGCTTCACGTTCGCCTCGATGGCCGCGCGGCAGGCCAGTACCGCCTCCAGGCGGCGCAGGGCCCCCTCGGCGTCCCACTTCTGCGCCCCGGCGGCGGCCAGCGCGGCGGCGTCGGTGTGCACCGGCGCGACGGGCGCCCGCAGGGCCATCGTGAGCGCGTCCCGGTAGAAGCCGGCGAGGTCGACGAGCGCCCGGTCCAGTGCGTCCCGCTGGGCGCGGGTGGCCCGCGACTTCTGCCGCCGCTCCAGGTCCTTGAGCTGGCCGGCCGCGCCGCGGATGGCGCCCGCCGCGCCCCGGCCGGTGCCGCCCGCGCCGAGCGCCGTCTCCAGCGCCGCGCGCTCGGCCGCGTCGGCCTCCGCCACCGAGGCCTCGGCCTCCGCCTCGGCCGCCTCGATCAGCGCGGACGCCGCGTCGAAGGCGGCGCCCACCCCGGTGAGCCGGCGGGGGATGGCGAGCACGGCGTCCCGCCGCTTGCGCGCCTCCGGGTCGCGCGCCAGCCGTCGCGCCCGGCCCACGTGCCCCTGGGCGGCGGCCGCCGCCCACTGCGCCACGTCGGGGGCGATGCCGTCGCGGCGGACCAGCACCTCGGCTACCGCGTCGGCCGAGGGCTGTCGCAGGGGTACGACCCGGCAGCGCGACCGGATCGTCACCGAGATGTCGTCCGGGTGGGTGGACGGGGCGCAGAGCAGGAAGACGGTACGCGGCGGGGGCTCCTCGATGGCCTTGAGCAGCGCGTTGCCGGCGGCCTCGGTGAGCCGGTCCGCGTCCTCGATCACTACCACCTGCCAGTGCCCGCCGGACGGGGTGCTGGCGGCGCGCAGGACCAGCGCCCGCATCTCGTCGACGCCGATGGAGAGCCCCTCCGGCACCACGAGCCGGACGTCGGCGTGCGTACCGGCCATCGTGGTGTGGCAGCCGGGGCACTCGCCGCAGCCCGTGCCGTACGCGCACTGGAGGGCGGCGGCGAAGGCGCGCGCCGCCACGGACCGCCCGGAACCGGGCGGCCCGGTGAAGATCCAGGCGTGGGTCATCCCGGCGCCCGGGTCGCCGGATCCACCGGCGGACTCGGCGGAGTCCGGGGCGGCCGGGGTGAGCGCGAGCGCCCGCTCGCCGGCGGCGTGCCGCAGCACGGCCGCCGCCGCGGTGGCGGCCCGGCGCAGCGTGGCGACCGCCTCGTCCTGACCGACCAGGTCGGCGAAGACGTCGGGCATCAGGTCCGTTGCTCCATCGTCACCAGCTCCGCGTCGGATAACTCCGGCTGCACCGAGGTGTCGGGTCCCTGGGCCGGGCGCGGGTGCACGATGCCGGCGGGGTTGCCGAGCATCTCGTCGACCCGCCGCGCCACCTGCCGGGCGATCTCCTCGACCGGACGCGCGGCGTCGAGCACCAGGTAGCGCTTCGGGTCGGCGGCGGCGAGGTCGAGGAACGCGTACCGGACCCGCTCGTGGAAGGCGACCGACTCGGCCTCCAGCCGGTCGGCCTCCTCGCTGCGGGCCGCCACCCGGGACAGCCCGGCGTGCGGCTCGATGTCGAGCAGCACCACGAGGTCGGGCTTGAGCCCGCCGGTGGCCCAGGACGAGAGCCAGGAGACCTCGTCGACCGGGAGCGTCCGCCCCGCGCCCTGGTAGGCGAGGGACGAGTCGACGTACCGGTCGCTGATCACCACACCGCCGCGCGCCAGCGCCGGGCGGACCACGGTGGCCACGTGGTGTGCCCGGTCGGCGGCGTAGAGCAGCGCCTCGGCCCGCGGTGACGGCGCCTCGCCGTCGGAGGTGCCGAGCACCAGCGACCGGATCCGCTCGCCCACCGCGGTGGCGCCCGGCTCGCGGGTGACCACGACGTCGCGCCCCTGACCGCGCAGCCGGTCGGCGAGGAGCGCGAGCTGGGTGGACTTGCCGGCGCCCTCGCCGCCCTCGAAGACCACGAAGAGCCCGGTGGAGACGAACGGCTCGGCCGGCATGAGCGGACGGCCCCGGATCGAGCCCCACAGGTCGGCCAGGACCGGCACGCCCTTCTTGTCGTCCATCTGCCCGAACGCGCTGATCCCCGCGAAGATGCCGGCCGCGCCCGCCGCGAGGAGCAGCAGGCGGGTCGACGACACCGAGACGCCCAGGTCGGCGATCTCCAGCTTGCGGGAGCCGCCGACGCCGGCGAGCACGCTGCTCAGCGTGATCGCCAGGAGGAGCACCAGCCGCGTGCCGATCTGCACCACGGCGAAGACCCGGCCGCGCACCTCGTCGGCGATCTCCCCGCCGAGCAGCGTGGTGCCGGCCAGGAAGGCCATCCCGGCACCGGCGCCGACCAGGATCGCCCCGACGATGGCCATCGACAGGTGGATGGCGAACGCGAGGGTCATCACCGCCGCGCTGGCGAGCACGATGCTCATGCCGAACCAGCGGCGCCGCGACATCTCCTTGACGATCATCGGGCCGAGCCCGATGCCGATCGCCAGCCCGATGAAGATGGCCGCGAAGAGCAGGAAGAACGCGGCGTCACCGGCGCCGAGCGAGTTGGCGAAGAACCGGGCGGTGCCGATCACGATGCCGCCACCGGCGAAGGCGCCGAAGATGCCGAGCACCAGCCCCCGGACGAGCGGGGTCTGGGAGATGAAGCGCCAGCCCTCGACGAACTGCCGGGTCATGCTCTGTTCGGCGCGCTCGTGCCGGGCCGCCCGCGCCTGGCTGATCTCCTTGATCCCGAACGCCACCACGACCGCCGTGGCGAGGCGGGAGAACGCGTTGAACCAGAGCGCCAACTGGGCCGGTTCCGCCCAGCCGGGGACCTCGCCACCGGTCGCGGCCCGCACGCTGCGGTCGAGCACCGCGATGGCGAGCGCCGCGAACACCGGCGTCAGGCCGTACGTGGTGATGAGGGTGAGCTGGTTGGCCGTCTCCAGCCGGGCGCGCGGGATGAGGTTGGGGACCGCGGCCTCCTTGGCCGGAATCCAGAGCAGGGTGATCGACTCGACCAGGAACGTGGCGATCGTCGCCCAGCCGACCACCAGCCCGCCGCGGAGGCCGAGCAACGCGACGAGCGGGATCGAGGCGAAGAGCACGAACCGCAGCAGGTCGCAGATGACCATCGTCCAGCGCCGGTCGAACCGGTCGGCGAGGACGCCGGCGATCGGCCCGAGCACCAGTGCCGGCAACAGCCGGATGCCGATCACGAGGCCGAAGGCGGCACCCTTGGCGGTGCTGCCCTGCACCTGGGACGCGGCGAAGACGGAGGTGGCGAGCAGGCCGAGCCAGTCGCCGAAGGAGGCGGCCCCGAGCACGATCCAGAGCCGGCGGAACGGCCGGATGCGCAGCACCGAGCGGATGGCGCCGATGCCGGACCGGTCGGTCTGGGGTGCGGGGGGCGACTGGCTCGCCGCGCCGCCGATCTGCCCCGCGGCGCTGCCGATCGGGGCGCTCTCCGGGCGGCCGGCAGGACCGTCGGGCTGGTTACCGGACGGCGACACGCCGGACGACTCGCCGTTGTTCTGGCTTTCGATGGCCGTACCTCCACGTGCCGGCCCATCGCTGGGCATCCCCGGTGGAACACTCTAGTCCCGGTGGGCCGCGGCCCCACCGGGACATTCTCCTGCTCGCCGAGCCTAGGCCGCCGGGACCACCCGCCGCAGCCGGGCATACGCGAGGGTGTTTCGCATTGACCGCCCGACAGTTAGCGTGCACACGTGGCCATCGACAGTGACGAACTTCGCGGACGCCTGGACCGGGCGACCGCACACCTCGACCCGCCCTACGCCGTGGTCGACCTCACGGCCTTCGACGCCAACGCGCTCGCGCTGGCGGGCCTCGCCTCCGGCAAACCGGTCCGGCTGGCCAGCAAGTCGGTCCGCAGCCGGGAGCTGATCGGCCGGGCGTTGCGCCGGCCCGGTTGGCGGGGTGTCATGGCGTTCACCCTGCCCGAGGCGATCTGGCTGGTCCGGGCGGGGGTCTCCGACGACGTGCTGGTGGCCTACCCCACGGCGCATCGCGCCGCGCTCGCCGAGCTCACCTCGGACGCCGAACTCGCGGCGGCCGTCACGCTGATGGTCGACGGTACCGACCAACTCGATCTCGTCGACGCCGTACGCGGCCCCGACCGCCGCCCCGAGCTGCGGGTCTGCCTCGACCTGGACGCCTCCTGGCGGCCCCTCGGCGGACGGGTGCACGTCGGGGTGCGCCGCTCACCGGTGCACAGCGCCGCCGCGGCCGGCGCGCTCGCCGCCACCGTGGCCGGGCGCGCCGGCTTCCGGCTGGTCGGCCTCATGGCGTACGAGGCACAGATCGCCGGCCTCGGCGACGCGCCCCCGGGGCAGGCGGTGGTCGGAACGGCCATCCGGCTCGCCCAGCGTGGCTCGTACCGCGAACTGCTGAGCCGGCGCAGCGCCGCGGTGGCCGCCGTACGCGAGCACGCCGACCTGGAGTTCGTCAACGGCGGCGGCACCGGCAGCGTGGCGGCGACCAGCGCCGATCCCGCGGTCACCGAGGTCACCGCGGGATCGGGCCTGTACGGGCCGACGCTCTTCGACGCGTACCGCGCCTGGCGCCCCATCCCGGCGGCCTACTTCGCGTGCGCGGTCGTCCGCCGGCCGGCGCCCGGCCTGGCCACCGTGCTCGGCGGCGGCTGGATCGCCTCCGGCCCGGCGGCGGCCAGCCGGTTGCCCCGGCCGGTCCTGCCGGCGGGGCTGAAGCTGCTCGGCGCCGAGGGCGCCGGCGAGGTACAGACCCCGCTCGCCGGCCCGGCGGCGGCCACCCTCCGGGTCGGTGACCGGGTGTGGTTCCGCCACGCCAAGGCCGGCGAGCTCTGCGAGCACGTCAACGAGCTGCACCTGGTCGAGGGGGACACGGTCGTGGCGACCGTGCCGACGTACCGGGGCGAAGGCCACGCCTTCCTCTGACCGCCCGGTGCCGGCCGGACGCGGCCCCCGAGGGCGGCGTCACCCCGGTCGCACCCCGGGCCGTCGTCCGCACCGTCACCCCGTCGCACCCGGGGGCCGTCCGTCCGTACCGTGGCCCGGTCGCACCCCGGACCCCTCGTCACGTCGTCGCCCGGTCGCACCCCGGACCTTGCGTCACCCGGTCGCACCCCGGGCCCTGCCCTCGCCCGGTCGCACCCCGGGCCCCGCCGCCACCCGCGCACCTGGGTCGGCGGCGACTGGTTCAGCCGGCTCGGCCGGCGTCGGTCGTGGCGTCCACCTGGCGGTGCAGGTACTCCCGGATGAGCGACTTCGCCTCGGCCAGCACCCGCTCGTCACCCTCGGGCTGCCGGCGGAACGCCAGCTTGATGAGCGCGTCGGCCGTCTCCACGGCGACCTCCAGGTGGAAACGGAGTTCGGGGACACCGGTCAGCCCGAAGCGCTCGGTGAGCACGCGGGCCAGCTGGTCCGCGATCACCCCGTTGTTGTCCCTCTGCTCATCGAGCAGGTGTAGGTCGACCACGTCGCCGAAGTGCAGGGTACGGAATCCGGGGACGGTGCGGTGCATCGTGATGTACTCGTCGATGGCCGCGTCGACGCCGTCCCACCAGTGGGTCAGGTCGTCCGAGGCGAACCGTTCGTCGAGCCGCTGGAGGTAGGACTCCATCGTGCGCAGCGTCAGCGCCTGCACGATCGCCCGCTTGTCCGGGAAGAACTGGTAGACCGAGCCGATGGCGACCTCGGCCCGCTCGGCGAGCAGGGTCGTCGTCAGCCCCTCGTACCCCACTTCGTCAACGAGTTCGGCGCAGGCGTCCAGCATCCGCTGGACCCGAGCGACACTTCGACCCTGCACCGGTACGCGGCGCAGTGGCCCGGTCGTGGCGGCTGGTGTGGACACTCGGCGCCACCCCCCTTCGACGGTGAACATATCTGCACGTCACTGTTCAGTGACTACCGGTCTAACGAATGGGACTCAGTTGCGGTATTTACCAGCGACAACGTTCTTGATATGAAGTCAGTTCATATTCATGTCGAGGAGTGCGCATGGCCGGCGGCACCGCAACGTCCAGCGTCCCGTGGTCGAACTGGGCCGGTAACCAGCGGGGCACCTCCACCATCCTGCGCCCCGGCACCACCGCCGAGGTCGTCGAGGCGGTCCGGGTCGCGCGGGCCGCCGGTGGCCGGATCCGGGCGGTCGGCAGCGGACACTCCTTCACCCCGGTCGCCCTCGCCGACGACCGGCGGATGGAGCTGGCGGCGCTGGACACCGGCGTACGGGTCGACCGGGAGGGTCGGCTCGTCACGGTACCCGCGGGGATGACACTGCGCGCGCTCAACGACCTGCTCGCGCGGCACGGCCTCGCCCTGCCCAACCTCGGCGACATCGACGCGCAGACGGTCGCGGGCGCCATCTCGACGGGCACCCACGGCACCGGCGCCGGGTACGGCTGCCTGGCCACCTTCGTGGAGGCGCTCACCCTCGTCACCGGCACCGGCGAGGTGCTGCGCTGCTCGGCCGAGGAGCATCCCGACGTCCTCGCCGCCGCCCGGGTGTCCCTCGGGGCGCTCGGTGTCGTCGTCGAGGTGACGTTGCGCTGCGTGGACGCGTTCGTGCTGCACGCGCACGAGCGTCCGGCACCGCTCGACGACGTACTGGCCGCACTGCCGGACCTGGTCGCCGGGCACGACCACGTCGAGTTCTACTGGTTCCCCTACACGACCCGGGTGCAGGTCAAGACCAACGACCGCGTGGCCGCCGACGACCGGCCGCTGCCCCGCTGGCGCGGCTGGCTCGACGACGAGTTCCTGTCCAACACCGTCTTCGCGGGGGCGTGCCGGGTCGGCCGCGCCGTGCCGGCCCTCGCCCCGACGATCAGCGCGATCTCGGCGCGGGCGCTCACCGAGCGCCGGTACACGGGCCGCTCCGACCGGGTCTTCTGCACCCCGCGCCGCGTCCGGTTCGTCGAGATGGAGTACGGGATGCCGCGCGAGGCGCTCGGCGAGGCGCTCGGCGCGCTCCGGCGGATCGTGGCGGAGCTGCCCTTCAAGGTGCTCTTCCCCGTGGAGATCCGCTTCACGGCCGCCGACGACATCTGGTTGTCGCACGGCTACGGCCGGGACTCGGCGTACGTGGCAATCCACCAGTACGTCGGCATGCCGTACGAGCCGTACTTCACGGCCTTCGAACGGGTCGCCGCCGGTCTGGGCGGTCGGCCGCACTGGGGCAAACTGCACTGGCGCGACGCGGCGTCGCTCGCCCCCGCGTACCCCCGCTGGGCCGACTTCCGGGCGGTGCGCGACCGCCTCGACCCCGACCGCGTCTTCACGAGCCCCCACCTGACCCGCGTCCTCGGCGACTGACCGTCCGCACGGCCGGCCCGGCCACGCAGATCCGGTCGCCACGATCACACCCCGACACGGAAGTAGTGGCTCCCGATCCCCGCGAGGCCACTACTTCACCGATCCAGCGCGATCATCAGCCCAGCGACGGCTCGCGCGGCGGAGTCTCTCCCCCCGATTTTTAACGCGTTTTATATGCTTCAGAGGTTTCACGATTTTGTGAAACCGGCGTAGCGTTCAGGGCATGACTGCTATCTCCGCCTCCGCGCTGGTGAAGACCTTCGGCAGGGTTCGCGCACTCGATGGACTGGATCTGCACGTGGACGTCGGCGAGGTGCACGGTTTCCTGGGCCCCAACGGCTCCGGGAAGTCCACCACCATCCGGGTCCTGCTGGGGTTGCTGCGGGCGGACGCCGGGTCGGTCAGCCTGCTCGGCGGCCCCTGGCGGGACGCCGTGGACCTGCACCGGCGCCTGGCGTACGTGCCGGGCGACGTGAACCTGTGGCCGAACCTGACCGGCGGTGAGGCGATCGACCTGTTCGGGTCGCTCCGGGGCGGCCTGGACCGGCGCCGCCGGGACGACCTGATCCAGCGGTTCCAGCTCGATCCCTCGAAGCGGGCGCGCACGTACTCGAAGGGGAACCGGCAGAAGGTCGCGATCGTCGCCGCCTTCGCCTCCGACGTGGAGCTCTACATCCTCGACGAGCCGACCTCCGGGCTCGACCCGCTCATGGAGGCGGCCTTCCAGGAGTGCGTACGCGAGGTGAAGAGCCAGGGCCGCACGGTCCTGCTCTCCAGCCACATCTTCTCTGAGGTGGAGGCGCTGTGCGACCGGGTGAGCATCATCCGGCAGGGCCGGACAGTGGAGAGCGGCACCCTCGCCGAGCTGCGGCATCTGACCCGCACCTCGGTCTCGGTGGACACCGCGCGTCCCATCACCGGGCTGGCGGAGCTGCCCGGCGTGTACGACGCCGTCGTGTCCACCACCCACGCGACGTTCGCCGTGGACACGGCCGACCTGAACCGGGTGCTGGAGTACCTGACCCGGTTCGACGTACGCGCCCTCGCCAGCGCCCCGCCGTCGCTGGAGGAACTCTTCCTGCGCCATTACGGCGACGAACTGGTGGGTGTCCGGTGAGCACCGCCTACACGGGCAGCGGCCGGCTCGCCCGCCTCGCGCTGCGGCGCGACCGCGTACAGCTGCCGGTCTGGATCCTGAGCACCGTCGCGCTCGGCGCGTTCGCCGGCTCGGCGACCGACTCGCAGTACCCCACAGAGGCCGACCGCCTGGCCGTCCTGCGCGTGGCCGTCGAGACGCCCGGACTGCTGATGTTCCGGGCCGCGCCCACCGGCACCAGCGACGGCCAGATGACCGCCTTCGGGATCCTGGCGTTCCTGGCCCTGATGGCGGGCTTCATGAGCACCCTCGCCGTCGTCCGGCACACCCGTCAGAACGAGGAGACCGGGCGTGCCGAGATGATCGGCGCGACGGCCGTCGGCCGGCACGCGAACCTGAGTGCCGCCCTGACGGTCGTGGTCGGCGCCAACGTCGTGCTCGCCGCGCTGATCGGGCTCGCCTTCACGGGCAACGGCCTGCCAGCGGCCGGTTCCTTCGCGGCCGGTGCCGGGGTCGGTGCCGCCGGCATCGCCTTCGCCGGGGTCGCGGCCGTCGCGGCGCAGCTGACCCAGGGAGCGCGGGCCGCCAACGGGATCGCCGCCACGGTGGTCGGCGTCGCCTACCTGCTCCGCGGCCTCGCCGACGTCTTCGGCGAGGTCCAGCCGGACGGTTACACCATGACCAGCGCCTGGCCCTCCTGGCTCTCCCCGATCGGCTGGACCATGCAGATGCGGCCCTTCGCGGGCGACCGGTGGTGGGTCCTCGTGCTCCCGGTCGCGCTCTTCGCGGTCCTGACGGCCGCGTCCTTCGCCCTGACCGCGCGGCGGGACGTGGGCATGGGCCTGCTCGCGGACCGCCCCGGACCGGCCCGCGCGTCCGCCGCGCTGCTCAGCCCGCTCGGACTGGCCTGGCGGCTGCAACGCGGCACGGTGCTCGGCTGGACCGTCACGATCACGGCGTTCGGGCTGCTCGTCGGCTCGATCGCCAACGCCGTCGCCGACGAGCTGGCGACGAACGAGAACGTCACGGGGAGGCTCGACGACCTCGCCGGTGGCGGGGGCACGCGGTGATGGACACGTTCTTCGCCGCGATGCTGACGACCATCGGTGTGCTGGTCGCCGGGTACCTGGTCCAGACGCTGCTCCGGGCCCGGGCCGAGGAGTCGAGCGGGCGGGCCGAGGCGGTGCTCGCCACCGCGACCGGCCGGCTGGCCTGGTTGGGCGGGCACCTCGTGGTCGCTACGGCGGGCGCCGTGGCCATGCTCGGGCTCGCGGCGGTCTCGATCGGCCTGGTGTACGGCGCGAGCGCGGGCGATCCCGCCGCCCAGGTCCGGCACCTGGCCGGCACGGCGTACCTCCAGCTGCCGGCGGTGCTGATCCTCGCCGGCCTCGCCGTGGCGCTCTTCGGGCTCGTGCCGCGGCTGTCGGTCGGGCTGGCCTGGTCCGGCTTCGTCCTCGGCCCGTACGGGTCGCTGCTCGGCGTGCCCGAGGCGGTCCGGGACGTCTCGCCGTTCAGTCACGTCCCGGCGGTGCCGGCCGACGCCACGCTGGCGCCGATGGCGGTGATGTCCGTCCTCGCGCTCGCACTCGGCGCCACGGGGCTGACCCTCTTCCGCCGACGTAACCTCGCCTCATGATCCAAGCTCCCCTGTCCGCGGCGCGGCCGGCTCGCCGGCCGCGCCGTCGGGTCGGCGGGCGGTGGGACGCCGCACCGGGCGATCGTTACAGGGACTTCAGAACGTGGTGAAAGATAGGACGATGCAGCCGCCAGGTCACCGCGACGAGGAAGCCGTACGCCGCTTCATCGAGCACTTCGCTCTCACGTTCAGCGACATGGGCGTACCGAGGATGCCCTCCCGGGTGCTCGCGGCGCTGCTGGTCGCCGAGGACACCGGGATGACCGCGGCGCAGATCAGCGAGCGCCTCGGGGTCAGCCCGGCCGCCGTCTCCGGCGCGGTGCGCTACCTGATCCACGTGGGCATGGCCGTACGCGAGCCCGCGCCCGGCTCCCGCCGGGACCTCTACAAGGCGGCCGAGTCCCGCACGTACACCGCGATGATCCGCAGCGGGATCTACACGAGGTTCGCCGACGTCGTGCACGAGGGCGTGGTGGCCGTCGGCGACGAGACGTCGCAGGCCGGCGCGCGCCTCGCCGAGCTGCGGGACTTCTTCCTCTTCGTCCAGGAGGAGATGAGCGCCGCCGCGGACCGCTGGGAGAAGATGCGCCAGGAGCGGCACGGCGGCTGACCGCCCCGGGGGCGTCCCGGACAGCCCCGGGCGGAGCGCGTGCCGGGCGGTGCGCGTCCCGGACAGCCCCGGCGGAGCGCGTCCTGGACGGTGCCGGGCGGTGCGCGCCCCGCCGTGGCGTCCTACTCGGTCGCGGTCGTGGCCTTCCGGGGCGCCGCCTTCTTGGCGGGCGCGGCCTTGGCCGTCGTGGCCTTCCGCGTCCCCGTCGACTTGGTCGCCGCCGCGGTCTTCTTCGCCGCCGTCGACTTCGCCGCGGTCTTCTTGGCCGGCGCCTTCTTGGCCGCCGCCTTCTTGCGCGGCGCCGGACCCTTGGCCCGCTTCTCGGCGAGCATCTCGGAGGCCTCCTCGATGGTCAGCGCCTCCGGGGTCTGGCCCCGCCGCAGCGACGCGTTGGTCTCCCCGTCGGTGACGTACGGGCCGAAGCGGCCGTCCTTGATGACCAGGGGCTTCTCCGTCAGCGGGTCGACGCCCAGCTCCCGCAGCGGCGGCGCGGCGGCCCGCCGCTGGCGGGTCTTCGGAGCGGCCAGCAGCGCCAGCGCCTCGTCCAGCGTGACGGTGAACATCTTCTCTTCCGAGTCCAGCGAGCGGAACTCGTCACCGCGCTTGACGTACGGGCCGTAGCGGCCGTTGTTGGCGACCACCTCGTTGCCCTCGGGATCGGTGCCGATCAGGCGGGGCAGGCTGAGCAGCTGCAACGCCTGGTCGAGGGTGAGCGTGTCGGGCGACTGCGAGCGCAGCAGCGAGGAGCGCCGCTCGCCGCTGGACACGTACGGGCCGAACCGGCCGGACTTGAGCAGGATCGGCTCGCCCGTGGCCGGGTCGTCGCCGAGCTTGCGCTCGCCGCCCCCGCCGAGGAACAGCTCGTGCACCTTCTCCGGGGTCAGCTCGTCCGGCGCCAGGCCCTCGGGGATCGGCGCGCGGTCGCCGTGGGCGCCGCCCTCCTCGCCCTCGGCCGGGGGCGCGGCCTCCTCGCCCGGCACCCGCCGTTCCAGGTACGGGCCGTACCGGCCGACCCGGACCACCACCTCCCGACCCTCGTCGTCGGTGAAGAGCGGGATCGAGTTGACGCTGCGCGCGTCGATCTCGCTGAGGTTCTCGGTGACCAGCTTCTTCAGGCCCCCGGCGTGGGCGATGGCCTGGTCGCCGGTGCCGTTCGTGCTGCCGAAGTAGAAGGAGGTGAGGAAGTCGACGGCCGCGTGGTCGCCGCCGGCGATCTCGTCCAGCTCGTTCTCCATGCTGGCCGTGAAGTCGTAGTCGATGAGGCGCGGGTAGTGCCGCTCCATCAGCCCGATCACGGCGAACGCCAGGAAGGACGGGATCATCGCCTGGCCGCGCTTGAAGACGTAGCCGCGGTCCTGGATGGTCTGCATGATCGACGCGTACGTCGACGGGCGGCCGATGCCCAGCTCCTCCAGCGCCTTGACCAGCGACGCCTCGGTGTAGCGGGCCGGCGGCTGGGTGTGGTGCCCCTGCGCGGCCAGCTCCTCGGCGGTCAGCGGCTGGTCCTTCACGAGCGTGGGCAGCCGCCGCTCGGCGTCCTCGGCCTCGGCGTTCTCGTCGTCGCTCGACTCGACGTACGCCCGCAGGAAGCCCGGGTCGGTGATCGTCTTGCCGGTGGCGCCGAAGTCGACCTCCTCGCCCGTGGAGGAGAGCGCACGGATGCGCACCGACACGCTGGAGCCCACCGCGTCGGTCATCTGCGAGGCGATGGTGCGCCGCCAGATCAGCTCGTAGAGCTTGAACTCCTCGGCCGACAGCTCCTTGGCCACGTCACCGGGGGTACGGAAGTTGTCCCCCGCCGGGCGGATCGCCTCGTGCGCCTCCTGCGCGTTCTTCACCTTGCCGGTGTAGCGGCGCGGCTCCGGCGGCACGCTGCGCTCGCCGTACAACTCGACGATCTGCCGGCGGGCCGCCGCGATGGCGGTCTCCGACAGGTTCACCGAGTCGGTACGCATGTAGGTGATGTAGCCGTTCTCGTAGAGCCGCTGCGCGGTGCGCATCGTCTGCTGCGACGAGAACCGCAGCTTGCGGGCCGCCTCCTGCTGGAGCGTGGAGGTGATGAACGGCGCGTACGGGCGACGGCGGTAGGGCTTCTCCTCGACGCGCGTGACGGTGAAGGGACGGCCGTCCAGGCGGGCGGCCAGCCCCCGGGCGCCGCTCTCGTCCAGGTGCACCACCCCGGCGCCGGGCCGCACCCGGCCGGTGGTCGGCTCGAAGTCCTTGCCGGTGGCGATCCGGTCGCCGTTCAGGGCGATCAGGGTCGCGTTGAAGGTACGCGGGCCCTCGCCGGCGTTCTGGACGGCCAGCGTGGCGAGGATGTCCCAGTACTCGGCGGTGCGGAAGGCCATCCGCTGGCGCTCCCGCTCGACGACGATCCGGGTCGCCACCGACTGCACCCGGCCCGCCGACAGCTTCGGCATGACCTTCTTCCACAGCACCGGGGAGACCTCGTAGCCGTACAGCCGGTCGAGGATGCGCCGTGCCTCCTGCGCGTCGACCAGGTCGCGGTCGATCTCGCGCGGGTTGGCCACGGCCGCCTGGATGGCCGGCTTGGTGATCTCGTGGAAGACCATCCGCTTGACCGGCACCTTGGGCTTGAGCGTCTCCACGAGGTGCCAGGCGATGGCCTCGCCCTCGCGGTCCTCGTCCGTCGCCAGGAGGATCTCGTCGACCTCCTTGGCGAGCTTGCTCAGCTTGCTGATCTGCTGCTTCCGGTCCGGAGAGACCACGTAGAGGGCGTGGAAGCCGTTGTCGACGTCCACCCCGAGCCGCGCCCACGGCTCACCCTTGTACTTGGCCGGTACGTCGGCGGCGTTGCGCGGAAGGTCCCGGACGTGGCCGAAGCTCGCCTCCACGACGTACCCCGGGCCCAGGTAGCCCGAGATCGTCTTGGCCTTCGCCGGTGACTCGACGATGACCAGACGGGTGGTTCCCGCGTTGCTCGGCACGTCTCTCCCTGACCTCACTCCTGCTCGTGACCGCTCGGTACCCGTTTCCGGCCGTGTTCGACCCGCCCGGACCCCGGCGGCCCGGATGTCCAACGTAACGCGCCGTCCGCGTTTCGGGTTTCGCGGGCGGCAAACCGCCCCGGCAGGGGTGGATCTGCCGGACGGCGCCACCGTACACCGTGGGTAGGCCCCCGAGCGGGCCACTGTGATGATGGCGGACCCTCGGCCGAGGTCCCGACTGCCCGTTTTCCGCCGGTATCGTCCCGGTCGTTGTCCGCGACCGGACAGCAGGTTCCCCGGTCACCGCCAGGGCTGCCGTCGGTGTCGGGCCCGCCTGCCGCGCCGGTCGGGTCGTCACGGCCAGGCCGGCGGCCCGGCGGGCGCGTCACGGCCAGGCCGGCGGCGGCCGGGCGCGTCACGGCCAGGCCGGCGGTGGCGCGGCGGCCGGGCGGTCGCCCACCAGCTCGGCGAGCCGGCGCAACCGGCGGCGCCCGGTGATCCGGTACGCCGGCCCGCCGGCGTCCGGGCCGACGAGGTCACCGGCGAGTCCGACCGCGGCCAGCGCCCGGCCGACCGGCTCCCAGCAGTGGTGATCGGCGGCACCCAGCCGCAGCAGGAACCCGGGCGGCTCGGCGACCCCGGCGGCGGCCAGCCAGAGCCGCAGCCGCCGGCCGGTGAGGTGGAAGCCGGCCGGCGGCCGCTTGGCCACCCCGTCCAGCCAGGCCACCGCGAGGGGCTTCAACGTCCGGGTGTACGACGTGCGCACCGCGTGCCGCTCGTCGTCGGTGGGCTCCCAGGTCGCCGACAGCCCCCGCTGACCCAGCTCGGACACGAGGACGTGCACCCGCCAGGCGGCGTCCACCACGACCGAGAGCCGCGCCGTGCCGCCCATGCGGACCACCTCGGCGGGGCCGGCGAGCAGCCCCGCGAGATCGGCCACGGACGGGTCGGCCGTCTCGGCGCCGAAGAAGACGAGTTGCCGTCCGGCCTCCTCCGGCCCCTCCGCGCGGACGGCGGCGGCCGGTCCCCGGGCGGATCGCGTCACGACGTCCGGCGGGGCGGTGTCGGGCACCGGGAAGAGCGCCGGGAGCGGGTCCGCCCCCGACGGTCCGTCGAGCCCGTTCAATGGCACTCCGGCACCTCGTCGAAGGCCCGTTTCAGCTCCTCCGAGTTGAGCCGGCTCGTGTCCAGCCCGCTGGCGTCGTACTCCTTGTTCAGCGCCTCCACGGCGGCCCGGACACCGTCGTAGAACTCGGTGGGCTCGCCGGTGTCCAGCCCGTCGATGGCGTCACCCGCGCGACCGTACGCGTCGCGCATCTTCGCCAGCGTGCTGCGGAAACCCGCCGAGATCTCCTCGCCGTGCTCGGTCTCCGGCACTCCGGCCTCCTCGACCTTGCGCCGGGCCGTCTCGCTGGCCTGCTCGGCGCCCTCGAAGAGACGCACCAGGTTCTCCTTGGCCTGCGCGGGAGTGGTCTGCGCGGTCATCTGCTGGTCGGTGCTGCTGGTCAGCCTGCTGATCTCCGACCGCCACGGTGCGAGCGCCGAGCAGACCGAGGCCGCCCAGGCACGGGGACTGGGCCCGCCGCCACAGCCGGCGACGACCAGGGTGAGCGTGGCCAGGACCACCGTGAGCTTTCCGACGGCAGTCGCCCGGCACGTACGCATGCGTTGCAGCGTACGACCTTCACCGGACGCCGGCACCGCTCAGGTTTGCGCGGAGGCCCCGGCCGGCGACGGACGCCAGCCGGGGCCCCGGTGCGGTACGGGTCAGGCCGGAACGGTCTCCGGCCGCTGGTCGGCGCTGCCCGAGCCGGTGCCGTCGCCGGCGTCCGAGTCGGACATCGCTACGCCCTTGCGCTTGCTGAACACCACGGCCGCGACGACGACCAGCGCGGCCACCACCGCGATGGTGACCCGCAGGCCGGTGTTCTTGTCGGTGCCCACGCTCCACGCCACCACGGCCGGCGCGATCAGCAGCGAGACCAGGTTCATCACCTTGATCAGCGGGTTGATCGCCGGGCCGGCGGTGTCCTTGAACGGGTCGCCGACGGTGTCGCCGATGACGGTCGCGGCGTGCGACTCGGAGCCCTTGCCGCCGTACGCGCCGTCCTCGACCAGCTTCTTGGCGTTGTCCCAGGCGCCACCGGAGTTGGCGAGGAACACGGCCATCAGGGTGCCGGCCCCGATCGCGCCGGCCAGGTACGCGGCGAGCGCGCCCGGGCCGAGGCCGAAGCCGACCGCGATCGGCGCCATGATGGCCAGCAGGCCGGGGGTCATCAGCTCGCGCTGCGCGTCCCGGGTGCAGATGTCCACGACCTTGCCGTACTCGGGCCGCTGGGTGCGGTCCATGATGCCGGGCAGCTCGCGGAACTGCCGCCGGACCTCCATCACCACGGCGCCCGCCGAACGGGAGACCGCGTTGATCGCGAGCCCGGAGAAGAGGAAGACCACCGCCGCGCCGACGATCAGGCCGACGAGGTTCCGCGGGTTGGCCACGTTGAGCGAGTTCAGGATCTCGGTGCCGACGTCGCCGACGCCCGCGTCCGCGTACGCCGTGCGCAGCGTGTCGGTGTACGACCCGAACAGCGCCGTCGCGGCGAGGACCGCCGTGGCGATCGCGATGCCCTTGGTGATCGCCTTGGTGGTGTTGCCCACCGCGTCCAGCTCGGTGAGCGTGCGCGCGCCGTGCTCGTCGATGTCGCCGGACATCTCCGCCACGCCCTGGGCGTTGTCGGAGATCGGGCCGAACGTGTCCATGGCGACGATCACGCCGACCGTGGTGAGCAGACCCGTGCCGGCCAGCGCGACCGCGAAGAGCGAGAGCGTGATGGAGCTGCCGCCCAGCAGGAACGCGCCGAACACGCCGGCGCCGATCAGCAGCGCCGAGTAGACGGCCGACTCGAGACCGACGCTGATGCCGGCGAGGATGACCGTGGCCGGACCGGTCTGCGAGCTCTTCCCGATGTCCTGCACCGGGCGCCGGTTGGTCTCGGTGAAGTAGCCGGTCAGCGCCTGGATCGCGGCGGCCAGCACGATGCCGATGACCACGGCGCCGATCGCCACCACGCGCGGGTTCTCGCTGACGCCCATCAGCCCGCCCTCCAGCTCGGCGAAGCTCGCCGGCAGGTACGCGTACGTGGCGATGGCCACCAGCACCGCGGAGACCAGCGCCGAGGCGTAGAAGGCTCGGTTGATGGCGGTCAGGCCGGAACGGTCGCTGGCCCGCAGCCGGGTGATGAAGACGCCGAGGATCGCGATGACCGCGCCGATGCCGGAGACGATCAGCGGGAAGACGAGGCCCTCCTCGCCGAACGCGGCCCGGCCGAGGATCAGCGCGGCGACCAGGGTCACGGCGTACGACTCGAAGAGGTCGGCCGCCATGCCGGCGCAGTCACCGACGTTGTCGCCCACGTTGTCGGCGATGGTGGCGGCGTTGCGGGGGTCGTCCTCGGGGATGCCCTGCTCGACCTTGCCGACCAGGTCGGCGCCGACGTCGGCCGCCTTGGTGAAGATGCCGCCGCCGACCCGCATGAACATGGCCAGCAGCGCGGCGCCGAAGCCGAAGCCCTCCAGCACGGTCGGGGCGTCGCCGCGGAACATCAGCACGACCAGCGCCGCGCCGAAGAGGCCGAGGCCGACGGTGAGGAAGCCGACCACGCCGCCCGTACGGAAGGCGATCTTCATGGCCGACTCCCGGCCACCCTCCCGCTCGCGGGCGGCGGCCGCCACCCGCAGGTTGGCCCGGGTCGCCAGCCACATGCCGGCGCCGCCGATGAACGCGCTGAACAGCGCGCCCACCACGAAGAACGCCGACCGGCCGATCTTCACGGCGGTCTCGCTGCCGTCGGTGTCGTGCACCGGGAGCAGGAAGAGCAGTACCACGGCGATGACGACGAAGATCGCCAGGGTGCGGAACTGCCGGAGCAGGTAGGCCGAGGCGCCCTCCTGGACGGCCCCGGAGATCTCCTGCATGTTGGTGGTGCCCTTGCCGGCCGCCAGGACCGCCCTGGTCAGGGCGGCGGCGAAGACGAGCGCCACCAGCGCGATCACCGCGGCGATGACGACGTACGTGACATTGGCTCCGGTAAGGGAAAGCCCGCCGCCCTCGGCGGCCAAGGTCTCGGACATCTGTGTCCTCCTGTACCGAACACGCCCCGGCCGGTGGAGACGCACCGGCCGGCGCCTGGATGCGGACTCGCAAGCGCCCGCCGAGCCCACCCCAGCGGACCAGCGATGAACACCGTCCCCGCTGGCTGCGGGATGGATCACTTGCTGACAACCCGGGTACTGTAGCCCTCCGCAGTGTCCGAGGTCACACCGAGGGTGCACCCCACCTCGATGATCTTCGTCGCTGTGTTATGAGGGAAAATCTGATATAGGAACGGGTCCATGCCAAAAGGCCGCGTTCCAGCGGGAACGCGGCCTGTGTGGATCCAGGAGTCAGCGGCCGACCGGCCAGACCATCCGCACCTCGGTGCCGATGCCCTCGTCGACGGGGCGGACCTGGAGGTCCTCCACGAACCCGGCGAGGAGCGCGAAGCCCACCCCGGTGGTGAGCGCCTCGTCCGTGAGCGACTCGTTGGCCAGCTCGTCGGGGGGAAGGGCGGCGAGGCCGACGCTCGCCTCGACGGGGGCCCGGTCGACGACCCGGACGGTGTACTGGCCCGCGTCGGACATCTCCACGAGCACCGGGTCGGACAACCCGTACTGGCGGTGCAGGGCGACGGCCCGGGTGCACGCCTCGCCGATCGCCAGGCGTACCTCGTCGAGCAGGTCCTCGCGGACCCCGGCCCGCCGGGCGACCGCGACGCCGACCAGGCGCGCGGTACGCACGTGCACCGGCGCCGGGGAGAAGGAGAGCTTGACCGTCGCCATCACGCGCCGGCACCGGCCGGGTCCGCGCCGACCGCCGCGTCGACCGTGGGATGCAGCGGGAACACCTGGTCGAGCGCGGTGATCCGGAAGATCTTGAGCAGTGGCTCCTTGTCGCAGACCAGGGCGAACGAGCCGCCCGCCGAGCGCAGCCGCTTCAACGCGCCGACCAGCACACCGAGCCCGGTCGAGTCGAGGAAGTCGACCCGGCCGAGATCCACCACCACGTGCCGGGCGCCACCGTCGATCAGTTCGAGGAGCCGCTCGCGCAACCGGGGTGCGGTGTAGACGTCCACCTCACCGCCGACCTCGAGCACCGTGTGCTCCCCCACGGCGCGGGTCGCCAGCGACAGCTCCATCGGTCCTCCTCGCAAGAGCCGTAAACTCTCCTCGGCATCTAACCACTACCGCCGAACGACGCAGTGGTCACCGGCGCAGCCCCCCATACCCCGGGCCCCGGCTTTTCATCTCCGAACACCAGTGCGAGAGTGCAGTACGTGACTTACGACGGCCCCGGACCGGCGCGCCTGGCGCCGCGCCACGACCTGGAACCGTCGTCCGCCGCCACCGTATCCGCCGGCGCCGCTCCCGCCCACCTGCCGGCCGGCCCCGGGCACTCGCCCGCCGACCTGCTGGCCCGGCTGCGCGCCCGCGCCGACGCCGACCCGGTCACCCACGTCGAGCGGGTGCCCGCCCGGGCGGGGCTGCCGGTGCCGTGGCCGGAATGGGTCCCCGAGGAGCTGCGCGCGGCGTTCGCCCGGCGCGGGGTGGTCGCGCCGTGGCGGCACCAGGCCGAGGCGGCCAGCCTGGCGTACGACGGCCAGCACGTGGTGGTGGCCACCGGCACCGCGTCCGGCAAGTCCCTCGCGTACCAGCTGCCCGCGCTCGCGACCCTGCTCGCCGACCCGCGGGCCACCGTGCTCTACGTGGCGCCCACGAAGGCGCTCGCCGCCGACCAGTTGCGCGCCGTCGCCGAGCTGGAGCTGGAGGGCGTACGCCCCGCCTGCTACGACGGGGACACCCCGCGCGCCGAGCGGGAGTGGATCCGTCGGCACTCCCGGTTCGTGCTGACCAACCCGGACATGCTGCACCACGGCATCCTGCCCGGGCACGCCCAGTGGTCGGGCTTCCTGCGCCGGCTCGCGTACGTGGTGGTCGATGAGTGCCACACCTACCGGGGCGTGTTCGGCTCGCACGTCGCCCACGTGCTGCGCCGGCTCCGCAGACTCAGCGGATCCGCGGGCCGCGCCTCCTCGCCCGCCGGCTCGCGCGACACACCCGTCTTCGTGCTGGCCTCCGCCACCTCGGGCGACCCGGCCACGTCGGCCGGACGGCTCACCGGGCTGCCGGTGGCCGCCGTGACCGAGGACACCTCCCCCCGGGGTGGTGTCACCTTCGCGCTGTGGGAGCCGCCGCTGCTCCCCTCGGCCGACACCTCGGCCGAGACCGCCGACCTCGCGCCGGTCCGCCGGTCCGCGCTGCGGGAGACCTCGGACCTGCTCGCCGACACGGTCGCCGCGGGCGTACGCACGCTCGCGTTCGTCCGGTCCCGCAAGGGCGCCGAGGTGGTGGCCGCGAACGCCCGGCGCGCGCTGGACGAGGCGGTGCCCGGGCTCGGCGACCGGGTGGCCGCCTACCGCGCCGGCTACCTGCGTGAGGAGCGGCGCGAGCTGGAACGGGCGCTGCTGGACGGGGACCTGCTCGGGCTGGCCTCGACCAACGCACTGGAGCTGGGCGTCGACCTGGTGGGGCTGGACGCGGTGCTGATCTGCGGCTACCCCGGCACCCGGGCCTCGCTGTGGCAGCAGGCCGGCCGGGCGGGCCGCTCCGGGCAGGAGGCGCTGGCCGTCCTGGTGGCCCGGGACGACCCGCTCGACACCTACCTCGTGCACCATCCCGAGGCGGTCTTCGGGCGGCCGGTCGAGGCCACCGTGCTCGACCCGGCCAACCCGTACGTCCTCGCGCCCCAACTGGCGTGCGCCGCGGCCGAGGCGCCGCTCACCCCCGCCGACCTGGCGCTCTTCGGCGACGGGGCGAAGGAGGCCGTCGACGACCTGGTGGCGGCCGGCGCGCTGCGGCGACGGCCCACCGGCTGGTACTGGCGGCACCGGGAACGGCCCGAGGTGGACCTGCGGGGCGAGGGCGGCGCGCCGGTGTGCGTGGTGGAGGCGTCCACCGGCCGGCTGCTCGGCACGGTCGACGGTGGCTCGTCGCACTTCCTGCTCCACCCCGGCGCCGTCTACCTGCACCAGGGTGTGTCGTACGTGGTGGACGAGCTGGACCTGGCCGACGGGTGCGCGCTGGTGCACGCCGAGGAGCCGGACTGGACCACGCACGCCCGGGACGTCACCGACGTCTCCGTGGTGTCGGTGCGCTCGTACGTCGACGCCGGGCCGGTCGGGATGTTCCTCGGCGAGGTGGACGTCACGAGCCAGGTGGTCTCCTACCAGCGGCGGCGGATCGCGTCCGGCGAGGTGATCGACACCCGCCCGCTGGACCTGCCGGCCCGGGAACTGCGCACGGTCGCCGTCTGGTTCACCCTGTCGCCGGAGTCGCTGGCGGCGGCCGGTGTCGAGCCGGCCGACGTGCCGGGGGCGCTGCACGCCGCCGAGCACGCGGCGATCGGGCTGCTGCCGCTGATCGCCACCTGCGACCGCTGGGACATCGGCGGGCTCTCCACCGCCGTGCACCCGGACACCGAGGCGCCGACCGTGTTCGTCTACGACGGACACCCGGGCGGGGCGGGCTTCGCCGAGCGCGCGTACGGCACGGCGGCCACCTGGCTGCGGGCGACCCGGGACGCGATCGCCGAGTGCGCGTGCGAGGCCGGCTGCCCGTCCTGCGTGCAGTCGCCGAAGTGCGGCAACGGCAACAACCCGCTGTCGAAGGCGGACGCGATCCGGGTGCTGGACGTGGTGCTGGCCAACCTGCCGTCCTGACCGCCCGCGCCCCGTGCGCGGCTGCCCTCTGGCGCCCTGTGTTCCTGGCGCTGGTGTCTGCGCGGGGCTCGCGGGCCCTGGTACGAACACGTCGCTCCCGGGCGCTTGATGTCATCGCCGTCCACAAGGGGGCGGATCGGGTGAACGGGTGGGCAGGCGGGGACGAGCGTGATGTGCAACACTCCGGCGACGTTTACGGAGGAGAACACGATGCAGCTCGACATGTTGCAGTCCCAGCAGCGGTTCCACATCCGCCAGCGGGTGCGGCTGATGGTCAACCAGTACGAGGTCCACGCGGTGGCGCCCGACGGCACCGAGGGTGAACTGCTGGCCTTCGCGCAGCAGAAGCGCCTCGCCTTCAAGGAGCAGGTGACCCTCTACACCGACGACACCAAGCAGCAGCCGGTCCTCGGCTTCCGGGCCCGTCAGGTCCTCGACCTCGGCGCCACGTACGACGTGACCGACGCCGCCGGCAACCCGATCGGCCTGTTCCGCAAGGACTTCGCCCAGTCCCTGCTCCGTTCCACCTGGCACGTCGAGCAGGCCGGCCTGCCGCAGATCACCGGTCAGGAGCGCAGCCTGCCCGTGGCGTTGCTGCGGCGGTTCGTCGACTCGCTCTCCTGGCTGCCGTACCACTTCGACTTCACCGCCGGCGGCCAGCCCGTCTTCTCGGTGGTGAAGAAGTGGGGCCTGCGCGACCGGTACGTCGTCGAGATCCAGCACCCGCAGATCGACCGCCGGCTCGTCATCGCGATGGCCGTGGCGCTGGACGCCCTCCAGGCCCGCTGAGCCGCCGGCCGGGACGCCGACGACGATCCGGCGTCCCGGCCCGCGTCCGCCCGTTGCGCGGGCACCCGGCCTCGGTCAGCGCCGGGCTGGTGGCGTCGGCTCACCGGCCGCGCCGGGGTCACCGGCGGTGCCGACGGCCGGTGCGCCCGCCGCGCGAAGGATTGGCCGGCAGCGCCCAGCGGGTCAGAACGGCCGGTACTGCCCGGCCGGCCGGAATGGGCTGTACTGCCCGGCCGGTCGGGATGGCCGGTGCTGGCCCGGTGGGTCGAAGCGGCGACCAGCACCCACGGCCGGTCGTGCGGGGACGGGGCCTGGGCACGGCGGTGGTGGCGGCGCGGAGCGGCCATCCGCAGGTCCGAACGCCCTCCGGCCGACCGCTCGGAGCGGCCACACTGCCCGGCGGGCCGGGCGCGGGTGGGGACCCGACGGTGCCGGGCGGCGGCGTGGCGTCGGCAGTTGACCGTGGGCGACCGTCCCGGCTTCAGCCGCGCACCGGGCCCGCCCGGGCGGTGGCCGTCGCGACACGGGTCAGGCCCGGGAGCGGGCTGACCGCGACCTCGGCGGTGACCACCACGTCGAGCCCGTCGAGCCGGCACGCCACCAGCCGCCCTCCGTTGCGCGCCGCGAGGTCGGTCGCCGTCGCGCAGGCGACCGGTTCACCATCGAGCGTCCTCGCCGCGCCGGCTAGTGCGCCGAGGTCCGCGGCCACCGCCGCCTGCTGCCGCGCCATCCGGGCGGCGCCGACCGTCGCGCCGAACACCCCGACCACCACGAACACCAACCCGACGGCGAGCAGGCACACGGTGGCGCCGCCCCGGTCGGGACCGTCCCGGACGGTCGGCGCCGACCGCAACGCCATGGGCTCGTGGCGCCCCCTGCGTGCGGCCACCTCGCCCGGCATTACACCGGCCCACCGCCAGGGTCGGCGCCCGTGTCCGACCACGTCACCCGGCTCCACGGCGACGCGCCGGCACAGCGAACCGCTCACGACGGCTCGCCGGCACCGCAGACCGCTCACGACGGCTCGCCGGGGACGCCGGGCTCGACGGCGGCGACCGCCGTGGCCACCACGGTGATCCGGGGAAGCCGGGTGCCGAGCGCCCGGACGGGCGCCCGTACCGTCACCTGCACCCGCTCGCCGCCCACGGCGACGGTGACGTCGGCGCCCGGCGGGGCGGCGCGGGCTCCGGCGGACGGACCGTCCTCGCCCCGGGAGGCCGCCAACGCCGCCTCCCGCGCCGCGTGCAGGCAGGCCGCCCGGGTGCTGACGGCGTCGACCGCGGTCAGTCCGGCGAGCAGGAGCAGCAGCAGCGCCGGCAGGCCGGCCGCCAGCTCGGCCGTGAACGAGCCGCGGTCGCGGCCGGCCAGCCGGCGCCTGATCACTTGAGCGCCCGGTCGATGACGGCGGTCAGCGCGGACTGGACGTTCCCGGACGTCAGCACCTTCAGCAGGATGCCCGCGAAGGCGACCGCCGCGAGCGTGCCGACGGCGTACTCGGCCGTGTTCATCCCGGCGTCCCCGCGCAGGCGGGCGAGCAGTTTGCGCACGTCACGTACCCCTTTCTCGATGGGTGTCACAGCACGTCGCCGAGGACGGCGACGATCACCGGCACGAGGCCGGCGAGAATGAAGGCCGGCAGGAAGCAGAGCCCCAGCGGCAGGACGATGAGGACGCCAGCCCGGCGGGCCGACGCCTCGGCCGCGGTGGCCCGGTCCGCCCGCAGGTCGTCGGCGAGCCTGGTGAACGCACCGGCCAGTGCGGCACCGCTGTTCGACGACCGGTACGCGGCCGAGGCCAGCCGCTCCGCCCCCGGTACGCCGTCGAGCGCCGACCACGCCTCCTCCGGGCCGCCACCGAGTTGCAGCGTGCGGCCGACCCGCCCGAGCCGGACGGCGAGCGGGCCGTCGAGCGCCTCGGCGACGGCCAGCACGGAGCGGTCCACCGGTGCGCCCGCCCGCATGGCCGCGGCCAGCAGGTCGGCGGCGAGCGGCAGGTCGGCCGCCTCCTGGAGCCGCCGGGCGCGGACCGCGGGCGACTCGATCCGCCGGAGCAGCCGGTCGAGCAGCACCGCACCGGGCACCGCGCCGAGCAGGCCGAGCCAGCCGCCCACGATCACGGCCACCGCAAGCCCGCCCAGCGCCGCGGCGAGTCGGATCCGGTCCGGCCGCCACAGGGACGTCCCCCGGCCGGCCGAGACGTCGTCGCCCCACGGGTGGCCGTCGCCCGCAGGGACCGCCGCGCTGGACAGCGGGCCGGCCGCAGCGGCCGTGGTACCGGCGGATGCCGCACCGCCGGATCGCCCCGGACCGCCGCCACCGAACCCGCCACGGGACGTGCCGCGCCCGCTGCCGTCCCCCAGGGCGCGCAGGCGGCGCAGCGGGCGCCGCCCCGTCGCGCCGACCACGAGTGCCGCCGCCACCAGACAGCCCGCGGCCAGCGTCGCCCGCGACATCAGGCGGCCCGCCCCGGCGCACCGAGCCGTTCGGCCCAGAACAGCCCTGCCGCCTGGAGGGCGACCGCCAGCACCGTGCACACCGCGCCGACCGGGGTGTGCAGGAGCACCTGCACCGGGTCCACTCCGATGCCGTAGCCGAGCCCGATGCCGCCCAGCGGCAGGGCAGCCAGCAGCCAGGCGGTGGCTCGCGCGCCGGCCGCCTGGGCCGCCGCGGCGGCGAGCCCACGATCGGTCGACCGGGCATCGGCCTCGATCCGCTCCAGGAGATCGGCGAGGGGTGCGCCGGTGCGGTCGGCGAGGCGTACGGCGGCCGACGCGAGCCGGTCGAGCCGGTCGGATGTGCCGTTTTCCTGCGGCTCGGTCATCGCGCCGCCCGGTCCCGTCGGTGGCGCGTCCGCCCCGGCCGACGTTCTCAGGGGCGCCGGTCCGGGTGACGTCATGAGGTCGGTCAGCATGGTCGCCGGCAACCCCGCGCGCAGATCAGCGGCGAGGCCGCACAGGCCGTCCAGCCGCTGCCGCCGGGTCTGCTCGGCCCGCCGGGTCGTCTGCCAACCGATCGCCGCGCGGACGCCGATCGCGCCGTACGCCGCGAGAGCGACGGCGGCGACCGGCCCGGCGAGCAGGCCGCCTGCCCCGGCGCCGGCCAGAGCCGCGAGGATCAGGGCACGTCGCGGTGCACGGACCACGAGGTTCGCCCACCGGGTGCGGGCTCCTGCCTGGGGCGCGGCGAGAGGCCATCGGCGGCCGACGGCCGCACCGGCCGACGGCATACCGCCCAGCCCCGCCGGACCCCGACCGTCCCGGCGCCCCGGTGGTCGGGCCGCACCGGAGGGACGACCGGGCCCCGGCCGGCGGTGAGACGGGTACGGCGTCCCCGGCCGGGTGACGTGTGCGGCTCGGGAACCGGTGCCTCCGTCGGGGACGGCCGCCCGGGGATCCGGGATGGACACCGCTCGACCCGGAGGCGCTGCCAGCGGCGGTGCGGCCGCCGGCGCCGGGAGTGCGCTCCCCGGGGCCGGCGGCGTTCCGGCCGGCGCGGTCGTGACTCGTGTCGAGTGGACCTCGGTCCGCTCGCTCACCGCCGGTGCCCCGATCACCGGAGCCCCACCACGGTGCCGGCCGGACATCGACGCCGCGTTGGCGTCCCGTCCCGACGACGAGGCATCGGGATCCCGGCCCGACGGCCTGCCGCGGTCCCGGCCGGACAACGACCCGCCGCGATCCCTCCCCGACGGCACACCGACATCCCGGCCCGACGACGACCCGCCGGGACCGCGCCCCGAGTGCGCACCGATGTCGCGGCCCGACGACGACCCACTGGCGTCCCGGCCGAAGGGCGACTCACCGGCATCCCGCCCGGACAGCGGACCGCGCGGGCCGTCGAGCGTCCGCCCCAACTCGGCGATCCAGCCGACCAGGGGATCCTCGGCCGCCCGACGGGGACCACCCGCCGCACCCGCCACCGCGCGGCGTCGCGCCCGAGCGCCGCGCAGCGGCCCGGCGACGAGCACAGCCGCCGCGAGCAGCACCGCCGCGGCGGACCACACCACGGTGCTCATGCCGGACCCGCCGATCCGTGGAGGATCGGTGGCACCGGCACGCCCCGCTCACGCAGGAGGGTGGCGAGCGTCGGGGCGGCCGGGCCGGGCCCCGGCCCGCGTGTCCAGGCGGGCACCACGGTCACGAGCCGGTCCGGCCCTTCGGGCAGCAGCAGACAGACCGATTCCAGCACCCGGCCGCGGTCGCTCCGGCGTACCTGCAGGAGCACCTGGAGCGCGGCGGCCACCTGGGCGTGCAACGCGGCGCGCGGCAGGCCGCCGAGCATCCCCAACGCCTCCAGGCGCGCCGGTACGTCGGACGGCGCGTTCGCGTGCAGCGTCCCCGCGCCGCCGTCGTGGCCGGTGTTCAGCGCGGCGAGGAGGTCCACGACCTCCCCGCCGCGGCACTCCCCGACGACCAGGCGGTCCGGTCGCATCCGCAGCGCCTGTCGGACCAGGTCCGACAGCCCGACCACGCCCGACCCCTCGACGTTGGCCGTCCGCGCCTGGAGCCCCACCACGTGCGGGTGGGTCGGTTGCAGCTCGGCGGCGTCCTCCACGAGCACGATGCGCTCGGTCGCCGGCACCAGGCCGAGCAGCGTGTTGAGCAGGGTCGTCTTGCCTGACCCCGTACCGCCGGTGACCAGGTACGCGAGCCGGGCGGCCACGACGGCGGCGAGCAGGGATGCGACCGGACGGGGCACCGTGCCCTGCCGGACCAGTTCGTCCAGGGTGAACGGTCGTTGGCGGAACGTCCGCAGCGACAGGTACGGTCCGTCGGTCGCCACGGGCGGCAGCACGGCGTGCAGCCGTGTGCCGTCGGCGAGCCGCGCGTCGGCGTACGGGGAAGCGTCGTCGAGCCGCCGCCCGGCGCTCGCCGTCAGCCGCTGCGCCAACCGCCGTACGTCGTCGACCGACCCCACCGGCACCGCCACCTGGTGCAGGCCCTCGCCGCGGTCGACCCAGACGCGCGTGCCGTTGACCAGCACGTCCGTCACCCGCGGGTCGGCCAGCAAGGGGGCGAGCGGGCCGGCCCCGACCAGGTCGTCACGGACCTGGTCGGCCATCCGGAGCACGGTGGTGTCGCCGAGGATCGCGGCGGTGGACTCGGCGCGTACGGCCGAGACGATCGCGGCCGGTGTGACCGGTGCCGCCGTGGCCGCGATCCGCTGCCGCACCCGCGCGGAGAGACCGTCGTCCCGCGGCCCGGTCATGCCGCACCCGCCGTGGCCGTGCCCGTCACCTCGGCGACGATCCGCTGGCACAGGGTGGCCAGCGGACCGCGACCGGTGGCCGTGGGGGCCTCGCCCCGCTCGAGACCCCGGGTGATCGCCGGCTCCGGCCGGAGCGTGCCGGCCAGCGGCAGATTCAGCGCACGCGCCACCTCGTCCGCGCGGAGCCGTCCGGGCGCCGGCCCGCGGACGATGACCGAGAGGTCGGCGCAGTGCGGTGCCGCGGACGCCGCCACCCGCGCCGCCGCGGCGGTGGCGCGCAGCTCCGCGGGCACGACCACGTACGCCCGGTCGGCGGCCTGGAGCGCGACGACGGCGGCGTCGTCGAGCTGTCGGGGCAGGTCGACCGCCACGAAGTCCCGGCCCCGCCGTGCGGCGTCCAGGGTGGCCGCCATCGCGGGGGCCGGGAGCGGGAGCAGGTCGCCCCGGTCCCAGGAGAGGAGTACGAGGTCACCCTCGCGGGGCAGGGACCGGACGAGTGCGGGTGCGTCCACCCGGCCGTCGGCGCCCGTGAGCGCCGGCCAGCGGAAACCGTCCATCTGCTCCCAGCCAAGGACGAGGTCGAGCCCGCCGCCGAGCGGGTCGGCGTCCACGAGCAGGGTGCGCAGCCGGGCACGGGCCGCGGTGACCGCGAGCCCGCCGGCCAGGATGCTCGCCCCCGCGCCGCCCCGGCCGCCGATCACGGCGACGATCCGGGCGGCCGCCACCGGGCGGTCGGTGCCGTGCTCCGCGAAGCGGTCGACCAGCCACGGCTCGGCCGCGGGCAGGATGGCCACGTGCTCGGCGCCGATCAGCTCGGCGATCTGCCAGCCGGGATCGAGCTGCCCGGTCTGGCCGACCAGCACGAGTCGGGGCCGGTGCGGCAGCCGTGCCCGCAGGCAGGGTTGGGCCTGGTCGACGCCGACCAGGACGAGCGGCGCGGGCAGCCAGCGGGTGCGGGCGGCCGCCGGGTCGGAAGCGAGCTCCACCTCGGTGCCGCTGGCGGCGGCGAGCCGGAGCAGGTCATCGAGGAGGTCACCGTCGCCGGTGACGACGAGCGGTCGCCGGCCGGGTGACGGGGCAGACGTACGGGGTGGCATCGCGGCCTCCAGCGGTCAGGGCTCGAAGGTGCTGAGCCAGACCCTGCTCGCGATGCGCGCCGCCGGCCGTCCCGCCGACATGATCTGTGGACAACTCCGCCGGCTGTGGACAACGCCCGCCGCGGCCGTCGATCTGCTATGGCAGCGATACCGGCGAGACCCCCGGCGGCGGCGCCACGCCAGGTGGATCGCCGCGGCCTGCGCTGGAAAGATGCCTGCCGTGAGTCTTCAGGACGTGCTCGACACGCGGGCTGATCTTCACGGCGTCCCGGCCGTGGTAGCGGGGCTGTCCGTCGCGGGGACACGACGTGTGGCCACTCGCGGGACGGTCCGGGCGACCTCGGATTCGTGCTTCCGGATCGCGTCGTTGACGAAGACCTTCACCTCGGCCGCGCTCGTGCTGGCACTGCGAGAGCAGGGCGTCCCACTGAGCACCCCCGCCGTCGAACTCCTTCCCCATCTCGCGCCCGACTGGCGGGCCGACGCGAGTCTCACCGTCGAACAGATCCTCGGGCAGGTCTCGGGGCTGCGCGAGTCCGTGGACGCGACGGCCGTGGCCGGTCTGGGTGGGGACCACGCGGTCGACGAGGCGGCCCGGCTCGTGGTGCGCGCCGGGAACGACCGGGAGCCCGGGGCCCGCTGGTCCTACTACAACGGCAACTACTTCCTGGCCGGCGCTCTCCTCGCGGCTCTCGACGGCGCGCGGTACGAGACGGCACTGAAGAAGACGCTGCTCGAACCGTGGAACCTCGACCGAACGGGTTTCGACGCACCGGGTGACCCGATCACCGGATGGGACGGTCCGACCGAACTTCCAGCGGCCGACTACCCGCGCTCGCGCCGCCCCAGCGGAGGCTTGTGGTCGTGCGTCTCCGACCTCCTGACGCTCGGGGAGGGACTGCTCGGCGACAAGGCCCTCCTCGAGGAGGTCCGCCGGCCGCGCACGAGGCCCGACGACCCCATGACGTACGGCCTCGGTTGGGCGCTCGGCCCCTCGGGCCAGATGTACCTCAACGGACGCCTGCCGGGATACCGAGCCGCGATGCTGCTCGTCCCCGACACGGACCACGTGAGCGTCGTCCTCACCAACCAGCAGCACGCGCTTCCCGCCGCGGCAGGGATCCTCAGCGAACTGCAACGGCCCCTGACCGGGGACGACCTCGCGACAGCCATCGACCGCTTCGCGGCCTGAGACGGGGCTCACACGCGGCCGGCCGCGCCCCCACCGAGTCCGGCCGTCCGACGGTATCTCGATCATGGTGGCGGTCATGGGCGACCGTCAACGAGGCTCAATCGTTATACGAAGAGCCCCGGCCGCTGCCCGCGCCAGGAGCGGGCACCGCGACGAGTTCCGGGCTACGGTGACCTGCGGCGGAGCGGTCTGGGCGGAAAGGGACGACCCCCGTCGGGGGGAGACGGGGGTCGTCGGGAGGTTCGGCTCCGGGGGGGGTCGAGCCGAACCAACTCAGCGGTTACGGGGGGTGCAACCGCCGAGGGCCTGCTGCTGTCCGAGATATGAGTACTCGTCGTGCGCACAAGTCTGCCTGAGCGGACCTGTTACGTCGAGTGCTGTTCACTCCACTCCCTGCGAATTTGTTTCCGCAGAGTGTGATCGCGATCACTGTGCGCGGAGCCGACCGCGTCGATCCACCCATCTGGAGATCAACGGACCCCGGGCACCCGCCGACCATAGACCATCCGGCTAGACTTTCGCGCCGTGGGCCAAGGTGCCGCTTTTTTCGATCTGGACAAGACCGTCATCGCGAAGTCGAGCGCCCTGGCGTTCGGTCGCCCGTTCTACCGGGACGGGCTAATCACACGCCGTGACGTGGTCAAGTCGGCGTACGCGCAGCTGATGTTCCGGCTGGGCGGCACCGACGAGCAGACCATGGCCCGCACACGGGACTACCTGGCCACGCTCTGTAAGGGCTGGCAGGTCGAGCAGGTCCGCCAGATCGTCGCGGAGACGCTGCACGAGCTGATCAACCCGTACGTGTACGCGGAGGCCGCCGCCCTCATCGAGGAGCACCAGGCGGCGGGCCGGGACGTCGTGCTCGTCTCCGCCTCCGGCGAGGAGATGGTGCGCCCGATCGGCGAACTGCTCGGGGTCACCGACGTGATCGCGACGCGGATGGCGGTGGAGGACGGCCGGTACAGCGGCGAGGTCGAGTTCTACGCGGCGGGCCCGAGCAAGGTCGAGGCGGTCACCCGGCTGGCCGCCGAACGCGGCTACGACCTGGCCGACTCGTACGCCTACTCCGACTCGTACACCGACCGCCCGCTCCTGGAGTGCGTCGGCCACCCGACCGCCGTGAACCCGGACCGTCAGCTCCGCAAGCTGGCCACCGAGAACGCCTGGCCGGTGCTGGAGTTCCGCCACCCGATCCCGCTGGGCCGGCGGCTGCGCGAGCGCCCGGCCGTGCCGATGGCGGCGGCCGCGCTCAGCGTCGGTGTCGGGGTGGCCATCGGCATCGCCTGGTACGGCCGACACCGCCGCACCCGGTCCGCCTCCACCACGACGGCCTGACCGGGGCGACCGCGGGCGAGCCTCGGCGTCAGGAGGCGGCGAGCACCTCGTCGCCGATGCGGGTGAGCTGGTCGGCGCCCACCTCGACGGCCGTCATGTAGTGCCGCAGCCAGGAGCGGAGACCGTCCGGTGTGCCGGTGGCGAAGGCGCCGGCCGACCCCACGTACTCCGGTTCCCGCTCATGGTGGCCGACGTCGACGGCGAGCAGGCCGCGCGGGTCGGTGCCGGTGGACAGGAGCACCAGCCGCGCCGCGCCGCGGGCCACCACGCCGGACGGGCCGGCGAACGGCCGCAGCGCCAGCAGTTCCCCGTGCACGACGGCCGCGAGCACCAGCGGGGAGACCTTCGTGCCGCCGGCCACGAGGGCGGCGAGGCCGTCGAGGCGGGCGCCGACCACCGGCTCGGGCACCGGCCGCCCCAGCTCCGGCTCGGGTACGACGTCACGGGCGGCCAGCACGTGCAGCCGGGCCAGCACCTGCCGGGGCGCCTTCGGCCACAGTTCGGCGAGCCCGGGCAGCGCCCCGGCGACCCGCAGCGCGCCCTGGAGCACCGGATCGGTGACGGTGCCCGCCCGGACCGCCTCGCGCTCGTGCGCGTACCCCTCGAGCGCGGCGCTCGCCACCGCGGACCGGAGGCTGACCTCGGCCGCGACCTGGCCGCCGTGCCGGCGCAGCGCGCGGTGCCGCAGCGCCTCGTCGAACCGGTCCCGCGCCTGGCGTACGGCGGGCGCGATGTCGGCGAGGTCGAGCAGCGGGGCGAGCGGATCGGTGGTCACCCCGCCACGCTAGCGACCCGCCCTGCGGCCCAGTGACCAACCGGCCGCGAATATCGCCCGGGCCACCGGGCGAGGCGCGTCAGGACGAGGGGTCGACGATCGGTCGGCAGGGGCCCCACGTGCAACTGGGCGCGGCGCGGCGGCCGTTGAGCGCGGTGCGGGCGGCCGGCGGTCGCCACCGTTGGGCGGCCGGACTAACCTCTCCCCCAGACGAGACGCAGGTCACCCGAGCGACGAGGAGTACGGATGAGCGAGGCATTGGCCAACTTGCTGAACGAGACGCGCCAGTTCCCGCCACCGGCCGAACTCGCCGCGAACGCCAACGTGAAGGCCGACGCGTACGACGAGGCGGCGGCCGACCGGCTGGCCTTCTGGGAGCGGCAGGCCGGGCGGCTGACCTGGGCGAAGCAGTGGGACCAGGTGCTCGACTGGTCGAACGCGCCGTTCGCGAAGTGGTTCGTCGGCGGCCAGCTCAACGTCGCGTACAACTGCCTGGACCGACACGTGGAGGCCGGCCGCGGTGACAAGGTGGCGATCCACTGGGAGGGCGAGCCGGGCGACACGCGGACGCTCACGTACGCGGATCTGCACAGGCTGACCTGCCAGGCGGCGAACGCGCTGACCGACCTGGGCGTCACCGCGGGCGACCGGGTGGCCATCTACCTGCCGATGATCCCGGAGGCCGCGGTCGCGATGCTCGCGTGCGCCCGGATCGGCGCCACGCACAGCGTGGTCTTCGGCGGCTTCTCGGCCGACGCGCTGACCAACCGGATCCAGGACGCCTCCGCGAAGGTGGTCATCACCGCGGACGGCGGCTTCCGGCGGGGCAAGCCGTCGGCGCTGAAGCCGACCGTCGACGAGGCGGTGGCGAAGTGCCCGTCGGTGGAGCACGTGCTGGTGGTCCGCCGCACCGGGGAGGACGTCGCCTGGTCGGAGAAGGACCACTGGTGGCACGAGACGGTCGAGACGGCCTCGCCCGAGCACACCGCGCAGCCGTTCGACGCCGAGCACCCGCTGTTCATCCTCTACACCAGCGGCACCACCGCCCGGCCGAAGGGCATCCTGCACACGACCGGCGGCTACCTCACGCAGACGTCGTACACGACGCACGCGGTCTTCGACCTGAAGCCGGAGACGGACGTCTACTGGTGCACGGCGGACATCGGCTGGGTCACCGGCCACTCCTACATCGTGTACGGGCCGCTCTCCAACGGTGCCACCCAGGTGATGTACGAGGGCACCCCGGACACGCCGCACAAGGGCCGGCTGTGGGAGATCGTCGACAGGTACAAGGTGACGATCCTCTACACGGCGCCGACCCTGATCCGCACGATGATGAAGTGGGGCGAGGACATCCCGGCCGGGTACGACCTCTCCTCGCTGCGGCTGCTCGGCAGTGTCGGGGAGCCGATCAACCCGGAGGCGTGGATCTGGTATCGCCAGCACATCGGCCGGGGTGAGCTGCCCGTCGTGGACACCTGGTGGCAGACCGAGACGGGAGCCATCATGATCTCCCCGCTGCCGGGCGTGACCGAGGCGAAGCCGGGCAGCGCCATGACGCCGCTGCCGGGGATCGTCGCCGACGTGGTGGACGACCAGGGCGCGTCGGTGCCGAACGGCGGCGGCGGGTACCTGGTGCTTAAGGAGCCGTGGCCGTCGATGCTGCGGACGGTCTGGGGCGACGACAACCGCTTCCTCGATACGTACTGGTCGCGGTTCGGCGCGGGCGCCAACAGCGGCGGCGACTGGGTCTACTTCGCCGGTGACGGCGCGAAGAAGGACGACGACGGGCACATCTGGCTGCTCGGCCGGGTGGACGACGTGATGCTGGTGTCCGGGCACAACATCTCCACCACGGAGGTCGAGTCGGCCCTCGTCAGCCACCCGTCGGTGGCCGAGGCGGCGGTGGTCGGCGCCACCGACCCGACCACCGGGCAGGCCATCGTGGCGTTCGCCATCCCGCGCGGCAGCGCGGAGACCGGCGGCGAGGCGGGCGAGCAGCTCATCGCCGACCTGCGCAACCACGTGGCGAAGACGCTCGGCCCGATCGCCAAGCCGCGGCAGATCATGCTGGTGCCCGAGCTGCCGAAGACCCGCTCCGGCAAGATCATGCGCCGGCTGCTGCGGGACGTGGCCGAGCACCGGTCGCTGGGGGACGTCACCACCCTCCAGGACTCCTCGGTCATGGAGCTGATCTCCGCCGGCATGGGCGGCGGCAAGTCCGACGAGGACTGACGCAGGTCGTACACCGTGGAGGGTGGCGGTCCGGTGGGCCGCCACCCTCCGTCGTGTCTTACGGTCCGCAACCACACCCGGTACGCGGTGTCACATCGGTCGGTCGGAGGAACCGCGAGAAGCTGAACGGACACAGGCAGGCTTCGACCCCTGTCGCTGCGGTCCCCTCGTGCTTTAGGTTCACGCAGGCCGCGTCGTTTCGACGGATGTCACTTCGACGGGACGGCCGGCAGTCCTGCCTCCCATGCCCGAGAAACGGAGCGGCATGAACAGACAACCGCAGTCCGGGTCGCGCCGGCGCCTACTCGTCGCGCTACCCGCCATCGCCCTCGCTGCCACGTCACTGACCGTGGCGGGCAGCGCGGCGGCCGAGACGACCTCGGCCGCCCCCCTGGCGGTGATCGGAGCCGACGAGCACTACATCAACTACGCCGAACCGGAGGTGCAGCCGGACACGGCCGGCCGCGAGGTCAAGGGCAAGGACGGCGTGTACGTCCCGAAGTTCGACGACCTTCGCGAGTTCGACCGTAAGCACGCCCGCGGCAACCCGCTGGCCGCGCGGGAGCTCGCCCGGATCGAGGCCAAGTCGATCAAGACCGGGAAGAACCCGCGGAACATCAAGCGGGCCCCGTCCACCCAGACGGCGAAGCTGCTGACGCTGCTGGTCGAGTTCAACGACCAGGCCAACGACGACTTCACCAACGTCATGGTGCCGAGGACGGTGTTCGAGGACCGTACCTGCGTCCCGGGCACCGTGCAGAACGGCCCGAAGCACAACAACATCCCGAACCCGGCGAGCCTGCCCCACAAGGACAACAACTCCATGTGGGTGCCGGACTTCTCGCCGCAGCACTACGACAAGATGCTCTACACGAAGCGGGGCATCACCGAGCGGGTGCGCAAGGACCTGCGGGGCCCCGACGGCCGGCCCGGCATCGACATCTCCGGTCGCACGATGCACAACATGTACCTGGAGATGTCCAAGGGCGCGTACACGGTCGACGGGCAGGCCAGCCCCTGGATCACCGTGCCGCACTCGGAGGCCTGGTACGCCGCGAACCGCTGCTTCCAGGACGAGAACGGCAACTGGGTCGCCGGCCGTGAGCAGTCGATGAACGGCCACCCGGAGAACCCGGCCGGCGTGGGCCGGCTGGCCACCGACGCGATCGACGCCCTGGCCGCCATGGACCCGGACTTCCCGTGGGCCGACTACGACATCGAGGACCAGGGCGACCGGGACGGTGACGGCAACGTCTTCGAGCCGGACGGCGTGATCGACCACCTGGTGCTGGTGCACGCCGGCAAGGGCAAGTCGAGCGGCGGTGGCGCGCAGGGCGTGTACGCCGTCTGGGCGCACTCCTCGACGGTGACGGGCGGCTACCGCATCCCGGGCACCAACCTCCAGGTGTCGAACTACATCGTCCAGCCGGAGGACGCCGGCGTCGGTGTGTTCGCCCACGAGTTCGGCCACGACCTCGGTCTGCCGGACCTCTACGACACGTCCGGCGCGGCCGACTCCGACGTGGACTTCTGGGACCTGATGGCGTCCGGGTCGCACTCCGGTGAGATCTTCCAGGCGCTGCCGACCCACATGGGTCTGTGGGACAAGTGGGTCCTCGGCTGGGCCGACCCGCTCACCATCGCCCCCGGCTCGAAGTCGCGCACGGTGAAGGTCGGGCAGACCTCGCGTACGCCGCGCGGCACGGAGGACGGCATCAAGGTCGACCTGCCGGACAAGGTCATCACGCTGGCCACGCCGCACAGCGGGTCCAACATGTGGCACGGCGGCAACGACCAGGACTGGGCCGACGTCAAGCTGACCCGTTCGGTCGACGTGCCGGCGGCCGCGGACGCGAAGTTCTGGATGTGGAACAACTACGTCATCGAGCAGGACTGGGACTACGGCTTCGTCGAGGTCTCGACGGACGGCGGCACCTCCTGGACCGAGCTGAAGGTGTACGACGAGGCCGGCAACCTGGTCAGCACCGATGACAACTACCAGGACCCGAACGGCCGCATGCACGACTTCGGCGGCAAGAAGTACGGCCTGACCGGCACCACCGACGGCTGGCGCCACGACTACGTCGACCTGTCGCCGTACGCGGGGACGACCGTCCAGCTGCGGCTGCGTCAGGCGACCGACGAGGCGTTCGTCGAGCGGGGCTGGTTCGCCGACGACTTCTCGGTGACCGGCGGCGGCGCCACCACGTGGAGCGACGACGTGGAGAGCGGCGCCAACGGCTGGACGGCGACCGGCGGCACCTTCGTCGACACCAGCGGCACGGGCTGGCGGATCACCAGCGGCACCGAGGTCCAGGCCCACTACTACCTGGCGGAGTGGCGCAACTTCGACGGCTTCGACAAGGGCCTGAAGTACGCCTACGACACGGTCTACTCGCGCGACGCGTGGAAGGTCGACCGGATCGCGTACAACGCCCCGGGCATGCTGGTCTGGTACCGGGACACCACGCTCGGCGACTCGAACGCGGTCACCGGGCAGCTCACCGCTCTGCCGAGCTACGGCGCGAAGGGTGGTCTGCTGATCGTCGACTCGCACTTCGACCCGCTGCGTCGTCGCGGCACGGCGGCCGAGAAGGACCCGTCGGTGCAGGACAACCTGCCGAGCCGTCCGCAGTCGTCGAACGCGGCGTTCTCGCTGAACCCGACCTACCCCTTCCAGGAGTGCCTGGAGGCCGCGGGCGAGCCGTACAGCGAGTACTGCACCAAGTTCGGGCCGCAGGCGCCGGTGAAGACGTTCACGGACGCCAAGGGGTGGTACCCGGGCATCGAGATCCGGGACGGCGCGGCGTACGCCCGTGACGTCGACGCGTCGGTCGTGCTGCCGTCGCGGAACAACGCGCCGTACACCACCCGGGTGACCCACCCGGACGGCACGCCGGCGCCGGAGTTCTACGGCGTGACGCTCGGTGGCGGGGCCATCGTGCTGGGCACGGGCAACCCGGGTGACCAGGGCGTCAACTTCGGCGTCTCGCTCACCGTCAAGAAGGCGGCGAGGGACAACTCGTACGCCATGATCCAGGTGACCCCGGCGCGGAACTGACCGACCGGCCGAATCCGTGCGGCCCGTCCGGAGCGTGTGCTCCGGGCGGGCCGCTCGCCGTCGCGGTGTTCCGTAGGACCAGGGGACCCGTCCCTCACACCCGGCGCGCCTTCGGTCGGCGTTCGGCGTGACATTTTCGGGAGCCCCAGCGCTCCACTCTCGGGCACCCCATAACCATCGTCACGCTGCGTGTCCGTGACCTAAACGTAACGTTTACTGTTGCCTCGGGCTACGGTCGCTTTGCCCTGAATTTCCCGTCCATATCTGGGCGAAACAGCGAACCGGCACCGGCAATTGACCCGTGACAAGCGCCTACTCCTCTGTAAGGGTGAGTGACGCTTCTCATGACAGTCGCTGCGTTCGAGCATCCTGTCATGTAACAGATCCACAAAGGAGGGACCCTTTGAGGAGACGAGTCACAGCCGGCCTGGCCACCGCCACGGCCGCGCTGCTGGCGGCGGGAGTCGTGGCGACGCCGGCCTCCGGCGCCCCGGCGGCGGGCCCGACCCCCAGTTCCGACAAGGCCAAGCACGGCAGGGACAACCTCCCCGATCCGAAGGCGGATCAGCAGCGGGAGATCCGGAAGCAGGCCATCGCCGACCTGCTCTCCGGCAAGGCCAAGCTCCAGACGCGCAACGGCTCGAAGGTCATCAAGGTCAAGGACGACGTCTTCGTCGAGTACCAGCAGCCCCCGAAGGTCGACCCCATCTTCACGATGCTCGTCAACTTCGGTGACAAGATCGACCCGCGGACCGGCGGCGCCCCCGGCCCGGTGGTCAACCAGATCCCGGAGCCCGACCGCGACTGGGACGGCAGCGCCACCGACGACAACAGCACGATGTGGCGACCCGACTTCCACCGCGAGCACTACGTCGACATGTTCTACGGCGACGGCGAGTCGATGCGGGACTTCTACCTGAAGCAGTCCGGCGGCCGCTACACCGTCGGCGGCGACGTCACCGACTGGGTGACCGTGCCGTTCAACGAGGCCCGGTACGGCTCGAACAACATCCCGGAGAGCGACGGCTACTGGAACTTCATCAAGGACAGCGCCAGCGCGTGGTACGACTCCCAGGTCGCCGCGGGCAAGAGCCCGGAGCAGATCAAGGAGTACCTGGCGCAGTTCGACGTGTGGGACCGGTACGACTTCGACGGCGACGGCGACTTCAACGAGCCCGACGGCTACATCGACCACTTCCAGGCCGTGCACGCCGGTGAGGGCGAGGAGGCCGGTGGCGGCGCCGAGGGCGAGGACGCCATCTGGTCGCACCGCTGGGCCGCGTTCCCGAACCTGGCCGGCAGCGCCGGCCCGGCGAACAACAAGGCCGGCGGCGTGCAGATCGGCGACACCGGCATCTGGATCCGCGACTACACCACCGAGCCGGAGAACGGCGGCCTGGGCGTGTTCGCCCACGAGTACGGCCACGACCTCGGCCTGCCGGACCTCTACGACACCGCCGGCGGCGACAACGGCGTCGGGTTCTGGAGCCTCATGGCGTCCGGCTCGTGGCTGGGCCACGGCACCGAGGACATCGGGACGACCCCCGGCTACATGGACCCGTGGTCGAAGCTCTTCCTCGGGTGGCTGAACCACTACACCGTCGAGTACGGCGAGGGCACCACCCAGGTGACGCTCGGCCCGGCCGGTGACAGCGACGGCCCGAAGGCCCAGGCCGTCGTGGTGAACCTGCCCGCGCAGACCCAGACCACCGAGTACAACACGCCGTACGGCGGGTCGTACGAGTGGTGGGGCGGCAGCGCCGACGACCTCAACACCACCCTCACCCGGCAGCTCGACCTGACCGGCGCCACCTCCGCCTCGATCAACGCCAAGGCGTGGTACGACATCGAGGAGGACTACGACTACCTCTACGCCGAGGTGTCGACCGACAACGGCGCGAGCTGGACGCCGGTGAGCAGCCCGCTCATCGACGCCGGGGAGACCGGTGTCGACGGCTCGTCCAGCGGCGCCTGGGTGGACCTGAACTACGACCTGTCGGCGTACGCCGGCAAGGTGGTCCAGTTCCGCTACCGCTACCAGAGCGACGGCGGCGTGCACCTCGCCGGCGCGTTCCTGGACGACATCTCGCTGGTCCGCGACGGCGCCGTCGCCTGGACCGACGACGCCGAGACGCTCGCTCCCGAGTGGACCGCCCGCGGCTTCACCCGGATGGGCGGCGCGGTGACCGCCGAGTACCCCCGCTTCTACATCGCGGAGAACCGGACCTACTTCGGGTACGACGACACGCTGCGGACCGGTGGGTACAACTACGGCTTCACCAACACCCGGCCGAACTGGGTCGAGCGGTTCGCGAACCAGCCCGGCATGCTGGTCTGGTACGTGAACTACGCCTACGGCGACAACAACACGTCCGAGCACCCGGGCTACGGCCTGAACCTGCCGGTCGACGTCCGTCCGGGCCCGATCGTGGTTCCCGGCCAGGGCACCATCACCAACCGGCGCAGCACCTTCGACGCGACGTTCAGCCGCAAGCAGAAGCCGGCGCAGACCTTCCACCTCAACGGGGTGGGCGTCACCGTGCCGAAGCTGAAGGCCAACCCGGTCTTCGACGACAGCGTGGTGGACCGCTACTGGTCCCCGCAGAACGAGCAGAACTCGGTGAAGGTGGCCGGTACCGGCACCCGCATCGAGATCGTGCAGCAGGGCATCCACGCGAGCGACGACATGGTCGTGCGGATCACCAACTGATTCACACGAGCGACCCGGGGGGCCGGTGGCGGAGACGCCACCGGCCCCTTTTCGTACGCCTCGACCAAAGTGATCGAAATTTGTCAGTGCACGTGCGCCCTGAGACGGATCCGCTGCTCACGCTGCGCGCCGACGCCTCCGGGATGTGACGCAGAGCGACGTCGCCAACAAAATCTTGCAACAAATCGACCCGCGCATCTTCCCACGCGTCACACCAGTGTCTATGTTCACCATTGATCCCACCCGTGGGGTCGATCTTCACCGGTCCATATCCCCGAAGGGCCGGTTCCTTCATCACCGGAGGTACCACGTGCGCAAAGTCGCAGTGGGTCTGCTCGGGCTCTCACTGACGGCGACAGGCCTCGTCTTCGGCCCGTCCGCCTCGGCGGCGCCCCAGCCCAATCTGCCGGCAGCAGCTCCAACCACCGCCGAACCGCAGGCAGTTTCGGACGAACTCCCCGACAAGCTCGAGGACAAGCGCCGCGAACTGCGCCAGCAGGGCCTTTCCGACGTCCTGAGCGGCCGCAGCAAGCCGGTCGAGCGGAACGGCAGCACGGTCGTCAAGGTCGGTGAGACGAACGGCACGGGCACCAACGCCCGCACGTTCGCCAGCGGCAAGAAGAAGAAGGACCAGTACGTCGAGCTCAAGCGCGAGCGCACCGACAAGATCTTCGTGATCCTGGCGGAGTTCGGCAACCAGCGCCACCCGTCCTACCCGGACAAGGACATGAACCCGGACATCGCCGGGCCGACGACCTTCGACGGGCCGCTGCACAACCAGATCCCCCAGCCCAACCGGGCGGTGGACAACTCCACGGTGTGGCAGCCGGACTTCAGCCCGGAGCACTTCCGGCAGCTGTACTTCGGCACCAACCCGGGTGACGAGTCGCTGAAGCAGTACTACGAGGCGCAGTCCTCGGGCCGCTACAGCGTCGACGGCATGGTCACCGACTGGGTGAAGGTCCCCTACAACGAGGCCCGCTACGGTCGGTCCGACGACCCGAAGTCCGACGACGACCCGACCGGCGACCCGGCGGTCTGCTCGGACAACGTCTGCTCGAACACGTGGGCGCTGATCCGGGACGCCATCAACGTCTGGTACGCCGACCAGAAGGCGAAGGGCCGCACCGACGCGCAGATCGCCGCGGACCTGAAGTCGTACGACACCTGGGACCGGTTCGACTACGACGGCGACGGCGACTTCAACGAGCCGGACGGCTACATCGACCACTTCCAGATCGTCCACTCCGGCGGCGACCAGGCCGACGGCGACCCGCACCAGGGTGAGGACGCCATCTGGAGCCACCGCTGGTCGGCGTTCAACAGCTCGCCCGTCGGCCCGCCGAACTTCCCGATCGGTGGCACCCAGATCGGCAACACCGGTCTCTGGGTCCGCGACTACACGATCCAGCCGGAGAACGGCGGCCGCAGCGTCTTCTACCACGAGTACGGCCACGACCTCGGTCTGCCGGACGACTACGGCTCGGCGGACAACAACAACGAGCACTGGACCCTGATGGCCCAGAGCCGGCTCGGCGCCAAGAACGACGCCGGCATCGGCGAGCGCGGCGGCGACCTGGGTGCGTGGAACAAGCTCCAGCTCGGCTGGCTCGACTACGAGGTCGTCGTGGCGGGGCAGAAGCGCACGCTCGACCTCGGCCCGCAGGAGTACAACTCGAAGAAGGCGCAGGCCGTGGTGGTGGTGCTGCCCCAACGGGAGTACACCTTCAACTACGGCCAACCGTTCGAGGGGTCGAAGCAGTACTTCTCGGGCAATGACGACGACCTCAACAACAGCATGACGAGGACGTTCGATCTGACCGGGAAGTCGACGGCCAGCCTGTCGCTCAAGGGCAAGTACGCCATCGAGGAGGGGTACGACTACCTCTACTTCGAGGCGTCCACCGACGGCGGCCAGACCTGGACCGACCTCGACGGCACCGTCAACGGCCAGCCGATCGGCGTCGACGGCGCCGGCCGCCCGGCCCTCGACGGCAGCAGCAACGGCGCCTGGGCCGACATCAACATCCCGCTGGACTCCATCGCCGGCAAGGTGGCGCAGGTCCGCCTGCACTACGTCACCGACGGCGGCGTGGCCGAGGGCGGCTTCTTCGGTGACGCGATCACGGTGACGGCCGACGGCCAGACCGTGTTCACCGACGGCGCCGAGACCGCCGACGCGGGCTGGACCCTGCAGGGCTGGCAGGCCGTGGGTGCCACCTACACCCGCCTGTTCGACAACTACTACATCGCGGGCAACCGGTCGTACGTCTCGTACGACAAGTACCTGAAGACCGGGCCGTACTTCTTCGGTTACACGAACACCCGCCCGGACTGGGTGGACCACTACGCGTACCAGGAAGGCCTGCTCATCTCGTACTGGAACACCCGCTGGCCGGACAACAACACGGCCGCGCACCCCGGTGAGGGCCGCAACATGTACATCGACGCGCACCCGCGCCCGATCTACAACCTCACCGGTCAGCCGTGGCGGGCCCGGGTCCAGGTGTACGACGCGCCGTTCAGCCTGAAGAAGGCCGACTCGTTCACCCTGCACCTGAACAGCCAGCCGCAGTACATCCGGGGCCAGGACGCCCAGCCGCTGTTCGACGACACCAAGAAGTACTTCTACGAGGAGCTGCCGAACCACGGCGTCAAGCTCCCCGCGGTCGGTGTCAAGATCAGGGTGCTGGAGCAGGACGGCACCTCGATGAAGATCCGCATCTCCTGATCCGGTGACACGGCGACGGCGCCCGGGGGTTCCCCTCGGGCGCCGTTGCCGTTCCGGGCGGCGGAACCGGTGGCCGGGGCCCCGCCAGCGGACAGCCCCGGCTACCGGACAGCCCCGACTGTCGGCGGCCCCGACCGCCCCTCGGCCGGACGGCCCCGACCGCTGATCGAGTCGGGGCCCTAGTCTGAGACACATGACCGACCAGTACGGCGGGCCCGTCGACGAGTCCTGCGTCCTCACCGAAGGGCCCTGGACACACCGGTTCGTCGGCGCCAACGGCAGCCGGTTCCACGTGGTCGAGGCCGGCACCGGGCCGATGGTCCTCTTCCTGCACGGCTTTCCCGAGCACTGGTGGGCGTGGCACGACCTGCTTCCGGCCGTGGCCGACGCCGGCTTCCGGGCGGTCGCCATGGACCTGCGCGGGTACGGCGCCAGCGACAAGCCGCCCCGAGGGTACGACGGTTACACCCTCGCGGCCGACGTCGCCGGCCTGATCCGCGCCCTCGGCGAGCGCTCCGCCACCCTGGTCGGCACGGGGGCCGGCGGCCTGATCGCCTGGACGGCCGCCTCGTTCCACCCGCAGCTCGTACGCCGGCTCGTGGTGCTCGGCGCGCCGCACCCGCTGCGGCTGCGCGCCGCCATCTTCGCCGACCCGCGCGGCCAGTTCGCGGCGTCCACACCGGCGCTGAAGTTCCAGCTCCCCCGGTACGAGCACGTGCTGACCCGCGACGGCGGGGCGGTCGTCGAGGAACTGCTGCGCCGCTGGGGCGGCCCGGAGTGGGTGGCCAGCGCCGGCTTCGCCGCGTACGCGGAGCGGTGCCGGGAGGCCATGCGGATCCCCCAGGCCGCCTTCTGCGCGCTGGAGGGCTACCGCTGGGCGTTCCGGTCGGTGCTGCGCCTGCACGGCTACCGCTTCGTGAAGCTCATGCAGAAGCCGCTCGTGACCCCGACCCTGCAACTGCACGGCGCCGCCGACGTCGCCTCGCTGCCGCGTACCGCCCAGGGGTCCGGCCGGTACGTCATCGCGCCGTACGAGTGGCGTCTGCTCGACGGGGTGGGGCACTTCCCCCACGTCGAGGCCCCCGACGTGGTGCTCGGCGAGGTCCTGCGCTGGACGAAGTCCTGACCGCCGCGCTCAGATCCGCTGTTCGCGCAGGTCGGTGACCTCGGCGGCGGGCGCCCAGCCCTGGTAGACGCCGAAGTCGAAGACCTCGAGCCGCATGGCCTGGGCGACCGGCCACCGCCCACCGGTGTACTCCACCCGCAGCCAGCCGTCGTGCTCGCCCAGCACGATGAACGGCTGCCCCTGCCAGGTGCAGGTGGTCCGCACGTACGCCAGATCCTCGACCTCGGCCATCGGCAGCACCCGCACGTACCGGCCGGGGCGCACCTCCTCGAAGCCCTCGCCCGGATCCGGCTGGTAGAGGCGGACGTCGTCCCCGTCCGGGCTGGCCTGGTACTCCCGGCCACGCCAGCGGGCCACGTAACCGTCGCGGATCACTGCGCCTCCACCTCCCGCCAACGCAGCGCGTCGCTGTCGAGGACGGCCACGACCCGCTCGGTGCCGTCCGCTCCGATGCGCCAGAGCTGGGCGCCGTGCGGGAGGCGGGCGCTGTCCACCTTGAACTCCGCCACGACGTCGCTGCTCTCCCCGGGCGCGAAGCCGTTGCCGCGGAACGGCGGGCGCTCGATGACCCAACCCTCCATGGCCCGCATGGCGGCCTCGGTCTGCCCGCCGTAGGGGATGCGGTAGAGGCTCGGGCGGTACGCCGGCCACCGCAGCACGTAGATCTCCTCGGCGTCCCGGGAGAAGGGCGAGTCCGGGTAGCCCAGCCCCAGCGCGTCGTACAGCTTGGCCGGGGTGTTCAGGTGGGCGACCTCGGGGGCCCGGTGCACGAAACCGGAGACCCGGTCGTAGCCCCGCTCCAGGTAGTACGCCACCTGACTGGGCGCCACCGCCTTCTGCATGAGCACCGGCCGGGACGGGTCGGCGGGCTTCGGCGTCGACCGGGGCCGCTCGACCGGTTCGGTGACGGCCGCCGCGTCCTCGAACTCCGTGTCGTCGCCCAGGCCGACCTCGGCGGCCCAGTTGGCCAAGCCGATGATCTGCTCGCCGGGCAGCTTCGCGCCGACCGGCGTGCCCGGGTTGACGGCGAACGACCACGCCTCGTCCGGCCAGCGGCGGATGAGCTGCACGAACTTGACCTGGACGGTCTCCACCCCGCCGTCGACGTGGTCGGCCATCCGCTCCGCGGAGGTGTAGACCACCACGAAGGTCTCGCCGTCCAGTTCCTCCGTACGCCACACGAACCCCGGGTCGCCGGGACGGCTGCCGGGGGCCGAACCGGCGGCCACCGGCAGCAGCACCCGCGCCAGCAGCAGCGTGGAGAGGAAGGTGTCCGTGCTGCCGGCGCCCGCCGCGGTCAGCAGGTCCTCCTCGACGGCGTTCGCCGGCTGGAACTCGACGGCCGGCTGTCCGGCGCGGTCGGGGGCGGCGGAACCGGTGGGACTCGTACCCGCGGTGGGGCTCGTCCCCGGAGTTCCGGCGGCGGCCGGGTCCGACGTCACCGGTGCGCCGCCGGCGGCCGGGTGCGACGTTCCGGCGTCCGCGGCCGGGTCCGAGGTTCCCGCCGCGCCGGTGGACGTTCCCGTGGTCGGGCCGCCGGCCGTCGGGCCGGACGCCGAGGTGACGGAGTCGTCGGTCGTGGCGGCTCGGGACTCGGCCGCCGACGTGTCGCTGGCCGCTCCGGCGGCCGAACCACCCGGCGCGGGGACGGGGGACGGACGCTCGTCGTTTCCGGCGCGAGCGGGACTCGTGGTGGTGGTCGCGGTGCTCCCCGCCGGCACGCCCAGGTTGACCGTCGCGTCCTCGGACCCGGGCGAGCCGGCACGCGTCGCGGAGACGTCGCCCGACGCGCCGGCCGTCCACAGGGCGCCACCCGCCGACGTTGCGGTCGTACCACCCGCCGACGTCCCGGTCGTGCCGGCGCCGGCCGGGGAGGTCGGGCGGGACGCTGACCAGAAGTCGGCCTCGCCGGAGCGGGCTCGGGGGGCGGCGGTCCACGGGTCGGCGCCCTCCGTACGCCCTCCGGAGCCGGCCGTCGACGGGCCGGCGGAGGCGGCGGTCCCCGGCCCGCCGGCTCCCGGCGGGTCGAGATCCCGGGACTCCACGATCGTGCCCTCGATGACGATGGGCGTGAAGCCGCGGCGGGGGGCCGGTGGGCCGGACACCGGCTCCGCGGCGGATGGCGGCAGTTCCTCGACGGGGCCCGGATCGGGCTCCACCCGGGGACGCGGCGGCAGCGGCTGGGTCGGCTCGCCGCCCAGGTCGGTGCCGGGGCGGCGGCCTGGTGGCGGAGGCGGCACGGACAGGCCGAAGGCCCGCGTGGGCTCGTCGGCCTGTGGGTCGGGCCGCCGGTAGCGCAAGGGCTGGGTCGCCTCGGCACTGTCCCCCGCCCGCCCACCGCCGGAGGACGGCCGGGGAGCGGGCGTCGGCTGCCGGGCCGGGGTGAAGAAGGCCTGGGTGGCCTCCGCGTCCTTCGGCCCGTCGACCGGGCCACGGCGAGGGAACGGCTGGTCGCTACGGCCGAACCGGGACGGCGGCGCCGCCCGGTCGGCCGGATCCCGGGACGCCGACCGCCGCCCGGAGGCGGGCTCGAAGAAGGAGCGGCGCGGCGGCTCGGCGGGGCCGCCCGCCCTCGTGCCGTTGCCGCCCGCCGCCTCGACCGCGCCCGGCCGCGTCGCAAGCGGTCGTCCCGGATCCGGGCCGGGTCGGCCGCCGGGGGCGAGGAACGGCGGTGGCGGGGTGGGTCGCTCCCCACCGGTCGTCGGGGCCGGATCGGCGCCGGACGGCCGCCAGGCGGCCGGAGGCGCGTCGCCCGACCGGCGCGGGAGCGCCGCGGGTGCGGGTGCGGGTGCGGGTGACGGTACCCGGGACGCGGGCCCGGCCGTCTCGACGAGCGGCAGCCCGGCGGTCGGCGCGGCACCCCGGAACGACGTCCGACCCGGCAGGCCGACGGCACCGGCATCGGGTGACGGCGCGGCGCCCGGACCCGTGACCGGCGACGGGGACGTGTCCCGACCGGTGGCCGCAGCTCGGGCCCGGGCCAGCGACTCCACCCGCTCCAGGCGGGCACGGGCACCGAGGGTACGACCGGGCAGCCGTACGTCGCCGCGGGAGAGCTGGGCGACGTACCAGGCCGGCAGGTAACCCTCGATGGGCAGGCCGGGGTTCACGGCCAGCCACCATTCCGGGTTGGGCCATCCGGCGGCGAGCTCCGCGTACGGGGTGCGGCGGTGACCACCGGCGCTCTCGCCGAGGCACGCCCGCAACGCGGTGGCGGAGGTGAACGCGAGCACGTGCGTGCGACCGCCGCTGGTCCAGGTGCCCCATCCGGTCGGCGCCTGACCGGCCGTCGGCTGTGCCACCGGGAGGAGGAGATCCGTCCGGGCCAGGATCCGGAAGTATCGTTCCTGGTCGTGGGCGCGCAGCGCGTCCCGCATCGCCGCCTCGACCTCCGTGGCCGGCTCCCATTCGGTCACGGCCACCTCTCCTCCCGAGAACAGGCCACAGGCATCGCCTACAACCTACAAGGTAGTAACAAGATCACAATGGCAGGCCGTCGGCGGTGCGCCGCCGCGCACGAGAGGCGATAACATCCCGTCGCGGAGCCGACACGATACGGAGGCGGTCGATGTCCCGGGCGTTGGTGTGGCCCGCTGCGGCAGCTCTGACGGCCACCCTGATCACCGGCGCACCGGCCACCGCAGCGGCCCGGCAGGCCGCTCCGCCGACGGTCGCGGCCCTCCGGGCGGCGCCCGGCTGCCCGACTCCGCCGGCCGCCGTCCGGCCCGTCGCGGCCCTCCCGTGGCCGCAGCAGCGGTACGCCCCCGAGCGGCTCGCCTCCCTGACGACGGGCACCGGCGTGACCGTGGCGGTGGTGGACTCCGGGGTGGACCGGGAGCATCCGCAGCTCGACGGCCGGGTGCTCGACGGCACGGACCTGCTCGACGCGGGCGGCGACGGCACCCGGGACTGCGCCGGTCACGGCACGGGCGTGGCGAGCATCATCGCCGCGACCTCCCGGCCGGGCGTCGCGTTCCGCGGGTTGGCGCCGGGCGCCCGGATCCTGCCGGTACGCGTGAGTGAGCAGCAGGTGGTGGACGGACGGGAGTCGGGGCGTACGGTCAGCGCCGCCGAGTTCGCCCGGGCGATCCGGTGGGCGGTGGATCACGGTGCCGACGTGCTGAACCTCTCCGTCGTGCTCTACGTGGACAGTCCGGCCGTCCGGTCGGCCGTCGCGTACGCCCACGCGCACGACGTCGTGGTGGTGGCCGCCGCTGGCAACCTGCACGAGGCGGGCGACCCCACGCCGTACCCGGCCGCGTACGACGGGGTGCTCGGGGTCGGCGCCATCGCCCCGGACGGGTCGCGTGCCTCGTTCTCGCAGGCCGGCCCGTACGTCGATCTCGTCGCCCCGGGCAGCGAGGTGCTCATGGCGGCACCCGGCCACGGGCACCGCCGCGCCGAGGGGACCAGCTACGCGGCGCCGTTCGTCGCCGCCACCGCGGCCCTGCTGCGCGCGTACCACCCCGACCTGACCGCCGCCCAGGTGGCGGAGCGGATCGTCGCGACCACCGATCCGGCACCCGACGGCGGGTACGGCGCCGGCGTGCTCAACCCCTACCGGGCCGTCACGGAGACTCCCGGCGGCGCGCCCGTCCGCGCACGTCCGGTGGCGGCGTTGGCCGACGAGCGGGTCGACCCGGCGCGGCGGGCCCAGCAGGCCCGCCGGGCAGCCGCCCGGGACCGGGCGCTGGTCGTGGCGGCGGCCGCCGGCGCGGTGGCCGCCGCGGTCGTGCTGCTCGCCCTCGTGCTGCCCCGCGGCACGCGCCGGCGCTGGCGCCCGGCTGACCCGGCCTGAACGCCGTTCCCGTGGGCCAGCCGGCCGACCCGGCCGGAACGCCGCGCCGGTGGGGCAGCCGGCCGGCCCGGCCTGAGCGCCGTTCCATGGGGCAGTACGCCCACGGCGGCACCGGCCGTGCGACTCACGCTGCCCGGCAGGCCGGGTGATCCGGCATGCCGGTCCCGCAGGGGTGGAGCCGGCCGGAGACGACCGGCTCCACCATCGACGCGCCGGTGCTGCCACCGAGCGCGCCACACCAGCCGACGCCGCCACCGAGCGGACGCCGCACCAGCCGACGCTGCCACCGAGCGGGCGCCGCACCAGCCGGCACCGCCGGAGCGGGTGCCGATCGGTCGCCCTGCTCCGGTGCGGCGCCGGCGGCGTCGCCGTCACTGGAACAGGCCGACGTTCCTCTTCTCGGTGTCGAGGTAGTCGGAGGCCGATTCGTCGACCGCGATCTTGATGTCACGCAACATGGCCTGCAGGTCCTGCGAGGCCGCGCGCCACCGTGCCTGCCGCTGCTCGTACGCCTGCCGGGCGTCACCCGTCCAGCTGGCCACCAGCGGCGCGGCGTCGCGCTCCAGTTGGCCGAGCTGCGAGTCGAGCGTGTTGAGTGCCTTCTGGATGTCCGCGCTGGCCTGTTGCAGCGCGGCGAAGTTGACGACCAGTACGCCGTTGTCCACCTGCGGATCCCTCCCCTGGATCGGTCAGAGCGGCAGCTGGATGCCGCCGCGGTTGGCGCCGGCGACCCGGCCGGCCGCCTCGGTGTCGGAGGCGTCGTACTGCCGCCCGGCCGTGCGGATCGCGCCCGCGGTCTCCCGCAGGGCCCGCTGCAACGCCGCCTGGTCCTGCGCCCACTGCTGCTTCACCTGCTCGAACGACCGCCCACCGGCGCCACGCCAGGCCTGCTGCAACACCTCCAGCTCGGCCATCAGGCTGCTGAGCATCGACTGCAGGGACTGGTCCACCTGCTCGAACTTCGCGGCGGTCTGCTGCATCACCGCGGCTTCCGCCTGGGTCTGCGACACTCCGGACCTCACCTCGCATCTCGGTCGTGGCTGGCCATCGGCGCGCCCGCTCCGGGGACGCGCCGCTCGCGCCCGGGATGTCGGGCACGGTGGGCGCGGGGCTCAGCGGAACTCGTGGCTGACGGTAGCCGTCCGGTTGCTGTTCTGCTACCCCACTCCGATCCCCTGTGGACAACGCGGGCACGGACACTCCCCTACGATGTGCGTCAGCAACGTAGCGGTCGGTGATCGTCGGGGAGGCGTGATGACGGCGGGCGGCATCGTCGACTCCCGCCCCGCCGCGCGCCGCGATGCGGCCCCGGTCTCCGGTCCGCCGGTGGCCGCCGGACCCACCGGTCGTACGCCGTCGCCGCGGATCGCGGTCCGCCGGTCCGCGCGTGTCCGGGCGGGTCAGATCGCCGCCGCGCAGGTGGCGCTGGCGCTGCCGGTGGCCGCCCTCGGCCGGGGGCCCGGGCTGCTGGTGGGCGCCACGTCGGCAGCCGCGCTGCTGCTGGCGCTGGCCTGGCTGCCGGTCCGGGGCCGCTGGCTCTTCGAGTGGGCGGCGAGCGGGCTCGGTTACCTGACCCGACGCCGGGCCCTGCCCGCGCAGGCCCCACCGGCCGCCCTGCTCGACCTGGTCGACCCCGGTGCCGCCGTCCGTCCCGCGGAGCTGGCCGGCGCGCCCGCCGCCGTGCTGGACGACGCGACGGGCCTCGTGGCCCTGCTGGAACTCGGTGATCCGGGCGACCTGCTCGGCGACGGGCACCGGCCGCTCCCGGCGCCCTCGGCGCTCCTGCCGTCCGCCCCGGCGGACGCGCCGCCGATCCGGATCCAGCTCGTGGTCACGGCGCTGCCCGCACCCGCCGTGGGCGGTGCGGCCGGCACGTCCTACCGGCAGTTGACCGACGGGCGGTTGCCCGGCCGGGAGCGGGCCGTCCTCGCGGTGCGCGCGTTGCGGGTCGACGGATGGTCGCCGGAGGAGCTGCGCCAGGCCCTCGCGGGTGCCGTCCGCCGGATCGTGCGGCGGCTGCGGCCGCTCGACGCACGTCCGCTCGGCGTCACCCCCGCACTGCGGTTGCTCACCGAACTGGCCCATCACGAGGGCGGACCCGTCCGTGAGGAGTGGACGGTCGTGCGCACCGGCGAGCTGCACCAGGCCACCTTCGGGCTGGAGCGGTGGCCCGACGTGCCCGACGACCGGCCCGGGCGGCTCGTGGCCCGGCTGCTGGCCCTGCCGGCCGCCGCCACGACCGTGTCGCTCCACGCCGGCCCGGCGGCCGGCGGCGAGACGCTTGCCGTACGCCTCGCGGCCGGGTCTCGCCACGCGCTGTCGATCGCGGCGCAGGAGCTGGACCGGCTCGTCACGGCGCTCGGCGGGCACGCCCGCCGGTGGGACGGCGCGCACGCGCACGGGTTGGCCGGCACACTGCCGCTGGCGCTGGGCGGGCCGCCAGTCGGCTCCGGGCCGGCACCGGACGCACTGGACCTGACGCTGGGCGCGGCCGGGCTGATGATCGGCACCAACCGGCACGGCGCCGCGCTGACCGTCCGGCTGTTCCGCCCCGAGGGCACGCGGGTGGTGGTGGTCGGCGGCGTACGCGTCGCGCAGCTCGTGGTGCTGCGGGCGCTGGCGCTCGGCGCCCGCGTGGTGGTGCGGACCGCGCGGCCACGGGTGTGGGAGCCGTTCGTGCGTGGCGTCGGCACGCCGACCGGGTCCATCCCGCTGCTGCCACCCGGCCGGCCGGTCCCCACCGGGGCGGGCACCCCGCTGGTTCCGCTGCTCGTGGTGCTCGACGCGGGCCCGGTGCCGGCCGGCGCCGAACCGGAACGACCGTGGGGGTCGACGCTCGTGGTACGCGACGAGCTCACTCCGTCCGACGTGGACGCCCTGGGCCGCGCCGACCTGGCCGTGCTGCAACCCCTGCACCCCGGCGAGGCCGCGCTGGCCGGCACCGCGCTCGGGCTCGGCGACTCGGCGCAGATGCTGACCCGGATCCGGGACGACATGGTGGCGGTCGTCAACCGTCGGGCGCTTCGGTGGGCGCGGCTCTCGCTCACCCCGGTCGAGGCGCATCTCGTCGGTCACCCGTCCCGCCGGTTCCCGTTGGCGCCCACCCTCCCGGTTTCCGGGGAAGCCGCACCCGCTCCGGGCTGTCAGCCGTGATGCCGGCCGCCGCCCACGCATCCACCGATCGCCCGGCCGCCGGCCGCACGGCGCGTTGTCGGCCGCCCACCGACCGCGCTCGACGGATCTTCACGGGTTCCGCCGGTGGTCGCCGCATGGCACGATCCCCGCCATGGGTTTTCTGAAGGGCCTTCTGATCCGGCTGGCCACCACGGCGCTCGCCTTCTGGTTGGCGACCCTGCTCATTCCCGGCATCACCCTGGACGCGGACTCCGTCGCCGGGACGGTCACCACCCTGATCCTGGTGGCGGCGATCTTCGGCGTGGTCAACGCGGTGCTCCAGCCGATCATCAAGACCGTCGGCTGCGGCTTCTACCTGTTGACCCTCGGCCTCATCGCGCTGGTCGTCAACGGCCTGCTCTTCCTGCTCACGAGCTGGATCGCCGGCGAGGCCGGGCTGCCGTTCCACGTGGACGGCTTCTGGCCGGAGGCGGTGCTCGGCGCGCTCCTCGTCAGCGTCGTGACCTGGATCCTCGGCGCCGTCCTCGACCGCGACTGACCGGCACCGGAGCACCCCGCCCCGGCTGGGCCGCCGCGAAGCGCTCCGTGGCGGCGGACGACCGCGCGACCCGGAGGGCGCTGCGGGCCTGGAGCGCGCCGCGACGACCAGACTGCGGGAATTGGCCCCCGCGGTGACCGGCCGGCGGGGTTACCGTCTCGGGATGTTCACCCTGACCCGTGACGACGGTTACCTGCTCAGCACCGATCCCGACCGGCTCGACCTGGCCCGGGTACACCAGTGGCTCAGCGCCGACGCGTACTGGGCGATGGGGCGCGACCGGGACACGGTGGAGCGGGCCTTCGCCGGGTCGATTCCGTTCGGCGTCTACCGGCCCGGCGACGGCCGGCAGGTCGCCGTCGCCCGGGTGGTCACCGACCGGGCGACGTTCGCCTGGCTGTGCGACGTCTACGTCGACCGGACCGAGCGTGGGCGCGGCCTCGGCACCTGGCTGGCCGGTGCGGTCCGGGACCACCTGGCCGACCTGGGCGTACGGCGCATCGTGCTGGCCACGAACGACGCGCACGGCGTGTACGCGAAGGTCGGCTTCACGCCGGTGCTTCCGGAGCGCTGGATGGAGTACGACGGGCGCGACAGTCAGGTGACGCCCGTCACCGGACATGAGTCAAACGGCGGGTCACCCCTTACGGTGGAGGCGTGACACCGCAGCGTCTGGGATATCTCTACGGCTTCGGCGCGTACCTGCTCTGGGGTTTCTTCCCGATCTACCTCAAGCTGCTGCGACCCGCCGGGCCGCTGGAGATCCTGGCCCACCGGATCGTGTGGTCGGTGGCCTTCGTGGCGCTGCTGCTCGCCGCCCAGCGCAACATCGGTTTCCTGCGGGCGCTCGCGCGGCGGCCCCGCGCCCTCGCGGGGATCGGCGCCGCGGCGGCCCTCATCGCCGTGAACTGGGGCACCTACATCTACGGCGTCAACTCCGACCGGGTCGTGGAGACGGCGCTCGGCTACTTCATCAACCCGCTCGTGGTCGTCCTGCTCGGCGTGACCGTGCTGCGTGAACGGCTCCGACCGGCGCAGTGGGTGGCGCTGGGCGTCGGCGGCCTGGCCGTGGCGGTGCTGACCGTCGACTACGGGCACGTGCCCTACCTCGCGCTCACCCTCGCGCTCAGCTTCGGCGGTTACGGCCTCGTGAAGAAGCGGCTCGGCCTGCCCGCGGCGGAGGGGCTCTTCGTCGAGTCGGCGGTCCTGGCGCTCCCCGCGCTCGGCTACCTCGGCTGGCTCGCCGCGAGCGGCGACGCCGCCTTCGGGCACGTCTCCGCCGGGCACACCGCGCTGCTGGTGCTGGCCGGCGCGGCCACGGCCGTTCCGCTGCTGCTCTTCGCGGGTGCCGCCAACCGGTTGCCGCTGACCGGCCTCGGCATGCTCCAGTACCTCGCCCCGATCCTCCAGCTCGGCTGCGGCGTGCTGATCTTCCACGAGCCGATGCCGCCGGCCCGGCTGGCCGGTTTCGCGCTGGTCTGGCTCGCGCTGATCGTCTTCACCGTCGACGCGCTGCGCCAGACCCGTCGGGCCCGCGCCGCCTCCCGGCTGGCAGCCGCGGTCCCCGAGCCCGCCCCGCCCCCCTCCGCGATCTTGCACTTCCTGCCCCGGCAAACCGGGCAATAGCCCCGTATCAGGGGCCGAAACTGCAAGATCGCGGAGGGTTGCGGCGCCGAGGGCTCAGCGGACGTCGTAGGTCAAGACCGGGGTGCCGTCGGCGCGCAGCAGCTCCAGGCGGACCAGTTCGGCACCGGTGAACCGCGTGACGCCGGTGAACCGCACGTCGTCGCCGGGCGCGGCCAGCCAGGACCCGACCTGCTCCGTGGCGCCGTCCGGGCCGTGCGCCACCAGCCGGAAGGTGTACGCCCTGGCGTAGCCGGCGCGACGCTCGTACCCGCAGTGCATGGTCACCTCGGTGCCCCAACCGGTGCCGGTCAACCCCACCTCGGCGTGCACCGGGACGGTGCCGGCCACCGGCTGCATGGCAACCATCCGCACCTGCTCGGCGGGCGGGGCGGTCTCCCGGGGCGCCACGACGGCCGCACCGACGCCCGCCACCAGGGCCAGCCCCGCCGCGGCGAGGGCCGTCAACGCGTACCGCCGGCGGTTGGCGGCCCGCTCGCGGCGTCGCCGTTCGCGGGCCTCGTCGAGCAGCGCCGGCAGCGACGGACCCGACGTGGGCACGAGGAACTGCTCCAGCCCGGCCGGGTCGAGCCGGCCGAGCAGCCCGGGCAGCACGGCGATCTCGGCGACCGCCTCGCGGCACTCCGCGCACCCGGCCAGGTGCCGCTCGTACGCGGCCCGCTCGGCGGGGGCGAGCGCTCCCAGCACGTACGCGCCGTCGTCGTGCGCGAACTCGCACCGGGTCATCCCGTCACCCCCATCTCCGCCAGGACCAACCGTAGTGAGCGCAGCGCGTAGTGCGTCCGGGACTTCACCGTGCCCGGCGGCACGCCCAACCGGGAGGCCGCCTCGGCCACCGACCGGCCCTGGTAGAAGCACTCGACGAGCACCTCACGGTGGGTCGGGCTGAGCCGGTTCAACGCCTCGGCGACGGTCCACGCCTCCACGGCGCGTTCGGCCTCGTCCACGACCTCCGGCGGCTCGGGCAGTTCGTCGGTGTAGACCTCACCGACGCGGGTGGCCCGCCGCCGCCACGCGTCGATCGCCAGGTTCCGTGCCGTGGTGAAGAGCCAGGCGCGGACGGAGCCACGCCGCGGGTCGAGCGACTCGGGGTGCCGCCAGGCGCGCAGCAGCGTCTCCTGCACCAGGTCCTCGGCGCGCTGCCGGTCGCCGTTGACCAGCCGCAGGGCGTGGGCGTACAGCGCCTCCGCGTGCTCGTCGTGCAGCGCGCGGAGCAGGTCGGCGTCGTGGTCGCTGATGGCGGTCTCCTCGCTTCCGTCGCGAGTCCGACGGTGCGTTCGCCCGGGAATACGCGCGGCCACCGCGATCGGTTCAGTCCGAGGTCAGCACGGCTGCGCCACCGGCCGTCCCGGCGAGGTGTTCACGCCCGGTTCACGTTCACGCCGACGGTCGCTCATCACGCCCTCCTAGCGTCCCGCCGGTACGCCCACAACGTCGGGCCCCGCACACCACCATGACCCCTCGTCAGGAGGCTCCCCATGACTGACCGCCCCCGGCTGCTCCCACTGCTGGGCAGCACCCGCCACGGCAGCCGTGACGCCATGACCTGTCTCTACCGCTGTGGCAACGCCTGCGACCACCCCGTGCCGAACACATCGGACAACGCGTACTTCGGCGACGTCGTGAACGCCGAGGTCTCCCGGCGCGGCGTCGTCCGGGCCGGCGCGGTCGGCGCGCTGGTGCTCGGCTTCGGCGGCGCGGCGGCCGGCGCGCTGGCCGGCGCGGCCCCCGCGGCGGCCGCCGGCGCGGCGACCGCTGGTACGGCGGCCCCCGCCCGCGCCGGCCGCCCGGGCGGTGGGGTCGGCAACGGCGCGCTGACCTTCACGCCGATCCCGCCGAACAAGCTCGACACGCTCGTGGTGCCGAACGGGTACGACCACGCCGTCGTCATCAAGTGGGGTGACGAGGTGGTGCCCGGCGCGCCCGAGTTCGACCTCCACCGGCAGACCGCCGCGGCGCAGGCGAAGCAGTTCGGCTACAACAACGACTTCGTCGGTGTGCTGCCGCTCGACAAGCACGGCCGGCGGGCGCTGCTCGTGGTCAACCACGAGTACACCAACGAGGACCTGATGTTCCCCGGCTTCCCGGGCCTGGACAACCTCTCGGTGGAGCAGATCCGCGTGGCGATGGCCGCGCACGGCATGTCCGTCGTGGAGTTGGAACGCGTCGACGAGACCGGGCAGTGGCGCCCGGTCGGCAAGGGCCGCCGGCCGTACAACCGGCGGGTCACCGCACTGGGCACGACCTTCGACCTCACCGGCCCGGCGGCGGGCTCGGCCTGGCTGCGTACGGCGGCCGACCCCAAGGGCCGCACGGTCGTCGGCACGCTCAACAACTGCGCCGGCGGGGTGACCCCGTGGGGCACGGTGCTCTCCGGCGAGGAGAACTTCAACCAGTACTTCGTCGGCGGCGACGGCGCGCCGGCCGAGCTCAAGCCGAAGCTGGAGCGCTACGGGATCCCGACCACCACCCGCTACCCGAGCGGCAGCCGGAAGTGGGACCGCGCCGACGAGCGCTTCGACCTGGCCCGGCACCCGAACGAGGCGCACCGCTTCGGGTGGGTCGTCGAGATCGACCCGTTCGACCCGGAGAGCCGCCCTCGCAAGCACACCGCGCTGGGCCGGTTCAAGCACGAGGGCGCCAACGTGATCATCGCGAAGAGCGGTCACGCGGTGGCGTACATGGGTGACGACGAGCGGTTCGACTACCTCTACAAGTTCGTCTCGGACAAGAAGTTCATGCCGGGCGACTCGGCGGTGGCCCGCCGGCACAACCTCACGCTGCTGGAGTCCGGCACGCTCTACGTCGCGAAGCTGGAGGGCAACAGCGCCGGGGAGATCGACGGCTCCGGCACGCTCCCCTCCGACGGCGCCTTCAACGGCCGGGGTCGCTGGATCAGGCTGGTGAGCGGCAACCGCTCGTACGTCGACGGAATGACCGCCGCCGACGTGCTCACCTTCACCCGGCTCGCCGGCGACAAGGTCGGCGCGACCAAGATGGACCGTCCCGAGGACGTCGAGCCGAGCAGGCTCACCGGCAAGGTGTACGTGGCGCTCACCAACAACACCAACCGGGGCGTCGGCAGCAACCCGAAGGCGGACGAGGCCAACCCGCGCAACGCCAACAAGCACGGGCAGATCCTCGAACTCGTCGAGGACCGGGGCGACAACAGCGCCGAGACGTTCGCCTGGTCGCTGCCGATCGTCTGCGGCGACCCGAGCGACCCGTCGACGTACTTCGCCGGGTACGACAAGACCAGGGTCTCGCCGATCTCCTGCCCGGACAACGTCGCCTTCGACGCCACCGGCAACCTCTGGATCTCCACCGACGGCAACGCGTTGGGCAGCAACGACGGCCTCTTCGCCACCGCCCTCGAAGGACCGGAGCGGGGTCACCTGAAGCAGTTCCTCACGGTGCCGCTCGGTGCGGAGACCTGCGGCCCGTTCATCACCGAGGACAACCGGTCGGTCTTCGTGGCGGTCCAGCACCCGGGTGAGATCACCGGCGCGTCGGTCGAGAAGCCCGCCTCCACCTGGCCGGACGGCGACTTCGCCAAGCCGGGCGTGGTCGTCACCTGGCGTCTCGACGGCCGCCCGGTGGGCAGCTGACCTTCTCCGGCGGTCCGGCAGCGGACCGCCCCGCGGGGCCCTCTCCCAGCCGGGGGGAGGGCCCCGTGGCGTACGCCGGTCAGTGCTCGGCGGCGATGCTGTCGGCGACCGCCCGGGCCGCGGTGAGCAGTTTGGCGCGGACCACCCGGGCGGAGGTCATCATCTCGCTCGCCGGCAGCGCGCACGCGAGCACGGCGCGGCGTTCCATGTCCTTGTCGGGACTCACGAGCACGGCGGCGCACGCGACGCCCTGGCGGAACTGCCCCAGCTCCAGCTGCATGCCGCGCCGCTCGCCGGCGGCCAGGTCGGCCTCGAATGCCTCGGCGGTGGTGAGCGTGGCGGTGGTGAACGGCCGCATGCCGTACTCGCGCAGATAGCGGAAGCGCTGCTCGGCCGTCAGTGTGGCGAGCAGCGCCTTGCCGAGCGCGGTGGCGTGCGCCCCCTCGTCGAAGCCGGGGACCAGGTCCTCCAGGTACGGTGACCGCGGCCCCTCGGCCATCGCGGTGATCGCCACCTGCCCGCCGACGAACCGTCCCAGGTAGTGGCTGTAGCCGGTCTCCGTGGCGGCCCGGCGCAGCGTCTCCCCGACCGCGGGCGGCCCGCGGAAGGCGGCCACGAGTTCCCGGTACCGGTCGGCGACCTCCAACCCCACGATGTAGGTGCCGTCCTCGCGCCGGATCACGTAGCCCTCGTACGCCAGGGTCCGGACAAGGTGGTAGGTCGTGGCGACGGTCAGCTCACACCGCCGGGCGATCTGCTTGACGGTCAGGCCCTTGGGGGCACGACCGACCGACTCGAGCACTCGTAGCGCGCGGGAGACGCTGCGGATCAGATCCGAAGGTTCCGCCAAGGGGTCGCGCACAACCACCTCCGCCGCCGGGGACTTACACCATATGAAATTCCGCGCTCCTGCGGAACGACTGTTCGGTTCGAGGATGCCAGATCCTCATCGACGCCCCGTACTCCGACGGACACGATCCGTGGTCCCGCGAGGGCTGGCGTAGGTTTGCCTGACGATGACCGAGATCGCCGCCACCCCCCTCGCCGACCCCGCGCCCACCCGACCGGTACGGGCCAGCGCCAGCGCCATCGCCGTCACGATCGCCTGCGTCCTGCCCGTCTTCCTGGTCGGGGGCCTCGCCGTCCAGCTCGGTGACGACCTGCACTTCTCCCCCGCCGGCCTCGGCCTCGCCGTGTCCGTCTACTTCGGGGTGGGCGCGCTCGCCTCGGTGCCGTCCGGTGCTCTCGCCGAGCGGTACGGCCCGGCGGTGGTCGCCCGCGCCGGCATCCTGCTCTCGGCCGTCTGCCTGCTGGCCATCGCCACGCTGGCCCGCTCCTTCCCCGTCCTGCTCGGCCTGCTCGCCGTCAGCGGCACCGCCAACGCGCTCGGCCAGCTCGCCAGCAACGCCGCCCTCGCCCGGCACGTCCCGCCGCACCGGCAGGGGCTCTCGTTCGGTGTCAAGCAGGCGGCCATCCCGGTCTCCACCCTGCTCGCGGGCGCCGCCGTACCGACCATCGCCCTCACCGCCGGGTGGCGCTGGGCGTTCGTCGCGGCGGCGGCGGCCGCGCTGACCGCCCTGCTGGCCGTGCCCGCCCGGGAGGCCGGTGCGGCGCGGCGGTCCGGCGGCACGAGGGCCGGCCGGGGCACCGGCGCCCTGGTGGTCGTCGGCGTGGCCGCCACGCTGGCCGCGGGGGCCGCCAACGCGCTGGGCACCTTCGTGGTCGACTCCGCCGCGGCACGCGGCCTCGCACCGGGGCTGGCCGGACTGACGTTGACGCTGGGCAGCGCCGTCTGCGTGGCGGCGCGGGTCGGCTCCGGATGGCTCGCCGACCGCCGCTCCGGCGGGCACGTGGCCGTCATCGCCGGCATGCTGCTGGTCGGCGCGGCCGGGCTCGGGCTGCTCGCCGTGGCCGGCCCCCTGCCGCTGGTGGCCGGCGTCGTGCTCGGCTTCGGCCTCGGCTGGGCCTGGCCGGGGCTCATGAACTTCGCGGTGGTCCGGCTGCACCCGCAGGCACCGGCCGCCGCCACCTCGATCACCCAGACCGGGGTGTACGCCGGCGGCTGCCTCGGCCCGCTCGGTCTCGGCGCGGTCGCCGCCCGGGCCGGCTACCCGGCCATGTGGGGCACCGCGGCGGTGTCGATGCTGCTGGCCGCCGCACTCATGCTGACCGGCAGCCGCCTCCTGACCCGCCCCCATCCCTGACCCGCTGACCCGCTGACCCGCTGACCCGCGTCGATCATGAGGTTGGCGGGCGGAACGATCTCCGAATCCCCCGTCAACCTCATGATCACCGGGGTGAGCCGGCCGGGGTGAGCCTGCTGGGGAGGGCGCGCCGGGGCGGGCGGTGGTCAGCTGGTGCGGTCGGCTACGAAGTCGCAGAGGGACTCGAGCGCCCGGCGGGCCGGGCTGTCGGGCAGCGGCGCGAGCTTGGCCCGGGCGTCCTCGGCATAGCTGCGAACCGTCTCGCGTGCCCGCTTCAGGGCCGGGCTCTCCCGCAGCAGGCCGAGCGCCTCGGCGTGCAGGTCGTCGTCGGTGACCGCGCCCGCGGCGAGGATCTCCCGCAGCCGTACGGACGCGGCGTCGGAGTCGTCGCCCGCCCGCGCGTACAGCACCGGCAGCGTGGGCACGCCCTCGCGCAGGTCCGTGCCGGGTGTCTTGCCCGACTGGACCGACTCGGAGGCGATGTCGAGCAGGTCGTCGGAAAGCTGGAAGGCGACGCCGACCGTCTCGCCGTAGCCGGCCAGCGCCTCGATGTGTTCCGGTGTCGCACCGCCGAACATGCCGCCGAAGCGCGCCGACGTGGCGATCAGGGAGCCCGTCTTCCCGGCGATCACCTGCAGGTAGTGGGCCACCGGGTCCTCACCGGGACGCGGGCCGACGGTCTCGGCGATCTGACCGTGCACCAGCCGGGAGAACGTGCGCGCCTGCAGGCGTACGGCCTCGGTGCCGAGGTCGGCGGCGATGTCCGCGGCCCGGGCGAAGAGGTAGTCGCCCACGAGGATCGCTACCGAGTTGGTCCACCGCGAGTTGGCGCTGGGGGCGCCCCGGCGGACGGCCGCCTCGTCCATCACGTCGTCGTGGTAGAGCGTCGCCAGGTGGGTGAGCTCCATCACGACCGCGGCCGGGACGACCTGCGGCGCGGTCGGGTCACCGAACTGGGCGCCGAGGGCCACCAGGAGGGGCCGGAACCGCTTGCCGCCGGCCTCGACGAGGTGCCGGGCGGCCTCCGTGACGAACGGGTCGGCGCTCGCCACGCTGGCGCGCAGTTCCGTCTCGACGTCGTCCAGCACGGACAGCACGGACTCCTCGAGGCGTGGATCGGCGAGATAGAGGCCGAGCGCCCCGAACTGACCCGCACCCTGCCGGCTCCGACGGCCGCCGGAGCCGGTGGCACCTGTACCCTCGCCTGCCGGATTCACCACGCCTCAACCATGCCACACGCGTTCGAGCAGCACGGACGGGGGATGCGTGCCCGCGACCGGCACGACGGCCGGGTCGGAGCCGGCGCATACGACGGGGGCCGGTACGCCACCGCGTACCGGCCCCCTGTCACGGCGAGCGTCATCTGACGAATTCGGCGGCGCCGGTCGCCAGGTCGAGCAGCGGGGCCGGGGCGACGCCGAGGACCAGGGTGGCCACCACCCCGATCATGAGCGCGGCCGAGGTGAGCCCGCCCGGCACCGCGACGGTCGGGGTGGAGTCGCCCGGCTCGGAGAGCCACATCATCACCACGACCCGCAGGTACGGGAAGGCCAGCACCATGCTGGTCAGCACACCGGCGACCACCAGCCACGCCCGTCCCTCGGCCAGCGCCGGCCCGAAGACCGCGAACTTGCTCGTGAAGCCGCTGGTCAGCGGGATACCGGCGAACGCCAGCAGGATGAACGTGAACAGGCTGGCGTAGAACGGCGACCGCCGGCCCAGCCCGGCCCAGCGGGACAGGTGGGTGGCCTCCCCGTCGCCGTCGCGGACCAGGGTCACCACGGCGAACGCGGCCAGCACCGAGAAGCCGTACGCCACGAGGTAGAACATCGTGCCGGAGAGGCCGTCCTTCGACGGGGCGAGCACCCCGACCAGGAGGTAGCCGGCGTTGGCGATCGACGAGTACGCCAGCAGCCGCTTGATGTCGGTCTGGGTCACCGCGAGCACCGCGCCGACCAGCATGGTGAGCACCGCCACCACGCCGAGCACCGGCGTGAAGTCCCAACTGGCGCCGGCGAAGGCGACGTGGAAGACCCGGAGCAGGGCGCCGAACGCGGCGACCTTGGTGCAGGCCGCCATGAACCCGGTGACCGGGGTGGGCGCGCCCTGGTACACGTCCGGCGTCCAGACGTGGAACGGCGCCGCGGCCGCCTTGAACAGCAGGCCGATGGCGAGCAGCGCCATACCGGCGAAGAGCAGCACCCGGCTGGACGGCGAGTCGCTCACCGCCGCGTTGATCGTGGCGAAGTCGACCCCGGCCGAACGGCCCGGCGTACCGGCCGTGAAGCCGTAGATCAGGGCCACACCGAACAGGAAGAAGGCGGAGGCGTACGCGCCGAGCATGAAGTACTTCAGCGCCGCCTCCTGGCTGAGCAGCCGCCGGCGGCGGGCCAGCGCGCAGAGCAGGTAGAGCGGCAGCGAGAAGACCTCGAGCGCGATGAACATGGTCAGCAGGTCGTTCGCCGCCACGAAGATCAGCATGCCGCCGATGGCGAACGTGGTGAGCGGGTACACCTCGGTGGCCCCGTTGGCGCTCTCGGCCTGCCGGCGGTCCTCGACGGACTCGGCGGTGATCGCCGCGTGGGCCACGAAGGCGCCGCCCCGCTCCACGACGCGCTCACCGATCAGCAGCAGCGCCATGGCGGCGAGGACGAGGATGCCGCCCTGGAGGAACAGCGTCGGCCCGTCCACGGCGATCGCCGTGCCGGCGGTGAGCAGCCGGTCGTCGGCGTTGAGCACCACCATGGTCAGCGCGGCGAGCACCGCGAGCAGCGCCAGCGACAGCTGCACCAGGTGCCGCCGGTGCCGCGGTACGAACGCCTCGACCAGGATGCCGACCAGCGCGGCACCCAACATGATCAGGATTGGGGCGAGCGCCGCGTAGTCGATCGACGGCAGCTTCAGTTCGGTCACTTTGAAGCCTCCTGGACGGTGCCCACCGACGGGGCGGGGTCGGTCCGGCCGATGTCGTCCATGGTCGCCTGGACGGCGGGGTTGATCACATCGGTGACCGGCTTCGGGTAGAAGCCGAGCAGCACGATCAGCGCGATCAGTGGCGCGACCACGACCTTCTCGCGCAGGTTGAGGTCACGGCGCATCCCGTCGACCTCGGTCAGCGCCGGGTTGAGGGTGCCCTGGGTGGTGCGCTGCACCATCCACAGGACGTACGCGGCGGCCAGGATGATGCCCAGGGTGGCGATCACGGCGACCGGCTTGTTCACGGTGAACGCGCCGATCAGCACCAGGAACTCGGAGATGAACGGCGCCGTGCCGGGCAGCGCGAGCGAGGCGAGACCGGCGAAGAAGAGCACGCCGGCCAGCACCGGCACCAGCTTGCCGGCGCCGCCGAAGTCGCTGATGAGGGCCGAGCCGCGGCGCGCGATCAGCATGCCCACCACGAGGAAGAGCAGGCCGGTCGCGAGACCGTGGTTGACCATGTACAGCACCGCGCCCGTGCCGGCCTGGGTGGTGAAGGCGAAGATACCCACCCCGATGAAGCCGAAGTGCGCGATCGAGGTGTAGGACACCAGCCGCTTGAGGTCGTTCTGTCCCACGGCCAGGAGCGCCGCGTAGATGATGCCGATCAGCGCGAGCGCGAGCGCCCACGGGGCGAACCACTTGGCGGCGTCCGGGAAGAGCGGCAGGCAGTAGCGGAGGATGCCGAACGTGCCGACCTTGTCGAGCACACCGACCAGCAGGGCCGCCGCGCCGGCCGGGGCCGCGCCACCGGCGTCCGGCAGCCAGGTGTGGAACGGGAAGAACGGCGCCTTGATCGCGAACGCGACGAAGAAGCCCAGGAACAGCCAGCGCTCGGTGCCGGTGGAGATGTCCACCTGCGACAGCGCCTGCCAGTCGAACGTCTTCCCGCCGACCACCCACAGGCCGATCACCGCGGCGAGCATGAACAGGCCGCCGACCAGCGAGTAGAGGAAGAACTTCACGGCCGCGTACTGGCGCTGGTGGCCGCCGTAGCTGCCGATGAGGAAGTACATCGGCACCAGCATGACCTCGAAGAACACGTAGAACAGGAAGACGTCGGCGGCCGCGAAGACGCCGATCATCGTGCACTCGAGGACGAGCAGCAGCGCGAAGTAGATCGGCACGGAGCGCTTCGACGACTCGGCGTCGTGCCACGACGCCAGGATCACCAGCGGCACCAGCACCGCGATCAGCATCAGCATGACCAGCGCGATGCCGTCGGCCGCGAAGGTGAAGTGGACGCCCCAGTTCGGGATCCACGGGTACGACTCGCGGAACTGGAAGCGGTCACCCCCGACCTTGAAGGTGATCCACATCAGCACCGAGAGCACCAGCACGAGCAGCGACCAGACGAAGGCCACCTGCTTGGCCAGCTCCGGGCGGCGCCGCGGCAGGAGGGCCACCACGAGGGCGCCCACCAGCGGCGCCACGGTCAGCACCGAGAGGAACGGGAAGTTGGACATTATGCGGCCTTACCTCCGTCGTCACTGCGTGGTCCGCCGGCGGGGGCGGCCGGGAAGAGGTCGATCACGCCAGCCACCCCGCCTGTACGGCCAGGAACGCCGCCACCACGAGCAGCGCGCCGGTCAGGATCGAGGTCGCGTACGACCGGACGAAGCCGGTCTGCAGCCGCCGGAGCCGGCCGGAGCCGCCGCCCACACCCGCGGCGAGGCCGTTGACCAGCCCGTCGATGCCCCGGTTGTCGAGGTAGACCAGGGCCCGGGTGAGGAAGATGCCCGGCTTCTCGAAGACCGCCTCGTTGAAGGCGTCGGTGTAGAGGTTGCGGCGGGCGGCGGTGACCACCACACCGGCCGGCTGCGGCGCCGTGGCCGTGCCGTTGCGGAACAGGAACCAGGCGAGCCCCGCGCCGAGGACGGTCACCAGGAGCGACAGCGTGGTGATGAGGGCGTGCGGCAGCACCGACTCGTGCTCCCCGTGCTCGCCGCCGAGCCCCGCGGTCGCCGTCAGCCAGTCCGGCACCGAGGTGGACAGCAGGAAGCCCGCCCCGACCGAGCCGATCGCCAGCAGGATCAGCGGGATCGTCATCAGCTTCGGCGACTCGTGCGGGTGGTCGATGTCCTCGGTCCACCGCGCCGGCCCGTGGAAGGTGAGCACGAAGAGCCGGGTCATGTAGAACGCGGTGAGCCCGGCGCCGAGCAGCGCCGCCCCGCCGAAGAGCCAGGCCGTCCAGTCCTCCCGCGCGAACGCGGCCGCGATGATCGGCTCCTTCGAGAAGTAGCCGGAGAACGGGAACATGCCGATGATGGCGAGCCAGCCCATCATGAACGTGATCCAGGTGATCTTCATGTGCTTCGACAGCCCGCCGAAGCGGCGGATGTCCACCTGGTCCTTCATGCCGTGCATGACGGAGCCGGCGCCGAGGAACATGTTGGCCTTGAAGAAGCCGTGCGCCAGCAGGTGCACGATCGCCAGGGCGTACGCCCCGCCGCCGAGGCCGACGCCGAGGAACATGTAGCCGATCTGGCTCACCGTCGACCAGGCCAGCACCCGCTTGATGTCGTCCTTGGCCGCGCCGATGATGCAGCCGATCAGCAGCGTGAGCGCACCGACGCTGACCACCACGAGCTGGAGGGTCGTGTTGGCCGAGAAGATCGGGTTGGACCGGGCGATGAGGTAGACGCCGGCGGTGACCATGGTCGCCGCGTGGATGAGCGCGGAGACCGGGGTCGGGCCCTCCATGGCGTCCGGCAGCCACGCCTGGAGCGGGAACTGGCCGGACTTGCCGGTCGCGCCGAGCAGCAGGAGCAGGCCGAGCACCAGTACGGTGCCGCCGGCCAGTGCGCCGACGCCGGAGAAGACCTCGTCGTACTGGGTCGTGCCGAGGGTGGCGAACATGATGAAGATCGCGATGGCGAGGCCGGCGTCACCGACCCGGTTCATCAGGAACGCCTTCTTGCCGGCGGTGGCCGCGCTCGGCCGCTCGTACCAGAAGGAGATGAGCAGGTACGACGCGAGACCGACGCCCTCCCAGCCGACGTACAGCATCACGTAGTTGTTGCCGAGCACCAGCAGCAGCATGGCGGCGACGAACAGGTTGAAGTACCCGAAGAACCGCCGGCGACCGGCGTCGTGCGCCATGTACTCGACCGCGTAGAGGTGGATCAGGAAACCCACCCCGGTGATCAGCAGGACGAAGACCGCGGACAGCGGATCGAAGAGCAGGCCGAAGTCCACCCGGAGCCCGCCGACCGCGATGAAGTCCCACAGGCTCAGCTCGACCGACTTGTTCTCCAGTCCGCGGAGCTGGAAGAACGAGGCGAGGCCGAGGACGAACGACGCCCCGATCGCGGCCACGCCGAGCCAGTGCCCCCAGCGGTCGGCCCGCCGGCCGAGCAGCAGCAGGATCGCCGCGCTGACCAGCGGGATCGCCACCAGCAGCCAGACGCTGCCGAGCAGACCGTCCGCCGTCGCGTAGGTGACGGCCCCTGCCGGCTCCGCCGGGGCGTTCGTCAGAATCTCTCCCACCGCAGGCCCCTCTAGTACTTGAGCAGGTTGGCGTCGTCGACGCTCGCCGAGCGCCGGGTCCGGAAGATCGCCATGATGATCGCGAGCCCGACCACGACCTCGGCCGCGGCCACCACCATCACGAAGAACGCCATGATCTGGCCGTTGAGGTCACCGTTGATCCGGCTGAAGGTGACCAGCGCCAGGTTGGCCGCGTTGAGCATCAGCTCGACGCACATGAACAGCACGATCGCGTTGCGGCGGATGAGCACCCCGGCGGCGCCGATGGTGAAGAGCACCGCCGCGAGGACGAGGTAGTAGTCCGGTGTCACTTGTCCGTACCCTTCGGCGAGGCCTCCTGCGCGGTCAGCTCGCGGAGCGGCAGGATCTCCGGCGTGCTCCGCTCGGTGAACCGGCCGTCCGGCAACCGGGCCGGGGTCGCCACCGAGCTGGAGGTGGCGAAGACACCCGGGCCGGGCTTGGGGCCGGGGTAGTTGCCGGGCCGGAAGCGGGCCTTCATGGTGGCGATCTGGTCCATCTTGTCCTGCTTGCGCCGCTCGATGTGCGCCAGCACCATGGCGCCCACCGCGGCCGTGATCAGCAGCGCCGAGGTGAGCTCGAAGGCGAAGACGTACTTGGTGAAGAGCAGGCGCGCGATGCCCTGCACGTTCCCGTCGGCGTTGGCCTGGGTCAGGCCCACCGCCGTGGTGCCCTCCAGCGCCCGGTAGACACCGCCGCCGACGAGCCCCGCGAAGCCGAGACCGAGCAGCACGGCGGCCGCCCGCTGCCCGCGCAGCGTCTCGATCAGCGAGTCCGACGAGTCCCGCCCGACGAGCATCAGCACGAACAGGAAGAGCATCATGATCGCGCCGGTGTAGACGATGATCTGCACCATGCCGATGAATGGCCCGGCCTGCAGGACGTAGAACACGCCCAGGCAGAGCATCGTCAGCACCAGCCAGAGCGCCGAGTGCACGGCGTTGCGGGCGGCCACCATCCCGATCGCGCCGATCAGCGCGAGCGGGGCGAGGATCCAGAAGGTGACCTCCTCGCCGCCCGACACCCCGCCCGCCGCGGCCAGCACGGTCTGCGTGGTCATGTTCACTCCCCCTTGCCGGCGGCGGCCCGCTGGGCGTGCTGCTCGGCGCCCGGGAAGGTCACACCGGGGTGCTCCTCCACCTGGTACCGGCCCGGGCTGTTCGCCGCGCGCTCCGCACCGGCCGACGTGCCCGGGTTGGTGAGCCCGCCGACGTAGTAGTCCTTCTCGCTGTCGCCGAGCCGCATCGGGTGCGGCGGCTGCTCCATGCCGGGCAGCAGCGGCGCGAGCAGCTGCTCCTTCGTGAAGATCAGGTCCTGCCGGTTGTCCCGGGCCAGCTCGTACTCGTTGCTCATGGTGAGCGAACGGGTCGGGCAGGCCTCGATGCAGAGCCCGCAGAAGATGCACCGCGCGTAGTTGATCTGGTAGACGCTCGCGTACCGCTCACCCGGCGAGAAGCGCTGCTCCTCGGTGTTGTCGCCACCCTCCACGTAGATCGCGTCGGCCGGGCAGGCCCAGGCGCACAGCTCGCACCCGATGCACTTCTCCAAGCCGTCCGGGTGCCGGTTGAGGATGTGCCGCCCGTGGTAGCGCGGCGCCGAGACCGGCGGCTTGAACGGGTAGTCGGTGGTGACCACCTTCCTGAACATGTGGGAGAAGGTGACCCCGAAGCCCTTGAACGTTCCGGTGATCGCGCCCACGTCACACCTCCCTGGACTCCGGGCCGGCAACGGTGTTGGCCGGCTCCCGCTCGGCGACCACGCGCCTGGTGCGCGGGCTCGGTGGAACCTGAAGGTCCATCGGCGGCAGCGGGAAGCTGCCGTGCGGACGGTTGTTGACCTGCTCCTGGACGGTCGGCCTCGGCTGCGGCTTGCGGCTCGGCCAGAACAGCGTGGCGAGCAGCAGCAGGCCGGCCGGGATCCCGACGGCGATCAGCTTGCCGCGGGTGTCCCAGTCCTCGATCGACCGCAGGCCGCTGAGGACGAGGATCCAGACCAGGTTGATCGGCAGCAGCACCTTCCAGCCGAAGCGCATGAACTGGTCGTAGCGCAGCCGGGGCAGCGTGCCGCGCAGCCAGACGAACACGAAGACGAGCATGATGACCTTGCCGAAGAACCACAGCATCGGCCACCAGCCGGAGTTCGCGCCCTCCCAGAGCGTGATCGGCCACGGCGCCCGCCAGCCACCGAGGAACAGCGTCACGGTGACCGCCGACATGGTCACCATCGACACGTACTCGGAGAGCATGAAGAGCGCGAACTTCAGCGAGCTGTACTCGGTCATGAAGCCCGCCACCAGCTCGGACTCCGCCTCCGGCAGGTCGAACGGCGCCCGGTTCGTCTCGCCGACGATGGCGATGAAGAAGATGACGAAGCTCGGCAGCAGCAGGATCGCGTACCAGCCGGGCGCCGGGATCTCCGTCCCGAACACGGTGACCCGGGTGGCGTCACCCTGCGCGGCGACGATCCCGCTGGTGCTCATCGTGCCGGCCGTCATGAAGACCGCCACGATGCTGAGCCCCATCGCGACCTCGTACGAGATCATCTGGGCGGTGGACCGCAGACCGCCCAGGAGCGGGTACGTGGAGCCGGACGCCCAGCCGCCGAGCACGATGCCGTAGATGCCCATCGAGGAGCAGGCCAGTAGCACGAGCACCGCCACCGAGACGTCGGTGACCTGCAGCGGCGTCCAGTGGCCGAAGATGCTCACCATCGGGCCGAACGGCACCACCGACAGCGCGGTGACCGCGCAGATCACCGAGATCGTCGGCGCGAAGAAGTAGACGACCTTGTCGGCGGCCCGCGGCAGGATGTCCTCCTTGAAGGCCATCTTCAAACCGTCGGCCAGCGTCTGGAGCAGGCCGAGCGGGCCGACCTGGTTGGGGCCGGGCCGCACCTGCATGAAGCCGACCACGCGCCGCTCGAACCACACGCCGAGCAGGGTGGCCAGCACCGCGAAGACGAAGGCGAAGAGCACCTTGCCGACGACCAGCCACCACGGGTCCCGGCCGAAGTCGGCCAGGGTCGGGTCCTGGGCCAGGTAGATCGCTCTCACTGGACGCCCCCTCCGTTCACGACAGGGGCCGCCGTGGCGGCCGAGATCCGCACCACCGTGCCGGAGGTCGCGCCGAGGCTGCGCCGGACGGTCGCGCCGGGCGAGTTGGTCGGCAGCCAGACGACGCCGTCCGGCATCTCGGTGATGGCGACCGGCAGCGTCAGCGCGCCCCGGTCGGTGCCGACCGTGACCGCGTCGCCGTCCGCGACGCCGAGCGCCTCGGCGGTGCCCTTGCCCAGCCGGACCAGCGGCGGGCGGGCGGTGCCGGCGAGGTGCTCGTCGCCGTCGAGCAGGCTGCCCAGGTCGATGAGCTGGTGCCAGGTGGCGAGCACCGCCTCGCCGGCGCCCGGCTGCGGCACGGCGGCCGGCTCCACGGCCGGGGCGGCGGGGCGGGTCGTCCGGGTCGGCGGAAGCGAACCCAGCTCCCGACGGATGCTCGGCACGTCGCCGGTGCCGAGCCGCACGTCGAGCTGGGCGGCGAGCGCGTCGAGCACCCGGGCGTCGGTCATCGCGCCGGTCTGCAGCACCGCCTCGAAGGTGCGCAGACGCCCCTCCCAGTCCACGAAGCTGCCGGCCTTCTCGTCCACCGGGGCGACCGGGAACACCACGTCGGCGCGCCGGGCCACGGCGCTGTTGCGGAGCTCCAGGCTGACCAGGAACGGCACGGTGTCCAGTGCCTGCTCCGCGAGGCGCGGGTCGGCCAGGTCGGCCGGGTCGACGCCGGCCACGACCAGGGCGCCGAGCTGCCCGTTGGCGGCGGCCGTGATGATGCCGTCGGTGTCGCGGCCGGCCTGGCTCGGGATCACGCCGGCCGGGATGTCCCACGCCTCGCCCAGCTCGGCGCGGGCGGCCGGCTCGGTGACGAGCCGCCCGCCGGGGAGCAGGTTCGGCAGGCACCCGGCGTCGACGGCGCCTCGGTCACCGGCGCGCCGCGGCACCCAGGCCAGCTTCGCGCCCGTACGCCGTGCGACGTCGGCGGCGGCGGACAGACCACCCGGCACCTCGGCGAGCCGCTCGCCGACGATGAGGATGGCGCCCTCGGCGCTCAGCGCCTCGGCGACCGTGGCGTGCTCGGCGAGCACGCTGGCCTCCTCGCCCGGCACCACCCGGGCGAGCTTGGCGCCGAGCTTCTCCAGGCCGCGGGTGGCGAACGGGGCGATCGCGTACACCGTCAGCGTCTTCTTCAGGTACGCCTTGCGCAGCCGCAGGAAGAGGACCGGGCACTCCTCCTCCGGCTCCAGCCCGACCAGCACGGCGGCCGGCGCCTTCTCGACGTCGGCGTACGTCACGTCGGTGACGCCGGCGACCGAGCTGGCCAGGAAGTCGGCCTCCTCGCGGGAGACCGGCCGGGCGCGGAAGTCGATGTCGTTGGTGTTCAGGGCGACCCGCGCGAACTTCGCGTACGCGTAGGCGTCCTCGACGGTCAGCCGGCCGCCGGTGAGCACCGCCGTGCCCTGCCCGGCGTCCCGGGCGGCGCGCAGCCCCTCGGCGGCCACGGCGAGGGCCTCGCTCCACGACGCCTCCCGCAGCTCACCGGTGCGCTCGTCGCGGACCAGCGGCGTGGTGAGGCGGTCGAAGGCGCGGGTGTACTGGAAGCCCCACCGCCCCTTGTCGCAGTTCCACTCCTCGTTCACCGTCGGGTCGTCGCCGGCAAGGCGGCGCAGCACCTTGCCCCGCCGCCAGTCGGTGCGCTGGGCGCAGCCGGCCGAGCAGTGCTCGCACACGCTCGGGCTGGAGACCAGGTCGAACGGGCGGGCCCGGAACCGGTACTGGGCGCCGGTCAGCGCGCCGACCGGGCAGATCTGCACGGTGTTGCCGGAGAAGTAGGAGTTGAACGGCACGTCGCCGGTGTCGCCCTCGGCGCCGTACGCGTCGTCCCGGTAGATGTTGATCTCCTCGGCGGACGACCGGTTCATCAGGTCGATGAACTTGTCGCCGGCGATCTCCTCGGAGAACCGGGTGCACCGCTGGCAGAGCACGCAGCGCTCCCGGTCGAGCAGCACCTGGGTGCTGATCGGCAGCGGCTTCGGGTACTCCCGCTTGTGCTCGTGGAACCGGGAGTCGGTGCGCCCGGTCGACATGGCCTGGTTCTGCAGCGGGCACTCGCCGCCCTTGTCACACATCGGGCAGTCGAGCGGGTGGTTGAGCAGCAGCAGCTCCATCACACCCTCCTGCGCCTTCTTGGCGACCGGGGAGGTGAGCTGGGTGCGGACCACCATGCCGTCGGCGACCGTCTGCGTGCAGGAGGCGACGGGCTTGCGCTGTCCCTCCACCTCGACGAGGCACTGCCGGCACGCGCCGGCCGGCGCCAGCAGCGGGTGGTCGCAGAACCGCGGGATCGCGATGCCCATCTGCTCGGCGACCCGGATCAGCAGCGCCCCCTTCGGAGCGGTGACCTCGACGCCGTCGATGGTGAGGGTGACCGTGTCGGTCTTCTTGGCTACGTCGGTCATCAGAGTCGCCTTCCACTCGCGACTGTGCCTGCGTCTGCTCGCGACTGCGAGGCTCGCTGCGCTCTCTCCTCGCGCTCGCGGCTGGGACTCGCAAGCTCGTTCCTCGCGCTCATCAGTGGGCCCCTACCAGGGTCTTCTCCGACAGCTTCGGAGCGGTGCGGCCCTCGATGTAGTCGAGGTAGTCCTGCTTGAAGTACTGCAGCGACGAGGTCACCGAGCTGGTCGCGCCGTCGCCCAGACCGCAGAACGAGCGCCCGAGGATGTTGTCGCAGGTGTCGAGCAGGGTGTCCAGGTCCTCGTAGGTGCCCTGGCCGGAGAGGATCCGCCGGTACACCCGGACCATCCAGTAGTTGCCCTCACGGCACGGCGTGCACTTGCCGCACGACTCGTGGTGGTAGAACTCCAGCCACCGGTACGTCGCGTAGACCGGGCAGTCCTGGTCGGAGAAGATCTGGGTGGCCGTGGTGCCGAGGATCGAGCCGGCCGCCGCCACGGACTCGAAGTCGAGCGGCACGTCCAGGTGCTCGGCCGTGAGCAGCGGCGTCGACGAGCCGCCCGGCGTCCAGAACTTCAGGTTGTGCCCCGGCTGCATCCCGCCGGCCAGTTCGAGCAGCTCGCGCAGGGTGATGCCCATCGAGCACTCGTACTGGCCTGGGTTCACGATCCGGCCGGAGAGCGAGTAGATCATCGGCCCGGAGGACTTCTCCGTGCCCATGGTCTTCCACCACTCGGCGCCGCCCAGCACGATGTAGGGCACGCTCGCGATGGTGCCGACGTTGTTGACCACCGTCGGGCTCGCGTACAGGCCGTGGGTCGCCGGGAACGGCGGGCGGAGGCGGGGCTGACCCCGGAAGCCCTCCAGCGAGTCGAGCAGCGCCGTCTCCTCGCCGCAGATGTACGCCCCGGCGCCCGAGTGCACCACCAGTTCGAGGTCGAAGCCCGAGCCGAGGATGTTGCGGCCGAGGTAACCCTTGGCGTACGCCTCCTGCACGGCGTTGCGCAGCCGCCGCGCGGCGTGCACGGCCTCGCCCCGGATGTAGATGTACGCGCGGTTGGCGCGGATCGCGTACGAGGCGATGATGACGCCCTCGACCAGCGAGTGCGGGTCGTACGTCATCAGCGGCAGGTCCTTGCAGGTGCCCGGCTCGCCCTCGTCGGCGTTGACGACGAGGTAGTGCGGCTTCCCGTCACCCTGCGGGATGAAGCCCCACTTGAGACCGGTGGGGAAGCCGGCACCGCCGCGCCCCCGCAGCCCGGAGTCCTTCACCAGCTGGATCAGGTCGTCCGGGTGGGCCTTGAGCGCCTTGCGCAGCGCCGCGTAGCCGTCCAGCTTCTCGTAGGTGCCGATCCGCCAGGCGTCCGGCGACAGCCAGCGCTTGGTGAGCACCGGCGTGAGCTTCGCCAGCGTCTCCGGCCGAGGAGTGGTCACTTCTGGCCCCCCGTCTCGCTCGCGACGGCCGGGCCGGTGCCCGTGGCACCCTTCCCGGCCTCCGCTTCCTTGAGGTTGCGCTCCTGCGCCCCGGCCTCGTCGCCGGCGGGCTTGCCGTCACCGGCCGGCGGGTTGGCGGCCGCGCCGGCGGCCTCCGCCTCCTGCGCGTCGCGGGGCGCCGGCGGCACCGGGTCCGAGGGGACCTTGGTGCCGGGGGCGTCCGGCACGGCCGTGGCCGCGTCGGGCTGCCGGGTCTGGGCCGTACGCACCTGCGGCGAGGTGTCGTCGGGCGCCTTGACGTCCCGCGTCGTGCTGCCGGCGGCCTGCTCCGGCGTCGCCGTCTCGACCCCGGTCGGGGCCGACGCGCCGTCACCGCCCTTGGCCTGGACGGCCGGGGCGGCGGGCTCCGCCTTGGCCTTCTCGGCCTCCGCCCGGGCCTTCGCCTCGGCGGCGGCCTTCTCGGCCTCGGCCTTGCTGCGGATCGGGGTGTTCGGGTCGAAGCCCGGCACCGAGATGCCGTGCTGCTGCGCCAGGCGCAGGCCGCGCAGGCTCGGCTCGCCCGGTCCGCCGTCGGCCACCGCGCCCTCCCGCTCGTCGGCGAAACCGGCGAGCTGGACGGCCATCTCCTTGAGCGTGCAGAGCCGGGCGCCCCGGGTCGGCATCGGCCGGCCACCGGCGCGCAGCTCGTCGACCACACCGACCGCCGTCTGCGGGTCGACGTTGTCGAAGAAGTCGTAGTTGACGGTCATGACCGGGCCGTAGTCGCAGGCGGCCAGGCACTCCGCGTGCTCCAGGGTGATCTTCCCGTCGGCGGTGGTCTCGTCGTGGCCCACGCCGAGGTGCTCGGAGAGGGTGTCGTAGACCTCCTGGCCGCCGAGCACGTTGCACATGGTGTTGGTGCAGACGCTGACCAGGTAGTCACCGGTCGGCCGGCGCTTGTACATGGTGTAGAAGGTGGCCACGGCGCCGACCTGGGCCTTGTTCAGCCCCAGCACCTCGGCGCAGAACTCCACGCCCGCCGGGGAGACGTACCCCTCCTCGGCCTGCACGAGGTGCAGCAGCGGGAGCAGGGCCGAGCGGGACCGGTCCGCCGGGTACCGGGCGATGATCTCCCGCGCCCGCGCCCGCGTCTCTTCAGTGAACACAGTCATCAGAGCCGCCTTCCGTTCGCGACTGCGGGGCTCGCAAGCTCACTCCTCGCACTCACCGGTCACAACCACCCATCACGGGGTCCAGGGAGGCGCCGCCGGCGATCACGTCGGCGATCAGGCCGCCCTCGGAGATCGCCGGGAGGGCCTGGAGGTTGACGAAGCTCGGCTCCCGGTAGTGCACCCGGTACGGCCGGGTGCCGCCGTCGGACACCGCGTGGACGCCCAGCTCGCCGCGGGGCGACTCGATGGCGACGTACACCTGGCCGGGCGGGACCCGGAAGCCCTCGGTGACCAGCTTGAAGTGGTGGATGAGCGACTCCATCGACTGGCCCATGATCTTCGCGACGTGCTCGAGCGAGTTGCCCATGCCGTCGATGCCGATGGCGAGCTGCGCCGGCCAGGCGATCTTGCGGTCGGCGACCATCACCGGGCCGGGCTTGGCCAGCCGGTCCACCGCCTGCTCGACGATCTTCAGCGACTCCCGGATCTCGGCCAGCCGGACCTGGTAGCGGCCCCACACGTCGCCGTCGGTGTGCGTCGGGACGTCGAACTCGTACGTCTCGTAACCGCAGTACGGCATGGTCTTGCGCAGGTCCCAGGCGAGACCGGCGGAGCGCAGGACCGGGCCCGTGACGCCCAGCGCCAGGCAGCCGGTCACGTCGAGCACCGCGACGTTCTTCGTCCGCTCGATCCAGATGGGCTGGCCGGAGAGGAGGTCCTCGTACTCCTTGAGCCGCTTCGGCATCAGCTTGAGGAACTCGCGGATCTTGATGATCGCGTCCTCCGGCACGTCCTGTGCCACGCCGCCGGGGCGGACGTACGCGTGGTTCATCCGCAGACCCGTGATGATCTCGAAGATCTCGAGGATGTACTCCCGCTCGCGGAAGCCGTACAGCATGATCGAGATCGCGCCGAGCTCCATGCCGGTGGTGGCGATCCAGACCAGGTGCGAGGAGATCCGGTTGAGCTCCATCATGAGCACCCGGATGGTGTTGGCCCGCTCGGTGATGTCGTCGCTGATGCCGAGCAGCTTCTCCACCGCGAGCGCGTACGCCGTCTCGTTGAACAGCGGCGACAGGTAGTCCATGCGGGTCACGAACGTGCTGCCCTGGACCCAGGTGCGGTACTCGAGGTTCTTCTCGATACCGGTGTGCAGGTAGCCGATGACCGAGCGGGCCTCGCGGACCGTCTCGCCCTCCAGCTCCAGGATCAGCCGCAGCACGCCGTGGGTGGACGGGTGCTGCGGACCCATGTTGACGACGATCCGCTCGTCGTTGATCGGGTCGGTGCCGGAGACGACCGTGTCCCAGTCCCCACCGGTGACGGTGAAGACCTTGCCCTCGGTGGTCTCCCGCTCGGTCGCGTAGTTGGAAGTGGTCATTTCAGCCCTCCGATCGGGACTGCGGGGCTCGCAAGCTCACTCCTCGCACCGATCACTGGTACGACCTCCGGCGGTCTGGCGGTGGAATCTCGGCGCCCTTGTACTCGACCGGCACACCGCCCAGCGGGTAGTCCTTGCGCTGCGGGTGCCCCTCCCAGTCGTCCGGCATGAGGATCCGGGTCAGGCTGGGGTGGCCGTCGAAGACGATGCCGAACATGTCGTACGCCTCGCGCTCCTGCCAGTCCGCGGTCGGGTAGACCGCGGTGACGCTGGGCAGGTGGGGGTCCTCGACGGGGACCGCGGCCTCCAGCCGGACCCGGCGGCGGTACGTCATCGAGGTGAGGTGGTAGACGACGTGCAGGCGGCGCTCGTCCGCCCCCAGGTAGTCCACGCCGGACACCGAGGAGCAGAGTTCGAACCGCAGCGCCAGGTCGTCGCGCATCACCTGGCAGACCTCGGCGATCCGCTCCGGGCGGATGTGCAGGGTCAGCTCGCCGCGGTCGACCACGACCTTCTCGATGGCGTCGGCGAAGCCCGGGTACGCCTCCTCGAGCGCGTCGTACACCTCGTCGAAGTAGCCGCCGAACGGCCGCGAGGCCGCCTCGATCGGCCGGCGCTGGCGGACGAGCCCTCCGTAGCCGGAGACGTCGCCCGAGCCCTGGTTGCCGAACATGCCGCGGCCGGCGGGGCTCGACGGCGGGTGCTCGGCGGGCGCGCCGCTGCTGGCACCGGCCGGGGTCACCGGTACCGGCACACCGCCGTCGTTCGGCTTGTCCTGCGGTGCGGTCACTTCCTCACGCCCCCGTACTGCTGCACATGGTTCTGGGCCTTCATCCAGTTCTCGATCCGCAGCTGCTCCTCGCGGCCCTCGCGGACGGCCTTGGTCCACTCGGCGCGGCGGGCCTTGTCACTGCGGTACGACGACGGCATCGAGCCGTAGGGGACGATGGGAACGTCGCCGCGCTCCTTGCGGGCCTCGAGCATCTTGCGCCCGTTCGGGCCGAGCGGCTCGTGCATGATCTTCTCGCGGAGCTTGAGGATCGCGTCGATGAGCATCTCGGGCCGGGGCGGGCAGCCGGGCAGGTACATGTCGACCGGCACGATGTGGTCGACGCCCTGCACGATCGCGTAGTTGTTGAACATGCCGCCGCTGCTGGCGCAGACGCCCATCGAGAGCACCCAGCGGGGCTCGGCCATCTGGTCGTAGATCTGGCGCAGGACCGGTGCCATCTTCTGGCTCACCCGGCCGGCCACGATCATCAGGTCCGCCTGCCGGGGCGAGGCGCGGAACACCTCCATGCCCCAGCGGCCCATGTCGTAGTGGGGGCCGCCGGCCGCCATCATCTCGATGGCGCAGCAGGCCAGGCCGAACGTGGCGCCCCAGAAGGACGACTTCCGGGACCAGTTGACCAGCTTCTCCACCGAGGTGAGCAGGATGCCCGCGGGGAGCTTCTCCTCGATGCCCATCTGACGTTCCTTCCTCAGTCCCAGTCCAGGCCGCCGCGCCGCCAGACATAGGCGTACGCGACGAAGACCGCGACGATGAACAGGACCATCTCCACGAAGCCGAAGATCGGCAGGGCGTCGAACGAGACCGCCCAGGGGTAGAGGAAGATGATCTCGATATCGAAGACGATGAACAGCATCGCCGTCAGGTAGAACTTGACCGGGAACCGCCCGCCGCCCACCGGCTGCGGGCTGGGCTCGATGCCGCACTCGTACGCCTCGAGTTTGGCCTTGTTGTAGCGCCGGGGACCGGCGAAGCGGGCGGCGGCCACGGAGAACAGCGCGAACGCCGCGGCGAGGGCGAACAGCCCGACGATGGGTGCGTAAGGCGAGAGCGACATCTTCTTCTCCTGCTCGTCCTTCCCTGCCCTCGTGGTTGACGAGAATCACACTATTCACGTCCCCCGAACCGTCCTCGGCCGGGGGCGGGTCCGTCCTTCGCGGTCCGCTTCCCTCGCAGGTCACGGCCGCCGTCCTCACACCGCTGGCGCCACCTTCGTCATCGCGTTGATGACCCGGTCCATCGCGTCTCCGCCGCGCGGATCGGTGAGGTTCGCCAGCAGCTTGAGCACGAAGCGCATCAGCGTCGGGTGCGGCATCCCGTGCTTGGTCGCCATCCGCATGATCTCGGGGCGGCCGATCAGCTTCACGAAGATGCCGCCGAGCCGGTAGTAGCCCCCGAACCGGGCCTTCAGCTCGGCCGGGTAGACCTGCAACGCCCGCTCGCGGTCGGCGCCCGCCGGCCGGGCGAGCGCCTGCACGGCGACCTCGGCGGCCAGTTCGCCGGACTCCATGGCGTACGCGATGCCCTCGCCGTTGAACGGGTTCACCATGCCGCCGGAGTCGCCGACCAGCAGCACGCCCCGCGTGTAGTGCGGGACGCGGTTGAAGCCCATCGGCAGCGCGGCACCGAGGATCGGGCCGTCGGCGTTCGCCTCGTCGGTCATGCCCCAGTCGGCCGGGGTGTTGGCGAGCCAGTCGGTGAGCAGCCGGCGGTAGTTGGTCTTGCCGAACGCGGAGGACGAGTTCAGCACACCGAGGCCGACGTTGACCCGGCCGTCGCCGAGGCCGAAGATCCAGCCGTACCCGGGCAGGAGGTTGTCCCCGCTCTCCTTGCTGCGCAGCTCCAGCCAGGACTCGAGGTAGTTGTCGTCGTGCTTGGCCGGGGACCGGTAGTAGCGGCGTACCGCCACGCCGATCGGCCGGTCCTCCCGCTTGGCCAGCCCGAGCGCGAGGGGGAAGCGGCCGGAGACGCCGTCGGCCGCGACGACCAGCGGGGCGTGGAACGTCGCGGGGGCCTTCTCCGGGCCGACCTCGGCCTGCACGCCGATCACCCGCCCGTCCGCGTCGAGCACCGGGCCGGTGACGTTCGCGCTGGTGCGCAGCGTGGCGCCCGCGGCGACGGCCCGCTCGGCGAGCAGCTGGTCGAAGTCCATCCGGGTGCGGACCAGGCCGTAGTTGGGGAAGCTCGCGAGGTCGGGCCAGTCCAGCTCCAGCCGGACGCCGCCCCCGATGACCCGCAGGCCCCGGTTGTGCAGCCAGCCCGCCTCGGGCGAGGTGTCGACGCCCATCCGCACGAGTTGGCGTACGGCGCGGGGGGTCAGCCCGTCGCCGCAGACCTTCTCCCGCGGGAACTCGGTCTTCTCCAGCAGCAGCACCCGCACCCCGTGGCGGGCGAGGTGGTACGCGGTCGCCGACCCACCGGGCCCGGCACCGACGACGATCACGTCGGCGTCATGCTCCACCGCGGTCATCCGTGCCTCCTCCCGCGTGCTCGTGAAATGCTTCACAAGCCAGACGCTGGGAGTCTATGACCGACGTCTCAACCGGGTCTTATCAGGGGGGCCTAAGTTGCCGATGTGACGCCTGAGATGCGCGAAAACGCACTCGGTGTCACGCTCGGCTGGGCGCGTCCAGCCCCGCGTCGACGCGGATCGTCTCGGGCAGGTGCTCGCGCAGGGCGCCGCCGGCGGCGCGGTCGAGCGCGGCGAGCACCTCGGCGACCACCTGACGGACGTCGGCCGGGTCCGCGCCGGCAAGCTCCCGCAGTTGCGCGATGAGTTCGGCGGCGTCGTCGTCGGTGGCGTCCACCCTGTCCGCCGGCTCTGGTCCCGTCATGGGGGCGAGCTTACGCGCAAAGTGGACGAAAATCGGATATTCACGAAAAAGAGGAAGGCGCGGCTCGGGTGCGCCCCGACCGGGCCTCCCTATGACGCCTTACCGGCACCCCCGCTGGCGGCCGGCACCTGGTCGCCGGCACCGGGCTGCCGGCACCTCGGCCGGCGGCCATCGGCACCTGGTCAGCGGCCCGCCGGCACCTCGTCGCGGACGGCCCGGTGCAGGGCGACGATCCCGCCGGTGAGGTTGCGCCAGGCCACCTGCCGCCAGCCGGCCGCGCCGATGCGCCCGGCGAGCGCCGCCTGGTCGGGCCAGGCCCGGATCGACTCGGCGAGGTACACGTACGCCTCGGGGTTGCTGGAGACCGCGCGGGCCACCGCCGGCAGCGAGCGCATGAGGTACGACAGGTAGACGGTGCGGAACGCCGGGTTGACCGGGGTGCTGAACTCGCACACCACCAGCCGGCCGCCGGGGCGGGTGACCCGGGCGAACTCGCGCAGGGCGGCGTCGGTGTCGGCGACGTTGCGCAGCGCGAACGAGATGGTCACCGCGTCGAAGCTGGCGTCGGCGAAGGGCAGCCGCAGCGCGTCCCCGGCCAGCAGCGGCACGCTCGGGCGGGTGCGCTTGCCGGCGTACAGCATGCCGAGCGAGAGGTCCGCGCCGACCGCGTACGCGCCGGACTGGGCCAGCTCCTGCGTGGAGACCCCGGTGCCGGCACCCACGTCGAGCACCCGCTCGCCGGGACGCAGCCCGAGCGCGGCACGGGTGGCGCGCCGCCACGAACGGTCCTGGCCGAAGGAGAGGATCGTGTTCGTCAGGTCGTAGCGCGCCGCCACGCCGTCGAACATCGCGGCGACCTCGTGCGGCTGCTTGTCGAGGCTGGCGCGCTGGCCCTGGGGGGTACGACTCACCCCTCCACTCTGCCAGCCACCGTCACGGTGACCGTCGGGTGGGTCCGCGTACACGCAGGGGCGGGGTGGTACGCACCACCCCGCCCCTGTCGGTGAGTGTCCGCTCAGTCGGTCGACTCCTCGTCGCCGGGGTTCACGAGCACGACCCGGCGGCGCCGCGAGAGCAGCAGCAGGACGGCGCCGGCCAGCACGACGGCCGCGCCGACGCCACCGATCAGGCCGACCTGCACGCCGGTCACCGGCAGGCCGCCGCCACCGTCGCCGCCGCCCCCACCGCCGGGGCCCGGCGTCGTGGTCACGGTCGCGCTCGGCGTGACGCCCGGCGTGGTCGTGGTACCGGGGGTCGGGGTCGCCGTCGGGGTGACGGTGGGCGTGACCGTCGGGGTGACGGTCGGCGTGACCGACGGGCTCGGCTGCGCCGTGAGGTCCACGAACGCCTCGAAGGTCGTGTGGTTGTCCAGCATGTCGACCTCGGTGAAGGTCTTCCGCTGCCGCTGCGTCGCGACCCGCGGCTCCTCCAGCGGCTCGCCCTCGGCCACGTCCAGGCCGTACGCGAAGAGGTCGCCCTCGTGGAGCACCGGCTCGGTGACGTCCTCGCCGACCTTCACCCGGACGTCCGCCGTGTAGTACTGGCCCGGCTTGACCACGGCCCCGGCGTCCTCGCAGAAGAGCTGGGCCTTGCCGAGGAACTCCTGTTCGAGGCAGCCCTCCGGCTTCTGCACGAAGCTCACGCCGGCCGGCAGGGTCAGGCCGTAGAAGATGCCGGTGGCCTTGCGGCTGCCGTCGTTGTAGACCGCCCAGTCCAGCGGCACGGTCTCGCCGCGCGGGACCGGCTTCAGGTCGGGCTCGTCGGCGACCGCACCGTTGACGACGACGTTGGCCTGCACGTCCTGCACCCAGGCCGTCAGGTCGTAGCCGGGCTTGCCCACGTGGACGGGCACCTCGACGATCTCGTCGCCGAGGTCGCGCTCCGGGGTGGTGGTGGCGACCCCGACCATGAGCACGCCGCCGTCGCCCCTGCCGCCCGTGCTGAACAGCGGCACCCCGACGTCCTCGCTGGTGCCGGCCGGCAGGGTTCCGAGGCTGCACTGGTACATGTCGGCGTCGATGACGAAGCAGCCGTCGGGCACCACGAAGCCGACCCGCTTCGGCTTGAGGTCGGTGGTCTTCACCCGGAAGCTGACGTTCTCCGCGTCGACGGTGCCGACGTTCCGGACGGTGAACTTGAAGGGCTTGGCCTTGGCTTCCTTGACGCCCTTGGCCAGCTCGGTGCTGATGGGAATGACGGCGAGGTCCGGCGTGTCGGCGGCGTGCGCCGGCGCGGCCACGGTCGCCAGGCCGCCGGCGGCGAGCAGAGCCACGGCGCCGGCGCGTGCCAGCGCCGAACGGTGGATGAGTCTCATCGGTCCCCCGGGGTTAGGGATGAGAAGGAGGAATGGTGTGACGAACCCGTGGGACGTTATCGAAGGTCGATCTTTGACGCCAGCGGCGGCCGGGCGAATTCATCCACTCGGACGGGACCGGATGGACGGTGCGGGCGGGATGGTGACCCATCCCGCCCGCATCGCCCTGCGTTATGTGAACGGCCCTCATGGGCCGATGGAGGACTCGCCCGTCCCGGCGAGCCGGTCGCGTCGTACGGCCAGGCTAGTTGACCTGGACCAGCGGCAACGGCTTTCCGGCGCCACCACCCGGCAGGGCGATCGAGGAGAAGTGCGAGACCACCCGGTCGTCGGTCGGGTCGTCCTCCGGGGTCCAGTGGACGGCCAGCCGGTGGTAGAGGGTGTCCCGCTGGGCGGGGATCCGGTCCGCGGACCGGATCATCCCGATCAGCTCGTGCAGGTTGGACCGGTGCCGGGCGCCGGCCGACGAGATGACGTTCTCCTCCAGCATGATCGACCCGAGGTCGTCGACACCCATGTGGAGCGCGAGCTGCCCGACGTCCTTTCCGGTCGTCAGCCAGGACGCCTGCAGGTGCGGCACCGTCTCGAAGAAGAGCCGGGCCACCGCGATCAGGCGCAGGTACTCCACCGTGGTCGCCTGCGTACGCCCCTTGAGGTGGTTGTTCTCCGGCTGGTACGTCCACGGGATGAACGCCCGGAAGCCGCCGGTGCGGTCCTGCACGTCGCGGATCATCCGCAGGTGCTCGATGCGCTCGGCGTTGGTCTCGCCGGTGCCCATCATCATGGTCGCGGTCGACTCCAGGCCCTGGCGGTGCGCCAGCTCCATGACCTCCAGCCACCGCTCGCCGGACTCCTTCAGCGGGGCGATGGCCTTGCGCGGCCGCTCGGGCAGCATCTCGGCGCCCGCCCCGGCGATCGAGTCCAGGCCGGCGGCCTTGATCCGGGCGATCGCCTCGTCGAGGCTCACCCCGGAGACCTTGGCCATGTGCAGGATCTCGCTCGGGCCGATGGAGTGGATGGCGAGCTGCGGGTACGCCTGCTTGACGGCCGAGAACAGCTCCTCGTAGTACTCCACGCCGTAGTCCGGGTGGTGCCCGCCCTGGAGCATCACCTGGGTGGCGCCGAGTTCGACCGCCTCGCCGCAGCGGCGCAGGATCTCCTCGGTCGGGTGGGTCCAGCCCTCCTTGTGCTTCGGGGCACGGTAGAAGGCGCAGAACTTGCACGCCGTCACGCAGACGTTCGTGTAGTTGATGTTGCGGTCGATCAGGTACGTGACGATGTTGTCCGGGTAGCGCCGCCGGCGCACCGCGTCGGCCGCCTCACCGAGGGCGTGGAAGGGCGCGTCGGTGTAGAGGAGCAGTGCCTCCTCGGGCGTGATCCGCCCGCCGTCCGCGCCGCGCTGCAGGATGTCGTCGATCTCCCGGCTCACCGTCACGCTCCCGAGCCTACGTCGCCCCACGGTCCCCGCCACGGCGGTGTCCCCGCCCGTGTCACGCACCCCACGCCCCCACCCCCCGCGATCTTGCACTTTGCGCCCCCGTCCTGTCCGGATTCGCGGCAAAGGTCGGGGCAGCAACTGCAAGATCGCGGGGAACGGGGTGGGTCACGCGTCGTAGTCCACGACCAGCCTGTCCGTCAGGGGGCTGGACTGGCAGGTGAGGATGTACCCGGCGGCCACCTCGTCCGGCTCCAGCGCGTAGTTGCGGGCCATCGTGACCTCGCCCTCCACGACCTTCGCCCTGCAGGTCGAGCACACCCCGCCCTTGCAGGCGTACGGCAGCTCGCCGCGGACCTTCAGGGCGGCGTCGAGCACCCGCTCGTCGCGGCGCATCGTGAGGCTCGACGACCGGCCGTCGAGCATGATCGTCACCTCCGTACCGGCGCCGGCCTCCTCGGCGGGGCGGCGCGGCGGCTCGGGCGGGGCGTCGACGTGGAACAGCTCGGTGTGCACCGCCGAGTCCGGCACACCCCGCGCGGCGAGCACCTCCTGGACGTCGACGACCATCCCGTACGGGCCGCAGAGGAACCACTCCTCGATCCGGTCGCCGGGCACGAGGGTGTCCAGCAGCCGGCCCATCCGGTCGGCGTCGATCCGGCCGGAGAGCAGCGGCGACTCGCCCTGCTCGCGGGAGAGCACGTGCACCAGGTGCAGCCGCGTGGGATACCGGTCCTTCAGGTCGGCCAGCTCCTCGGCGAACATCACGGTGTTCGCCCGCCGGTTGCCGTACACCAGGGTGACGGTGCTCTCTGGCTCGACCGCGAGCGCCGTCGCGACCAGCGCGAGCACCGGGGTGATGCCGGAGCCGGCGGCCACCGCGCCGTAGTGGCGGGCCCGACCGGGGTCGAACGCCGTGGTGAAGTGCCCGAGCGGGGACAGCACCTCGACGGTCTCGCCTCCGCGCAGCGACCCGCAGGCGAAGGTGGAGAAGGCGCCGCCGGGCACCTCCCGTACGCCGATCCGCAGCCGGCCGTGGCGGGCCAGCTCGTCCGGCGTGGAGCAGATGGAGTACGACCGGCGCACGTCCGTGCCGTCCTCGGTGACCCGCCGTACGGTCAGGTGCTGCCCGGCGCGGAACGCGTAGGTCTCCCGCAGTTCCTCGGGCACGGCGAACGTGATCGCCACGGCGTCGTCGGTGAGCCGGTCGACGGCGGCGACCGGCAGGGGGTGGAAGACCGGCCGGCGACGGACCGGCCGCTTGATGGTGACAGTCACAACGCCTTCAGGTGGTCGAAGGGTTCGGAGCAGGAACGGCACCGCCAGAGCGCCTTGCAGGCGGTCGAGCCGAAGCGGCTGAGCTGCTCGGTCTCCGGGGAGCCGCAGCGCGGGCACCGCACGCTGAGGGTCAGCGGGACGACGCCGCGCGGGCGTACCGGCGCCGGCGGGGCGATGCCCGCGCCGGCCAGCTTGGCGCGACCCGAGTCGGAGATCCAGTCGGTGCTCCAGGCGGGGTGGTGGACCGTGCGGACCTCCGCGTCGGGATGGCCGGCCGCGGCGAGCGCCCTCCGGATGTCGGCGCGGATCACGTCCATGGCCGGGCACCCGGTGTAGGTGGGTGTGATGGTGACCACCACCCGGCCGGTCGCCGGATCCTCCTCGACCGACCGCAGGATGCCCAGCTCGTCGATGGTGAGCACCCGGATCTCGGGGTCCACCACCGCGGCCACGGCCTCCCTCGCAGTCACCATCTCGCCCCCGGATGGGCCCGGTGCAGCACCTGCATCTCGGCGAGCAGGTACGACAGGTGCTCCGTGTGCAGGCCGTCCCGCCCGCCGGCGGGCGCCCAGCCGCTCTCCGGCCGGGTGAGCGTCGCCTCGGCCAGCACCTCGGTGACGACCCGCTCGAACTCCGGCCGCAGCGTCGACGGGTCGACCGGCGCGCCCGGGTCGGGGGCGAACAGCTCCGCCGTGTACGGCCAGATCTCGTCGACGGCGGCCTGCATCCGCCGGTGCGACTCCTCGGTGCCGTCGCCGAGCCGCCGCACCCAGAGCGAGGCGTGGTCCAGGTGGTACGCCGACTCCTTGCGCGCCTTCGCCCCGATGGCGACCAGCCGCTCGTCGGCGCCGCCGGCCAGCGCGGTGTAGAGGGGCAGCTGGTACGCGGAGAGGAACAGCAGCTTCGCCATGGTGACGGCGAAGTCCCCGTTGGGCAGCTCGACCAGGAGGCAGTTGCGGAACTCCCGGTCGTCGCGCAGGAACGCCAGCGCGTCCTCGTCCCGGCCGGCGCCCTCCAGCTCGCCCGCGTACGTGAGCAGCAGCCGGGCCGCGCCGAGCTGGTCGAGGGCGATGTTGGCCAGGGCGATGTCCTCCTCCATCTCCGGCGCGCGGGTGGTCCACTCGGCCAGCCGCTGCGCGGCGATGAGCGCGTCGTCGCCGAGCCGGAGGGTGAACTCGAAGGGGCCGTTCACGCCGTCACCTCGCTCCGCTCGCCGGCGGCGCGAAGCGCCCCGTCGCCGAGCTGGCCGGTTCGCTCGCTCCGCTCGCTCACAGGTGCGCCACCCCGTCCGGCACCTCGTAGAAGGTGGGGTGGCGGTAGACCTTGTCGGCGGCGGGGTCGAAGAAGGCGTCCTTCTCGTCCGGGCTGGACGCGGTGATCGCGCCGGCGGGCACCACCCAGATGGACACGCCCTCCTGCCGGCGGGTGTAGAGGTCCCGGGCGTTGCGCAGGGCCAGCTCCGCGTCGGGGGCGTGGAGGCTGCCGACGTGGGTGTGCGACAACCCGCGCCGCGCCCGCACGAAGACCTCCCACAGAGGCGACGGATCGCTCACGCTGCCACCTTCTCCTTCTTCTCCGCCGCGCGCTTCGCGGCGTACGCCGCCGCGGCCTCCCGTACCCAGGCGCCCTCGGCGTGGGCCCGGCGGCGGTGCGCCATCCGCTGCCGGTTGCAGGGCCCGTCCCCGGAGATCACCCGCATCAGCTCGTCGTAGTCGGGCTGCGTGAAGTCGTACGCCTGGCGCTCCTCGTTCCAGCGCAGGTCCGGGTCGGGGATGGTGAGCCCGAGGACCTCGGCCTGCTGCACGCACATGTCGACAAAGCGCTGGCGCAGCTCGTCGTTGGAGAAGCGCTTGATCTTCCACGCCATCGACTGCGCGGAGTGCGTCGACTCGCCGTCCGGCGGGCCGAACATGGCCAGCGACGGGTACCACCAGCGGTTCACCGCGTCCTGGGCCATCGCCTTCTGCGCCGGGGTGCCGTGCGACAGCGAGTGCAGGATCTCGTAGCCCTGCCGCTGGTGGAACGACTCCTCCTTGCAGATGCGGATCATCGCCCGGGCGTACGGCCCGTAGGAGCAGCGGCACAGCGGCACCTGGTTGACGATCGCCGCGCCGTCGACCAGCCAGCCGATGGCACCGACGTCGGCCCAGGTGAGCGTGGGGTAGTTGAAGATCGAGCTGTACTTCTGCCGGCCGTTCAGCAGCAGGTCGACCAGTTCGTCCCGGCTCACGCCGAGCGTCTCGGCGGCCGCGTAGAGGTAGAGCCCGTGGCCGGCCTCGTCCTGGACCTTGGCGAGCAGGATCGCCTTGCGCTTGAGCGAGGGCGCCCGGCTGATCCAGTTCCCCTCCGGCTGCATGCCGATGATCTCGGAGTGGGCGTGCTGGGCGATCTGCCGGATCAGCGTCTTCCGGTACTTCTCCGGCATCCAGTCCCGTGGCTCGATCTTCTGATCGGCCTCGATGACCTCGGCGAAGTATCCCGCCAGGTCGTCGTCGGAGGCGGGTGCGCCGCGGCGCTGGCGGGCCGCCGCCTCCCGCAGGGCGGCTTCGGCCGCCTCGACCTCACCGAGCAGGCCGCCGCCGGGTGCCTCCTCCGGGGGGCCGAAGTCGTTGCCATACATGAGGTCAAGTGTTACAGCTTGCGGCTGATGACACCAGAGGGTGTAACAGGGAAACCGGCGTCCGACACCCGCCCTCGGCGGCCGATCCTTACGGACGCTTAAGAGTGGGCGTATAACGTGCGTCACGAAACAAAGATGAATGCCCCCAGAAGCCTCATAACGGTTCGATATCCCGTCTTCATGGCAACTTGCCAGGCGCCGGACTCTGGCATATCGCACTTCCGGACGTAGACTTTCGGCGGCACACCGCCGGCTGCGACAGTCGCCGTCCCCAACGGGCCACGCACCCTCCCGGCCCGGGCGAGCCAGCCGGTCCCTTCGGCAACACAGCCGGTCCCCCCGGCCCTGACATCTGGAGCTCACCCACTCATGCGTTCCCGCGTGACCATGGTGCTCGCCGTCGTCGCGGTCCTCCTCGGTGGCGTCCTGCTCGTTCCGGCCGCGTACGCCCGCCTCGCCGGCGACGACGGCGGAGAGGGCGGCGCCGGAGGCGGATCCAGCGTGGCGGCGCCCGCGCCCACCCCGCCCCCACCGCCGACCCTGGCCGCCGGTCCGGTCTCGGTGAACTTCAAGGGCGAATTCTTCTCCTGGGCCCTCATGGACCGCACGACCGGCGAGATCTCCGGGTCGAAGAACATGGCCTCGACCAGTTCGACGGAGTCGATGATCAAGGCCTGGATCGTCAGCGACTACCTGCGCGAACTCGGCGACAAGAAGCCGTCGGACGCGCTGCTGAAGGCGGCCAGCCGCGCGATCCGGGACAGCGACGACACCGCCGCCAACAAGGTGTGGGCGGCGACCGGCGGCTCCTACAGGGTGTACCCGAACGGCCAGCCGAACCCGGTGATCAAGCGGGCCATCAGCATCTGCGGCCTCACCGACACCAAGCGCGGCAACGTGTCGGGGTACGAGGGCTGGTGGAGCTTCACCCGCATGTCGCCCCGGGACGCCGTCCGGCTCGGTGACTGCATCGCCGACGGCAGGGCGGCCGGCCCCACCTGGACCAAGTGGGTGCTCACCGAGATGAGCAAGGTCCGCGGCAGCGTGTCGGACCAGCACGCCACGTACGGCGGCGGGAAGTGGGGGATCGTCGACGGCCTGCCGGCGTCGATCAAGGCGCAGGGCCCGGTCAGCATCAAGAACGGCTGGACCCCCCTCATGTACGACGGCAACTGGCACGTCAACTGCCTCGCGGTCACCGACAAGTGGAGCCTGGCCGTGATGATGCGGTACCCGCAGAAGAGCGGCCTCAGCTACGGCGCGAAGGTCTGCGCGAGCGTGGCCAGCCAGCTCGTGACCCCGCAGCCCGGCGCCGCGCTCAAGGTGCCGCAGCAGCCGGTCGGGAAGCTCTGATGGCCGGCGGCCGGCGGGGCGGCGAGGCCTCCCCGCTGCGGCTGATCGCCGTCGCGGTGATCCTGATCGGACTGGTGCTCGTCTCGCTGCGCCTGCTGCCGGGTTCCCCGTTCCAGTCGGAGGCCGCGGCACGGTGGGGTTCGCCCACCGGCCAGTCCGCGCGCTCCACCGGCACCCCCGGTGACCGCAGCACGCGCCCGTCGGCGCAGCCGAGCCCCAGCCCCTCGCTCGCCCCGCTGCCGTTCGAGGCCAGGGATCTCGACCTCGACATCGAGGGCTGGTACGGCTGGGCCGTGCTGGACCGCCGCACCGGCGAGATCATCGGTTCGGACACCATGGACGAGACCAGCACGACGGCGTCCCTCATCAAGTCGTGGATCGTGGCGGACTACCTGCGCCGCGCCGACGAGAAGGGGCAGACGCCCAGCGACGCGAAGCTGGCCGACGCCACCCGGATCATCCGGGACAGCGACAACACCCGCGCCGAGCAGTTCTACGACACCGTCGGCCGGTCGGCCTCGATCAAGCGGGCGATCTCGATGTGCGGTCTCACCGACAGCAGCGTCGCCGCCGACGGCGGCTGGAGCCGTACCGCCCTCTCACCACGCGACGTCGCCCGGCTCGGCGACTGCATCGCCGACGGCAAGGCGGCCGGGCCCGAGTGGACGGACTGGCTGCTCGACGAGATGCGGCAGGTCCGCGGCACCGGCGACTTCGGCATCCGCAAGGCGTTCCCCGCCGCGGAACGGAAGCAGATCGCCATCAAGAACGGGTGGATCGACCGGACCAGGGAGCAGGAGATGCACATCAACTGCCTCGCCATCGGCGACACCTGGACGATGGGCGTGATGGTCCGGTACCCGATCGGCATGGGCTACGACTACGGCATGAAGAACTGCCAGAAGATCACCGAGGCCCTGCTCCGCCCCGGCGTCTGACGGCGTCGGCCGCCGTCAGCCGGCGAAGAACTCGGGACCGCCGGCCGGCAGGGCCGGGGCCTCGCCGAGGGCGGCGGCCCGGCGGGCGAACTCCCGCAGACCGGCCACCTGCCGCTCACCGAGGGAGAAGTCCAGGGTCCGGAAGTACGTGGCCAGCGTCTCCGCGTCGAACGGCTCCCACCGGGCCCCGGCCGCGGCCACCTGGTCCAGCTCGGCGAGGCAGAGGTCACGCGAGCGCAGGAACGCCTCGTGCACCTCCTTCACGAGGCCCGGGTGGGCGGCGGCGAAGTCGCGGCGTACGGCCCAGACGGCGAAGACCATCGGCAGCCCGGTCCAGTCGCGCCAGGCCTGCCCCAGGTCGGTGACCTCGAGACCGCGCTGCGGCGCCTCGTAGAGGGCACGCAGCGCCACGTCACCGATCACCACGGCCGCGTCCGCCTCCAGGAGCATCTGGGTCAGGTCGGGCGGGCAGCGGAAGTAGTCGGGGCGTACCCCGTACCGCTCGCCGAGCAGCAGTTGCGCGAGCAGCACCCCGGTCCGCGAGGTGGAGCCGAGCGCGACCCGCGCCCCGTCCAGCTCCGCGAGCGGCCGGGTGGAGACGATGTTGACCGACAGCACCGGCCCGTCGCTGCCCACCGCGAGGTCCGGCAGGAGCAGCAGTTCGTCGGCGTGGCGCAGGTACTCCAGGTTCGAGATGGGCCCGATGTCCAGGTCGCCGGCGACCAGCGCGGCGTTCAGCCGGTCCGGCGTGTCCTTGTGCAGGTCCACGTCGAGCAGGGCGCCGGAGCGCATCAGCCCCCAGTAGATCGGCAGACAGTTCAGGAACTGGATGTGTCCGACCCGCGGGCGGGCGATGCGTTCAGCCATGACCCGACCGTAGCCCCGCCCGGGACGGCCGGCTCAGCGACCCGGCGCCGGAGTGGCCAACCCCGCATCCGGCTCCCGTGCCGACCGCGGTCCCACGGCGGGCTCCACCGCCGCCACCGCGGCGCGCGCCGCCCGCTCCGGCAGCCGGGCCGCCCGCTCCGCACGGGCCGCCCGGGAGAGAGGTACGAGCAGCACGGCGACCGCCACCAGCCCGGCGAGCCCGGCGGCGGCGACCAGGGGCCGGGGGTCGAGCAGTTCGAGCAGGAGCCCTCCGGTCAGGTAGCCCACCATGGCCGCGCCCTGGACGGCGCCGCCGTAGATCGCGAAGGCCCGCCCGCGCGCCGTCTCCGGCACCCGGCGCGCCATGAGCACGTTCCCGAAGACGTTGTTGCCGCCGTTGAAGGCCCCGCCGACGAGGAAGATCGGGATGATCAGCAGGGCAGTGGGGACGGCCGCCGCGGCCAGCACCATGAGGCAGCAGCCACCGAGCATGGCGAGCCCCGCACGGGCGAGCGCGCCGTCCTGCCGGAACCGCGCGACGGCCCGGGCGAAGATCCATGCGCCGACCAGCACGCCGAGCGTCCAGGAGCCGGTGACCAGCCCGTACATGGTGGTGCTGCTGCCCAGCGTCTCGCGGATGAAGAAGACCTCCACCACGTTGATGGCGCCCACGGCGGCGATCACTCCGGCCACCCCCGTGACGGTGGCGAGGAGCAGCGGGTCGCGCCGCAGGCGCCACGCGACCGCCGGGGTGCCGCCGGCCGCCGGCGCCGGCCGCGCGCCGCCCCGCCGCGTCCGGATCAGCAGCCCGGCCGCCACGAGGACGAGGTAACTGGCGGCGTCGACCAGCAGGGGGATGCGGGTGCCGAAGCTACCGACCAGCACCCCGGCGAGGGCGGGACCGGCGAGCGCGCCGAGCGTGCCGGCGGTCTGGTGCAGGGCGCTGGCGCGCGGCAGGTCCTCGCTGCGCACCATCGCGGGAACCAGCGCGGCGAGCACCGGCTGGGTCACGGCGAGCCCGGCCGCGAGCAGTCCGACCAGGACGATCACCAGCGCCGGATGCCCGGTGTAGGCGAGTGCGAGGGAGACGCCGGACTGCGCCAGGCCGGCGACGACGAGCAGGGTGCGGCTGTCCACCCGGTCGGCCAGCCGCCCGGTCAGCGGTGCGAGCACGACCAGCGGCAGGGTCGCGGCCATGAGCAGCCCGGAGACGGCGAGGCCGCCGGCGCCGGCGCTCTGCAGGGCGAGCGTGAGCGCGCTCGCGGCGAGGAAGTCCCCGCAGCTCGAGATGCCTCGGGCGGCGGTGACGAGCCAGACGTCCGACCAGCGCGACGCCACAGGTGTGAAGGACATACTTCGAAAATAATCCTTCACACCCGTGATGGGCAACCCCCGTCACTCCACGGGCAGCGCCTTGTAGTGGATCGAGACGGTCCGGGCACCGGCCGGCGGGTCGGTCCGCGTCCGCTTGCGGTACGGCTCCAGCAGCCGGTCGATCGCGTCGTTCAGCTCGGTCAGCTCCTCCGCCGTGAGCAGCAGTTGGCTGTCGGAGAGGCGGGCGGCCGCGTACCACTCGGGCGGCTCGGTCGACGCCCGCCGCAACCAGCCGCGGCTGCGATCCAGCTCGCGGCCGAGCCACGCCTCGATGAGCGCGGTCTGCGCCGCCACCGCGTCGGGCTCGGCGTCACGCCCGGCATCCACCTCCCAACTGGAGCCGACCGTCCGCCAGACCCGCTCCCGCGCGTCACCCCGGCTCGGCGCCGGCTCCACGAGCCCGGCCTTGGCCAGTTCCCGCAGGTGGTAGCTGGTGGCGCTCGGCGACTGGCCGACGATCTCCGCGCACTCGGTGGCCGTCGCACCCTCCGGGAGCGAGCTCAGGTGTTCCATGATCGTGAGTCGGGCCGGATGGGCCAGCGCCCGCATCACCTGCGGATCGCTGATCCTCACCCCGCGCCGCTCCGCACGCGGCTCGGTCATCCCCCCATGATCCCGGCCGGGCCCCCGACCCGTCATCCGCCCCGCGTGACGCGTCGCCGGCGATCACCCGGCCCGCCGCGGGAAGCCCCGCCGGCCGGGGCGCGGGGGCGGCGACCAGCCGGAACCGGGCCGGCGGCCGGACGCTCCGAAAATCGGTGGCCGTGAGCCGGCTCCCCGCGTAGGGTGGACGACCGCGCGCTGAGGCGCGCCCTCTGCCTGCGGGCACAGCCGGCACCGCGTCGACGGAGCGCCGGGCGGCCCAGGTCAACCGATCACACGAAACGCACCGGAAGGTCGCCTCGGATGACCCTTGCTGCCCAGACCTCGGACAACCCCGCCCCACCGGCCCCCCTCGACCGCGAACTGGCCGCCGAACGGTCCCATCTCGACGCGTCGCGGGACGCGCTGCGCCGGATGCGGGAACGCGCGGAGGCCCTGTTCGCCACCGGTGACAAGGTCGCCGGGGACGCGTACACCGCCGAGCAGCTCGGTCGGCACATGGCCCGGCGGGTCAAGGAACTGGCCGACGACCCGACCACCCCGCTCTTCTTCGGACGGCTCGACTTCGGCGACGGTGACCCGGACCATGCCGGCCGGTGCTACCACGTCGGGCGGCGGCACGTCACCGACGAGGCGGGCGAGCCGATGGTGCTGGACTGGCGGGCGCCCGTCTCGCGGTCCTTCTACCGGGCCAGCGCCCGCGACCCGCAGGGGGTGGCGGTCCGGCGCCGGTTCGGGTTCAGCGCGGGCGTCCTGACCAGCTTCGAGGACGAGCACCTCGACCGGGGCGAGGAACTGGGCACGGCGAGCCGGATCCTGACCGCCGAGATCGAACGGCCGCGCGTCGGGCCGATGCGCGACATCGTGGCCACCATCCAGCCGGAACAGGACGAACTCGTCCGCGCCGGCCTCGCGGACTCGATCTGCGTCCAGGGCGCGCCCGGCACCGGAAAGACCGCCGTCGGGCTGCACCGCGCCGCGTACCTGCTCTACCAGCACCGGGAACGGCTGCGCCGGGCCGGCGTGTTGATCGTCGGCCCGAACCGGGCCTTCCTGTCGTACATCGCGGCCGTGCTGCCCGCGCTCGGCGAGGTCGAGGTCGAACAGTCCACGGTGGAGGACCTGGTCGCCCGGGTGCCCGTGCGGGCGGTCGACGACCCGGACACGGCCGCGCTCAAGCACGACGTGCGCATGGCGGAGGTGCTGCGCCGCGCGCTCGACGCCCACATCGGCGAGCCCACCGAGCCGATCATGGTTTCCGACGGCTCGTTCCGTTGGCGGATCGGGCTGGAGCCGCTGCACCGGGTGGTCGAGGAGACCCGCCGGGAGGGCCTCCCGTACGGCGTGGGCCGGGAGCGGGTCCGGGCCCGGGTCGTGAGCCTGCTGCAACGGCAGGCCGAGGCGCGGCGCGCCGAGTCGCCGAGCGACGCCTGGCTGCGCCGGATGGCGAAGTGCCGGCCGGTGGCCGCCTTCGTCGACGCGGTCTGGCCGGCGCTCACCCCGGAGGGGCTCGTGCACACCCTGCTCGCCGACCCGGCCACGCTCGCGGCGGCGGCCGACGGGGTGCTCACTGCCGACGAGCAGGCGCTGTTGCAGGGCCGAGCCGCCGACCGGCCGGCGGGTCGCGGTGGCAGCGGCACGAAGCTCGGCCGCACCCCGAAGGCGACGCGGTGGACGGCGGCGGACGCGGTGCTCGTCGACGAGGCGGCCGGGCTGCTCGAGCGGGCCGCCGGGTTCGGCCACGTCGTGGTGGACGAGGCCCAGGACCTCTCCCCCATGCAGTGCCGGGCCATCGCGCGCCGCAGCGAGCACGGGTCCATCACCCTCCTCGGCGACCTGGCCCAGGGCACCGCCCCCTGGGCCGCCACCGACTGGCGGGAGACCCTGGCCCATCTGGGCAAGCCGGACGCCGCCGTGGTCCCGCTGACCGTCGGCTTCCGGGTGCCGGCCGCCGTGGTCGCGTTCGCGAACCGCCTGCTCCCGGCACTCGCCGTGGACGTGCCCCCGGCCGAGTCGCTCCGCCGCGACGGTGAACTCGCCGTGCGTACGGTGACCGACCTGACCGCCGCGACGGTGGCCGAGGTGCGCGCGGCGCTCGCCCACGACGGCTCGATCGGTGTGATCGCCACGGACGACGCCGTGGACGGACTGCGGTCGGCGCTCGCCGACGCGGGCGTGACCACCGCGACCGCCGACGACGTGGAGGCCGCGGCGCGGGTCACCGTGGTGCCGGCGACGCTGGTCAAGGGCCTGGAGTACGACCACGTGGTGGTCGTCGAACCCGCCGCGATCGTGGCCGCCGAGCCGCGCGGCCTGCACCGGCTCTACGTGGTGCTGACCCGGGCGGTGTCCCGGCTGTCGGTGCTGCACCGGGAGCCGCTGCCGGCCCTCCTGGCCGACTGAGCGGCCGACGGGCCGCGCCGGCTGACCGGCCTGGCCCGCGACCCGCTCAGCGGGACAGGGCGGCGGCGACCTCGCGCAGCGAGCGTCCCGACTCGGCGATGGGCACGGTGAAGGCCAGCCAGGAGCCGTCGGCGAAGTCGAGGCGCAGCCGCTTCGGGTTGAGCCGGTGCCAACCCACCCGGGCCGACACCACCTCGACGCGCGGCGCCGACCAGGCGACCTGGGTCTCCGCCAGGGAGCGCTCCTCGTCCTCCCGCCGGGACAGCAGCTTCATCGGCCCGCTCACGCAGACCAGCAGCCGCCGGTCCGTGGCGGCCACGACGACGTCCCGCACGGACACGTCCGCCCGGGGCCGCAGTGCGTGGTGCAGCCGGGAGGCGGCCGAGCCGGGCTCGCCCCGACCCGCGATCCCCCAGACGATCCGGTCCACGAGCCGGTCGCCCCTGGCCCAGCTGACCAGGGGGGTGACCAGGTTGAGCAGCACGGACCCGGCGCTCACCCGGCCGGCGGGCGCCCCCGCCCCCGCCGCGTCGGGCGGAGGGGCCGGCGTGGCGCCGTGCGCAGGCTCGGCCTTCGCGTACGCCAGCACCTGCTCGCCCGGCTCGACGAGCTCACCGATCCGACGGCGGTACCTGGACTCGTCCATCGGTTCAGTATCGGCCGTAACCGTCGTCGGGCCGGCGGTCGGCGCCCGGGGCGTCGCCCATGACCTCCCCGACGATCTCGCGCACCCGGGCCGCGGCCGCCTCCTGCGCGCGGTTCGCGGCGGCGGTGAACTCCTCGGCGAGGGTGTACGAGTCGAGCCGCATTGCCCGGGCGTTGATCTCCGTGGAGAGGATCTTGCCGTCGGCCGCGGCGGTCACCGTCACCAGCCCGGAGTCGCTCACCCCCTGGGCGCTGCTCTGCTCCAGCTCCGCCATCCGGTCGGCGAGCTGGCGCTGCCAGCCGTCCAGGTTGCGGGCCAGCGCCTCGATCCGGTCCAGGGCGGGGAAGGTCATGGCTGCCTCTCAGTTCACGATCGAGTCGAAGACGTTCTGCACACCCGTGGTGTACGGGCCGAGGTCCTCCCGGTAGGTGCCGTCCACCAGGTAGTTGCGGTCCTTCTGGCCGTCGGAGACGTCGTGCAGACCGACGCCGGTGTCCAGGAGCGCGCCGCCGATGCCGGGCACGTTCACCGGCGAGGCCTGGTTGATCGCGAACCGGCCCGGGAAGAGGATCGCGGCCCGTTTCACCTTGAACTCCAGCGCCTCCCGGGTGTAGCCGGACTTGTTCCACGCCCGGTACGCCTTCTTGGCCTTGCGCAGCTCCATGACGACCCGGCGGTACTTGGTGAGCAGCTCGGCGACCTTCTCCAGCTTGGTCACGAGCTTCGTGAGGATCTCGGCGAACCGGGCGACGATCTTGCACATGCGGCCGACCGTCGTGGCGAGGCGGGCCAGCACCCGGACCACGGTGGCGGCCAGCGTCACGCCCGCGCTGAGCACGGCGGCCACCGCCGCGATGATGACCTCGGTGAGGAACCAGAGCAGGAACTCCAGGATCAGCTCGACCAGGAGGTTGAACGCCTCGACGGCCGCGTTGGCCGCGTCGACCAGCACCTCCTTCGTACCGTCCAGGCCCTTCGCCAGCTCCTCGATGGCCTCCTCGACGGACTCCATCGACTCGTGGAACTTCTCCGCCGCGTCGCCCGTCCACGCGCCGCGCAGCCGCGCCCGGTCGGCGATCTGGTCGCCGGCGATCTGCCGGACCGCCTCGCCGGTGGTCAGCGCGAGCTGCGCCGCCTTCATGAGGTCGTCGGGCTCACCGGCGACCAGCTCCAGCAGCTGCTCGAACGGCCAGAGCACGGCCTCCGAGAGCGGCTTGAACGGGTCGGGGGTGCCCGACACGATCTGCTCGAAGTAGGTCTTGTTGCGCTGGAGCGCCTCGGTGCTCACTGAACCCCTCCTCAGGAGCCCGGCGTGAACATGTCGTTGTTGGCCACGTCCGTCCCCGTGTACGCGTCGGCCGTGTCGGTGAGCCCGTCGGCGATGTCGTCCATCATCTCGGCGCCCTCCTCCAGCCCCTGCAGGCACGCCTCGAACTGCTCGGCGTACGCGGCGGCGAGGCTGAACGACGCCGGCATGATCCCGAAGGCGTGCCGGGGCACGTGCCCGTCGTGGAACACGCGCCGCAGCTCGCGGAACCGGGTGGCCCGGTCCCGGGAGGCGGCGGCGAACGCGGTGAGCGCCTCCGGTTGGACGTCGAGATTCCTGCTCGGACTCGTCACGGACCCTCCCCAGTGCCCAGTCGCCACCCGCGCGTGGACGTCGCGGTACGTGGCCGACGGGGAACCACCCTAAGCGATCCGGGAAATTCGTGCGCCGCCCCGGCCGTTCGGGGGGCGACGCGGGTGGCGTCGGCACGGTAGACAGGGAGCCGGCCGGTCCACCGGCAGCCCGCCCGGCAAAGGAGATCCCGCATGATCCTGGCCCGCGCCGTACAGGCCAGTCGCCGCTACGGCGACGTCCTCGCCCTCGACCGGGTCGACCTCGACGTCCGCGCCGGTGAGTTGGTCGGTCTGCTCGGCCCCAACGGCGCCGGCAAGAGCACCCTCATGAACCTGCTCGTCGGGCTGCGCCGCCCGACCTCGGGCCGGGTCGAACTCTTCGACGGCGATCCCCGGGACCCGGCGTCGCGACGGCAGGTCGGTGTGACGCCACAGGAGACCGGCCTGCCCGGCACGCTGCGCGTCGGGGAGGTGGTCGACTTCGTGGCCGCCCACTACCCCGACCCGGTGCCCCGCGGCGAACTGCTCGACCGGTTCGGCCTGAGCGACCAGGTGCGGCGGCAGACCGGCGGCCTCTCCGGCGGGCAGCGCCGGCGGCTCGCCGTGGCGCTCGCCTTCGTGGGCCGGCCCCGCCTCGTGCTGCTCGACGAGCCGACCACCGGGCTCGACGTGGAGGCGCGGCACACCCTCTGGGACGCCGTCCGGGCGTTCCACGCCGACGGCGGCACGGTGCTGCTCAGCAGCCACTACCTGGAGGAGGTGGAGGCACTGGCGCACCGCGTCGTGGTGATCGGGCAGGGCCGCGTGCTCGCCGACGACACCGTGGACGCGGTGCGGGCCGTGGTCGGCGTACGCCGGGTCAGCCTGGTCGCCGACGACCTGCCGGAGCTGCCCGGCGTGGTCCGCACCGAGCGGGTCGACGGCCGGGTCCACCTGCTCACCACCGACGCCGACCAGCTCGTCCGGGAGCTCGTCACCGCCGGGGTCGCGTTCACCGACCTGGAGGTGCGCCCCACGTCACTGGAGGAGGCGTTCCTCGCCATCACGGCCGAGGAGCAGCCGGGCGGCGGTACGCCGGCCGCCCGCCAGGGAGACGGCCCGCCGGATGCCGGGAGCCGGCCGTCCGGACCCGGTGACCGCCCGACCACCGCCGCCGCGGGCGGCCGACCGGCAACCGCCTGAGGAGACGGCCCCATGCACCTCGCCCTGGTCCACACCCGCTACCAGCTCCTGGAGATCGTCCGGATCCCGGTCGCCATCTTCGGCAGCGCCTTCTTTCCGGCCGCCGCGATGCTCTTCTTCGTGGTCCCGTTCGCCGGCAAGGACCCGGTCGGCGCCACGTACGCCACCGCGTCGATGGTGACCTTCTCGGTGATGAGCGCCAACATCTTCCAGTACGGCATCGGCGTGGCCGAGGACCGGGACCAGCCCTGGAACCCGTACACCCGGACCCTGCCGGCCGGGTCGGCGCCGCGGTTCGCCGGCCGGGTGCTCGCCGGCCTGGTGATCACGTACGTCTCGCTGATCCCGGTGGTGGTGATCAGCGCGACGCTCACCGCGGCGCGGATCACCCCGGCGGCGTTCCTGCTGGCGGCCGTCACCGTCGCCGTGGTGTCGGTGCCGTTCACGTTGATGGGGCTCGCCATCGGCTACTCGCTGCCCAGCAAGGCGGCGATCGTGGTCGCGCAGCTCGTGTTCTTCCCGCTCGCGTTCGGCGGCGGCCTGCTCTCCGCCCCGGACGAGGCGCCGGGGTTCATCGAGGCGGTCGCCCCCTACCTGCCCACCCGGGGCGCGGTCGAACTCATGTGGGCGGCCGTCGGCGACTACCCGGTGCGTCCGCTGTCGCTGGCCATGCTCGGCGTCTGGGTGGTCGTCATGGCAGGGCTGGCCGGCTGGGCGTACCGGCGGGACGAGGGTCGCCGGTTCAGCTGAGCATTTGTCCGTTTCCACCCCGTACGCGGGCGGGACGGTGCCAGGATTCCGGCAGGAGGGCGGCGCACCGCCCCGAGCCGAGAGGGGTCCACGTGAGCACCGTCCCGCCGGGTACGCCCTGCTGGGCCGACCTCGCCACCCCTGACCTGGACGACGCGCGCCGGTTCTACCCGGAGCTGTTCGGCTGGACCGGACGGGTGGCGCCGGAGCCGGAGGCGGGCGGCTACACGGTCTTCCAGCTCCGGGGGCGGGCGGTGGCCGGAGCGGGGCCGCCGGCGATCCCCGACCAGGTGCCGATCTGGTCGACGTACATCGCCACCGACGACGCCGACCTCGTGGCGGGCCGCGTCGAGCGGGCCGGCGGGCAGGTGGTGGTGCCGCCCTTCGAGGTGTTCGACCGGGGACGGATGGCCGTCTTCAGCGACCCGGCCGGCGCCTCGTTCAGCGTCTGGCAGCCGATGGCGATGCCCGGCGGCGAGGTGTTCAACACCCCGGGCGCGATGGCGTGGAACGAGTTGGTCACCCCCGACCCGGAGGGCGCCAAGGTCTTCTACGAGCTGGTCTTCGGCTGGCAGCCCGACGACCAGGTGGTCGGTGACATGACGTACACCGGCTGGCGGCTGGGGGCGCAGATCGTGGCCGGGATGATGCCGCCGCTGGGCGACGGTTTCCCCGACGACCTGCCGGCGTACTGGACCGTGTACTTCGCGGTCGCCGACGCGGACGCCGCCGCGGCCCGCGCCGCGGCGCTGGGCGGGTCCATCCTCGTGCCGCCCCGCGACATCCCGACGGGCCGGTTCGCAGCACTCCGCGACCCCCAAGGAGCACTCTTCTCCGTCATCGACATAGGCACGGAGTAACCGCGCCCCGCGCCCCCGCCCTCTCTCCCCCGCGATCTTGCAGTTTGTGCCCCTGATACGGGCGGATTGTCCCGGTTCGCCGGGGCAGAAAGTGCAAGATCGCGGGGGTGAGAGAGGGTTAGGGGCGGCGGACGGGGACGACCAGGGGGCCGTGCTCGCCGTCGACCACCCGGACCGTCGCGCGGTAGTGCTCGGCGAGCAGCCGCTCGGTGAGCACCTCGCGAGGTGTCCCGGCGGCGGCCACCCGGCCGGCGGCGAGCAGCACGAGACGGTCGGCGTACTCGCCGGCGATGGAGAGGTCGTGCATCGTGGCGACCACCGTCAACCCGTGCTCGCGGCGCAGCTGGTCGACGAGTTCCAGCACCTCCTGCTGGTGACCGATGTCGAGGGCGCTGGTCGGCTCGTCGAGCAGCAGCAGCGTGGCGCCCTGGGCGAGCGCCCGGGCCAGGAAGACGCGCTGCCGTTCACCGCCGGAGAGGGTGGCGAGCTCGCGCTGGGCGAAGCCGCCCAGGTCCAGCCGCCCCAGCACCTCGTGCACGGCGGCCAGGTCGGCGGCCGACTCCCGGCCGAGCGGAGGGATGTACGGCGTGCGGCCGAGCAGGACGTAGTCCAGCACGGACATGCCGGGCGGCACCACCGGGGACTGCGCCACGGTGGCCACGATCCGGGCCCGGTCCCGCCGGCGCAGCGACCCGATCGGCGTACCGAAGAGGCTGACCCCGCCCGACGCGGGCAGCAGTCCGCCCACGACGCGCAACAGGGTCGACTTGCCGGCGCCGTTCGGGCCGATGACGGTGACCCACTCGCCGGCGGCGACGGTCAGGTCGATCCCGGCCAGGACGGGCGTCCCGCCCAGGGACACGTGCAGATCGCGTACGACGACGGCCGGCGTGTCGCCGGGGCGCCCGGCGGCGGCGCTCACGTCAGCACCCGCCGGGCGGTGCGCAGGACCAGGACGAAGAACGGGCCGCCGAGCAGGGCGGTCACCACGCCGATCGGGATCTCGGCGGGCGCCGCGGCGGTACGCGCCACCACGTCGGTGAGCGCCAGGAACGCCGCGCCGAACAGCAGCGAGAGCGGCAGGATCACCCGGTAGCTCGACCCGGCGAGCAGCCGTACGGTGTGCGGCACGATGATGCCGACGAACCCGATGAGGCCGGTGGCGGAGACCGCCGCGGCCGTGCCCAGCGAGGCGGCGGCGATCAGCAGGTAGCGGGAGCGCTGCGGGTGCAGGCCGAGGCTGCTCGCCTCGTCGTCGCCGACGGAGAGCACGTCCAGCTCCCGCCCGTGCAGGAGCACCACCACGGTGGTGAGCACGGCGTACGGCAGGACGAGCAGCACGTCGTGCCAGCCGGCGGTGGCGAGCCGGCCGAGCAGCCAGGAGTAGACGGCCTGGATGCTGTCGGCGTTGCGTTGCAGCAGGTACGTCTGGCCGGCGGAGAGGAACGCGGAGACCGCCACGCCGGCGAGGATCAGCATGGCCGGGGACCGGCTTCGGCCGCCCGCCGCACCGAGCAGGTAGGTCAGCGCCACGGCGCCCAGCGAGCCGACGAACGCGGCGAGCGGGATGGTCAGGGGCAGGCCGGTGAGCGCGCCCTCGGTGCCGGCTCCGCCGAGCGCGATGACGGCGGTCACCGCGAGGCCGGCCCCGGCGGCGACGCCGAGCAGGTACGGGTCGGCCAGCGGGTTGCGGAACACGCCCTGGTAACAGCCGCCGGCCAGGGCCAGCAGCCCGCCGACCAGCAGGCCGAGCACCACCCGTGGCAGCCGCAGCTCCGTCACGATGGCGATCTCCCGCTCGCTGAGCCCGCTCTCCAGGTGCACGCCCGGCAGCAGGTTCAGCAGTTCGGCGGCGACACTGCCCGGGGGCAGGGTGACCGGGCCGAGCGAGACACCGGCCACCAGCGCGACGAGCACCGCCACCACCCCGCCGACCAGCCAACGCGGGCGCAGGCCCGCCGGCCGGGACACCGGTGGCGTCCCGGCCGGACGGGCGGGCGGTGCGGCGGGGGCCACGGGAGCGACCCGGGTCATCGGCGACCGACCGTCACGCGGGCACCTTGGCGACGGCGTCCACGATGGCCCGCAGCATGTCCACGACGCGCGGCCCCCAGCGGGACGCGATGTCGTCGTCGAGCGCGACCACCTGGTTGTTCTTCACGGCGGTCAGCCCGGACCAGCCGCTGCGCGCCTTCACCGTGTCGGGGCCCTGCTTGCAGCACTTCGTGTCGGCCAGGAAGATGAAGTCCGGGTCGGCCTTGACGATGACCTCCTGCGAGAGCTGCGGGTAGCCACCGTTGCGGCCGTCGGCGTCCGCCGGGTCGGCGATGTTCTCCAGCCCGGCCATGGCGTATAGCGAGCCGATGAAGGTCTTGCTCGTCACGCTGTACAGCTCCGGGCCCAGCTCGTGGTAGTAGGTGAGCTTCTCCGACCGCTGCGGCAGGTCCTTCACCAGCTTGGCGATGTCGTCACGCATCCGCTGCGTCACGTCGGCCGCCTCGTCGGGGTGGCCGGTGAGCGTGCCCAGGTCGGTGATCTGCCGGTACGTGTCGTCCAGAGTGGTGGCCGCCGGGGTGAGGTACACGGGGATCTTCAGCTTCCCGAGCTGGTCGACGATCTTGTTGCGGTCGTCGGAGATCACCACGAGGTCCGGGTTCTTCGCGGCGATGGCCTCGGCGTTCGGCTGGAAGCCGGAGAGGTCGGTCTTCGGCGCCTCCGGCGGGTAGTTCGAGTTGTCGTCGGCGGCGATCACCTGCGGGCCGGCGCCGATGGAGAAGAGCATCTCGGTCGCGGACGGCGACAGCGAGACGATCTTCTCGGGGCGCTTGTCGAGGGTGACGTCGCCGACGGTCACCGGGAAGGCGGCGGTCGACTGGCCGCTGCCGGCGGCGGGGGTGTCGTCGGTCTTCTCCGCGCACGCGCCGAGGGCGAGCGCGGCGACCGCGAGGGTCGCGGCGAGGAGCCGGGGGGTACGTCTGGACATCGGTCCTCCTGTCGGTCGAGGAGCGTGGGCTTCGCCGACAGGGACACTGCGCCCGTCCGCGAGGCGCCCTTCCTCGAGAGCGCGGGTCGCGACCGATCCGCAGGCGACCTGGCTGATCCCCACCACACGGGCGGTGGGGCATCACAGTTGCGGGACAGCGCCGGGTTCGCACCGGCTTCGCTGCGGGACGGTCGGTAAGACGGTAGCGCACCGGCCGACCGGGCCCGAGCGATCAGGCGACCGATCGGGCCCGGCCGATGGGGGACGCGGGAGTTGGCTGCCGGATTGTCCCGTTCCGGCAGCCGGTGGCGGGGCCCCGACGGGGGCGGGACGGGGCCCCACCGGCTCAGGAGGCGGTGATGGTGATGTTGTCCACAGCCGCCTCGACGAGGCTCGCGCCCGAGGCGTCCGCCGCCTGCACGAGGATCCGGACCGTCTGCCCGGCGTACGGGGTGAGGTTGGCGCTCGACACGGTCCAGGCGCCGTTGCGGTTGGTCGCCGCGCCGGCCTGGTTGAGCAGGGTGGTCGTGCCGCCGTTGTGCACCACGCTGACCCGGAGGTAGTCGGCCGACGAGGAGTTCGAGCCGTGCGCCAGGTACCAGGCCAGCGAGAGCGTCAGCGTGCCGCTGGCCGGCAGGGTCACGGCCGGCGACCGGGCGCTGGTCACCCCGCCGTCGACGTCGTGGTCGCCCGCCGCGGCGCCGGCCAGCCGGCCGGTGACCAGGTCGTTGCCGCCGGCGTACGGGGTGAGCTGCTTCGCCCCGCTCGACGTGGTGGCCTGGGCGGCGCCCCGCTCGAAGACGCCCGCCGTCGCGGTGTCCGTGCCCGACGGGTCGACCGTCCACCCGGTGTCCGTCTCGAAGGTGTCCGACCAGACCGTGGTGCCGCCGCCACCGCCGCAGTACTGCGCCTGCTTGCCGATGGCCCGGTACGGGCAGTCGGCGTACTCGCTGAGGATCAGCACGGCCTCGCGGTTGCGGGAGGTCTGCGCCGGGATCACCTCGTCGGGCGGGTAGAAGCCGCCGCCGGATGCCGATCCCGGGTACATCTCGAAGGTGTACGCCCAGATGCCGTGCTGGCCCCACATCCAGTCGATGCTGTCCCCGTCGGTGATGTAGAGGTCGCTCGACTGCTCGGGGGTGTAGCCGTTGGTGGCGGCCATCTGCTGGCCGATGGTGGCGAACGTGTTGTACTGGTCCGCCGTCATGCCGGGGGCGGTGTTGTTGTACGTGTAGCCGAACGGCCAGAGCACGAGTTCCGAGTACGTGTGGAAGTCGATGTTGGCCTTGATCTGCTGGACGCCGCCGACGACCCGGCTGTTGACGAAGTTGCGCAGCGCCTGCGTCTCCGGCGCGGAGAACGCCGACGGGCCCCGGTAGGTCTCCGACGAGGTGGAGCCGGACGAGCCGCCGCAGCAGCCCCACTGGTAGCCCCAGTTGCGGTTCAGGTCGGTGCCGACGTACGACGAGCCGCTGTTCGGCTGCCGGTTCTTGCGCCAGGACCGGTAGGAGCCGGTGGCGATGTCGTACTCGCTGCCGTCGGGGTTCATCGTCGGCACGATCCAGATCTCGCGGCTGTTCACGACGTTCGTGATCCGGGAGTCGCTGCCGTAGCCGTCGGTGAAGAGGTTCAGCAGGTAGATCGCCATCTCGACGGTCAGGTGCTCGCGGGCGTGCTGCTGCGAGTTGAAGAGGATCTCCGGTTCGTTCTCGTCGGTGGCGACGTTGTCGGAGATCTTCACGGCCATGAGGTCGCGGCCCTCGTACGAGGAGCCGATGCTGAGCTTGCGGGCGATCGTCGGGTGGTCGGCGACGACCCGGTTCACGACGGCGGTCAGTTCGGCGTAGTCGTGGTAGTTCGAGTCGGCGGGCGGGAAGGCGAAGGTGCCCACGTCGCCGTGGGCGGCCGGTGGCGCGGCGACCCGCTCCAGGCGGAAGCCGAGCCGGGCGATGGCCGCGGCCTCGGCGGACGTCGCCGAGACGTGCAGCACACCGTGCTCGCTGTAGTCGATGGCCGCGCCGGTGCGGGCCACGGCGGTGCGGTCGGCGAGCGTACGGGGGCCGAGCACCCGGTACTCGGCGGTCGCCGGTGCGCCGGGTTCCGGAGCCGGGCGGGCGGAGACCGGCCCGGTGGCGACGGTGACGAGTCCGAGCGCGGCGGCGACGGCGAGCGCCAGGGCGCGACGGAGACGGACGGGCGTGCGGAAGGCCATGGACAACCTCCTCGGGGTGCGGGAGATCCCGCTCGGTGGAGCACACTCCACCACCCGTCACATGGTCATATCAATATCTATCGTTGTCTCTTCCATGCCAGGCGGATCATCACCCCGGCAATGATTTTTCATACATCCAGATATGGCGAAACTTTCCTCCGAGCGGGAGACTGACCCGCAACGATGCCCGTTCCCCCGACACCCGCGGAGCACTCATGGCCAGAACACGCCTGCGCGCGGCCGCCCTCGCCGGCGTCACCGCGCTGACCCTCCTCGGCACCGCCGTACCCGCCACCGCGGCCGCCGTGGCGCCCGCGGCCGGCACCGCCGCCCGCCCGGTCAGCCACGACGAACAGATCACGTTCGACGAGTGGTCCCGCTACCCGGACTGGCGCCGGGGCACCCACGACGGCACCCGCGCCGTTCCGGGCGCCCGCCCGGGCCTGACGCTGGCCCGGCCGGCCGGCACCACCGACTACACCGACCCGCACACCGGCGTCACCCGCTCCTGGGAGTACGCCACCTGGACCTCGCCGGTCACCGCGATCGGCTTCGACGCGACCGAGCTGGTCGCCTCCTGGAACGCGAAGACCCCCGCCGGCACCTGGATCCAGGTGGAACTCCAGGGCCGCTACAACACCGGCGTCACGACCCCCTGGTACGTGATGGGGCGCTGGGCCTCCGGCGACGCCGACATCAAGCGGACCACCGTCAACCGGCAGGGCGACCCCTGGTCGACGATCTGGACGGACACGTTCAGCATCGACGACGCGTCCGTCGGGGTGCTGCTGCGGTCGTACCAGCTGCGGCTGACCCTCTACCGGGCCCCGGGGCAGGCCGCCGCGCCCGTGGTGCACATGCTCGGCGCCATGAGCTCGAACGTCCCGGACCGGTTCACCGTCACGCCGAGCGCCGGCCACATCGCCTGGGGCGTCGAACTGCCCGTGCCGCGCTACTCCCAGAACGTGCACTCGGGCCACTACCCCGAGTACGACGGCGGCGGCGAGGCCTGGTGCTCCCCCACGTCCACCGAGATGGTGATCGAGTACTGGGGACGGAAGCCGTCCGAGGCGGACACCGCCTGGGTCGACCCCACCTACCCGGACCCGACGGTCAACCACGCGGCGCGGATGACCTACGACTACGCGTACGACGGCGCCGGCAACTGGCCGTTCAACACCGCGTACGCCGCCAGCTTCCCCGGGCTGGAGGGGCGGGTCACCCGGCTGCACTCCCTTGACGAGGTGGAGCGGTTCATCACCGCCGGCATCCCCGTCATCACCAGCCAGTCCTTCCTCGCCAGCGAACTCGACGGCGCGAACTACGGCACCTCCGGGCACCTGTTCGTGATCGTCGGCTTCACCGCCGACGGGGACGTGATCGTCAACGACCCCGCCTCGTCGAGCAACGACGTGGTGCGCAACGTCTACCAGCGCGAGCAGTTCGAGCAGATCTGGCTGCGGACCAAGCGGATCAACGCGAGCGGCGGGATCTCCGGTGGCTCCGGCGGCGTCGCGTACCTCATCAAGCCGGTCCACAAGCCGTGGCCGCACGTTCCGGGCTCCACCAACTGGTGACCTGACCGACCGCGCCCCGGCCGCCCCGTCCAGGCGGCCGGGGCGTCGTCGTCACCGGCCCGGCGGCCCGGTCAACGTCTCGTGCCCGGCGGCCCGGTCAGCGTCGTCGGCGGCCGGGTCAGCGCGCGTCGTCGCGCGGCGGTTCGGACCCGCCCGGCTCGTCCTCGCCGGCCAGGGCGGACCGCAGGCGCTCCTTCTCCGCCCGGCGGCGCTCCGCGGCGCTCGCCATCTCCTCGGCCATCTCGTCCCGCCAGCCCTTGAGCAGGAAGAACGACAGCGCGGCGGAGAACACCAGCGCCAGCATCAGCTTGAGGAAGACGTTGATGTCGACCAGCCAGAGGGCCGCCAGCACGAGGACGAACAGCCCGATCCGGCCCAGCGTGTACTTGACCGCCGCGCTCACCTGCACCACTCCGTTCTCGTACCGCCGGACCGTCCGGCGTACGGCTCAGCCCGTCCGGCGGGCCAGCCAGCGGACGCCCGGAAACCACACCACCGCGTACGCCACGGTGAAGGCGGCCGCCGCCAGCGCGCCCGTCAGCAGCCCGGGCAGCCCCGCCGCGAAGCCGGCCACCACCAGGCCGACGACGACCGCGACCGCGACTCCCACCACCGCCGCGATCACCCGCGCGGCGCCGAACTCCCAGGCGCGGAAGTCCTCCCAGAAGAGCCAGACCGGCAGGATGACGGCCAGCCACCCGTTCGCCCGCCCGAACTCCCCGGCGCCGACCGTCGCGAACCCCCAGTCGAACACCAGGAGGGCGAGCACCCCGATCAGCCAGCCGGCGAGGCTCACCCCGATCAGGTCGCCGAGGAAACGAATTCGACCCTCGTCGTCCCGCCGGGGGAAACCGCTCTGCTGCTCCGTCATGGCCCTACGAGGGTACGTGCCGGCTCAGGCCCACACGCGCTGCGGTTCGGCGCGCCGCTCCGCCAGCGACGGTGCGGGGTCGTACTCCCGGACCACGTCGTAACGGGTGTCCCGCTCGACGGGGCGGAACCCGGCGTCCCAGATGAGGTCGAGCAGGTCCTCCCGGTGCATCGTGCTGGGCGTGCCGTACGCGTCCGCGTCGTGCGTGATCTTGTATTCGACGACCGACCCGTCGAGGTCGTCCACACCGAAGTTCAACGAGAGCTGCGCGACCGAGAGGCCGTGCATCACCCAGAAGCACTTCACGTGCGGCACGTTGTCGAAGAGCAGGCGGGAGACCGCGAACGTCTTCAGGGACTCCGCCGGGGAGGCCATCGTGGTGCGGGCCTGGAGCCGGTTACGGATCTTGCCGTCCGCCGAGTCCACGAAGTCGTGCTGGTAGCGCAGCGGGATGAAGACGACGAAGCCGCCGGTCTCGTCCTGCAGCTCGCGCAGCCGCAGCACGTGGTCGACCCGGTGCCGCGGCTCCTCGATGTGGCCGTAGAGCATCGTGGCCGGCGTCCGCATGCCCTTGCTGTGGGCGAGCCGGTGGATGCGCGACCAGTCCTCCCAGTGGCAGTCGTGGTCGACGATGTGCTGGCGGACCTCCCAGTCGAAGATCTCCGCGCCGCCGCCGGTCAGCGACTCCAGGCCGGCGTCCATCAGTTCGTCGAGGATCTCGTCGGCGGAGAGGCCGCTGATCTTCTCGAACCACTGCACCTCGGTCGCGGTGAACGCCTTGAGCTTGACGTTCGGCAGCGCCGCCTTCAGCTCGCGCAGCACCTTCGGGTAGTAGCGCCACGGCAGGGTCGGGTGCAGGCCGTTGACGATGTGCAGCTCGGTGAGCTGCTCGTCCTCCATCTCCTTGGCCTTGCGGACCGCCTCGTCGACGCGCATCGTGTAGGCGTCCTTCTCACCCGGCTTGCGCTGGAACGAGCAGTACGCGCACGACGCGGAGCAGACGTTGGTCAGGTTCAGGTGCCGGTTGACGTTGAACATCACCCGGTCGCCGTTGCGCTCGGTGCGCCGGTGGTGGGCCAGCCGCCCGAGCCAGACCAGGTCGTCGCACTCGTAGAGGGCGATCCCGTCCTCACGGGTCAGCCGCTCACCCGCGTACACCTTCGCTTCGAGCTCGCGCTTGAGTCCGGCGTCCATGCACGTCCCTTCCACCTGCGGTCCCAGCCGAGCGTACGTCGGGCGGCCGGCGGCACCGCCGGCACGGTCGGCGACGCCTCCCGTTCGCCGCATTCTCAGCCTTCTGTTACCCGACCACACATCGACAAGGCTGCGTCGGCTGAGGTAAGACAGGGTGGGGAGCGACACACCGAGCCCTTCTCGACCTCCCCTGGGGGTGTTGCGCCCGCAGGTGAGGGCCGGGGCGCACACACGGCCCCGGGGCGAGGAGGGGCACTGGTAGCGTCCCCCACCGCCGCGTCCACCGGCGCGGTGACGCGAGCCGGACGGGGAGCGGGATGGTCGACAGCGGGCGCGGGCGACGGCAACGACGACGGAGCCCGGTGGTCTCGCCGGTGCTGCGTCCGCGGCTCTGGTCGGCCCTGCTCGGCGCCATCGCCGCCGCGGCGCTCGCCGCCCCGGTGTACGCCGATCCGGCCGCCCCGACGACCGTGCCGGACTCGGGCGTCCGCCCGGCCGTGACCGGCTCGCTCCAGCTTCCCGGCGGCGCACCCGTGACCGGCGCCCCGGTGACGCCGGCCGCGCCGGTCGGCAACCTCGGCAGCGGGCCCCTCGCCAGCCAGATCTACGCCGCCGAGGCCGAGGTGGGCAGGCTCGGCGACACACTGCTCCAGCTCCGGCAGAAACGCGCCGAGGTCGAGGCCCGCCTCGCCGCCGCCGACGGCGAGCTGAAGATCGCCCGCGACGCCCTGGTCCGGGCCCAGGAGCGGGCCGACCAGGTCGCCGCCGACGCGCTGAAGGCCGCCGCGGCACTGCCGCCCGCCGAGTTCGCCGAGGACCTCGAAGGGCTCAGCCGGCTCCAGCGGATCACGCGGGGCGAGAAGGTCGAGGGCTCGACCACCGCCGCCGAGGGCGAGCTGTCCCGGGCGCGGGCCGCCGAGCAGGCGGCCTACCAGGCGTACGCGGCGGCCGAGGCGGAGCTGCGCACCGTCCAGGCGGAGTACGCCTCCGGCGAGAAGGCGCTGCGCGACGCCGAGGCGAAGCTGCTGAAGCTCCGCAAGGACAACGCCACGCAGCTCGTCGCCATCGAGCGCCAGCAGGAGGCCGCCGAGCAGCGGCTCGGCGCCGAGTTCGTCCAGGGCCAGAGCGCCAACGGGCTGACCGCCCACCCGCGGGCGATGGCCGCCGTACGCTACGCCCTCGCCCAGCTCGGCGACCCGTACCTCTGGGCCGCCGAGGGCCCGGACCGGTTCGACTGCTCCGGTCTCATGTGGGCGGCCTACCGGTCCAAGGGTGCGGACTACTTCGACCTGCCGCGGGTGTCGCGCGACCAGTACTACGCCACCCGTGGCCGTACGGTGGCGCGCACCGCGCTGCTCCCCGGTGACCTGCTCTTCTTCGCCTCGGGCAGCAGCTGGACGTCGATCCACCACGTCGGCATGTACATCGGCAACGGCAAGATGGTGCACGCCCCGACGACCGGTGACGTCGTGAAGATCTCGACGGTGACCTGGTCCCGGCTCTACGCGGCGACCCGGGTGATCGGTGCCGTGCCGGACACGACCACCACCCCGCCGAGCAGCCCGAAGCCGACCCCCAAGCCGACCCCCAAGCCGACGCCGAAGCCGACGCCCACGCCGAAGCCGTCCGGCTCGGCGACCCCGACGCCGAGCGGTTCCGCCACGCCGACGCCCAGCGAGTCGGTCACTCCGACCCCCACCGAGTCGGTCAGCCCGACGCCGACCGAGACGACGAGCGCGGACCCCGACGACAGCGACCAGCCGAGCCCGTCGAGCAGCACGACGACCAGCCCGCCGGCCTCCCCGGATGCGAGTTCGCCGGCGGCGACCCGCAGCGCGGAGACCAGCGGCAGCCCGTCGGCGAGCGGATCGCAGAGCCCGGACACGGACAGCTGACCCGCAAGCGCGGACTCCGGGTGTGTCAGCGGGGCGGAATGTGGCACCGTGACATCCAGGCACGCCCGGCCACGGCCGGGTCCGGGCGCGAGCGTGGTGCGGAGGGCGAAGATGGCCGAGCAGAAGGATCCGGCGGAGGCGACGACCGAGCCTGGTGCCACGCTCGTCGACGGGACGGACGCCGCGCCACCCGTCCAGCGTGGGAATACCGCTTCCGGCGACCCGTCGGCAGCCGCCACTGACCAGGCCGGCGACACGGCCGCCGGCAGCGAGCCGGCCGCCACCACGGACAGCGTCGGCGGCGAGGCGCCCGACACCGCCGAGGAACCGGCCGCCGCCACGGACAGCATCGCCTCGACGGACAACGCCACCGCCGAGGCTGCCGACGCCACGGACAGCGCCACCTCGACGGACGACGCCACCGCCGAGGCACCCGGCACCGCCGACGAGCCGGGCGACACCGTGGGCGGGACGTCCACCACCGCCACGGAGAGCGCCTCCGGCGCGGACGGCACGCCGACCGGGGACTCCGCGGCTGCGCAGCCTCCGGCGACTCCCGTACGCGCGCGGGCCAGTGTCGCCGCCGCCCTCACGTCGCCCTCCGGTGCGCTGGCCAGGCTGACCGCCGGCACGACGTACCAGGCGGCCGGAGCGGTCCCGCCGGGCACCGGGCTGCCGAGCCAGCGGGACGGCTCCGCCGCACCCGCCCGCGCCAGCGCCGCCGTCCCCACCCGGACCACGACCGACGACGTGCCCGCGCGCGCCAGCGCCACCGTGCCCGCCCCGACCACGACCGACCAGGCACCGGCACGCGCCAGCGCCGCCGTCCCCGGCCGGACGACCACCGACCCGACCCCGGTCCGCGCCAGCGCCACCGTCACCAGCCGCACCCCGGCCGACGAGGCGCCGGCCCGCGCCAGCGCCTCCGTTCCCACCGCCAGCCGGCCGGCGGCGGCCGGCGTGCAGACCGGCACGGGCGCGTGGCCGGCCGTTCCGGCCGTCTACCGGTCCGCCCCCGTGAACCCCGAGCCGCCCGAGCCGGCCCAACCTCCGGAGCCGGCGCAGCCGCCGAAGCCGCCGGTTCCCGAGCCGGAGCCGGCGCCCGCCCCCACGCCGCCCGTGCCGGGGCCGACTCCCCCGTCGCCCGCGCCGCCGGTGCCGCATCCGACACCGCCGGTGCCCGGGCCGTACCCGCCGGGACCGCGCCCCACACCGCCCGCACCCGGTCCCGTGCCGCCGCCACCGGGGCCGCCGGTACCCCCGCCGGGGCCGCCCGTGCCTCCGCCGCCGCCACCGCCCGCCCCCGCGCCGGCGCCCCCGTTCCCGCCGCCCCCGGCCACGTCCCGGGCGGCGGCGACCGCCCCCGGAGCGGGCGTCACGGCACCGTCCGGGGCACGCTCCGGCGGGTACGACGGCGGTCCGGACCTCGCCGGCACGGTCTACGGAGGCGGCACGGACGGTCCGGCGTTCGCCACCGTCGCGCTGCCGACGAACGCCGTCGAGAACTCCGGTTCGCTGACCGGGCACATCCTCGCCCAGGGGTGGGCGGACACGCCGGCCGAGAAGTCCCGGTCGACCCGCGCGATGATCGTCCTCGCGGTCGCCCTGGGCCTGCTCGTGCTGATCAGCGTGCTGCTCGTCCTGGTCGCGGGCGACGCCGTGAGCGGCCTCGTCGGCAACGTCCTCGCTGCCTGACCGCGCCGCCGGGCCCCTCCGCATCGACGGCGGCGGTTCGACGAGCCGGGGCATCCGGGGGCCCGCTGGTTCGACGAACCGGGGCACCCGGGGGTCCGCCGGCCGGGTGAGCCCGCCCACTGCCGAATCCGGCCGGGTGGCGGCTCGCCGTGATCGCCGTACACTTGACGGTGATCATTCACCTGGCGCGTGTCCTGCGCGCCCATGGGCGATCTTGCGGGCGATTCGCGCGGCGTACAGCTGCGGCGGGCCATCGCGAAGATTCGCCCCGCTCGAAAGGCACTTCTTGACCACCTTTGCTGACCCCAGCACCTTCCCGTCCGCTCTTGGCCGCACCCCGGCCGACCTGAACGACACCACCGCGCAGCCCACCGACCCGACCGACGGCCCCGCCCCGGACTTCGCCGCGCTCGGCCTGCCGCCGGCGCTGGTCCGCGCGCTGGCCCGGCAGGGCATCACCGCACCGTTCGAGATCCAGCGTGCGACCGTGCCGGACGCGCTCGCCGGCCGGGACGTGCTCGGCCGGGGCCAGACCGGCTCCGGCAAGACCCTGGCCTTCGGCCTGCCGCTGCTCGCCCGGATCGCATCCGGTGACCGGGCCCGGCCGCTGCACCCGCGCGCCCTGGTGCTGGTGCCGACCCGGGAGCTGGCCATGCAGGTCAACGACGCCCTGCTGCCGCTCGGCAAGGCGGTGGGCGTGTTCCTCAAGACCGCCGTCGGCGGTGTGCCGTACGACCGGCAGATCGACGCGCTGCGCCGGGGCGTGGAGATCGTCGTGGCCACGCCCGGGCGGCTCCGCGACCTGATCGACCGGGGCGTGTGCCGCCTCGACGACGTCGAGATCACCGTCCTCGACGAGGCCGACCAGATGGCCGACATGGGCTTCCTGCCGGAGGTCACCGAACTGCTCGCCAAGACCCCGGCGGACGGGCAGCGGCTGCTGTTCTCCGCCACTCTGGACGGTGACGTCGACGCGCTGGTCAAGCGGTTCATGACCGATCCGGTGACGCACTCGACGGCCCCGCCGACCGCCGCGGTGTCGACCATGGACCACCACGTGCTGCTCATCCCGCCGAGCGACAAGTTCCCCGTGGCCGCGTCGATCGCCGCCCGGGACGGCCGCACCATGGTCTTCGCGCGTACGCAGCTCGGCGTGGACCGGCTCGTCGACCAGCTCGCGGCCGTGGGCGTACGGGCGGGCGGGCTGCACGGCGGCAAGACCCAGCGGATGCGCATCCGCACCCTCGCCGAGTTCCGCGAGGGCCGGATGAACGTGCTCGTCGCCACGGACGTGGCCGCGCGGGGCATCCACGTGGACGGGGTGTCGCTGGTGCTGCACGTCGACCCGCCGAAGGACCCGAAGGACTACCTGCACCGGGCCGGCCGGACCGCCCGGGCCGGCGAGTCCGGGGCGGTGGCCACGCTGGTGCTGCCCAAGCAGCGGCGCACCACGCTCGCGATGCTCCAGAAGGCCGGCGTCGAGCCGGCGGAGACCCCCGTCCGGGCCGGTGACCCGGTGCTCGCCGAGCTGACCGGCGCCCGGGAGCCGAGCGGTGTCCCGGTCCGCGACGAGCCGGAGCCGCCGCGGCGGCACGGGGCGCGCTCCGGCGGCCCCCGCCGCTTCGGCGACCGCCCCGAGCGCCGGTTCGCCGACCGCGGCGCCGACCGGCGGTACGGTGACCGCCCGCGCGGCGAGCGGCCGTTCGACGGCCGGGACGACCGGCCCGGCCGGGCTGCGGACCGTCCGCGAGGCGAGCACCGCTTCGGCGACCGGGACGAGCGCCGGCACGCCGACCGGCCGTACGGCGAGCGCCGCTACGGCGACCGTGACGAGCGCCGGTACGCCGACCGCGCCGGTGACGGCGGGGCCGGGCGGCGGGGCGGGTTCCGGGCCGACGGCCGGGCCCGCGACGACCGCCCGCGCGACGAGCGCCGGAGCTTCGGCGGCCGGACGCCGGCGCGTACGCACTGAGGGACGGACCACCGACCCGCCGGAGGCCGCCGCGGAGCACGCGTTCCGCGGCGGCCTCCGCGCATGCGCTGCCGGCGGCGGCCCGGTCGCGTAACGTCCGGCTCATGCCGAGCATGCCGAAGTCGCGCTTCTGGACCCGCACCGACACGGCCGGAGCGGAGCACGCCCTCCTCGACGACGGCCGGGGGCTCGCGGCCCGGGGCACGATGCTCGCCGTCGACCCCGTCCCGTGGACCTGCCGCTACCAGGTGACCACCGACCCGGACTGGATCACCACCCGGCTGGAGGTCGAGGTGGAGGGGACGGGCTGGCTGCGCAGCGTACGCCTGGAGCGCGCGGCCGACCGGTGGCGGGTGACCACGGCGGAGCAGGGTGACCTGGACGCGGCGCTGGCCGCGGCCGGGCACGCCCCGGCCGGTCTGCCCGGCACCGACGACCCGGACCGGCTGGCCGACGCGCGGGACGTCGACCTCGGCGGCTCCCCGCTGTTCAACACGCTGCCGGTACGCCGGCTCGGGCTGGCCGGCGCGCCGGCCGACACCACGCACCGGATCACCGTGGCCTGGGTGCTCGTGCCGAGCCTCGCCGTGGTGCCCGCCGAGCAGGTCTACACGTCACTGGGGCCGGGGCGGGTGCGGTTCGCGAGCGACAGCTTCAGCGCCGACATCGACCTGGACGCGGAGGGGTACACGCTGCGCTACCCCGGGCTCGCCGGGCGGGGCGACGGGCGCTGAGGCACCGGCCGCGGGTCAGGCCGGCCAGGCGCCGCTGGCGAGGAAGCGGTCGACGACGTCCAGGTACGGCTCCAGGTCGAGGCCCTGCGCGGCCACCCAGCCGTCGTCGTAGTAGGTGTCGGCGTACCGGTCGCCCGCGTCGCAGATGAGGGTGACCACCGAGCCCGCCCGGCCCTCGGCGAGCATCTCGGCGATCAGCCCGAACGCGCCCCACAGGTTCGTGCCGGTCGAGCCCCCCAGCCGCCGGCCGAGCACCGCCGAGCCCGCCCGCATCGCCGCGAGCGAGGCGGCGTCGGGCACCTGCACCATCCGGTCCACGACGGAGGGCAGGAACGACGGCTCGACGCTCGGGCGGCCGATCCCCTCGATCCGGGAGCCCTTGCCGGTGCGGACCGTCCAGTCGCCGGCCACCCAGGCGGGGTAGTACGCCGAGTTCTCCGGGTCGACCACGCACAGCCGGGTCGGCAGCCGGCGGTAGCGGGTGTAGCGGCCGATGGTGGCGCCCGTGCCGCCGGTGCCGGCGCCCACCACGATCCAGGCGGGCACGGGGTGCCGCTCCCGGTCGAGCTGGCTGTAGATCGACTCCGCGATGTTGTTGTTGCCCCGCCAGTCGGTGGCGCGCTCCGCGTAGGTGAACTGGTCCATGAAGTGGCCGCCGGAGTCGTCGGCGAGCCAGCGCGCCTCCACGCACACCCGCGCCGGGTCGTCGACGAGGTGGCAGCGCCCGCCCTGGAACTCGATCTTCGCGATCTTCTCGGGCGAGGTCGAGGCGGGCATCACGGCGATGAACGGCAGCCCCAGCATCCGCGCGAAGTACGCCTCGGAGACGGCCGTGGAGCCGGAGGACGCCTCGACGATCGTGGTCCGCGGCCCGATCCAGCCGTTGCAGAGCCCGTAGAGGAAGAGCGAGCGGGCCAGCCGGTGCTTGAGCGACCCGGTCGGGTGCACCGACTCGTCCTTGAGGTAGAGGTCGATCCCCCATTCCCGGGGCAGCGGGAAGGGCAGCAGGTGCGTGTCGGCCGACCGGTTGGCGTCCGCCTCCACGGCCGCCACCGCCTCGGTCACCCACGCCCGGCCGGCCTCGTCGCAGCGGTCCAGGTGGGTCACGTTCCGCAACCTAGCAGGCACGTTCACGTTCCGCGCGTTCGCGTAGGTCGGCGCTGTCCGTCTCCACCACGATGTTGCTGCTGGCCGGTAGGGCGACCGCGCTGCGCGGGGAGGGTCGACGGCGACGGCTCACGGCCTGCGCGCCGAGCCGGCGCGGTCCCGGCCCGTACGCCGCGAGCTCGTCGTCGGGGTTGAGCAGCCGGCACGCGTCCATCGACAGGCAGCCGCACCCGATGCACCCGGTCAGCTCGCGCTGCAACTGCTCGATCTCGCGCTTCTTCGCCTCCAGCGCGGTCTGCCAGCGCCGGGACACGCGCTGCCAGTCGCGGATCGTGGGAATCGTGTCCATGGGGAGGGTGGCGAACACGTCACGCACGTCCGCGAGGCTGATCCCCAGCCGCTTCGCGACCAGGATCAGGGAGATCCGCCGCAGCATGTGGCGGGGGAAGCGGCGTTGGTTGCCCGCCGTGCGACTGGCCGCGATGAGACCCATCTGCTCGTAGTAGTGCAGCGCGGACGCGGCGACGCCCGTACGCCGTACCACCTCGCCGATCGAGAGCGAGTCGTCCGGTTCCTTCGGCACCGGTGACCTCCGACATAACCGGATTGACCTCAGGTTCACTTGAGATTTTACGGTCGCCGCATGTCCACTGTTGCTGACCGGTCAAGCGGCACCTGGCGCGATCTCCTCGGCCCCGGGCACATCGGCACGTCCGTCGTCCTCGCCGGCGGGGTCGGGCTGCACGCGACCAACGTCTTCCTCACCACCAGCCTGTTGCCGACGGCGATCGACGACATCGGAGGCGAACGGCTCTACGCGTGGAGCAGCTCCGTGTTCATGATCGCTTCGGTGATCTCCTCCATGCTCGTCAGCCGGCTGCTGGGCGGACGCGGGCCGGCCCAGGCGTACCTGGTCGCCCTGGTGCCGTTCGTCGTCGGCACCGTCGTCTGCGCGGTGAGCCCCACGATGGTGGCCCTGCTGTGCGGCCGCGCGTTGCAGGGCGTCGGCGGAGGCATCCTGGCCGGGCTCGGCTACGCGGTCGTCCAGGCCGTGCTGCCGGAGAACCTCTGGGCGAAGGCGACCGCCATGGTGTCGGCCATGTGGGGCTTCGGCACCCTCGCCGGCCCCGCGGTCGGGGGTCTCTTCGCCCAGTTCGACGCGTGGCGCCTCGCGTTCGTCACGCTCGCCGTGCTGGGGGTGGTCGTCGCCGCCCTGGTGCCGCGGGTCCTGCCCCGCCGGGACCGGTCGGCCGTGGCCGAACCGATGCCGGTCGTCTCACTGGCGCTGCTGACCGCGACCACCGCCGTCATCAGCGTCGCCAGCCTGCTGACCCGGCCGTGGCAGCTCGCCGGCGCGGGACTGCTGGCGGCGCTGCTGCTGGCCGGATTCGTGGCGTGGGAGCGCCGGGCCGACACCCGCGTCCTGCCCGCGACGACGTACTCCGCGGCCAGCCCTCTCAAGTGGCTCTACCTGACGATCGCGATCCTGGCCGCCGGCACCGCCACCGAGGCGTTCACCCCGCTGTTCGGCCAGCGGCTGGCCGGCCTGGAACCAGTGGTGGCCGGCTTCCTCGGTGCCGCCGTCTCCCTCGGCTGGTCGGCGACGATGGTGTTCAGCGCCAACGCCTCCGATCCGGGAACCGTCCGCCGGCTGCGTGTGCTCGGCCCCGCCGTGCTGGCCGCCGGCCTCGCGGTGACCGGACTGACCCAGTGGGACGGCGCGGGCCCGGTCACGGTCGCCGTCTGGTTCGGCGGGCTCGTCGTCGCCGGCGCCGGCATCGGGATCGCCTTCCCCCACCTGATCGTGGCCACCATGGGCGTCTCCGACGACCCGGCGGAGGCCGGCAAGGCTTCGGCCGGCGCCAACACGGTGGAGCTGATCGCCCTGTCGTTCAGCTCCGCCCTCGGCGGGGTCCTGATGAACCTCGGCGCGCCGTCGACGACCCGATCCGCGCAGCTCCTGCTCCTGGGCTTCGCGATCATCGCGGTGCTCGGTTGCCTCACCGCCCGCAACGCACGGGACGCCGACGAGCCACGGACGCAGCCCGACGCCGGCGGCCACCTCGTCGCCTCGTGAGCGACCCGCGGGACGGAACGAGCACCCCGGGGGCGTGAACCCGAACGTGGCGCCCGGCGGCGGCACCGAGCCGCCGCCGGCCGCGCCGGTCAGCCGGCGGGCGGAGTGACCGGTTGCGGCCGGTTCTCCCACTTCGTGGAGAGCGCGATCCCGGTCCGGGTGGAGGCCACCCCGGGTGTCCGGTTCAGCCGTACGATCAGCCGCTCCAGCTCGGCGATGGTGCCCACCCGGGCCTTGAGCAGGAACGACTCCACGCCGGCCATGAAGTAGCACGACTCGATCTCGGGCATGGCCCGGAACGCCTCCAGGACGTCGTCGGTGTCGGCGCCGGAGTCCTCGACGATGCCGATGAGCGCCGTGACCCCGAGCCCTATCGCCTCCGGCGCGACGTCGGCCCGGTACGCCCGCAGCACACCGCTGGCCTCGAGCTTGCCGACCCGCTCGTGCACGGCGGGCGCGGACAGGCCGACCTGGCGGGCCAGCTCGGCGTAGGAGAGGCGGGCGTTGTTGCGCAGCAGCTCCACGAGGCTCAGGTCGATCGCGTCCACGGACTGTGACCCTAGCCCCTGGGGGCGTAACGCCGGGACGAGGGCGTCCGTTGGACATGACAGCAGGTGACAGTTCACTTACGCAGGGTCAAGGGAGCGCGACGCCGGTACCATTGACTAACTTCCCACTCAGTGCGTTTTTCGCGTTTGGCGGACAGGCCAGGTCGCTGGTGCTGTAATTGCCATACGTCCCTCATGACGGCTCTGGGCTCGCACCGGCCGGGGGCAGTGTGTTCAGCCGGGGGCTTCGTCGACGCGAGGAGGGGGCTGTGGACACTGGAGATCGCCTGCTGACACCGGGTGAGGTCGCCGCGCTGTTTCGGGTTGACCCGAAGACTGTGACGAGATGGGCGGCGGCGGGTCGGATCGGCAGCATCCGGACTCCAGGCGGGCATCGCCGGTTTCGGGAATCCGAGGTGCGGGCCCTGCTTGAGGGGGAGGGCATGCTGGACGAGACCGACGAGGCGGGCAAGGCACGCAACGCGGGTCCGGCCGCCTCGACCGGTCCTGGTCCGGCCAACGCCGGCATGTACTGAGGTTCGCCGCGGAGGTCGTCACGCGGGCCGGGCGCGCGGTCCGGTCCGCGTCCCCGCCCGGCGTGGGTGACCGGTGGCGTCAGCCCCGGGCCGCGCCGAGTTCACCCGACCAGCGACGGAACAGCGTGTGCGGCACACCCAGTGCGTCCAGCACCTTGCCGGCGACGAAGTCGACCAACTGCTGGGCGGAGGCCGACGCCCCGGCGCCGTAGAAGCCGGGGCTCGCGGGCAGCACGACCGCTCCGGCGTCGTGCAGCGCGATCAGGTGTTCCAGGTGGCTGCGGGTCACCGGGGTCTCCCGGGGTACCACCACCACCGGTCGCCGTTCCTTCAGGTTGACCTCCGCGGCGCGTTGCAGCAGGTCCTTGGAGAGCCCGATGGCGATGCCCGCGCACGCCGCGGTGCTCGCCGGCACCACGGCCATCCCGCGGACCCGGTACGAGCCGCTGCTGGGCCCGGCGGCGAGGTCACCCGCCGGCCAGTACCGCACGTCGGCGTCGGCCAGGTCCCGGTCCAGCCAGCCGGCCAGGTCCTCGGCCCAGTGCCCGTCCCGGAACGGACGGCCGGTCTCGTCGAGCAGGGTGAGCCGGGCCGCCCGGGACACGATGAGGTCCACCGCCTCCCCGGCGTCGAGCAGCCCGCGGACGACGGCCGCCGCGTACGGCGTGCCGGACGCCCCGGACACCCCGACCACCCACGGTTCGCGCATGCCGTCCCGCCCCGTCACGGCCGCAGGCCGAGCCGGACCACCAGGTCGAGGAGAGCGAACGCGAACAGGACGATGCCCACGAACCCGTTGGCGGTGAAGAACGCCCGGTTGACCTTGCTGAGGTCGGTCGGGCTGACCACGAGGTGCTGGTACGCGAAGGCCACGGCGGTCAGCGCCAGCCCGATCCACCAGAGCCAGCCGAAGCCCACGAGCGCGCCGAACCACAGGAAGAGGGCGAACGTCACCACGTGCGCGACCGTGGACGCGTGCAGCGCGAAGCGCAGGCCGTACCGGGCCGGGACGCTGTGCACCCCGATCTGGCGGTCGATCTCGGCGTCCTGGCAGGCGTAGATCAGGTCGAAGCCGCCGATCCACAGCCCGACGGCCGCGCCGAGCAGCCAGGCCGGCCCGGAGCCCTCGAACGTGCCGGTCACCGCCAGCCACGCGCCGACCGGACCGACGGCCTGGGCGATCCCCAGGATGGCGTGCGGCCAGTTGGTGAACCGCTTGCCGTACGGGTAGACGACCAGCGGCACCACGGCGAGCGGCGCGAGCGCCAGGCAGAGCGGGTTCAGCAGGGCGGCGGCGGCCAGGAAGACCACCAGCGCGACCACGGCGCCGGTCCAGGCCGTCCGCACGCTGACCGCCCCGGTGACCAGCTCCCGGCCGGCGGTACGCGGGTTCCGCGCGTCGATCCGCCGGTCGAGGATCCGGTTGGCGGCCATCGCGAACGTCCGTGCCCCGACCATCGCCACCGTGATCCACAGCAGGTCGAGCCAGCGTACGTGGCCGCCGTGCACCTGCATGGCGGTGAGCGCGGAGAGGTAGCCGAAGGGCAGGGCGAAGACGGAGTGCTCGATGGTGACCAGCCGGAGGAAGGACTTCACCCGGCCCGGCCGCTCCGCCGGCGCGTCGAGGACCGCCATCAGATCCCGTACTCCTTCCATCGCTTGTCGACCAGCGACACCACCTCGGGCGACATCCGCATCTCCTCCGGCCAGCCCCGGGTGTAGCCCTCCTCGGGCAGCTTGCGGGTCGCGTCGATGCCCGCCTTGCCGCCCCAGAACTGCTGGTACGACGAGTGGTCGAGGTGGTCCACCGGCCCCTCGGTGAGCAGCAGGTCGCGCGCGTAGTCGACGTTGCCGAACGCGCGGAAGGCCACCTCGTTGTAGTCGTGCACGTCGCAGTCCTCGTCGACGATCACGATGAGCTTGGTGAGCGACATGAGGTGCGCGCCCCAGATGGCGTTCATCACCTTCTGCGCGTGCTTCGGGTAGCGCTTGCGGATCGACACGATCGCGCAGTTGTGGAAGACGCCGGCGGCCGGCAGGTCGTAGTCGACGATGTCCGGGATCAGCAGCTTGAGCAGCGGCTGGAAGATCCGTTCGGTGGCCTTGCCGAGGCCGTGGTCCTCCTGGGGCGGCTTCGAGGTGACGATCGAGTGGTAGACCGGGTCGCGCTGCATGGTCATCACCTCGACGTGCAGCACCGGGAAGGGCTCGACCGGGGTGTAGAAGCCGGTGTGGTCGCCGAACGGCCCCTCCGGCAGCCGCTCGCCGGGCTCCAGGTAGCCCTCCAGCACCACCTGGGCGTGCGCCGGCACCTGGAGCGGCACGGTGAGGCAGTCCACCATCTCCACCCGCTCGCCGCGCAGGAAGCCCGCGAACAGGTACTCGTCGATGTCGCTGGGCAGCGGCGCCGAGGCGGCGTACGACACCACCGGGTCGCACCCGATCGCCACGGCGACCGGCAGCCGCTGACCGAGCCGCTCGGCCACGGCGTGGTGGGCCGTCGAGTCCTTGTGGATCTGCCAGTGCATGCCGAGGGTGTTGGGCGAGTGCTGCTGGAGCCGGTACAGGCCGAGGTTGCGCTTGCCGGTCTCCGGATGCTTCGTGTGGGTCAGCCCGAAGTTGTGGAAGACGCCGCCGTCGCCGGGCCAGACCTGCAGGCCGGGCAACCGGTTGAGGTCGACGTCGTCGCCCCGGTAGACCACCTGCTGGCAGGGGGCGGTCTTCACCTTCCGCGGCGGCAGGGACTTGAGCTGCATGACCTTCCCGAGCCCCTCGCGGATGCCGGACCAACCGACCGGAAGCTCCGGCTTGACCAGCTCACCGATCCGCGCGCCGACCTCGTCGAGCGTCTCGACGCCGAGCGCCATGGCCATCCGCTTCTCGGTGCCGAAGAGGTTGATCGCGACGGGCATCTCGCCCCGGGTCGGGCGCTCGAAGAGCAGCGCCGGGCCGCCTGCGCGGACCGTCCGGGTCACGATCTCGCTGATCTCCAGGGTCGGGTCGACCGGGACGGTCACCCGCCGCAGCTCGCCCGCGCGCTCCAGGGCCGCGAGGAAGTCCTTGAGGTCGGTGTACGGGAAGCCACGAGCCGCCATAGGCGCAAGTCTCCCCCACCGCCGCCCGGGGGGTGCCGCCGCCCCGGCCGGTCGCGTACGTTCCGCAGGCCGGTGAGGTCCGCCACAGCGACCGCCCGGAGGGGCCCGGCTGTCGGTGCCGGACGGCACCATCCGTGGGCTGCCGCACGAGAACGAGGGAGTCCCGCCATGCCGCGCCGTACGTCCGTGACCCTGAACGCCGTCGAGCACGGCACCGGCGTCCCCGTGCTGGCGTTGCACGGATGGACACCGGACCACCGGCTGATGCTCGGCTGCCTCGAACCGGTGTTCGCCGGCCGCGCCGGCTACCGGCGGCTGTACCCGGACCTGCCCGGCATGGGCGCGTCGCCCGCCCCGCCGGAGATCGCCAGCTCCGACGACGTGCTCGCCACCGTGCAGGACTTCGTGGACGACACCCTCGGGGACACGCCGTTCCTGCTCGTCGGCGAGTCGTACGGCGGCTACCTCGCGCGGGCGCTGGCCCGGTCCCGGCCGGCGCAGGTGCGCGGCCTCGCGCTGATCTGCCCCATCGGCACCGCCGTGGAGAACGCGGAGCGCCGCGTGCCGCCGCCGCAGGTGCTGCGACCCGATCCCGACCTGCTCGCCGCGACCGACGCCCGGGCCGCCGCCGAGTTCGCGGACATGGCCGTCGTGCAGACCCCGGAGACGTTGCGCCGGTTCCGCGAGGAGATCCTCGTGGGCCTCGACGTGGCGGACACGGCGGCGATGGCCCGCATCCGGCAGCGCTGGACGCTCAGCGAGGATCCGGAGGGCGGTGAGCCGTTCGCCCGGCCGACCCTGATCCTCACCGGCCGGCAGGACCACGCCACCGGTTACCTCGACCAGTTCGCGCTGCTGCCGCACTACCCGCGGGCGACGTTCGCGGTGCTGGACGTCGCCGGGCACAACCTCCAGATCGAGCAGCCCGCCCTGTTCGACGCGCTGATGGGCGAGTGGCTCGACCGGGTGGCCGCCGAGGGCTGAGCGCCGGGCGCGGTCAGGCGGCGGGCTCCCAGGCGTACGCGGCCAGCGGGGCGTCGAGCGGCGCGTCGACGAGACGGTTGGCGAACGTCGAGATGGTGTACGCCCCGACGCCGAGCACCACGTCCAGGGCGTGCCGGGGCTGGTAGCCGGCGGCCAGGAAGGCCCGCAGGTCCTCGTCCGGGACGGCGCCCCGCCGCTCCAGCACGGCCAGCACGAACCGCCGCAGCGCCTCCAGCCGGGCCTCCGGCAGCGGTGTGCCGGCGCGGAGCCCGTCGACCAGCTCGGTGGCGGCGCCGAGCCGGTGCAGCGTGGCGGTGTGCAGGGCCACGCAGACGTGGCACTCGTTGCGGGTGGCGACGGTCAGCACGACGACCTCCCGCTCCAGCGGGGCCAGCCCCGAGGACTCGAAGATCTTGTTGACGGTGAGGAAGCCCTTGAGGGTCTCCGGTGACTCGGCCAGCCGCGCGACCGCGGTGGGCACGTAGCCGAACGTCCGCCGGACGCCCTCGATGGTCTGGCGGGCGGCGGGCGGGGCGGTGTCGGGCGTGTGGGTGGGGAAGACGTGCTCGGGCACGGGTGACCTGCTCTCGGAGGGGTGGCGCCACGTACGATGGTCAACGTGGTTGACGAAATAGTAAACGTGGTTGTCGAACGTGGCAACGCCTGACCCCGACCGGCCCGGCTTCCTCCTGCCCCTGCTGCTGCTGGCCGGCTTCCGTACGCTCATCGACGACCTGCACGCGGAACTCGCCCGGCAGGGGCACCCCGACCTGCGGCCCCTGCACGGCTTCGTGCTCCAGGCCGTGGGCAACGGCACCACCGCCAGCGAGCTGGGCCAACGCCTGGGCGTCTCCAAGCAGGCCGCCGGCAAGACGGTGGACCGGCTGGTCGCCCTCGGCTACCTCGAACGGGCCGACGATCCCGCCGACGCCCGGCGCAAGCTGGTCCGGCCGACCGACCGGGGCCTGGACGGGCTGCGCCGTTCCGCTGTCGTCTTCGACCAGCTCCGGGACCGCTGGGCGGCCACCCTTGGCCCCGACCGGGTCGCGGCCATCGAGGACGACCTGCGCCGCATGGTCCCGGCCGACGTCTTCCGCCTCGACGTGCCCGGCTGGTTCGGCACCTGACACCGGATCGTCGGCGGCGTAGCCATCAGACACGCCGGGGCGGCGACGGCTGCGCTGTCACCCATCACCAGTCGACCCGGACGAGGGTCAGCTCAGGCCGCCGTACGAGTGCAGGCCCGTGAAGAAGATGTTCACGCCGAACAGGTTCATGAGCATGGTGAGGAAGCCGACCACGGCGATCCAGGTCGCCACGTTCCGCTTGACGCTCGGGGTGGCCCGGGCGTGCAGGTAGCCGGCGTACACCACCCAGGAGATGAACGCCCAGGTCTCCTTCGGGTCCCAGCCCCACGGCCGGCCCCAGGCCGCCTCGGCCCAGATCGCGCCGGCGATCACCGCGAACGTGAAGACCGGGAACGAGAAGGCGTGCAGCACGAACGTCAGCCGCTCCAGCGCGGCCGCCGCCGGCAGCCGCTTGGCCAGCGTGTACGGGAAGCTGCGCTTGCCCGCCTCGTAGCCGCGACGCATGAGGAACGCCACGGCCGGCACCACACCGAGCAGGAGGATGCCGGAGCTGAACACGATGGTGGAGACGTGGATGATGAACCAGTACGAGTTCAGCGCCGGGACCAGCGGCACCACCGGCACGTACAGCACCAGCTCGGCGGTCGCCACCAGCAGCACCATCACGAGGGTGAGGAACAGGCCGAGCTTGCGCAGCGACGGCCGCTTGGCGAGCACCACCAGCCAGCCCGCCACGCCGACGAAGGTGACCGTCAGCACGAACTCGTACATGTTGCCCCACGGCATCCGGTCGGCGGCGATGCCACGGGTGACCAGGGCGGCCAGGTGCAACGCGGCGGCCACCACGGTGGCGCCCACCGCGACCAGCCCGGCGATCCGCGCCTGGCCGACGGGACGGCCCTCCACGCCCGTCACCCGCGGCGCCGGATCCGGGGCCTTCGTGATCGTGCCACCGGAGCCGCCGACGGCCGCGCCGACCAGCTCCCGGGCGGGCTGCGCCACGACGTACCGCCGCCGGGCGTTGCCGAGGGCGTACTCGACGGCGTGGCTGATCATCGCGACCAGGTACGCGAGGATCGCGAACGTCACCAGCTGGTCGGAGAGTGCGGACATCAGTCGGTCCCTTCCCGCGTCCCGGCCCGGTCGTGGCCGTCGCGACCCGTGCCGGCCGCCTCGTCCGGCCGCCCGCCACCGCCCACGGCGGCGACGAGCTGCGCGAACTCGTCGGCGAAGCCTGGATAGTCGGTGCGCGGCAACCCACCGGCCTCGACCAAACTACTACCGCTCGTCGGAGTTTCGCCCGCGGGGTCCGCATCTCCGGGCGTCGTCACCCGGAAGAACACTCGCCGCCGGCGGCCGAACAGCGACCCCATCAGCCCGGCGAGCAGGAACCCGCAGCTCACCAGCAGCAGGCCCGAGCCGGGGTCGTGCCGCACCGAGAGCGTCACGTACCGCTTGGTGCCGAGGAACTCGACAGTCGTGCCGTCGTCCAGCTTCCACGACTCGCCCGGCCTGAGCACCTTGTCGCCGATCTGCTTCACCTTGCCCGTACGGATCTGCCGCTCGTCCAGCTCGTAGACCGATCCGGGGATGCCGGCGTCGAGGCCCAGGTTCCCCCGGTACGCGACGAGGTTGAGCGCCGGGTTGCGCTCGGCCGGATACTGCGAGCGCACGTACGGCGGGGCTTCCGGCGCCGTCGGCAGGTAGAGCCCCGTGAAGGCGACCTGGAGGTTCGAGTCCCGCCGGCCGGTCTTCGGGTCGACGTTGGCGTCCGGGAACGCGGCCAGTCCCTCGCCCGTCAGGCCGGCGTCGCCCGTGGTGAGGAAGGGCTCGTCGCTGACCTGGCTCTTGCCGTAGCGGTCGGTGTAGCGGATGACCGGCGCGTACCCGTGGCCGAGCAGGTAGACGTTGGCGCCGTCCAGCCGCAGCGGCGAGTTCACCGAGAAGTCCGCGCTGCGAGGAGCCTTGCCCGGCTCCTCGACGGTCACCGTGGCGTTGAAGTGGTCCGGCTGCCCCGACTCGAGGAACCGGGCCTCGAACCGGTCCAGGACCAGGCAGAACCCCGGCAGGTGGGCGCTGTCCACCCGCGGCCCGAGCTTCGCCTCCGCGTACTGCTGGCGGGTGTTGCAGAAGGCGTTGTCCTCGCCGGCCACCAGCAGCCGGTTGCCGCTCCAGCCGTACCAGTGGCCGAGCGCCACGCCGGCCAGCACCACGACCATGGAGATGTGGAAGACCAGGTTGCCGGTCTCCTTGAGGTAGCCCTTCTCGGCCGAGACCTCGTTGCCGCGCACCGCGACCCGCCAGCGGCGCCGGCGCAGCGCCTCGACGATCGCCGGCACGCCCCCCTCGGGAAGCGGCAGGACGGCGTGCTGGGGCAGCCGGTCCAGCCGCTTCGGGGCGGCCGGCGGCTTCGACCGCAGCGCCCGGACGTGGTCACGCATCCGGGGCGTGATGCAGCCGATCAGCGAGGTGAACAGCAGCAGGTAGATCGCGGAGAACCAGACCGAGCCGAAGACCTCGAAGGCGCCGATCCGGTCGAGCCGGGGAGCCAGGTCGGGGTGCTCGACGAAGTACTCGTTGACCTTCTCCGGGCTGATGTTCCGCTGTGGCAGCACCGAGCCCGGGACGGCCGCGACCGCGAGCAGGAAGAGCAGGACCAGCGCCGTACGCATGCTGGTGAGCTGCCGCCACGAGTTGCGCAGCAGCGCCAGGAGCCGGTTGGGGCGGCGGCGCGGCGCCTCGGCCGGGGTGGTGGGCCGCTCGTCCACGACGGTCATCAGATGCTCACCTCACCCACCCCGACGGTGGTCTGCAACCAGATCACGATGTTCGTCCACCCTCCGGTGACCAGCGCGAGCCCGATGAGCACGAGCAGGACGCCGCCGACCCGCGTGACCCAGCGGCTGTTCCGGCGGATGGCGCGGAAGACGCCCAGCAGGCGCTGGAAGCCCAACCCGAAGACGACGAACGGTATCCCCAGACCCAGGCAGTACGCCACGGCGAGCACCACGGCCCGGTCGGTCTGCCCGCTCACCGTGGCCATGCCCATGACGGCGGCCAGGGTGGGGCCGACGCACGGCACCCAGCTCAACGCGAACACGGCGCCGAAGACCGGTGCTCCCAGCAGCCCGGCGGCGGGGAGGCGCCGGATGCGGAACTCGCGCTCCATGCCCGGGATCAGGCCGACGAAGGCCAGCCCGAGCAGGATGACGAGCGCACCGATGACGATCTCCAGCGTCCGCTCGTACGTGAAGAAGACCTTCCCCACGCTGGCGAAGAGCACGGCGGTGGCCGTGAAGACGACCGTGAAGCCGGCGATGAACAGCAGCGTCCCGGCGAGCACCCGGCCCTTGACCGCGGCGACCGCGGTGGCCCGCCGGCGCACGACGGTGGCCGTCCCGCCGCCACCGGAACCGTCAGCCGGTGCCCCGTCCTCCACCTCGGGCGTCGAGAGAGCGCCCGTCCGTGCGCCGCGGCCCTCCAGGTCGGCGCCGGCCAGGCCGGTGACGTACGAGAGGTAGCCGGGAACCAGCGGGAGCACGCACGGGGACAGGAAGCTCACGAGGCCGGCGAGGGCCGCCGCGCCGATGGCCAGCAGCAGCGGGCCGGAGAGGGCGACCTGCCGGAACGTCTCGCCCATCAGCGTGCACCGGACTGCTCGGCGGCGATCCGCTCGACGATGGGTTGCAGGCCCTCCTGCCGTACGGCGGCCCGGATCACCACGGCGATCCGACCTTCCCGGTCGAGCACCACGGTGGCCGGGATCGTGTTCGGCGGGATATCCAGGGCGAGCGCCAGCCGGCTCGGCGGGTCGAAGATGCTCGGGTAGGTGACCCGGCCCTCCTCGAACGCAAGCGCCTTGTCCTTGCTGTCCTGCACGTTGATGCCGAGGAACGTGACGCCCGAGCCCTTGGTCGCCTGGTAGGTGGCCTCCAGGTCGTCCGCCTCCGCCCGGCAGGGCGCGCACCACGAACCCCAGAAGTTGAGGACGACCACCTGCCCGCGGGCCTGCGAGACGTCGTAGTTGCCGCCGGTGAGCAGCTCACCGGCGATCTTCGGCGGCGCGGACCGCTGGTCGGGCGCGCACTCGATGACGCCCTCCGGGGTGGTCGCGCACGTCTTCTCCTGGCTCTTCGACGTGCAACCCGCCAGCGCCACCGCGGCGACGGTGGCGAGCAGACCGGCGGTCCACCTCCGGGCGCGCATCAGGCCCCCTTGGCCGTCCGTGCGGTCGGCGACATGGCGACCAGGTGGGCGGCGGGCTCCGAGTAGCCGATGCCGACCACCTTCGCCCCGTCGAAGTGGAACGAGGTGAGGCTCGCGAGCCCGCACTGCCGCTTGCGCGGGTCGTGCCAGAGCCGCTTGCGCTCGACGTACCGGCGGAGCGTCCAGATGGGCAGCTGGTGCGAGACCAGGACGGCCTCGCGTCCCTCGGCGGCGACCCGGGCGGCGTGCAGCGCGGCGAACATGCGCTCGGCGATCGCCCGGTACGCCTCGCCCCACGACGGGGTGACGGGATCGCGCAGCACCCACCAGTTGCGCGGGTCGCGGAACGAGCCGTCGCCGGGCGAGACCCGCTTGCCCTCGAACCAGTTGGCGCTCTCGATGAGCCGCTCGTCCACCCCGACCGGCAGGCCGAACTGCGCGGCGATCGGCTCGGCCGTCTGCTGGGCGCGCTCCAGCGGGCTGGCCACCACGTGCACCACGTCCCGCTCGGCGAGCACCTGCGCGGCGGCCTTGGCCATCTGCACACCCAGCTCCGAGAGGCGGAAACCGGGCAGGCGCCCGTACAGGATCCGGTCCGGGTTGTGCACCTCCCCGTGCCGGAGCACGTGGACCACCGTCTTGCTCACCGCGTCACCCCCCGTGACCCGCCGCTGCCGCCGCCCGCGCCGCCGTCGGCAGCGCGGTGGCGATCTGCTCCAGGGCGGCGTCGTCCAGCGCCGCCGAGACGAACCAGGCCTCGAACGCGCTCGGCGGCAGGTAGACGCCGCCGGCGAGCATCGCGTGGAAGAACGCCTTGAACGCCGGCACCTGCTGGGTCCGCGCGCTGTCGTAGTCGACCACGTCGGCGTCCGTGAAGAAGATCGAGAACATGTTGCCCGCGTACGACAGCCGGTGCGGGACCCCGGCGGCGGCCAGCGCGTCGGACGCCAGCTTGCTCACGGCGGCGGCCGTCTCGTCCAGCCGGCGGTAGAGCGCGTCGTCGGCCAGCCGCAGGGTGGCGAGGCCCGCCGCGCAGGCCAGCGGGTTGCCGGAGAGCGTGCCCGCCTGGTAGACCGGACCGGCCGGGGCGAGCCGGGCCATGATCTCCGCGCGCCCGCCGAACGCCGCCGCCGGCAGGCCACCACCCATGACCTTGCCGTACGTCCAGAGGTCGGCGTCGCACGGGTCGAGGCCGTGCCAGCCGGAGCGGGACACGCGGAACCCGGTCATGACCTCGTCGACGATGAGCAGCGCGCCGTGTGCGTGGGCGATCCGGGCCAGCTCCTGGTTGAAGCCGTCACGCGGGGCGACGACGCCCATGTTGCCGGCGGCCGCCTCGGTGATCACGGCGGCGATGTGCGGGCCCTCGGCGGCGAAGGCCTCCTCCACCGCCCGCAGGTCGTTGTACGGCAGCACGATCGTCTCGCTCGCCGCGGCGCCGGTGACCCCGGGCGAGTCGGGCAGGCCCAGGGTGGCCACGCCGGACCCGGCGGCGGCGAGCAGCGCGTCCACGTGACCGTGGTAGCAGCCGGCGAACTTCACGATCTTGGAGCGGCCGGTGAAGCCGCGGGCGAGCCGGATGGCCGACATGGTGGCCTCGGTGCCCGAGTTGACCAGCCGGACCTGCTCGACCGGCGTACGGTCGACGATCTCGGCGGCCAGCTCGACCTCACCCGGCGTCGGGGTGCCGAAGCTCGTGCCCCCTGCCGCGGCGGCCTGCACGGCGGCGACCACCTCGGGGTGGGCGTGACCGAGGATCAGCGGCCCCCAGGAGCAGACCAGGTCGACGTAGCGCCGGCCGTCGGCGTCGTAGAGCCAGGGCCCCTCCCCCCGGACCATGAAGCGCGGGGTGCCGCCGACGGCACGGAACGCGCGCACGGGGGAGTTGACCCCGCCCGGCACGAGGGCGCGGGCGCGGTCGAACAGGGCCTCGGAGGCCGGCGCGTCGGCCGGGTAGCGGCCGGATCCGGCGGAAACGGTATCGGTCACGATGCCGCCATTGTGTCAGCGCCGACCGGCGAACCGGCAGGCACCCCGGCCAGGGGTTACCGGGCTCACCCGGCACGGGACTTCGCCACCCGGCAGGGGCGGGGTCGCTCCTCGGCAGGCCGGGTCGATCGGATCGCGTTAGGCTGGCCGGGTGGATCGTGCCGAACTGTCCATCACGCTACACCGGACGGGTGACGAGGTCGTGCTGCGTCTCGCCGGTGAGATCGACATGCTCACGGCCGCCCAGCTCTCGACCGTCGTGAACGAGGTGCTCACCGATCCGCCGCCGCGGATCGTGCTGGACCTCGCCGGTGTCACCTTCTGCGACTCCCAGGGCCTGGGCACGCTGGTCGTGCTCAGCCGCAAGGCGAGCCACGCCCAGAGCCTCCTGGTCCTCACCCACGTGGGCGATTTCCTGCTGCGCGTCCTGGACATCACGGGCCTCCGCTCGGCCCTGATGATCCGCAACGACCAGCCAGCCAGCTGACGACCCCTGCCCGACCCGGCGGCCGCCGCCCACCGCGCCCCCGGTCTGCCCGTCTGCCCGTCTGCCCGTCTGCCCGCCCGTCTGCCCGGTGATCATGAGGTTGACGGGGCGACGTGCCCCGTCAGTGCCCGCCAACCTCATGATCACGGGAAGGAACGCGGGGCGCGGAGGGCGCGTGCGCGGGTCAGGCCGGGGCGCCCCAGCGGGCCTGTTCCAGCAGGTCCGCGGCACGGTCGCGCGCGTCCGGGTCGTCGCTGCGCAGCAGGGCCGTGGCCTCGTCGACCGCGTCGGTCAGCATCCGCCACTGCGCCTCACGCTCCCGCACCAGCTCCGACTGGGCGGCGAGCTGCCGGGTCTTGACCCACAGCTCGACGAAGACGGAGACCTTGGCGCGGAGCACCCACGGGTCGAACGGCTTCGTGAGGTAGTCGACCGCACCGACCTGGTAGCCGCGCAGGGCCAGCTGGGCGTCCCGGTCGGCGGCGGTGAGGAAGATGATCGGCACGTGCCGGGTCCGCTCCCGGCGCTTGATGTGCCCGGCGGTCTCGAAGCCGTCCATGTCCGGCATCTGGGCGTCCAGCAGGATCACCGCGAAGTCGTCCACCAGCAACTGCTTGAGCGCCGCCTCGCCGCTCTCCACGGCGACCACCTGGACCGGCAGGCCCTGGAGGATCGCCTCCAGCGCCATCAGGTTCTCCCGGCGGTCGTCGACGAGCAGCGCCTTGGCCATCTGGGTCACGAGTTCTCCTCGGTCCGGCTGCCGCTGATCCAGGACGACATGAGTTCGATCAGTTCGTCCAGGTCGACCGGCTTCGTGATGTAGTCGCTACCGCCGGCCGCCAGCGCCGACTCCCGGTCGCCCGGCATGGCCTTCGCGGTCAGGAAGACGATGGGCAGGTCGGCGAAGCGGTGGTTGCGACGGATCTGGCGGGTCGTCTCGTACCCGTCCTGGTCCGGCATCATGGCGTCCATCAGCACGATGTCCACCTCCGGATGCTCGGCCAGCAGGCGGACGCCGTCCGCCCCGTTGTCCGAGTACAACACGGTCATCCCGTGCAGTTCCAACGCGCTGGTCAGGGCGAAGACGTTCCGGACGTCGTCGTCGATGATCAACACGGTCGCGCCGTCGAGCTGGCGGCTGGTCGGCCCGGGCGCCGGCTCGGGCACCTCCAGCGGCGGCATGAGCAGCGACGACGGCAGACCGGCCCGGGACGGCGACGGCGGCAGCGGGGCGACCACCGCGTCCGGCGCCAGCACGTCCGGTACGAAGAGCGTGAACGTCGAACCCTGACCGGGCGCCGAGGTCACGGTGATGGTGCCGCCGAGCAGCCGGGCCAGGTCGCGGCTGATCGACAGGCCCAGGCCCGTGCCGCCGTACCGGCGGCTCGTCGTGCCGTCGGCCTGCTGGAACGCCTCGAAGATGATCGACAGCTTGTCGTCCGAGATGCCGATGCCGGTGTCGATCACGGTGAACGCGATCACCTGACGGGCGTTCGTCAGCGTCGGCACGTCGAAGACGGCGCTCTCGGCCGCCGGGGCGATCCGCAGGGTCACCGCGCCGTTGTCGGTGAACTTCACGGCGTTGGAGAGCAGGTTGCGCAGGATCTGCTGCAACCGCTGCGCGTCGGTGACGAGCGACGGCGGCAGATCCTTGCTGACCCGCACCTGGAAGTCGAGCCCCTTGTCCTCGGCCTGCGGCGCGAACGCCTGCTCGACGTAGCCGCGGATCTCGTCGAACCGGACCTCGGTCGGCTCGATGTCCATCCGCCCGGCCTCGATCTTGGACAGGTCGAGGATGTCGTCGATCAACGAGAGCAGGTCGGAACCGGCGCTGTGGATCGTACGGGCGAACTCGATCTGCTTCGGCGTGAGGTTCTGCTCCGAGTTCTCGGCGAGGAGCCGAGCCAGCAGGAGCAGCGAGTTGAGCGGCGTACGCAGCTCGTGGCTCATGTTCGCCAGGAACTCCGACTTGTACGCCGAGGCGCGGGTGAGCTGCTGCGCCTTCTCCTCCAGGCCCAGCCGGGCCAGCTCGATCTCCCGGTTCTTGATCTCGATGTTGCCCTTCTGCTCGGAGAGCAGGGTGGCCTTCTCCTCCAGCTCGGCGTTGGTGCGCTGCAGCTCCGCCGACTGTTCCTGGAGCTCGTGCGCCAGCCGCTGCGACTGGGCCAGCAGCTCCTCCGTACGCCGGTTGGCCTGGATGGTGTTGACGGCGATGCCGATGGTGAGCACCAGGCGCTCCAGGAACGACAGGTGCAGCTCGGAGAAGGGCACCACGCTGGCGAACTCGATCACGCCGAGCAGCTCCCCCTCGAACAGCACGGGGAGCACCACGAGGTCGGCGGGGGGCGTGCTGGCGAGCCCGGAGCGGAGCGTCAGCGAGCCGTTCGGAGAGGCGCTGACCCGGATGGTCCGGCGCGAGAGCGCCGCCTGCCCGACCAGCCCCTCACCCGGCCCGAACGTGACGTCCTGCCCGCGCGCCACGTACCCGTACGAGGCGGTGAGCCGCAGCCGCATGCTGCCCTCGGAGTTGTCCACCAGGAAGAACGCGCCGAGCTGCGCGTCGACGAGCGGCGTGACCTCCATCATGATCATCCGGCAGACCTCGCCGAGGTCGCGCTGTCCCTGGAGCAGACCGCTGATCCGGGCGAGGTTGGAGTCGAGCCAGCCCTGCTCGGCGTTCTTCTTGGTCGTCTCCCGCAGGGTGACGATCATCTGGTTGATGTTGTCCTTCAGCTCGGCGATCTCGCCCTGCGCCTGGACGTTGATCCGCTGGGTCAGGTCGCCGCGCGTCACGGACGTCGAGACCTGGGCGATGGCCCGCAGCTGGGTGGTCAGCGTGGAGGCCAGCTGGTTGACGTTCTCGGTGAGGTCCCGCCACGTGCCGGAGACGCCCTTGACCTGGGCCTGGCCGCCGAGCTGCCCCTCGATGCCGACCTCGCGGCCGACCCGGGTCACCTCGTCGGCGAACGACGACAGCTGGTCGACCATCGTGTTGATGGTGTTCTTGAGTTCCAGGATCTCGCCCTGGGCGTCGACCGTGATCTTCTGGCTCAGGTCGCCCTTCGCCACGGCCGTGGTGACCGAGGCGATGTTGCGCACCTGCGCGGTGAGGTTCGACGCCATCGAGTTGACGTTGTCGGTGAGGTCGCGCCAGGTGCCCGACACGCCCTTGACCTGCGCCTGACCGCCGAGCTTGCCCTCGGTGCCCACCTCGCGGGCCACCCGCGTCACCTCGTCGGCGAACGACGACAACTGGTCGACCATCGTGTTCACGGTCGACTTCAGCTCCAGGATCTCGCCCTGGGCGTCGACCGTGATCTTCTGCGACAGGTCGCCCTTCGCCACGGCCGTGGACACCTGGGCGATGTTGCGCACCTGCGCGGTGAGGTTCGACGCCATCGAGTTCACGTTGTCGGTGAGGTCGCGCCACGTGCCGGCGACGCCCTTGACCTGCGCCTGACCGCCCAGCTTGCCCTCGGTGCCCACCTCACGGGCCACCCGCGTCACCTCGTCGGCGAACGACGACAGCTGGTCCACCATCGTGTTCACCGTGTTCTTCAACTCCAGGATCTCGCCCCGGGCGTCCACGGTGATCTTCTGGCTCAGGTCGCCCTTCGCGACGGCGGTGGTGACCGAGGCGATGTTGCGGACCTGGCTGGTCAGGTTCGACGCCATCGAGTTCACGTTGTCGGTGAGGTCGCGCCAGGTGCCCGACACGCCCTTGACCTGCGCCTGGCCGCCGAGTTTGCCCTCGGTGCCCACCTCGCGGGCCACCCGCGTCACCTCGTCGGCGAACGACGACAGCTGATCCACCATCGTGTTCACCGTGTTCTTCAGCTCCAGGATCTCGCCCTGGGCGTCGACCGTGATCTTCTGCGACAGGTCGCCCTTCGCCACGGCCGTGGACACCTGCGAGATGTTCCGCACCTGCGCGGTGAGGTTGCCGGCGAGCTGGTTGACGTTCTCCGTGAGGTCACGCCACGTCCCGGAGACGCCGCGGACCTGGGCCTGACCACCCAGCTTGCCCTCGATGCCCACCTCACGGGCCACCCGCGTCACCTCGTCGGCGAACGACGACAGCTGATCCACCATCGTGTTCACCGTGTTCTTCAACTCCAGGATCTCGCCCTGGGCCGCGACCGTGATCTTCTGCGACAGGTCGCCCCGGGCCACCGCGGTCGAGACCTGGGCGATGTTGCGCACCTGCGCCGTCAGGTTCGACGCCATCGAGTTGACGCTGTCGGTCAGGTCCTTCCAGGTGCCCGCGACGTTCGGCACCTCCGCCTGGCCACCGAGCTTGCCCTCGGTGCCCACCTCGCGCGCCACCCGGGTCACCTGCTCGGCGAAGAGCCGCAGGGTGTCGGTGAGCGAGTTCATCGTGTCGGCGAGTTCGGCGACCTCGCCGCGCGCCCCGACGGTGATCTTCTGCGACAGGTCGCCCTTCGCGACCGCCCGGGCCACCTGGGAGATCGACCGCACCTGGCCCGTCAGGTTCGACGCCATGGTGTTCACCGAGTCGGTGAGGTCCTTCCAGGTGCCGGCCACGCCCCGCACGTCGGCCTGGCCGCCCAGCTTGCCCTCCGTGCCCACCTCGCGGGCCACCCGGGTCACCTCGTCGGCGAACGACGACAACTGGTCGACCATCGTGTTCACGGTGCGCCCGATCCGCAGGTACTCACCGCGCAGCGGCCGGCCGTCGATCTCCATGGCCATGTGCTGGGACAGGTCGCCGTCGGCCACGGCGACGATCACCCGGGCGATCTCGGTGGTGGGCCGCCCCAGGTCGTCGATGAGCGAGTTGACCGCACGGTGGTTCTCGGCCCAGGAGCCGTCCAGCCCCTCCTCGTCCAGCCGCTCGGTGAGCCGGCCGTCCCGGCCGACGACCCGGCTGATCCGCTTCAGGTCGAGGTGCTGCCGCTCCTGGAGCGACACGACCTCGTTGAAGGCGTCCGCGACCTCCCCGACCCGCCCGGCGCGCCGGGGCAACCGGACCTTCAGGTCACCACGGCGCATCCGCCGCAGCGCGTCGGTCAACTCGTCGAGGAACGCCTCGTGGTCGGACGCGGACGGATCCGCCACCGACTGCTTCACCGCGGTCATTCTTCCTCGTCTCCGCTCGGGGGCGACCGGCTCGTGCCGAGATGCCGGCCATCCCCATATTGTGCCCGTGGAGCCGCTGGTGCCAGGGCCAGCGCCCACGCGCCACACGCCGGGCGGCCCGGGCCGCCCGGCCAGCACGCCGCGCTTCCCGCCGGTCGTGGCCGGCACCGGTTTGGCAGCCACCGGGCCGGCGGTGGAGGATACGAGGGTGTCGGCGGAGACGAGGCCCGCGGCGGCCGGGGGCCCGGACGGGCACCTCCGGCGCGTCCGCCTGCCGGCCGACCGGCGTACGCCCGCGGCCGCCCGCGCCCTGGTCCGCTCCGTCCTGGCCGAGGCGCACCTGGACGAACTGCTCAACGAGGCACTGCTGCTCACCACCGAGCTCACCACGAACGCCGTGGAGCACGCCGGCACGGACCTGGACATCGAGGTCGTCGCGGACGATGTCGGGCTGACCGTCACGGTCTCCGACTTCGCCTCCGGGCCCGTCGAGGAACTGATCGTCGGCGTCCGCAACGAGGCCCACGAGATCGCCGAGGTCGCCGAGCGGGGTCGCGGCCTGCTGCTCGTCGACCACTTCGCCAGCCGGTGGGGCACCACCTACCTGCCGAGCGGCAAGGGCGTCTGGTTCCGGCTCGACCGGACCGCCGGAGCCGGGACCGCGGAGGAGCCCGCCGTCGGCGCGCTGGCCACGCCGGGCGCCACCGGGAGCGCCGACCCGTCGCCGGAGGCCAGCTCCGCGTCGAGCGCCGCCGCCGTGAGCGAGCTGATGCAGATCGGCCCCGACCCGTACGCGGAGGACCCGCTGCCCGACTTCGCGACGAGCCTGCTCACGCGGGTGGCCGAGATGGTCGGCGCGGCCGGCGGGCTGATCCGGCTCGACCGGGGCGACGGCACGGGGCCGCAGGTGCTCGCCCGCTACGGGCGGCAGCCCCGGGCCGGCAACGAACTGCTCCACGTGCCGCTGACCGTGCACCGCCCGTACACCGGCGAGCTGGAGCTGGACGCCGCGCCGTCGGCGTACGCCCGGCCGCTGGCGGTGCTCGCGGCCGAGCGGCTGTCGCTGCACCTGGAGAACGACCGCCTCCGCCGAGCCGACGTCCGGCGGCAGGCGTGGCTGACCTTCCTCGCCGAGGCGAGCGAACTGCTCGCCCAGTCGCTCGACGTCGAGTTGACCATGGCGCTCGTCCCGCAACTGGTGGTGCCCCGGCTCGGGCAGTGGTGCGCGGTGCACACGACCGACGAGTGGGGACGCCTGCGGTTGGCGGCGGCGACCCACGCCGACGAGTCGGTCCTGCCGCAGCTGCACAAGGTGCTCGCCGAGACCGGCCCGGACTCGATCCAGGCGCGGCTGCGCGAGGCGTCCCGCAGCGCCGCGCAGGTGCCGCTCGGCGGGCCGATGGAGGGTTTCGCCGTCCCCCTGATCGCCCGGGGCCAGCGGCTCGGCACCCTGGCCGTGGGCCGTCACCAGCGGCACCGGCACGACCCGGACGAGCTCGCCGTCCTGGAGGACGTGGCCCGCCGGGCGGCGCTGGCGATCGAGAACGCCCGGATCCACGCCGAGCGTCGCCGGGTCGCCCAGACGCTCCAGCAGTCGCTGCTGCCCCCGGTGCTGCCCGTCGTGGAGGGGATCGGCTTCGCGGCCGAGTACGTCCCGGCCGGCGGCGACGCCGACGTGGGCGGCGACTTCTACGACGTGGTGCCCCTGCCGGACGGGCGGTGGCTCGTGGTGATCGGTGACGTCTCCGGCAAGGGCGTGCAGGCGGCGGCCGTCACCGGGCTGGTCCGCGACGTGATCCGCGTACTGGTCGGCGACGGCAAGCCGCTGCCCGAGGTGCTCGCCCGTCTCAACGAGACGCTCGTCGAGCGCGGCGGTGGGCGGTACTGCACGCTGGCCCTCGCGGCGGTCGGCCCCGGCGACGGCGACCGGCTGGACGTCTCCCTGCACCTGGCCGGGCACGACCGGCCCGTGCTGCTCCGGGGCGCGGGCGGCGGCCGGTTCGTCGGCACCGGCGGCACCGCGCTCGGCCTGCTCGACACGATCAGCACGCCCAGCGCGAACGTCCCCCTCGGTCCGGGCGACGCCCTGGTCTTCTACACCGACGGCGTGACCGAGCGGCGGCGCGGACGGGAACTCTTCGGCACCGAGCGTCTCCGCGAGGCCGCCGTGCCGCTGGCCGGCTACTCGGCCGACGTGGTCGCCGCGAGGCTGCGGGCCACCGCGCTGAACTTCTCGGTCGAGGCGCCCCGCGACGACATCGCGATCCTCGTCCTGCGCAACGACGCCGCCTGACGGCGGCCGGCCGGCAGCCGGGCGGGACGGGGGTCAGCCGCCGCCGGGGAGGCGGCCGGGGGCGAGCCGGTGGTGCGGATCGAGGTGGGCCTTGGCCGCCCGCAACCGGGGCAGGCCGGTCAGCTCACCCCACAGGTCCACGGCCCGGCGGACCGTCGGGGGCGCGGACAGGACCACGCAGCGCCCCTTGCGCGCCAGCAGCACGCCGCGGACGGCGGCCAGGATCGAGGCGACCCGGTCGGCGGGGAGCGACCCGGGCAGCGCGGCGTGCACCACGCCGAGACCGGCGGAACCGCGTACCGGCACGGGCGCGCCGGCCGCGTCGCGCAGCGCGTAGACGGCCGCGTGCAGGTCGGTGATCGGCACCTCGATGCGCAGCGCCGTGTCGCCCGGCGCGAACGGGTACCGCCGCCACCACGGCGGGGGCGAGTGGGTGACGGTCGCCTCGCCGTCCAGGAGGGCGACCAGCCGCTCGGCCCGCTCGGCGGCGTCCGCCGGCCCGCCCTCCAGCAGCACCACGAGGCTGCCGGCCCGCGACGGTACGCGGGCGCGGCCGGCCATCGACGGGTGCCGCGCCCGCGCCGCGGCGGCCGGGTCGTCGGGTCGGATCCTCGGCCGGGGCCGCGCGTCGCCGGGAAGGTCCAGCTCGATGGCGGCCGGGTCGAGCCGCGCCGCGAGGATCGCCCGCACCAGGTCGTGCACCTCCAGCGGCGTCCACACGGGACGGGACACCCACAGCCGGCTGGCCGGCACGGGCTGCACCCGCAGCGTGGCGGAGACCAGGACGCCGAGCGCGCCCTGCGAGCCGCAGAGCAGCCGGGCCAGGTCCAGCCCGGGCACCCCGCCACCGGCGCTGACCAGTTCGCCCTCGGCCGTCAGGTAGCGGAGGCCGACGAGCTGGTCGCAGGGGGCGCCGTGCCGGTGCCGCAGCGGACCGGCCTCGCCCGCGGCGAGCACCCCGCCCACGGTGGCCCCCGGCGAGGGCGCGTCGACGGCGAGCCGCTGCCCCGTGCGCTCCAACGTGGCCTGCACGGCCCGCAGCGGCGTGCCCGCGCCGACCTCGGCCACCGGAGCGCCGACCGGCTGGTGCCCGATGCCGGCCAGCCGGCCGGTGTCGAGCAGGATGTCGACCTGCTCGGGCGCCGCACCCCAATCGATCTTCGTGCCGGCGCCGCGGGGCACCACCGTGAGGTCGTGTCGGGCGGCGAGCCGGAGCACCTCGGCCGCCGCGTGCGGGCTGCCCGGGACGGCCACCCAGCGGGCGGCGCGACCGGCCACCTCGTCGGCGGGCCCGGCGAACCGGGCGAAGGGCGGCCCGCAGATCTCCGTCAGTCGTTGGGTGATGTCGAGGGCGCCGGGTCGATCGGTGGAACTCGCTGCTGCCGCCATGTCGGCCATCGTACACATGTTCGAAAGCGGAGGTGGCGGATTTGCGACCGCGCGCGGAACAGGCGCCTGTGCCGTCCGCATCCGGAACGCACCCCCGACGGGCCGGTAACGTGGCGCCGTGACCACCGAGACTTCCCCGCCCGTCGCCAAGCGGGTGCCCGCCGAGCGCACGCACCACGGCGACACCGTCGTCGACGAGTACGCCTGGCTGGCCACCAAGGACGACCCCGACACGATCGCGTACCTGACGGCCGAGAACGAGTACACCGAGGCGCGTACGGCACACCTGGCGCCGCTGCGCGAGCGGCTGTTCGAGGAGATCCGCCGGCGTACGCAGGAGACCGACCTCTCGGTGCCGACCCGCAAGGGCGGCTACTGGTACTACACGCGCACCGTCGAGGGGCAGCAGTACGGCGTGCACTGCCGCCGCGCGGTCCGCGACGGCGAGACCGAGCCGCCGGTCAGCGCGGACGGCGCCCCGCTCGACGGCGAGGAGGTGCTGCTCGACGGCAACGTGCTGGCCGACGGGCACGACTTCTTCGCCCTCGGCGCGTTCGACGTCAGCCCCGACGGGCGGTGGCTCGCGTACTCCACCGACTTCTCCGGCGACGAGCGGTTCACCCTGCGGGTCAAGGACCTCGCCACCGGGGAACTGCTTCCCGACGAGGTGCCCGGCACCTTCTACGGCACCGCCTGGTCCGCTGACGCGTCGGTGCTCTTCTACGTGACCGTCGACGAGGCGTGGCGGCCGTACCGGGTCTGGCGGCACGTCATCGGCTCCCCCTCCGCCGAGGACGTGGTCGTCCACCAGGAGGACGACGAGCGCTTCTGGGTGGGTGTCGAGCTGACCCGCTCGGAGAAGTTCATCGTCATCGACATCCACAGCAAGATCACCAGCGAGGTGCGGGTGATCCCGGCGGGCAACCCGACCGGGGTACCCGCCGTCGTGGCGCCCCGACGGCAGGGCGTGGAGTACACGGTGGAGCACCACGGCCACCGGTTCCTCATCCTGCACAACGACGGCGCGGAGGACTTCGCGCTGGCGTACACCTCGGCGGACGCGCCCGGCGACTGGGTGCCGTTGATCGAGCACTCGCCGGGCACCCGCCTCGAGGCGGTCGACGCGTTCGAGAACCACCTGGTGGTCTCGCTGCGGACCAACGGGCTGACCGGGCTGCGGGTGCTGCCGATCGGCGGCGGCGACGCGCACGACATCGACTTCCCCGAGCCCCTCTACAGCGTCGGCCTGGACGCCAACCCGGAGTACCGCACCGGGCAGATCCGCCTGCGCTACTCGTCGCTGGTCACCCCGGACTCGGTCTACGACTACGACCTGGTGACCCGCCGGATGGTGCTGCGCAAGCGGAAGCCGGTGCTGCCCGGGCCGGACGGGCGGCCGTACGACCCGGACGACTACGAGATGCAGCGCGACTGGGCGCTCGCCGACGACGGCACCCGCGTACCCATCTCCCTGGTCTTCCGCAGGGGCACGCCCCGCGACGGCTCCACCCCCTGCCTGCTGTACGGCTACGGCTCGTACGAGGCCAGCATGGATCCGTGGTTCTCCGTGGCCCGGCTGTCGCTGCTGGACCGTGGCGTGATCTTCGCGGTCGCGCACATCCGGGGCGGCGGCGAGCTGGGGCGGCGCTGGTACGAGCAGGGCAAGCTGCTGGCCAAGAAGAACACGTTCACCGACTTCGTGGCCTGCGCACGGCACCTCGTGAAGGCCGGCTGGACGTCGAGCGACCGGCTGGTCGCCCGTGGCGCGTCGGCCGGCGGGCTGCTGATGGGCGCCGTGGCGAACCTCGCCCCGGACGCGTTCGCGGGGATCGTCGCGCAGGTGCCGTTCGTGGACGCGCTCACCTCGATCCTCGACCCGTCGCTGCCGCTCACGGTCACCGAGTGGGAGGAGTGGGGCAACCCGCTCGACGACCCGGAGGTGTACGCGTACATGAAGTCGTACACGCCGTACGAGAACGTGGCGGACGTCGACTACCCGGCGATCCTCGCGGTGACCAGCCTCAACGACACCCGCGTGCTCTACCACGAGCCGGCGAAGTGGATCGCCCGGCTGCGGGCCACCGCGCCGCAGGGCGACTACCTGCTCAAGACGGAGATGGGCGCCGGCCACGGCGGCCCGAGCGGCCGGTACGACGCGTGGCGCGAGGAGGCGTTCGTCAACGCCTGGATCCTCGACCGGCTCGGCCGCGCCTGACGTCGTACGGGGAGGGGCCCTCCGGAAGGGCCCCTCCCCGACGCGCCCCGGGTGCTCAGCCCAGCACTCCGGCCAGCACCGCCGGGTCGACGTTGCCGCCCGTCACCACGGCGACGGTCCGCCCGGCCGGCAGGTCGTCGGCGTGGAACAGCCGGGCGGCGGCCGCCACGGCGCCGCTCGGCTCGACCACCAGCCGGGCCTCCCGGACGAGCCGGGCCATGGCCAGGGCGATCTCCTCCTCGGTCACCGTCACGATGCCGTCGAGCCGGTCCCGCAGGTGGGCGAGGGTCAGGTCGGACAGGTGGGTCCGTAGCCCGTCGGCGCTGGTCCGCTGGGTCCGCTCGACGTCCCAGAGCACCACCTCGCCGGCCGCGAGCGACTCGCGGGCGTCGGCGGCGAGCAGCGGCTCGACCCCGATCACGGCGGCGGACGGCCGCAGGGCCTTCACCGCCGTCGCGACCCCGGACGACAGCCCCCCGCCGCCCACGGGGACGAGCACCACGTCCACGTCCGGCAGGTCCTCGACGATCTCCAGACCGATGGTCCCCTGACCGGCGATCACGTGCCGGTCGTCGAAGGGCGGCACGAGCGTGCCGCCCGTCTCCGCCGCGATCCGCTCCGCCTCGGCGAGCCGGCGGGCCGGCGGGACGAGCACGACCTCCGCGCCCCGGGCCCGGATCCGGTCGACCTTGACCGTGGGCGCGCCCTCCGGCACGACCACCCGGCACGCCACGCCGGCGGACCGCGCCGCGTACGCCAGCGCCTGCCCGTGGTTGCCCGACGAGTGGGTGACCACGCCACGGGCGCGGACCGCCGGGTCGATCCGGGCCACGGCGTGGGTCGCCCCGCGCAGCTTGAACGACCCGACGGGTTGCAGGCTCTCCGGCTTCAGCCACAGGGCGTCGTCCCAGGATGCCGGCAGCAGCGGCGTCCGCACGACCGTGCCCGCGATGTCCGCGGCGGCGGCCCGGACGTCCTCGATCGAGATCAGCTCCATCGCACCATCCTGCCCCGGGTCACGCCGGCACGCCGCCCCTCATGATCGCGCTCGATCGCGGAACGAGTTCCCTCCCCGACAGGCGGAAGCCACTACTTCCCGGACCAGGCACGATCTTCCCGCCGCGAGCCCCGCCGCAGGCCACCTAGACTGCGCGGGTGACCGAGGAGCCTGCGGCGGGAGAACCGGACGGTACGCGGCGCCGTCCGCCGTTGCTGATCGTCGCGGTGCTGGTCGCCGCCCTGATCGTCTGCTGCTGCTCGGCGGTGGTCGGCCTGTTCATCGCCTGGTCCGCCGGCCTGTTCCACCCGCCGGCCTGACCGCGCCCGTTCCACCCGCAGCCTGGACGCGCCGGCCGGAACGGCCAGCCGCACGGCCGCCGCCGCTCCGCCCCGCCGCCCCTCAGGTCGCCCGCAGCTCCTCGACCGCGGTGCTCGACCGCAGGAAGAGCAGGCCGACGGCCACCGTGACGAGCACCGCCGCGAGGGCGCCGGCCCCGAGCAGCGCCAGGTGTTCCAGCGGTACGTCCGGCACCCGGTGCGTCGCGGGGACCTCCACGATCCGGCTGTACCGCTCCCGGGTGGCCGGGTCCGAGCAGAGCCGCTCGCCCGCGTCGCACACCAGCGAGGTGTAGGACCCGCTCGTGGCGTCACCGAACAGCCCCCGTGCGACGAGCGTGCCGACGGCCAGCGCCAGCAGGATGGCCGGGACGGCGGGGAGCACCGACTGCCAGGCGATCGACCGGGCCAGCGTGCCCCGGGGAACGCCCGTCGCCACCAGCGCCGCGTACGCCCGTCGCCGCGCCACGATGCCCTCCACGACGGCGACGAGCAGACCGGCGGCGGCGATCACCACGGCCACCGTGACCGCGAGGTCCACGAGCGTCATCGTGGCGAGGTAGAACGGGTTGTCGCCCGCCTCGACACCGACGCGGCGGCTCGCCTCACGCCGGAGTTCGTCCTGCGCCACGAAGTGGGCGCGGAGAGCCGCGGCGCCGGCCCCGAACGTCACCGCCGCCAGCAGGGCCGCGAAGGTGCGGCTGCCGGCCCAGGGGTCGGCCATCAGCCGGCTCGCGGCGAGCAGCGCGGCGGGCCGCCGGGCGTACCGGCGCAGCACCCGGCCCGTGGTGTACGAGAACCAGCCGGCGGCCGACACCACGCCGGCCAGCGCGGCCAGCCCGCCCCCGACGAGGAACACCGGCCCCAGTGCCGCGGAGGGGCCGTACGCGGACCACCGGGCCAGGAGCGGCCACCCGAGGACGAGGACGGCCGCGCCGACGACGATGAGGACCATCGCGCCGGGGCCCGGGCCGCGCTCCCGGGCCGCCCGGCGGGTCACGCCGAGCGGCGTGGTGATGACCCCGCGCAGCATGAGCGCCGTGGCCGCACCGGCGACGACCGGCAGCCCGAGCACCACGGCCGCCAGCGCCCCCACGGGCGGGAGCACGTCGGTGGGGAGGGCTAGGCGCCCGTGCTCGTCCGGGCGGTGCAACAGCTCCCGGGCGGCCAGGTACAGACCCAGACCGGTGAGCGTGCCGAGGAGGCTCGCGACGCCGGTCTCCAGCATGGCGAGCCAGGTGACCTGCCGCGGGGTGGCGCCGGCGAGCCGGAGCGCCGCGAGCCGGCGGTCCCGGGCGGGAGCGCCGAGCCGGGCGCACTGCCCGGCCAGCGCCAGCACCGGGACGGTGAGCAGTACCAGGGCGAAGGCGGTGCCGCCCCGCAGGCCCGGCTCCCGCAGGAGGGCCTGGGAGTAGTGCTCGGACCAGCGGACGGGATTGTCGGCGGTGGCCGGCGGCGTTGGGATGGCCAGCACGGTGAACGCGGCCAGTACGGCCAGTGCGGCGAGCACGGCACTCAACGCGGTGAGCAGCACGCGAGCGGTGTCGGTGCGGGTGCCGGCCAGGGCGAGCCGGACCAGCGCGCCCGGCGTCACCGGTGGCCGCCGGTCGACGGGACGCCGAGGCCGCTGTGGTCGACCGTTCCGTCCCGGAGGACCACCTCCCGGTCGGCGTAGGCCGCGATGCGCGGCTCGTGGGTGACCAGCACCACCGAGGTGCCCTTCTCGCGGGAGAGCCGGACCAGCGTGGTGAGCAACTGCTCTCCCGCGAGGGTGTCCAGCGCGCCGGTCGGCTCGTCCGCGAAGAGCACGCGCGGCCCGGTGACCAGCGCCCGGGCCGCCGCGCACCGCTGCTGCTGCCCGCCGGACATCTCACCCGGCCGGACGTCGGCCACCTCGCCCACGCCGAGCCGGTCCAGCCAGCTCGCCGCCACCGCCCGCGCCTCTCGCCGCCCCGTGCCGGCGAGAAGCAGCGGCAGCGCGACGTTCTCGGCCGCCGTGAGTTCGGCGACGAGCTGGCCGAACTGGAACAGCACCCCGAACTCGGTGCGACGCAGCCGCGAGCGCGCCGCCTCCGACCAGGTGTCGATCCGCTCGCCGCGCCAGGTCACCTCGCCCGAGTCGGGGCGCAGGATCCCGGCGAGGCAGTGCAGCAGCGTGGACTTGCCGCAGCCGCTCGGGCCGGTGACCGCGAGGATCTCGCCCTCGTCGAGGTCGAGCGTCACTCCGCGCAGGGCGGGCGTCCGCCCGTACGACCGGACCACGTCGCGGGCCTGGAGCTGGGTCATGGGTGCACCTCCCGGTGCCAGTCGGCGACCCGGTCGAGGGTGGTGGCCAGCCACCTCAGGTCGGCGTCGAGGTGAGCGATGGCGTAGTCGGCCGCCACGACGTCGTCGAGGGTGGCCGAGGGTGCGTGCTTCACGCCGGTCAGCTCCCGGAGCCGGGCGGTGTGCGCCTGGCGTTGGGCGACCAGACAGGACCGTGCCCGGTCCACGTCGGCGACGAGCAGCGCCACCACCACCTTGGCGAGGAGCGTGCTGGCCACGTACGGCAGGGGCGGCTCGACGTCGCTGAGCCAGCGGTCGAGCGCGGCCCGCCCCTCGTCGGTCAGCGCGTAGGTGGTGCGGTCGGGACCGCCGTCCCGCTCCTGCCCGGTGACCGCCACCATCCCGTCCCGTTCGAGGCGGCCGAGCGTGGCGTAGACCTGGCCGAAGGCCAGCGGACGCGCCTGCGGCAGCCGCGCGTCGTAGGCGCGCTTGAGCTCGTAGCCGTGCCTGCCGCCGCTGGCGAGCAGCCCGAGCAGGACGTGCGGAGTGGACACCTCGCTCACTATTCACCGGGTGAATAGTGGTGTCAACGGTCCTCCGGCTCCACCTGCCGGAGCCGGCGGGGGCCGTTCAGCCCCAGCGGGACCGTTCAGCCCCGCGGGGGGCCGGCGGCGACCAGGGCGGCCGCCTCGCCGGTACGGACCATGCGGTGCCAGCGCAGCCGGTTGCCGATCACGGCGGTGACCACCGACTGCACCACTACGAGGTACATGACCTGGCGGTAGACCACCTGCTGCAACGGCAGCGCCCAGAGCGGCCCGAGGCGTTCCCGGTCCAGCCGCAGCGCGTAGCCGGCGGTCACCGCCTGGAGCAGCAGCAGCCCCACCCAGGCCAGCACGAGCGACGACCAGGGCAGGAAGAGCAGGCCGTAGAGGGCGAAGACGTCGACCGCCGGCGCGGCCAGCGGCAGCAGGATCTGGAACACCGTGAGGTACGGCAGGCCGCGCCGGCCCAGCCTGCCGCCCGCCCCGGGCTCCCGCAGGGCGTGCCGGTGCTTCCACATCGCCTGCATCGTGCCGTAGCACCAGCGGTAGCGCTGCCGCCACAGCTGCCGCAGCGTGGACGGCGCCTCGGTCCAGGCGACGGCCGCCTCCTCGTACACGACCCGCCATCCGGCCCGCAGCACCGCCATGGTGAGGTCGGTGTCCTCCGCCAGGGTGTCACCGGGGACTCCGCTCACGGCGCGCAGCACCTCGCGGCGGAACGCGCCGATCGCGCCGGGGATCGTCGGCATGCACTCCAGGACGTCGTACATGCGCCGGTCGAGGTTGAAGCCGATCACGTACTCCAGGTGCTGCCAGCGGCCGAGCAGCCGCCGGCGGTTCGCCACCTTGGTGTTGCCGGAGATCGCGCCCACGGTCGGGTCGGCGAAGCCCTGCACCAGCCGGTACACGGTGTCCGGCTGGAACACCGTGTCCCCGTCCACCAGCACCAGCAGGTCGGCCCGGGCCGCCCGGATCCCCGTGTTCAGGGCCGCCGGCTTGCCGGCGTTCGCCTGCCGGATGACCCGCACCCCGCGCAGCCGCATCCGCTCGACGATGTCGGCCGTGCCGTCGCTCGACCCGTCGTCGACCACGATGACCTCGAGCGCCGGGTACGCGCTCGCCACCAGCGACCGGACGGTCGCGGCGATGTTGGCCGCCTCGTTGTACGCCGGCACGATCACCGAGACCGGCGCGCGGACCTCGGGCTGGTGCCCGGTACGCCGCCGCACCCGCCGGACGTGCCGCTGGGCGCACACCACCTGGATCGCCAGCCGGGCGACGCCGAGCACCAACGCGATCCCGAGCAGCAGGTTCATCCCGGCCGCGACCCAGCCCGCGCCGAGCTGGGTACCGCGCAGCGCGAGCCCGCTGAGCCGGGTGCCGGTGCCGGCCGGAACCGTCGACTCGGGCGCGCCGATCCCCGCCGACACGGTGGTGAACCGGTAGCCCTGCCGGGTCAGTTCGGGCAGCAGCCGCTCCAGCGCCGCCACCGTCTGGTCGCGGTTCCCGCCCCCGTCGTGCATCAGCACCACGGCGCCGCGGCCGCCGGCCGGGGTGGCGGCCCGCACGATCCGCGCGACTCCGGGGCGCTGCCAGTCCCGGGTGTCCCGGTCGGCGAGCACCGCGACGTGGCCGCTGCCGGCGGCGGCGCGCAGCACGTCGTACTCCGGCCCGTCGAGCGCCGACGGCAGGGACGAGAAGGGCGGCCGCAACAGCGTGGGCTCGCGCCCGGTCGCCCCGGCGACCGCCTTGCGGGTCAGGGACAGTTCCAGGTCCCGCCGCCAGCCCGGCACGGACGCGAGGTCCGCGTGCGTGAACGTGTGCGAGCCGATCTCGTGCCCCTCGGCGAGGATCCGCCGCACCAGGTCGGGATGTTCGTTGACCCGAGCGCCGACCACGAAGAACGTGGCGTGGGCGTGGTGCCGGCGCAGCACGTCGAGCACCCGCGGCGTCCAGCGCGGGTCCGGCCCGTCGTCGAACGTGAGCGCGATCGTCCGGTCCGGCATCGCCCGGGTCACCGGCTCGGGCCGGTCCAGCCGGATCACCGGCCCGCCGGCGACGACGCTCCCCGGCGTGCCCGCCACCGTTCCCGGCGTGGACCCGTCCCCCGCCCCGGCGACCGGCCCGGAGCCACCGCCGAGACCGGTCACGAGGCCGTGCACGGTGAGTGTGGCGAGCAGCAGGGCCAGGCCGAGCAGGAGGAGGAACCAGTGCGCCCGCGGATCCCGGCGGGCGCGGTGTCGCGGGGTCGTCACGTCGGCTTGCCCGGCGACCTGCTCGGCCTCGGCGTCGGACGCCGCTCGTCGCCCTGCCCCGGGTGGTCCGAGCGGGCGGGCCGCGCGGAGCGGGTGAGCGCCGGGACCGGCGACCGGTCCGCGGTCGACGGCGGCGTCGTGGTGGGCGTCCCGGTGCGGGCGTCCGGGGACGGGACGGTGGAGGGGGAGTGACCGAACCCGTCCCGACCGTCGACGCCCGCCTCGACGGGCTGCGCCGGCCGGGAGTCCGGCCAGCCGGGCACCGGCACGGGGGCCTCGAAGAGGAGGCCGGCAAGGATCAGCGCGATGCTGGTGAGCAGGCCGAGACCCATGACGGTGCCACCGATCACCGCCAGTCGGCGTCGGCGACCGGTGCGGTCGACGAACACCGGCGGTACGGCGCTCGGCTGGTCGTGCATCTGTATCGCTCCAAGGCTGCTGCCGTCGAGGCCCGTCCGGACCTCGGTGGGACCCGACCGTCCGGGCCTCCACGGCTCACAGCGCTGCCCGCGCGGGGGGCGTTACAGCGGTGACGGAGCGCGGGGTGGCGGGCTCACCCCGTCACCGGGGCATCAGACGGCCGTACCCGCCGAACCGGCCCAGGCCGGGTCGCGGCCGGTGAGAGCGAGCAGGCGGTCGAGGTCGGGCATGCCGTCGGCGGCCGGCACCGGGTCGGCGAACACGCCCATCTTCCGGCCGGTAGGGGCGAGGTTCTCGGTGAGGTCGTGCAGCACGGGAACGGCCTCGGGGGCCGCCGCGTACGGCTGCCCCGTGGCGACGGCGAGGTCCCACGCGTGGACGGTGAGGTCCAGCAGCACCATGCCGCCCACCGTGGTCTGCGGCATGCCCATCCCCGGTGACATGCCCTCCAGGCTGGCCGGGTCGGACCAGGCGGTGATCAGCTTGCCGGTCTCCACCTCGAACCGGTCGCGCCAGCCGTCGGTGAGGAAGTCCGGCTTCTCCGCCCACTCCACCGGCCGCTTCGCGGCCAGGTCCTGGAAGTTGACCACCACCTCGTAGAGGTGGTTGAGCAGATCCCGTACGGAGTAGTCGCGGCACGGCGTCGGCAGGTGCAGCTGGTCGTCGGCGATGCCCCGCACCACCGCGACCGTCCGTGGCGCCGCCGCCGCCAGCAGATCGCTAGTCTGGGTTGCCATAGGCCCAGCTTATGAGGGTGGTCTTGAAGAAATGCGACAGCGGCCGCGGGGCGACAGCCGGGGCATCCTGGCACCTGGCCGGCTGCTGCGACAGGTCCGCTTCCGCCGCCACCTGCCCGCGCCCGCGCTGCGCCCGTGGGTCGAGCACTACTGGTTCGTCGACTGGGACCTCGCCGAGCCGTTCGCGCAGCAGGTCGTACCCCATCCGGCCGTCAACGTGGTCTTCCGCCGCGACGGCGACGGCCCGGAGACGGCCGAGGTGGCCGGCGTCGGGCGGGAACTCTTCTCGATCACGCTGGTCGGCAGCGGGCGGGTCAGCGGTGTGCAGTTCCGCCCGGGCGGCTTCCGCCCGTTCTGGCCCGGGCCGGTCGCCGAGCTGACCGGCCTGCGCCGGTCGTTCGCCGACCTCGCCGGGCGCTGGCCGCCGGCGCGCGACCACACCGGCGGCGCCTGCGACGGTACGGACGCCGAGCGCTGCCACGTCCTGGACACCCTGCTCACCGGCTGGGCGCCCGCGTCGGACCCGGTGACCGACGAGGTGATCCGGCTGGTGGAGGAGATCCGCACGGACCGCACGGTGCTGCGGGTGGACGCCTTCGCCCGCCGCCACGGGCTGTCCACCCGGCGGTTGCAGCGCCTCTTCCTGGACCGGGTTGGCGTCGGTCCCAAGTGGGTGATCCGTCGCTACCGGATCCAGGAGGCCATCGAGCAGGCCGCCGACGGGCCGCCACCGGACTGGGCGCGGCTCGCCGCCGACCTCGGCTACAGCGACCAGGCGCACCTGATCCGCGAGTTCACCGCCGTCACGGGGACGTCGCCCGCCGCGTACGCCCGCTCCGTCGGCTGACGCCGCCAGGCTGTCGCGGGCCCGCGCCGGCGCCGCGCGGGCAGGGCGGCGCTGGCCCGGCTACCTGCGCCGCAGGGCCACCACCGCCACGTCGTCGTTGATCTCGTTCGGGGCGAGTTCGACGAGCAGCCGCTCGCAGAAGCGGTCCAGGTCGTCGTCGACCTGCGTCGCGGCGCCCGCCAACGCGGACAGCCCCTCGTCGATGGTGGCGTCCCGCCGCTCGATGAGGCCGTCGGTGTAGAGGACCAGCGTCGCGCCGACCGGCAGCACGAACTCCAGATCCTCCGGCCGACGGGCCCGGACGCCGAGCAGCGGCGCCGAGTGCTCGACGAACTCGACCTTGCCGTCGACACTGAGCACCGGCGGCAGGTGACCGGCGCTCGCCAGCCGGACCCGGCCGGTGGACGGCTCCAGGAGCAGCACGCAGAGCGTCGCCGACTCGTTCGGCAGCAGCGTCCGCATCAGCTCGTTGACCCGGTGCACGATCGTCCCCGGCTGGTGCCCCTCGACGGCGTACGCGCGGACGGCGTGGCGCAGCTCGGCCATCACCGTCGCCGCGTGCAGCGAGTGCCCCGCCACGTCCCCGACGGCCAGCAGCAGGTGCCCGTCCAGCATCACCAGTTCGTAGAAGTCGCCACCCACCTCGGTCCGGGCGCTGGCCGGCTCGTAGCGCACGGCGAGGTCCAGGCCGTTGACCTCGGGGATCCGGCGCGGCAGCAGGCTGCGCTGGAGGGTGACGGCGATCCGGTGCTCCTCGTCGAAGGAGCGCTGCGCCTCCACGGCGGCCGTCACGTTCTGCGCCAACTGCACGAGCACCGGCGTCCGGGCGGTCTGCGTGCTGGTGGGCACCACGACGTAGAGCGGAGGGCGGTCGTCGCGCAGGCGGGCCGCGGCCACCGTGAGCGTGTCGCCGGCCGGCCAGTCCAGCAGCGCCCATTCGGCCGGGTCGGTGACCCGGACCGTCGCGCCGATCGGCACGTCCCTGTCGTCGACGGTCCACGGCACGATGACGGTGCCGGCGTCGGTGCCGGTGGCGACGGCGGCGAGGCAGTCTCCGTCGGACGATTCCGCCACCACCACCGCCGGGCTCTTGAAGATCCGCGCCGCGCCGGCCGCCGCCGCTTCGAGCAGCCGGGTGAACGTCGATGCGGTGTGCACCGCCACCGTGGTGTCGGCGAGCGCGAGGAGCCGTTCGACGAGGAACTCCGCCCGCTGCCGCGCCTGGTAGTAGCGGAGCACCGCGTGCGCGGTGGCCACCAGTTCGTCCGGCTCGATCGGCTCGGTCAGGTAGGCGTCCGCGCCCCGGGTCAACCCCTGGGCCCGGTCCACCACGTCCACCGCGTGCGCCGACACGTGGATCACCGGCACGGCCGGGTAGGCGTCCTTGATCCGCTCGCAGACGTCGAAGCCGCTCACGTCGGGCAGCCGGACGTCGAGCACCACGAGGTCGACGTCCCCGCTCTCGACCCGGGCCAGGGCCTCCGCGCCGTTCTCCGCCTCGATCACCCCGAACCCGGCCCGGGTGAGCCAGTTGACGAGCAGGTACCGCTTGGCGCTGTTGTCGTCGACCACCAGCACGGTCGGGTGGGTGGCCACCTCAGGCTCCGCTCGCCGGTAGAGCGACGGTGAACGTGCTGCCCCGCCCCGGCTCGCTGTCGAGGTGCAGGGTGCCGCCGAGCAGGGTGACCAGGCGCCGCGCGTACGGCAGGCCGAGGCCGGTGCCGTACGCCCGGGTGGTGCCGGGCACCTGGTAGAACTCCTCGAAGATCCGATCGTGGAGGTCGGGGGCGATGCCGGGGCCCGTGTCGGTGACGGTGAGTTCCCAGCCCTCGTCCCGCCGGCTCGCCCGGAGCCGGACCTCCCCCCGCTCGGTGAACTTCAACCCGTTGTGCAGCAGGTTGCGCAGCACCTGGGCGAGCAGCACCTCGTCGGTACGCAGGACGGCGGGGCTCGGCGGCTCCTCCACGACCAGTTCCACCTCGGGTCGGGTGGCGAGGGCGCGAAGGGTGCCGCGCAGCTGCCCGAACACCGGCCGGAGGTCCACGTCCGCCCAGGTCGGCTCGATCCGTCCCGACTCCGCCTTGGCGAGGTCGAGCAGTTCGTTGACCAGGTTCAGCAGGTCGGCGGCCGAGGAGCGGATCAACCCCACCTGCCGGGCCTGCTCCTCGGTGAGCGGGTCGGAGGCGGAGTCGGCGAGCAGCCGGCCGAGCCCGATGATCGCCGTGACGGGCGCCCGCAGCTCGTGGCTGACGTTGGCCAGGAACCGGCTCTTGGACTCGCTCGCCGCCCGGAGCTGGGCCGACTTCTCGTCCAGCTCGGCGTAGAGCGCCACCACGCCGCGGTTCGTCTCGTCCAGCTCCTCGGAGAGCTGGTTGTAGAGCGCCATCACACCGCGGTTGGTCTCCTCCAGCTCGGTGTTGAGCACCGCCAGTTCGTCCCGCTGGCTGCGTACCTCGTCGAGCGCCGCGATCAGCTGCTGGTTCTGCGCCGTCAACTCGTCCAGGGCGCTGCCCGGCACGCTGCGGCCGAGCTCCGTACGAAGCTCGGCGAGCCGTTCCGGGGTCAGCGCCTGAGCGGTGACCGGCACGCGTCGGGACATCCTCACGACGGTATCCCGGCCGAGCCCGACGACGCCCAGGCTGTCCACGAGACGCGCCACCGCTCCGGACTGCGGCACGTACCGGCCGTCGGGCAGCGGGCCGACCGGGACGAGGTCCACGCGCAGGTGCCACCGGCCGTCGGGGCGTGGCTCGGCGTAGAAGATCACATCGGCGCCGCCGACGGCGCGCAGCAGGTCCCGGGCCACCTCGCTGAGCGCGGTCGCCATCCGGACCTGGTCCTGGTGCTCCAGTCCCACGGCCGCGGCGACCTCGCGGCCCCGCTGCCGGACCACGAAGATGTCCTGCTCGACCCGCAGCACCATCTGGAGCAGCGGCGGGCGGTCGGACCCCGACGTCACTCCCCGGCCCTCGCCACCAGCACGCAGGCGTCGTCGCGGCGGGTGCCGGCGTCCCGCAGCACGGTCGCCGCCACGACGAGCGGGGAGCGCGCGGCGAGCCCCGGGTAGTCGTCGAGCTGCCACCGGTCCACCACACCGTCACTGTGCATGACGAGCAGGTCCTGCGGTTCGAGGCCGTACTCGTACTCGCGTACGGTCGGGCGCTGGTGCCCGGCGATGCCGGGCAGCGAGACCAGCCCGCGGCGCCGGCCGCCCGCCACCACCTGCGCCGTGATGTTGCCCAGGCCGGCGTAGCGCAGCACGCCGGCCGGCGGGTCCAGCTCCGCCACGCCCACGGCGGCGCCGCGGGTGTGCGACATCGCCCGGTGCAGGTGCTCGACCACCACGGCCGGCGACGCGGCCGGCGCGGCGTGGAAGGCGGCGATCGCCGCGTCGCTGGCCGCGGAGGCCAGCGGGCCGTGTCCCAGGCCGTCGCAGACCAGCACCTGGCGGCGCCCGTCGGCCACCCGGACGGCGTACCCGTCACCGCTGACCGCCTCGCCGCTGAGCGGCCGGGTCAGCGCGCCCACCCACGGTGTGCCGTTCGCGTCCGACGGCCAGACCTGGACGGCCAGGACGGTGCCCCGGCCGGGCAGCGAGTAGCCGTCGAACCAGCTGGCCTGGCGCGCGATCGCGCCGAGGCCGATACCGAGGGTGCCGGCCGTGGAGTGCCCGTCCCGGGAGGAGAGACCGAGGTCCGCCATGCCCGGCCCGGCGTCGATGGCGACGAGCTCCACGCCGGCCTCACGCTCGCCGCGGACCGGGCGCAGCAGCAGGACGCCGTCCTCGGCGTGCTTGGCCAGGTTGCTGCTCAGCTCGGCGGCCACGATGGCCAGGTCCGCGGTGCGCGCGTCGCCCAGCTCCAGTTGCTGGCCGAGCCGCTCGGCGGCCCGCCGTACGACGCTGCCCGTGCTCCCGGCCTCCAGCCGGAACCAGATTCCGCGGTCGGTGACCGCGTCCTCCCTCATCGGGCCCACTTGACGACGGTCACGCGGGTGCCACGGTCGGCTCCGGTGTCGATGGCGAACTCGTCGACGAGCCGTCGTGCGCCGCTGAGCCCGAGGCCGAGGCCGCTGCCGGTGGTGTAGCCGTCGGTGAACGCCAGTTCGAGGTCGGCGATCCCCGGACCGGAGTCGGCGAAGACGATCCGCACCCCGCGGCGCAGCCCGTTGTCCACGGTCGCCACCTCGACGCTGCCGCCACCGCCGTAGACGAGGGTGTTGCGGGCCAGCTCGCTGGCCGCCGTGACCACCTTGGTCTGGTCGACCAGCGACAGCTTCGCGGCCACCGCCGCCGTACGCACCAGCTGCCGGACACGCACCACGTCCTCATCGCTCCGGATCGCCTGCACCTGCGGCTGACCCAGGTCGATGCCCGCGGTCACGGCGACGCCGTCGTCTCGACGTCCGTGTCGCCCGCGTCGTCGACCCCGTCGGAGTGCCCGAGGTCGTCCGCACGCGCGGCCGCGATCAGCTCCATGCCCCGCTCGACGTTCAGGGCCGTCCGGATGCCGTTGAGCGACAGGCCCAGCTCGACCAGGGTGATGGCCACCGCGGGGCGCATCCCGACCACGACGGTCTCGGCGTCGAGCACCTTCGAGATCGACGCGATGGTGGAGAGCATCCGCCCGACGAAGGAGTCGACGATGTCCAGCGCCGTGATGTCGATGATCACGCCGTGGCTGCCGGTCGCCACGATCCGCTCGGCCAGGTCCTCCTGGAGTTGCAGGGCGGTCTGGTCGGACATGTCGACCTGGATGGAGACCAGCAGGATGTCGCCGATCTTGAGGATCGGCACCCGCTCCATCAGGACTCCCGGCGCGGCCGGCGCGCGGTCTCGACGCCGGTGAGGCGCAGGACGTGCCGGAGGGCGTCGGCGAGGCTGGCCTTGGTGGCGATGTCGCCGAACTCGATGCCGAGCGCCACGATCGTCTGCGCGATCTGCGGCCGGATGCCGGAGATGATGCAGTCGGCGCCCATGAGCCGGGCCGCCACGACGGTCTTCAGGATGTGCTGGGCCACCTGGGTGTCGACGGCCGGGACACCGGTGATGTCGATGATCGCGTACGGCGAGCTGGTGTCGACCAGCGTCTGCAACAGCCGTTCCATGACCACCTGGGCCCGCGCCGAATCGAGCGTGCCGACGAGCGGCACGGCCACGACGCCCTCCCAGAGCTTGACCACCGGGGTGGAGAGTTCGAGCAGCTGCTCGGCCTGGTCGGCGATCAGGCTCTCCCTGGTCCGGACGTAGCTCTCGAAGGTGAACAGGCCCATCTGGTCGATCAGGCCGGAGAACGCGACGTAGTCGCGCAGGGTCCCCTCGCCGCCGCGGGCCTCGAGCACCTCCAGCAGCACGTCCTTCAGCGCGAAGACGCTGATGGCCGTCTCGGTGGCCGAGAAGCCCTGCCGGGCCCGGTCCCGCGACAACTCGCCGAGGACCGCGCGCAGCTCGGCGGCGTGCTCGGCGTCGAGGTCCAGGGGTCCCTGCTCCCCCACCGTGAGCAGGGCCCGGTGCAGCTCCTCGATCTGGCGCCGCAGTTCGGCCTGACTGAGGCGGCCCCGCAGCGACCCCGCCACGGCCTCGGTCCAACGCTGCGTGACCTTCTCAGCGCCGTCCGTCAGCACGGCCGCGAACCGGCCGCTCTCCTCGGCGTTCAACGCCATGACGAACCCCCCTCGATCAGGACCGGCCGGACTCTATCACCGCAGCCCACGAACTAGTTGCTGGAGGGCAACGGAATGACGGCGGCCACGCGACGGGTGCTCCCGTTCTGCGTACGACCCGATTCGTGGGATACCGTTCCACCGATAACAGGAGGTCTGGCGAATGTCCTTGACGGTGCACACGGAACAGCGCGGCGACGTGGTCGTCGTGTCGGTCGCGGGCGAGCTGGACATGGCGACCGCACCCCAGCTGCAGGACCAGATCACCGACCTGCTCGACAAGGGCCGCAACCGCCTGGTCTTCGACCTCGCGGAGGTCTCCTTCTGCGACTCGACCGGGCTGTCGGTGTTCGTACGGGCCAAGAACAGCTGCGACGAGGCGGGCGGTGTGGTCCGGCTGGCCGCGCCGCAACGCGGGGTGCTGCGCATCCTCGAGGTCAGCGGCCTCGTCGAGGTGCTCCAGACGTACCCGACGGTCGAGCAGGCCGTCGCGGGCGACCCGACGCCGGCCTCCTCCTGACCGTCCGCTCTCACGCCTCGTCCTCGATGTGCCGGGGACGGGCGATCACCATGCCCGCGCCGGTCTGCACGGCGAGCGCGACCAGCAGCAGGCCGATGGGCGCGGTCCACCCACCGGTCCGCTCGTAGAGCACGCCCACCAGCAGCGGACCCAGCGCCGCGATGAGGTAGCCGGTGCTCTGCGCGAACGCGGAGAGCGCCACCGTCCCGTCCGCGGTCCGGGCGCGCAGCCCGATGGCGGTCAGGATCAGCGGGAACGCCCCCTGGCCGAGCGCCAGCAGGCCCACCCAGAGCAGCGCGGCGTCGTGCGGCGCCACCGCCAGCCCGACGTACGACACGGTCGACGCCGCCGTGAGCCCGAACACCAGCGGGTGCAGCGTCCGCAGGCGGCCGGCCACGGTCGGCATCAGCAGCGCGATGGGCACGCCGAGCGCGGTCACCCCGGCCAGCAGCAGCCCGGCCTGCTCCGGCTGGAAACCCGCGTCCCGGAAGAGCTGGGCCAGCCAGCCCATGATCGCGTACCCGCTGAGCGACTGCGCGCCGAAGTAGACCGCCATCGCCCAGCCGAGCCGGGTCCGGGCCGGCCGGATCCGGGACACGGCCGTCGCGGTCGTCCGCCGCGGGACCGACCGGGCGCGCAGCGCCAGCGGCACCCACGGGAGTACGGCCAGCGCCGCCAGCCCGGCCCAGACGCCCAGGCCGGCGCGCCAGGAACCGAACGCGTGCGCGATCGGCACCGCGGAGGCCGCGGCCACCGTCGTGCCCGCGGTCAACGTCATGGTGTACGCCCCGGTGACGAGCCCGGTGCGGTGCGGGAAGTGCTGCTTGACCAGCATCGGCAGCAGGATGTTGGCGACCGCGATGCCGGCGAGCGCCAGCGCGCTGGTGAGCAGGAAGACCAGCGCCGAGTCGGTGACCGCTCGGAGCACCTGGCCGACGACGAGGGCCGCCATCCCGACCACCAGCACCCGGGCCGGCGCCACCCGGCGGACCAACCACGGGGTGAGCGCCCCGAGACCGGCGAACGCGATGGTCGGCAGGGTCGTGGCGATGCCCGCCATCGTGCCGGTGAGGCCCAGCCCGTCGCGCACCTCGTCGAGCAGGGCCCCGAGGCTCGTCACGGCGGCGCGCAGGTTGACGGCGACGAGCAGCATGCCGGCGAGCACCAGCGCGCCACCGGTCGCGGGGTGCGCCCTGCGTCCCGTGCCCGACGCCACCGCGCCCGGCACGGGGGGCGCCTCGGCGGCGACGGAGGAGCCGGCGGACGCGGGTGGGGGCGGCGGTGTCATGCTGTTGAACCTACAATCATGGGATGAATTTCGAGCCGGTGATGTAACCAGTGCCACCCTCGGTCGATTCCCCGTCGGTGCCGCCGCGCGGCCACCGCGTACGCCAGACGATCGCCCAGCTCCGGGAGCGGATCCTCGCCGGCGAGTGGCCGGTGGGCGGGCGCATCCCGACCGAGCCGCAACTGGTGGCGGCGCTGGGGGTCGGACGGAACACGGTCCGCGAGGCGGTCCGGGCGCTCCAGCACGCGGGCGTCCTGGAGTGCCGGCAGGGCTCCGGGACGTACGTGGTGTCGACCGACGAGCTGGCCCCCGTGGTGGCCCGCCGGGTCGGCGACCACCGGACGGCCGAGGTGATCGAGGTACGCCGGGCCTTCGAGGTGGAGGCGGCCCGCCTCGCGGCGCTGCGGCGTACGCCCGAGGACCTGGCGGCCCTCGACGGCGCGCTCGCCGCCCGCGAGGCGGCCTGGCACGGCGGCCGGGTCGACGAGTTCGTGGAGGCCGACGCCGCCCTGCACACGGCGGTGGTGGCCGCCGCGCACAACGCCATGCTGGCCGAGCTGTACGCCTCGGTCGGCACCGCGCTGCGCAGCAGCCTCACCCAGGCGATGAGTGAGTCGCTGACGCCGGAGCGCTACGTGGACCACTCACGGCTGGTGGCGGCCATCCGTGCCGGCGACCCGGAGTGGGCGGCCCGCGAGGCCGGGTCTTTTCTGGAGCCGACGCCCAGGGCATAGGTTGTCCCGGATCGAGAAACCGGACAGCACGGGAGTGCGGATGCTCAAGGGCTTCAAAGACTTCATCATGCGCGGGAACGTCATCGACCTGGCGGTCGGTGTCGTCATCGGCGCCGCGTTCACGGGCGTGGTCACCCAGCTCACCAAGTCGTTCCTCGACCCGCTGATCCGGGTCATCGTGCTGGTCGTCACCGGCAGTGACAAGGGCCTCTCCGGCACCGCCCCGAAGTTCCGGGGCATCGAGTTCGACTGGATCGCCTTCGTCAACGCCGTGATCACCTTTCTGCTCACCGCGGCGGCGCTGTACTTCCTCGTGGTCTTCCCGATGAACAAGCTCGCCGAGCGGCGGCGCCGGGGCGAGGAGCGCCGCCCTCCGCCCCGAGCGAGGAAATCAAGCTGCTCACCGAGATCCGGGACGCGCTCGTGGCGGCGGGTCACCGCACGCCGGCGCAGCAGCGCGGCGCCCTCGACGACGTGCTCGGCCGGAACGAACCGCCCACCGGGCGCTGAATCCGGGCACCGGCACACCGGCCCCTGTGGGAATCCCGCAGGGGCCGCACATTCTCGTACGTGTGTTCGATAGAGTCCGCGCATGGAGCAGCGGAAGCACTGGTGGAACGGGAAATGGGGGCGGCTGGCGCGGCGGGACGTCTTCCTCCGTGTCGACGGCGACCGGTGGCACGTCGAGCAGCGGGCCGGCGGCGCGGAGGGGGTCTCCCGTTTCTACGAGTACGACAGTGCCGACGAGGCCGAGGAGACGGTCCGAGCGTTGCTCGAAGGGCCGGACACCTGGCGGGAGCTGTCGCCCCGCCCGCCGAGCGGCTGGGGACCGCCCAGCGTTTAGCGGCGCACCGCCCCGGGAACCGCGACGGAATGAGGCAGCAGGGCGACCAGCAGACCATCTCCCGGATCACCACGGGCATGCCGGTGATCGACGCCGACGGCATCGAGGTCGGCACGGTGGATCTCGTCCAGCGGGGCGACCCGAACGCGGTGACCGTGCAGGCCCCGAGCGCCGACCCGGGCAGCAGCCTGGACGAGCTGATCGAGTCGACGGCCGTCGAGGAGCCGTACGTACCGGCCGACCTGGCGGCCCGCCTCCTGCACGGCGGCTACCTGAAGGTCACCACCGAACTCGCCGCCACCGGAGCGGTCTACGTGCCGGCCGACTGGGTCGCCGCCGTGGACGACGGCCGGGTCCGGTTGGAGGTACCGGTCGGCGACCTCCCCGCCGAGGAGTGAGTACCGGCTTCCTCCGCCCGTCCGTTTCCGGGGTCGGCCCCCGCGTCGACAGCGGGGGCCGACAGTGTCGTCAGGGGGCTGTCGAGCTGCCCCGGATATGGGGCACGGCGGGCGGCCACCCGCAGCGGGGCGGTTGAACAGCACGCGGCAGCGCAGGCAGAGCACCATCCCTTTCCAGCACGCCCAGATATGGGGCACGGCGGGCGACCGCCCACAGCGGGGCGGTTGAACAGCACGCGGCAGCGCAGGGAGAGCACCATCTCTTATCCAGCAGCGGCAGCGCAGGGAGAGCACCATCTCTTATCCAGCACGCCCCAGATATGGAGCAGCTCGCCCTTATCCAGCACGCCCCAGATATGGGGCAGCTCGACAGCGGCCCGGCAGGGCGGTGCCACGACCTGACCACTTCGGCGCCCGTCCACCCGTCCGTGCCTGCCACGCCCCTCGCGGCACGACGAGCGCGACCGGCCAGACCAGGCATGGACGGCGGTCACCGCGATCCGACCCCGTCACAGGGCCGCGGGCAGCCGGCGGGTCAGCTCGGGATCAGTAGCGGGTCGACACCGGCGGCCGCGCGGACGGCCCGGCGTCCGGCTCCGACCCCGCGGCCCGCTCCGACCCCACGGACCGCTCCGGGGCCAACTCCGACTCCGCGGCCCGCTCCGGGGCCGGCTCGGAGGCCGGTTCCGGCGCGGGGCGGCGGCGGAAGAGCAGCAGCATCAGGCAGCCGGCGACCAGCCCCCAGAAGGCGCCGCCCACGCCGAGCAGGGTCACGCCGGAGGCGGTGACCACGAAGGTCACCACGGCGGCCTCGCGCCCGTCCGGCTCGCTCACGGCCGAGGTCAGCGCCGTGGCCAGCGCGCCGATCAGCGCGAGCCCGGCGACCGCCTCGATCAGCACCGGCGGCGCGACCGCCACCAGCGCGGTGGCCACCCCGGCGCCCAGCCCGAGCAGGGCGAGCCCGGCCCCGGCGGTCACCGAGGCGATCCACCGGCGGTCCGGGTCCGGGTGGGCGTCCGGCCCGGCCGCCAGGGCCGCGGTGATCGCGGCGAGGTTCACGGCGTGTCCGCCGGCCGGGGCGGCCAGCAGCCCGGCCACACCGGTGGCCCGCAGGGCGGCGGTGAACGGCGGCCGGTAGCCGTAGCCGACCAGCACCGCCATCCCGGGCACGTTCTGGGCCGCCATCGTGACGAGGAACAGCGGCAGGGCGAGTCCGATGAGGACCGGGACGTTCCAGGCCGGCGGGGTGAACTCGAACACCGGACGCAGCCCGACCCCGTCGAGGCCGGCGCCGGTCGAGGTCGACGCGATCGCCGCGACGGCCACCACGAGCGCGCCCGGCACGGCCCAGGGACGGGCGAACCGGTGCAGCACCAGCCAGGCCACGACGACCGGGCCGGCCAGCCAGGGCACCTCGACCAGGGCGCGTACCGGTGCGGTGCAGAGAGGCAGCAGCACCCCGGCGAGCATCGCGCCGGCCACCGGCTTCGGGATGGCCGCCACCGCCCGGCCGAGCGGCGGCACCAGCCCCGCCGCCACGATCAGCAGACCGGAGACGAGGAACGCGCCGACGGCCGCCGGCCAGTCTCCGGGCACCGGACCGGTCGCCACCAGCAGCGCCGCGCCCGGGGTCGACCAGGCGACGCTCATCGGCAGCCGGTACCGCAGACCGAGCCAGGCGGCGGCGAGCCCGGACGCCACGCAGAGCGCCAGCAGCCCCGAGGCGGCCTGCCCGGCGTCCGCCCCGGCGGCCCGCAGACCGGCGAGCACGACGGTGAACGAGCTGGCGAAGCCGACCAGCGCGGTCACCACGCCGGCCAGCACCGGTTGGATGCGTCCCACTCGCCCACCCTTCCCCCGCGTTCCGTTTACGGAACGATCGCGTGTAGCACCATAGCGGCATGCCCCAGCCGTCACCAGGCCGCCGTGCCCTCGACGCCGACCCGGCCGTGATCGGCGCGCGGGTCCGCAGCCTCCGCGAGGAGCGGGGGATCTCGCTCTCCGCCCTGGCGCGGCTCGCCGGTGTCGGCAAGGCGACCCTCTCCGGCCTGGAGAACGGCACCCGCAACCCCACCCTGGAGACGCTCTACGCCGTGACGGCGCAGCTGGGCGTACCGCTGACGGCGGTGCTCGCCGAGCCGGCCACGACGCCGACCGTGCACGGCGCGGCGGTCCACGCCACCCTGCTCGAGGTGTTCACCGACGCCGACGCGACGTACGAGCTGTACCGGATGCGGGTCGCCCCCGGCGCCGGGCAGCTCTCCCCCGCCCACCAGCCCGGCGTCACCGAGCACGTCACGGTCTTCGCCGGGGTGCTGCGCGCCGGCCCGGCGGACGCGCCGTCGACCGCCGCGGCGGGCGGATACCTGCGGTTCACCTCGGACGTGCCGCACAGCTACGCGGCCGTGGGCGACGAGGAGGTCGACGCGAGCCTGCTGCTGCGCTACCCGCGCCGCTGACCGGCCGCGCCGCTGACCGGCCCGGCGGCGGCGTGCCTCGCCCGGCGCTGACCGGCCCGACCGGGCCACCGGCAGCGGCTCAGCCGTCGACGGGCGCCGTCACCGGGAGCCGGTGCCGGACGGCCCAGAGGGCGACCTCCGTCCGGGACGCCGCCCCCGTCTTGCGCAGCAGGTTCGACACGTGCACGGTGACCGTCCGCACCGAGATGCCGAGCGCCTTCGCGACCTGCTTGTTCGACATCCCGGCCACGAGACAGCCCAGCACCTCGATCTCCCGGCCGGTCAGTTCCGCGCCGTCCGGCCCGGACGGGTCCGCGGCGCGCGGGGATGTCCGGCGACCCGCCGGGCGGGGCACCACCGCCGTGCGGGGCACCACCGCCGGCCGGAGCGGAGCCGGCCGGAGCAGCGCCTCCAGCGGCTGGCCGGCGTGCGCGGCGAGCAGCTCGGTCAGCGCGAACGGGTTGCCCCCGGTACGCCGCCAGAGGCTGGTGACCAGGCGACCGGACGGGCGTGTGCCCGCGTACACCTGGGTCAGCACCTCGGCGACCTCGCCGGGGCGCAGCGGCCCGAGGTGCTGGCGCACGACGCCGCGTACGCCGCAGAGCCGGGACAGGGCGCGGAGCGCGAGGTCCGGTGTCACCGCCTCCTCGGCGGGCCGGGTGGCCACCACCAGCAGGGCCGGCAGGTCCGGGGCGGTGGCCAGTTCCCCGATCAGGTTGAGGCTCGCCGGGTCGAGCGCGCGTGCAGGTCCTCCACGACGACCACGGCCGGTCCGTCGCCGACCAGCAGGCGGACGGTCCGGACGGCGAGGCGCAGCAGCGCGCCCGGTGCGTACCGTTCGCGGGGTGCCTCCGGGTGCTGGGCCAACCAGGCCAGCGCGTCGGACGGCAGGTCGAGGCGGCTCGTGTCGCGCCCGCTGAGGACGGCCGCCAGCCAGTCGTAGGGGGCCGGGCTGTGCACGCGCGCGGCGCCGGAGAGCACCACGGCCGGGCGTGGGGTGAACACGTCCAGGGCGGCGGAGACCAGGAGACTCTTGCCGACCCCTGCCCCGCCGCTGACCACCGCGACGGCCGGCGTCCGTCCCCGGCCGGCGACCACGGCCGACCACGCCCGGTCGAGCTCGGCCAGCTCACCGGCGCGCCCGACCATGGACACCGGCATCATTCCCCAACCCTACGCAGTAGTGCGTAGAGACGCGGGTGGGGTGTTCTTGGCAAGCTAGGCGCATGACGCTGATCCTCCGCTCGGCCATCCTCAACGACATCGGTCTGATCCGGACCAACAACGAGGACTCCGCCCTCGCCGGTGAGCGGCTGGTTGCCGTCGCCGACGGCATGGGAGGGCTGCCCGCGGGGGAGGTGGCGAGCGAGATCGTCATCCGGATCCTGGACGAGCTGACCCCACCGACCGATCCGGAGGCCGCCGCGGAGGCGCTGCGCGCCGTGGTGAGCACCGCCAACCAGCGCATCCACGCCGCCATCACCGTCGACCCGGCCCGCGAGGGCATGGGTACGACGCTGACCGCCGCCCTGCTCGCCGGCGACACGCTCGTGCTGGCCCAGGTCGGTGACTCGCGGTGCTACCTGCTGCGCGACACCAAGCTGACGCAGCTCACCCGGGACGACACGTTCGTGCAGGCGCTGGTCGACCAGGGTGCGCTCTCCCCCGAGCAGGCGCGGCAGCACCCGCAGCGCTCCCTCGTGACGCGGGCGGTGCAGGGGGCCGACAGCCCGCCCGCCATCGGCACGCTCACCGTCCGGGCCGGCGACCGGCTGCTGCTGTGCAGCGACGGGCTCTCCGACTACGTCGACGACGAGGCGATCGCCGTGACCCTCGGCGCGTACGGCGACCGGCAGCTCTGCGGGGAGCAGCTCGTGAAGCTCGCCCACCAGGCCGGCGCGCCGGACAACGTGACCGTGGTGGTCTCCGACGTCACCGTGGTGGCGTGACCGTGGTCATCCGTCGCGTCAGTTCCGAGGAACGCCTCACCACCAGTTTCGTGCTCGGCGCGTACGCCTTCGAGGCGTCGCCGCGCAGCCTGCGCCGGGCCGAGGAGTTCCGGCGCTACCTGCCCTACAACGAGGGCAACCGGACGCTCATCGTCGAGGAGGACGGCGAGACGCTGGCCGCCGCGTCGGCCATCCCGATGCGGCAGAACCTGCGGGGCGCCGTGCTCCCGATGGCGGGCGTCGCCGGGGTGGCCACCCACCCGCTCGCCCGCCGCCGGGGGCACGTCCGGGCGCTGATCCACCAGCTCCTCGACGAGATGCGCGACGAGGGGCACGCCCTCACGGCGCTCTATCCGTTCCGGCCCAGCTTCTACGAGCGGTTCGGCTACGTCGGGCTGCCGAAGCCGCGTACGGCCACCTTCTCGCCGGCCGACCTGCACCCGCTGCTCCGCGCCGACCTGCCCGGCGAGGTGGGTTGGGAGCGGATCGGCGCCGGCTACCCGGTGTGGCGCGCGTTCACCGAGCGCTGCCTCCGGGAGCGGCACGGGTTCGCCGTCTTCCCCGACTATCGCGACGTGGACGTGCGCGACCGCGACGAACACTGGCTGCTCACCGCCCGGCTCGACGGCGCGGTGATCGGCGCGGTGACATACCGGATCGACAACCACGGCGGCGAGCTGGCCGCCGACGACCTGCTCGCCACCGACCCGCACGCCCGGGCGCTGCTGTTGCAGTTCTTCGCCCGGCACGTCGACCAGGTGGAGCGCGTCAGCGTCCGCATACCCGCCGACGAGCTGCCCGAACTGTGGCTCACCGACCTCGCCGTGCACGTCGAGGCGCGGATATCCCGGCCGGACTCGTCGGCGCCGATGGCCCGGCTCCTCACGATGGACGCGCTGGCCGGGCTGCCCGCCGGGCCGGGCCGCGTACGGGTCGAGCTGACCGGGGACCGCTGGCTGGCGGGGACGCACCTGCTCGACGGCACGACGGGAGCCCTGGAGCTGCGCGACGGGACGGCCGCCGCCTCGACGGCGCCGACCGCCACGCTCACGGCCGCCGGGCTCTCCGCCCTCGCGTACGGGGTGCTCGACCCGGTGGAGGTGCAGCTACGCGGGTACGGGGAGGTGCCGGCCGACGCCGCCGCCGAGCTGCGCCGCATCTTCCCGCGCCAGCTGCCGTACCTCTTCGCCGACTTCTGACGCCGGCGACCCTTCGTCGGTTTGCCCCCACATGAGGGACGGGTAGGTCGGGAACGTGCCGGAGTGGTTGCAGGCGGGGGGCTGGGGGCTGCTGGCCGGATCGGCGCTGCTGCTCGGGGCGGTGACCGGCTGGTACGTCCGGGTGCCGCAGTGGGTGAACGCCTCGATCATGGCGTTCGGCGCCGGCGTGCTGCTCTCCGCCGCGGCGTTCGAGCTGATCGGCAAGGCGCACGAGCGGGGTGGGACGTTCCCGACCGCGATCGGAGCGGCGGGCGGCGCCGTCGCCTACACGCTGGCCAACGTGGCGCTGGCCCGGCACGGCGCCCGGCACCGCAAACGCTCGGGCCGGCAGCCCACCGAGAGGGACCGGCCCGGTTCCGGGTCCGCGATCGCCGTGGGCGCCGTGCTCGACGGCGTGCCCGAATCGGTGGTCATCGGCGCGAGCCTGCTCACCGGCAACACGGTCAGTCTCGTCACGGTGGCCGCGGTGTTCCTCAGCAACGTGCCGGAGGGCCTGTCCAGCGCGGCCGGGATGCGACGGGCCGGCCGCAGCCGGCGTTTCGTGTTCCTGCTCTGGACGGGGATCGCGCTGCTCGGGGGCGTGGCGGCGCTGGCCGGACGGGTCCTGCTCGGCGGCGCGTCACCCGCGCTGCTGGCCGCGATCACCGCGCTCGCCGCCGGGGCGATCCTCGCGATGGTCACCGACGCGATGGTCCCCGAGGCGTTCGAGAACGCGCACCTGCTCGTCGGCCTCATCACGGTGGCCGGGTTCCTGGCCGCGTACGCCCTCTCGATCGCCTGAGGGCCCGCGGCGCGTGGGCGCCGCCACCCAGCCGGTGCCGGTCGCCGCTGTTCGGCCTGTCCCTGCCGGGCGACCCCGGCGGCGCGGCGAGCCGCCCGCCCGCCGGGCATCGATCCGGTCGCGATCGGCTTAGCAGCGGGTTAAGCCGGCCCGGCATGACCCCTCCGGCGGCCCGACCGCCTTCTAGCATCGGTGGGTGCGCGCCACGCCCGTCGTCGTCCTGCTGACCGCCGGCCTCGTCGCCCTGGCCGCCTGCGGCACGGGCGGACCCGCCGCGCCAGCCGCCGCACCCGCCACGACCTCCCCGGGAGCGTCGCCGTCCACCGCCCAGCAGGCGGCGCCGGCGGCCCGGACGGGCCTCGGTGGTCCCGGAGTGAGCCCGTCACCGTCCCGGCGGCCGGCGGTGTTCCGGGTCGGCAACCCGGACGGCGACGCGCCGGTGCCCGCCGAGGCGCGGGCGGTGGACACGTCGAAGCCGACCCGGACCGTCGGCACCGGCACCCCGGCGAGCTGCACCTCGGCGGCCGTCGTGAAGGCGGTCGCGGCCGGCGGGATCATCACGTTCGACTGCGGACCGGACCCGGTGACGATCCGGATGGCGGCCACCGCGAAGGTACGCAACGCCAACGGCCCGAGGGTGGTGCTCGACGGCGGCGGCAGGGTCACCCTGAGCGGGCAGGGGAAGCGCCGCATCCTCTACATGAACACGTGCGACGCCAAGCAGGGCTGGACCACCTCGCACTGCCAGAACCAGGACCACCCGCAGCTCACCGTCCAGAACATCACCTTCGCCGACGGCAACTCCACGGGCGACACGACCGAGGGTGGCGGCGGTGGGGCGATCTTCGTCCGGGGCGGGCGGGTGAAGGTGGTCAACACGCGTTTCGTCGGCAACCGCTGCGACCGTACGGGCCCGGACCTGGGTGGCGCCGCGCTGCGGGTGCTCAGCCAGTACGAGAACCGGCCGGTGTACGTCGTGAACAGCACCTTCGAGAACGGCACCTGCGCCAACGGCGGCGCGCTGAGCAGCATCGGCGTGTCGTGGACCGTGCTGAACAGCGTCTTCACCGGCAACCAGGCGGTCGGCAGGGGCGCCAACCCGGCGAAGGCCGGCACGCCCGGCGGCGGCAGTGGCGGGGCGATCTACTGCGACGGCGACCGCTTCACCGTACGGATCGCCGGCACGGTGATCCGGGACAACCGGGCCAACGAGGGCGGCGGCGCGATCTTCTTCGTGAGCAACGACCGTACCGGCACCATGACGATCGAGGACTCCACCCTGCGCCGCAACCGCAGCGGCCAGTTCGAGACGAGCGGCTACCCGGGCATCTTCTTCCTGGGCGCCCGCAACCCGTCGACCCCCGGCTCCCACCTGAGCTGACCCCCCGGCCGACCCGGGTCCGCCCCGGCCCGGCCTCGGTCCGGTGATCATGAGGTTAGCGAGCCGACACGCCGAGGACGACGCCCGCTAACCTCATGATCATCGGTGCGTTGCGGCTGGGGCGCCCGGACTCGGCGGGTTGGTCAGTAGGGGTTGGTGTGGCCGGCGGGGTGGCCGCGGAGGACGGCGGCGAGGCGGCCCGGCAGGTCCCGCGCCCCGGACATCGGCGGGCTGGCGGTGTGGGCGCGCTCGGCCATGCCGGCGAGGAGTTCCTTCAGAGCGGAGACCGCGTCGACGCGCGGCCGCCAGCCCAGCTCCGCCTCCGCCCGCTCGCTGGACATCAGCGGCACGTTCAGCGCCAGCTCCACCCAGCCGGCGTCGACCGGCTGCAACCGCGCGTACCACGTCAGCCGCGCGGCCATCCGCAGCAGCGGAGCCCCGACCGGCACCGTCCAGCCGTGGAAGTGCCGGGCCACCAACTCCGGGGTCAGCACCGGGTCCGCGGCCAGGTTGAAGGCGCCGCGGGCGTCACCCAGAACCGCCCGGGCGTACGCCTCGGCGACATCGTCGGTGTGCACCGCCTGCATCCTCAGCCGGCGGTTGGCCGGCACCAGCGGGATCCGGCCGTACCGCAGCAGCCGGACCGGCGCGAACGGCCCCAGGAAGTAGCGGCTGATCTCCGTGGCCGCGTCGCGCTGGAAGTTCAGGCCGGGCCGCATGCGTACGACACGCAGGTCCGGGTGCTCGCGCTCGACCTCGTCGAGCATCGCCTCCACCTCGGCCTTGTCCCGGCTGTACGACGACGCGGGCACCCCCGTGGCCGGCCAGCGCTCGCTCACCGGGTGGTTCTTCGGGCCGGCCGCGTAGACACCGACCGACGACGCGTACACCAGGGCCGGCACCTTGGCCCGGACCACCGCGTCGATCACCGCGCGGCTTCCGCCGACGTTGGTCCGGTGCAGCACCCGCTGGTCGTGGCTGGGCTGGATCTGCCAGGCGAGGTGCACCACGGCGCCGGCGCCGGCGAACACCTCCGCCAACTGGTCGACCGCGCCCGGCAGGCCGACGTCGCACGAGTGCCACTCCACCTGGTCGTACGGCTCGCCCGCGTCCGGGCCGGGCAGCCGGCGGGCCACCCCGGCCAGTTCCACACCCCGCTCCCGGCGCAGCCGGCGCAACAGGGCCGTCCCGGCGTTGCCGCTCGCCCCGACCACCACGATCCGCATGCCCGCCCCGTACCCGCCCAGACCGCCCCTATACGTGCCGGCCGGCCCGTTCACGGGCGGGGCGCGTGGCGGACCCAGCCGTGCTTCTCGTCCCGCCGGCGGCCCTGCGTGGCGGCCAGGCAGCGCGGGCAGATGCGGCCGATCGCATCCGCGTCGGTGAGCACGTCGGTCGAGGAGAAGTCGAACCGTACGTGCGGGAAGCGGCGCAGCCGCGCCCGGCTCAGCGGGAGCCCGCAGACCGTCTGGTTCTGCCCGGGCAGCCAGGCGTGCACCTCGCCGCCCGGCTCGCGTACGCCGTCCGGGCCGATCTCCTCGCCGGACGCCGCGATCGCCGGTGCGCTGCTCGACCGCATGCCCGACCAGTTCCCCGGGCCGGCGCGTCCATGCCTGGCCGCCGATCATCCGCCGGCGCGGAGCGCTGGGGCTCGTTACGTCCTGACTCGCTGCTGACTTGGGCCGAGCGGCGCGGCGGCGGAGGGTGGCTCCGGGTCGAGTTCCGGTAACCTGAGCGCGCGGGCCGCTAGCTCAATGGCAGAGCTGTGGACTTTTAATCCATAGAATTCTGTTGGCGCATGAGCGGTCAGGCGCCTGAGCTGCGGGAATGCCCCGCTCTGCGATCCACTGTGGACTTCGGGTGCTCGTAGCGTGCTCGCTTGTTATGTGCAGGCTTGTCTGCCACCCGGGTGACAGGCGGAGACAGCTGGCTGCTGGACTGCGTCCCGCAGATTGATCAGTGGTCACTACCAGAGTGGCACCTGTTGACTGTCCTGCGCCCGGGCTGCCGCTCGGCTCGGCGGGGAGGACCTCCTGCCGGACGTGCGCCACGAAGGACGCCGCCCGGATTCGTCGCTGAAAACGCCGACGCTTACGGACTTCCCTCGCTGCAGCGACAGTTCGATCTCCCGCGCAACGAGTGTCGTGGCGGAACCACTGGTGCCGACGCAACCCAAGGCGACCAACTGAGCGAATAGGGTGCTGGTCAGGTAGTCCCTGACCGTGTGGAAGTCCAGGTACTTGGGGGCATCGGGGCGCTCGAGGTGCTTTTCGACCTGCTCGCGAGGCATGCACATCCCGGAGATCATCGAGGTACTGTCGACGTCCAGAGTGTCGAGCTGGCAGATCTTCACGAAGCTGGGCGTCGGAACCATTCGGTAATCTCCACCTGGTTCTCCCTGTCCGCACTTCTTGTCGAGGGTCCGCATCACGTCGAGTTGTTGCCGGAAGTGGTCGTCGACACGACAACGCCAGGACGAACCGTCCGGGACCATCCGCTTGTACTGGACCAGGACGAAACTGCGTCGTTGCTGGTGGTAGTAGATGAGGTCGGTGCCGAGCCGGGTTTCGATCGGCCACCGGTTGACGTTCATGATTTGGAGCGTGCGCCCATTACCGTCGGTGAACTTCCGAACGGCCAGCCGGTCGCTTTCCTGGCGGGTCCAGCCAAGGAACGCGTTCGCGTCGTGTTCGACCATCGGATCCTCTCGTGGCGTGATGCCAGGCCCCGCGGGAAGGAAGGAGTCGCGATCGGAGATGCTGCCGATCTCGTCCTCCGTGAGGAAACCGTCGGCCGGCAGTAGGTCGGGAGCGCCGGTGAACGCACACAGAGATGCAATGGAGTCCCGCTCCTCCGCCAGTGCCGTCTTGCGCGGCGCCGGCAGATCGATGTCCCTGATGCCGAACAGCGATCCAATCACCGGATCAAGCTCGGGGTCCTCGGCCAACAGGACCTCGAGCACGGCCCTGCTGGCCTTGTCGGTCAGCTTGCCCTGATGCTCCAGCGGCCGTCGCTGGTCCTTCCGAAGTGCAGCCTGCAGACGGCTCATTTCCAACGGACGCTTGAGTTGAGTCAGTTCTCGCAGCCGAAACGCCCAGCGGATGTCGTCGGCCCTACTGTCGTCATCGACACCCGCCATGAAATGTACGGCTTGTCGATATGAAATCAGGACCACGCCGGCTCCGACCCGCGACCGGATCGGGAAGGAGACTCGGCAGTCACCCGCACCGGCGCCTCGTGCTCGCCGGCCAGCGACCTCCTGTAGATACGACATGCACGCATCGTCGGCAAAAACTATCCCCAACTGGCGGCCACCCACTGTGCCTCCCTGCGATCGGCCGAGGTGTGAGTTCCGTTGTGGCTATTTCGCGGCCGCTCCAGGCGACCACTCGTTGGCGAACGTCTCCATCTGGCGGATGACCAGGTCGACGGCGGCACGTTCGTGGTCCGGTGGGTAGTCGTAGCGGGCCAGCAGCCGGCGGATGTGGCTGCGGAGCTTGGCGCGTACCGGTTCACGGGAGAACCAGTCCACCGTGATCGACGACTGGATCGACTTGACCAGCTCCCGGGCGATCTCCGCCAGGGTGCCAACTCCCATGAGCTCTGTCGCCGCGCCGTTCTGCGCGACGGCGTCGTAGAAGGCCAGTTCGGCGTGGTTGAGCGGAGGGTCGAACTGCTGGCCACGCCGGGCGTCCGCAGACACCTGCTTGGCCAGCTCGACCAGCTCGACGATCAGCTGCGCACTGGTCAGCTGCTGGCGCATGTAGCGGTTCATCAGGTCTTCGAGCTGCGCGGAGAAGCGTTCCTGGCGAACCACGTTGTGCTTGGTAACCTCGCGCATCTTCCGTTCGATCAGCCGGCGCAGCGCCGAGGCGGCTAGGTGCGGCGTCTCCGAGTTCTGCAGGCGCTGCAAGGCGACCCCGTTGAGCTCGGTGATGTCGAGCTTGCCGAGGCCGGCCTCCTCGTAGATGTCGGTGATGTCGGCGGCGTCGACCACCTCGGCGGCAAGCTGGGACAGGTAGCGCTCAACCTGAGCCGTGTTGGGCAGGCCCTTGGCCTCCCGGTCGGCTGCCTCCTCCTTGACGATCCAGACCCGGACGTCGCGGAAGAAGTGGATGTCGCGGCGTAGGCGCTGGATGTCCCCGGCACGGGCGACGAAGTCGCGGCTGGTGGCGCAGAGCGTGTAGAACCGTTCCAGCCGGCCCGCCGAGTCGCGGAATCGCTGGTGCAGCGGCTTCGTGCCGGGCTCGACGACGTTACCGGGGGTCCGCGGGTCGCGCAGGAAGTTGGCGGCCTTCCGCACCGCCCGCAGCCAGCGGGTCGGGTTCTTCTCGTCGTCGAGGATCGCCCGCCACTTCACCGGGGCCAACATGGCCTCGATGACGGAGATCTCGTTGTGTACTTCGCTGATCGCCCGGTCGATCTCCCTGCCGAGGGTCTGGTCTTCCTGGTCGCTGGGGGTGTACTCGGTGAGCGCCTTGCGCAGGTTCTCGGTCAGGGGGGCGTAGCCGACCAGCAGCCCGTCCTGCTTCTCGCGGAAACGACGGTTGACCCGGGCGAGGGCCTGCATCAGGTTGGCGCCCTTCATGGGCCGGTCCATGTAGATGGTGTGGATCGGCGGCGCGTCGTAGCCGGTGAGCAGCATCGAGTGCACGATGAGCAACTCCAGCTCGTCGTTGGGGTCCTTGGCACGCGCCTGGATAGTCCTCTGCTGCGACGGACGCAGGTGATGCGGGCGCAGCAGCTCCTCGTCGCTGGGCACCCCATGGAAGACGATCTTCATCTTGCCCTTGTCGACGGCCGGATCCGCCCAGTCGGGCCGTATCACTTTGATGGCGTCGAAGACGCGGACGCAGATCTCTCGGGTCGCACAGACGAGCATCGCCTTGCCGGGCCCGCCGAGCTGCGGCCGCATCAGCTCGCGTCGCTTCTCCCAGTGTTCGACCAGGTCCTTCGCAAGGGTCTCGACTCGGTCGGGGGCACCGTAGATGGTGTTCATGGTGGCCGCGTACGCCTCGGCCTTACGCCGCTCCGCGTCGTCCAGGCTGGCGGTGAGCGTCTCCACCTGCTCGTCGATGCTGTCCGGATCGATGTCCAGTGGCAGCGACACGGGAATGATCCGCGGCTCGTGGTAGACCCGTACGGTCGCCTCGTCGTCGACGGCACGCTTGAGGTCGTACACGTCGATGTAGTTGCCGAAGACGGCGCGGGTGTTCACTTCGGCGGTGGCGATGGGGGTGCCGGTGAAGGCGATGAACGTGGCGTGCGGCAGCGCGTCGCGCAGGTGCCGGGCGTAGCCGTCCAGGCTGTCGTAGTGGCTGCGGTGCGCCTCGTCGACGATCACCAGGATGTTGCGCCGGTCGGAAAGCAGGGGATGTGGCCTCCCGGCCTCCCGCTCTTCTTTTGTACGCCCGAACTTTTGCAACGTCGTGAAGATGATGCCGCCGGAGTTCCGGTTCGACAGCTTGTCCCGCAGTTCGGCACGGGTGTCGGCCTGCTCCGGCTCCTGACCGAGCAGCAGCTGGCTGTCCTGGAACGTGTCGTAGAGCTGGTCGTCGAGGTCCGTGCGGTCGGTGAGCACGACGACGGTCGGGTTCTTCAGGGCGGGGTGGCGGGCGGTCAGCGCCGCCGTGCACACCATCTCCTCGGACTTGCCGGAGCCCTGGGTGTGCCAGACAACGCCCGCCTTTCCGTCGCTCTGCGATGCCCGCACGATGCAGTTGACGGCTCGGATGACCGCGAAGTACTGGTGTGCCTTGGCGATCCGCTTGCTCTTCGACGTGAAGTTGACGAACCCACCGGTGAGCTCAAGGAAGCGCCGTTGGTTGAACAGTCCGTAGAGGGCGACGATCAGCGCCTCGGGGCCGTCGTAGTCAGGCGCGGTTGTGTCGACACGCTCGCCCTCGTCGTCGATGTTCCACGGGGCGAAGTGCTCGTATGGGGTGAATGGGGTGCCGTACTTCGCGGTGATCCCGTCGGAGATCAGGCATAGCACGGCGTGCCGGAAGGCGAGCGGGAACTCCGCGAGGTACGTCTGGAGCTGGGCATGCGCGCCGGTGAGGGTGGCATTCTCGTCGGCAGCGTTCTTCAGCTCGATGATGGCGACCGGCAAGCCGTTGAGGTAGAGCACGATGTCGAGCCTGCGTCGGAAATCACCGTCGACGATCGTGACCTGGTTGATCGCCCGATAGACGTTGCGGCCGGGGTCGTGCAGGTCAGCCAGGCGCACGGTGGGATTGTGCTCGGCACCGTACGCGTCGGTGTACACGACCGAGCGGATCCCGTGGACCAGCCGCTTGTGCGCCTCCCGATTCTCGGCGAACGCCTCCCGGGACGCTACGTCCGTGGCGGTCCGCACCGCGTCGGCGACCGCTGTCGGCGGCAGGTCGGGGTTGAGACGCTCGACCGCTGCGCGGAGGTCCTCGAAGAGCACCAGGTCGGCCCAATCCCGTCGCTGCCCCGAGCCCGGCGCGAAGTCCTTCCCAGCCCCTGGTTCCCACGCAAGCTCGCCGAGCTGCTCGAGCGCGAGCGCCTCCCATCCCGCCTCGTTCATCCGCCCGCCCAACCCGATCACAGCCCCTCCCCGTGAACCTTCGTCCCGCCTAAATCGCTTCTTCGACAGCCTTCTCGGCGTCCTTGACCAGCAGACGCCCTGACATCAGCTTCGGCAACAAGGTGTCGCGCAACTGAGCCAGTCGATGCGACTCAGCAAGGCCGTATTGCACCCTCTTGATCAAGGGATGCGCTAGGTCGGTGTAACGTTGTACGACCGATGACTTGGCCCAAGGCACCCGAAAGTCGGCAAGATCGCTCCAACGGGTGCGGGGCATCCTGGTGCCGTCGCTTCTCGCGGTGGCATGGGCAACCACCTCGTCACTCGACAGAGCCATAAGTAGCCACGGCAGGTAGTTGGGACTCGACGGCCGGATGACCATGATGTCGGTAGAACACACCCCGCTAACCTGGGCCAGGCCTACCTTATGGAAGTAGGGACGCAGCTTGCCAAAAAGGATGTCGCCAATTGCGAATCGGGTCTTCTGGCTGATGACCCCGGCTGAAGAACCCCAGCGATCGAGCCATACTGACCTGCGTGGCATGTGTTCGAGCCCGATGTACGGTTCGTCGTCGGCCAGATCGCTCGGCCGGCTGCTGTCCCTGATTAGCGAGCCGATTTCGCCGATAGCGATCAGCTCCCCTCCGTCGGCCAGAGCCTCGTAGTTAGCCCGGAGAAGGGCTTCACCTGTGGTCGCAATGCGGTCGTTGACCGCAATCTTGTCATCGAGCGCCCCGAGAACACCGACTACGGCATCCTGCCGATCAACAGATGGGATGCCAATCCGCATTCGCTGGAGATCCCCGAGGCTAAGGAAGTCGGCCATGTCGGTCTGGCCCTTGAGCGCATTAGCCTGGATCCAAAACTCGGCACTCTTGAACCAGTAGTAGAGAAACCGCGACCTCAGCGGACCGTTAGCAGCAGGGCGGAAAAAGCAAAGTTGGGGGCTGTAGGCGAACGCCGGCCCATCGGGCGGCATCAGAGCCACTCGCCCTACCGTTCCCTTGGTCGTGAGAACAATATCGCCAGGCCTTGAAACCTTCGATCCTTCACCCTGCACATCGTGATTCGACGCGTGAGCCTGAAGCCCGTATTCAACCCTGCCATCCAAGACATCCGCGACGCGCAGGATAGGAAGGTCGTGCCCGTTCGTATTTACGGTCCGTGGCCGTCCCGCGCCGATCTCGATCAGGTGCTCGCCGACCAGCTCAGAGAAGGTGGTGGTGCGGTCAGGCATCGAGGCGCTCCAGTTGCTGGCGGATGACGTTCTCGAGGCGGTTGGACTCCTCGAAGTGGGTGTACAGCTCCTTCGTGAGGCGGGTGATGCGGTCTGTGAAGGGCTCAGCGTCAACGTCTTCGTCGGTTTCGGTGGCGCCCACGTAGCGGCCGGGAGTTAGCACGTGCTCATGGGCTGCTACCTCGTCGAGCTTCGCGGAGTAGCAGAAGCCGGGCACGTTCTCGTACGTCTGGCCCTTGGATTTGGCGGACTTGGTCCCGCGCCAGGCGTGGTAGGTGTCGGCAATCTTGGCGATGTCGTCGTCGGTGAGGACGCGTTCGGTGCGGTCGATCATGGTGCCGAGGGCGCGGGCGTCGATGAAAAGGATTTCGCCGCGCCGGTCGGTCAGCGCCTTCGCACCCTGTGGAGTCTTGTCCTTCGTCAAGAACCACAGGCAGGCGGGGATAGCGGTGGTGCGGAACAGGTTCGGCGGGAGGGCGACCATGCAGGCCACCAGGTCCGCCTCAACCATTGCGCGGCGGATCTCACCTTCGCCGGATTGCTTTGAGGACATCGAGCCGTTGGCGAGGACGACGCCGGCGCTGCCTCGGTCGCCGAGCTTGGAGAGAATGTGCTGGAGCCAGGCGTAGTTGGCGTTGCTCTGCGGCGGCACACCGTAGCGCCAGCGGGGGTCAGTCTCGCGGCGCGCCCAGTCGCTCATGTTGAACGGTGGGTTGGCCATGATGAAGTCGGCCCGCATGTCGGGGTGCTTGTCGTCGGAGAACGTGTCGGCCCAGCGGTCGCCGATGCCCACGGGGTCCATGCCGTGGATGGCGAGGTTCATCTTCGCCAGTCGCCAGGTGCGCTCGTTGGCTTCCTGGCCGTAGATGGCGATGTCGTGGGTGTGGTCTCGCCCGGCGTGCTTCTCCACGAACTTCTTGGACTGTACGAACATGCCCCCGGATCCGCAACACGGGTCGTAGACCCGGCCCTCATAGGGCTCCAGCACATCGACTAGCACCCGTACCACGCTGGGCGGCGTATAGAACTCGCCAGCCCGCTTGCCCTCGGCACGGGCGAACTTCTCCAGGAAGTACTCGTACGTCTCACCGAGGACGTCCTTCGCCTCTCGGTCGTCGTGGCCGGTGAAGCGGGCGTCGCTGATCAGGTCGACGAGTTCCCTCAACCGCTTCTGGTCGACGTTGTCTCGGTTGAAGATCTTCGGGAGCACGCCGGTCAGCGCGGGATTCTCTCGCATGATCGCGTCCATGGCGTCGTCGAGCAGCGCGCCGACACCTCCGGGAGCGTTCTCCACCAGGTAGTCCCACCGAGCGGTCTCCGGAACCCAGAAGACGTTGGCGCTGATGTACTCGTCGCGTTCGTCGAGGAACTGGGCGCGGCGGTTCTCCGGGATGTCGGAGAGGCTGGCCTTGATCTGGGCGCGGCGTTCGGCGAACGCGTCCGAGACGTACTTGAGGAATACCAGGCCGAGGACGAACTCCTTGTACTGTGCAGCGTCCATGGAGCCGCGCAGCTTGTCGGCGGCCTTCCACAGGACGTCCTGGATCTGCTTGGTGCTGGACACGCCGAACAGCTCGGCCTGTCCGTTGGCACGTTTACGTGGGGGCACTGTGTGTTCCGTTCTCTCGTTCAGGAGTTCGTACCGTACAAAGTCGTGAGGGTGCCGTCGGCGAAGCCGGTCACGATGAGTTCGCGCAACTTCGCCAAGAGGTCGGCTTGCCGCTGCAGTAGATGCTCGCGTTCCTCCAGACGGCGAAGCACCTCGTCCAGTCGGGCCGCCTCGTCGCGCGTCAGGTCGGGAATCGTGGCGTCCCGCAGTCGCGGGCCACGTACTGCGCCAGGGCTACGTGCGGTGTTGCGGGCAGTGATCAGGAGGGCCCTCAGCACCCGGGGAGTGAGCGGGTCGCCCGGGGAGATACGCAGGCCGCACGCCGGGAACTCGATTACCGAGAAGCCGCCGTCGTCGAGGAAGACGCCGAACCGAGGGACGCTGGTGACTACGAGGTCGCCCGGTTCGGTGAGAGCGACGTGCGGGTACTCCGCAGCGAGCATGAGCCGATCCATCCAGCGCTTGGACGCCTGCGCGAGAACCTCCGCCGCGCCGATGACCCGGTGGTGACCACGCGGCCCGACATGCTCACGTGAGAGGCGGTGCCCGGTAAGGAGGCGGACCCGGCGAGCCGTTCGCAACGCCCCGAGGGAAAGCTCCTTCGGCCTGACTCCGTCGCGCTGCGCCGCCCCGGTATTCAGGGGACTATGCTCCGTCGCGTACCGAAGGGCCTCTTGCTCCGCGTCGGTGAGACGGCGCTCAACCTCGCCGATGAGCGCGGGGCGGTCGGCGGCCAGCCGGGCACGCAGGGTGACCGACGCCGGACCCGGCGGTCGGAGTGCGGCACCCCGACGCAGGTCGATTCTCTCCAACGGGACGATCCGGCCGGTCCGCGGATCGTGGCCGTCGCTGCGGTGCCCCTCGGCGCGCCAGAGAAGGACGTCCTCGGCTGCGGACTCGATAGTGGGTTGGTCAAGCGCGAAACCGCTGAGGTCGGCGAGCAGCACGCGGCCCTTAGTGGTGGGGATCGGGCCCCTGGTCAGCAGCCACAGCGCGGTTGGATGGCCTGGCCTGGCCGGATAGACACCGCCAGGAAGCTGCACGATTGCCTCGACGATGCCACTGCCCAGCAGCGCCGCTCGGCGCATCACTGCTGATCCGTCCCGCAGCTCATCGACAAGGCTGCTGGCAGGACCGACGACGATGGCAGTGCGGCCCGGACCGAGTAAATCGGCGATTGCCTCGACCCGGTTGAGGTCGGCGAGGGCGTCGCGGCTCTCAGCCGGCCGATAGGGGAGCCGGGTGACGATGAGGTCTGGGTCGGCGAACTCCTCGTTCAGCTCGTCGGCGCGCACGTCGAACTGGAACTCGGGCAGCTCGGCGAGGAGCAACTGCCGGCGAACCAGGCGGGCGAGCTCCTCGTCGGCGACCAACGCGTTGACTCGCAGGTTGTCGCGGTCCTGGTCGCTTACTAGCGCTGTCAGCAGGTCGCCGGTGCCCGCGTTGGCGTCGGCGATGGTGACGATGCCGTGGGCGCGCAGCCGGGTTGGCACGTCGGCGACCCGACGGATCAGGGCGACCGTCTCCGGGGTGAGTGCATCCGCCGCCAGTTCGGGCCAGCCGAGGCGGTTGGCGGAGCTGAGCAGGAACTGGCAGCTGTGCCAGGGGTCGAAGGCTCCCTCGATCAGTTGCTCGACCAGTTGGGCCAGCCCGGCCGGTTCAGGCGCGTCGGCCAGCTCATGCAGCAGAAACTCGTCCTCGGGATCGAGGCGGCGGGCCAGCGGCAAAGGATCGGCTGGCAGCGCCCGGCCGGCGAGGTGGCGGAGGCAGAGCGCGGCGCCGAGGACGACGATCGTGCGTCGGCCGCCGTGTCGCCGGGCGTACGCCGTCAGCGTGTGCATGGACCGCTCGGCGCGCAGGGTATCCGGGTCGGCGTGGCCGAGCCCGGTCCGGAGTAGCCAAGCCAGGACCGCGTCGGCGGGGAAGAGGGGCTGGCCGTGGTTGCCCGACACGGGCGCAGGGAAGTCGGGGTGCCGCCGGCGCCACGTCGTGACCGCAGGCTTGCTGACTCGCGCAAGCAGTGCGATCTCGCGCTGCGACATCAACTCCGTCTCCATAGCTCACCTCCCCGCTTCGGCCGTCACGGTACGAGTCCTGGGCTCTCGAAGACGAACGTGGATCTGTTATCCCGGGATAACAGCCTGTAGGGCAGTGTAGGCGACCAATCTGCGGTTCCCTCGATGCGCCAACGACATCAGGGGGTCTGATGAACGACACGCTCACGCTCTACGAGGAACTCTCCGACCGCCTTCAGCGGTCCCGGGTGCCACGCGCGGTCAGCGACCTGGTTCTTGCCGCCTTCCACGGCGAGCAGGTTCTCGATGCCGTGCTGCGGGGTGAGGCCCTTCCGCCGTCGCCCGAGCCGGGCGAGGCGGGCGGTGCCACGCCACAGGCATTCCTGGAAGAGATCCAGGTCGCCGGCTTCCGCGGGATCGGCCAGCGGGTCACGGTCGGGCGGCTGCCCAAGACCGGGCTGACCGTGTTCATGGGCCGCAACGGCTCCGGGAAGTCCAGCATCGCCGAGGCCATCGAGTACACGCTGACCGAGGATTCCCTGCGCTGGGCGCAGCGCCCGCCGGCCTTCCGCGAGGGCTGGCGAAACCTGCACCACGACGGCGCATCGGAGATCCGCCTCAGCCTGCGGCTCGACTCTGGTCAGCCGGTGACGACCCACCGGACCTGGCCGGCCGGGGCCACCGATCTGACTTCCGCGACGGTCACCACGACCACCGGCGGCGCCGCGATGCCGCCCGGCCAGGTGCCGCAGTGGATCGGTCAGGCCGCCAGGTACCGGCCGTTCCTGTCCGCCCGCGACCTCGAACGCGTCATCACCGCGAAGCCGGCCGAACTGTACGACGCGATTGCGCCGATCCTCGGCCTGGGCCCGCTGCGCGACACCGACGCCCGGCTGCAGCAGCGGCGCAAGGTCTACGACGACCGGGCCAAGGCGCTCAAGACGGCCTTCACCGAGCTGCGCGAACAGCTCGGCCAGATCGACGACGACCGTGCCCGCGACGCCCTGAGCGCCCTCGGCACGCAGGCCGGCCGGGCGAACCTGACCAGGCTGACCGACCTCGCCCGCAGCGACACCGCCGCGTCGGAGGAGCCCGCAGCGGCAGCCGCGCGACGGCTCGCCGAGCAGGATCTGCCCGACCTTGGTCGGGCACTGGTTGCCCTGAACGAGTCCGAGGCGGCGGTGCAGCAGGCGACCGCCACCGACAGTGGCGCCGCCGACCGGAGTGCCCAGCTGCTGCGGGCCGCGCTCGACGTGCACCACGACCGTGGGGACGGCCCTTGCCCTGTGTGCCGCGCCGGCACCCTCGATCACGATTGGCGTGCGCAGGCTGAGGAAGAACTCGCCCGGCTGGCCGCAGCCGCCGCAACGGTACGCGCGGCCCAGCAGGCGTACGCGAACGCCCGCCGCGCGGTCGACGGCCTGATCGGCGACATACGCCGGCTCCTGGAACCAGCCGCCACCGCGCTGGCACCACACATTCCCACGCAGAGCACGGCGATGCGCGATGCCCTCGCCGTGCTCGGCCACGACCCGGTCGCCTGGGACGGTCTCGTTGCGGCGCACGCTGCCCTCGCGACGGCGGCAGCCGACTGGCTCGCCCAGCGTCACGACACCTGGCGCGAGCCCGGCGCCGCGATCCGCCGGTGGGTCGACGCCGCGACCGTGGTCCGCGCCGAGGCGCCGGCCCTCGCCCTGCTCACCAAGGCCCGTACGGCGCTCGACAACGCTAACAAGGCGATGCGCGCCGAGCGGCTGAGCAGCTTCGCCGCGCAGTCGGACCGAATCTGGCAGAAGCTGCGGCAGGAGAGCAACGTCGAGATGCACCACCTACGAATCGAAGGAGCGAACAACACCCGCCGGGTCCTGTTCCCCGTGGCCGCCGACGGCGTCGAGACCAATGCCCTCGCGGTGATGAGCCAGGGCGAGCTGCATGCCCTCGGCCTGGCAGTCTTCCTGCCCCGCGCCTGCGCCGAGACCAGCCCGTACCGGTTCGTGATCATCGACGACCCGGTGCAGAGCATGGACCCCACCAAGATCGACGGCCTCGCCGAGGTGTTGCGTGACATCGCCTTGACCCGGCAGGTCATCGTGTTCACCCACGACGACCGGCTGCCGGAAGCGATCCGCCGCCTCGACATCGAGGCCGACGTCCGGGAGGTCACTCGCCGCGAAGGCTCGATCGTAGAGGTCCGTAGGGTCTGCGACCCGGCGGACCGCTACCTCGACGACGCACGTGCCCTGGTCGCCGCGGAGATCTCGGACGAGGTGAAGTACCTGATGGTCGCCGGGTTCTGCCGGTCCGCGATCGAGTCGGTGAGCATGGATCGCTACCGGGCCTCGGAGCATCGGCGCGGCACGCCCTACCAGCAGATTCAGGAAGGGCTCAGCCGGGCGCACACCGTCAAGGACCGACTCAGCCTCGGGCTCTTCGGCCGCCTCGTACCCCGCCCGGAGCTCTTCGCTCGTCTCGACCGCGAGTACGGCGTGCAGGCCACCCGGACGGTTAAAGCGGTGGCGGACGCGGTCCACGGACACCGGAGCATGCCTGTCCGGACGATGGTCGCCAACACCGCTACGTTCGTAGGGCGGTTGCGATGACGGCATCTCTGTATCTCGCCACCGCCGACCTGATGCTGACCAGCGTCATCCGGGGCGCCCGCGGAGCCTGGCCCCGGGCGTGCGCGTGGCTGCTGCGCCACGAACTGGAAGCGGCAATGGACCGTTACTGGGCCCGGGTCTGCCCGGAGATCGGACAGACCCGGGTGCAGCGGCCGAAGCTGCTGTTGCTCGCCCACTACGCCGGCCCTCACCTCGGGCGCCGAGCCAGCTACCTGTGGTGGGCGCTTTCCCGCGCCGGCCACCACCACCACTACGAACTTGGCATCACCGCAGCCGAGCTGACCCGGCTCCGCGCCGAACTCCTCGACATCGTCGCGCTCCTCGACCACTCGGAGGCCCCCACATGCTGAAGCGGGATCACGCCCTGCTGATCCTCGGCGTTGAGGCGCTGGCCATCGTCGGCGTCGTCTACTACCTCGTCACGCTCGACCTCATCAGCCTTGCCTGGTCGGCGTCGATCGCGATCGCTATCCCGGCCTGGCTGCTCGCCGTGAAGGCGCCGACGACGTGCGGCGTGACCACCCAGAGCGGCGGCCGGTGCGGACGGAAGGTCAACGGGGTGATCTTCGGCTGCGGTCGGTCGAACCACACCTGGGCCAAGTTCTTCGCGCGCTTCGGCTGGCGCCGTCAGCCTGACCCGAGCATTCGGCGACACCGATCCGCAGAGGCTTCAGAGGTCACCGAAGTGGTGACGGTGAAGATCGCTGAGGATCTGAAGAGCACGCTGACGTTCTGGCTTGCCCTCACCGCGACGACGTGCGCCCTGGTCAGCGCCACCGTCGATGCCACCAGCCTTCTTCGCGGGCAGGAACCGTCCAAGGTGCCGGCCGCCGTCTCTCATTGAGGACGGCCTATCCATTCACATCGATGCTTCGCTGGCCCGAGTTCCGCGAGGATCGCCTGACGGCCCTCCCTCGCCATGCACCACCCTCTGTGCGAGTTGGCTTCCATCCGCGCCAAGCCTCACTCCCGGCACTGCAATATCCCGCGCTGCTCGATGAGCCGACACGGCATGGCGGTACTCCAGGTGAAGAGGCGGAAGTTTCTGAGTGGGGTCGTTCCGATGACGTCGCTGTCGGAAATCCGATCCATAGATGAACGTGTCCCGCGCCCTATCCTGAAGGGCTTTGCCTCGGGCCGATGGCTCGGCGGATCAGCACTGGCGTACGTCGACTGACATGGAGACGAGATGCTGTTGACCCAACCGGATGTGCTCAACCTCGTCCAGCAGGCCGCCGGCCGGTGGGCAGACCAACTGATCGACTTTGGCCCACGCAACACGCTGCTCTATTTCAAGGAGCGGCAGGCCACCACGCTGGATCTCGCCGAGGCTGCTGCGGACGGGATCAGCGACTTGCTCCGGGGGAAAAAGGTTCGCCTGCGGACGCTGTTTCCGGACCAGGACCGCCACAACAAGGCCTGCAACACCGCCCGCAGCCTGCGCCGCAAACTGGTCGAGTTGGAGGAGGAGCAGGGCATCCAGGCCGGCTGGGTCGCCCGCGGCCTGCTCTGCATGGTCGGTACGTACACCCGCGGATCCGTGCCGATGCAACCGCTGCGCGCACCGCTGATCCTGCAGCAGCTTGCTCTGGAGAGCCGGACGGCGACCGAGAACGATTTCACCCTGGAGCTCTCCGACTCATCCGAGATCAACCCCGTGCTCCTGTACGCGTTGGAACGGCAGTACGGCGTGGAGGCGGACATCAGCGCCCTTGGCGAAAAGCTGGGTGCGATGCTGACCGAGATCGCCGACCCCGACCAGCAGCTCAGGACCGCCTACGACCTAATCGCCGAAGCGGTCGCACCCAGCGGCCTTTCCCTCCGGCTTGAGCAGGCGATAATCGGCGGCGTCTTCAGCTTCGACAAGCTGCCCATGGTCAAAGACCTGCGCACCTCCGCCGAGCTGCTGGCGTCGCACCCGGTAATCGGTGCCATGGCCGGCGACCGGAGCGCACAGCATCAATTGCGTACCGAGACGGCGCAGGGACCCAGCTCCAGCGCCGACCGGATCGACCCGGCGAAGGAGTTCCTCGTTCACGACGCGGACTCGTCCCAGCAGTCGGCCATCGACGCGGTGTTGTCCGGCCGGCACGTGGTCATCGAGGGCCCGCCCGGCACGGGGAAGAGCCAGACGATCGCGAACATCATCGCGTACATGGCTGCGATGGGCCGCAGCGTGCTGTTCGTCTCCGAGAAGCGCGCGGCGATCGAAGCGGTGATGAACCGTCTCGGTGACGTCGGGCTCGACAACCTCGTGTTCGACCTGCACGACCGCAAGATCAGCAAGCGGCAGGTCGCCCAGCGTATCGCCGCAGTCCTTGCTCAAGCTGGCGCCGAGCCGCCGGTGGACACGACCGACCTGCATCGACGCCTGCAGAGCCGGCGGGCTGCGGCACAGCGGCACCAGGCCGAGATGCACGAGGTGCGGCAGCCCTGGGGTATGAGCGCGTTTCAGGTGATCGAGCAGTTGCTCGCCCTGCCCTCCTATGACGTCAGCGGGTACAACCTGCGTGCATCCGAGCTGCGGAACCTTGACCGGTCGGCGATCGAGGCCGCGCGGGAGGACCTACGGACGTTCGTAGATCGTGGCGGCCTGAGGATCTGGCGCGGGGAGTCGCCGTGGGCTAAGGCGGCGATCCACACCTCGGACGACGTTGGCAAGGTGCTGGTCCATCTCGACGAGCTCGCGGCCGGCGCCCTGCAGGGCGCGCAGCGGCAGATCCGGGAGTTGGTCGACCGGGCCGGGCTGGACGTACCCGACGATCTCGCCGCCTGGACGGACCTGTTCGACCTACTCAGCGAGGTTGAGCGCACCATCGCCAGCTACGGCGAGCAGGCCTTCGGCCCGGACCTGGACGACTTCGTCTACGCGACAGCGCCAGGGCGTTCCCGGCCACGTCGACCGGAAGCGCTCGGATTCTTCCGTCGGTTCCAGCTGCGGCGCGAGCTGCGGCGGACCTGTCCGGCCGCACCGCGCAAGCGATCCGAGATGTATCGGGGCCTGGTCGCCGCGGTGAACCAGCGCGAACGGTGGCGGAAGCTCAGCCGCCAGGACAGCGCACCCACCGCTCTCGCAGGTGCCGATCTTTGCATGTCGTCCTTCGTCCAGGTGCGTAACCATCTCGCGGCGGTAGCTGCGTGTGCGCGCATCGACGGCCTCGACCGGGGACCGGCCACCACCGCCGCCAGCACCCTCGCCGAGTTGAATGCCGACCGCCACACGCTGTTCCTGATGCCCGACCTGAATAAGCAGCAGCAGCTCTTCCGTTCACTGGGACTGAGCTACATGCTCGATGACCTGGCCGCACGGCGCGTCTCGAGCGAGGAGGCAGCCGACACTTTGCTGCGCGCCTGGCTTGAGGTGATCCTCGACGAGATGCGCATGCGTTTCCCGTACCTCGGCCAGTTCGTGGGACAGCAGCATGCCGCGGTGGTCGAGGACTTCCGTGCCGCCGACACCCGGCACATTGAGATGGCGGCCCGACACGTGCGCCGCAACGTGGCAGTGAACTTGCGTAGAACCCGGGACGCCTGCCCCGACCAGAACAGCCTCGTCCGGCGGGAGGCGGCCAAGAAGAGCCGGCATCTGCCCCTGCGTAAGCTGCTCAGCAACGCACGAGAGGTCCTCCTCGCTGCGTTTCCATGCTGGGCCATGTCGCCCCTCGTGGTCAGCCGCATTCTGCCGGCTGAGCAGCTGTTCGATGTGGTCATCTTCGACGAGGCGAGCCAGATCGAACCGCACGACGCAGTCGCATCGATCATGCGCGGCACTCAACTCGTCGTGGCCGGCGACCCCAAACAGCTTCCGCCCACGCCGTTCTTCCGGCGGCTCGTCCAGCAGACCGCCAACGGCGAGGACGACGACATCGACGACGAGAGCCTCGAAGACTACGAGTCCGTTCTCGACGTCCTCAGCGGTCTCATCTCCGACCGGCACCGCCTGACCTGGCACTACCGCAGCCGGGATGAGCGACTCATCGCATTTTCGAACATCGAGGTTTACGACCGATCCCTCGTGACGTTCCCCGGCGTGCAGGTGGGCAGTCCGCTACGCCTGGAAACGGTCGACGGCCGCGTCGCCCCCGGCCAGAGCGGCTCCTCGCCGGAGGAAGTCAACCGGGCGGTCGACCTCATCCTCGAGCACGCCGAGCGGCACCCCCACGAAAGCCTGGGCGTCATCACCATGGGCCAGAAGCACGCCCTGCGGATCGAAGCGGCGCTGCGCAGCCGGCGCCGCGACCACGAGCACCTCGACGACTTCTTCTCGCAGGACCGGCCCGCGAGCCAGCGGTTCTTTATCAAGAGCCTGGAGAACGTCCAAGGCGACGAGCGGGACGCCATCATCCTGAGCATCGGCTACGCCAAGACTCGCGACGGTCGCCTGCCACTGCGGTTCGGACCGCTCAACCAAGAGGGCGGCGAGCGGCGCCTGAACGTCGCGGTCACCCGAGCGCGGAGTCGGATGACGGTGGTCAGTGCCTTCTCGCACCACGACATGGACCCGAACCAAACCGCAGCGACGAGGAACCGCGGCCCCGAGCTGCTCCGCCGCTACCTCGAGTTCGTGGCGCTCGGCGGCGACCTTGGGGGACGGCAGCACATCGGGGTCGAGCTCAACGGCCTTGAACGCAGCGTGCTGACGGCCATCCAGCAGCAGGGCATCAACGCGGTGCCGCAGTGGGGGGTGTCCGGCTACCGGATCGACCTAGCACTCGCCCACCCGGACCAGCCCGGCCGGATGGTGCTCGCCGTCGAGACCGACGGTCACTCGTACCACCAGGCGCACAGCGCCCGAGACCGGGACCGGCTGCGCCAGCAGCACCTGGAACGGCTCGGGTGGGAGTTCCACCGGATCTGGTCGACCGACTGGTACGTAGACCCGGAAGGCCAGACGGCTCGGCTCGTCGCTCGCTGGAAGCAGGCGGTCGACCGCGCCGACCACGCTCCGAAGGCCCCACCCACGCCAGTGGCACCGTGGCACGTCAGTGAGCCGCCGCCGGCGGCGTCCCGCAGTGGCCCGCGTCCCCAGGTACCGATCGGCCTGCGGATCACCGAGTACACCCGGGAACAACTGGTGCAGATCTGCACCTGGCTGTTGAGCGACCAGCTCCAGCGCGATCGGGACGATCGCCTGCAGGAGGCCATGACTGAGCTTGGTTTCCGCAAGCGGGGCTCCATCATCATCCAGCGTCTGACCGAAGCACTCGACATCGCGCAGCAGCACGCCGACCGGGAGGTGTCCTGATGGTCTCCCTCGACCTGCTCACCTTGGAACGGGTTGCTCGTTTGATCTGTGATGTAGACGGGCCGTACGAGCGGACCGGGTCGCAGGTCGAACGATTCCTGCACCGCGTCCGGTGGCCCGGCGATCCGCAGTACGACGGCTCTCCGCGAATCCCCTGGCTTACGGAGGTCCTGGGCTCCCACGCCAACGACGCCGCCGCACTCGACCGGCTGCTCTGCCGCATCTGCGACCCGCTGGAGTACGACGGCGGCGCCGAGGCCGCAGAGCCGATTGCGCAGGAGCTGAACCGCATTCTGGCTCCCGAGCAGCTCACCATCACGTACGTCGGCGGGCGACCGGTGCTCGGCCAGCTCAACCGGATCGGCGATACACCCTTGTACGGACCGCCGCCGGACCTCAAGGAACGGCTGCAACGACTCACAGCAGGCGGTAGCGCAGTCGATATCCTCATGGCGCGGGCCGATGAGGCCTCGATCTGCCAGAGCAATGGGGCCTTCGCGCTCGCGATCATTGGCATCGGCAGCTTCGTAGAGGGTCTGCTTCATGCCATCGTCATGCAGCACGATGAACAGGTCCGCGGGAACGGGCTGGCGGACCGACGTGGCCGGCGGGTATCAGCCGACCGCGCAGGCCTGCATCTCTTGCTAGATCACGCCCACCAACGGGAGTGGATCCAGACCGATGCCAAGGACTTCATGGACAAGGTCCGGGACTACCGAAACTTCGTTCATCCTCGGCATCAGATTGAGTATGGGCTTGTCCCAGACCTGGACACTGTACGAATGTGCTGGGCGCCGGTGCACGCGTTACTCAACGATCTCGAATCCGCGTTGTTGCCGGTGGACCGATATTCGGACCCAGCAAAACTGACTGGATGACACCTACGGTCAGCCGGAGTGGACTCAGCACCGATCGGCTGACCGAAGTGCCCGGGCGTAGCGCAGCAATCAGCCAGATGATTCAGGAAGCCAGCTCTCCTGCTGTTGTGCTTGCCGGCTGTGCTGCGTCACCCTATAGCCGAACACTGGATCGATCATGGGCATCGAAAAGCCACGGCAGTCGTGGACGCGCCAATGCAGATGATTTGGACGAGACGGATATGGAATTCAAAGGCTCATCAATTACTCGCTGCGAAGCGCGCTGGAAGGCGGGTGCTGCAGAATGACGGATGCGCTCCCGGCCTCCAGCCTGTGGCTGGACGAGCCCGCCCTCGTTGACCTCCTCGCCTTTGACGCCGTGGCGCAGACGGTCGCCGAGGCGGTACTTGACGACGCACTGGACCCAGTCGCCATTGGTGTCTCTGGAGCCTGGGGAAGCGGGAAGACCACCGTCCTGCGGCTTGTGCGCGCCGCCTTGGCCGAACGAAACCTGGGGCCGGACAAGCAGATTCTCATTGTCGAAACGGACCCTTGGCGATATGACCCCAGTGTGGGCGCGAAGGAGACGCTTATCGGCGAGGTGCTTGGCGCACTCGAAAAGGAAATCCGGGACGAGGCCGGAATCAAGGGCCAGGCCCGTGACCTGCTGAAAAAGCTGAGGAGTCGCGTCAACTGGTCAAAGGCGCTGCAGGTTGCCGCCAAGGCGTCCCTCACTCTTCAACTGCCGGGCGTAGACGACCTGACCAAACTCATCAGCGCAGACTCCAGCGCTGCGGATGGCGGGGAGGCCCGAGGCCTGGAGGAATTCCGCACGGAGTTCGAGAAACTCATGGAGTCCAAACAGCTCGACCACGTCAAGCGCGTGGTGGTTCTGGTCGATGACCTCGACCGCTGCCTCCACGAGACGGTGGTCGGCACGCTGGAGACCATCCGGCTGTTCCTTGCGGTCCCCAAGATGTCCTTCGTGATCGCCGCCGACGAACAGAAGGTAGCCGACGCGCTACGGCCTCGATTCCAAGCCGCACCCAACGGCACTGGCGCAGACGGCAGAGGCGAGTCGCCGGAGGAGGCGGCTAGTCTATATCTGCACAAGATCGTGCAAACCACCGTGCCGCTCCCCGCGCTGAGCCGCTTCGACACCGAGGCGTACCTCGTGCTGCTCCAGCTCTCCCACCAGCTTGACAAGCACGAGCTTCGACCGTACATCGATCGCTGCGCTGCTCTGCGCCGTGAATCCGGCCTGCTGGACGACCTCGCCGACATACCGGGGCGCGATATTGCGGCCGAGATGACCTTCGCATCACGGCTCACACCGATTCTCTACGAGAAGCTGCGCGGCAACCCTCGGCGCATCAAGCGTTTCCTCAACGACCTCCGGGTTCGCCAGTCGGTCGCGAACAATCGCGGCATCACCCTGGCACCCGAGATTGTGGCCAAGCTCATGGTACTCGAAGTCCTGCTCGGCGACGGCTTCAAGAGGGTCCTCGACTGGCTGGCCAAGGGCGAGCTGCGGACTCAGATGCAGTCGCTCGAGGCTGCCGCCGGCAGGCGGGTGCCAGCCGATTCGCCGACCGATGGCGTCGCGGAAGCAGACAGCAAGGAGGGCGTCAAGCAAACAACAGCGGAAAGAGATGCGCCCACCTTCGCCGATGACGGTCGCGTCCGCGCTGGTGGTGTAGGAGACGGCCATCGCGGGATCCGGTTTGATGTTATGCGGCGATCGGGGTGGGGTCGGTCTGGTCGGTGTCGTGTTGGCTGGTGTCGATCGTGACCATGCGGGC
>NZ_RAQQ01000006.1 GCF_003610785.1 Micromonospora globbae
GTCGATCACCGCCCGGGACATGTCCAGTTGACCGGCGGCCCGGAGTCTGCCCAGTAGGACCTCGTGCAGTCGTTGCCACACGCCGGCGTCGTTCCAGTCCCGCAACCTGCGCCAGCAGGTCATCCCCGACCCGAACCCGAGTTCCTGGGGCAGGTACTCCCACGGGATCGCGGTGTAGAGCACGAACAAGATCCCGCACAACACCTTCCGGTCATCAAGCGGCTTACGACCGGGATAGCGCTGCCGACGAGGCGGGCGGGGCGGCAGCAATGGCTCGATCTCGGCCCACAGGTCGTCCGAGACGATCCACGGCGGCTGCTCACCTCGCCTCACGGCCGATCACTGTAGTTGATCGTCCACGAGGGACAAATCCACCTCCGCCCAGATCATTCTGTTAGGAGTTCTTAGGATGCGCGATCTGGAGTTTGTTCACCCGTTGACTCGGCTGTGACCAACCGCGCCTGTTAGTCGATCTTCTAACTAGGTAACCTCAAGAGGCAAGGAGCGTTTACCACGTGTCACGTTCCAGGCACACAGTGAAGGAGCTTGAGGATCTCCTCCGGAAAGCCGAGCGACGGGGCTGGAAGATCACCGGAGGGGGGCGCAAGTACTTCAAGATGTACTGCCCCTGCCCGGCAAAACACCTGAAAACAGTGAAATGCACCCCCTCAAACCCGAACTACCTGAGAGATTTGACCGGTCAGCTCAAGAGGGCCACGTGCTGGGAGGACTGATCATGCGACAGCATCGAATCGCGATACAGATGACGTTCGAAAGCACGCCGCACGGCACCGACGAGCAGTTCGAAGAGTTCCTCGACGCAGTGCAGGAACATCTGGACGAACTCGGCTGCGAGGTGCAGATCGCCGCAAGCCTCGCCGACCGCACTGCGGAATTTGCCTCGAGCATCGAGGCGCTCAACTTCGAGAGCGCGGTCAACACCCTGCTTGTCGACATACGTACCGCACTGCACGCGGCCGAGTGCCACACAGACAACTGGCCACAGTACGTGGCAACTGACCGGAACCTGCGGGAACTGCAAGACGTCTGACTCAGAGCCTGCAGAGCGCCCCGCCCACCTTCGGGTGAGCGGGGCGCTCTTGTGCATTGCGGCTACCGTCATATGCACCGTTAGCCCTGACCCGGCACACCGAACGGCCCGCCAGGCGTCATCCTGGCGGGCCGCGTCACTTTCCTTCGGCGACAGACCCCATCGTTGTCAGGGCCTCCTCAATGAGCGGGTACGGCACTGTCGTCCGTTCACACCGCCATCGCTCGTCCTCAGCCAAGCCTGGTCGGTGTGATCGATGGAGCAGGGCCGCGTCCGACACCAGCGGGGATGCTCCTTGGGCGCGCCATCACCTTCGAGAACCGTCTGCTTGTAGTGCCGCATGCTCGGGCTTGCCTGCAATAAGGCGTCGGACATGACGTTCGGACACACCGGCGGCCACGGCTAACTCTGCCGGGCTGGCCTGCGGACGCTCGGCGCGCAGCCGGGCCACGGCATCAGCGGTCTGCTCCGGGCGCACCGTCGTCCGCTTGCGTCGCACGTTGCGCCGACGTGGAGGTGCCGGTACCTGACTTGTCGCCGCACCGTCGGTGATTCCAGCCCGCTGCGCTCCGTTCGCCTCAGTGGTTAAGGAAACCGGTGGGTCTGACTCCGGTGGTGGCACAGACGCGGCGTTGCCAGCAGGCGGCCCCTGCGGGTGGGCGGCATCTGACGTTCGGTGATTGCTCCGTGGGGGCGGTTGCCATTTCGTGAGCATCTCCACGACCAGCAGAAGCGCCACGGCTGGCCAGGCAGCGACGATCCGTGCCCCAGGGCTTGGCTCGGCGGCGGCAATGTTCGCCGCCACGCTGGCCGCCACTCCCGCAACGAATGCGACCCGGGCCGACCAACGCACGCTCCGTTCGGCGCGTTTGTCCTCGACCATGGCCGCCGACGCGACGACGAGCATCCCGTCGACCGACAGCGGCAGCACATAGGCGACCTCGGGACGCTCACCGAACCTCAACGCCACGGCCACCATGTGACTCCACGACGACCAGGCAGCAATCCCGGCCACCGCCACCGTGCTCACGTCTCGGGCAAGCCGGGTCGGCGTCATCGGTCCACCCCCGGACCCATCCGTCGCTCGATGGCCCGGACCTCGGCGGGCTCCACGGACGGACGTCCGCCGATGTCCAGCAGCGTCTGGACATCAGCCCATCGCCGCCACCGTCGGACGACGTCGCTGGCGTCGAGGCCGGTCGCTTCGGCGATGTCCGTCAAGTCCGCACGCGCTCGCAGTGCGGCGTGGATCATCGAGGGTTGCCAGCGAGTCCACCAGGACACCACCGCAGCGGACAACGCCAGCTCCGTCAGTGCGTCATCTCGACCGGATTCCGCCGTCCGAACGACGGCATGGTCGTGAAGATCGAGAAGGAGCTTGAACGGGTTGATCTCTTTCGCATCGGCGAACCGCACCGGCGGTTTGGGCGGTCGGGCCGGGTTCACCGGGTGCCCCCCGACCCCCGTGAACTGGGAAAACTCAGTGGTAGCGGGTCACCGGCGATCGTGGCGGTGTGGTTCGCATGGTGGTACCTCCGGCCCACTCTTCCGCAGGTCACCGTCTCCTCGTGGGGCCGCTTGCGCCGTGATCTTGCCCGTACAGCAGGGAAGTACAGCAGCACCCGTGGATCCACCGCCGGCTCGACCAGGGACGAGACGCAGACCACCCGAGGTACAATTTTCTGTACCTACCCCGGAGGTGATCATGCGGACCGTGAACTTCACCCAGCTACGGCAGAACCTGGCCGCGGAACTCGACAGCGTCATCAACGACGCGGAGGAGGTGGTGGTGACCCGGTCGGGCCACGAACCGGTGGTCATCGTGCCGCTCGCGGAGTACGAGTCGATGAAGGAGACCGAGTACCTCCTTCGCAACCCGGCCAATGCCGCAGCCCTGCGCCGCTCGATCGCGGAGCTTGAGGAGGGCGACGCGGCCGAGCGGGACCTGATCGACCCCGCCACCGTGCGGGACGTCGCGTGAGGCTGGTCTTCACCGCGACGGCCTGGAACCAGTACCTCAGCCACACCGACCGGAAGCTGGTCAAGCGCATCAACGACCTCATCGCGGACGTGATGCGCAACGGATACGAGGGCATCGGCAAGCCGGAACCCCTGCGGGGAGAGCTGTCCGGCTTCTGGTCCCGCCGAATCGATCGCGAACACCGGCTGGTGTATCGGATCACCAAGGACGACGTCGAGATCATCGCCTGCCGCTACCACTACGGCGACCGGTAGCGGGCCGGACACGCGGGGGTGCACGTCCAGGTCGGCCAGGAGCAAGGCGCTCTGAGAAGCGAGGTGTCGCGCCTCGGTGGGCGACCCGGGGCTCACCGGGGATGCGGGTCGGTGACGTAGACGCACTTGCTCTGCCGGCCGTCGATCAGCCCCTCGGCCTTCAAGAGCAGCATGGCGGCACGGATAACCGTGTTACTGACCTTGTAGTGCTCGGAGAGGGCGGCGAACGAGGGCAGCTTGTCGCCCGGCTTCAATTGGCCGGAGCTGACCTGCTCGCGGATATCCCGGGCGACCTGGAGGTAGGCAGCCCTGTCTCCGGACACGGATGCCGCGGTCAGACCTCGTACCGCACCGCAGAAGGCCGGCTCGCCGACGATCCATAGGTTCGAGTCCCTGGCGGCCCACTCCACCGGCGTGACATCGGCGACCTGCGGCGAAGCCCAGGTCGCTGACCTGGGCTCCGCCGGCGTGTCGGTCGGTCGGAACGGTTCAGGCTGAGGGCCCCGCCGCGGTCAGCACTTCGGGGCGCAGGTCCGCGGTTCGTTCGGGCCGCCGGTGTACGGCTCGGGCATGACGATGACGAACCCGCCTCTGTCACCGGCCCGCTTGAGGACCTCGGCGACGTAGTCGCGCCACCGCTGGGTCACACTGACCACGGTGAGGGTGGGCTGGCACTGGTCGGGGGTGGTCAGGGCCACCTCGCTCCCGCACGGCGGGCCGCCTTCGGCGGTCGGCCGGTAGCCCCGGAACTGGCGGGTGTCCACGGTGAGCCCGACGCACGGGTCCTGGCCGGGTTCGGGCTTGATCCGCATGCTGCAGATCAGCGTCTGCGTCTGAATCACCGTTTCGATGTCGGGCTTCTCCTCCTCCTCGCAGGCCTCGTTCTGGTCGGGGCCGGGCATCGCGATGGACGGGTCGCAGCCACTCATCCTGGCGAGCGCCTCCTGGCACGCCGTCGCCTGCCAGTTGGTCGCGTTGCACTGGGCCACCAACATCGCGACCTCGGCGCACGCGTCCTCGCCACCGGGTCGGGCGGCGGCGCCATCGTCGTCATCGTCGCCGGTGCCACTGTCGGCGACCGCCGGCCTCCAGGCGTCCCGCTTCCTGATGGCCTCGTTCGCCTCCTCCTGCTCCTTCTTCATCCTTTCTCTCAGCTGCCGGTCCTTCTCCGGGTCCTCGCCGAACGTGTCGCCCCTCGCCGCCTCCCTGACCGCCTCGACGTACTCCTGCCACTGCCTGTCGGCCTCGTCGGCGAGTTCCTGGTAGGACCCGTCGTTGTACCAGCCCCCGGACTGGCGGCCGGGCGCCTGATAGGGGTCGGAGGAATCGGGCCTGCCGAAAACCCATTGGCCGCTCTGCCCAGCGATGCGCGGGTCCACACTCGACCCGCAGTTGACCGTGCCGTGGTAGGTGTCGTCGGACCCACCGGACCCGAGCGGGAAGAGCACGTGCATCCCCGGCATGACCGGGCTGTCGAAGTCGACGAGCCCGCACCCGGCGATCCCGCTGCCCACCTCGACCCCTTGGGCGGTCTTCTGCAGCACGCATCCGAGCGGGCTCTCCAGGCCGACGTCCCCCGGCGCGACGAGCAGCACCTCCGGCTCGCGGTCGGCCCCGTCGCCCAAGGGGTCGTCCGTGGCACCCATGGCTGGGCCGGCCAGCCCGGCGACAACCAACACCGTACCCAGGCCGATCGCCCCGGCCAGTCTCACCACCCGTTTCACTGTTGTCCCCCTCCTCGTCGCGTCATGAGCTGATCATCGTTCCCAGGTTTCCCGTCCACATCGGCACGGATCCCGGCCCGGCCGGGAATGTGTCCCTCCCGGACGTCGCGCACCCGACCGGTGTCAGCCGCCGGTAGTCACCGAACGCACAAATTGAGTGATGCCCCTCGGGACGGGCATAGCCCGGCCGAGGAGAGCGGGGGCAAAGAAGATGTCGCCGAGGACCAATTGTCATGGGCCAACGTGCCGATCCTCAGAGAGGGACCGGCGGCGACTTCCCGGCAGGGCCCGGGAGCCGCCGCCGTGAGGGATCGGTCGACGGGCCGCGCTGCCAGCGTCAGCAGGTGGCCTGGTACGCGGCGAGGCCCTGCTGGTAACTCGTGAAGTACCGGCTCGCCAGGCTGCCGTAGAAGAGGCGCATTCCCGGGTCGGTGCTGGTGAGTCGCAGCGTGTTGTACTTGAGGTACATGTTGAGGTCGCTGGTGTACTGCGCCTTGAGGCCAGCGCAATACGTACTGGTCGCGTGGGCCGGCCCGGCGATGCCCGCCAGTGCGCCGCCGGCAATGGCGGTGATGAGTGCGATACGGGAGAGGAAAACGCGCACGTCGCTGCTCCTTAACGTACGTCCGGCGGGTCTGTCGTTCGCCGGGCGGGCCAATCTTTCGCAACAACCTGACGCAACCTGATTCCTCGATCGGGCTCGGCGTACTCGATTGCATTCGCTTGTTGCTGACACGGATGTTAGGAACGGCGTACGCGCCGGGTCGTCGGCCGCAGGGCTGATCGGCGGGTGGACGACATCGGGCCGTCGCTCCACCCCTGGGTAAAGCGACGGCCCACCCCGCGCGCGGCGGGAACTACGAGCCCTGGGTGTTCTTCATCAGCTTCCCCAGCACCTTCAGTGCGGCGACGTAGTCGGCGTCGTCGATGCCCTCGTGGATCCGGGCGCGGATGGCCGGCGCGTGGGCCTTCAGGCGTACGCGCGCCTCCTCGCCGGCTTCCGTGATCCACAGCCGATTTTCGCCGTCGCGGCGGAGCCAGCCGCGTTCCAGCAGCACCTCCGCCTCGGCGTGCAGGTCGTCCTCGGGCCTGAGGTACGTGGCCATCGCCTCCCGCAGTTGAGGAATGGTCATGCCCTGGCCGTCCGGGGAGAGGTCGTTGCTCGACAGGTTGCGCAGCAGCCAGAACTGGGGCTGCGTGAACCCGAGTTCGGCCTGCCGGGCGCGGGTGAACGAGATGAGGGCCTCGTAGGCCAGGCCGGTCCAGTAGGCGGCCGGCTGGGCTGCCAGTTCGGCATCGGTCATCTGGTCGAGCGTCATGGCGCTCCTTACCTCGCTTGATCGTCTACGACGTCACGACCGTAGAAGTTCAAGCATGGTTGAGGTCAACACCATCCAGGGAGGGTCAGGGCGCGTAGCTCGGGTCGGCGACCGTCTCGGCGATGCGGGTCAGCCAGTGCAGGTCGTTGGCGCGCGCCTCCGGGCTGGCGTCGGGATCGAGGATGCTGCGCACGAAGGCGGCGGCGTCGTCGAGGTGCCGCTCGCCGCGGTAGTAGCTCAGCAGTGTCTGGTCCGGTTCCTGCGGCCCGTAGCCACGGCGGAAGAGTTCGGCGCGGTGCGCGTCGATCGGGTGGTCGCCGAAGTCCTGGCTGTAGACGAACATGAGGTCGCGCTCGGGCGGTGCGAGGATCGGCGCGTCCCAGTCCACGACGTGCAGCGGGCCGTCGCCGTCGGCGATCAGGTTACCCGGGTGGATGTCGGCGTGGCAGATGACGTGTCGCGCGTGCGTCACGCGGGAGGCGAGGCGGTCGACGGTCTCCGACAACCGGTGCAGCGCGGCGCCGTACCGGTCCCAGAACGCGCCGAGGACCTCGCTCGCCGCGGCCTGAGCGCCGAGGCTCCGCAGCCGGTCGCCCGACGTCGACCGGTACGTCTCGACCGGCAGGACCGCGGCGATGTCGTCGCTCGGCGGGACCGCGTGCAGCCGGCCCAGGAACTCGCCGTACTCGGTCCACTGGCGGTCGGTGAGCCCGCGCGCCCACCGGCTGCCGCCGTCGTGGAACGGGTAGAGCAGCAGCTCGTAGCCCCCGAAGGCACGACTGGTGCCGCCGGCGGGAAGGTCGATCGGTGCCACGACCTGCCGTACGCCGTGCGCCCGGAGGAAGCCGGGCAGCAGGACGGCCGCCTGGGTGAACCTCCCACGGCGGACCTTGAGGAAGTAGCGCTCGCCGGACGTCTCCACCCGGTACGCCCACGCGTCCCCGTCCAGCCCGAGCGGCAGGAACACGAGGTCGGTGACGTCCACGGCCCAGGCGGCGGCCACCTCGGCCGCGAGCGACCGCTCGTTGATGTCCGGCTTGTCGATCATGCACGGAGCGTCGCAGTCGCTGGTCCGACCGGCAAGGGGGATTGCCACCGCCGGCCCGAACGTGATCAGGATTCAAGAAGCGACCGGATGTGCCGCGACCTAGCCTTCCTTCAGACGGCCGGCACCGCGCCGAGCCTTGCAACGTCGAAAGGCAGCCTGGACATGTCCGCTGAGAACGCCAACACCGGATCCGACGGCTTCAGCGCCGAGGAGCGCGCCGCGATGAAGGCGCGCGCCGCCGAGCTGCGCGCCCAGGGCAAGAAGGGCGCCAAGAAGGCCGACGAGCTTCAGGCCGCCCTCGACAGCATCGCGAAGATGTCGCCGGACGACCGGGCGCTCGCCGAGCGCGTGCACATGACCATCACCGCCACCGCTCCGGACCTGTCGCCGAAGACCTGGTACGGGATGCCCGCCTACGCGAACGCCGACGGCAAGCTCATCGTCGCGTTCAAGAACTCCGGCAAGTTCAACACCCGCTACTCGACGCTGGAGTTCCAGGACGCGGCCACGCTCGACGACGGGGACATCTGGCCGGTGTCGTACGCCATCCAGAAGTGGAGCCCCGAGGTGGAGCAGAAGATCATCGAGGTGGTGAAGGCCGCGGTCGCCTGACCGGCGCTGCGGCTCCTGGCCGGTGCGCATCCGCACCGGCCAGGAGGTGGAGCCGGACGGGTCGTCAGGACCGCAGCGCCTGCATCACCTCGACCGCCGCCTCGTACCGCAGGAAGTGCAGGTCGGTGCGGGTGGCGTTGTCGGCGAGCGTCAGCGCGATGCCCCGGATCCCCGGAAGGGTGGCGACGATCTCGCCCACGTTGCGCGGGGTGAAGTTGAACGCGGCCACCAGCGGGTGGTCACGGCCGAGCTGGTTCAGGTCGTCGATCTGGAACTCGTCCTCGAACTCGGGCGCCTCGTCCCGCAGGAACTCCCAGGAGTTCCGGTACTCGGGCAGGACGTCGGCCTGGAAGAGGGCCGCGTTGAGGTCGTTCGTGTCGGCGTACCGGCTCAGCACCCAGGAGGGGTCGTCATCGTGGGCGATCTCGATGCCCGCGTAGACGATGCCCACGCCGGCCCCGCTCAGCGCGGCCCGCATCTCGTCCGGCGGGACCGCGCCGGTGATCGGCTGGACGAGGTCGGGCCGGAGCAGTTCCGCCCTGCGAAGGGCTTCGCGGGGGTCCTCCCGGAAGTCCAGTTCCACGACGAACTTCGCCCGGCTCAACGACCTGCCGATCTCCGCGGCCAGGTCCGGGGAGACAACCCGCCGGTCGGCGAACCGGGGATCCTCGTCGAGCGCGACGCCGACGAGTCCGGCGCCCAGCTCCTCGACCGCCACCGCCTCGGCGACGGAGCGGACGCGATCGACCTTGATGAGCTTATTCGTCATACCGCACCACATTTCCGTTCAGGTCGTCCGCGCCCCGGAAGTCCTCGGGAATCACCCAGATCTTCCCAGCCGTGCTCGTCGAGATCTTCCAGTACGGCGAGCCCTCCGGCGTGTGGCGCCCGCCGCCGGGATGGACCTGGATGTTGGTGATCTCCGGGTGGCCCTGGATCCGCACCTGCACGGCGTTGCCCGAGGTGCCCTTCTTGGTGCTCTGCTGCACCGTGGCCGGGTAACCCGCGTCGTTGAACTGCTGTGCGATGTCCTCGGCGGACCGGCCGGCCACCGACTTCGGGTCGCTGACGATCGAGTCGACGAACGCGTCCGGGGTTTCCCCGTCGGAGGTGGTGGAGTCGGAGTCGGGCTGCTTGGTCGGCTGCTGTCCCTCTTCCTCCGGGCGGCCCCGCTCCGCCGTCTTCGCCAGCTCGTCGTGGGCCTGGCTGATGTTGTCCGGGACCTTGCTGGTGCCGGGCCGTCGCCCGGAAGGGGTACCGGTGTCGCCGTCGCCGTCGCCGTCCGGGCGCGGGTTCCCGCCGTCGCCGTTGCCCCCGCCCGGGTTCCTGGGTCTCGTCATCGTGCGGACCCCGGCGGTCGGCAGTGCGACGAGGTCCGGCTTGCCCCCATGTGTCCCTCCGGTCGCCCAGCGTGATCACGCTCCGCGGCAGACTACCGCACATCCACGTCTCTCACTGCACCGTCGATCCACACCGGACACTGCGACACTCCGGCCGGCTCACGTCCTCGGTTCCGCCCCGTTGTCACCCCGTGGTTCTATGTGGACGTGCGTGACGACGTCGGACTCACTGCCTACCTGGTCAACGAATCGCGAGCGCGGCGCGAGGATCTCGCCGCCGATCCGCTGGCGGCAGAGTGGATCTCCGCGGAGCAACGCGGCGCGGTTCGGGAGCTGTGGGACGAGTTCGCCGCCGAGGTGTACCCGCACGACGACCTGGTCGTGTCGCTGCGCGGCCGGGTCGTCCTGGAGACCCTCGGCCAGGCGCTGGACAAGCGCGGTGACACGGTGCTCGTGGTGTGCGGGGCCGGCTTCTCCTCGTACCCGTGGCTGCTGCCGTTCGCCGCGGCGATGGAGATCGACCTGCCCCACATCGTGGCCGCCAAGCAGCGACGCGCCGCCGAGCTGCGGGCGGCCGGTGTGCTCGACCAGCGGAAGGTCGAGCACGTCGCCGCTGACCTCAACGACGCGGAGGCACGCCGCCGGCTCCTGGACCGCATCCGACGGTTCGCCGACGGGCGGCCCATCGCGTACGTGGCGGAGGGACTGGTGTTCTACCTGCCCCCGGACGACGCGCGGGCGGTGACCGGGCTCGGGGTCTCGGCGGACCCGGACTCCCTCACGGTGGTCAGCTACTGGCCCTCGGCCACCGCGGACCATCCGGTGCTGGAGGCGCAGCGCCGGTGGTTCCGGAGGCGGTCGGTGCCCGAGGACGCGACGTACCTGACGACCAGCGACATCGCGGCGGTCGTGGGCGGTCCGGTCGAAAACCACAGTCCGGAGGACCTCCAGCGCCGGTACCTCGGTGAGGTCGTCGTGCCCGAGACGGAGCTGATCCCGGAGCACGTCGCGGTGGCCGGGATATGACCGATGTCCTGCACGTGCAGACGAGGGCCTACCCGTTGCACTACACGGCCGTCGACCGGACGGTGGACCGCGTGGTGGTCCCGGGACGCGGTGAACTCCGGCCCGTACCGGGAACGCTCGGCTCGGTGGCCTACAACTCGGAGGAGACGGTCGAGGTCGATCTCACGGCGATGGTCCGGGCCGCCATCAGCCTCCCCGACCTCACGATCGTCGCCTGCCGGATCCGGATCCTCGCCGCCGGCGCCGTCCTCCTGACGTACGCCCTGCGCCACGCGAACGATCTCCGGAAGCTGGACGCCCACGAGCTGGCCACCATGGACGCCTCGGTCAACCGCCAGCTCCGCGAGGCCGACCGCGCGCTGCTGCGGGACGTGCTCGCCGGTGCGCGGCAGTCGGGGCTCTTCGCCCACGTGGTGGTGCCGCCGGGCGGGGCCTCCGCCGACGACTGGACGGAGGTCCACCCCCGCGCCGTCCGCTACAACTGCCACTTCATCGCCCGGGACCCCGTATGGGAGCCGGACCGCCGGGTGCCCGGCCTGGTGCTGGGCGCCCACTGCCGGATCCTGCTGCCCTACACGTACGCCTGGGACGACGACCCGGCCCCGGAGAGGATCGACGAGATCCTGACGATGCTGGAGCCGGCCGACATCGCCGTCGCCCAGCAGTCGGTGCTGGTCGGTGCCAGCGTCGGCGGGCTCCAGATACTGACCGAGCTGGCCCGGGCGGCGCCGGGCCGACTGGAGGGGCCGGAGTTCCGGCGTTTCCTCGACGGCGTGTGGGCCGACTACCACCGACTCGACGCGTACCGCGTCGAGTCGGGCCAGGATCACCGCGCCACGTACATAGCGGCCCGCGAGACGATCGGCCTCGACGGTACGCACGAACGCGCGGAGAAGCTGCTCGCCCACGTCAACGCCTCGCTGCTCGCCGAATCCTCGCTGCGCAGCGAACGGCTGGACGGCCGGCTCAACCGGGTGGCCGCCGCGCTGACCGTGGTCGCGTCCGCGGCCTTCCTGCTGGACATCGCCGCCTTCCTGCTGCCCGAGGTGGGCAACGGGACGAAGATGGTGACGGTGTCCGGGGTGATCCTGCTGGCCGCCGGCATGCTGGCCGCGACGATCCTCTGGTCCCGCGAGCGCGACGCGCGCGAGAACGAGTCCCCCGACCGCGGGCCGGCCGGCAACCCGTGACCGGCGGAATCGACGGGTTCCGCCGCCGGTCGTGCGGCGGGAGGGCGGCCGTCCGGGGTTGACCCGTTGATATAGCGTGTCGTCCGTCTATCTGGGGGCTCCCCCAGACTCCTTCGGGGAAAGAAGCTGTCACGTGTCACTGTGGAAGAAGACGACCGTCGTCGCGGTCTCCGCGTTCACGGCGCTCGCCGTGTCGGCCTGCGGCGCGAAGCCCGGCTCGTCGGAGGAGCCGAAGCAGCCCACCGTGCTGGAGCTGCTCGCCAGCGACCTCAAGGGCTCGCTGCAGAAGACGGTCGACGCCACCGACAAGTCCGACTCGGTGACCGTGGCGATGGAGGGCACGGCGGCCGGCCAGAAGCTCTCGATGCAGGGTGTGCTGGACCTCCGTGACCCGGTCAAGGCCGAGATGAAGACCACGGGCCCGGACGGCTCCCCGGTCACCGTCCGGATGATCGGCGCCGTCGTCTACGTGGAGATCCCCGAGGCGGACCGCGCCAGCATCGGCGGGAAGCGCTGGATCAAGCTGGACGTGGCCGCGGCCGGTGCCCCGATGGGCATGGACTTCTCCAAGCAGTTCGAGGACGTCGACCCGACCAAGCAGGTCAAGACGCTGCTCGCCACCGAGGGTGTCACGGTCGTCGGCGAGGAGACGGTGAACGGGGCCCGGACGGTCCACTACACCGTCACCGCGCCCGTGGCGAACTACCTCGGGCAGGTCGACGCCGAGATGCGGGCGCAGGTCGAGCAGGAGCTGACGAAGCAGGGCGTCAAGGAGGTCACGCTCGACCTCTGGGTCGACGAGCAGTACCGGCCGCGCCGGGTCCACATGGTGATGGGCACGATGAGCGACATGACGATGGACTACACCGACTACGGCAAGCCGGTGACCATCGAGACGCCGCCCGCCGGGGAGACGACCGATCTCGCCGACATGCTGAAGGGCCTCGGCGACCTGGCCGCCGGGAACTGACGAGAGCCGGACGACTGCCCGGCCGGTGCGCGTCACCGGCCGGGCAGCGCCGTTTCTGGCGCCCGGCGGGGATCGACGGTGGCGCGCCGGGATCGGACCCGGTGCACGGCGGCGAGTACGTGACCAGCGCCGGCGCTTGGCTGACCGACGCTCGTCGAGCGGCCCGGGTGCGACCCGCGCCGGGGCCGTTCCTCATGCGGGCGGGTGCTCGTCGAGCCAGATCACGACGCCGGTCAGGTCGTGGAGGACGGCCGCCACGCCGGCCCGCACCGCCGCCGCGCAGCGCTCCGCCGTGAACGAGCCAGGGTCGTACGTCGAGGACATGCCCAGCCCCTCCCCCCGGAACGACGCCCCGGACCAGTCGGCCGCCGTGACGTTGTGCGTGGGCTCGGCCAGCTCGGCGCCCACCACGAGGAACTGCTGCGACAGGTGGTTCGGCGTGACCATCGCGAGTGGGTCGACGAGGTCGTTGCCGGCGCTGACGATCAGGTCCGGGCGCATCCGGACGGCCCGGTCGACGCTGGGCACGAAGTCGTGCGCGTCCGCGGGAACGATGGTCCGCAGGTCGACGTCCTCGTCCTCGGCCCAGCTCTTCACCGCCGTCGCGAGCGCCCGGGTCGGGGCGTCGTCGCCGGCGGTGAGCAGCACGACCCGGTACCCCTTCGGCGGGTGGACCGCGTCCCAGCTCCCGGGCCGCGGGGTGACGGTCCCCTCCGGGATCGGCGGGTGGGAGGGGTCGACGAACCCCGGGCCGAGGGCGCCGACGGGGATGGGCTTGGGGCGCGGCTGCGACCAGTCGTCGCCGGAACTGCATCCGGCGAGCAGGGCGGCGGCCGCGGCCAGCACGGCAAAGGCCCGGAGCGGGGGGCGCACGTGGTCGTCCTTTCCAGGCGTACGAGGGTGCGTGCTCCTTCCTATCGCACGGCACGCCGGATACCCGCTGCCCCTGCCCTGGCCTGGGTCTTTGTTTGCCAACGGTTCGTCGGTCGACCGGTTCCCGTTCATCCGGGACGTGCACGGTGCACTGGCCAACCGAAGGAATGAGCATGTCGCAACGGATCGCCAGAAGCATCGTCATCACCGTCGTGGGGCTCGCCGCGGCGGTGATCACTTTTCTGCACGCCGCGCCGGCCCTCGCCCACGGGTTCACGTCGACGGTCTACGGGGACGTCGCCGTCGGCGACGACGGCCACGTACGGACGACGCTGGAACTCGAGTACGACCTGTTCGTCGTCTCCGCCGCCGACAGCGAGGACGACGACCCCCTCTTCCGGCAGGGCCAGCCCGCGTTCGATGACCGCGACGGCGAGGCCATGGCCGCGGCCCTGAACGCGCACCAGCGCTCCACGATCGGGTACGTCACGAAGCGGTTCTCGGTCGCCTCCGGGGGCGCGGAGTGCACGCCGACGCAGGTCGGCGCGTACACGATGGGTGTGCGGGAGGGTGTGCCGTACGCCCGGCTGCTGCTCGATTGGGCGTGCCCGGTGCGGGGCGACGCGCACGAGGTGCGCAGTACCCTCTTCGCCGACGACGAGGGTTACGTCAGGGGCACCAGGACGATCCTCACGTACGAGATCGACGGCGCCTCCGGCAGCGCGGCGCTCGACGCCGGCCACCCGTCCTTCTCCACCGCCCAGTCGTGGTACGAGCGGTTCTGGAAGTTCCTCCGCCTGGGCGCCGAACACCTGCTGACCGGCCTCGACCACATCCTGTTCCTGCTGGCGCTCATCGCCGGGTCCCGGCGCCTGCGCGAGATCGTCCTCGCGGCCACGAGCTTCACCCTGGCGCACTCGGTGACGTTCATGCTGGCCGCCCTCGGGGTGGTCGACGTGCCGGCGGCCGTCGTGGAGCCCGTCATCGCGCTGTCCATCGCCGTGGTCGCCGGCTGGCACCTGTGGCGGATCTGGCGGCGCGGCGACCACGCCACCGACCTCGAAACGGCGGGGCACAGCCACCTCAGTCTGGACCGTTCCGGCTGGATCCGCCTCGGTGTCGTCTTCTGTTTCGGCCTCGTGCACGGGCTGGGGTTCGCGGGCGCGCTGGGCATCGAGGAGGCGTGGTCGTGGCAACTGCTGTGGTCGCTGCTGGTGTTCAACGTCGGCATCGAGGTGGTCCAGCTCGCGATCATCGCCGTGGTCTTCCCGCTGCTGGCGGTGCTGCGCCGTCGCTCGCCGGTGGCCGGCCTCTGGGTGACGGGGGCGGTCTCGGCGGGCGTGACCGTCATGGGGCTGTTCTGGTTCGTGCAGCGGGTCAGCGGGGCGTGAGCTCGCACGGGTCTTCGTGGGAGCGATGCCAGCCGGTCCGGCCGGATTCATGATCGGTTCATCGGACGGGGCCACGTTGAGGACGCTCTCGCAACACCTCTCATCAGGAAAAGGACGGAGATCGATGAGACCGAGCACCACAGCGCAGGCCCCCGGGCGTGCGCGGCGTCGGGTGGCCGCAGGGGCCGCCGCCGCCATCTTCGGCCTGGGCGTGGCCCTGGCCGGCGGTCTGACCACCGCCGCCAGCGCCGCCGAGGCCTCCACCTACAGCGGCATCATCCTCGGGGTGGGCGCGAACGAGACCCAGCGCATCGTGACCTGGTACTCGTCCGCCGACACCGCCCAGAAGGTCCAGGTCGCCCCGACGGCCTCGATCGTCAGCGGCGAGTTCCCGGCCGATGCCGTCAGCTTCGACGCCGTCGGCGCGGCGAACACCTCCACCACCGGCTACAACCGGCACGCCACCATCACCAACCTGAAGGAGAACACGGCCTACTCGTACCGGGTCGGCTCCGAGGGCAGCTGGTCGCCGGCGTACTCCTTCCGGACGCAGGACTTCGAGGGCGACTACGACTTCCTGTTCTTCGGCGACCCGCAGATCGGCTCCTCCGGCGACATCGCGAAGGACCAGGCCGGCTGGGCGGAGACCCTGCGGTACGCCACCACCGCGAACCCGGACATCGAGCTGCTGGTCTCCGGCGGCGACCACGTCGAGTCCGCGAACAACGAGGCCCAGTGGAGCGCGTTCCTCGCCCCCGACGAGCTGCGGAAGTACCCGGTCGCGGCGACCATCGGCAACCACGACGTGGGCGGCAAGTCCTGGGAGCAGCACCACTTCACCCCGAACACGGACCGGTCGAGCCAGTACTACAACGGTGACCAGTCGACCCGCTCCGGCGGTGACTTCTGGTACATCCACAAGGACGTGCTGTTCATCGACCTGAACAGCAACAGCTACGTCAACCCGACCGACGGCTCGCTCGGCGGGGACGCGGCGCACGTCGCGTACGTCACCGACGTCGTGAAGAAGCACGGCGCCGAGGCGAAGTGGACGGTGCTGGTCTACCACCACTCCATCTACTCGCCGGCCAGCCACGCCACCGACGGCGACAACAAGCAGCGGCGGAAGGACTTCACGACCGCGTTCTCCGACCTCGGCGTGGACATGGTGCTGCAGGGGCACGACCACAGCTACTCCCGCAGCTACGCCATCAAGAACGGCCAGAAGGAGAACCCGGCCGAGCAGCCGGGCGCGGCCGAGGTGTTCCCCGGCCCGGGCGGCGTCATCTACGTGACGGCCAACTCGGCCTCGGGCTCGAAGTACTACGACATCAAGAAGCCGAACCCGGCCGACAAGGACCCGCACGGCAACGGGCCCGACCCGCTGAACCCGGACAGCTACTGGTACAACTCGGTGCAGAACCAGGAGCACGTCCGCAGCTACGTGAAGGTCCAGGTCAAGGCCGACAAGCTGGTCGTCGAGAACATCCGCAGCGGCACCTGCGCGGCCCCGAACGCGGCGGTCGAGAAGGGCCTCTCCTGCACCAACACACCGGAGGGCGAGCCGGTCGGTTCGATCGTCGACAAGGTGACGATCCACCCGTACCACGGCAGCGGCCAGGACATCCAGGTCAACGTGCCCACCGCGACGGGTGAGTTCGGCTGGACGATCGACGGCTACAACGGCCTGGTGAACCTGGGCACCGCCCAGGAGCGCAACGGCTGGTACTTCGAGGCGACCGGCTCGATCAACCCGATCGTCGTGTCGGACAGCCGCTTCTCGCTGGCCCCGTGGTCGATCTCGGCCAACGTGAGCGACTTCCGCGACGGCGACAAGACCTTCTCCGGCTCCTACCTCGGGTGGTCGCCGAAGGTCGTCGAGGCCGGCGCCGGGGCCCAGGCCGGCTCGGCCGTGGTCTCCGGGTACGACGACCAGGGCCAGGGCCTCGCGATCTCGCGCGGCCTCGGTGCGGCCGACCAGGGCCACGCCCGCGGCACCGCGAAGCTCGGCGCCGACCTCGACCTCAAGTTCCCGAACGAGGTCGCGAAGGGCAGCTACCGCGCCACCCTCACGATCACTGCCCTGAGCAGCTGACCGATCGGTTCCGCAGAGCGGGGTAGGCACCTACGGGCGCCTACCCCGCCACCCGTTCCACACCCTCCAAGATCAAGGACCAGAGATGCACGCGCCCGCAACGCGCTGGAAGACCACGACCACCACGTTCCTCCGTACGACCGCCCTCCTGCTCGCCGCCGTCGCGGCCGTCGGCGTCGGTGCCGGTCCCGCCTCGGCGGCGGACGGCGACGTCGCCTGGACGGTCCGCACGGCCTCCAACAGCTACGGCGCGACCCGGTCCAGCTTCAGCTACACCGTCAATCCCGGTGGTCACCTCGAGGACGCCATGGTGGTCGCCAACCGGGGTCCCGCGCCGCTGAACCTGACCGTGTACGCCGCCGACGGCTTCACGACCGACGCCGGCCAGCTCGACCTGCTCACCAGGGACAAGAAGTCCGTCGCCGTCGGGGCGTGGGTCCGCGCCGGTGCCGCCAGCGTCGCGATCCAGCCGGGGAAGACCGCCACCGTCCCCTTCACGGTCGACGTCCCCGACAACGCCACGCCCGGCGACTACGTGGGCGGCATCCTGACCTCGCTGACCCAGCCCGACCAGGCCCAGGGCATCAACGTGGACCGCCGCCTCGGCATCCGGATCAAGCTGCGGGTCGGCGGCGAGCTGAAGCCGAGCCTCGCCGTCGAGGACCTGCACGTCGACTACTCCGGCACGTGGAACCCGTTCGGCCGGGGCGACGCGACCGTCACCTACCGGATCCGCAACACCGGCAACGCGGCGCTGTCGAGCCAGCAGAAGGCCACGGTCGCCGGCCCGTTCGGGCTGCTGCGGGCGACGGCCGACGACCTTCCGGCGGCACCGGAGCTGCTCCCCGGCGAGAGCTGGACGGTCACGGCACCGGTCCGGAACGTGAGCCCCGCCATCCGGCTCGCCGCCACCGCCACCCTCACCCCGCTGCTCACCGACCCGTCCGGCTCCGTCACCCCGCTGGAGGCGGTGACGGGCACGGCGTACGGCTGGGCCGGGCCCTGGGCCCTGATGCTGCTGGTGGCCGCGCTGATCGCGGTGGTCGTCGTGACCCTCCGCCTCGCCCGCCGTGGCCGCGCGCGGCGCAAGCAGCGCGAGGACGCCCGCGTGCGGGACGCCGTCGCCCAGGCGCTCCGCGGCCAGGAGGCGTAGCGGTCAGACGACCTGACGTGCGGTGAGAACCCCCGCCCGGTCCACCACGCTCACCACGGACAGGATCACCACGATGCCCGCGCTCGCGGCGAGCAGCGGAAGATCCGCCGCCAGCACGCCGACCGCGGCCAGCACGGGTATCCCGGCCAGCCGCGGCCAGGAGATCCGCCGGTGGATGGCGGCGGAGAGCAGCAACCGCCCGGTGAGGAACAGCGCGGGCCCGGCCACCACGACGGCCACGGCCCCGGCCTCGGCGGGGTGGGCGATGGCCAGCTCCGCTCCGGCGGCGGTGGTCACCACCCCGGCGACGATCACGAAGTGCAGGTATGCGGACGTCGGACCGAGCCGGGTCGGGTCGGCGCGTTCGATGGCCGGGGCGAGCTGCTGGCCGGCCGGGGTGACGTAGAGCAGGCCCAGCAACACCGCCGTCGCGAAGACCAGCAGGAACGCGGCGGTGTGGGCGGGACGGGCGCCGACCTCGCTGTAGACGAGACCGGCCGTCAGGATCAGCTCACCGAGCGAGATGACGAAGACCTGCTGGAACCGCTCGGCGAGGTGGCGACCGGTGAGCCGCAGCTCCTCCGGTGCGGCCCGGCCCAGGCCGGGCACCGGCCAACCCAGGCTGGGCCCGCTGTAGTCGATCACCAGGGCGAGCGTCCAGAGCGGGACGCGGGCCGCCGGCGCGAAGACCCCGGCCGTCCACAGCAGGCCGCCGGCGGTGAACCAGCACAGGATCCGCAGGCTGCGCCGGCGGCGTGGATGGTGGCGCAGCACGACGATGCCGAGCAGGCCCCGGCACACTCCGACCGCCACGAGGGCGCCGGCGAAGAGCCCGGCCCGCTCGCCCAGCGCCTGCGGCGTGGCCGCTCCCATGAGCAGCCCACCGAGCGCGGAGCCGACGAGCAGCACCCGCAGGACGCGCGTGCCCGGGGCGTACCAGTCGGCGGCCCAGGTGGTCGTGACCCACAGCCACCAGATCGCCGCGAGCAGGAGCGCGGTCCGCAGTGCGGCGCCGATGCTGAGGTCGGCCAGCAGGGCCGTGCTCAGCTGGTTGAGCGCGAACACGAACGCGAGGTCGAAGAAGAGTTCGAGGAAGGTCGCGTGCGCCGGATCGTCCCGGTGCCGCAGCAGCCGTTCCGGTCCGCTCACCATCCCCGCTCCTCCGGCCGCTCTCCGTTGTCGTACCACGGGACGGGCGGCGAGCGTGGCGATAGCCGACAGGTACGCCACGCTCGCCGTCGGTCTCAGGCGAGGCTCGACCAGAACGCGTACTCGTGGTCGCGGGTGAAGTCCGTCGCCGTCCAGGCACCCGAGGTCAGCGACTGGACGTACGGGCGCCGCTGCGTGAACGCCCGCCAGCCGCCCTCCCGGCCGCCGTTCGGGTCACCGGCCACGGCGAACCGGGTCCAGGCGCCGATCAGCCGGTCGGCGAGCCGCTCCTGCGTCCGGTCCAACGGCCGGAAGAGGTCCAGGTCGAACAGGTACGCCAGCTCCGCCATGTGCTGGGCGCGCCAGGGGAAGCTCGGCTCGTCGTACCCCACGAACCACGGGGTGTCCTCCTCGGCGAACTCGAACATCCAGGTCTTCGTCCACCTCGACAGCAGCCCGGCCGTGTCGTACGTGGGGTTCGACCAGTTCCGGTCCGTGCCGATGGTCGACAGGGCGAGGCCGGCCGAGTTGCCGTACTCGGACAGGGGGTAGCGGGCCAGGATGGCGTCGGCGTCGGCGCCGTACTCGTCGCGGACCGCGGACTCGTACGCCTCGGCGGGGATGGGTGCCCCGCCCGGGTTGACCTCCAGCCCGCCGTACCTGCCGTTCTCCTCGTCGTGGTTCACGCCGATCAGGACGGGCACCCGGTTGAACCGCCCGGTGCGGAAGGCCTCGGCCGGGGAGAGCGGCAGCAGCGGCGTGCCGGACACCGGTCGCGGCTCACCCCACGGGCCGTACGCCGCCAGCAACTCGGCGATCGTGGTCTCGTCCGACCGCAGGCAGGCCGCCACGTCGGTGGCGTCGGCGCAGCCGACCGCCTCGATGACGGCGGCGCTGTCGGCCTCGGCCTCGGCGCGGGTGCGGGAGCCGCCGGTGGCGCAGGGTGCGCTCTGGACGACGGCACGGTGGAACAGTCCGGCCGACATGGGGGACGCGAGGTGGTCGCAGACCGCGTATCCGCCGCCCGACTGGCCCATGATCGTGACGTTGCCGGCGTCGCCACCGAACTCGCGGATGTTGGCCCGGACCCAGCGCAGCGCCGCCTGCTGGTCCTCGACGGCGAGGCTGCCGGAGCCGTACGCCGTGCCGGCGTCGAGCGCCGGGTCGGTGAGGAACGACATGACGCCGAGCCGGTAGTTCATCGACACGACGACGGCCTCCTCGGCGAGCCGGTCCGGCCCGTACATGTCGCCGGTGCCGTACATCAGGCTGCCGCCGTGGATCCACACGATGACCGGCAGGTCGTCGCCCTTCCTGCCCGGGGTCGTGACGTTGAGGTAGAGGCAGTCCTCCGCCTCGCTCGGCACGCCGACCGGCAGGCCCACGGGCTGCGCGCACGCCGCTCCCGGTCGGGTGGCGTCGCGGACTCCGGACCAGGGTGCGGCGGGCCGGGGCGAGGTCCAGCGACCGGGCGGCGCGGCGTACGGGATGCCCTGGAAGGTCCGGAGACCACCGGCCACGGTGCCGCGCACGGCGCCCTTGTCGGTCTCGACGACGGCGGGACGGCCGGGTGCCGCGGTCGCGGGGCCGGCAACGCCGACCGTCGCCGTGAGGGCGGCCAGGACGAGGCCCGTGAGGAGCCGCCTCCGGCGCCGGGGGGAGGTGTTCATGGTGGTTCTCCTGTCGTGAGACCGGGTGTCGGGGAGAACCGTAGGGCAGATTTGGGCGAACGCGCAAGGCGCTTGCCCAAGACGGTTGCGCAAGGCGATCGCCTGAGTCGGTCGTCTCAGTCGTTCGATCCAGGGCTTGCTAGCCTGTTCGGCATGGGAAACCGGGAGGCCCTGCTGGCCGGGGCGAAGACCTGCCTGCTGGAGAAGGGGTTCGAGCGCACGACGGTCCGCGACATCGCGACCACGGCGGGCGTCAGCATGGCCGCGATCGGCTACCACTTCGGCTCCCGCGAGAACCTGCTGTTCCAGGCCCTGTTCTCGATCCTCGACGAGTGGGGTGACCTGTCCGGGCGGGCGCTCGTCCCCGCCGACGCGCCCGACCTCGGCCCCGCCGAGGCGTACGAGCGGATGTGGGACGAACTCCTCGCGCAGGCCCGCGCCCACCCGAAGACGTGGCTGGCCTCCATGGAGCTGTTCATGCAGGCACAGCGGCAGCCCGAACTCCTCCCGCACCTCACCGACGGGATCCGGCAGGGGCGCAGCGGCATGGCGGCGATCCTGGAGAGCGTCCCCGAGCCGGACGTGTCGGAGCGTTCCGTGCGGACCCTCGGCATGGTCCAGGTCGCGCTCATGTCCGGGGTGGTCATCCAGATGCTCTCCGACCCCGAGCACGCGCCCACCGGCGCCGACGTGGTGGAGGGCCTCCGCGCCCTCGCGAAGATCATCGGCTGACCGGCGTCCGGCGCCCGTTCGGCGGGAGGCCCGCCCGACGGGCGACCCGGCGGGCCGTCGTGTCGTTGATCCGGCTGCACCCCCCGCCAGGGCCGACCCACGGTGGGGGCACCGACCGTCGAGGAGGACGCCGATGACCCGTCAGCGCGAGACCGTCGAGGTCGAACCGGAGCTGTTCCGTGCCGTCTACGACTCGCCCGCCGCGCTGCCCGGCCGGCACCGGTGGACGACCTCCGACGCCGACGTACGGCGGTTGGAGAAGCTGCTCGGCATCCCGCCGCGCAGCATCGGCGCGCCCCTGTGGGTGAGCGGCGACGAACCGGACTGCCCGAAGTGCGGCCGGCGCCTGACCTGGTACGACATCGTCTCGTCGGCCCTCGACGGGGTCCACGACCGCACGATGATCGCCATGGTGATCCTCGGCGACCGCAAGTACGTCAACACCGAGGTGCCCGACGCCATCCCCGGTGTCCGCTGCGCCGACTGCCACACCGCCATCGACGGGCTGCGCAGCTTCAAGTGCCACAACTGGGCGTACGCCTTCGAGGAGCTGGCGAAGGTCCGGGAACGGATGTCCGGCGGGCTCACCGCCGAGTAGCCGCCGCGGGTCCGGTCAGGCGCGGCTCGGCCGGCGCCGTCGCGAGTGTGGTCGAGCCCGGCGGCCCGGCTCGACCGCCGTCGCCGCTGGTCCCGTCAGGCCCGGCGCGGCGGCCGGCGGCCGGGTGGGCAGGGCGGTTCGGGCCCGGCGTCCGGCACCGGGGGCATCGGCCGGGTCACCGGCGCGACGCCGACCCGGAGACGTTCACCGTGGTGCCACACCTCCACGGTGGCCTCCGGTCCCGCGTCGGGCAGCTCGTAGCGGGCCTCCCCGGCGGTCAGCGTGACCCGTAGCCGGTGGCCCCGCCAGCGCAGGTGGAACGCGAGCCGGTCGATCCGGCGCGGCAGCCGCGGGTCGAAGGAGAGCACGCCCTGGTCGTCGCGCATCCCGCCGAAGCCCTGCACGAGTGCCAGCCAGGCCCCGGCCAGCGAGGCGAGGTGCAGCCCGTCCGCGGTCTTGTCGCCGAGATCCGCCAGGTCCTGGAGGACGGACTCGGCGAACAGGTCGTACGCCAGGTCGAGGTGCCCGACCTCGGCGGCGAGCACCGCCTGCGGCGCGGCCGACAGCGAGGAGTCGCGGACCGTGCGGGGCTGGTAGTAGGCGACGTTGCGGGCCTTCTGCTCGGCCGTGAACTCGCCCGGACAGCGCAGCATGGCCAGCACCAGGTCGGCCTGCTTGACCACCTGCCGGCGGTACAGCTCCAGGTAGGGGTGGTGCAGCAGGAGCGGGTAGTCGTCCTCGCCGGTGTTCGCGAAGTCCCACTCGGGTTGCGCCGTGAAGCCGGCCGACTGCTGGTGCACGCCGCGCTCGTGGTCGTACGGGACGGCCATCGCGTCGGCGGCGGCCCGCCAGGCGGCCACCTCGGCGGCGTCCACCCCGAGCGCGGCGGCGGCCTCGGGACAGCGCTCGGCGGCGTCGGCCGCACCGCGCAGGTTGCGCCGCGCCATGAGGTTGGTGAAGACGTTGTCGTCGGCCAGCGCGCTGTACTCGTCCGGGCCGGTGACGCCGAACAGATGGAAGGCGCCGTCGTCGGAGCGGTGACCGAAACGGTGCCACAGCCGGGCCGTCTCCACGAGCAGTTCCAGGCCCGGCCCGGCGAGGAATCGGGTGTCGCCGGTGGCCGCCACGTACCGCAGGACGGCGTCGGCGATGTCGGCGTTGACGTGCAGTCCCGCCGTGGCCGCCGGCCAGTAGCCGCTGCACTCCCGGCCGCCGATGGTCCGCCACGGGAACGTGGCGCCCGCCAGCCGCAGCTCGGCGGCCCGCTCCCGCGCCTCCGGCAGGTGAGCGTGGCGCCAGCGCAGCGCCGACCGGGCCACCTCCGGGGCGAGGTAGGTGAGCACCGGCAGGACGTAGCCCTCGGTGTCCCACAGCACGTGGCCGTCGTAGCCGTTGCCCGTCAGCCCCTTCGCGGCGATGGTCCGGTCGCCGTCGGGGCGGCCCGCCTGGAGCAGGTGGAAGATCGCGAACCGGACGGCCTGCTGGAGCTCCGGGTCGCCGTCGAGTTCCACGTCGGCGGTGCGCCACGCGGCGTCCAGCGCCGCCCGCTGCGCGGCCAGCAGGGTGTCGAAGCCGTCCGCGCGGGCGGCGGCCGCCTCGGCCACCACGAGGTCGGCCAGCTCGTCCGGAGGCGTCCCGTCCACCGGGGCGCACTCGTACGCGGCGAACTTCGTGAGGCGCACCCGCTCGCCAGGCGCCAGCGGACCGGTGAGCGTCAGCCGCAGCCGGTCGGGCGTGCAGTCACCGTCGACCGCGACCACGGCCGGCGCGTCGACCAGGTGGGCGACCGCCACGGCGACCCGCTGGGCGCTGCGGTCCGTGCGGTGCACGAGCACGCCGTCGAGTCCGTCGGAGCGGCGGGCCTCGGCGGTCAGCGGGTCCTGGACGACCGTGGCGGCCCGCGGGTCGTCGGAGCGTTGCGGCACGTTCTCGTTGGCCAGCAGGTCCGAGCAGACCCGCAGCTCGACCGGCCCGTCCAGCGGCTCCACCTCGTAGCGGACGGCGGCGACCGGGCGCCGGGGCAGGGACACCAGCCGGGTGCTGCGGATCCGCACGCCGTGGCCGCCCGGTGAGATCCACTCGGTCTCCCGGCGCAGCACACCGGCCCGCAGGTCCAGCACCCGTTCGTGGGTACGCAGCGTGCCGGTGCGGATGTCCAGCGGCTCCCCGTTGACCCAGAGCCGGATGAGGGCGGCGTTCGGCGCGCTCACCACCGTGTCGCTGGCCTCCGGGAACGCGTACCCGCCCTCGGGGTAGTCGAGCTTGCGCCGCTCGTGGAAGCCGTTGAGGTAGCTGCCCGGCATCCCGTACGGCTCGCCCTCGTCGAGCGTGCCGCGCCAGCCGACCCAGCCGTTGGCCAGCGCGAAGATCGATTCTGTCTCGGCGAGCCGGTCCAGGTCGGCCCCGGTACGCCGGATCCGCCAGCTCTCGTCCTCAGGCGACGTCCCCGCCGGCGGCTGACCCGACGTGGCGGCTGCCGGCTGGCCGGCCGTGGCGACGATGTGCACGCGACCTCCCGTGGTGTCGACGTCCTCCGGTCGTACCCCGGCGGGCCCCTCCCTACGACAAAGGTCGTACGGATCTCCTGGCCTTCGGGCCTGCCGCCGGGTTCCCGGTGATTGGCACCCTTCTTCCAGGTGAACGGAGTATGAACGAACAGTGAGGTGAGACATGGTGGAGACCGGCGCGACGGGCGTACCGGACATCAGCGTCGACTGGTACCACGACATCGTCGACGTGGCCGACGGGAGCCCGGAACCCGTGCAGTGGTTCGCCGGGCACTTCACCGAGGGGGCCATCCTGCTGCTCGGCCTGCTGCTGCTGGTCGCGGCGCTCACCCGCCTCGGCGGCGGCCCGCGCGACCGCGCACTCGCCCTGGTCGCGCCGGTTCCCGTGGTCCTCGCGTACGTGTGCAGCGAGTGGCTCAAGACCGTGGTGGACGAGGACCGGCCCTGCCGAGCGGCCACCCGGGCGATCATCGCCGGCACCTGCCCCGCGCCGGGTGACTGGTCCTTCCCGAGCAACCACGCCACGGTCGCCGGTGCGCTGGCGGTGGCCACGCTGCTGCTCTCCCGGCGCATCGGGCTGGTCGCGTTGCCGCTCGCGGCGCTCGCGGCGTTCTCCCGCGTCTTCGTGGGCGTGCACTACCCGCACGACGTGGTGGCCGGCATGCTGCTCGGCGCCATCGTGGTCCTGCTGCTCGTGCCGCTGCTCGCCCGTCCGGCCGCCGCGCTGCTACGGCGCCGGTCCCGCGCCGAGCGCCCGGTCGCCGATCCGGTGGGCGGCTCCACCCGCCGCTAGCCCGCGCCGCCGCATCGCCGCCTCGGCCGGGGCGTCGCCGGATCGCCCCGGCCGGAGCGTCGCCGGGCCGTCGCGGCCGGGGCGACGCCGCGCCGCCTCGGCCGGGGCGCGCCGTCGCGGCCGGGGGCGCTCGGCGCGGTCAGCCGGCCAGGAGCAGGGCGGCGACCGTCCCGAGCACCAGGAACGGCCCGAACGGGACGTGCCCGGTCCACCGGACCCGTCCGGCCAGCAGCAGTCCGACGCTCGCCAGCGCGGCCAGCCCGAGGGCGGACATCAGCCCGGCCACCAGCACCGCCCAGCCGTGCCAGGCGAGCAGCGCGCCGACGCCGAGCGACAGTTTGGCGTCGCCCAGCCCGAAGCCTCGCGCGCCGAGGAGCAGGGTGGTGGCGGCGAAGAAGATCGCCAGCCCGACGCCGCCCAGCACCGCCCGCAGCCACGGTTCCGCGCCGGCGCCGGTCAGCGCGGCGAGGCCGAGCAGGACGCCGACACCGGCCGCCGCGGGCCAGGTGAACCGGTCGGGCAGCCGGTGCACGGCCACGTCGACGAAGCACAGCGGCAGCGCCCAGCCGAGCCACCAGGCCACCGCCGCCAGCTCGGCGGCGGGCGGGCCGAGCACCGCCAGCACCGCCACCGCGGCGAGGGCGGCCAGCTCGACCGTGGCCGGTGGCGGCCCGACCCGGGCGCGGCACACCGCGCAGCGGCCCGGCGGACCGAGCGCCGGCCACGGGTGCCGCAGGTCGACGGGCGTGCCGCAGGCCGGGCAGCCGGCGCGAGGTTCGGCGCCCGCCGGTACCGCGTGGCGCAGCACCGCCCGCCGCAGGATCGGGGTGAGCGCCAGCGCCGCGACCACCGCGGCCAGGCGCCCGGACCCGGAGGCCGCGTGCGGGTGGGTGCGCGGCCCCCGTCCGGCCTCCACCGGGGTGGCGGGTGGCCCGGTCAGCGCCATGACGACCTCCGTAGGGGGTGCCCGGCCGCGTCCGGTGCGCGCGTGCCGTGGGCGTCACGCAGGCCGGAAGATGCGGACACGGAGCGTAACTTAACGATCGCTCGGGTGTGGCGGATGGCGCGGAAAGTGACGACCCGCTCCGGCCACCCGGGCGGGTGTGCCCATCTGCGGGAATCCCGCCATGAGCCACCGCGTGCGACCGCACGGACGGGGGACGGATCGGGCGAGACGCCACGAGGGGGTCGACTCGCCTCCGCCGTCCGGCCACCGAGACCGCCACCCGGCGACGACCCCGGCCGGCCGTCCGGAGGCGCCGGGCATCGCCGCGGCCCGGCCACACGGCACCCCGGCGCCGGCACCGGCCGCCACCACCCGTCATCACACCCAGTAGTCACATGAATTTCCTCTGTTGCATCGGCGAACGTCAGCCTATGCTCGCCCCTTGGGTGTGACGCAAGCCTCACGAGACGACAGGACGGCATCGAACTTCACTTTTGTAAGGAATCCGTAGCGGTAAATGCGACAGCGCAATCCACGACCCCGGATGTGACCATTCGGGTGCGCTTCCGCATGCCCGGCGGTGTCAACGAGGTGGCCGCCGGGCGGGCCACCGAGGAGGCAGGGCGGTGCGAGGAAGGCAGCTCGGCCGAGCGGCAATCTGCCTGATGACGGTCGGGGTGACGGCATCCGTCACGGCGTGCGGCGCCGGACGGGAGGCGGCGGTGGCACCGCCGCGGCCACCGACGACCGGCGACGTCACGGCCCACGGGGAGGCCGACGAGCAGGCCGCGGGAAAGGCTGCGCTCGATGCCTATTCCGGCTATCTCGCGGCATCCCGTACGGCGAGTCGACGGGGAGATCCGCACGCGCCGGAACTGTCCCGGTTCCTCGCGGATCCGCTGTTGACCCGAGTCCGAATGGCAATTCGTGACGCGAAGGAGCACGGCGCGATGCGTACCGGAACGTTGAGGTCCGCCCCGACGGTCACCGCGGTCAGTCTCGACTCCGATCCGCCGACGGTGGAGATCCAGGACTGTCTCGACGCCACCGGCTACCGCCTCGTCTACACGAAGGACGGGCGGGCGGTTCGCGGCAGCGGCGGGAAACGCTACCTGGCCACCGCCACCGCCACCCGGTACCCCGACGGCCGCTGGCTGATCAGCGCCGGCGCGGCACACCAGGACCAGCCGTGCTGACCTGGGGAGGAAGGGCTGCCCCGCCCCGGACCCGGTGGGGCGGGGCAGCCCGCCGGTGCGTCGCTCGCCTCGCGGGTCTCGGCCTGGCGGTCACGCTGGTGGCCGCCGCCATGGGACCGGCGACGGCCGCCCGGCGGGCGGGCCCGGGCGCCGAGTGCCCGCCGGAGCAGCACGACTGCAGCGTCTGGGACGACGACCCGGGCACGCCCGGCGGTGGCGGGGACGGCGGGAACGACGGCGGTGACGGCGACTCCGGCGGGGGCGGCGGCGGTGGCACCTGCCAGTGGAACGGCCGCACCCTGCCGTGCTACGACGACGTGCTCGGCTGGTTCAACAACGGGGACGGCTGCTACTACAAGCTGGATGAGCCACGCTCGGGCGAGACGCCCGAGGGCAAGCAGTGGTACCTGGCCACCTGCAACGGCGGCGACCTCGGTGACCAGCACTCGGTCCTGCTCGACGCCCCGCCGCCCGGCTTCGGCGCCCCGCCCGACCCCGAGGAGCTGGCCCGCCGGGCGCTGGCCCGGATCACCATCCGGCCGCCCCGGATCGCGGTCGCTCCCCGCCGCGACACCGGCCCCGGCCTGGTCGGGCTGCCCGTCTGGATGTGGGCGGAGAACGCCCTGGAGACGTTCGGCCCGGAGATCTCCAGGACGGCGACCGAGCGGGGCCTGACCGTCGAGATCACGGCGGTCTTCGACCGGATCGTCTGGGACATGGGCGACGGCCGGACGGTCACCTGCACCGGCCCCGGCACCGAGTACAAGGTCACCGGACGGCACGCCGGCCAACGCTCACCGACCTGCGGATACCACCGCGGTTACGCGAAGGCCGGCGACTACGTGGTGCGCGCCAGCACCCACTGGACGGTGACCTGGCGGGGCGGCGGCGAGAGCGGAGAGATCCCAGTGACCCGGACGACCGGGACGGTGCCCATCCAGATCGACGAACTTCAGGTGGTGACGCGATGAGCGCGACCGACGAGCGGACGGCGGTGGCCCGGTGAGTCTGGCGACGCGGAACGCGACGGCCACGACCGAGACGCCGGTCAACCCGCCGAGGGTGGTCCGGCAGCGCCGGGTGCGCCCGGGGTTGCTCGGCCTGGCCGTGCTGCTGATCGCCCTCGGCGGGCTGGGCGCCGCGTTCGCGGTCACCTCGGTACGGGCCACCGGCAGCTACCTGGCGGTCGCGCGGCCGGTGGAGGTGGGTCGCCAGCTCACCGCCGACGACCTGCGGCCGGTGCAGGTGGCCGGTGGTCAGGGCCTGGCTCCCGTACCGGCCGACCGGATCGACGAGGTGGTCGGCAAGCGGGCCGCCGTCTCGCTGGCCCCGGGCACGCTGCTCACCCTGGCGCAGGTGACGGACGACCCGCTGCTCGGCCCCGGCGAGCAGCAACTGGCGCTCGGGCTCGAGCCCGCCGAGGTGCCCGCCCGGCAGTTGCACCCGGGCGACAAGGTGCTGCTCGTCAGCACCCCTGACGACGAGGCCACCGGCCCCACCGCGCCCGGGACGCGCTTCCCGGCCACCGTCATCGACACCCGCGCCTCGGAGACCGACGACGAGGTGGTGGTCTACCTCGCGCTCGCCGTCCGGGACGTACCGGCGGTGGTGGCGTTGAACGCGCAGGACCGGATCGCCGTCGTGCTCACCAGGGTGGCCTGAGCATGGCGATCATCGCGCTGGTCTCCGCCAAGGGCTCGCCGGGCGTCACCACCTCGGCGCTGGCCGCCGCGCTGACCTGGCACCGGCGGCTGGTCCTCGCCGAGTGCGACCCGGCCGGCGGGTCGATCCTCGCCGGTTTCCTCGGCGGAGCACTCGACGGACCGCGCGGCATCGGGGAGCTGGCCGTCGCCGAGCTGCGCGACGGCAACCTGGAGACGGCGTTCTGGTCGCAACTGGTCGACCTGGACGCGCCACGACGGGAACGACTGCTCCTGCCGGGCGTGGTCGATCCCGCCCAGTCCGGCAGCGTGGCCCCGCTGTGGCAGCGGTTCGCCGACTACTTCGCCGGTCTGGAACACGGCACGCCGTCGTACGACGTGCTGGTCGACTGCGGCCGGCTGCACGTCCCCCACCCGCCCTGGCCGCTGCTGCGCGCCGCCGCGGTGGTGCTCGTGGTGACCCGGGCCGAGCTGCCCGACCTCTCCGGCACGCGGGCCATGGTCCGGGCGATCGAACGGGACTTCTCCGAGCACCGGGTGCCACCGGGCACCCTGCGGCTGCTGCTGGTCGGCGACGGGCACGGGCGTACGGAGGTCAGCCGCGCGCTGCGGCTGCCGGTGATCGCGCGGCTGCCGCACGATCCGCGTACCGCCCGGGTGCTCACCGTCGGCGGGAACGTGCGGGCCGGACGGCCGTTGATGCGCGCGGCGTCCGCCCTCGAGGTGCCCGTCGGCGCGCTGCTCGACCGGCGCCGGGCACGGCTGTCCTGGCCCGTCCAGCAGGGGGTGCCGGATGCGTTTTGAGCCGGTCTCGGCCGACCCGCGCCAGCACCCGCCGGCCGCCACCTCGACCGCGCCGCCGCTCGCGAACGGGCACCACGGACCGCCGCTGCCCGTGCCCGTCGCCGCGCCGGCCCCGCAGCCGCCCCGCCACCGGGTGGACTTCGCGGTGGTGCGGGAGCTGCGCCGGCAGCTCAGCGAGCGCCTCACCCGCTGGCAGCGCGGTCGGGAGTTCACCCCCGACGAGGAGGAGACCGAGCGGGCCCGGCTCGCCGTGGCGGTGGTGGCCGAGTACGCCGACTCGGTCCGCCGGGCCGGCACGCCGATGCCGGCCGAGGAGGAGCGGCTCCTGCTCGACCAGGTGACCGCCGAGCTGGTGGGGCTCGGCCGGCTGCAGACCCTGCTGGTCGACGACACCATCGAGGAGGTGCACATCCTGGGGTGCGACCAGGTGCGCATCACCCGGCACGGCGGCGGGGTCGACTGGGCCGAACCCATCGCCGACAGCGACGACGAACTGGTGGAGATCCTCCAGGCGGCGGCCCGCCGGGCCGGGGCCACCGAACGCTCCCTCTCCACCTCGAAGCCCACCCTCGACCTGCAACTGCCCGACGGCAGCCGGCTCGCCGCCGTGTTCCTCGTCAGCCACCGCCCCTACGCGGTGATCCGCAAGCACAACACGCTCGACGTGAGCCTCGACGACATCGCCGGCTCGCGGCCCGACCTGGACGAGATGATCGACCCGCTGCTGCGTGACTTCCTCCGCGCGTCCATGCGGGCCGGTCTGAACATCATGGTGGCCGGGCTCGCCGGCGCCGGGAAGACCACGATCATCCGCGCGCTGATGAACGAGATCCCGCCGGACGAGCCGTACGTGCTGCTGGAGGAGAGCCGGGAACTGCTGCCCGCGCGCCGTAACCACCGACACCGGGCGGTGATGAGCTTCGAGGCCCGCGAGGGGCACGGTGAGCGGGGGCTGGACGGCCGCCCCGCCGGCGAGGTGACGATCGCCGACCTGATCCCGGTGTCGCTGCGGATGGGCGTACTGCGGATCATCGTGGGCGAGGTCCGGTCGCGGGAGATCGTCCCGATGCTCCAGGCCATGACGACCAGCCGGGGCTCGATGTGCACGATCCACGCCCGTACGCCGGCGGGGGTGGGCGAGCGGATCGTGGAGCTGGCGCTCGCCCACGGCCGGGAGATGACCGTCGACCAGGCGCGCCGCATGGCCGGCAACGCGCTCGACCTGATCGTGTACGTGACGGTCGAGGACGAGACCGCCATCGGCGGGCGCAAGCACCGCTTCGTCTCCCACGTCGAGGAGGTGATCGGCGCCGGGGACACCGGGCGGATCACCACGACGACGGTCTTCGGTCCCGGGCCGGACGGCCGGGCGGTGCCGTTGCACCTGCCGGAACGTGTCCGCGACCAGTTGCTCCGCGTCGGCTACGACGCCCGGCTGCTGACCCGGTGGATCGAGGCCGGCACCGGCGCGTGGCGGCGACCCCGGCAGACCCGGCTGGCCCGGAGGTGACGGGCGTGCGCGACGACATCGAGCTGATCGCGGTGGTCTCCGGTGCCGCGTGCGTGGCCGGCCTGGTGCTGGCGGTCGTCGCCCTGGTCGGCACCCGGCGGCCACCCGGTCCACGCCCTGGGGCCGGCCACGGCCTGCGCCGGCTGTGGGAGGGCCCGGGCAGCACGCCTCGGGAGCGGCGCAACCACCAGGCCCTGCTGGTCGGCGCGCTGGTGGCCGGGGCGGCCGCCTTCCTGCTCACCGGCCTGCCCGTCGTGGGGCTGCTGGTCGCCGTGGCGGTGCCCGGCACGCCCTGGCTGTTCAGCGTGGGCCGGGCCGAGCAGCGGGCGATCGCCCGGATCGAGGCGGTCGGCGAGTGGACCCGCCGGCTCAAGGACGTCACCGCCACCGGCCAGGGGCTGCAACAGTCGATCATCCACACCGTCGGCACCGCGCCCGAGGAGATCGAGGAGGAGGTACGCCTGCTGGCCGCCCGCCTCCAGGCCGGCTGGCTGACCCGTTCCGCCCTGCTCGCCTTCGCCGACGAGATCGGTGACCCGGTCTGTGACCAGGTGGTGGCCGCGCTGATCCTGCACCTCACCGACCGGGGCGAGCGCCTCGGCGACGTGCTCGGCTCGATCGCCGCCGCCGCGGCGGCCGAGGTCGCCACCCGCCGCGAGGTGGAGGCGAAGCGTACGCAGCCCCGGTTCGCGGTGCGCTTCCTCACCGGGATGACCCTCGCCACCGTGGCGTACGGGCTGCTCAACACCGAGTACATCCGCCCGTACGGCACACCGGCCGGCCAGCTCGTGATGGCGGCGCTCGGCGCCGCGTTCGTCGGCCTGCTGGCCTGGGTGCGGTCGATGAGCCAGCCACAGCGGCCGGCCCGGTTCCTGCCGCCGCCCGACCCCGAGGAGGCGATCGCGTGAGCGCGAGGAGTGAGCTTGCGAGCCCCGCAGTCGCGAACGAAGGACTGGCACCGTGAGCCCCTTCGGCGCGTACCCCGACTGGCCGTTGGCCATCGCCGTCGGCGCCGGCGCGGCCGTCGGGCTCGGCCTGTTCCTCGTGGTCCGCGAGCTGGTGCCGGCGGCGCCCGCGCTCGGCCCGGCGCTGCGCCGGCTGCACCAGCCGGCCGGCGGGACGCTCGGGGCACCGGCCAGCCGGAGGCTGGAGTGGCTCAGCGGCTTCTCGCGGTGGCTGCGGCCGCCGCACCGGCAGCTCGCGCTCATCGACCAGACGCCCGAGCAGTACGCCCTGTCGGTGCTGCTCTCCGCGCTCATCGGGCTGGCCGCGCCCACCCTGATCGGCGTGGCCGGCTTCCTGCTCGGCATCCACCTGCCGCTGGCCGTGCCGGTGCTGGGCAGCCTCGGCCTGGCCCTGGTGGCCGCGCTGCTCGCGCACCGCGCGGTGCTCAGCCGGGCCGCCAAGGCACGGGACGAGTTCCGCCAGGCGGTCTGCACCTACCTGGACCTGGTGGCGTTGCAGCTCTCCGCCGCGCACGGCCCGGTGCAGTCGCTGGAGCGGGCCGCGGCGGTCTGCGAGGGCTGGGTGTTCGACCGGATCGCCGAGGCGCTGCGGATCGCCCAGATGCAGATGCACTCGCCCTGGGACGAGCTGCGGGACCTCGCCGACCGGATCGGCATCCCCGAGCTGGGCGACGTGGGGGCGATCATGCGCTCCTCCGGCAGCGAGGGAGCGCAGGTGCACGAGACCCTGCGCAGCCGGGCCGACTCGCTGCGCGACCAGATCCGGACCGACAACCTGGCCCGCGCCGAGGGGGTGACCAGCCGCCTCGACATCCCGGGCGCCCTGCTCGTCTTCGTCCTGCTCGGCTTCGCCATCTACCCGTTCATCGCCCGCCTCTGACCCCGCACCGAGAAGGAGTACGCCATGCCGCTCATCACCTACCTGCACGCCGCGCTGACCGCGCGCCTGGCCGAACTGCGCCGCCACGGCGAGCGCGGCGACAGCCCGGTGCCGACCGCGGTGATCATCTTTGGTCTCGTGGCGGTCGCCATGGCGGTCACCGCGGCGGCCCTGGCCAGCGCCAACGACTGGATGGACAACATCCCGAAGCACCAGGACCCGAAGTAAGGGCCATGCACCGAGTCGCTTCCGGCCGGGTGCGCCGGGCGGCACGCGCCGTCCGGCGCACCCACCCGGCCGTCGCCGTACGCGGGACGGGCCCCCGCGCCCACGGCGGCCGGCGCGCGGAGCGGGACGCCTCCCGCGTCGCGGCTCGCCGCCGAGCCGCTCCCCTCGCGGCCCGCCGCCTGGCCGCTCCCGTCGCGCGGCGGCTGGTGGCCGGCGGTGCGGACCGGGGCGCCAACCCCGTCGAACTGGCGGTGGTGATGCCCGTGATCCTGGTGCTGCTCTTCGCGTCGGTGCAGGTCGCCGTCTGGTTCGTGGCCCGGTCGACCGCGCTGAACGCCGCGCAGAGCGCGGTCAACGCGCAGCGGGTGTACCAGGCCCCCGCGGACGCGGGGCCGCAGCGCGCCACCCGGTTCCTCCGCGCCTCCGGTGACTGGCTCGTGGGATGGGACCGGCCGGGGCCGGTGTGCGAGACCACCGCCACCGAGGTGACCTGCACGGTGCGGGGCCGGTCCCTCTCGGTGATCCCCCTGGTGAGATTCCCGGTGACGCAGACCGCGCACGGGACGGTGGAACGGTGGACCACGCCGTGACCCGCGACGGCGGACGGGGCTCCGTCTCCATCGAGGTGGCGGTGCTCGCCCCGGCGTTCATCGCGCTGATCGTGCTGGCCGGGGCCACCGGGCGTACGGCGGTGGCGGCCGAGGCGATCGACGCGGCAGCGCACGACGCGGCCCGCGCCGCCTCGATCTCCCGGGACGCCTCCACGGCCCGCGCGGCGGCCCGCGCCGCGGCCGTCCGGCAGCTCGGCTGGCGCGGCCTGGCCTGCACCGAGCCGCCCGAACTCACCTTCAGCGGCTCGGTCGGAGGCCGGACGACGAGCTTCGCGGCGGCCTTCCGCAGCCGCGCGGGGCAGGAGGCGACGGTCACCGTCCAGGTCAGCTGCACCGTGTCCTTCGAGGACATCCACCTCTCCGTGCTGCCCGGGATGCCGGCGGGCAACCGGGTCGCGGCGAGCTTCACCTCGCCGCTGGACCGCTACCGGAGCCGAGGATGAATCGGGACGCGGGACGGGTGAGCATCTTCCTCGCCGTGGCGATGGTCGGGGTACTCGCGCTCATCGGGCTCTCGTACGACGGCGCCGGCCAGTTGCGGAGCCTGCAACGCGCCGACAACCTCGCCGCCGAGGCCGCCCGCACCGGCGGGCAGGCGATCGACCGGGCCACCGCGATCGCCGGCGGGCCGAAGCGCATCGACGAACGGCAGGCACGCGCCGCCGTGGCCGACTACCTCGCCGCCGCCGGCGGCGTCCGCCGCCACACAGTCAGCTTCCCCGTCGTCGGGGGCGAGACGCTGGTCAGGGTCCGGGTCGAGGTCACGTACCGGCGGTCGATGCTCGGCCTCTTCGGCTTCGGCGACACCGTCACCGTGACCGGTGAGGCCACCGCGCGGGCCCTCACCGGGGAACCGTAGGGAGGCAGCATGGTTCGTTCGGCCGTACGCCGCACCGGGCGCGTCCTCACCGGGCTCGGCGCGCTCGTCGTGCTCTGCGCGGTGGTGGTGGGCGCGCCCGTGGCGCTGCTCGCCTTCGCCGGCAACCCGCTCCCCGACCACGTACCGTCGCTCGCCGAGGTCGGCGCCACGCTGACCAGCCGCGACGACGGGCAGCTGTTCCTGCGGGCGCTGGCGGTGGCCGGCTGGTTCGGCTGGGCCACGTTCACCCTCTCGGTGCTCGTCGAACTCGGCGCCCAGGCGCTGCGCCGCCCGGCGCCCCGGCTGCCCGGCATGAGCCGCCAGCAGCGGGCCGCCGCCGCGCTGGTCGGCTCGGTCGCGCTGATCGTCGCCGCCGCGCCGGCCGCCGCCAGCGCCGCCGCGGTCACCGGCACCCAGGCGTACGCCGGGCCGACCGCGGTCACCGGCACCCAGGCGTACGCCGGGCCGACCGCGGTCACCGGCACCCAGGCGTACGCCGGGCCGGCCGCCGTCGCGCGGGCGGCTTCGTCCGGTCCGGCCACGGTCGCGAGCCCGATCACGCGGGACGCGCCGGCCGGGGGCGCACCCGTCTACCGGGTCGCGAAGGGCGACTACCTCGGCGCGGTGGCCGAGCGCTACCTGGACGAGTTCGCCGACTACCGCGAGCTGGCCCGGCTCAACCGGCTGGCCGATCCGGACCGGATCCGCCCGGGTCAGTTGATCAGGCTCCCGGAACGCGCGACCGACCAGGGCGTACGGCCGCACGCCACGGGCCGTCTCGTCGCCCGTCCCGTTCCCGAGCGGGTGGCCCCGGCACACGGTGACCGGGAGGCGGCACCGTCGCCGGGCGCCGGCGAGCGAGCCGGGGTGGGCGATGGCGGCCGGCAGGCGGAGGTGGTGTCCGGCCAGCCGGGTGGGCACCGGACGGGCACCGGGTCGTCCGAGGCCGGGTCGCCGGCGATGACCGTGGGCGCGGCCCGGGCCACCGAGCCGGACCGGTTGAACCGCCCCCTGGCGATCTCGGCCGTGCTCGCCGTGGCGAGCATCGTCGGCGCCCAGGTGGGCGCGGTACTCGGGCTGCGCCGCCGCCCGGCCACCAGCGGCGCGCGAACCGGTCGGGGCACCGCCGGGGCGAGGGCCGCTCGGGGCGCCGCCGGGGCGTCGACCGCTCGGGGCGCCGACCGGGCGGATGCCGTCGCGGGCCGCAGAGCCGGCCGGGCGCTGCCGAGCGGGCAGGCGGGCGCCCACGCACGCGCGACGGGCGAGCTGCCAGCCGGGCGGCACCGGAAGGACCGGCCCTGAGCTGTCAGGGCAGCCGGGCCTCCAGCACGCCGTCGCGGATCCGCGTCGGCAGGACCTGCTGGTCGTTGCCGGACGGGCCGTGCACGACCTCGCCACCGTTGAGCCGGAACGTGCTGCCGTGCCAGGGGCAGACCACGCAGGCGTGCCCGTCGATCTCCTGCACCTCGCCCTGGCCGAGCGGGCCGCTCTGGTGCGGGCAGCGCTCCAGCATCACGGTGACGTCGTCACCGTGCCGGTAGAGGATGACCGACACGTCGTCGATCTCCCGGGTGATCAGCTGCCGTTGCGGCAGGCTCGCCATGTCGCCGAGCGGGTGCCACCCCTGGCTGATGAGGTGCATCTCGGAGATGCTCTGGTTGACCTGCGCGCCCTGCTTGTACGCGAGGTGCCCGCCGATGTAGGCGCCCATGCTCGCGGCGCCGAGGCCCGCGAAGCTGAGCATCCGCCCGAGGCTGTGCCGGCCGGAGAAGCGAGCCGCCAGCGAACCGGCGTAGCACGCCAGGCCGATGCTGTTGGCCGCGGCGTGGACCAGGCCGACCCGCCGCTGGTCGGGGGCGAGCGCCGCCCAGTCGTTGAGGCCGGCCACGGCCGCCGGCACGGCGCTCACGGTGCCGACCGCGGTCAGCGTGGTGGCCGCCCGGCGCTGACCGGGCATCAGGTCGAGGATCGCCGCGCTGATCCACGAACCCACCGGCACCTGCACCATCGCCGGATGCAGCGGATGGCCCAGCGGGACGCCGTGCAACAGGTCCCGCAGCCACTGCGGTCGCAGGGTCGCCTGGACGGCGCGCTGCAACCGGTCACCCACCCCGTCCAGCCGGGTGTTCTGCTCGATCTTCGTCAGGAGTGCTCGCACGGCTACCCACTTCCCGCCAGAGACGACGGCAAACCGCCCAAGTCGGGCCTGGTACGCCGGCCGCGCGCCGGGCATGCTGTGCCGATGGGCGTACGGGTCGAACGCGACGGGCCGGTGACCACCGTGATCCTGGACCGACCGGAGGCGCGCAACGCCGTCGACGGGCCGACCGCGCGGGCGCTCGCGGACGCGTTCCGCGCCTTCGACGCCGACTCCGACGCGTCGGTGGCCGTGCTCTGGGGTGCCGGCGGCACGTTCTGCGCGGGCGCCGACCTGAAGGCGATCGGCACACCGCGCGGCAACCGGGTCGAGCCGGACGGGGACGGGCCGATGGGCCCGACGCGGATGGCCCTCGGCAAGCCGGTGATCGCGGCGATCTCCGGTCACGCCGTCGCCGGTGGCCTGGAGCTGGCGCTCTGGTGCGACCTGCGGGTGGCCGAGTCCGACGCGGTGCTCGGGGTGTTCTGCCGGCGCTGGGGGGTGCCGCTCGTCGACGGCGGCACGGTACGGCTGCCCCGCCTCATCGGCGAGAGCCGGGCCATGGACCTGATCCTCACGGGCCGCCCGGTGTCCGCCGAGGAGGCGTACGCCATGGGGCTGGTCAACCGCCTGGTCGCGCCGGGAACGGCGCGGGCGGCGGCCGAGGAGCTGGCCGCGGAGCTGGCCCGGTTCCCGCAGACCTGCCTGCGCAACGACCGGGCCGCGGTGCTCGCGGGCGCCGGGCTGCCCGAGCCGGAGGCGATGGCGGCCGAGCTGGCGTACGGGATGGAGTCGCTGGCCACGGACGCGGCGGCCGGGGCTGCCCGGTTCGCCGCCGGGGCCGGCCGGCACGGCGCACCGGCCACCTGACCCGGACCTCGGCCAGGGCTGTCGTCAGCAGCCCCACAGCGGCCGCGCGGGTGCGGATGAAGCGGGGACGCCGCCGGGAGGGTGGGTCCTCCCGGCGGCGCCCCGCGGTCGGGGTGGTCAGTTGCGGATGATGGTGAACGTCGAGGTCGTGTTCCTGATGTCGACGTCGTTGTCGGTCAGGCGGAGGTTGTTGAAGGTCGCGGAGCCGACCGCCGGGCCCTGGCCCTGCTCGGGCATCTCGTTGACCCAGATGCCGAAGCCCGACTTGTGGTCGAAGGCGTCACCGCTGCGCCGCGCCCCGGAGATCGAGACGTTGGTGAAGACGGTGTCGGTGACCGGGTTCTCCGGCTGGCTGCCGGTGTACTTGGTCTGGAACATGATCCCGGAGTACGTCGGGTCCACGATGTCCACGTCGGACACCCGGATGCCGCGGAACTCCTTCGACGCCGAGAAGATCCAGATCGCGGGGAAGGTCTGCGCTCCCCAGAAGTGGCCGCCCGACCGGATCAGGGAGATGTTCTCGAACCGGGTGGGCGGGCTGGCCCCGAACCCGATGAACGGGTAGCCGAAGTCCAGCGAGCTGATCGTGATGCCGGAGTACGTCAACTGGTCCGCGATGTAGAGGTTGCGGAACACGTTGTCGTAGCCGCCGTACACCGCGATGCCGGCCGCCCGCCAGGTCAGCGTTGCGGTCAGGTTCTCGAAGACGTTCCCGTGGTTGCCGGTGGACGCGCCCTGGTCCGTGGCGGAGAAGAGCGCGAACGCGTCGTCGCCGTTGGAGCGCCCCTCCGAGTTGGCGACCAGGTTGCCCGTGCTGCCGTTGGTCATGTTCACCGCGTCGGCGAACGTGTTCCGGAAGCGGCTGTTCGTGATCTTGAGGCCGCTCACGCTGACACCCCAGTACGCGCAGACCGTGTGCTCGACCCAGACGTTGTCGAGGGTCAGGTTGTCCACGTCCTTCAGCTCACCCCAGACCTTGCCCGGCCCGTCGATCCGGTTGGTGTAGTTGCCGAAGAAGGCGAGGTGCTCGAAGGACGACCCGCTGGCCGAGGGCTCCACGCGGAAGCCGGCGTCGGTGTTCTGCTGCCCCGTCGGCGTCTGGAAGCGGGTGTACCACATGCCCGCGCCGACCACCTTGACCGGCTTGCCGTAGACCTGGAACTTCTGGGAGGTCTCATACGTGCCGGCCGGCAGGTAGACGCCGACGAGGGTGCCCGTGGTGTCCATCCGGACGGCGTCCAGCGCGTTCTGCACGTCGGAGTGGCTGAAGCCGTTCGGCACCTTGTACCGGGCCGGGTCCGGGTTGGCGCGCGGCGCCACCTGCTCCAGGTTGACGAAGTCGATGGCGTACGTGGTGCTGTTCGCCGGGTCCTTCTGGAGCCGGATCCGGCTGCCCGCCGGGATGGTCGAGTCCAGCAGGACGTTCGCCTCGTCGTAGATGTGCCGGGGCGGGCCGGCGCTCGGCGAGTCGCTCGGTCCGGCCTCGGCGCCGTACAGCCAGATGTGCTTCGAGGTCAGGCTGATCGGCTTGTGCAGGACACCGTTGACGTAGATGTTCAGCGTCGAGGTGATCCCGCCGCCGCCCGGCGCGTCCGGGATGGAGAAGCGGGTCACCAGGGCGTTGGCGGGCGCCTTGGTGGTCCACTCGACGTACGCGCCGGTCGTGTTGAGGGTCACCGCCCGGCGGCCGGACGCCTCGCCGGCCAGGTCGCCGATGGTCCGGTTCGGCCCGACCACCTGCGCGCCGCCGCCGACCGAGCCGTCCTCCGCCTCGTACATGTCGTACGGCAGGTTCGCACCGCGACCGACGAAGAGCGCCCGCTCGCTCGTGTTGTTCTGCCGCTTCACCGGCAACTCGTTGGCGTCGTCGGCGAGCACCACCCGCACGGTGTACCGGCCGTTGGCCGCCGTCCAGGTGCCGAGGTCGACCGGGCCGGCCGTCGCGCCCGCGCCGATGGTGCCGCTGTACGAGCCGGTCAGCGTCCGCACGACGGCGCCCGAGTCGTTCAGCACGGTCAGCGTGACGCCGTGGGCGCCGCTCGCCGACGCGATCGTGCCCTGGTTGCGGATGGTCACCGCGAAGCTCACCGTGGCGCCCGCGCTCGGCGTGCCGGGCGACCAGGTGACCGCGGACGCGACCAGGTCGGAACTGGCCACCGGGCTGACGGTGAGCGGGGTCGGGCGGGTGTAGGTGTTGTTGGCCTCGTTCTGCTCGATGACCGTGTTCGCCTCGTCGACCTTCGCGACCAGCTCGTAGCTGCCCGCGTTGCGCGGCCCGACGTTCGCCGAGACGGTGGTGGACGCCCCGGCGGCCAGCGCACCGACGTTCGCCGTGCCGACCTTCGTCGTACCCAGGTAGAGGCCGACGGCGGTGGCGGCCGAGGCCGCCGTGCCGGCGTTGCGGACCGTGGCGCTCAGCGTGATCGCGTCGGTCTCGACGGGCGTGGCCGGTGACGCGGTGATGCCGGTGACGGTCAGGTCGGGGTTCGGCGCCGGCACGCCGATCACCTGGAGTTCGGCGACCTGCCCGTTGGACGAGCCGGAGTTGGCCGTGAACTGGAGCCGCACGTCGGCGGCGGTCGCCGAGACCGGGATGGTCACGGTGTTGCCGCTCGCCGGGTTGAACGAGTACGTGGCCGAGCCGACCAGCGTCGTGAACCCCGACGCCGACTGCTCCCGGCCGAGCACCTGGAACGTCTGCGTACGCGGCCCCCAGACCGGGTCGGGGTTGAGCTTGACCACCAGCGAGCTGATGGTCGCGTTCGCGCCCAGTGCGACGGTCAGGGTGCTCGGGTACGCCCCCGGCGCGCCCTCCCAGTAGGTGGTGACGTCGTCGTCGTTGGCGTTGACCGCGTTGAAGATGTGCACCACCGACGAGGCCGTGATCGGCTTGCCGACCGCCAGGTTGGTGCCGCCCGGCGTGCTGCCGGGGCGGGTCACCGTGTTGCTGTTCGCCGACACGTTCCCCGCCGCGTCGCGGGCACGCACGACGTAGGAGACGGTGGCCGACGCCGGCTGGGTGTCGGTGTACGTGAGGGTCGTGCCGTTGACGCTGCCGCGCAGGGAGCCGTTGGCGTACACGTCGTAGCCGGTCACGCCGACGTTGTCGGTGGACGCCGTCCAGGTCAACCGGATCTGGCCGCTCGCCGGCTCGGTGTACGCCAGGTTGCCCGGCGCCGTGGGTGCCACCGTGTCACCGGTGTTGCCCGTACGGGTGACCGTGTTGCTGTTCGGCGACTGGTTGCCGGCGGCGTCCCGGGCCCGGACGTGGTAGGTGACCGTGGCGCCGGCCGGCTGGGTGTCGGTGTACGTGAGCGTCGAGCCGCCGACGCTGGTGCGCAGCACACCGTTGGCGTAGATGTCGTAGCCGGTCACGCCCACGTTGTCGGTCGACGCCGTCCAGGTGAGCCGGATCTGGTCGGGCGCCGGCTCGGTGAAGGCGAGGTTGCCGGGCGCCGAGGGCGGCTGCGTGTCGCCGGTGGCCGGGCCGTACACCTCCAGCTCGGAGAGCTGCCCGGCGGGCCAGCCGGTGTTCGCGGTGAACAGCAGCCGGACGTACCGGGTGGACGCCGTCGGCACGGTCACGGTGACCGTGTTGCCGGAGCCCGGGTTGAAGGCGTACGCCGCCGAGGCGACCAGGGTGTTGAAGGTCGACCCGTTGGTGCTGCCCTGTACGGTCAGCGTCTGGCTGCGCGCCGGCCAGCCGGCCGGCAGTTTGAGCACCAGCCGGTCGACGTTCACGGTGGCGGCCAGGTCGACCTGGATCCACTGCGGGAAGGCGTTGTTGACGCTCTCCCAGTAGGTGGCCGCGTTGCCGTCGTTGGCGTTGGCGGCGCCGTACACGTCGGCGTGCCCGCTCTCGGCCATCGCCTTGCCGAGCGCCAGGTTGGTCGAGGAGGTGGCGGCGCCGTACACCTCCAGCTCGGCGAGCTGGGCGGCCGGCCAGCCGGTGTTCGCCGTGACGGCGATCCGCACGAACCGGGTGCTGGTGGCCGGGAAGCTGAGGGTCACGGTGTTTCCGCTGGCCGGGCTGAACGACCGCCCGGCGGAGGAGACGATGGTGCTGAAGCCGCTGCCGTCCGCGCTGCCCTGCACGGAGAGCGTCTGGGTGCGGGCCTCCCAGCCGCCCGGCAACTTGAGCGTCACCTGGTCGATCGACTGGCTGGACCCGAGGTCGACCTGGGCCCACTGCGGGAGGGCGCCGCTGCTCTCCCAGTAGCTGCCCTGGTTGCCGTCGGTGAGGTTGGCGGCGACGTACGGTCCGTTGGCGCTGCTGGCGGAGGTGCTGCGCCCGGCGGCGAGGTTCGGGCCGCCCGCGGCGGCGGCCGGCGGCGCCGGAGCCGCGGTGACGGCCAGGCCGACCGCGGTGAGCACCGCGATGAGTCGGGTGCGGAATCTGGACATGGTTGCGGACACCTTCTTCCCGGGGGACGTGGAGAGGCGTGTGCGGTGGTGGTGCGGGGGTGTTGCGGGCGCGCCGGTGGGGCCCCGATCGGCGGCAGGGCCCCACCGGCGCACGTCAGGTGGCGTGGACCTCGAACTCGGCGAGCTGGCCGGCGGGCCAGCCGGTGTTGCCGGTGAACGTCAGCCGGACGAACCGCCGGTCACCGGCGGGCAGGGCGATCGTCACGCTGTTGCCGGACGCCGGATCGAACGTGTAACCGGCCGACCCCTTCAGCGTGCCGAACGACGACCCGTCTGTGGAACCGTGCACGGCCAGCGTCTGCGTACGCGTCTGCCAGGCCGCCGCGGGCGGGAGCTTCAGCACGAGCCGGGACACCGGGCGGGCGCTGCCCAGGTCGACGGTCACCGACTGGGGAAAGGCGTTGTTGGCGCTCTCCCAGTAGGTGTTCGGGTTGCCGTCAACGGTGTTCGCGGGCACGTACACGTCGGTGTGGCTGGTCGCCGAGACCGGCCGCCCGGCCGCCAGGTTTCCGCTGGGCGGCGGGGTGGTGGGCGGTGGCGTGGTGGGCGGGGTGCCATCGCCGTGCACCTCGAACTCGGCGAGCTGGCCGGCCGGCCAGCCGGTGTTGCCGGTGAACGTCAGCCGCACGAACCGCCGGTCACCGGCGGGCAGGGCGATCGTCACACTGTTGCCGGACGCCGGATCGAACGTGTAACCGGCCGACCCCTTCAGCGTGCCGAACGACGACCCGTCTGTCGAACCGAGCACGGCCAGCGTCTGCGTACGCGTCTGCCAGGCCGCCGGCGGCGGCAGCTTCAGCACCACCCGGTCGACGGCGCGCACCGCGCCCAGGTCGACGGTCAGCGACTGGGGGAAGGCGTTGTTCGCGCTCTCCCAGTAGCTGGCGGTGTTGCCGTCCACGGCGTTGGCCGCCACGTAGGTCTGCGTGGAGCTGGTGGCGGTGACGGGCCGGCCGAGGGCCAGGTTGCCGCCCGCGGGTGGCGGGTCGGTCGGCGGCGGATCGGTGGGCGGCGGGTCGGTGGGACCGCCGCCCCACTGCGGCTCGGGCCAGGGGCCGCAGTACGGCGTGGGCGTGTACCAGCCGGAGTTGCCGGGGCCCTGGGTGATCTGGAAGCCGCTGCCCACGCAGTTGTGGATCGGGTTGGCCTGCGCGATGCCGGTGGCCCGCACGTTCGTGAACGAGACCTGGCTGGGTGCCTGCACCTGCAGGGCGTACGTCCCGGCGCCGTCGATGCGGACGTTGCTGAAGCTGATCCCGCTGGTGGCGCCCTCGATCCAGTGCAGGGCCGCGTACGAGCTGTCGAGGATGTCGGTGTCGGTGACCGCGATCGTCGCGTTCTGGATCGGTTCGTTGAGCGCGGAGAACCAGATCGCGCCCACGCCGAACCGCCAGTTGTAGTCGGAGTTGCCGTTGCGGATCAGCGTGTTCCGGGCGACGGTGATCGTCCCGGAGACGGCGGTCGGGCCGTTCACCCCCGGGTAGCGGTTGGCCACGTGGATGCCGCCGCCGTTGGTGACCGAGTCGGCGGTCACGTTGTCGGTGATCCTGATGTCCCGCCCGCCGTACGTGACCAGGTGGTTGGCGAGGATCGTCACGCCGATCGTGTTGAAGGTGAACGAGTTGTTGACGTTCGGCACGTTCTGCGCCCACATGGCCAGCGCGTCGTCGCCCGTGTTGCGGACGAACGTGTTGGTCACCGTGGAGTTCGTGACTCCCCAGTGGAAGTTCACCCCGTCGGCGGTCTGGTCCAGGATCCGGCTGTTGCGGATCGTGAAGTTGTTCATCGGCCCGTCCATCCAGGCGCCGACCTTGGTGTGCTGGAGCCAGACGTTGTCGACCACCGAGTCGGACATGGCCCCGCCGATCGCGTTGACCTGGTGCTCGTCGACGCGTTCCCGGATGTCACCGATGATCGCGAAGTCGCGCAGGGTCACGTTGCGGCTCGGGCCACCGGCCTCGTGCGGGCGGATCTCGCCGCCGTAGCCGCCGCCCGGGACGTACTTGCCGTAGATGCCGGCGGCACGTTTGCGGTCGGTGGGGTGGCGACCGCCGAGCACCGAGTACCACGGCCCGGCGCCGCGCAGGGTCACCCCGTCGACCACCACGTGGTCCCAGAGGGTGAACGTGCCCCGCGGGATCCACACGGTCCGCCCCTGCGCCCTTCCGGCGTCCACGGCGGCCTGGAACTTGGCGGTCGAGTCGGTGGCGCCCGTCGGGTCGGCGCCGAAGTCGGCGACCACGTCGAGCGCGCCGGCGGGCTTCGGGATCTCCGGCCCGACCAGCTCGAAGTCGGCCAGGTCGATGGTGAAGCTGGGTGACTGGGCGGTCGAGGAGACCTGGAGGCGGATCTTCGTGCCGGCCGGGTAGGTGGTGCCGAACATGGTCCGGGTCTCGTCGTAGAAGTGGTGCGGGTTGACGTCGCCCGGGTTGTTGTTGAACGGGTAGCCGCCGTAGTACCAGCCATACCGGGACGTCACGGGAACGGACTTCACGAGGGCGCCGTTGGCGCGCAGGTCGATGCTCGCGTCCCGGCCCGTGCCGGCGGCGTTGTCCGGGATGCTGTACCGGAACGTGACCGCGTTCGCGGGTGCGGTCAGCGTGAACTCGACGTACTCGCCGACCGCGTCGAGCGTGACGGCCTCGCGGCCGGACGCCTCGGACGGCAGCGTGCCGTAGCGCCGGTCCGGGCCGATCCTCGTGCCGGTGTGCGCGGCCTCCTCGGCCTCGTGCTCGACGAACGGGACGGTGGCGCCGCGCCCCGGGATGTCGAACGGGGAGAGCCCGGCCGCCTGGGCCGGGGTGGCGGTGCCGGTCAGCGCGACGACCGTGAGCGAGGTCGCGGTGAGGGCGGCCGCCGCGAGGGCGGCCGTGCCCGTGCGGATGCGGGCTCTTCGGGGTGGGGTGTCGGTGGCGTGGTCGGGCATGAGCGAAGCTCTCCCTCTCGTCGGTGGTCCAGATCCCCCGTGCGGTGCGGTCCCCCCGAGTTGCTCTTGCGGTCCCCCCGAGTTGGTGGTGCGGCGGATACCTCCTGTCCGTCTCGGCCGGCCGGCCCGGCGGGTCGGCGCGGTGGCCCTGGGCGGCGCCGGCGGCCGGGACGGGCCGCCGGCTGGTCGATGCGGCGTCGGCGGCCGGGACGGGCCGCCGACGCCGCGGGGTGTCAGGTCGCGGTCGTTTCGGTGGTACGCAGCCAGACGGCGGTGTCCGGCGGCAGCAGGTCGTCGTCGAGCGGCCCGCTGGCGAGCAGCCGCTCGGTGTGCGGCGGCAACGGCACCGGGGCGCCGGCAAGGTTGACCACGCAGGTGAAGCGGGGCGACCGCTGGTAGGCGAGCACGCCGTCCGGTGCGGGCAGCCAGGTCAGCTCCCCGTCGCCGAGCGCCGGCTCGGCCCGGCGGATGGCGATCGCGGCCCGGTACAGCTCGAGCATCGAGCGCTCGTCGCCGGCCTGGGCCTCGGCGGTGCGGTCCTTCCAGTCCGCCGGCTGCGGGAGCCAGGGCCGGGCGGTCGCGCCGTCCGGGCTGAAGCCGAACGGCGGCGTCTCGCCGGACCAGGGCAGCGGCACCCGACAGCCGTCCCGACCGGGGTCGACCCCGCCGGACCGGAAGTACATGGGGTCCTGGCGCAGCTCCGGTGGGATGTCCTCGACCTCCCAGAGACCCAGCTCCTCGCCCTGGTACACGTACGCGGCGCCGGGCAGCGAGAGGGACAGCAGCGCCGCGGCCCGGGCACGGCGGGTGCCCAGCTCCAGGTCGCTCGGGATCCCCTCCCGCTTGGCCGCGAAGCTGAACGTCGTGTCCTCCCGCCCGTACCGGGTGACGTGGCGGGTCACGTCGTGGTTGGAGAGCACCCACGTCGCGGGGGCGCCGACCGGGAGGTGCGCGGCCAGCGTGGCGTCGATACAGGCGCGCAGCGCCACCGGATCCCAGGCGCAGCCGAGGAAGTCGAAGTTGAACGCCGCGTGCAGTTCGTCCGGGCGCAGGTAGTTGGCGAAGCGCTGCTGGTCGGGTAGCCACACCTCGCCGATCAGGGCGCGCCCGCCCGGGTACTCCTCGACGATGCGCCGCCAGCTCCGGTAGATCTCGTGCACCGCGTCCAGGTCGATGAAGGGGCTCGGGCCGTCCGGGGTGGCCTCGGGCAGCGCCGGGTCCTTGGCCAGCATCGCGGCCGAGTCGATCCGGATGCCGTCGATGCCCCGGTCGAGCCAGAACCGCAGGATGTCCTCGAACTCGGCGCGGACGCGGGGGTGGTCCCAGTTGAAGTCGGGCTGCTGCGGGGCGAAGAGGTGCAGGTACCAGTCGCCCGGCGTGCCGTCCGGGTTGGTCGTACGCGTCCACGTGTCGCCGCCGAACGGGGAGACCCAGTCGGTCGGCTTCTGCGAACCGTCCGGGCCCCGACCCGGGCGGAACCAGAACAGCTCCCGCTCGGGGGCGTCCGGGCTGGCGAGCGCCGCCTGGAACCACGGGTGGGCCTCCGAACAGTGGTTCGGCACCAGGTCGATGATCACCCGTAGGCCGAGCCGGTGCGCCTCGGCGATCAGCTCCTCCGCCTCGGCGAGCGTGCCGAAGACGGGGTCGATGTCGCGGTAGTCGGAGACGTCGTACCCGGCGTCGGCCATCGGTGACGGGTACCACGGGCTGAACCACACGGCGTCCACGCCGAGGCCGGCGAGGTACGCGAGGCGCTGCCGGATACCCGCGAGGTCGCCGATCCCGTCACCGTCGGCGTCGGCGAAGCTGCGCGGGTAGATCTGGTAGATCACCGCGCTGCGCCACCACCGGGGGTCGTCTGCTGTGGACACGGGCACCTGCTTTCTGCGTCGGTTCGTCGGCGGTTCGCCGGCCTGAATGGGGGGGTCGGTGGGGTGGTCGTGGACCGCCGCGGGTCATCCCTTGAGGCTGCCCGTGGTCAGGCCGGACATGATGTTCCGCTGGAAGAGCAGGAAGATGACGACGGTCGGGATCGCCGCGATGACCGACGCGGCGACGACGACGTTCATGGGTGTGCCGCCGGAGAAGGCGTAGATGCCGACGCTGACCGTCCGGGTCTCGGGCGACGGCATGACCAGCTTCGGCCACAGGAAGTCCTTCCACACCGCCGTCACCGCGAAGATCGAGACGACGCCGAGGATGGGGCGCGACATCGGCAGGATGATCGACCACAGCGTGCGCAGCGGTGTCGCCCCGTCCACGACGGCGGCCGCCATGAGGTCCTCCGGGATCGAGTCGAAGAACCGCTTCAGCAGGAAGATGTTGAACGCGTTCGCGACGAGGGGCAGCCAGATGGCGAACGGCGAGTCGAGCAGGTTGAGGTGCAGGATCGGCAGGTCGATGACCGTGACGTACTGCGGGACGATGAGGACCATCGCGGGGATCATCAGCGTGGCCAGCATCAGACCGAGGATCGCGTTGCCGAACACCGGCCGCAGCTTCGACAGCGAGTACGCCGCCGCCGTGTCGAGGACGAGCTGGAAGAACAACGCGCCGGCCGCGTAGTAGAAGGTGTTGAAGAGCAGCTTGGCCAGGTCGAGGTTGTTCCACGCGTCGACGTAGTTCTGCGGCTGGGGATCCCGCGGGAACAGCGACGGCGGGGTCTGGGCGATCTCCTGGCCGGACTTGAGCGCGCCGGTGACCATCCAGTAGAGCGGCCCGAGGAACACGAGCGTGAACACCACGACGACGACGGTGAGCAGCGTCCAGTAGACGACCTTGCCGCGTCCCCGCCGGAGCTGGGCGTGGGAGATGAGGGTCCGGGTCCCGGAGTCGTGTGCCATTGCTCGCCCGTCCTAGTCCTGTTTCGAGGTCAGCCGCGCGTAGACGGCGGAGAACCCGGCGAGCACCACGAGCATGATCACGCCGAGCGCCGCCGCGCCGTTGAGGTCGTTCTGGAAGAACCCGTGCTGGTAGATGAGGTACGCCACCGAGGTGGCGGAGTCCTCGGCGCCCGCGCCGTTGGCGAGGATCAGCGGTTCGATGAACAGCTGCATCGTGGCGACGATCTGGAGCATCGCCAGGAGCAGGAGGATCAGCCGGGTCTGCGGGATCGTCACGTTGACGATCCGCCGCCAGATCCCGGCGCCGTCCAGCTCGGCCGCCTCGTACAGCTCGCCGGGGATGTTCTGCAACGCCGCCAGGTAGATGAGCACCGCGCTGCCCATGTTCATCCAGGTGGACGCGAGCACCATGGCGGGCATCGTCATCCCGGGCGACTGCATCCACTCCGACGTCGGCAGGTGCAGCGCCGCGAGGACCGCGTTGAACAGGCCCGCCTCGCTCGGGTCGTACGCGTAGTACTTGAAGAGGAACAGCGCCGAGGCCGGCGGCAGCATCACCGGCAGGTAGACCAGGATCCGCAGGTAGCCCTTGGCGTGCCGGAACTCGTTGAGCAGGATCGCCACGAAGAACGGCACCGCGTAGCCGAGGACGAGCGCCAGCGCCGTGAAGTAGAGCGTGTTCTTCCAGGCGGTCCAGAAGCTGGGGTCGTCGAGGATGCGGGCGTAGTTGTCCCAGCCCACCCAGGTGGTCTCGCCCCGGCGGGTGCGCTGGAAGCTCATGACGACGCCGCGGATCATCGGGTACCAGGAGAAGACCGCGAAGCAGAGCACCGCGCCGATCAGGAACGCGTGCCCCGTGAGGTTGTCCCGTACCTTGCGGCCGAGGCTCGTACGCCGTGGCCCTGCCGCGTACGGCGTGGCGGAGCGACCCGGTCTGGTGGTTCCCGGGACGGTGGTGATCGCCAAGGCAACTCCTGCGGAAGTCGGTGACCGGACGGGTGCGGGGGACGCCGTGGGGGCCGGGGCGCCGGCCCCCACGGCACCGGGTCAGCCCTCGGCGGCGAGGAGCTGGTTGACCTTGCCTTCGGCGGTCTTGAGGAGTTCGTCGATGTTGGCGTTCGGGTTGGTGAGCACGCCGGACATCGCCGCGTCCAGCACCGCGTAGATGGCCTGCGCGTTGCGCGGCTCACCCTTGATCGGCACGGGCGTCGCCTCAAAGGCGGTGAAGTTCTCCACCGGCAGGTTGGCGTTCGCCTTGCGGAGCTCCACCTCCTGCTTCTGCGCGTCGCTGCCCACGGAGAACAGCGTCGGCTGCGGGAGACCGACCGGCTGGTTCTGCGGCTTGGCCCGGACGTAGTCGAACTGGCCCTTGCCGGGCGTCAACTTCTCGTACGCCAGCCACTTCAGACCGGCCTCGACCTGCTCCTTGGACAGGCCCTTCTTGAAGAAGTAGCCCTCGCCACCGCCGAGGGTTCCCTTCGCCGGGCCGTCCTGGCCGGGCATCGGGGCCATCGCCCAGTCCTGGTACTTGCCCTGGAACTGCGTGACGATCGCGGTCGTGGCGTCGGGCGCGCCGATGAACATGCCGACCTTGCCGGCGGCCGCGTTGGTCAGCAGGTCGGCCCACTGCAGCAGCTGGCGGCTGCCCATGCTGTTGTCGCCGTACCGCATGTCCTTGAGGTTCTGGAGGACCTGCCGGCCCATCGCGTTGTTGAAGTCGGCCTTCTTGCCGTCCTCGGTCAGCACCTGGCCGCCCTGGGAGTAGAGCAGCGCCGTGAAGTGCCACCCGCCGGTGTTGCCGGCGCTGTACTCGGCGTACCCCGCGATGCCGTTGCCGAGGGCCGAGATCTTCTTGGCGGCCTCCCGGACCTCCGGCCACGTCTTGGGCGGGTTGTTCGGGTCGAGCCCGGCCTGCTGGAACAGGGTCTTGTTGTAGAGCAGGCCCATCGAGTAGTTCTTCGTCGGGACGGCGTAGAGCTTGCCGTCCTCGGTGAAGACCTCCTTGAGCGCCGGGTCGACGCTGTCCCAGGTCGGGATCGTCTCCTTGTTGGCGAACTCGGTGATGTCCATCGCCTGACCGGAGTCGAGCACCTGCTGGAGATCGGTCATGTACCCGTAGAAGAGGTCGGTCACCGTGCCGCCGGCGAGCCGGGCCGTGAAGTCCGGCGGGTTGTTGCACTGCTCGCCGACGCTGACGCTCTTGACGACGATGTTCGGGTTCTGTCGCTGGAACTCGGCGACGTCGTCGTTCCAGTTCTGCAACAGGTCTTTCTGGGAGCCGACCGGCTGGCAGTCGACGGTGATGGTGACCTTGCCACCTGCGTCGCTCGTCGCGTCATCGCTCTTGGTGGAGCAGGCCGTGAGGCTGAGCCCCAGGCCGGCCACGAGCGCCAACGCCGCAGTCTTCCGGTACTGCGGTACGGACATCTGTCCATCCCTTCGGGAACGGGTGTCTCCATGACCTCGCTGGACCTGCGGTGGACGTCACCGCAGCTGCTGATCTGTATCCGTCATGCGACCTGACCCTCCGTGGCGACACGGCGGCCAGTTGTGAGTGGAGTCACTGTAACGACGTGGACATGTTCCGGCAAGATGTCGATCCTGTTTTGAAAGGACACGACTGGATCACGAGAGATCCCGACTGTCGCTGGCCGCAGTGGTCGATCCGGGAGTTCTGTCCCGCTTGGGGGCACGACGAGAAAGGCCGCCGACCGCGGGCAGCGGTCGACGGCCGAAGGGAGCGATCAGTCGGTGGGGACGGCGGTGCGCCGGGCCGGCGTCAGCGGCCGGGGGCGGGTGCGGTGGAGCCGCGCACCACCAGCTCGGGCTCGAACAGCAACTCGTCGTGCAGCACGCCGGCACCCTCGATCTGGGTCACCAGCAGGTCGACGGCGGCCTGGCCCATCGTCTCGATCGGCTGCCGCACCGTCGTCAACGGCGGGTCGGTGCAGGTCATGAACGCCGAATCGTCGTAGCCCACGACCGACACGTCACCGGGCACCGAGCGGCCGAGCCGGCGCACCGCGCGGATCGCGCCCAGCGCGAGCACGTCGCTGGCACAGATCACCCCGGTGACGCCGCGGTCCACGAGCTTCGTGGCCGCCACCCGGGCGCCCTCCATCGAGAAGCTGGACCGCTCGACCCACTCGCTCGGGTCGGCCCACCCGGCGATCCGGGCCACCGCAGCGAGCTTGCGTCGTGACGGCACGTGCCCCTCGGGCCCGAGCACCATGCCGATCCGCTCGTGCCCGAGCGACCGCAGGTGCCCGTACGCCTGCTCGACGGCCACCGCGTCGTCCGTGGAGACCCGGGGAAAGCCCAGCTCGTCCACGCCCGCGTTCACGAGCACCACCGGCAGCCCCCGCTCGGTCAGCCGCCGGTAGTGGTCGTGCGGCGCGTCGGCCAGCGCGTACGACCCACCCGCGAAGATCACCCCGGACACCTGGTGGTCGAGCAGCATCTCGACGTAGTCCGCCTCGGAGACGCCACCGATGGTGCGCGCGCACAGGGCCGGGGTGAACCCGCGCTGCGCCAGCGATCCGGTGACCACCTCGGCGAGCGCCGGGAAGATCGGGTTCTGCAGTTCCGGGAGGACGAGGCCCACCAGCCGGGCCCGCTCACCCCGCAGCTTCGTCGGCCGCTCGTAGCCGAGCACGTCGAGCGCGGTGAGCACCGCCGCACGGGTCGATTCGGAGACGCCACCGCGACCGTTGAGCACCCGGCTCACGGTGGCCTCGCTGACGCCCGCCTTCCGGGCCACCTCGGTCAACCGCTTCGTCACGGCCGCAATCCTATGTCACAACGCTGCAAGAACCGAACAGCCGCATGCCCTCGCTCGTCAGATCCCGGCAGTCAGTGCAGGTTTCCGAGCGCCGCCTCGATCGCCCGGTGGAAGGTCGGGTACGCGTAGATCATGTGCCGGAGCTGGCTGACCGGCACCGCCCCGTGCACGGCCACCACCAGCCCGGACAGGACCTCCCCGCCCGCCGGCCCGACCGAGGTCGCCCCGATCAGCACGCCCTGGTCGGCGTCCGCCACCACCTTGATGAAACCCTCGTCGCCCACCCGGTGGATCCAGCCCCGGGTCGAGTCGGCGAGCTTGCTGAAGCCCACCTGGACGTTGATCCCCCGGGCGCGCGCCTGCTCCTCGGTCAGACCCACGGCGCCCACCTCGGGGTCGGTGAAGGTCACCCGCGGCAGGGCCCGGTAGTCGGCACGCGGCACCGTGCCCGCCGACCCGCTCGACCCGCTGGCGCTGAGCGCGCTCGCCGCACCCATCGCGCCGCCGACCACGCTCGCCGTGCCGCTCGGGTCCGCTCCCGCCCGGGCGTGCCGGGCCCGGTCCAGCAGGTCGGCGATGACGATCGCCGCCTGGTACATGGCGACGTGGGTGAACGCGCCCTCGCCGGTCACGTCACCGACCGCCCAGAGCCCGTCGGTGACCTGCATGCGGTCGTCGACCGGCAGATACCGCTGGCTCGCGTCCACCCCGACGGTGTCCAGCCCCAGCTCGTCCAGGTGCGCGCGGCGGCCGGTGACCACCAGCAGCCGCTCCCCGGTGAACTCCACCCCGCCGGCGCCGCGCAGGGTGAACCGCTCGCCGTCGTGGTCGACCCGCTCCGCGCGTACGCCGGTGTGGATCTCCACGCCGTCCGCGCGCAGCGCGGCGGCGGCCACCTCGGACGCCTCGGGCTCCTCCACGGCGAGCACCCGGTCCATCGCCTCGACGACGGTGACCCGGACGCCGAACCGGGCGAAGACCTGGGACAACTCCAGGCCGATCGCGCCGCCGCCGAGCACGAGCAGCGACTCCGGCAGTTCCTCGACCTCGATCGCCTCGCGGTTCGTCCAGTACGGCGTGCCGGCCAGACCGTCGATCGGCGGCACCGCCGGACGCGTACCGGTGCCCAGGACGACGCCGTACCGGGCCTGGAAGACCTGGTCACCGACGCGGACGCGACCGGGTCCCTCCAGCCGGCCGCTGCCCCGGACGAACCGGCCGCCCCGGCCGGTGAACCGTTCGACGGCCACCCGGTCGTTCCAGGTGTCGGTCGCCTCCTCGCGGATCCGCTTCGCCACGGGTGCCCAGTCCGGCCGCACCTGCGCGGTGCCCGCCAGCCCGTCGACCCGGCGCGCCTCGGCGAGCGCGTTCGCCGCCCGGATCATCATCTTGCTCGGGATGCAGCCCCAGTACGGGCACTCGCCGCCCACCAGGTTCCGCTCGATGCCGACGACGCTCAGGCCGGCCTCGGCGAGCCGCCCGGCCACCTCCTCGCCCCCGACGCCCAGCCCGACAACGACCACGTCCACCTGCTCCGGCTCAGCCACCCGCACAGCATCCCCCAGATCCCAACCCCCCACCACCACCCCCCACCCCCACCCGCGCCCCCGCCCGTGGCCCCGGTGATCATGGAGTTGTCGCCGTCCGGCACGGCGTGTCGCGGCGACAACTCCATGATCGACGCGCCTGGACCCGAGGGCGGGCGCGGGGGCGGGCACGGGGCCTACCGTGGCGGGGTGCATCACGCTCGGTTCGCCGCTGTCCGCGACCGCTTCCACGACCTGCTCGCCGAGGGGCGGGAGACCGGTGCCGGGCTCGCCATCTGGTACGACGGCGAGCCCGTGGTCGACATCGTCGGCGGCGAGCGGACTCCAGGACGTCCGTGGCGAGCCGACACCCTCGTGAACGTCTACTCGGTCGGCAAGCCACTGGCCGCGCTCTGCCTGCTGCTGCTCGTCGACCGCGGGCGGCTGGGCCTGGACGACCCGGTCGCCGCGCACTGGCCCGGCTTCCGCGCCCCGGCCACCGTCCGGCAGGTGCTCGACCACACCGCCGGCCTGCCCGCCTTCCCGGTGCCCCGGCCGGCTGCCGCCGTCGGGGACTGGAACCTGCTCTGCGGAGACCTGGCCGGCGCCGAGCCCGAGTGGGAGCCGGGCAGCGTCGCCGGCGAGCACGCCTGGACGTACGGGCACCTGGTGGGTGAGCTGGTCCGGCGCGTCGACGGCCGCCCGGTGGGCCGCTTCCTGGCCGAGGAGATCGCCGGACCCTGGGGGCTGGACCTGGGCTTCGGCCTGGGTGAGGCGGACCAGCGCCGGTGCGCCGACCTGACGTACGGCGACCCGGGCTGGCCGACCCGGACGGCGAGTGAGCCGGGTTCCCTGCGCCACCGGGCGGTGACCAACCCCGCGGGCGGCCTGGACCTGGCCGTGCTGAACAGCCCGCTCTGGCGCGGCGCCGAGGTGCCCGCCGTCAACCTGCACGCCACCGCGACCGGGTTGGCACGCCTCTACGCCGGCCTGCTCGCCGGCGGCACCCTGGACGGCGTCCGCCTGTTCAGCCCCGACCTGGTCGCCGAGGCCACCCGGGTCCAGTACGACGGCGACGACCTGCTGCTCGGGCGGCGTACCCGGTGGACGCTGGGCATGCAGTGGGAGGACGACGGCAGCTGGGGCATGGGCGGCCTCGGGGGCAGCTGCGCCTGGGCCGACCCGGTCCGGGGCTACGCCTTCGCGTACGTGACGGCCCGGCTCGCCGACTTCGACCGGGTCGAGACGCTGGTGGACGCCCTGCACGACTGCCTCTGACCAGCAGCGCGGGACGCACCGGCACGGCGGGGCACACCGGGTGGCGGCTCAGGACGCCGCCGTCCTCGGCAGCGTCGGTTCGGCCGGCACGGCGCGGGGCAGCGGCGGCCCGGGCACCACGACGGGCGTGCCGGTCGGCGTGAGCAGCGCACGGGCGGCCACCGCGAGCCGGCGCCGCCGTGGCACCACGGCCCGGCGCGCGAAGACGTCGTAGTCCTGGGCGGCCACCTCGTCGAGGATGCCGCCGTAGAGGGCGTACGCCGTGCGCATGCAGGCCTGCGAGGCCGGCGCGAGCAGGGTGATCCCCGGCGCCGCCGCCGCGTAGTGCGCCTGCGCGCGCCGCACCTCGTACGCGATCAACGCCCGGATCGCCGGGGTGGCGCGGCCACGGCGGGACGCCTCGGCAAGGTCGTCCCTGCTCACTCCGAACCGGTCCAGGTCCTCGTCGGGGAGGTAGGTCCGGCCGCGGGCCAGGTCCTCGCCCACGTCGCGGATGAAGTTGGTGAGCTGGAAGGCGAAGCCGAGCTGCCGGGCGGGTTCCCGGGCCGCGGCCGGGTCGCTGCTCTCCAGGACGGGCAGCATCATCGTGCCGATGGCCGCCGCCGAACCCTCCATGTAGTCGAGCAGGTGCGCGTAGCTGGGGTACGAGGTGACGCTCAGGTCCATCGCCATGCTCTTGAGGAACGAGGCGAAGTCGTCCCGGTCCAGGTCGAAGACGGCGATGGTGTGCAGGACGGCGGGGAGCAGCGGGTCGTCGACCGGCTCGCGGTGCAGGCCAGCGAGGAACCGGCCCGCCCAGTCGTCGAGCCGGGCGGCGCGCTCCGCCGGCGGCAGAGCGTCGGTGCGGTCGACGATCTCGTCCGCGTAGCGCGTGAAGCCGTAGAGGGCGTGCACGTGTCGCCGTTTCCACGCGGGGAGCAGCCGGGTGGCGAGATAGTAGGTGCGGCCGTGCCGTCTGTGCAGCTCACGACACCGGTCATAGGCAGCGGCCAACTCCGCTTCCACCCGACCCTCCTCATCGACGCATCAATCGACGCAACTCGTCACTCTAGGGTACGCTCGGCCGGACGGCCACAGATGCGGACGCGGCCGACGTTCACCCCGGCCGGGGGATCGTCCCGCCCGCTCGCGTCGCTTTCGCCCGGTCGGTCACCGCCGACCGGGATCGACAGGCATGATGGGCGCTCGCGCGAGGAGGTGGTGGCGTGCGGACGGTGGACGGACGAACGGACCGGGTGGTCGTCGTCGGCGCCGGCTTGGGCGGCCTGGCCTGCGCGCTGCACCTCGCCGGGCGTGGTCGCCAGGTGACCGTGCTCGAACGCGAGCCGGTGCCGGGCGGCCGGGCGGGTCGGCTCGGCGTGGACGGCTACGAGTTCGACACCGGGCCGACGGTGCTCACCATGCCGGAGCTGATCGCCGAGGCGCTCGGCGCGGTCGGTGAGGAACTGGGCGACTGGCTCGACCTGACCCCGCTCGACCCGGCCTACCGGGCGTACTACCCGGACGGCTCGACCCTCGACGTCATCACCGACACCGCCCGGATGGCCGCCGAGATCTCCCGGGTCTGCGGGCCGCGGGAGGCGGACGGCTACCTGCGCTTCGTCGACTACGCCCGGCGGCTGTGGCAGCTCGAACGGGCCGACTTCATCGAGCGCAACCTGGACACGCCGGTCGACCTGCTCACCGGCAACCTGCTGCGGCTGCTGGCCGGCGGGGCCTTCCGCCGGCTGCACACCAAGATCGCGCAGTTCTTCCGCGATCCGCGCACCCAGCGGATCTTCTCGTTCCAGGCCATGTACGCCGGGCTCGCCCCGCACGACGCGCTGGCCATCTACGCCGTCATCGCGTACCTCGACGCGGTGGCCGGGGTCTGGTTCCCCCGCGGCGGCGTCCACTCGGTGGCGCGGGCCATGGCCGGCGCCGCGGAGAAGCACGGGGTGCAGATCCGGTACGGCACCACGGTGACCCGGGTGCTGACGGCGAACGGCCGGGCCACCGGGGTGCTCACCGCCGACGGCGAGGTCGTGCCGGCCGACGTGGTGGTGCTCAACCCCGACCTGCCGGTCGCCTACCGCGACCTGCTGCCCGCCGCGCCCCGCCGGCGGCTCACCCACTCACCGTCCTGCGTGGTCCTGCACGTCGGGTCGACCCAGGGCTACTCGCGGATCGCCCACCACAACATCCATTTCGGTCGGTCCTGGCGGGGCACGTTCGACGAGGTCATCCGCCGGGGCGAGCTGATGTCCGACCCATCGCTGCTGGTCACCAACCCGAGCCGCACCGACCCGTCGGTGGCGCCACCGGGCCGGCACACCTACTACGTGCTCGCCCCGACGCCCAACCTCGACCGGGCGCCGCTCGACTGGCGGGGCGGCCTTGCCGACCGCTACGCCGACCGGCTCGTCGCCACGCTGGAGGACCGCGGCTACGTCGGCTTCGGCGCGGGCGTGGAGGTGCTGCGGACGGTGACGCCGGCCGACTGGGCGGCCCAGGGCATGGCGGCGGGCACGCCGTTCGCGGCCGCGCACAGCTTCCTCCAGACCGGGCCGTTCCGGCCGACCAACCTGCACCGGGCGCTCTCCAACGTGGTCTTCGTCGGCTCGGGCACCCAGCCCGGCGTGGGCGTGCCGATGGTGCTGATCTCCGGCAAGCTCGCCGCCGGCCGCGTCACAGGAGATGACCGATGAGCGACAGCAGTGGAGGATCGGCATGAGTGACCGTGAGGGGCATCTCGTCGAGCTCGTCGACGAGGCCGGGCAGGCCCACGGTGAGACGACGGTGGCGGCCGCCCACCGGCCACCGGGCCAGTTGCACCGGGCGTTCTCCGTCATGCTGGTGGCGCCGGACGGCCAGGTGCTGCTCCAACGCCGGGCCGCCGTGAAGACCCGCTTCCCGCTGCGCTGGGCCAACTCGTGCTGCGGTCACCCCCTGCCCGGCGAGTCGCTGGCCGAGGCCGCGAACCGCCGGTTGCGGGAGGAGCTGGGTGCGGGCCCGGTCGAGCTGACCGAGATGGGCATCCACCTCTACTACGCCGAGGACCCGACCACCGGCCGGGTCGAGTTCGAGTACGACCACGTCCTGCGGGGTGACTTCCTCCCCGGCGCGCCGCTGCGGCCCGATCCGGCGGAGGTGGCCGAGCTGCGCTGGGTGGAGCCGACGGCGCTCGAGGCCGACCTGGACGCCGACCCGCGGGCGTACGCACCGTGGCTCCGTGGGGTGGTGGGCCGCCTGCTGCGTCCCGGCGGCCCGGACGCCCGGCCCGCCGCCGTCACCGTTCCCCCGGCCACCCCGCCCGCCGGCGGCGTGGGCGCCGTGGCCGGCACGCCGGCCGACCCTGGGCCGGCCGGCCCCGACGTCGCCGCGGTCCCGTCGGGCGCGCCCGCCGACGAGGCGCCGGAGCGGTCGGGTGGTCGATGAGGCGCTGAGCGCGGGCGCGGTCGCCCGTCGGCTCGGGGTCGCCGTGACCACGCTGCGCACCTGGCACCAGCGTTACGGCCTCGGGCCCAGCCGCCACGAGCCGGGCCAGCACCGCCGCTACACGGCGGACGACCTGGCCCGCCTGGAGATCATGCGGAGGCTCACCGCCGAGGGTGTCAGCCCCGCCGAGGCGGCGCGGTGGGCCCGCCAGGCGCCCGGAGCCGTACGCGTCGAGGACCGGCCCCGGTCAGGCCCGCCCGGGGTCCGGGACGGCGGCGGGCCGACCATCCCCGTCGGCCGGGCCGGGCCGGCCGCCCGGGGCCTGGCCCGCGCCGCTATGCGCCTGGACTCGACGGCGATCGGCGAGACCATCGCCCGCTCCCTCGCCGACGAGGGCGTGGTGGCCACCTGGGACCGGCTGATCCGGCCGGTGCTGGCCGGCATCGGCGAGCGGCACGCCGCCACGTACGCGCTCATCGAGGTGGAGCACCTGCTGTCCCGTTGCGTCTCCGAGGCGTTCGCCGCGCTGAGCCGGGCGGCCAGGCCAGCCGGACCGCCGCGGATCCTCCTCTCCTGCGCCGACGAGGAGCAGCACACGCTGCCGCTCGAGGCGCTCGCCGCCGCCCTCGCCGAGGCCGGCGTGGGCCACCGCATGCTCGGGGCCCGCGTCCCCAGTCCGGCGCTGCTGCGGGCGGTCGACCGGACCGGGCCCGCCGCCGTGGTCCTCTGGTCGCACACCCCGGCGACCGCCGACCCCACGCAACTGGAGGCGCTGGTCGCCGCGCGTCGGCGGCCCCTGCTGGTGCTGGCCGCGGGCCCCGGCTGGCCCGTCGCGGCGCTCCCCTCCGGGGTCGTACGCCCCACCCACCTCGCCGAGGCGCTCGCGCTGGTCGTGGCCGCTCGGGACTCGCTGGAGCAGCCGCCCTCGGCCTGACCCGGGGGGTGTCACCGGGCGAGGGCGTCCACTAGCGTCGGGTGTTCCGCGAACCCCGAACCCCTCCGGGAGCGAACACATGAGAGCCCGTGCCGTGCTCGCGTGCGTCCTGGGCCTGGTGCTGGTCCTCGCCGGTTGCGCGAACGAGGGTGGAACCCCGGCCGCCGACGGCCCCACCCCGACCGCCTCGACCGCCTCGACCGCTCCGGCGCCGAGCCCGACACCCACAGCCGCGCCGAAGCCGACCCGTACGGCCACCAAGCCGCCTCTCCGCCCCCTGCCGACCACCCTCCCGGCGGGGCTGCGCCGTGGCACCGGCGTACGCCCGGTGGCGCTGACCTTCGACGACGGGCCGAGCCCGGCGTGGACGCCGAAGATCCTGGACCGGCTACGCGCCGCCAAGGTGACGGCCACGTTCTGCCTCGTCGGCCGTGAGGTCCGGCGCCACCCCGAGCTGGTCCGCCGGATCGTCCGCGAGGGACACCAGCTCTGCAACCACAGCTGGCGGCACGACGTGGACCTCGGCCGGCGGCCGGTCGCCGAGATCCGGGCCGACCTGGAGCGCACGAACGAGGCCATCCGGGCGGCCGTCCCGAAGGCCCGGATCACCTACTACCGGCAGCCCGGCGGACGGTGGACGCCCGAGGTGGTGGCGGTGGCCAAGCAGCTCGGCATGCGCTCCCTGCACTGGAGCGTCGATCCGCAGGACTGGAGCAGGCCGCCGGCGGCGACGATCACCAAGCGGGTCCTGAGCGCCGTCCGCCCCGGCGCCATCGTGCTGCTGCACGACGGGGGCGGGAACCGGGCCGCCACGTTCGCCGCCTGCCCCGCGGTGATCGCCGAGCTGGAACGGCGCTTCGGCGTCACCCGGCTCCGCTAGGCCCTCCTGACCTGCGGTTTTGCGCGCCGCCACGGATGAGGCCATACCGGTTTGGTCGACCGCCGGGGCATCACGTATGCTTTCCAAGCCTCCGGCGGGGCCGGATGGGAGCAAGTCCGCTTGACGTTGCCGATGTGCAATGATGGCGGGGCCGCCCTCATCGTCTAGCGGCCCAGGACGCCGCCCTTTCAAGGCGGTAGCACGGGTTCGAATCCCGTTGGGGGCACGACCGGCGCAAGCCGGAGCAACAGAGCTAGGTCCTGTGGAGCAGTCGGAGTGCTCGCCGCCCTGTCAAGGCGGAGGTCGCGGGTTCAAGTCCCGTCAGGACCGCAGCGCTGACGCCGCGCTCATCATGCGCGGCGTTCTGCGTATCGGACCGGATGCCCTCCGGGCGGATCACTCGCCCTCCGGGTAGCATGGTCCGAGCGACCCGGCCAGGTAGCTCAGTTGGTACGAGCGTCCGACTGAAAATCGGAAGGTCGGCGGTTCGACCCCGCCCCTGGCCACAAAGCCTTTCGCCGGGCTTACAAGATCCCCACCAGCGGAGAGGCCGGTGGGGATCTTGCTTTTGCCGTCTCGGCCGCAGTCGCACCAGACCCGCTCGGCGGCCATGGCGATCGGCAGCGTGACGGTCAGCAGCAGGTGGTGGCGGTTCCCGCGGTCGCCGGCTGCTGCCCGGACGGTTCGCCGCAGCGGCACTCGCCCCCGGTCGCCTTGACGAGGGTGTCGGCGTCCGCCTTGACGGTGTAGACCTCCCAGGGCTCGTCGCCGGGGCCGCGTACCCAGACCTTGTCCTGGAGGGCGTAGCAGCACTCGGTGTCGTTCTCCGCCAGGGTGATCAAGCCCTCCTCGGCGAGCCGCTTCGCGGCGGCGTCGACGTCCTCGGTGCTGAACACCTCGACCCCGAGGTGGTCCATGACGGTGGGCTGGCCGGCCTCGCCCTCGATGAGCACGAGCTTCAGGGGTGGGTTCGGCACGGCGAAGTTGGCGTAGCCGGGGCGGCGCTTGGCCGGCTCGACGCCGAACAGCGTCGAGTAGAAGGCGACCGAGCCTTCGAGGTCGGACACGCGCAGGGCGAGCTGCACACGGGACATGGGGACCTCCTGGTGGTGGACGTCAGCGGGCGAGGACCGCGGCGGCCAGCACGCGACCTCGCCCGCTGTCTAGACGGCTTTCGAAGCAAGCCCCACTGTTGCACCCTGTTTTGACGCCTGTCAAGCTAGACGCATGTCGAAGCAGTCTCTGCCGGTCGTGGATCTCCAAGCGGTCGCGTGCTGTGCCCCGCTGGCGGTCCGCCCGATGGACGCCGAGCAGGCGGTGGCGGTCGCGCCGATGTTCAAGGCCCTCGGCGACCCGGTCCGGCTGCGGTTGATGTCGATGATCGCCTCGGTGCCGGAGATGTGCGTGTGCGACCTCACGCCGGCGTTCGACCTGTCCGGGCCGACCATCTCCCACCACCTCAAGGTGCTGCGCGAGGCCGGTCTGGTCGACTCCGAACGGCGGGGCACGTGGGTCTGGTACCGGGTCCGGCCCGAGGCGTTCCGCCAGCTCGGGGCGCTGCTCGACCTGCCCGCACCCGAGGGCGCGTGAGCCTCACCCGGCGCGCCGCTACTCCCTCAGGTAGCCGGTGGCGGGATCGATCTCGGCGAGGAAGCCGCGGATGGCGTCCTCCATCTCCCGCCGGCTCATGGGCACGGCGGGTCCGCCGAGCGTGAAACCGTAGTCGTGTGGCCCGGTGAGCCAGTCGAAGTCGTACGTGCCGGGCTGGTCGGCACGCTGGCCCACGCGGAAGGTGTGCCCGTCGACGGTCAGCAGGACTGGTTCGTCCCGGACCGTCCGTGGGTGCTCGGGCGCGAGGCCGGGCTCCGGCTCGCTCCACTCGCTCCACATGCCCGCCCCCTCCGGACGCCACCTCCGGGCCGGTCCCCAGGCTACGGCGGCGCGCGCCCCGCCGGTGCCGATCACGAGCACCGCCGCCAGCCCGTACCCGCCGGGGGACCCTGACGAAAGTGGGTACGGTCGGCCGCCCTTCGGGCAGGGCGCCGCCCCCGCCCCGATCCCTACCGTCGGTTCCCCACCCACGGAAGGGAAGCACATTGACCGCACACCACGACACGAGGCGCAGGGGCAGGTGGGCTCTCGCCGTACCCCTGGCGCTGCTGGCGACGCTGCTGGCCGGCGGCACCGCGGCGGCCGGGACTCCGGCGGCACCGGCGACCCCGGTCCTGCGCCTGCCGGCCCCGACCGGTCAGTACGCGGTCGGCACCACCTGGCTGCACCTCACCGACCCGGCACGGCCCGACCCGTGGCGGCCCGAGTCGCGCCGGGAGCTGATGGTCTCCCTCTGGTACCCGTCGGTGGGCGCAGCCGGCGCACCGGCGCCCTACACCACGGCGGCTGTCTCCGCGCGGATCGTCGCCGCCGAGGGCCTGCCCCTGCCTCCGGACGTGCTGACGACCGTACGCACGAACGCCCGCCGCGACGCGCCGGTCCGGCCGGCCGCCCGGGGCTGGCCGCTGGTGGTGCTCTCCCCCGGGTTCAGCCTGAGCCGGGAGTCGTTGACTGGGCTGGCCGAGGAACTCGCCAGCCGGGGGTACGTGGTGGCCGGCCTCGACCATCCGTACGAGGCGTGGGGCGTGGAGTTCCCGGACGGCCGGGTCGCCGACTGTCTCGCCTGCGAACGGGAGTGGCCGGACGTGGCGGCGCGGCTGGTCGAGGGACGCGCCGCCGACGTGTCGTTCGTGCTCGACCGGCTGACCGGGCCCCGTCCCGCGTGGCGCGGCGCCCGGTTCGTCGACGCGAGCCGGATCGGCATGGTGGGGCATTCGATCGGCGGCGCCAGCGCCGCCCAGGCGCTCCGCACCGACCGGCGGCTCGACGCCGGCGCCGACCTGGATGGCACCCTCTTCGTTCCCGTCCCGGCCGGTGCGGTGCGGAAGCCGTTCCTGCTGGTCGGTTCCGACCGGCCGGCGGACGCGAGCTGGCAACGCGACTGGCCCGGCCTCGCCGGCTGGAAGCGCTGGCTCACGGTCAGCGGAAGCGGGCACATGTCGTTCACCGACCGGCCGGTCCTCGGTGCCCAGCTCGGCATGGACCCCGGTGCCATTCCGGCGGAGCGGCAACTGCTGATCACCCGCGAGTACGTCGTGGCGTTCCTCGACGCGCACCTGCGCGACCGGGCCCGGCCCCTGCTCGACGGGCCGTCACCGGCCTACCCCGAGGTTCGGTTCACCGAACCGTCCTGACCCACGCGGCCTCGCTGGGGTTCGGCGTCCGCGCCCGACCTCGGTGAGGCCGCGCGGTGCGACGTCGCTCCCGGCCCATCCCCGCCCACCCGGCGACCACCCCGCCGGCGAAGCCCGCTGGGGTACGGCGTCGAGCCGCGTCGCCCCAGCCCACGGTGCGGTCGGCCGTGCGGGTACCGCCGGGTGCGGGCAGACTCAGCGCTTGTCCTGCTGCCCCTGTTGGGCCATGCCGGCCCGGATGGCGTCCCACACGCTCCGGCCGGCCTGCCGGAGCGCTTCCCCGGCCTGCCCGGCGAGGTCGGCCGCGCCCGGCACCGGCCGGCCCGCACCCCGCTGCTCGCCGCCGCCCGCCTGCCCGGCCCCACCGGGCCGGGCCGGCTGGCCCGGCTGCTGGCCCTGCTGCCCACCCTGACGCTGCTCGGTCCGACCCCGCTGCTCGGCCTGACCCCGCTGCCCACCCTGGCCCTGCTGCCCACCCTGGCCCGGCTGCCCACCCTGGCCCCGCTGCCCGGCCTGACCCGGCTGCGCGCCCTGGCCCCGCTGCTGCTCGGCCTGAGCCTGCGGCCCGCCCTGGCCCTGCTGCCGCGCCGGCTGCTCGCCCCTGCCCGGCGGCGCCTCGCCCTTGGCGACCGGGCCCTCCCCGGTCCACTCCGCGCGTGCGCTGATCGAGCCGATCTCCCGCCCGAGCCGGTCCACCATGCTGCCGAGGCGCTCGCTGCTGCCGCTCACCTGCTGGGCCGCCCGGCCGGCGTCCTGGATCGCGCCCTGCGCCGAACTGGCCAGGGACTCGATCATCTGCGGGTTCCGGTCGAGGGTGGTGAGCGCGCGGTCGAGGATCTCGACCAGCCGCTCCAGCCGTACCTTGAGGAGGACCTCGGCCTTCACGTCGTCGATGTCCAGCTCGACCGCGTCGAGGCGTACGCGGACGCCGGCGTCCAGCTGGAGCAGGTTCGCCAGCCGTGCCCGCAGGGAGAGGTCGGCGTCCAGCCCGTCGACGGCCAGCCGGAGTTCACCGACGCGCAGGTCCGGCACGTCGAGCAGCACGTCCGGCTCACCCGGGCGGCCCCGCTCCTCCTCGGCCGGCCACCGGCCCTCGCGTACGTGCCGCTCCTGGCCGCCGTGTGCGGCCGCGCCCTCCGCTCCCTGGCCCTGCCCCTGGCCCCGGTCACCCGGCCCCTGGCTCGCCTGCCCGCGCCCGCCCGACTCGCTCCCGCTGCCCATCCGCCCCGCTCCCGGCTCGGCGGGCCCGGCGCGCACCGGGCCCCGACCGGCCGCGCATACCCACTTCGTGGCACCCCATCCCTGGCCGGAACGCGGCCGATACGACCCGCCGCCCCCGGTTCGACCGGGAGCGCACCGACCCGCCGACGATCTCTGTCCGGAACCGGGCAGGTACGCTCCGCTGCATACCGGAGCATCAGCCGGTATGGTCCGGGCCTATGGGACAGGACATGGTGGATCGGGCCGACATCCGGCAGGACGTGGACCAGTTCTCCCTGCGGTGCAGCTTCCTCGTCTCCGCGCCGGCCGAGCGCGCCTTCGCCACCTTCACGGGGGCGCTGACCGACTGGTGGGTCACCGAGTACACCTGGTCCGGGCCGGAGACGCTGGCCGAACTGGGCATGGAGCCCCGGGCGGGCGGCATGCTCTACGAGATCGGCCCCTACGGCTTCCGCGCCGACTGGGGCCGGGTGCTGACCTGGGATCCACCCCGTCGGCTGGTCTTCACGTGGCAGATCGGGCCGGACCGCGTTCCGGTGCCGGATCCGGCCCGCGCGAGCGAGGTGGAGGTGGTCTTCCTCGCCGAGGCGCCCGAGCAGACCCGCGTGGAGCTGGAGCACCGCCACTTCGACCGGCACGGTGAATCGGCCGAGGGCTACCGGCAGGCGCTCACGGCCGGGTGGCACGAGCTGCTCTCCCGTTACGTCGCGACGGTGGACGGGCACCTGCCGCCCCTGAGCTGACCCGCTGGGCCGACCTGGGCCCGAGGCTGCGCCGACCGGTCAGCGGCCGAGGACCCGGCCGGCGCGCGGACCCGTGCCCATCGAGGGGCCGCCGAGGTCGGCCCGCCGCCCGGCGTCGGCGCCCGAGGCGAAGCCGCTGCCGGCGAGGCGCCGTGGCGGCGCGGTCCGCAGGCGCGGGTACACCTCGGCGAGCCGTCGCTGCACCCGGTCGGAACGGTCGGCCAGGACGAGGGCCACTCCCGGCGTACCCGGGTCGGTCGCGGCCGCCGTCTCGGCGGCGCGCAGCCGGGCGCCGATCGACTGGGCGAATCCGGCCAGCCAGGAACGCCGGAACGCGGCGGGCTGTTCGCCCGCGGGGACGGGCGTGCCGGCCAGCCCGTGCGCCGCCTGGACGAGGAGCGAGGTGAAGAGCAGGTCGACCCGTTCCAGGTCGCTCGCGAAGCCGAACAGGTGCATGGCGAAACCGCTGCCGTGCCGGCGGCGTACGCACCGGCAGCGCAGCGGATCCGCGACGGCGGCGAGCAGGCCGGCCTTGTCCCGGGCGTACGGGGCGATCACCTCGACCACCCGGTCGCCGACCGGGTCGGTGGCCGGGTCGCGGGACGCGAGCAGCGCGCGGTCCACACCGTAGCGGGCGATCAGCTCGGTCGCCTTGGCGGTGAACGCCGCCGCCTCCGCGGGCGTGCAGGCCGGGTCCTCGGCCTGGGCCAGCAGCTTGCGGACCTTGCTGAGCATGGCCTCCGACATGTCCCCAGAGCTATCACACGACGGGGACGGGCGGCTCGACGCCGGCGTCAGCGGGTGCGGCTGCGGCTGCGGCTGCGCAGCGTCGCGACCGTCGATCCCGCGAGGGTGAGCAGGCAGTCCGGCAGCAGGCCGTCGGCGACCGCCGCGCCGAAGAGGGCCTGCCCGGTGTCGACGTCGCGGTTGGCGTACGCGCTGACGAACCGCGCCACCCAGCGCGTGTCGTAGCCGGCCTCGTCGATGCCGGGGAAGTCCAGGGCGCACGACCCGGGTGGGCCGGGGTCACCGACCATGGCGGCGGCGAGGCACCAGGCCACCCCGTACGCGCCCGCGAGGCCGGAGCGGTCGACGACGTCGTCGAACGTGCCCACCACGGCGTCGCCGTCCCCGTCCAGCGCCGAGCGGAGCACGGCGGTCGCATCGTCGAGCGTCTGCTGTGGCAGGTCCGTCACGCACCGCACAGTAGGTGGCCCGGTCAAGACACCGAATCACGTCCATGGATGGCTACGGTGCGTGACGAACGCGGGCGACCTGCGGAGTGAGCAGCATCCACGGTCCCGCGCCGCGAACCGGCACGCTAATGTGCGCAGCGGACCTTCGCCGATGGAAGGACGACCATGCTCGTATCGCGCGGCTCGCGGGCGGCCACACTGGTTGCCTGCGCCACGTTCCTGCTCGCCACCAGCGCCTGCGGGACTGACAAGCCCGAGGAGGCGACGACCCAACAGGCGCGTCTCTACGGGACCGACGGCAACATGCTCAACTCCTTCCCGGCGGAGTTGAAGGATCGCGCCGACCTCGTCGACGGCATGAAGGGCACGACCCCCCTCACGCCCCTGCCCGAGGACTTCAAGAGCCGGCTACGGTCCGTCGATCCAGAGTTGAGCGACTTCCTCTACTCGGCGGAGACGTACGACGCGATCATGATCAGCGCGCTGGCGGCGCAGCTGGCGGGCAGCACGCAGCCCGAGGCCATCGCCCAGCAGATCGTGGGCGTCACCAACGGCGGTCAGCGCTGCGAGGACGCGGCCACCTGCCTGAGCCTCGCGCGGAGCGGGCAGGACATCGAGTACCGCAGCGTCTCGCTGACCCGCGCCGGCTTCACCGACGCCGGCGAGCCGTCCACGGCGAGCTACGCCACCCTGCACTTCGACGGCCAGCAGCTCAACGACGCCAAGACCGAGTTCGTCGGTGCCGGTGACGAGTCGGCCGCGAGCACCAAGACCCCGCCGAAGCCGCGCAAGCAGCGCGAGGGCGCCCGGACCGGCGCCCCGCTGGTCATCGGTGGCCTGCTGCCCAAGACCGGTGAGCTGGCCCTCGCGTACCCGCCGATGGCCGCCGCCGCCCAGCTGGCCATCAAGGAGATCAACGCCGCCGGTGGCGTGCTCGGCGAGGACGTGACCTGGATCGACGGCGACGACGGCACGAGCCCCGCGGTGGCGAAGGCGACCGTGGCGCGGCACGTGGAGGCCGGCGTCGACGTGATCATCGGTGCCGGCGGTTCGGGCATCAGCCTGGCGGTGCTGCCGGACGTGGTGAAGGCCGGCAAGATCCTGTTCTCGCCGTCCAACACCGACGACGGCCTCACGAAGGCCGACGACAAGGGCCTCTACTTCCGCACGGCCCCGCCGGACAGCCTCCAGGGCCGCGCCCTGGCCGACGTGATCCTCCGGGACGGCTCGCAGCGGATCGCGATCGTCGCCCGCAAGGACTCCTACGGCGAGGGCCTCCAGGCCGTCGTGAGGGCGGAGCTGGAGAAGGCCGGCATCACGACCGACCGGATCAAGCTGCTGACCTACAACCCGCCGGAGGGCGAGTCGGCCCCGCCGGTCGACTTCGCCACCGGCGCCAAGGAGGTCAAGGACTTCGGCGCGGACGCCGTGCTGGTGATCGGCTTCGCCGAGTCGGCCCAGGTGATCCGGGCGCTGGCGGACGCCGGCGTGCAGATCCGGCACTGACCGCCCGCCACCAGCGACGAAACGGCCGCACCGATCGGTGCGGCCGTTTCCGTGTGCCGGCGGGCTGCCCAGGGACGCGTTCCCGGCGACGCCGGGTTCCCGCGACCGTCAGCGGCTACGGCGCCGCTCCAGGAACTCGGTCATCCGGCGGCGCTTCTCCTCGTCCTCGAAGAGCACCGCCTGACTGACCAGGTCGAGCTGGGGGTGGGCGGCCGCCGGGGCGTCCACGGCGAGCTTGGTCAGTCGCAGGGCCAGCGCGGACCCCTTGGCCATCTCGTCGAGCAGGCCGTGCGCCGCCGGGAGCAGCTCGTCGGGTTCGGCCACCACCCGGTTGACGAGCCCGATCCGCAGCGCCTCCGCGGCGTCCACCCGCCGGCCCGTGAACAGCAGCTCCTTGGCCCGGGCCTCACCGATCAGCGCGGGGAGCCGGTGCGTGGCGCCGGCGCCGGCCAGGATGCCCAGCCGCACCTCCGGCTGACCGAAGACCGCACGCTCCGTGCACACCCGCAGGTCACAGGCGTACGCCAGCTCGGCGCCCCCGCCCAGCGCCGGACCGTCGACGGCCGCGACGGTGGGCATCGGCAGGGCGCGGATCCGGGCGAACGCGGCGGAGTTGATCGCCGCGAGCGCGTCCAACCGGCCCCGCTCACGCAGCTGGCCGATGTCCGCCCCGCCGGCGAAGATGCCCTCCGTCCCGCCCGTGAGCAGCAGCAGCCGCGGCCGGGCCTCCAGCTCGGCGCAGACCGCGTGCAACTCGGCGATCAGGTCGGCGTCGATGGCGTTGCGCTTCTCCGGCCGGTCCAGGGTGACCACCAGCCGGTCCGGGTGCTCCTCGACACGCAGGCCGCTCATCGCGCCGGCCCTCCGTTCGGGGGGCTCGCCAGCTCGCTCCTCGCGCTCACCGGCGCACCCCGCCTTCCCACGTGTAGAAGCCCTGCCCGGACTTCTTGCCCAGCCGGCCGGCGGCCACCATCTCCTCCAGCAGCGGCGGAGGAGCGAAGCGGTCGCCGTACGCGGCCTGGAGGGTGCGGGCGATGTCGAGGCGCACGTCCAGGCCGACGAGGTCGGTCAGCTCCAGCGGCCCCACGGGGTGCCGGTAGCCGAGCACCATGGCCTTGTCGATGTCGGCGGGGCTGGCCACCCCGTCGGCGACCATCCGGATCGCCTCGAGGCCGAGCGTGACGCCGAGCCGGGAGGTGGCGAAGCCCGGCATGTCGCGTACCACGACGGGATCCTTGCCCAGCCGGCCGGCGAGCGCGACCGCCGCGGCGGTGGTCTCCTCGGCGGTGGCCGGGCCGACCACGACCTCGAGCAGCGCCATGGCCCAGACCGGGTTGAAGAAATGCAGCCCGAGGAAGCGCTCCGGCCGCGCCAGACCGGCGGCCAGCTCTCCGATGGAGATGCTGGAGGTGTTGCTGCCCAGCAACGCCGGGCCGAGCGACTCCGCATCGGCCAGGACCGTGCGCTTGAGGTCGAGCCGCTCCGGCACGGCCTCCACGATCACGTCCGGCCCCTCGGCGACCTCGGCCAACCCGGCGCGGAGCGTCAGGCGTGCCCGGTTGACCGCCGCCTGGTCGGCGGTCAGCTTGCCCCGCTCCACGGCCCGGTCCCACAGCTCGCCGAGCCGGGCGACGGCCGCCGCGCCCCGCTGGGCGTCGACCTCGACCAGCTCGACGGCGTACCCGGCGCCGGCCGCCACGTACGCGATTCCGAGCCCCATCGTGCCGGCTCCGACCACCACGAACCGTTCGCTCACCACGCCTCCCCGCTGCGTCCGGCGGCGCGGGGGTCACCCGCGACCGGCGGTCCGCTCCACTCGCTCATGCTGCGACCCTAAGAGCTCCGGCGGCGGCCCCACGCGTGGGGGCGCGGCGGACGGGGTACGAGACCACCGTCGATCGAGGGAAGGACCGGACGAGATGAGCGAGGCACCGGACGTGACGGGCACGGAGAGCGCCGGGACCATCGAGACCCGTGGCGACGAGCGGGTCGACCTGCTGCGCGCGGACACCAACAACGACGGCCGGACGGACGTGTGGGTCGTGGACACCGACGGTGACGGGAAGGCCGACCTGTTCCAGTTCGACACCGACCACGACGGCAGGGTGGACGTCACGATGGTGGACCTCGACGAGGACGGCACGCCCGACGAGGTGATCGACGGCGACGGGGGGCTGCCGCCGGAGCCGCTGCCGCCGACCGTCCAGGTCTGAGTCGCCGGACGGGCCGACGGTCCCCGGCGCGTCCACATCGGCCGACCGCCGGTTGCCGCGTCGCAGGTCAGGGGCCGTCCACCCGGACGCGGCACGCCGGTGGCGCGGTTCTCGCTATCCGGCCGGTCAGTCAGCCGAGCGGTCGTATCCTGGCGGCGTGGACACGCTGGACCGCCTGTCGGCGGAGAAGTACATCCTGCTGACGACCTTCCGCCGGGACGGTCGGGCGGTGCCGACGCCGGTGTGGTCGGTCCGGGACGGTGACGGGCTCGCGGTGTGGACGGCCGCCGACTCCGGGAAGGTGAAGCGGATCCGCAACAACGGCGAGGTGACCGTGGCGCCGTGCGACGTACGGGGCCGCCCCCACGGTGCGCCGGTGCCGGCGCGCGCGACGCTCTACGACCTGGCGGGCAGCCGCCGGATCCGCGGCCTGCTGAAGCAGAAGTACCGGTTGCTGGGGCGGCTCAGCCTGCTCGGCAGCCGGCTGCGCCGGGGCGAGGGAGGAACCGTCGGCATCCGGATCACGCTCACCGAGGGGCGGGCATGAAGCAGGGCGGCGGACCGAGGTCCACCGCCCTGACGACGTGGTGCCGGCTCAGTCCCCCTGTCGCTGCTGGGGGATCTGCCCCTGCAGCAGGGCCCTGACCTCCGACTCGCGGTAGCGACGGTGGCCACCGAGCGTGCGGATGGCGGAGAGCTTCCCCGCCTTGGCCCACCGGGTCACCGTCTTCGGGTCGACACGGAACATCGACGCCACCTCGGCCGGCGTGAGTAGCGGCTCTGGTTCGTGCGTTCGCGATGCCATCGGTCACTCCTCCACATGTATAGACATCGGCCGGGGTCCCGCCGGCCGACGCGTCTCCCATGGTCCGGCTAGTCCCCGATGTCCGACATGGGCCGAACGGCCGAACGTCCCTAGACGGACGGATGAACCATGCCCGATTTATACGACTTTTACACGGCAGAAAGTACCTTATTCGGACTCATGATCACGGTTCGTGAAGCATCGACTACGAGCGCTCCTCGCCTTGGGAGCGCTCCGTGAACCATATGTCCTAGTTGCAGCGCTCCAGCAGTTGGACCGCGCGCCACCGCGCGACCAGCTTGTCGTACGCCGCCGACGCCTCCTCGGCCTCGCCCCGGGAGAGCCCCGCGAGACCGGCCGCCACCAGCTCGGGTGAGTCGTCCGCGGCGAGCGTCTCGTCGGGCAGCAGGTCCACGAGGCCGCCGTAGTCGAGTTCGACCACCGAACGGGGGTGGAACTCCTCGAGCCACCGGGCGGCCTCCTCGACCGCCTCGGTGATCGGCGCCTCGCCGACCGACTTGCGCAGCACCGCGAGCGCCCGCGACGACCGCCGCCGCGCCTTGGAGATCTCCGTGCGGTAGCGCAAAGCCCGTCGCCCCGGCCGGGTGACCAGGTCCCGCTCCTCCGGGTCGAAGAGGACGAACCAGCGCAGCGGCACTCCCCACGTGGCGATCTGTTCGTGCAGCCGTGGCACCCCGTGCTCCAGCACCCGGGCGCCGCTGCGCCAGTCGTCCACGACCGCCTTGGCCTGCCCGGCGAGCACCGGGGGCACGAAGGCGTCGGCGAGCACCGAGGGCACGCCGTCGCGGGCGCTGAGCGCCGCCTCGGCCACCCGGATCCGCAGGTTCCACGGGCAGACGAGCAGCGTGTCGTCCGTCTCCAGGACGTACGCCTCCTCGGGCAGGTCCGGCAGGCGGGTCCAGCCGGCCCCCAGCGCCTCGATCACGGCCGTCCGTTGCCGGCCCGGCCCCTCCACGGGGGCCACCGCCCGCCCCTCCGACACGTAGCGACGCCAGTACGACTGGCGGTCCCGGTCGAAGGCGGTCAGAGGCTCGTACACGCGCAGGTAAGAAGCGAAGAGCGACGGCACGGCGCGATCCTCCCACGAACACCGCCCCCACGCCGCCAGCGCCCACCACGCGTGCCGTGGACGGCGGGGCCGCGGCGGCCGATATTAGGCTCAGGTCCACCGGCAGCATCCCCGCCGGCGTCCAGCAGGTCCGCGTCCCACAAGGACGCACCGACACCAGGAGCCAGTCATGGGCGTATTCGCCAGCACCGACGACCCGGGATCGACGGGCCACGAACAGGTCGTGTTCTGCCAGGACAAGCAGACCGGCCTCAAGGCGATCATCGGGATCTACTCCACCGCGCTGGGGCCCGCGCTCGGCGGCACCCGCTTCTACCCGTACGACAGCGAGGAGGCCGCCCTCGCCGACGTGCTCGACCTGTCCCGCGGCATGGCGTACAAGAACGCGCTGGCCGGCCTGGACCTGGGCGGCGGCAAGGCGGTCATCTGGGGTGACCCGGAGCAGATCAAGACCGAGGCGCTGCTGCGGGCGTACGGCCGCTTCGTGGAGTCGCTCGCCGGGCGCTACTACACCGCCTGCGACGTCGGCACCTACGTCGCCGACATGGACGTGATCGCCCGGGAGACCCGCTACGTCACCGGCCGCAGCGTGGAGCACGGGGGCGCCGGCGACTCCTCGGTCCTCACCGCGTGGGGCGTCTTCCAGGGCATGCGGGCCGCGGCCGAGCACGTCTGGGGCGTACCGACGCTGCACGGCAGGCGGGTCGGCGTGGCCGGTCTCGGCAAGGTCGGCAAGTACCTGGTGGGGCACCTGCTCGACGACGGCGCCGAGGTCGTGGCCACCGACGTCGACCCCCGGGCGATGGAGTGGGCCCGCACCACCCATCCGCAGGTCAGCCTCGTGGACGACAGCGCCCTGCTGGTCGGCGCCGACATCGACGTGTACGCGCCGTGCGCCCTCGGCGGCGCGCTGAACGACGAGACCGTGCCCGCCCTGCGCGCGAAGGTCGTCGCCGGCGCCGCGAACAACCAGCTCGCCCACCCCGGCATCGAGAAGCTGCTGGCCGACCGGGGCATCCTCTACGCGCCGGACTACGTGGTCAACGCCGGCGGCGTGATCCAGGTCGCCGACGAGATCGAGGGCTTCAACTTCGAGCGGGCCAAGCTGCGGGCTACCCGGATCTACGACACCACCCGGGAGATCCTGCGGCTCGCCGACGCCGAGGGCGTCCCGCCGGCGGTCGCCGCGGACCGTCTCGCCGAGCGGCGGATGGCCGAGGTGGGACGACTGCGCACGATCCACCTGCGCTGAAAGACCTTCCCCCGGGGGCGGGCGGCCCGTCTCGCTCCCGGGGCCACGGGCGGCCGGCGCGGCCGTTAAGCTGGTTCTGGGATCAGTTCGTGCCGTTTTGCCCGGTGTCATGGGCGCTCACGCTTCCACCCCTTACCGGGTACACTGGGTGACGGCCGGACCACCGCGACGCGCAGTGCCGGCTGACGGTAACCCGAGGTGCCGAACGGTGGCATCCCCATGTACCGTAAGAGCCACGAGAGATGCCTGACGTCATCGGGGCCCGCCTTCGGGCTGCCCCGCATTCTGTGCGAGGGGGTCGAGCCATGGGGCGCGGCCGTGCTAAGGCCAAGCAGACAAAGGTGGCCCGGGAGTTGAAGTACCACTCCCCGAACACCGACCTCGCCGCCTTGCAGCGAGAACTCGGCGGCAGCGGCAAGTCGAACCGCGACTTCGACGACGACTACAACGAGTATGTCGACGACGATGACGAGGACCACGCGGACGACGACCCCGACACCTGGGTCCGTCCGACCCGCTGACCCCCGGTCACATCTGAGCACGCGGTGAGCCCCGCGTGCTCACGCATGTGCTCGCCGGCAGCGGCGTACCGACCGACGGTCAGGGGCCTGCCAGGCGCCACGCGCCGGACGGGCCCCTGACCCCGGTGCCGCACCCTCAGCGGGGCCGGTTGTTCCAGTTGTAGAACGTCGGGATGTTCTCGAAGTGGTTCCAGGCGCAGACCGCGCCGCCACCACTCGCGCCCGCCACCTCCGCCCGGAGCCGCCGTGCGGTCTCAGCCTCGCGCAGCAGTGCGATGAGCCCCGGGGCGGCGTCCCGCACCCGCTTGGCGACACCGGCCGGGCTCGCACCCGCCGTGCGCTCAGGCTGCCGGTCACTGGTGGTCTCGGGCATGCTCCAACACTCCCTCCAGTAGGCGGATCTTGCTGTTGCGGCAGTGCTCGGTCTCCGTGCCGTCGAAGCGCCCCAGCTCGAAGTAGCGGTTCGCGGCGTGACCGCCGCCGCAGAACCCGAAGTAGGGGCAGGTGTCCCGGCACGCCTCGACGCCGGCGAGGAACTCGCCGACCCACGGCGTGCGCTCCGCGCCGGCCAGGATCTCGGCCAGCGGGCTCTCCAGCACGTTGCCGCTGCTGAAGTCGCCGTACCGGGGGTCGGTGAAGCCGGCCAGCTCCGGGGAGAGCACGGTCACCGACCCGTCGTGCCCGATCGTGGGGATCGGGTCCAGTTGGCGGGGCAGCAGGTCGTCCGCCACGCCGTCCAGGACCGCCGCGGCGTACCGCAGGGACCATTCGATCTCGCGCAGGTGGATGCGGGGCTCCCGGCGCCACGCGGCCACCAGCTCGGCCCAGAACGCGGTCACGTCGGCCTGATCGTGCGCGTTGCCGCGCGTGTTGACCCCCTCGGTCTCCTCGATGTTGATGCCGAGCACGTCACAACCGAGGTCGAGGAAGTAGTCGTACAGCTCGGCGGCGAGCCCGGCCCGCGGCCGGGAGACGACGGCGAGCGCCGAGAACGGCAGGCCGCGCCGACGCAGCACCGACACCCCGCGCATGATCCGGTCGTACGCCGGCTGCCCGGCCCGGGTGACCCGGTCGTCGTTGCGCTCCCGTGGCCCGTCCACGCTCACGCTCACCCGCACCCCGTGCTCCTGGAAGAAGTCGCACCAGGCGTCGTCGATGAGCGTGGCGTTGGTCTGCACGTGGTGCTCGACCTCGGGCGCGAACGGCGCCATCAGGGCCGCCAGGTGCTCCCGGCCGGCCGCCAGCGGCTCGCCGCCGTGCCACACCACCGAGAACCGGCCGGCCGAGGCCCAGGGGTTCACCGAGGCCGCCACCGCCTCGGCCACCGGCACCGGCATCCGCCGGTCGGCGGCGCGCAGCGGCAGGTAGCAGTACGCGCAGTCCAGGTTGCAGAGGGTGGTGGGCTGCATGACGACGTACGACGGGACGGCGGCCACGCCGCGCATCCCACCGACCGACTGTCCCCGAGCAGCCATCGCCCTCCCTTGTGCGCCTGAGGGTGCCCCTCAGGCTAGGCGGCGATGGCTACTCGGGTGAACCCCTGATCAGGTGCTCGTATGATCAGCGCAGAGTGATCAGCCGCGAGTGTGCTGGCCGACCATCTGAACGTTCCCGGAGCCCTCGATGATCTCGCCGGCCTGCCACGCCTCGACGCCCCGACCGGTCAGCGTGGCCAGGGCGCGGTCCGCGTCCTCCGCCGACACGATGGCGAACATGCCGACGCCCATGTTGAACGTCGCCTCCATCTCCGCGTCCTCGATCCGGCCCTTCGACTGGATGAGGTCGAAGACCGGCTGCGGCCGCCAGGTGGAGCGGTTGACCACGGCGTCGACGTGCTCCGGCAGGATCCGCACGAGGTTGCCGGGGATCCCGCCGCCCGTCACGTGGGCCAGGGCGCGCACCTCGGCCTCGGCGATCAGCTTGAGGCAGTCCTGCGCGTAGATCTTCGTGGGCGTCAGCAGCTCCTCGCCGAGGGTCCGCTGCCGGCCGAAGTCGTCGATCACCACGTCGAGCCGCATCCGCCCCGCGCCGAGCAGGACGTGCCGGACCAACGAGTAGCCGTTGGAGTGCAGGCCCGAGGAGCGCATGGCGATCACCACGTCGCCCACCTCGACCCGCTCCGAGCTGAGGATCTCGCTCTCCTCGACCACGCCGACACCCGTGGCGGAGATGTCGTACTCGTCCGGGCGCAGCACGCCCGGGTGCTCGGCCGTCTCGCCACCGAGCAGGGCGCAGCCGGCGTACCGGCAGCCGTCGGCGATGCCGGCGCCGATCTCCGCGACCTTGTCCGGCACGACCTCGCCGGTGGCGATGTAGTCCAGCAGGAACAGCGGCTCCGCGCCGCAGGCGACCAGGTCGTCGACGACCATGGCGACCAGGTCGATGCCGACCGTGTCGTGGATGTCCATCTGCTGGGCGATGACCAGCTTGGTGCCCACGCCGTCGGTCGACGAGGCGAGGATCGGGTTCTTGTACTTCTTCGTGTCCAGCCGGAACAGGCCCGCGAAGCCGCCCAGATCGCCGAGCACCTCCGGGCGCCGGGTCTGCCGCACCTTCGACTTGAGCAGTTCGACCGCGCGGTCGCCCGCCTCGATGGACACGCCGGCGTCCGCGTACGAGACCGAGCGTTTGCGCGCCTGGCGGCCGGTGCCGGCCGTCCAGGGCTGGCGGTCGCCGCCGGCTCCGGTCGGGCTGGTTCCTGCGCCGCTGCGCTCGGACACGTGCGTCACGGTTCTCCCCTTTGTGTTTCTCGGGTACGACGCCGGTGGTGACCGGGCCGCACCCGGTGGTGCTACGGGCGGTGGACGGTCGCGCCGCCCGGAGTGGCGACGAGCGGAGGGGTGGTGTGCTCCGGGGCGCTGGCGGCCACCCGCCGGCCCACCCCTTCGAGCACGTGCTTGCCGATCAGGTTGCCCGCCGGCAGCTCGATGGGGTACTCCCCATCGAAGCACGCCCGGCAGAGCCGGGTCTTCGGCTGCTCGGTCGCCGCGATCAGGCCGGACAGCGAGACGTAGCCGAGCGTGTCGGCGCCGATCGAACGCCGGATGCCCTCGGTGTCCAGCCCGTTGGCCAGCAGCTCCGCACGGGTGGCGAAGTCGATGCCGTAGAAGCACGGCCACTTGACCGGCGGCGAGGAGATCCGTACGTGCACCTCCAGGGCGCCCGCCTCGCGCAGCATGCGCACGATCGCCCGCTGCGTGTTGCCGCGCACGATCGAGTCGTCGACCACCACGATCCGCTTGCCCCGCACGTTCTCCCGCAGCGGGTTGAGCTTGAGCCGGATGCCGAGCTGGCGCAGGGTCTGCGACGGCTGGATGAAGGTGCGCCCGACGTACGGGTTCTTCATGAGGCCCTGGCCGTAGGTGATGCCGGACTCCTCGGCGTAGCCGATCGCCGCCGGGGTGCCGGACTCGGGCACCGGGATGACCAGGTCGGCCTCCACCGGGTGCTCCTTGGCCAGCTGGCGGCCGATCTGCACCCGCGCGGCGTGCACGTTCCGGCCGGCGATGGTGGCGTCCGGGCGGGCCACGTAGACGTACTCGAAGAGGCAGCCCTTGGGCTCCGGCACGGCGAACCGGGAGGAGCGCAGGCCGTCCTCGTCGATCGCGATCAGCTCGCCCGGCTCGACCTCGCGGACCACGCTCGCGCCGACGATGTCGAGCGCCGCCGTCTCGCTGGCCACCACCCAGCCGCGCTCCAGCCGGCCGAGCACCAGCGGGCGTACGCCGTGCGCGTCGCGGGCCGCGTAGAGGGTCGACTCGTCCATGAAGACGAAGCTGAACGCGCCGCGCAGTCGCGGCAGCACCTCCATCGCGGCCGCCTCGACGGAGAGGTCGGGGCGGCTGGCCAGCAGCATCGTCACGAGGGACGTGTCGTTGGTCGCGCCGTCGGTCGACAGCCCCCGGTCGGCGACCTCGCGCTGGAGATCCGCCGTGTTGACCAGGTTGCCGTTGTGAGCGAGGGCGATCGTCGTGCCGGCGCTGGTCGACCGGAGGGTCGGCTGGGCGTTCTCCCAGGTCGAGCCGCCGGTGGTGGAGTAGCGCGTGTGGCCGATGGCCACGTGCCCGCGCAGGCTCGCCAGCGTCGGCTCGTCGAAGACCTGCGCGACCAGGCCGAGATCCTTGTAGACGACGACACCCGAGCCGTCGCTCACCGCGATACCGGCGGCCTCCTGGCCCCGGTGCTGCAGCGCGTAGAGACCGAAGTAGGTCAGGTTGGCGACCTCCTCCCCCGGGGCCCACACCCCGAAGACGCCGCACGCGTCCTGGGGGCCTGGTCGCTGGGGATCAAGGTCGTGGCTCAGCCGGCCGTCGCCTCGGGGCACCTGCCGCTCCCTCATGCATGGGTCTGTAACGGGCCTCGCGGGATCACGGGTGTCGGATCCGCTCCTCGGCCGGGACCACTGGTTCGCCTGACAGTGTACGCGAATCGCCATCGATACTGAAAGTCACGATTCGCCTCCGGGCAGTTACCTTCGATCCGGACGGACGCGCAGCTAGAGCGGCAGATGGGCGGAGAGGTCCGCACGGACCCCACTCACCTGTACGCGACCCTCGGTGACCGCGTCCGCCCACTCCAGCCGCCCGGTGGCCACCCGGAGCCACGTCTCCGGATCCATCTCCACCACGTTCGGCGGCGTGCCACGGGTGTGTCGGGGACCGGGTAGGCACTGGATCGCGCCGTATGGTGGGACACGCACCTCCACCGATCGGCCGGGGGCGCGCTCCGCGAGGGCGGCCAGCAGCGTCCGGACCGCCTCCCGGAGGACCGGCCGTTCGGGGACACGCCCCTCGTCGAGCGCCGACAACGCCGTCGCGACCGCGGCGGACTTAATGTGCGGAGAGGACACGACGGGACGATACGACCCGTGCCGGCCGCTTCCGACGCCGGCCCTGGGTCGCGCCGGGGCAGCCCGACAAGGCATAGTTGCCGACGGTGTATTCGTACCGTGATGATCCCCGACCCGGCGGCCGCCGGTGCGGGAAGTCAGTCCGGAAGGCGGTGGACGTGTCAACACACCGACGTGCCTGGAAGCAGCGGGCCGGTGTGGTCGTAGCGCTGGTTGCCGGCGCCCTGCTCGCCCTCCCCGCCACACCAGCTTTGGCCGCCGAGGTCAGCGTCAACCCGACCTCGGTCAGCCTGAACGCTGGCAGTGACACCACAGTCACGGTCCGCGTCAGCCCGGGCAACGGAGACAAGAATGGTGAAATCAGCCTCACCGGCTTGCCGCCGGGCGTCACCTGCTCCAGCGGCTGCGGCCGGTTGAACCTTGAAGGGCTGCCCGGCCAGTCGAAGACCCAACTGCTGACGCTTAGCGCCAACGACAACGCCGCCGATGCGAACACCACGGTCACCGTGCGGGTCGTTCCGGACCAGTCGGACCCGGCCACCGGCAACTTCTCCCTGACCGTGAAGGGCAAGGCCGCCCCGTCTCCGACTCAGGCGCAGACCGTGCGGTCGGTCTCGGGGAAGGTGGTCGTCAAGGACTCCGGTGACCCGGTGCCGAACGCCTTCGTGATCCTCCAGGACTCGGGCGGCCACCGCTACGACACGACCACCGACGGCAGCGGCAACTGGCGCTTCACCGGCAGCAGCTCCAAGCCGATCACGCCCGGGCGGATCGACGTGGGCGCGAGCTTCGACGACGTACGCGAGATCGCGAGCTTCAACGCCAGCGCCGGCCAGGCCATCACGGGCAAGCGGATCAGCCTGCCGATCAAGGTGGAGAAGACGCCGAGCCCCACGCCGTCGGCCAGCGTCGAGCCGACCGAGGAGCCGTCGGAGGAGCCCACCGAGGAAGTGACCGGCGAGGCCGAGGAGGCGACGGACGCCCCGGCGGCCAACGCCTCGAACGAGGACTCGGGCGGCGGCTTCGGCTCGATCCTGATCATCCTGCTCGGCGGCCTGCTCGTCGCCGCGGGTGTCGGCACCATCGTGCTGCTCTGGATGAAGCGCAAGGAGAACCCGGACGACGCGGGCGACGACGCGCCGGTCGCGGCCGGGGCTGCGGGCGCGGTGCCGGCCGCCCGGGGCGCGTTCCGCGGTGCCGACGACCAGACCCGGGTGGTGAACCGCGCCGGTGTCGGCCCGGACCCGACGATGGTCGGTGGCACGGCGCTGAGCGACGCACCGACGATGATGCACCGCCCGGTGGTCGACGACGTGCCGCCGGACCCGTACGGCGTTCCGCCCACGCAGCCGTACGGCGGCGGCGCCGGCGGGGCGGGCTGGTCCGGTGGCGGCTACGGCGACGAGCCCAACGGCTACGGCGCGGGCGGCTACGGCGGTGCCCCGTCCTCCGGCGGCGGGTACGGAGCCGGTGGTGACGGATACGGCGGCGCCCCGGGTGCGGGCGGTGGCTACGGCGGGCCCGCCGGCGGCTACGGCAACGCCCCGTCGTCCGGCGGCGGGTACGGCAACACGCCGTCCTCGGATGGCGGATACGGCACCGCTCCCTCCTCCGGCAGCGGATACGGCAGCCGCGACTACGGCGGCCCGGCCGGTGCGGCCGGATACCCGCCGGCCTCGGACGGCCCGGGCTACGGAGAGCGCTACGACGAGCCGACCGGCCGGTACACCGGGGAGAGCACCCAGTACCCCGCCCCGGCCGACCCGTACGCCACCGGGCTGTACGAGCAGGACCAGGGGCAGGGCTACGGCCACGCCGAGCCGGCGCCGTACGGGAGGGACGCGGAGCCGACCGGCGGATACGACCGGCGGGGAGGCTACGACGACCGCGGCGGTTACGACCAGGGCGGCTACGGCCAGCCCGGCGCGTACGGCCAGGAGCCCCCGACGCAGCGCGGTGGCTACGGCCAGGAGCCGCCGACGCAGCGCGGTGGCTACGACGACCGTGGCGGTTACGACCAGGGCGGGTACGGCCAGCCCGGCGCGTACGGCCAGGAGCCGCCCACCCAGCGGGGCGGCTACGACGACCGCGGCGGCTACGACCAGGGCGGCTACTACGGCGACCAGGGCGGCCGGGGCCGCGACGGCGCCGCGCACCAGGACCGGGGTGGCCGCCGGCTGGACTGGCTGGACGACTGATCCGACGTAGCGGAAGGGGCCGTCCGGAGAGATCCGGGCGGCCCCTTCCGCGTACGTGTGTGGGCCCAGCAGGAACGGGCGGCTTCAGGCGGCGGAGAACACGCCGTGGCGCAGCAGCGGCACCACGTCCGACACGTCCAGCCGTACGGCGATCTCCACGTCCTCGGCGAAGCCGCCCTCGGCGAGTTCCCGGCCGGACACGCAGCCGCGGACCGCGGCGGGCACGTCCGGCGTGCTGGCCAGCGCCGCGAGCGCCATGGCCGCCTCGACGGAGAGCCCACCCGGCGCGCCGGAGAGGGCGTCCAGCACACTCGCCGCGCCGAGCTGATCCTCGACGCTGGGGCGCAGCGAACCGTCCGGCCAGCGCTCCCCGGCGGCCACCACGCCGACCGGGGCGTCCGTCGTGCCGTACCCCTGGTCGAGCAGCCACCGCCCGACGGCGCGGGCGTTACGCAGGCACGCGGCCACCACCGGCAGGCCGGTGGCGCTGGCCGCGGCGCTGATCGCGGAACCGTTCGGCGAGGGCAGCACCAGGTCGGCGACGACCGGGGCGGCGCTGAGCGCCGCCGGCGAGAGCGACCACGGCTGCTCCGGGCTGGTCCTCCGGCGGCCCACCGCGACGGTCGCGCCGACGCGGCGGGCGTACTCGGCCGCCTGCTCGCCCCACGGGAACGGGTGCACCCGCATACCCCGGGAGACCGCCACCTCGACGGCGGTGGTGAACGAGAGGACGTCCACCACCACCAGGGCGGCGCAGACGCGGCCGAGCTCCGCCGCACCGGTCAGGCCCCAGTCGAACCGGGCGCCGGAACCGGGTTGGGCGAAGACGGCCGCCCTCAACGCCTCAGCGCTCGTCGGGCGCCGACGGCTGCCCGGAGTCACCGGACCCGGTCGTGCCGTCGGGCGCCGTGTCGGGCCCGCTGGCCTGCTCCTCGGCCGTCTCGACCGGCGGGGTGGCGATCACACCGCCCGGCGAGGCGGCCTCACCCGACTCCGCCGGCACGTCGGTCGGCTGCTCCGCCGGGGTGTCGACCGGCTCGGCCGCACCGGTCACCGGGGTCGGCCCCGACGAGGCGATGGGCTCGCTCACGACCTCGGCCGGGTCCACCGGCCGCGGGTCGCCGTCGGTGGGCAGCGGGACCGCCTCGACGGCCCCCGCCACGCCGGACGCCGGCGCGGGCACCTCGACCAGCTCGGCGCCGCCGAAGAGGCGGGGCAGGGTGGCGGTGTGCGCGGCGCGCAGCTCGTCCAGGCCGATCCGGAACTGGCCGTGCACCTCCAGCGCACCGCCGGCCGTGTCGGTGACACCGATCAGCTCGTGCGGCACGCCGTGCTCGGCGCAGAGCGCGGCGAACGCCTTCTCGTGCCCGCGCGGCACCGACACGAGCACCCGCCCGGCGGACTCGCTGAACAGGTAGACGAACGGCATCGAGCCGCCCGCGAACCGCTCCGGCACCGCGATGCGGGCCCCGACGCCACGCCGCAGGCAGGACTCGACGAGGCTCTGCGCCAGCCCACCGTCGGAGAGGTCGTGGGCCGAGCTGAGGTGGCCCACCCGGGCCGCCGCCGCCAGCAGGTCGGCCAGCGCCTTCTCCCGAGCGAGGTCGACCTGCGGCGGGATGCCGCCGAGGTGCTCGTGGGTCACCCAGGCCCACTCCGAGCCGGAGAGCTCCACGTGCGTCTCGCCGAGCAGGTAGATCTGGTCGTGGTCGCCGTTGGCGCGCGGCACGAAGCCCATCGGCACCCGGTCGGCCACGTTCTCCAGCACGCCGAGCACACCGACCACCGGGGTCGGGTGGATGGCCGCCGCACCGGTCTGGTTGTAGAAGCTCACGTTGCCGCCGGTCACCGGGATGCCCAGCTCGGCGCAGCCGTCGGCCAGGCCGCGCACGGCCTCGGCGAACTGCCACATCACCGCCGGGTCCTCCGGCGAGCCGAAGTTCAGGCAGTTGGTGACGGCGATCGGCGTCGCGCCGGTGACGGCCACGTTCCGGTACGCCTCGGCCAGGGCGAGCTTCGTGCCGTGGTACGGGTCGAGGCGCGCGTAGCGGCCGTTGCCGTCCACCGAGAGCGCCACCCCGAGCCCGGTCCGCTCGTCGATCCGGATCACGCCCGAGTCCTCCGGCTGGGCGAGCACGGTGTTGCCCAGCACGTAGCGGTCGTACTGCTCGGTGACCCAGGTCTTGTCGGCGAGGTTCGGCGACGCGATCATCCGCAGCACCGTCTCCCGCAGCGCCTCCGGGTCGGCCGGACGCGGCAGCGTCTCGGCCCGGTCGGCCTGGAGCAGGATCAGGTCGGCCGGCTCACGCATGGGCCGCGCGTACACCGGACCGTCGTCGACCAGCGAGCCCGGCGGCACGTCGACCACCAGGTGGTCCCGCCAGGTGACGACCAGGCGGCCGGGCTGGCCGTCCGGCGACGGCGCGGTGACCTCACCGATCGCGGTGGCGAGGACGCCCCACTTCTCGGCGGTCTTGAGCACCGCGTCGAGCTTGTCCGGGGCGACGACCAGCAGCATCCGCTCCTGGGACTCGCTGGCGAGGATCTCGTGCGGCTCCATCGAGGGCTCGCGCAGCGGCACCCGCTCCAGCCAGACCCGCATGCCGGTGCCGGCCGCCGCGGCGGTCTCGGTGAGCGCGCAGGTCAGCCCGGCGCCGCCGAGGTCCTGGATGCCGACGACCAGTTCGGCGTCGTACAGCTCCAGGCACGCCTCGATGAGCAGCTTCTCGGTGAACGGGTCGCCCACCTGCACCGACGGGCGGCGCTGCTCGCTGCCCTCGTCGAACGTGGCGCTCGCCAGCACCGAGACGCCGCCGATGCCGTCCCGGCCGGTCTTCGCGCCCATGAGCACCACGACGTTGCCGGGGCCGGCGGCCTCCTTCTTCTGGAGGCGGTCGACGGGCAGCACCCCGAGGCAGAGCGCGTTGACCAGGGGGTTGCCCTGGTAGCAGGGGTCGAAGACCACCTCGCCGCCGATGTTGGGCAGGCCGAGGCAGTTGCCGTAGCCGCCGATGCCGGCGACCACGCCGGGGAGCACCCGGGCGGTGTCCGGGTGGTCGGCGGCGCCGAAGCGCAGCGGGTCCATGACGGCGACGGGCCGCGCGCCCATGGCGAGGATGTCCCGGACGATGCCACCGACGCCGGTCGCCGCGCCCTGGTAGGGCTCCACGAAGCTCGGGTGGTTGTGCGACTCGACCTTGAAGGTCACCGCCAGCCGGTCGGAGACCCGCACCACGCCCGCGTTCTCACCGATCCCGGCGAGCAGGCGGTCGCTCGGCGGGGCCTTCTCCCCGAACTGGCGCAGGTGGACCTTGCTGGACTTGTAGGAGCAGTGCTCGCTCCACATGATCGAGTACATGGCCAGCTCGGCCTGCGTGGGCCGCCGGCCGAGGATCTGCCGGATGCGGTCGTACTCGTCGTCGCGGAGGCCGAGTTCGGCGTACGGCTGGAGTTCACCGGGCGTGCCGGCGGCGCGCGGCACGGTGTCCACGCCGTGTGCCCACTCGTCGGTTGCCGGCGCCACGGGCTGGGCCGGAGCGGCCGGCGGCACGACGGCGGCCGGGCCCGGCGTCGCCGGGTACGCCTCCGGTGTCTCCCGTACCGGGTCCGGATGGGTGGTCATGACCTCTCCTCGCTGCGCTCGTGGCCGCCCGCGGGGCGGTTGAGCTGACCGATGATCCTGCCGCCGCCGGTCACGCCGGCGCCCCGACCAGGTGCTTGAGGACCGACGTGAAGAAGCCGAGGCCGTCCAGTGAGGGGCCGGTCAGCTCCTCGACCGCGTGCTCGGGGTGCGGCATGATGCCGACCACGTTGCCGGCCTCGTTGGTCACGGCGGCGATGTCGCGCTGCGACCCGTTCGGGTTGCCGCCGATGTAGCGGGCGACGACCCGGCCCTCGGCCTCGAGCCGGTCCAGCGTCGCGGTGTCGGCGACGTAGCAGCCCTCGCCGTTCTTGACCGGGATGAGCACCTCCTGGCCCGGCTGGAACCCGTTCGTCCAGGCGGTGGCGGCGGTCTCGATGCGCAGGAACTGGTCCCGGTTGCGGAAGTGCAGGTGCTGGTTGCGGGTCAGCGCACCGGGCAGGAGGTGCGCCTCGCAGAGGATCTGGAAGCCGTTGCAGATGCCGAGCACCGGCAGGCCGCCCCGGGCCGCGTCGACGATGGTCTCCATGACGGGGGCGAACCGGGCGATGGCGCCGCAGCGCAGGTAGTCGCCGTAGGAGAAGCCGCCCGGCAGGACGACGGCGTCCACCCCGTGCAGCGCCGGGTCGGCGTGCCAGAGACGGACCGGCTCGGCGCCGGCGATGCGTACGGCACGGGCCGCGTCCCCGTCGTCGAGCGAGCCGGGGAACGTCACCACTCCGACGCGCGCGGTCACGACGAGGCACCCGCGATCTCGTCGGCCTCCACGAGGCGAACGGTGAAGTCCTCGATCACCGGGTTGGCGAGCAGCTTGTCGGCGATCTCCCGGGCCCGGTCCAGGTCCGGTTCGCCGGTGAACTCGATCTCGATCCGCCTGCCGATCCGGACCGAGGCGACGTCACTGACGCCGAGCCGCGGCAGCGCGTTTGCGACGGCCTGGCCCTGCGGATCGAGGATCTCGGGCTTGAGCATGACGTCGACGACGACGCGAGGCACTGGGCACTCCTGACTGTGTACGCAGTTGGGTGCCGACCCACAAGGGGCGAGCGCAGCCAGCCTACCTGGCAGATGTGGCTACGCCCGCACCGGCCGGACGCGTCCAGACAGTGATCGACATGGACGGCGCGGGGGCCCGGGCCACCGATACGGAGTCGTTGCGTTCCCGATGCGGGTTCGTTGCCGCGCGTGGCGTTTCGTCCGGTTGCTCCCCCTGACCGGCGGAGGATCCACGCCGCCCCGGCCGCCCGCCGGAAAAGGTTCGTGTTGTTCGATGAAACACTTGTGAACCACATCTCAGGGCCCTACCGTACATCGTCGGACATCGATGTATGTCCCCGGCCGGCGGGCCACCCCCGCCCGCCGACCGGTAGGCCGTGCCCGGCGAACCCGGGCCACCTCCACAAGGAGCCCTGCATGCGCATCCGTTCCCTGCTCGTCGCGATCAGCACCGCGATGATCGGCGTCTTCGGCGCCGCCTCGGGCGCCACCGCCGCCCCCGAGGGCCCGCAGCCCATCATCGGCGGCGGCACCGTCTCGTCCGCCCCGTGGGCCGCCGCGGTCTTCAGCAACGGCTCGTTCACCTGCTCCGGCAGCGTGATCGCCTCCCAGTGGGTGCTCACCGCGCGGCACTGCATCAGCGGCTCGATGTCGGTCCGGGTCGGCAGCGTCTACCGCTCCTCGGGCGGGGTCACCCGCACCGTGAGCGCCACCTACACCCGCTACGACCTGGCCCTCATGCGCCTCTCCAGCCCCGTGAGCACCTCCACCGTCACGCTGGCCAGCAGCAACCCGCCGATCGGCTCGACCAACTCGATCTACGGGTGGGGCATGACCTGCTACAGCGGCTGCTCCGCGTCCACCCAGCTCAAGACCGCGACCGTCCAGGTGACCAGCAACAGCGCCACCGACGCGTACGGCGGCCAGGCGATCCGCAGCACCCGGATCAGCGGCAACGCCTGGCGGGGCGACTCCGGCGGCCCGCAGTTCTACAACGGCCAGCAGGTGGGCGTCGCCTCGACGGCGGACGGCTACAGCATCCAGAACTACGGCAGTGTCGCGTACAACCGGGCCTGGATCACCTCCGTGGCCGGTGTCTGACGGTTGGTCCCCGAGCGGCGCGGATGACCGGCGGAGCGCCGGCCGTCCGCGCCGCGCCGTTTTTCAGCATCCGACCAGGTGAACAATGCTCACGATCAGGATGCCGGCCACCCTGACAGCATCGGAACCGTGCTGGTCGTGACGACGGACGAACTGCCCGGCTACGAGATCCGCCAGATCCTCGGCGAGGTGGTCTCATCGATGGCCAGGACGCGGAACCCCTACCGCGAGGGCGTCAAGAACCTGCGCGGTGGGGCGTACGACCCCATGGCCCCGGACAACCTCACCCGGTGGCGTACCGACTCGGTGGCCCGCCTCGGCGAGGAGGCCCGCCGGCTCGGCGCGAACGCCGTGATCGGCATGCGGTTCGACAGCCGGGACTGCGGCGAGATGTGGATGGAGATCTGCGCGTACGGCACGGCGGTGATCGTCGTACCCAAGGTGCCCGACGTCATGCCGCCCGACCAGCCGCTGGTCGCCGCGGAGACCGCGCACGAGCCGGAGATCGCCAGCGCACCGAGCGGCATCGCCGAGCCGCCCAGCGGACCCAACCTCCGCACCGCGGCCGAAACCCCCACCCGCGACTCCTAACCGACCGCCCCACCGGGCCGCCCGGTCGGCCGGGCTGGCCGGGCCCGCCCGTCGATCATGAAGTTGTCGCCCACCGCGCCGGCGTGTCGCGGCAACAACCTCATGATCGACGCTCTGGAGCGCCCCCGGGGCCGGCGGGTTACAGGATCGGGGGTGGGCTGTAGGCGGCGGCTTCGGGGTGCGCCTCGACGATCCTGGTGATGCGGCGGGTCACCGCCTGCACCTGGGCGGGGGCGGCACCCACGAAGGCCGCCCGGTCGGCCACCAGCTCGTCGATCTCGGCCCGGGTGAGGCCGAGCCGACCGTCGGCCGCCAACCGGTCGAACAGGTCGTTCTCGGGCGTGCCCTTCTCGCGCATCCCCAACGCGACGGCCACCGCGTGCTCCTTGATCACCTCGTGCGCGACCTCCCGGCCGACGCCCCGGCGCACGGCGGCCACCAGGATCTTCGTGGTGGCCAGGAACGGCAGGAAGCGCTCCAGCTCCCGGTTGATCACCGCGGGGTACGCGCCGAACTCGTCGAGCACGGTGAGGAACGTCTGGAACAGCCCGTCGGCGGCGAAGAACGCGTCCGGCAGAGCCACCCGGCGGACCACCGAGCAGGAGACGTCACCCTCGTTCCACTGGTCACCCGCCAGCTCGCCGACCATCGACAGGTAGCCACGGATGATCACGGCGAAGCCGTTCACCCGCTCGCTGGAACGGGTGTTCATCTTGTGGGGCATCGCGCTGGAGCCCACCTGACCGGGCTTGAAGCCCTCCGTGACCAACTCCTGGCCCACCATCAGCCGGATCGTCGTGGCCAGCGAGGAGGGCCCGGCCGCGACCTGGGCCAGCGCGGAGATCACGTCGAAGTCGAGCGAGCGCGGGTAGACCTGACCGACGCTGTCCAGCACCCGTGCGAAGCCGAGGTGCTCGGCCACCCGCCGCTCCAGCTCGGCCACCTTCTCCGCGTCGCCGTCGAACAGGTCGAGCTGGTCCGCCGCGGTGCCCACCGGCCCCTTGATCCCGCGCAGCGGGTAGCGGGCGATCAGGTCCTCCAGCCGCTCGTACGCGATGAGCAGCTCCTCGGCCGCCGACGCGAAGCGCTTGCCGAGCGTGGTGGCCTGCGCCGCCACGTTGTGCGACCGGCCGGCCATCACCACGCCGGAGTACTCGTTGGCGTGCCACGCGAGCCGGACCAGCGTGGCCACCACGCGGTCCCGGATCAGCTCCAGCGAACGGCGCACCTGGAGCTGCTCGACGTTCTCCGTGAGGTCCCGCGAGGTCATCCCCTTGTGCACGTGCTCGTGCCCGGCGAGCGCGCTGAACTCCTCGATCCGGGCCTTCACGTCGTGCCGGGTGACCCGCTCCCGCGCCGCGATCGAGGCGAGGTCGACCTGGTCCACCACCCGCTCGTACGCCTCGACGACCCCGTCCGGGACCGGCACCCCGAGGTCGCGCTGCGCCCGCAGCACGGCGATCCAGAGCCGCCGCTCGAGGCGGATCTTCTCCTCCGGGGACCAGAGGGCGACCAGCTCGGGCGAGGCGTAGCGGTGAGCGAGCACGTTCGGGATCGTCGTCACGGCCCTCATTCTCCCGTACCGGTCCGGGCCCCTCCGGGCGGGCCACCGGCTCGGTATGGTGATCGTCCTGTTGGGACGACTGACGGAAATGGGAGACAGTGTCCGGACTCACTGGCAAGGTTGCCCTGGTCACCGGCGGTAGCCGCGGCATCGGCGCCGCGATCGTGCGACGGCTGGCCGCGGACGGCGCGCACGTCGCGTTCACCTATCGGGCGGCGGAGGACAGCGCCAAGGCCGTCGTCGCCGACGTCGAGTCGTACGGCCGCCGCGGTCTCGCGATCCGGGCCGACAGCGCCGACGCGGCGGAACTGGTGGGCGCGGTCGACCGGGCCGCCGACGAGCTGGGCCGGCTGGACATCCTCGTCAACAACGCCGGGGTGTTCGCCTCCGCGCCGATCGAGAAGATCGGCCTGGACTACCTGGACCGGGCCATCGCCGTGCACGTCCGGGGGGTGTTCCTGGCCACCCAGGCGGCGGTGCGGCACATGCGGGGCGGCGGGCGGATCGTGAACGTCGGCAGCAGCTTCGCCAGCCGCGTCCCGGCACCCGGGGTGAGCGCCTACGCCATGACGAAGAGCGCCGTCAACGGCCTGACCCGGGCCCTCGCCCGCGAGCTCGGCCCCCGCGGGATCACCGTCAACGTGATCCTCCCCGGTTCCACCGACACCGACATGAACCGGGCGGACAGCGCCGACGCCGACGCGCAGCGGGCGCACATCGCGCTCGGCCGGTACGGGACGCCGGAGGACGTGGCGGCGACGGTCAGCCACCTGGTGGGCGAGGGCGGCCGGCACATCACCGGCGCGTCGATCGCCATCGACGGGGGCAGCACGGTCTGACGGGCGCCGGACCGTCCGGCCCGGCCCCCGGACCGGCCTCGGCCCGGCCCAGCGCCGGACCGTTCGTCGAGCGGGGGCCCACCGGGCGCGCCGCGCTCCGGGACGAGCGCGGCGCGCGGTCGGCTCAGCGCTCCAGGATGGCCGTGACGCCCTGGCCGCCGGCGGCGCAGATCGAGATCAGGCCACGCCCGCCGCCCTTCTCCGCGAGCAGCTTGGCCAGGGTCGCCACGATCCGGCCGCCGGTCGCCGCGAACGGGTGCCCGGCCGCCAGCGAGGACCCGTTGACGTTGAGCTTGTCCCGGTCGATCGCGCCGAGCGGGCCGTCCAAGCCGAGGCGGTCCTTGCAGAACTCCGGCGACTCCCACGCGGCGAGGGTCGCCAGCACCTGCGAGGCGAACGCCTCGTGGATCTCGTAGAAGTCGAAGTCCTGGAGCGTCAGCCCGGCCCGGGCCAGCATCCGGGGCACCGCGTACGCGGGGGCCATGAGCAGCCCCTCGTCGCCGTGCACGAAGTCCACGGCGGCCGTCTCCGACCAGGTGAACCACGCGAGCACCGGCAGGCTGTGCTCGCGGGCCCACTCCTCCGACGCGAGCAGGACGGTCGACGCGCCGTCGGTGAGCGGCGACGAGTTGCCCGCCGTCATCGTCGCGTGCCCGGCGTCCGGGCCCGTGGCGCCGAAGACGGGCTTCAGCGCGCCCAGCTTCTCCAGGCTCGTGTCGGGGCGCAGGTTCTGGTCGCGGGTCAGCCCGAGGTAGGGCGTCATGAGGTCGTCGAAGAAGCCCCGGTCGTACGCGGCGGCCAGCCGCTGGTGCGAGCGGAGCGCCAGCTCGTCCTGGGAGCGCCGGTCGATGTTCCAGCGCAGGGCGGTGCGGGCCGCGTGCTCACCCATGGACAGGCCGGTACGCGGCTCCGCGTTGCGTGGGATCTCCGGCTTGAACGGCTGGAGCGGGCGCAGCTTCGCCGCGACCTTGAGCCGCTCGCCGAGGGTCCGGGCGCTGTTGAGCTTGAGCAGCGTCCGGCGCAGGTCCTCGTTGAGGGCCAGCGGGGCGTCGGAGGTGGTGTCGACCCCGCCGGCCACGCCGACGTCGATCTGCCCGAGCGCGATCTTGTTGGCGACGAGGATCGCCGCCTCCAGGCCGGTGCCGCAGGCCTGCTGCACGTCGTACGCGGGGGTGCGCGGGTCGAGCCGGGAGCCGAGCACCACCTCGCGGGTGAGGTTGAAGTCGCGGGAGTGCTTGAGCACCGCCCCGGCGACGACCTCGCCGAGCCGCTGGCCGGCCAGCCCGTACCGCGCCACGAGCCCGTCGAGGGCCGCGCCGAGCATGTCGGCGTTCGACGCGCTCGCGTAGCGCGAGTTGGAGCGGGCGAAGGGGATGCGGTTGCCGCCGATGACCGCCACCCGCCGGATGCTCTGCACGATCCGCCTCCTCGAGAGTGTTGCCCGTACCCTACTCGCCAGTAGGCTACGCCTATGACCGACAGGTACGCGAGCTTCGTCCAATCGGCGGCCGGCCGCGCGCTGGTCAAGCGCCTCGGGCTTCCCGACCCACCACGGCTGCGCCGCCACCAGCCCGGCGACCCGCTCCTCCCCGCCCCCGCCCTGGTCGGCGCGGCCACCGGCGGCCGGCTCGCCGAGCCGGTCGGCAAGATCCTCACCGCCGCGGGGGTCGAGCTGGCCGACCCGACCGCCACCACCACCGCCGGCGCCACCGCGCGTTTCGGCGCCCTGGTGTACGACGCGACGGGCATCACCGACTCCACCGGCCTGCGCCAGCTCTACGACTTCTTCCACCCGCACGCCCGCTCGCTGGTGCCCAGCGGACGGGTCGTCGTGCTCGGCACCCCGCCCGCCGAGTGCGACTCGCCCCGGGAGGCCACCGCCCAGCGGGCCCTGGAGGGGCTGACCCGCAGCATCGGCAAGGAGTTCGGCCGAGGCGTCACCGCCCAACTCGTGTACGTCACGCGCGACGGCGACGCCGGCACCCTCACCAGCCTCGACGCCACCCTCCGGTTCCTCCTCTCCGGGCGCTCGGCGTACGTCTCCGGCCAGGTGATCCGGGTCGAGACGGGCCCGGCCACCGCGCCGGCCGACTGGGACCGCCCGCTGGACGGGCAGGTCGTGCTGGTCACCGGGGCGGCGCGGGGCATCGGCGCGGCGCTGGCCCGGGTGCTCGCCCGCGACGGCGCGCAGGTGGTCGCGCTGGACGTGCCGGCCGCCGGTGACGCGCTCGCCGCCGTGGCGAACGAGATCGGCGGCACCGCCGTCCAGCTCGACCTGACCGCGCCGGACGCCCCGACCCGGCTCGCCGACCACCTCGCCGGCCGGCACGGCCGGGTCGACGTGGTGGTGCACAACGCCGGCATCACCCGGGACAAGACGCTCGGCCGGATGGACGCCGACCGCTGGGACCAGGTCATCGACGTCAACCTCTCCAGCCAGGAGCGCATCAACGACGTGCTGCTGGAGCGGGAGCTGATCCCGGCCGGCGGACGGCTCGTCTCGGTCTCCTCGATCGCCGGGATCGCTGGCAACCGCGGCCAGACCAACTACGCCACCAGCAAGGCGGGCGTGATCGGGCTGGTCGACTCGCTCGCCCCGGTGCTCCGCGAGCGCGGGATCAGCCTCAACGCGGTGGCCCCCGGCTTCATCGAGACCCGGCTGACCGCCCGGATCCCGCTGGTGGTCCGCGAGGCGGGACGCCGGATGAACAGCATGGCCCAGGGCGGCCTGCCGGTGGACGTGGCCGAGACGATCGGCTGGCTGGCCTGGCCGGCCAGCGCGGCACTCACCGGCAACGTGGTCCGGGTCTGCGGCCAGAGCCTGCTGGGGGCGTGATGAGCGGGGACGCCACCGCCGACGGCCGGACCACCGTCGAACTGCCCCGGATGCCGGCGGCCGGGGCGCTCTACCGGCGTGCGGTGCTCGGCACGCTCCCCGGCGCCGGTGCGCGTCGGGCGCCCGAACCGCCCCCGGTCCGGCTGGTCGTCACCGGGGTGCCGGTCGACCTCGACCACCTCGCCGACTACGACCGGGTCTGCGGGTTCCGCCTCGCCGACCGGCTGCCGGCCACGTACCCGCACGTGATGGGCTTCCCGCTGGCGCTGCGGCTGATGACCGCCCCGGAGTTCCCGGTGCCGGTCACCGGCGTGGTGCACGTCGCGAACCGGATCACCGTGCGCCGGCCGGTCCACACCGGCGAACGGCTGGACTTCGCGGCGTACGCCGAGAACCTGCGGCCGCACGACCGCGGCCGGCAGCTCGACGTCGTACTCGTCGGGTCGGTCGCCGGGGAGGAGGTCTGGCGGGGCGTCTCCACGTACCTCAGCCGGGAGCGACGCGGTGGCGGCGGTGAGCGGCGCGACCGGCCCGCGGCCCCACCCACGGCCGCCTCGGCCACCTGGCGGCTGACCCCGAGGATCGGCACCGAGTACGCCCGGGTCTCCGGCGACCACAATCCCATCCACACGTCCCGCCTCGGGGCGCGGCTGTTCGGCTTCCCGCGCCCGATCGCGCACGGCATGTGGAGCAAGGCACGCTGCCTCGCCGCGCTGGAGAACCGGCTGCCGGACGCGTTCACCGTGTCGGTGGCGTTCAAGCTGCCGGTGCCCCTGCCCACGGCGGTGGCCTTCGGCGCCACCCCGACCGAGGAGGGATGGGACTTCACGCTGCACGGCGCCCGCTCCGGACGCCCCCACCTCACCGGCTCGGTGGGCTGAGCGGACTTTCCCCGAAGCGGCCCCCACGGTCGACTCGCCCCCGAGCATGAGTGCATGGACGCCGTGCTCGACCTGCTACGGGAGACGGTCACCTCGCCGTGGGTGTACCTGATCCTCGTGGCCGTCACCGCGGTCGACGCGTTCTTCCCGGCCGTGCCGAGCGAGGCGGCCGTGATCACGGCGGCCGTGCTGTCGGCCTCCGCCGGGCATCCCCACATCGTCGGCGTGATCGCGTCCGCGGCGGCCGGCGCGTTGATCGGCGACCACATCTCGTACGCCATCGGGCGTGGCGGCGGATCGCGGCGCCTGACCCGGCTACCGGAGCGGAGCCGCCGGCGGGCGGGGTCGGAGTGGGCGCGCCGGGCGATCGACCGCCGGGGCGGAGTCATCCTCACCATCTCCCGGTACATCCCCGGCGGGCGCACGGCGGTCACCCTCACCATGGGAGCGGTGCGGTACCCGCGCCGCTCGTTCCTGCTCTTCGACGCGGTCGCGGCGGTCACCTGGGGGCTCTACTGCGGGCTGCTCGGCTACTTCGGCGGCCTGGCGTTCGAGCGCGACCCGATCAAGGGGGTGGTGGCGGGCCTGGGCCTGTCGATCGGGGTCACGCTCGCCCTGGAGGGGTTCCGCGCGCTGCGCCGCCGCGCCCACCGCCGGGCCGCCGCCCGCCGGTGACCCGACGGGCGGGACGGCGGCCGGGTGCGGCGCTCACGGCAGGTCGGCGTCGTGCACGAGGATCGCCACCTGTACGCGGTTGGTGAGCCCGAGCTTGGCCAGCGCCCGGCTCACGTGCGCCTTCACGGTGGCCTCGCTCATCGTCAGCCGCCGGGCGATCTCCGCGTTCGCGTGCCCGCGCGCCACCTCCCGCACGATCGCCAGTTCCCGCTCGGTGAGCGGGTCGAGCCGCCGGCGGGCCGCCTCGCGGCGGGCCGGCCCCCGCTCGGCGAAGGAGTCGATGAGGCGTCGGGTCACCGTGGGAGCGAGCATCGCGTTGCCGGCCGCCACGGTGCGCACCGCGGCGGCCAGGTCCCGGGGCGGGGTGTCCTTGAGCAGGAAGCCCACGGCACCGGCGCGCAGCGCCTGGTGCACGTACTCGTCGAGGTCGAACGTGGTCAGCATGACGACCTTCGGCCCGGCGGCCACCACCCTCGGCGCGGCCGTCAACCCGTCGGTCCCCGGCATCCGCACGTCGAGCAGCACCACGTCGGGTCGGAGCCGCTCCGCCTCGGCCAGCGCCTCCGCGCCGTCGGCCGCCTCGCCGACCACCGTGATGTCCGGCGCCGCCTCCAGGATCATCCGAAGGCCGGAGCGCACCAGCTGCTCGTCGTCGACGACCAGGACGCGGATCATGCCGGGTCCGCCACGGGGATCAACGCCCGGACCTCGAAGCCGCCGTCCACCGGCCCCGCCTCCAACCGGCCGCCGAGCAGCTCGACCCGCTCACGCAGGCCGAGCAGGCCCAGCCCGGCGCCGGGCAGTCCCGGTCCCGCCGCGGTCAGGTCCGGCCCGGTCCCGCTCGGGTCCGCCCCCGCTCCCGGCAGGTCCGCACCGGCCGCCGGGGGCCCGTTCCGCACCGCCACCTCCACGCCGTCCGGCACGTACCGCAGGCGGACGGTGGTCTCGGCCCGCGGCGCGTGCTTGCGTACGTTGGTCAACGCCTCCCGCACCACACGCGGGACGGTACGCGCGACCGTCGCCGGCAGCGGACGCGGTGCGCCCTCGCTCCACCACGTCACCGGAAGCCCGGCCGCCCGCGACTCGCCCACCAGCTCGTGAACCTCGGCGAGCGGGTCGCCCTCGGATTCCCGGACGGCGACCGGCGTCCTCTGCCGCAGCACTCCCAGCACCTCCCGCAGGTCGGTGAGGGCCTGCCGGCCGGTGGACCGGATGAGGGCGGCCGCCTCGACGGCGGCCGGGTCGGTGGCGGTGACCTCCAGCGCGCCGGCCTGCACCACCATGAGCGACACCCGGTGCGCGACCACGTCGTGCATCTCCCGGGCGATCCGCGCCCGCTCCTCGGCGCGCACCCGCTCCGCCCGCTCCTCCTGCTCCCGCTCCAGCCGTTCGGCCCGGTCCCGCAGGGCCGCCAGCACGTCCCGGCGGGACCGGACCAGGAGCCCGGCGAGCAGCGGGAAGAGCACCAGCCACGCGGCCATGGCCGCCGCGTTCGCCGGCGTGGCGGTGGTGATCCGCCGTGGGCCTCCGGCGGCCAGCCCGACCAGCACCCCCGCGGCCATGACGAGGGTCGCGCCGGCGAGGTACGCGGCCAGCCAGCGCCGGTCCCGCAGCCGCAGGCCGGCCTGGTACGAGGCGACCACGCCGGCCGGCCACGCGGCCAGCACCAGCCACCCGACGGCCGCGGCGACGAACAACGGCCACCGGCGGGACCGGACCACCCAGGCCGCCCCGCCCGACGCCAGGGCGAGGACGAGCACCAGGCCGACGGGCAGCGGCGTACGGACCCCGATCGCGCCCGTGCCGGACGCCTGGACGGCCAGGGCCACGACCACGGCGAGCACGGGTGGCGCGTACCGGTCGACGACCCGCCGGAGCACGACGGCGCTGGAGGCCACGGGTCGAGCCTAGGATCTGCCGGCGACACGCACATGTGCGACCCGGCGGACCCGGGTCACGTGGGGGACGTCCCCGACCCCCGCTCCGGGGCAGGATCTACTTAAGTGGTGCCCCCGGGCTGACCGACGGCCGATGGCGACGGCGGTCGCCGCCGGAAGCATCGGGATCATGGATCTGCTCGACCTGCTGCACCAGACCATGTCCTCACCCTGGGTCTACCTGGCGATCTTCGCGATCGCGGTGGTCGACGGGTTCTTTCCGGTGGTGCCCAGCGAGACCGCCGTCATCACCGCCGGTGTGTTCGCCGCCTCGGGCGCGCCGTACCTGCCGGCCGTGATCGTGGTCGCCGCGGCGGGTGCGCTGATCGGCGACCACGTGTCGTACGCCCTGGGACGCGGCGGTGGCGCGCGGCTGCTCGACCGGCTCCCGGCCGGCGGACGGCGGCGCGCCGGGGTCGAGTGGGCCCGGCGCGGCATCGCGGTCCGGGGCGGCCTGATCCTCACCGTCGCCCGCTACATCCCCGGCGGCCGGACGGCCGTCACCCTCACCATGGGTGCCGTCGCCTACCCGCGCCGCCGCTTCCTGGCCTTCGACGCGCTCGCGGCCGTCTCGTGGGGGCTCTACTCCGCGCTCGTCGGCTACCTGGGCGGGCTCGCCTTCGAACAGGACCCGCTGCGGGGCCTGCTGCTCGGGCTGGGCCTCGCGCTGACGGTGACCGTCGTGGTCGAGGGGGTACGCGCGCTCCGGCACGCCCGCGCGCGGCGACGCCCGCCCGCGCCGGTCACGGCCGACAGCGCCGGCGGGCGTTGACGGTAACCCTGCTCAGCGCTGCGGCGGTTGCCAGGTCACGCCGCGCAGCAGTTGGCCGGCACCGAGCCACGCGACGTTCATCATCCGGGTGGCGGTCCGCTCCGGGTCCGCCTCCGGGTGGTCGGCGAGCCAGTCGGCCAGCGACTCGCTGGCGCCGACCAGGGCGTACGCCACCACCTCCAGCTCGGTGCCGGCGACCTCGCGCCCCTCGGCGCGCAACGCGTGGTCGAGCATGCCGGCGACCACCTCGACGAGCCGGGCCCGCATGGTGGCGAGCTCACCGGCGAACGGCTGCTCGCCCCGGGCCTGCCGGTAGAGCACCGCCCAGCCGTCGCGGTGCGCCCCCACGAACCCGAAGAACGCGCGCAGCCCCCGCCAGAGCCGCTCGTCGGCCGGCAGCTCGGGGGCCGCGGCGGCCGCGATGGCCTGCATCATCCGGGTGCCCTCCCGGTGCAGGCAGGCGACGAATAGTTCCTCCTTGGTGCCCAGGTACGCGTAGACCATCGGCTTGGAGATGCCCGCGTCCTCGGCGATCTCGTCCATGCTGGCCGCGTGGTAGCCCCGCCGGGAGAAGACCCGCACGGCCGCGTCGAGCATCTGCTGTTCGCGTACTGCCCGGGGCAGGCGCTTGAAGGTGGATCCGCTGGACACCTTGCGAGCATACCTACTCGTGCGTAAGGTTACGCCAGAGTAACCAAATTGGCGCGCGGAAGGTGTTCCCCTGATGACTGACTTCGACCCGGCCAACTTCGCCAACGTGAGCCCCAAGGAGTTCGCTCAGCTGGTCAAGTCCACCCCGGACGACAAGATCGCCGAGGTGATGTCCGGCGACCTCCGCGGCAAGGTCCTCAGCGAGGTCTTCGGCCGGATGCCGTCGCTGTTCCGGGCCGACCGCGCCGGCTCCACCAACGCCGTCATCCACTGGACGATCACGGGCCGGCCCGACGGCGGCAGCGACACCTACGAGGTGGTCGTCGAGAACGGCACCTGCACCGTCTCGGAGACGCCGCAGCGCGACCCGAAGCTGACCCTCACCATGGGCCCGGTCGAGTTCCTCAAGATCGTGTCCGGTGGGGCGAACCCCGTCATGATGTTCATGACCGGCAAGCTGAAGGCCAAGGGCGACCTGGGCCTCGCCGCCAACATCGCCAACCTGTTCGACATCCCCAAGGCCTGACATGCCCGAGTTCTCGCTCGACCTGTCCGAGGAACAGCGGGATCTCCGCGACTGGGTGCACGGCTTCGCCGCCGACGTCGTGCGCCCGGCCGCGGCCGAGTGGGACGCCCGGGAGGAGACTCCCTGGCCGCTCATCCAGGAGGCGGCGAAGGTCGGCCTCTACGGCTTCGAGTTCCTCGCCACCTGCTGGGCCGACCCCACCGGACTCTCGCTGCCGATCGCCAACGAGGAGCTCTTCTGGGGCGACGCGGGCATCGGCCTCAGCATCTTCGGCACCTCCCTCGCGGTGGCCGCCATCTACGGCGCCGGTGAGCCCGACCAGCTCGTCGAGTGGGTGCCCCAGTGCTTCGGTTCGATCGACGAGCCGGCCGTGGCCGCGTTCTGCACCACCGAACCGGAGGCCGGCTCCGACGTCGGCGCCATGCGCACCCGGGCCGTCTACGACGAGGCCACCGACGAGTGGGTGCTCAACGGCCAGAAGGCGTACGCCACCAACGGCGGGATCGCCGCCGTGCACGTGGTCACCGCCTCGGTCGACCCGGAGCTGGGCTCGCGCGGGCAGGCCGCGTTCGTCGTACCGCCCGGAACCCCGGGGCTCACCGCGACCCGCAAGCTGCGCAAGCTGGGCCTGCGCGCCTCGCACACCGCCGACGTCTTCCTCGACGACGTACGGGTGCCGGGGCGGTGCCTCCTCGGGGGCAAGGAGGCCCTCGACGAGCGGCTGGCCCGCGCCCGCTCCGGGCAGCGCGCCTCCGGGCAGGCGGCCATGCGCACCTTCGAACTGTCCCGGCCGACCGTCGGGGCGCAGGCGCTCGGCGTGGCGCGCGCCGCCTACGAGTACGCGCTGGACTACGCGAAGGAGCGGGTCCAGTTCGGACGCCCCATCATCGAGAACCAGGCCGTCGCGTTCGCGCTGGCCGACATGAAGATGGAGATCGACGCGGCCCGGCTGCTCGTGTGGCGCGCCTCCTGGATGGGCCGCAACAACCGGCCGTTCGCGGCCGGCGAGGGCTCGATGTCCAAGCTGAAGGCCGGCGAGGTGGCCGTCTCGGTCACCGAGAAGGCCGTGCAGCTGCTCGGCGGTGCCGGGTTCCTGCGCGACCACCCGGTCGAGCGCTGGTACCGCGACGCGAAGATCTACACCATCTTCGAGGGCACGTCCGAGATCCAGCGCCTGGTCATCTCGCGCGCGATCTCCGGGATGCAGATCCGCTGACGGACGGCAGAGCCGGCGACGTCGGCCCGGCGCGACTCTCCGGGCCGACGTCGCCCCGCCGGTCTCCCACCGTGCCGTCCTCGTCACGTCGCAGCGCCGCCGAACGGGGCGGACGTGGCATCCAGGGCATGATCAGGGAAGACAACGGACGAGCGGCCCTCACCCGCCCGTCCGGCAACCACCCCAGGAGGTCTGCGGCATGGACCTGCCCTTCGTCGTCACCACGCTGACCCGGCGCGGTCTGCTCACCCCGGGCCGACCCATCCGGGTCGCGTCGCAGCTCAACGCCCTGCGCCGCTGGGGCTGGAGCCTCGCCGGCGAGCTGCGCCAGGCGGCCGCCCGCGACCCCGACTGCACCGCCGTCGTCGACGAGCACGGCACCGAACTGACCTACCGGGAACTGCTGGACCGCGCCGAGCGGATGGCCCGGTCGCTGCGGGCCGGGTTCGGCGTGCAGACCGGCGACCGGATCGGTGTCCTCTGCCGCAACCACCACGGCCTCATCGAGACGATCGTCGCGGCGACCGTGCTGGGCGTCGACGCGGTGCTGGTCAACACCGGGCTGTCCGCCGCGCAGCTCGCCACCGTCACCGAGGAGCAGCGGCTGCGGGTGCTGGTCCACGACGACGAGTTCGCCGAACGCGTCGTCGCCCTGCCGGCCGAACTGCCCCGGGTCGACGAGCGCGCCCGGGAGGAACTGGTGGCCGGAGCGCTGCCGGGCGACCTGCACCCGCCCGAGCGCGACGGACGCATCATCGTGCTGACCTCGGGCACCACCGGCGCGCCGAAGGGCGCCCGCCGTCCCACGCCGAACGGTTTCGGGCCGCTGGTGTCCATCATCGACCGGATCCCGCTGCACACCCGGGACCGCGTGATGATCGCCGCGCCGATCTTCCACACCTGGGGATTCGCCGCCCTGCAGGTGTGCTTCGCGCTGCGGGCCACCATCGTGCTGCACCGCCGCTTCGACCCGGCCGCCACGCTGGCCGCGCTCGTGACCCACCGGTGCGACGCGCTCTTCGCCGTACCGGTGATGGTGCAGCGGCTCATGGAGGTGCCGCCGCCGGACCCGCGGCCCGCGCTCAAGGTCGTGGCGGTCAGCGGATCGGCGCTGCCCGGCGGGCTGGCCACCCGCTTCATGGACGTCTACGGCGACGTCCTCTACAACCTGTACGGATCGACCGAGGTCTCGTGGGCCTCCATCGCCGGCCCGGCCGAGCTGCGCGCGGCGCCGACCACCGCCGGCCGTCCACCGCACGGCACCCGGGTACGGATCCTCGACGCCGCCGGCCAGCCCGTGCCGGACGGCCAGGTCGGCCGCATCTTCGTGGGCAACGAGATGCTCTTCGAGGGCTACACCTCCGGCGGCGCCCGGGAGAGCCGCGACGGGCTCCTCGACACCGGCGACCTCGGCCGGCTCACCGCCGACGGCCTGCTCTTCGTCGACGGCCGGGCGGACGACATGATCATCTCCGGCGGCGAGAACGTCTTCCCGTCCGAGGTGGAGAACCTGCTCGCCCAACTGCCGCAGGTACGCGAGGTCGCGGTCATCGGGGTGCCGGACGAGGAGTACGGCCAACGACTCGCCGCCTTCCTCGCCCTGCACCCCGGCGAGACGCTCGACCCCGACGCCGTCCGCGAGTACGTCCGGCACTACCTCGCCCGCTTCTCCGTACCCCGCGACGTGGTGTTCGTGAAGTACCTGCCGCGCAACGCCACCGGCAAGGTGCTGACCCGGGAACTGCGCCGCTACTACGGCTGACGGATCTCAGGGATAGAGCGTCAGACCCGGCGTGGTCGCGATGGCCGTCAACTGCTCCATGCTGACCAACCGTGGCGGGGCAGGAACCAGCTCACGGCGCCCCGCCTCGGTCATCGTGAGGAAGTTGCTCGTCGTCACCGACACGTGCGTACCGTCCGTCCGCCACACCTCCGCCCAGCGCTGGTCCACACCCTCGTGCATCGGGTTCGCCATCGTGGTGGTGGCAAGGAGACTGCCGTCCGGAAGGCGCCTGCTCGCGCAGACGCTTCCGTCCATGGCGGCAGCGCATCCCAACGGGCCGGTCGCCGTCGCCGTCAGCGTCACCGACAGGTCCTCCACCTGGTCGCCCCGTCGCAGCACCGGGCTGGTCGAGTAGGACTTGGTGCTGCGGCTGTACCGGAACTGGACCCGGTCACAGGTCGGGTTCCGGTTCTGGACCGCCAGTCCCGCCGGCAGGTGCTCGTCGAGCGCCGCCCTCAGCACGACGGTCAGCCGCGCCACACCCTCGTCGGGGGGCTCGGTCGGGCGGGCGCGCACCGTGTCGTAGGTCGCCATCGGTGGTTCCGGTCGCGGGGACTTCGGGGTCGGTGTCGGGCACAGCGACGGGCCCGCGGACGGCGAGCCGCCCGGCAGCGTCAGACCGTCCGGAACCGGCCCGGCCACCAGCGCCGACGTCACGGTGAGCGCGAGGACAGCCATCCCCGTACCCGCCATCGTCCAGGCGCGGTGGCGGCGACGCTGACGGTCGTCGGCGATCAGCCGGTCCACGTCGATCCGCGTCGGCGGTGCGTCCTCGACGGCCGCCCGGAGCTGGCTGCTGATCTCATCCATCGGTCCGTACCTCCTCGGCTGGCACGGACGCACCGACGAGACGCTCCCGCAGCGTCTCGATGGCCCGTGCCGACTGGCTCTTGACCGTGCCCGGGGTGCAGCCGAGCTCGCGCGCGGTCTCCTCGACCGACAGGTCGCAGAAGTACCTCAGCACCAGCACCGCGCGCCGGCGTGGCGGCAGCTCGGCCAGCAGGGCGAGGATGGTCATGCGGTCCGCGGCGCCCTCGGAACGGTCGCCCGCCGCCGGCCCGTCCGGCACGTCCGACCAGGCGGCCTCCCGCCGCCACGGCCGGCGTCGCTCGTCCAGCCAGACCCGCAGCAGCGTCCGACGGACGTACGCGTCCGGACTGTCCATCGTCGATATCCGCCGCCAGTGCCGCAGCAGCTTCAGCAACGCCGTCGACACCAGGTCGTCGGCGGTGTGCCAGTCGCCGCAGAGCAGGTACGCCGTCCGGCGTAACGGCTCCAGCCGCGCGGCCACGTACTCGCGGTAACCCTCGATGTCGGCCGGCAAACCCGCCACCCCCTCACCTCACCGCTCAAACGGAGACCGGCGGTGCGGGGGTTGCCCGGGCTCAGCCGGGAATCCGGATCCGCCCCTCGACAGCGGCCGCGGCGATGTCGGTGCGGTGCTGGGAACCGGGCAACCCGATGCCGCGGACCAGCTCGTACGCGGCGTCCCGGGCCGCGGCCAGGTCGGGGCCGGTGGCCGTACCGCAGAGGACCCGGCCCCCCGCGGAGAGCAACGCGCCGTCGTCGGCCCGCCGGGCGGTGCCGGCGTGGATGATGCCGGGGCGGTCCGCCCCGGTGATCACGTCGCCGGTGCGGGGCGTGCCCGGGTAGCCCTCGGACGCGACCACGACGGTCACCGCGGCGCCGTCGCGCCACCGCAGCGGCGGGTGCCCGGCCAGCGTGCCCGTCGCCGCCGCGTGCAGCAGGCCGCCGAGCGGCGTCTCCAACAGCGCCAGGACGACCTGCGTCTCCGGGTCACCGAAGCGGGCGTTGAACTCGATCACGCGGGGACCGCTCGCCGTGATCGCGAGCCCCACGTAGAGCAGGCCGGCGAACGGCGCGCCCCGGCGACGCAGCTCGGCGAGGGTCGGGTGGACCACGTCCCGCATGACCTCGTCGACCAGGCCGGGCGGGGCCCACGGCAGCGGGGCGTACGCCCCCATGCCGCCGGTGTTCGGGCCGGTGTCGCCGTCGCCGATCCGCTTGAAGTCCTGCGCCGGCAGCAGCGGCACGGCGGCCTCGCCGTCGGTGACCACGAAGAGCGACACCTCGGGGCCGTCCAGGTACTCCTCGACCACCACCCGGCCGCACTCGCGCGCGTGCTCCTCGGCGCGGGCCCGGTCATCGGTCACCACGACACCCTTGCCGGCGGCGAGCCCGTCGTTCTTGACCACGTACGGCGGGCCGAACTCGTCCAGCGCCCGGCCGACGCTCTCCGGGTCGGCGCAGGTGAACGCGCGGGCGGTCGGCACCCCGGCGGCCGTCATCACGTCCTTGGCGAACGCCTTGGAGCCCTCCAGCCGGGCCGCCGCGGCCGACGGGCCGAACACGGCGATGCCCTTCGCGCGTACGGCGTCGGCGACCCCGGCGACCAGGGGCGCCTCCGGGCCGATCACCACGAGGTCGACGCCGGTCTCCACCGCGAGCGCGGCCACCGCGGCCGGGTCGTTGGCGTCCACGGCGCGCAGGTCGGCGACCGCGGCGATGCCCGGATTGCCCGGCGCCGCGATCACCTGCGTGACGGCCGGATCAGCCGCGAGCCCCAACGCGAGCGCGTGCTCCCGCCCGCCACCACCCACCAAAAGAACGCGCACGACCAGGATCCTACGCACCCACCGACCCGGCGCCCGGCCCCGCCCGGCCCCGGCGCCCCTCCGGGCTCCCCGGCTCTCCCCGGCTCTCCCCGGCTCTCCCCGGCTCTCCCCGGCTCTCCCCGGCTCTCCCCGGCTCTCCCCGGTGATCATGAGGTTAGCGGGGTCCGTGGAGATCAAAGTCCCCGCTAACCTCATGATCACCGGGCCTTGGCGGGCGAGGGTCGGCCCGGCGGGGCCGGGCCGGGCCGGGGCGGGGCGGGTTGGGCTGGGGCTGGGCGGGTTGGGCTGGGGCTGGGCGGGTTGGGCGGTCAGGGGCGGGAGCGGGGGCCGGCGATGGCCTGGCGCACGGTCCAGGGGATGTAGTCGGGCCGCAGGGTGTCGGCCCAGGTGAACCGGAGGACGGTCCAGCCGGCGTTGACCAGGCGGTTCTGCCGACGGCGGTCGGCGAAGGCCGCGGACGGAGTGTCGTGCGCCTCCCGCCCGTCGGCCTCGGCGATGACCTTCGGTCCGCGCCAGCCAAGGTCACCGATGCCGAGCAGGTAACCGTCGTGGTCGCGTACCTCCAGCTGGAGCGTGTCGGGCGGCACCTTGCCGTCGACGCACCGCAATCGGGTACGCGTCTCCAACGGCGACTGTGCCCGGCCGTCCGCCTCCGCGAGGTAGCCGCGGGCGGCCACCGCTCCCCGGCGTCCCTTGATCATGCGCGGCACCGCCAGCAGATCCTCCTCGCGGATGAACCCGCGGTTCAGCGCCGAGTCGAGCACCGCGACCGAGGTGTACCGCTGTTCCCGCAAGATGATCTCGCTGACGGTCACGAGTGGTGCCGTCGCCGCTATCCCGTCGAGCCGCTGGACCGCATCCAACGGATGCTCCAGTTGATGCAGCACGAGTGCCGGATCCGATACCCGGGCAGAGCGCGCCGCGCAGCCCGGAAGCGCCACGTGTATCTCGTCCCGCGGGGGCAGGCCGGCGATCCCGTGCAGCTCAGCTGCCGTACCGAGAACAGCGTGGGCGTGAGGGCCCAACGAGAGCAGCGCGGCGCGGATACGCGCCCGGCGAGAGGGGGACTCGTCGGGTGTGGCCCCGACCATGTAGACGGCCCGGGCGAGCAGCCGCCATCGGCCTACCGCCACGAGATGGTCGATGTCGTTCCGGGTGAAGCCGACGCGGACGGCCTGCGCGCGGGTCACCAGACCGTCCTGGGCGGCTGCAACCGTCCGAAGCAGCACTGCACGATCCACGCGACCACGGTGGCCGGTACGGGTACGGCCGCGCCGCCCCTGTGGATAACCCGCGCGCTCCTGTGGACAACCACCTCACGATCCCGGTTGATCATGAGGTTGACGGCGGCTTTGATCTTCAGAAGGCCCGCCAACCTCATGATCACCGGGGCGACCCCGGGGGGAACCCCCGGGGGGCGGGGGTTAGGGGAGGAGGGGGTGCTGCACCACGTTTTCGTCGCGGCCGGGGCCTACGCCGATCACGCTCACCCGCGTACGGCAGAGCTCCTCGATCCGGGCGATGTAGCGGCGCGCGTTCTCGGGCAGCTCCTCGACGCTCCGCGCCTTCGTGATGTCCTCCCACCAGCCGTCCAGCTCCTCGTAGACGGGAGTGGCGTGGTGGAAGTCGGTCTGGGTCATCGGCATGTCCTCGACCCGCTCGCCGTTGATCTCGTACCCCACGCAGATCGGCACCTTCGGCAGGCCGGTGAGCACGTCCAGCTTGGTGACCACCAGGTCGGTGACCCCGTTGAGGCGGCAGGCGTAGCGGGCCACGACCGCGTCGAACCAGCCGCAGCGGCGCTCCCGGCCGGTCGTCGTGCCGTACTCGTGGCCGATCTTGCGCAGGTGCGCGCCGTTGTCGTCGAAGAGCTCGGTGGGGAACGGCCCGGACCCGACCCGCGTCGTGTACGCCTTGCTCACCGCGATCACCTTCGTGATGGCGGTGGGCGGGATGCCGGCGCCCACGCACGCCCCGCCGGCCGTCGGGTTCGACGAGGTCACGAAGGGGTAGGTGCCGTGGTCCATGTCGAGCATGGTGGCCTGCGCGCCCTCCAGCAGGACCGTGTCGCCGCGGTCCAGCGCGTCCCACAGCAGGCCGCGGGTCTCCGTGATGTACGGCTTGAGCCGCTCGGCGTACCCCAGGTACTCCTCGACGGTCGACTCGACGTCGATCGCCTTGCGGTTGTAGACCTTGAACAGGATCTGGTTCTTCTCGCGCAGCGCGAGTTCGAGCTTCTTACGCAGGATGCCCGGGTCCAGCAGGTCCTGGAGGCGGATGCCCATCCGGGCGACCTTGTCGCCGTACGCCGGGCCGATGCCCCGGCCGGTCGTGCCGATCCGCGACGAGCCCAGGTACCGCTCGACCACCCGGTCCAGCGCCCGGTGGTGCGGCATGATCAGGTGCGCGTCGCCGGAGATCCGCAGCCGCGAGACGTCCACGCCTCGCTCCGCGAGGCCGTCGATCTCGGTGAGCAGCACCTTCGGATCGACCACCACGCCGTTGCCGATGACGATCTTCGCGTTCGGGGAGAGTGCGCCCGACGGCATGAGGTGCAGCGCGTACTTCTGGCCGTCCGGCGTGATCACCGTGTGGCCGGCGTTGTTGCCGCCGGAGTAGCGCACCACGTAGTCGACCCGCTCACCGAGCAGGTCGGTAACCTTGCCCTTGCCCTCGTCGCCCCACTGAGCGCCGATGAGCACGATCGCTGGCATCTTCTCCGCCTCCAGAAGGCTCGGGTGCCAGGTGGCGACCGGTTGGCGAGCCCGGGGTGTCAGGCTAACAAGAGGTGACGACGCGACCGGCAGGGGTCGCGTCGAGAGGCAGGAGGCTCCTTCCCGTGTACGACGTGGTGCTGCTCGCCCTCGGCTCGGAGCGGGACGCTCCGGGTGGCTGCGGCAGCGGTGGGGCCTGCTGTGGCGGCGCGACCGGTGACGGCGCGACCGCGGGCCAGGGCGCGACCGACGACGGCACGGCCGCGGGTCAGGGCGCGACCGACGACGGCACGGCCGCGGGTCACGGCGCGGCCGGTGACGGTACGACCGCTGGCGGGAGCACGCCGGCCGACGCGCGGCCGGAGCGCTGTGGGACCCCCCGCGTGCCGGTGCTGGCCTGCGCGGACGCGCTGACCGCCCGGGGCGCCCGGGTGGAGACCGTCACCGCCCGCTCCGACGCGGAGATCGACGAGGTCCTGGCCCGGCTCGACGGCCCGCCCCGCTCGGACGGCCTCACCTGGCCGGACCCGGACTCCAAGACCCGGCTCGTGGTGGCCACGGCGAGCGACGCACAGTTGCGCGCCGTGCTGCGCCGGCTGGTCCGGCGGTACGCGCCACCGCCCAGCCGCCGCCCGGACGACCTGGCCGCCAACCGCACCGTGCCCGACCTGCCCCCGGTCGCCGTACTGCCGCTCGACCCCGCCCGGAGCACCGGGCACCGCGACCTGGCCGCGCAGCTCGGGTTGCCCCGCGATCCGGCGACGGTAGCCGACGCCGTGCTCGACGGCACGCCCCGCCGGCTCGACCTGCTCCGCAACGACGGCGGCTCGGTGACGCTGGACGGCGCACTGCTCGGCGCCGCCGACGACGCCGGCCGGCCGCTGCACTGGCGCGGCCGCGTCGAGGTGGACGACACGGTCCTCTCCCACGGCGACGAACCCCTGCTGGCCTGCGCGGTCGGCAACGCCGGCGGGTACGCCACGCTCGACGACGTGGCCCTGCTGGGGCGGCCGGACCCGACCGACGGCGTGGTCGAGGTCGCGGTGGCCGTCCCGGTGGTGGCCCGGTCCACCTTCGGCCGCAAACGGGTACGCCTCGAGGTCCGCCGGGCCCGCGGCCGGGCCGTGTCCGTCCTGCCCCGGGACGAGAAGGTGCCGTTCCTCGACGACGGCGTCGAGGGCGAGCTGAGCCGGAAGCGGTCCTGGTGGACCGAGCCGGGTGCCTGGGCGGTCTGGGCCGTCTGACCCCTCCCGTCCGGTTCGTCGCCCGGCCACCACCGCCCGGTGGGCCTATCCTCGGCAGGAGGAATGGGGAGGAACCGTGGTGGACGAGAACGCCGACCGGGTCCGCGTACCCGGGCAGCAGTCGGTGCCGGAGCGGGACATCGAACCACTCTGGCCCTCCGATCCGGACGACGCCGGGACGGCCCCGCCCTGGGCCACCGCGACCGCCCCGTCCGCGCGGCCGGCGAGTACGGCCGACTACCCCTCGTTGACCGGTGAGCTGCCGCCGCCGAACGGCTGGGTGCCGTCACCGGCTGCCGCCGCCTGGGCACCCCCGTCCCAATCCGGGTGGCAGCCGCCCGCGACCCACCCACAGGCCGCGGCGACCGGCGCGCCCGGGGAGAACATCGCGGCGACCGGCGAGCCCGCGCCGGTGCCCGGGGAGGGCACCGCGCCGACCGGCCCGGGCGTCGACGCCGGCCCTCCGGCCTCGGCCCGGGTCGACCTCGACCTGCCGTTCATGCTGGACCAGCCGCCCGCGCCGCCCACCGTCCAGCCGACACCGACACCGACACCGACGCCGCCGCCAACGCCGGCACCGGCTACGCCGATGCCCAGCCAACCAGCCGGGACGGCAGTGGCCTCCACGCCGACCGCCCCGGACAGCACGGCGGAGCCGGCCGGGGCGAACACCGCGCCGGCCAGCCCCGAAGGACCGGCCGCATCCGCGACCTCGACTGGGCCGACCACACCGGCCACCCCCGACGGGCCGACCTCACCGGCCACCCCCGACGGGCCGACCTCACCGGCCACCCCCGACGGGCCGACTACACCCGCCGCCTCCGACGAGCCGACCTCACCGGCCATCCCTGATGGGACGGCACCGACGTCCACCGACCCGGCCGCGATGAACCCAACCACCCCCGCGCCAACCAGCCCCGAGCCCGCCACGCCACCTCAGACGCCCGCGACGTCAGCTCAGATGCCCGCCGCGCCGCCTCAGGTGGCCGCGACGCCGGGCCAGGCCGCAACCGGATCGGGTCCGGACCAGTCACCGGGCGGACCGGTCGGTGTGGATCAGGAGGTGAGGGTCACCGACGCGACCAGGAGCGAGACCGCACCTCGACCCGCCGGGCCACCGTCGGCCGAGTCCGCGGCCCCGTCAGCGACCGCGTCCGCCGAGGTCGGGGCGGATGCCACCGCGTCACCGGCGACATCCGCCGCTGGTGCGAACGGGGTGACCTCCACACCTGCCGCGTCCGCCACAGCGGTGCGGGCGGGCGAGTCCCCGTGGGCGTACCCGCCGCAGCGGACCAGCGCCGATTCCGGTACGACCGCCGCGACGCCGACCGGCAGCGCGGACGCGACTGACGCCCCGCACGCCGACGCGACCGGGACGACCGACATGACCGGTACGACGGGCGCACCCGGCACGACCGGTCACGAGGCGTCGGGCGGTCCCGCCGTGTCGCCGCCCCTCACAGGGCCCGGCGTTTCGTCCGGCCTCACGGGACCGCCCCTGTCGCCCGGCGTTCCCACCCCGCCCGGAGCACCCGGAACCGCCGACGGCCCGCCCTGGCCGCATCTCCCCGGGGCGCCCGCAGTGCCGGCCACCCCGCCGGGAGCGCAACCGCACCTCGTCGAACATGGCCACCCCGGACCGCCGCACCCGGCCGCGCAAGCCCACCCGAGCACCCAGATACCGCTGGCCGCGCACGCCGAGGCCACACCGCCGCTCCCGACCGCACACCTCCAACCGGCCACGCAGGCCCAGCTGACCTCGCAAGCCCAGCCAGCCGCGCACGTGCCGCCGGACGTGCCGCCGCCGCATCTGGTTCCACCCCCTTCGCAGGCAGCAACGGCGCCCACGACTCAGCCCGGACACCCGGCACCACAGCTGGCCGGGCCGGTGCCGCCCGCCGACGTTCCGGCGCTTCCGCCGCCGGGCCCCTTCCCGCCCGGCTGGACACCGCCGGCCTGGCAGCGGGCCGCCGCCGCGGGAGCGGGACAGCCGTACCAGCCGCAGACGGCCCCCACCGGAGGCCCCGGCTACCCCCCGGCCTCCGGCTACCCGCCCCCGACCGGCTACCCGCCCGCCGCAGGCGTGCCGGAGCCCGGGGAATCGCCGACGGCCGAGGACTTCGCCCGGCGCCGGCAGGCGCGCCCGGCCGAGCCGGTGGCCACGATGGGCGTACGGGCCGTGGCCAACAAGCTCGGGCTCCGGTTGCCGCCCGGACGGCACGAGCAGGAACTGCGGCGCGACATCGAGATGGTCCGCCGCAACTTCGGCGGGCTACGGCAGGTGACCGTGGTCAACCCGAAGGGCGGCGCCGGCAAGACGGTGGCCATCCTGCTGCTCGCCATGACCTTCGGGCAGAAGCGCGGCGGTTACGTGCTCGCCTGGGACAACAACGAGACCCAGGGCACCCTCGGCATGCGGGCGCAGCAGGACTTCCACTCCCGTACGGTGCGGGACCTGCTGCGCGACCTCGGCCAGTTCCAGGGCGCGCACGGGCGGGTCGGTGACCTGTCGCAGTACGTCCGGTCGCAGGGTGAGGGGATGTTCGACGTGCTCGCCTCGGACGAGTCGGCGACCGGCGGCGAGATGCTCACCGCGGCCGCCTTCGCCGAACTCCGCGAGGTGGTCAGCCGCTTCTACAAGCTGATCTTCGTGGACACCGGGAACAACGTCCGGGCGCAGAACTGGCAGGCCGCGATGGACGCCACCGACCAGCTCGTGGTCACCATGTCGGCGCGCAACGACTCGGCGGAGACGGCCGCCCGGATGCTCGACCACCTCGAACAGAGCGGCCGGCAGCGGTTGGTGCGGCAGGCGGTCACCGTGGTCTCGATGCCACCGTCCCGGAAGGACATCAACCTGCCGGCGATCCAGCGGCACTTCGCGGCCCGTACGCGGGCGGTGCTGCTGGCGCCGTACGAGCGGCTCATCGACAGCGGCGAGCCCATCCGGTACGGGGCGCTCTCCACCGCCACCCGCGACGCCTGGCTGAAGATCGCCGCCGCCGTGGCCGAGGGCCTGTAGCGCGCCGCACCCCGCCCCGCGATCTTGCAGTTCTCGCCCCAGCATTACGGGCAAAAGCCCCGAATCAGGGGCCGAAACTGCAAGATCGCGGGGAAAAGAGCGGGGTCAGTTGCTCGCCAGGGCGTCGGCGGCGGCGGGGTCGCAGTCGCGGAGGAACTGGGCGCAGCGGGCCGCCTCGTCCGCCTCGCCGATCTCGTCGGCGGCGCGGGACAGCAGGTAGAGGCAGCGGAGGAAGCCCCGGTTCGGCTTGTGCGACCAGGGCACCGGCCCGTGGCCCTTCCAGCCGCTGCGGCGCAGCTGGTCCAGCCCCCGGTGGTAGCCGGTGCGGGCGTACGCGTACGCCGGGACGGCCTGACCCGCCGCCAGCGCCCGGGCCGCCAACGCCGCCCACGCCGCGCTGTACGTCGGATACCGCGCCGCCACCTCGGCGTACGCCTCGTCGCCGCCCTGTTCCTCGGCGGCGGCCAGGGCGCCGTGTGCCTCGTCGTGTGCGGGGAGAAGGGTGGCCGGTGGCTCCGGCAGGAGGTTCTGCATCGCCCCATTCAACCCGCTTTCCCGGCCCACGCGCGAGAGGGTCGGCCGAGCTCGCTGACTGAACGGCTGAGGAGTTGGTCACGCCTGCGGCCTATGCACACGTGAGATGTTTTCCATTACAACTAATGGTCCGGAGCCTCCCCAGGACCCGGTTACGCAGGAGCCCGGTGGCGCAGCCGCCGGGCTCCTGTCTCGTTCGCCACAGGCCGCCCCCGCGGCAGCCGGTGGCGCGGCGGAGGCAGGATGGCCGGGTGCCCACTCCACCACCCGCGGACGTCATCGCGCCCCGCCACACCGACGAGATCGAGACCCGCGACGAGTTCGACCGGCGGCTGGCCACCGGTGACCTCACCGGCCTGACCGTGCAGGGGCTCCGCCTCGACCTGCACCCGCTGCCGGACCTCGGCGACGTCACGGTGGCCGGAACGCTCTTCGTCGGCTGCCGGTTCGCGTCCCGGGAGGTCGGTGCCGACCTGGTCCGGCGCGGCGCGAACGTGGTGCCGCCGTTCTCCGGGCTGCCGTACCCGACCCAGCCGAGCCACCTGTACACACCGGAGGACCTGTCCGCCGGCTTCGCCGAGGCCGGTTTCGAGGGGATGTACGACACCCGGGTGTACGCGCACTTCCGGGCGCACGGCGGCGCGCTGCCGGACGTCCGGGAGGCGCTCGGGCAGCGGCTGCACGACCACGGCGTGGACAACGCGCTCGCCGACGCGACCCGCGCCTGGCTGGCCGCGTACGGGCCGCAGTCGGTCGTCGGCGTCATGGGCGGGCACGCGGTGCCGCGCGGGAGCGTGGCGTACCGCATGGCCGCCGTGCTCGGCTGGGAGCTGGCCCGCGCCGACCGGCTGGTGGTCACCGGCGGCGGGCCGGGGGTGATGGAGGCCGCCAACCTCGGCGCGTACCTCGCGGACCGCCCGGCGGAGGAACTGACCGAGGCGATCGACCTGCTCGCGACGGCGCCCGACTTCACCGACCACGACCGGTACACGGCCGCCGCCCTGCGGGTGCGCGAGCGCTACGCGCCGCCTCCCGTGCCCCGGCAGCGCGGCGCGGACGTGGCCTGGGCGCGGGCCGGTGGGCTCGCCATCCCCACCTGGCTCTACGGGCACGAGCCGGCGAACCTCTTCGCCGGCCGGATCGCCAAGTACTTCTCCAACGCGATCCGGGAGGACACCATCCTCCGGCTCGTGCGGGGCGGGATCGTGTTCGCCCCGGGACGGGCCGGCACGGTGCAGGAGGTGTTCCAGGCGGCCACCAAGACCTTCTACGGCACCGACGGGGCCAGCGGCGCGTACGTCTTCCTGGACCGCACCTACTGGACCACCGAGCTGCCGGTGGAGTCGCTGCTGCGGCCGCTGCTGGCGGCCTCCCCGTTCGGGGACCTGTCGTCGACGATCCATCTCACCGACGACGTCCGCGAGGCCGTCCGCCTGCTGACCGGGGCGTAGGCCCGGGTCGCAGCCGGATCACCGCCGGCCAGGCCCGGTAGAGAGCCCGGGAACGCCGACGGCCGGCTCCCGCGCGGGAGCCGGCCGTCGTGGTACGCGTCCTACTTGTTCATGGTGGTGCCGGTCGAGCGCAGGGCCTCGCAGGCCTCGACGACCCGGGCGGCCATGCCGGCCTCGGCGGCCTTGCCCCAGACCCGCGGGTCGTACATCTTCTTGTTGCCGACCTCGCCGTCCACCTTCAGCACACCGTCGTAGTTGCGGAACATGTGGTCCGCGACCGGGCGGGTGAAGCAGTACTGGGTGTCGGTGTCGATGTTCATCTTCACGACGCCGTAGTCGAGCGCCTCGCGGATCTCGGAGAGCAGCGAGCCGGAGCCGCCGTGGAAGACCAGGCTGAGCGGCTTCTCCTTGCCGTACTTGGCGCCGACCGCCACCTGGATGTCGTGCAGCACCTGCGGGCGCAGCTTCACGTTGCCCGGCTTGTAGACGCCGTGCACGTTGCCGAACGTCAGCGCCGCCATGTAGCGGCCCTTCTCGCCCAGGCCGAGCGCGTCGACCATGGCGAGGCCGTCCTCGACGGTGGTGTAGAGCTTCTCGTTGATCGCGTTCTCGACGCCGTCCTCCTCGCCGCCGACCACGCCGACCTCGATCTCAAGGACGATCTTGCCCTTGGCGGCCTCGGTGAGGAGCTGCTCGGCGATCTCCAGGTTCTCCGCCACCGGGACCGCCGAGCCGTCCCACATGTGCGACTGGAACAGCGGCTCCTCGCCACGCTTGACGCGCTCCTGCGAGATGCCCATGAGCGGCCGGACGAACTTGTCCAGCTTCTCCTTCGGGCAGTGGTCCGTGTGCAGGGCGATGTTGACCGGGTAGTTCTTCGCGACCTCGCGGGCGTAGTGGGCGAACGCCACCGCGCCGGTCACCATGTCCTTCACCGAGGGACCGGAGAGGTACTCGGCGCCACCGGTCGAGACCTGGATGATGCCGTCGCTCTCCGCGTCGGCGAACCCCTTCAGCGCCGCGTTCAGCGTCTGGGAGGAGGTCACGTTGATCGCGGGGTACGCGAACCGGCCCGCCTTGGCGCGGTCCAGCATCTCCGCGTAGGCCTCGGGGGAAGCGATGGGCATGTCGAACGCTCCTAACTAACCGCTCTCGGCCGGGTGGCCGCTGTTGTCCATGGGTGCGCCGGACCGCGCTGTCCTCCGCCGGAAGTATCCCGCAGTACGACTGACCGGACGCAACCGACCCGGTGCACGTCCACCGCCGGTGACCCGGGGAAGTCGCCGGTCACCGCCCCTCCAGGCGGTCCGGGACCGCGATGCTGATCAGCCAGGTCACCACGGCCATCACGATGGCGCCCCAGAACGCGGCCCAGAAACCGTCGATGGAGAACGGCAGGTCGAGCGCGCGGGCGATCCGGTCGGTCAGCAGGAACAGCAGCGCGTTGACGACCAGGGCGAACAGGCCAAGGGTCAGCAGGTAGAAGACGCAGCCGATCACCCTGATCACCGGCTTGAGGACCGCGTTCACGATGCCGAAGATCAGCGCCACGACGATCAGCGTCAGCACGGTGTTGGCCCCGGACCGCCCGCCGACGTCGACCCCGGGCACGATCAGCGTGGTGATCCACAGCGCCACCGCGGTGATCGCCAGTCGGATCAGGAAGCCCACCGCTCCATCCTGGCATCGGTGTGATCCGGCGGTGGGCCGATTCCGTCGACTCGGCTTCGCCGCCCGGGCGAGCGGGGAACGGGTGCAGCCCGTACGGTGGTGTGTGGTGACCGTCCGCCGAGATCCAGGGAGGGACGATGGGTCAGCCCGACGAGGACTTCGCGCCCAGCGACCACCTCAGCCCCGAGGAGCGCGACCTGGAAGCGGAGCCGGCCGACGCGTTCGAGCAGGCCGTCGCCGTCGACCCGGGCGACGCCGAGCCCGAGCCGCACCGCGGTCTGGAGGTCGACGACTGGGACGCGATGGAGCAGGCGCGGGTGGTCGTCGGCGACGAGGACGACTACCGCTGACGCGTCCGTAGCGGAGAGCGGCGGCGGCCGGGAGGGCGGGGCCCGTCGGAGATCCGGCTGGCCGCTCACCCGGCCGCGGCCCGGTCAACCGTTCGGTCACTGTGCGACGCCGATCGTGGGGTCGGGACAGCGAGGAACCTTAATGGTTCCTTAAGATCCGCTGGCCCACCCGATCATCCCCCGACACGAGGGAACCCCATGATCAAGAATTCCGCCCGGCGCTGGCTCGCCGGGTTGGGCGTCGCAGGCGCGTTCGTCGCCGCCTCCGCCACCCCCGCATTCGCCGAGGAGCCCGAGATCACCCTCGGCTGGTACTTCAGCGACACCACCGTCGCCGCCGGCACCCCCGGCAAGGTCGAGGCAGGCGTCATCTCCGCCTCGGCCTCCACGGTGCTGCACGAGTTCACGGTCCGCTACGACTACACCGATCTGGTCGGCACCGTCGACGTCACGGCGTTCGAGGACACGTTCGACGAGTGCAGCAGCCCCTCGAAGGGCCTACTGGTCTGCACCTCCATGTGGGAGGAGATCGTCGAAGAGTGGGGGCTGGGCGGCCTCTTCCCCGTCCAGATCACCCCCACCAAGACGGCGAAGGACGGTGACAGCGGCACGCTCAAGACGACGGTGAGCGCCGCGGGCATCGACGCCGTCAGCACCGAGTCGACCGTCCGCGTCGGTGAGGGCGTCGACCTCGCGGCCGGTCCGCAAAGCAGCTTCTCCCTGAACCCCGGCAAGAGCTACACGGCCCCGTTGAAGGTCAGCAACGTCGGCGACTCGGTCGCCAAGGGGGCCGTCGCCGTCTTCTTCAACGACTACGGCATGAACGCGGCCAAGCGCTTCAGCAACTGCACGTACGTGGGCGACATCCTGCGCGCCTGCCACTTCGACGGCGACCTCGCGGGGCACAGTTCCTTCAGCACGTCGCTTCCGTACGTCCTCGGCTCGGACACCTTCGCCCCGGGCCTGGTGTACGGGGAGATCCTCTGGCTGACGCCTGCCGAGTTCGAGGACTTCGCGGGCTACGTGAAGCGCCAGGGTATGAACTTCGGCGAGCCGGGCACCGACGGCGAGTTGTCCCTGACCGAGGCCGGCGGCGACAAGGTCAGCACCCAGGGCTTCCAGGCCGACACCCAGCCGGACAACAACTGGTCGAGCGTCGAGGTGAAGGTCACCGGCAAGAACAGCACGGACCTCGAGGCCCTCGGCGACAAGGTCGGCGGCAAGGCCGGCGACACGGTGAAGGCCACGGTCGGCGTGCGCAACAATGGGCCCGCGACCCTCGACCGCAACCGGGCGGCCAGCTCCGTGACCTACCTGACTCTGGGCGTGCCGAAGGGCACCACGGCGGTCGAGGTGCCGCAGACCTGCATGCCCGAGAACGGCGACGAGTGGGGCGAGCCGGGCGAGCCGGGTGCAGCCCACTACCGTTGCTTCTTCGGTTCGTTCCTGAAGGCCGGCGACACGGCCACCCTGGACTTCACGCTGCGCATCGACAAGGTCATCGCGAACGCCACGGGCACGGTGAAGATCAACGTGCCCTGCGCGTGCGACGGCGGCTTCTACGCCGACCTCAAGCCCGCCAACGACACCACCAAGCTGCTGGTGAACGCGACTGCCGACGGCGACGGCGGTCAGGGTGGCGGTGACGACGGTGACGGCCCGACCCTGCCGATCACCGGTTCCTCCACCGGCCTGATCGCCGGCGTCGGCGCCCTGCTGCTCGTGGCCGGCGTCGGCGGCTACGTCCTGGCGCGCCGCCGCAAGACCCGCTTCGTGGCCTGATCCGTACCACCACCAGCCGGTGCCCCGCCGACCACCCGGTCGGCGGGGCACCGGCGTCTGGTTCCGTCGCAAGGGCCGCCCGCACCCGTCGGCGCCCGGGTGTTCCGGACCCCGGGTGGCGCACCGCTTCTGTGACGTCGAGCACGGGGCATCTCGGACGGCCCCCTAGACTACGGACGTCCGTCGCCGCTCGCGACGTGCCCGCCAGTCCCGCCTGCCGACACCCGGAGGTCACTCGTGCCGACGCCCACCACCACGCTGGCCCTCGGGCCGGACTGGCTCGACCCGGAGTGGTTGATCTCGACGTTCGGGCTGCTCGGCATCCTCGCCATCGTGTTCGCGGAGTCCGGCCTGCTGATCGGCTTCTTCCTGCCGGGCGACTCGCTGCTGTTCACCGCGGGCCTGCTGACCGCCGACGGGCAGTACATCACCTGGCCCCTGTGGGTGGTCTGCCTGCTCATCACGATCGCGGCCATCGCCGGCGACCAGGTGGGTTACGCGTTCGGCCGCAAGGTCGGGCCGGCGCTGTTCCGCCGCCCCAACTCACGGCTGTTCAAGCAGGAGAACGTGCTCAAGGCGCACGAGTTCTTCGAGAAGTACGGGGCGCGTTCCATCGTGCTGGCCCGCTTCGTGCCGATCGTGCGGACGTTCACGCCGATCGTGGCCGGCGTCAGCCGCATGAACTACCGGACGTTCGTGACCTACAACGTGATCGGCGGGGTGCTCTGGGGCACCGGCGTGACGGTGCTCGGCTACTTCCTCGGCCAGATCTCGTTCGTGAAGGAGAACATCGAGTTCATCCTCATCGCGATCGTCGCGGTCTCGGTGATCCCGATCGCCATCGAACTGCTCCGGGCGCGGATGGCGGCGAGGCGCGGCACCACCGCCGAGGAGCGGGCTGCCGCCGAGCAGGCGATCCGGGAGACCCGGCAGCACTACGGCAAGCACTGACCGGCCGGCCGTCCGGCGCCGTCCCTGGTCGGGGAGGGCACCGGACGATCGGGTACGGGTCAGCGGGCCTTCTTGGTGGCCCGCTTGCGCGGCGGGGTCAGCAGATCGGCGATCGTGGCGATCGCGCTCGGGACCAGCCGGTAGTAGGCCCACACACCGCGCTTCTCCCGCTCCAGCAAGCCGGCCTCGGTGAGGATGCGCAGGTGGTGGCTGACCGTCGGCTGGGAGAGGCCGAGCGGCGCGGTCAGGTCGCAGACGCACGCCTCGCCCTCGGGGGCCGACTGGATCAGGCTCAGCAGCCGCAGCCGGGCGGGGTCGGCGAGGGCCTTGAGGACCCCGGCGAGACGCTCGGCATCGGCACGTTCGATTGGCTCGCCGGCGAGCGGCGAGATCTGAGGCATAGTCATTTCAGCCAACGCAGTTCCCACGTTTTCCATCCTTCCACCAGCAGCATCGATCCGCCTGCATATCAGCAGATCCGAATCGGCAGACTTTTACGCCACAAGGCCGAGGTCAGCCAACGTATAGGCCGCCCGATACGGCAATCCGGCGGCTCGCACCGCGTCGCCGGCTCCTCGATCAACAATAACCGCAACGCCGATGACCTCGGCCCCGGCCTCGCGCAACGCCTCCACCGCGGTCAACACGCTCGACCCCGTCGTCGACGTGTCCTCCACCGCCAGCACCCTCCGGCCGGCCACGTCCGGCCCCTCGATCCGTCGCTGCATCCCGTGCGCCTTCCCGGCCTTGCGCACCACGAAGGCGTCCCGGGGCCGGTCGGTCGGGGCGGCGGCGTGCAGCATCGAGAACGCGATCGGGTCGGCACCGAGGGTCAGGCCGCCGACCGCGTCGTACTCCCAGTCGGCCGTGAGGTCGAGCATCACCCGACCGACCAACGGCGCAGCCTGGTGATGGAGCGTGACGCGACGCAGATCGACGTACCAGTCCGCCTCGATGCCGGAGGAGAGCACCACCCGGCCATGGACCACGGCCAGATCGGTGATGAATTTACGCAGGTCGTCGTGGTCCCCCATGGCGATAGAGGGTACTGCGCGAGTCTGGGAGCCGCGTGCCGGGTCCATCGGGATCCACCGCGCGAGCGACCGATGGATGGCGATGTTCAACTACTCTGCGCGATCAATCCCGACCCGATCGCCACGGCCGGGCCGCCGGCGGGCGCGCCGACGGAGCCCGCCAGGGTCAGGCCTCGTCGCGGCCGATGCGACCGCGGGTGTCCCGGGCGACCGCGTGCAGGAGTCGCCGCGGCGCGTGGCGCAGACCGGCCACGGCCAACTTGTACCGCCACGCGGGAACGCTGACGAGCTTGCCTTTCCGCAGGTCACGCAGGGCGTCGTCGACCACGTCGTCGGCTCGTAGCCACATCCAGCCGGGCGTCTTGGACATGTTGATGCCGGCCCGGTCGTGGAACTCCGTACGCGTGTAGCCGGGGCAGAGGGCCATCACCCGTACGCCGAACGGCCGCGCGGACTGGCCCACCGACTCGCTGAAGTTCGTGACCCACGCCTTGCTGGCCGAGTACGTCGATCCGGGCATCACCGCGCCGAAACCGGCGACCGAAGAGACATTTATCACTGCGCCGCGCCGCCGCTCGGTCATGGGTCGCAGCGCCGCGAGGGTCAGGCGCATCACCGCGTGCACGTTGAGCCGGAGCAGCCGGGTCTCGTCCCCGGCGGAGGAGCGCAGGAAGGGCTTGTTGAGGCTGATCCCGGCGTTGTTGACCAGCAGGTCGACCGGGCTGCCGGAGGACAGCCGCTCCTCCACGAGCGCGCAACCGTCGTCGGTGGACAGGTCGGCCGAGATGGTCTCGACCTCGTGGCCGTGCCGCTCCGCCAGCTCGCCGGCCGTCTCGGCGAGGCGGGCGGCGTTCCGGGCGACGAGCACCAGGTGCCAACCGTCGGCGGCGAGCCGGCGCGCGAACGCCGCACCGATGCCGGCGGTCGCGCCGGTCACCAGGGCCCGCTGCTCGTGGGGCGTGGAATCGGGGGTCACGGGACGATCCTCACCGGGGCGGGTACGGGGGCGGGGGCTGGTGCGGGGCGGGTGGGAACCCGGGCGGTGCCGGCGGGAAACCGGGCGGCACGGACGGCGGGAAGCCGGGCGGCACGGACGGCGCGGGCGGGCGCCGGCGGAACCACACGTTCGCCGCCGGCAGCGCCAGCAGCACGGCTACCACAAGGTAACCGAGTGCCTGGCCGACGGAAAGCCCCGCGCTCAACGGGATCCACCACGGCGGGTAGGCGTCGCCGACCAGGTTGAGCAGCTCGGCCGTGGCCTGGTCGTCGGCGCCCAGCCGCAGCGGGGTGGACCGCTGGACGACCAGCACCGTCAGGCCGCAGCAGCCGCAGAGCAGGCCGAGGCCGCAGACGACCCAGGTGGCCACGCGCGCACCGGGGCGACCGCCGGCCACGCCGAGGGCGAGGACGGCGAGGAGGACGGCGGCCAACACGTTGATCACCGCTGCCAGCACGGCGGAGGTGCGCAGCAACGCCACCACACCGTCGATGTCGTCGGTGGTCGCCGAGGACCCGCTCGCCGCCGACCGGAAGCGGTCGACGGTCCCGCCGACGACCAGCAGGCCCACCACGACGTACGCGAGCGCGAGGACCGCCATCAGCAGCAGCACCGTCGTCGCCAGCGTGACCGTGGCGGGGCGGCGGGCCGGCACCGGCTGCGGGTACGACACGACGGGTCCCTCCGATAGGCGTCGACTGCAACCTATCGGAGGGACCCGTCGATGTGGCTCTCCGCGGCTCAGCTCATGGGCGGCGGCGTCGGGCCGGGCCGGTCCGACGGCGGTGGCTGGTCACCGGGCTGGCCGGGTGCCGGCGGCTGACCCGGCTGACCGGGCTGACCAGGCGTCGGGTAGCCCGGGGCCGGCGGGTAGCCGGGGGTCGGCGGGTAGCCGGGGGTCGGCGGGTAGGCGGGCTCGCCGGACGTCTGCGGGTAGCCGGGCGTCGACGGCTGGCCCGGGTAGGCGCCACCGGGGACCGGCGGCTCCCAGACCGGCTGCGGCTTCCGGAAGAACTCGTTCGCCTTCGGCAGCGCGAGCAGGATCAGCGCGGCGAGCAGCGCGAGCACGCCGATCACCCCGAGCAGCGTGTTGACCGGGGTGAACCAGCCGGGCAGCGCCGCGTCGAGCCGGCGCTGGATCTCGTCCGGGCTCGGCGCGTCACCACTCGTGCCACCGGCGCCGCCGGTGAAGCCGCCCGCGGCGCCGCTGACCAGGTTGCCGCCCGAGCAGCAGATCATGATGCCGCCGAGGACCCAGGTCGTGATCCGGGAACCGTTCTTGCCGCGGTTGTTGAGCAGCGCGAGCACGACCAGCGCCGCCGCGAGGAGCAGCGAGAAGACGGCCGCACCGATGCCGATGGCGTAGGTGACGGTGCCGATCGCGTCGGCGGTCTCCCCCGAGGTGTCGGCGTACGCGTCCTGCAGCGCGTCGCGGATCTTGCCGATCGTCGCCAGCGTGATGATCAGCCCGATCACCTGGAGGACGGCGAAGAGTATCAGCAGGTAGCTGGAAATCGTCACCACACCCGGCCGGGACCGGGCCGGGGTGCTGGGTGGATCGACCACGATGCTCCTTCCCTAGATCGCGCCCACACCGTATCGGCATACGACCAGCCGGGCACGCCGCGACGCCGCGGGCCGGGCGGCCGGACGCGGAAGGCGGCCCGCTAACCCCGGGCCGTCGACGGATGGACCAGGATCTCGCCGAGGTGCAGCAGTTCGCCCCGGGCCACCTCCCAGCCCGCCTCCCCGTACGCCTCGAAGGTGAGCCGGGCGCCACCCGGCGCCTGGTAGTCGTGGTAGCGCATGGTGCCGCTCGGATCGAGACCGGTGCTGCCGCTGGTCGTGTACCGGGCCTGCCCGGACTCCATCCAGTCGTACCGCCGGCCGGCGAACTCGATGGTGGGGGCGCCCGGGGTGAGCGCCGCCGCGGGCTCCGCGTCCCAGAGCACGAGCTCCAGCTTCCGGTCCTCCTCGATCGAGAGCCGGCGCCGGACGCCGTCCGCGTCCTCGATCAGGTGCTCGATCCAGCTCCACCCCACCTCGACGAGGCGGATCGTGCCGCGGACCGAATAGGACACCTGGCGGATCTCCACGACGTCGCCGGGACGGATCCGGCGCGGGTCAGCGCGCGGGACGTCCCTGGCGGCCGCTCGCCGCCGGGCCCGGGACCGGTGCGCGGCCGCCACGGCGAGGGCCACCGCCGCAACCACGACCAGGCAGCCCACCACCAGGTACGCGACCCATCCGTTCACCGACCACCCTCCCCCGGCACGTCGGCGCGAACGCTAACAACCCCGCGCACCCGGGCGTACGGGCCGATGGTCGAAGTGAGCGCCCGGTCACGGACCGGTGGGCACGCGTGCCCACCGTCGGACGCACCGGGCTGCCGGATCACGCCGCGGCGAGGCGGTCCGCCGCGTACTCGCGGAGTGAGGAGCGGCCCATCACGCAGCCGGTGAACGTCGTGAACTCGGCCGGGTCGTCGCGCAGCGCCGTCCAGGCCGCCCGGGCGGCGCCCGGGTCGACCTGTTCCAGGAGCGTCGCCGCGTACGCCCGCCCCGCGGGCGACCCGCGGTCGAGCAGCCGGTCGACGTGGCCGCGTACCTCGTCGGGGTGCGCGGCCAGCGCGGCCTCGACCCGCCGGTACGCCTCGGTCACCGGCAGCACCGTGCCGGCGAACCCCACCCCGCCGAAGGCGAGCGTGTCCGCCCGCGCCAGTTCCTCGACGGCGTCCGTCAACTCCCGGTCACGCGCTCCGCTGCCGACCATGTCCTCATCATTCCCCGCGCCGCCCCGTCCCATCCCTTCCCGGACGTGACGGGGGTCGGCGGCACACGCCGCCGACCCCCAGGACGGGCGGGTCAGGCCGGGGTCACCGACAGGGTGTCCCGGCTCGGCGCCAGGTCGACCTTGACCGTCTGGCCGTCGCGGACCTGTCCGGCCAGCAGGGCCTTGGCGAGCTGGTCGCCGATGGCCGACTGCACGAGCCGCCGCAGCGGGCGGGCCCCGTAGATCGGGTCGTACCCGTGCTCGGCCAGCCAGCTCCGGGCCGCGTCGGTGATCTCCAGGTCGAGCCGCCGGTCGGCGAGCCGGCGCCGCATCCGGTTGAGCTGGATGTCCACGATGGCCCGCAGGTCGTCGCCGCGGAGCGCCGCGAAGACCACCACGTCGTCGAGCCGGTTGAGGAACTCCGGCTTGAAGTGCGATCGGACCACGGCGAGAACGCCCTCGCGGCGCTGCTCCTCGGCGAGCGTCAGGTCGCTGATCACCGACGACCCGAGGTTCGAGGTGAGGATCAGGATCGTGTTGCGGAAGTCCACCGTGCGGCCCTGGCCGTCGGTGAGCCGGCCGTCGTCGAGCACCTGGAGCAGGATGTCGAAGACGTCCGGGTGGGCCTTCTCCACCTCGTCCAGCAGGATCACCGAGTACGGCCGGCGACGCACCGCCTCGGTGAGCTGACCGCCCTCCTCGTAGCCGACGTAGCCGGGCGGGGCACCGACCAGCCGGGCCACGGAGTGCTTCTCGCCGTACTCGCTCATGTCGATGCGGACCATGGCGCGCTCGTCGTCGAAGAGGAACTCGGCGAGCGCCTTGGCCAGCTCCGTCTTGCCGACACCCGTCGGGCCGAGGAACAGGAAGCTGCCGGTGGGCCGGTCCGGGTCGGCGACGCCGGCGCGCGCACGGCGTACGGCGTCGGAGACCGCCGCCACGGCCTCGGCCTGACCGACCACCCGCGCGGCGAGCGACTCCTCCATCCGCAGCAGCTTCGCCGTCTCACCCTCCAGGAGCCGCCCGGCCGGGATGCCCGTCCAGGAGGCGACCACCGCGGCGATGTCGTCGGCGCCGACCTCCTCCTTGAGCATCGCGCCGTCGGCCTGCAGCCGCGCCAGCTCCTCCTCGGCGCGCTTCAGCTCGGCCTTGAGGGCGGGGATCCGCCCGTACCGCAGCTCGGCGGCGCGTTCCAGCTCGCCGTCACGCTCGGCCCGCTCGGCCTCGCCGCTGAGCCGCTCCAGCTCCTCCTTGGCGGTGGACAGCTTGGTGATGTGGTCCTTCTCCAGCTTCCAGCGGTCGGAGAGCGCGGTGAGCTGCTCGCGCTTGTCGGCCAGCTCGCGGCGCAGCCGTTCCAGCCGCTCGGCGGAGGCGTCGTCCGGCTCCTTGGCCAGCGCCATCTCCTCGATCTCCAGCCGGCGCACCGCCCGCTCGATCTCGTCCACCTCCACGGGGCGGGAGTCGATCTCCATCCGGAGACGGGACGCGGACTCGTCGACCAGGTCGATCGCCTTGTCGGGCAGGAACCGGTCGGTGATGTAGCGGTCGGAGAGGGTGGCGGCGGCGACCAGGGCGGCGTCCGTGATGCGTACGCCGTGGTGCACCTCGTAGCGCTCCTTGAGCCCGCGCAGGATGCCGATGGTGTCCTCGATGGTCGGCTCGCCGACCAGCACCGGCTGGAAGCGCCGCTCCAGGGCCGGGTCCTTCTCGATGTGCTCGCGGTACTCGTCGAGCGTGGTCGCACCGACCATGCGCAGCTCACCGCGGGCCAGCATCGGCTTGAGCATGTTGCCGGCGTCCATCGAGCCCTCGCCCTTGCCCGCGCCGACCACGGTGTGCAGCTCGTCGAGGAACGTGATGACCTGCCCGTCGGAGTTCTTGATCTCCTCGAGCACGGACTTGAGGCGCTCCTCGAACTGGCCGCGGTACGACGCGCCGGCGACCATCGCGCCCAGGTCGAGCGAGACGAGCTTCTTGTCCCGCAGCGACTCCGGCACGTCACCGGCGACGATCCGCTGGGCGAGACCCTCGACGATCGCGGTCTTGCCCACGCCCGGCTCGCCGATGAGGACCGGGTTGTTCTTCGTACGCCGCGACAGCACCTGGATGACCCGGCGGATCTCCGAGTCCCGGCCGATCACCGGGTCGATCCTGCCCTCACGGGCGCTCGCCGTGAGGTCGACGCCGTACTTGGCGAGGGCCTGGTAGGTCTGCTCCGGATCGGCGGTGGTGACCCGCCGGTCGCCGCCGCGTACGGTCGGGAACGCGGCGACCAGGTTCTCCTCGGTGGCGCCGGCGTTCCTCAGGGCGACGGAGACCGCGCCACCCACCCGCGCCAGGCCGGCCAGCAGGTGCTCGGTGGACGTGTACTCGTCGCCGAGCGGCCGGGCGATCTGCTCCGCGGCGCCGATGGCGTTGACGAACTCGCGGGCGAGGGTCGGCTCGGCGATGCTGGAGCCGCGCGCGGCGGGCAGGGCGTCGATGGAGCGCTGGGCGACGCGGCGCAGCTCGGCGGCGTCGGCCCCGACGGCGCGCAGCAGGCCCGCGGCGGTCGAGCCCTCGGTGTCCAGCAGTGCGAGCAGCAGGTGCCAGGGTTCCACGGTCGCGTGGCCGCGCTGGTTCGCCAGCGCGACGGCACCGGTGATGGTTTCGCGGCTCTTCGTGGTGAGACGTTCCGTGTTCATGGCTCCCCCGGATCGGCGTGTCCACTAGGAAGGACACAACCAGAGTTGAGCCTATTCCGCTCAACCCTGGCGATGTGACTCCGGTCACTAGCAGGAGATGGAATGTGCGGGATGCGCCCTCCGGAGGGGCGTTCCGCCACTAGGATCTGCGGAAATCGCTGAGCGGTAGCCTTGTCGGGTGCGAGTACGTGTCGAACAGACCGCGCTGCCGGGGATCGGCGTCCGTCACGACCTCGTGACGGAGTCGGGACGCCGGCTGGGCGTGGTCACCCACCGCAACGGTCGTCGTGACCTTGTCCTCTATGACCCAGACGATCCTGATTCGTGCCAGGCTGACGTTCCGCTGACCGACGACGAGGCGGAGGCCCTCGCCGACATCCTCGGCGCGTCACTGATGCTCGGTCAACTCTCCGGGCTGCGCGAACAGGCCGCCGGGCTGCTCACCGAGCAGATCGCCATCCCGGCCGGTTCCCCGTACGTCAATCGGAAGCTCGGCGACACCAAGGCCCGTACGCGGACCGGCGCCTCGATCGTGGCGGTGCTCCGCCAGGGCGAGGTGATCGTCTCGCCGGACCCGGCCTTCCGCTTCGCCGCCGGTGACGTGGTGGTCGTCGTCGGGACCCGCCAGGGTCTCGACGGAGTGACCGCCATCCTCGCCGACAGTGACCCGGACGGCTGAGGCGCGTATGCACGAGACCACAACACTGCTCATAGAAGTTGGCGCGCTGCTCTTCCTGCTGGGCCTGCTCGGCCGGTTGAGCCGCCGTATCGGCCTCTCGCCGATCCCCCTCTACCTGCTCGCCGGCCTGGCGTTCGGGCACGGCGGCCTGCTCCCGCTCAGCGCCAGCGAGGAGTTCTTCGCCGTCGGCGCCGAGATCGGCGTGATCCTGCTGCTCGTGATGCTCGGCCTGGAGTACTCGGCCAGTGAGCTGGTCGGCAACCTCCGTTCCGCGGCGCCGGCCGGGCTGATCGACGGCCTGCTCAACGCGCTGCCGGGGGCCGCGTTCGCGCTGCTGCTCGGTTGGGACTGGGTGGCCGCGCTGGTGCTCGCCGGCATCACCTGGGTCTCCTCCTCCGGTGTGATCGCCAAGGTCCTCGGCGACCTGGGCCGGCTCGGTAACCGCGAGACACCGGTCATCCTCTCGGTCCTGGTGATCGAGGACCTAGCCATGGCGCTCTACCTGCCGCTCGTCACCGCCGTGCTCGCCGGCACCGGCCTGCTGGGCGGCGGCCTGACGCTCGCCATCGCGGTCGGCACCGTGCTGCTGGTGCTCTTCGTCGCCGTCCGCTTCAGCAGCGCCATCTCGACGTTCATGTCCGCGAAGGACCCCGAGGCGCTGCTGCTCGGGGTGCTCGGCATGACGCTGCTGGTGGCCGGCGTCGCGGCCGAACTCCAGGTCTCGGCGGCCGTCGGCGCGTTCCTCGTCGGCATCGCGCTCTCCGGACCGGTGGCCCACCACGCGACGGAGCTGCTCACGCCCCTGCGGGATCTCTTCGCCGCGGTCTTCTTCGTCTTCTTCGGGCTGACGACGGATCCGCGGGAGATCCCGCCGGTGCTGCTGCCCGCGCTCGGGCTGGCGATCGTCACCATGGCGACCAAGACGCTCACCGGGTACCTGGCCGCCCGGCGGGTCGGCATCGCGGAGCCCGGTCGCTGGCGCGCCGGCCTCGCGCTGGTCCCCCGCGGTGAGTTCTCGATCGTCATCGCCGGGCTCGCGGTGGCGGCCGGCAGCGTCGAGCCGCGACTGGCCGCGCTCGCCACGGCGTACGTCCTCATCACCGTCGTGACGGGGCCGCTGTTGGCCCGGCTGCCCGACTTCCCGTGGTTCAAGCGGTGGCTGCACCGCCGCGCGAACGTCCAGCGGCGGGAGCCGGTCCCCGTCCCCGACTGACGCCGCTCGCCCCGAGCCAGCCGGGTCGGCCGTACGGTCGGCCCGGCTCGGCCAACGGTCGGCGAATTGCTCCCTGGAGGGTCTACCGCTACTTACCGGTACCGCGTTACCGTGTCGCCCCAGCAGCCAGGTCCGCAGGTGGCCGTGTCAACTGCGGGCGCGATCGGAAGGTTGGCCGGTGAGCGTGCAGGAGTCGACGTTCCACGGCTTCGCCAATCCCGTCGACCCGTCTCCGGCGGAGTTGCGCGCGTGGGCCTACCACCCCGACTCGGTGCCGCTGACCTCCATGCCGCCGGACTGGGACCTGCTCGTCGCCGGTGACCGGCTGGTGAGCACCCTCTTCGACCTGGCCATGGACCAGTCGTGCCCGGCCCGCCGGTTCGCGCTGCACTGTCTCTACATCTACGCGGCCGACGGGATCCGGACGAACTTCCGCGCACACCCCAAGCGCCGCTTCCGCAAGCTCGTGGAGCAGGCCGAGAAGAACGGCGACGAGTTGATGCGCACCTGGGCGCACAACAGCCGGGTGCTGCTGGCCCGGCCCGAACTCTTCGTCTACCGGGACTGGTGCGAGGGCGGCCTGGTCCGGGAGAACCGCCGGCTCGGCTGAACCGGCGCGGGCGCAGGCCCGGTCGTGGCGTTCCCGGGAACGACGAACGGGCCGGGACCCCCCGTGGCTCCCGGGCCGTCCGTCGCGCCCGACCTCAGGTCGGGCCGCCCTGCCTCCCCGGTCGGATCTCCACCCTGTTCCTGCCGGCCCCGTCGTTCCTACCCGGCCCGTCGTTCCTGCCGGCCCGGTCCGTTGCCGGCGGCCCCCTCGTCCGCGAAGCGTCCCGACTTCACCACGTCGGCGAAGTGCGCCCTCGTGATGTCCCCGAACCGCTTCCGCACCATCTCGGTGACCTTGTCCAGTCGGTCCTCCGCCTGCTGGGCCACCTGCTTCGCCGCCTCCGTCATCGCTCCCCCTGCCATGCCGGTAGGTCCGGATTGTGCGGAAAGGACCCACCTGCAGGCTAACCAGAACGGCCCGGCCCGCGCCGGTGAACCGGTGAGCGGGCCGGGCCGTCGAGGGGCCGGAGAAGTGTGGTCAGCGGTCGGGCCCGCGACGCGGGCGCCAGACCACGAGGGCCGTCGAGGTGCGGTTGGTGGGAACCAGGTCGCGACCGGAGAAGCGGGCCAGCGCCTCCAGCTCGGCGATCCGGCGGTACGCGGCGTCCAGCTCCGCCTCCAGCCGGGCCACCCGCTGCTGGGCCTCCTCGAGCAGGCGCTCCAGGCCGATGATCCGCTTCACGCCGGCGAGGTTGATGCCGTCGTCCTGGCTGAGTCGCTGCACCTCACGCAGCAGCACCACGTCCCGGACGCTGTACCGGCGGCCGCCGCCGGCCGCCCGCCCGGCCTGCACCAGGCCGAGCCGGTCGTACTGGCGCAGGGTCTGCGGGTGCATGCCCGCCATCCGCGCCGCCACCGAGATCATCAGGACCTTCGCCTCGTAGGCAGGGTCATCCGGCGAAGCGGCGAACCCGTCCGACATCCCGCTCACCTCCGCGTCCATCCACAGCCTCAACTGGCTCGACGCACCCGCGCGTCGAGATGTTCCCGGGCCGCCGGCGGCGTGTGCTCGGCGAACGCCTCGAGCGCCGCCCGTGCCTCGTCCGACAGCCGCGCGGGTACCACCACGTCCAGTGTGACCAGCAGGTCGCCCGCCCGCCCGTCCCGGCGGACCACGCCCTTGCCCCGCGCGCGCAGCACCCGTCCGCTCGGCGTACCCGGGGGCACCCGCAGCGTCACGGCGCCGTCGAGCGTGGGCACCCGCAGATCCGTGCCGAGCACGGCCTCCGCGAAGGTGACCGGCACGGTGAGCGTCAGGTCGTCGCCGCTGCGCCCGAAGATCTCGTCGGGCCGGACCTTCACGTGCACGTAGAGGTCGCCCGCCGGACCGCCCCGCTCGCCCGGCTCGCCCCGCCCCGCCAACCGGATCCGCTGGCCGTCGGCCACGCCGGCGGGGAAGCGGACGTTGAGCGTACGTGTCTTGGTCACACCGCCGGTGCCCTGGCACTCCGGGCACTTCTCCTCGACCACCGTGCCGACGCCCTGGCAGTTGCGGCACGGCTCGGAGAAGCTGAACGAGCCCTGGTTGCGGGTCGTCACCCCGGCGCCGTGGCAGACCGGGCAGGCGCGCGGCTGGGTGCCCGGCTTCGCCCCGCTGCCGTGGCAGGTGTCGCAGACACCCGGCGCGCGCAGGGTCAGCGGCAGGGTCACGCCCCGGACCGCGTCCCCGAAGTCGAGCGCCACCTCGGTCTCGATGTCGCGGCCCCGCGCCGGACCACGCGGAGTGGCCGGGCCGGCGGGCCCGCCGGAGAAGATCGAGCTGAACAGGTCCGAGAAGCCGCCGCCGCCGAAGCGTCGCTCTCCCGCGGCCGTCGCGCCTCCGAACAGGTCCGACACGTCGAACGGCATCCCACCCGGCTGGCCCCCGCCCCGGGCGTTGCGTCGGAACGCTCCCGACCCGAACAGGGAGCGCATCTCGTCGTACTCCCGGCGGCGGCCGGGGTCCGACAGCACGTTGTACGCCTCGGAGACGGCCTTGAACCGCTCCTCGGCCTTCGGGTCACCCGGGTTGTGGTCCGGGTGGGACTCCCGGGCCAGCTTGCGGTACGCCTTCTTGATCTCGTCCGCGGAGGCGGCCTTGTCCACGCCGAGCACGGCGTAGAAGTCCTTCTCGATCCAGTCCTTCGAACTCACCGGTCCACCCCCTTCCGACCGTCCTGCCCGGGTCGCCCCGCCCACCGTCCGGCGGGCGGGGCGATCCGGTCACGTCGTCCCGGCACTACTCCGGGTCCGCTACCGCGACCAGCGCCGGCCGCAGGAGCCGCTCACCGAGCTGGTAGCCCCGGCGCATGATCTGCACGCAGGTCGGCTCGGTCACGTCGGCCGAGGTCTGGTGGGCCACCGCCTCGTGCCGGGTCGGGTCGAACGGGTCGCCCTGCTCGCCGAACGGCGTCAGCCCGAACTTCCCGAGCGCCGCGATGAGCTGCTCCGCCACCGATCCGAACGGCCCGACCAGGTCGCCGTGTTCCCGGGCCCGGTCCAGGTCGTCGAGGATCGGCAGCAGTGCGGCCAGCACCGTGCCGGTCGCCTGCTCGGCCACCGCGGCGCGGTCACGCTCCACCCGCTTGCGGTAGTTGGCGTACTCGGCCGTCACCCGTTGCAGGTCGCGGGTGCGCTCGTCGAGGTCGGCCCGGAGCGCCTCCAACTCGGCGCCGAGCGTGGAGCTGGTCGCCGCGTCCACCGGCTCGGCGGGCGCGTCGACCACCGGCGGGCCGGCGGGCGTCGCCCCGTCGACCGTGCCGGCCTCCACCTCGATCTCGTCGACCACGACCTCGGCGTCCTCGACCAGCCCCTCGGCTGGGGCGTCCGTCCCGGCGTCGGCGGCCGTGCCCTCCGGCTCGGCCGGCTGGCTGATCTTGCGGTTGTTGCGGATGACCACCCGCGGCGCGTCACCGGTGGCCGGCTCGGCGGGCGCGGAGCCACCCGGCGTCGACCCGGTGTCCTCCGGGCCGGCAGCTCGTGGCTTCTCCTTCTCCGTCATGCGGCTACCTCATCCCTTCGCCGTGCGCGTGTCGGGGCGGAAGGTCACTTCTTGTCCTCGTCCACGATCTCCGCGTCGACGACGTCGTCGCCGCCACCGGTCTGCCCGCCGGTCGCCCCGGCGCCCGGGCCGGCCTGGCCGGCCTGGCCGCCCGCCTGCTGGCCCTGCTCGGCCTGCTGCTGCGAGTACAGCAGCGAACCGGCCTGCTGGGAGACCTGCGCCAGCCGCTCGTGCGCGGACTTGATCTTCTCGATGTCCTGGCCGCCGAGCGCGCTGCGCAGCTCGCCGAGCGCCTCGTTGAGCTGGTCGCGGTTCTCCGCGGGCAGCTTGTCGCCGCTCTCGGCGAGGAACTTCTCCGTCTGCCACTGGAGCGCCTCGGCCAGGTTGCGGGTCTCGGCCTCCTCGCGGCGGCGCTTGTCCTCCTCCGCGTGTTCCTCGGCGTCGCGGCGCATCCGCTCGATGTCGTCCTTCGGCAGCGAGGAGCCGCCGGTGATGGTCATCTTCTGCTCCTTGCCGGTGCCGAGGTCCTTCGCGTGGACGTTCACGATGCCGTTCGCGTCGATGTCGAAGGTGACCTCGATCTGCGGCACGCCGCGGGGCGCCGGCGGCAGGCCGGTCAGCTCGAAGGTGCCGAGCTTCTTGTTGTAGGCCGCGATCTCGCGCTCACCCTGGAAGACCTGGATCAGCACCGACGGCTGGTTGTCGTCCGCCGTGGTGAAGACCTCGGAGCGCTTGGTCGGGATGGTGGTGTTGCGCTCGATCAGCTTGGTGAAGATGCCGCCCTTGGTCTCGATGCCCAGGCTCAGCGGGGTCACGTCGAGCAGCAGGACGTCCTTGACCTCGCCCTTGAGGACGCCGGCCTGGAGGGCGGCGCCGACGGCCACGACCTCGTCCGGGTTCACGCCCTTGTTGGGCTCCTTGCCGGTCAGCTGCTTCACCAGGTCGGTGACGGCCGGCATACGGGTCGAGCCACCGACGAGGATCACGTGGTCGATGTCCGAGATCTTGATCCCGGCGTCCTTCACGGCCTGCTCGAACGGGCCCTTGCAGCGGTCCAGCAGGTCCTGGGTCATCCGCTGGAACTCGGCACGGCTCAGCGTGACGTCCAGGTGCAGCGGGCCCGCGGACCCCGCCGTGATGTACGGCAGGTTGATGTTGGTGGTGGTGGCGGCCGACAGCTCGATCTTGGCCTTCTCGGCGGCCTCCTTGAGCCGCTGCATGGCCATCTTGTCCTGCGAGAGGTCGATGCCGTGCTCGCCGCGGAAGGTCTTCACCAGGTGGTCGATGATGCGCTGGTCCCAGTCGTCACCACCGAGGTTGTTGTCACCGCTGGTCGACTTGACCTCGATGACGCCCTCGGCCAGCTCGAGCAGGGAGACGTCGAAGGTGCCACCACCGAGGTCGAAGACCAGGACGGTCTGCTCCTTGGAGCCCTTGTCCAGCCCGTACGCCAGGGCGGCCGCGGTCGGCTCGTTGACGATCCGCAGCACGTTGAAGCCGGCGATCTCACCGGCCTCCTTGGTGGCCTGCCGCTGGCCGTCGTTGAAGTAGGCCGGAACGGTGATCACCGCGTCGGTGATCTGCTCGCCCAGGTACGCCTCGGCGTCCCGCTTGAGCTTCATGAGCGTACGGGCCGAGATCTCCTGCGGCGTGTACTTCTTGCCGTCGATGTCCACGGTCCAGTTGGTGCCGATCTCCCGCTTGACCGACCGGATCGTCCGGTCCGGGTTCGTCACCGCCTGCCGCTTGGCGACCTCGCCGACGAGCACCTCGCCGTTGCGGGCGAACGCGACGATCGACGGCGTCGTCCGCGAGCCTTCGGCGTTGGCGATGACGGTGGGCTCACCGCCCTCGAGAACGCTGACGCAGGAGTTCGTCGTGCCGAGGTCGATACCGACCGCACGTGCCATCTTCGCTTCCTCGCTTCGTTGGGTTTGAGCAGGTGACGGGCACCGCCCGCAGCGCACCCACCACAAGTTGAGTGGACTTGACTCAATAGTGCCACGCCCCGGTAGATCGTCAAGTCGAGGTTGAGCCGACTCGACGCAACTCCCGATGCTACCGATCGGTTGTATTCCCTTGCGCCGGTCGGGCACGCTTTAGCGGTGACGACGCACGGGGACCCCGCCACCCAGCCCGGCGCGCCCGACGTCGCCGCCCGCACCGGCCCGCCGGACGCGGAGGACCCGCCCGCCACCGCCGGGGACGAGAGCCTCCCCGGCGCCCTGACCGCCCTGCGGGCCGCGATCGGGGCGGCCCTGTTTCCCCTGGCCCTGCCGTCGGCCGAGGCGGCCCGCCGCGCCGCCGACGGCCTGACCGCCCAGCTCGACGACTACCTGCTGCCCCGGCTCGCCCGGCTCGACGCGCCCCTGCTGGTCGTGGTCGGCGGCTCCACGGGGGCCGGCAAGTCGACCCTCGTCAACAGCCTGGTCAAGGCCCGGGTGAGCGCCGCCGGGGTGCTCCGCCCCACGACCCGCTCGCCGGTGCTGGTCTGCAGCCCGGCCGACTCGTCCTGGTTCCGCCAGGGCGAGCTGCTGCCCGGCCTCACCCGCACCAACGAGCCGAGCGAGGACCCGCGCACCCTCCAGCTCGTCGCCGCCCCGGCGCTCCCGCCCGGGCTCGCGTTCCTCGACGCGCCCGACATCGACTCGGTGGTCGACGCCAACCGGGCGCTCGCCGGCCAACTGCTCGCCGCCGCCGACCTCTGGCTCTTCGTGACCACCGCCGCCCGCTACGCCGACGCCGTCCCCTGGGAGCTGCTGCGCAGCGCCCGGGCCCGCGGCACGGTGATCGCCATGGTCCTCGACCGGGTACCGCCCGAGGCGACCGACGAGATCACCGCTCACCTGTCCGAGATGCTCGCCGAGCAGGGGCTCGGCCAGGCACCGCTCTTCGTGCTGCCGGAGACGTGGGTCGACGGGCAGGGCCTGCTGCCCGAACGGGTCACCGCACCCATGGCCGACTGGTTCGCCCGGCTCGCCGCCGACGCCGGCGCCCGGGCCGCCGTGGTCCGGCAGACGCTGGACGGTGCGCTCGCGGCCCTGCACCCCGCCGTCGAGGGCCTCGCCGACGCGGCCGAGGAGCAGCTCACCGCGGCCGACGCCCTCGACGAGCGGGTGCGGGCCGCGTACCGGTCGGCGCACCGCACGGTCGAGCAGGGGCTGAGCGACGGCCGCCTGCTCCGCGGCGAGGTGCTCGCCCGCTGGCAGGAGTTCGTCGGCACCGGCGAGTTCTTCCGCACCCTGGAGGCCCGCATCGGCCGGCTCCGCGACCGGGTGGTGGCCGCGTTCACCGGCCGTCCGGCGCCCGCCGCCGAACTGCGCACCGCCATCGAGTCCCAGCTCGTAACGCTGCTGCGCGGGGTGGCCGCGGAGGCGGCCGAGCAGGCGTACACCGGGTGGAAGGCCCATCCGGCCGGCGCCGCGCTGCTCGAACCGGACCTCGCCCACCCGGGCGCCGACCTGCCCGCACGGGCCGAGCGGCTGGTCCGCGACTGGCAGCGCGGGGTGCTCGACCTGGTCCGGAAGGAGGGCGGCGACAAGCGCTTCGTGGCCCGCACCGCGGCGTACGCGGTGAACGCCACCGGCCTCGCCGTCATGATCGCCGTCTTCGCGTCGACGGCGTTCATCCCGACCGGGCTCGAGGTGGCCACCGGGGCGGGCACCACCGTGGCCGCGCAGGCCGTGCTCCAGGCGATCTTCGGTGACCAGGCCGTGCGTACGCTCGCCACCCGAGCCCGTGCGGACCTGCTGGAGCGGGTGCGGTCCCTGCTGGACGACGAGGCCGGCCGCTACCTGGCCCTCAGCGCGGCGGCCCGGCCCGGGCCGGAGACCGCGGAGGCCCTGCGCACGGCCGCCGGCCGCGTGGAGACCGCCCGGCGCCGGTCCCGCCTGACCGGCGGAGGATCGGCCACATGAGCGAGCGCAGCGCGCGGATCGTGGGGCACGGCGCCGTGCCGCCTCGTGGTGACGCCGAGTGGAACGGGGTGCCGGCGTGAGCAACGTGGTCGGCCGGATGCGCGAGGCGTTCCGCGGCGACCAGCGCGTCGACCCGGACGTCCTGCTCGCCCGCCTGGACGCCGTACGCCGCTTCCTCGCGGCCGCGGACGGGCACCTGCCGGACGCCCGGCTGGTCCCCGCGCACACCGTGGTCGAGCGGGCCGGCGCCCGGCTGGCCCTCTCCCGCGACCACACCGTGGTGGCGCTCGCCGGCGCCACCGGCAGCGGCAAGTCGAGCCTGTTCAACGCGCTGGCCCGGCTGGAGCTGTCCCCGGTCGGGGTGCGCCGGCCCACCACGGGCGTCGCCCACGCGTGCGTCTGGGGCCCGCCGGAGGGCGCGGCCGGGCTGCTCGACTGGGTCGGCGTCCTGCCGCGGCACCGGTTCGTGCGGGAGAGCGCGCTCGACGGCGACGACGAGGCCGCGCTGCGCGGCCTGGTCCTGCTGGACCTGCCCGACTTCGACTCGGTGCAGTGGTCCCACCGGCTGGAGGTGGACCGCCTGCTCGGGCTGGTCGACCTGGTGGTCTGGGTGGTCGACCCGCAGAAGTACGCGGACCGCGTGATCCACGACAGCTACCTGCGCGAGTTCCACCGCCACCGCGACGTCACGCTGGTCGTGCTCAACCAGGCCGACCGGCTCCCCCCGGCCGAGCTGCCCAAGGTGCTGGCCGACCTGCGGCGGCTGCTCGACGCGGACGGGCTGGACGGCGTACCCCTGATCGCGACGACCGCCACGGAACCGGCCGGCATCGCCGACCTGCGCGCGACGCTCGAACGGACCGTCGCCGAGCGCCAGGCGGCGCTGCGCCGGCTCGCCGGCGACGTGGACACCGTGGTGGCGGACCTGGGCGAACTGGTCGGCACCGACCGCCCGGCCGCCGGCCCGGACGCCGCGACGACCGATACGTTGACCCGCGCCCTCGCGGGAGCGGCCGGTGTGCCGGCCGTCACGGAGGCGGTGCGGCAGGCGTACCGCCACCGGGCCGCGGCGAGCACGGGCTGGCCCCTGGTGCGCGGCTGGCGGCGGCTGCGCCCCGACCCGCTGCGCCGGCTCCACCTGCCCGGCACGGCCGGCGGGGGCACCGACCCGGCGGAGAGCCTCGTGGCCGCGACCTCGGTGCCCGACCCGACGGCCGCCCAGCGTTCCGCGCTCGGGCTGGCCATCCGGTCGGTGGCCGAGCACGCCGCCGCGGACCTGCCGGGGGCCTGGCCCACGGCGGTCACCGACGCGGCGCGGTCCCGCCTCGGCGACCTGCCCGACGCGCTCGACCGGGCGGTGGCCGGCACGGATCTCGGCCTGGACCGCCGGCCGCTCTGGTGGCGGTTCGTCGGCACCGGGCAGTGGCTGGTGACCCTCGCCGCGGTGGTCGGGCTCGGCTGGCTGGTGCTCGGCTACGTGGTCCGGGCGCTCGGCCTGCCCGCGCTGGAGAACCCGACCGTGGGCGTGGTGCCGCTGCCCACCGTGCTGCTGCTCGGTGGACTGCTCGCCGGCCTGCTGCTCGCGGCGCTGACCCGGCCCCTGGTCCGCTGGGCGGCCGTACGGGCCCGCCGCCGGGCCGAGCAGCGGCTCGTCACGGCCGTGGCGGCGGTGGGCGACGAGTACGTGCTCGCCCCGGTGCGGGGCGTCCTCGCCCGGTACGCCGAGGCGCGGGACGCCCTGCGCGACGCGTCCCGCCGCTGACCCCGCGGGGTCGCTACGGCTGCCGGTACGCCGCGTCCGGCGTAGGGTCGGCACATGGCTCCTCCCCGGACCCCGTACGACGCGGTGCTGCACGCCGCCCGCGACGTGACGCGGCTGGACTGCGCCCTGGACGCCGAGATGCTCGGCGCCGCGCTGCTGGGCAGCGTGTACGCGATCGCGGAGACCGATCGCAGCGCCGCCGTCCGCGAGTTCGTCGGCGGTTTCCTCGCGGCCACGTCCCGCCGGCGCACCGCCGCCGCGACCACCATCCGCTCCGTGTTCGCCACCCTCGTGCCCGACGCCGAGGGCGCCGCGCGGGTCCGGCCCGGCAGCCAGGCGCCGGCCTGGTCCGGCCAGCTCGGGCGGGTGCACCTGACCGGCAGCTGGGCGTACGGCGACGTGTACGGCGACCAGACCTCCTACGTCGCCACGTTCGCGTACGACGACGACGCGGGCGGCCCGGAGCACGCGATGGTGGCGCTGATCGACCACAACATCGGCATCACGAAGGACATCTTCGTCGGCGGGCCGGCCGAACGGATCCTCGACCAGGTGCGGCAGATGTGCGCGGCCGACGAGCTGACCTGGTTCCGGGAGGAGGACCCGGCCCGGATCCGCGGCGAGGTGGCCCGCCACCTCGCGGTCACCGACGACCTCGGCGAACTGCCCGGCGAGGGCGCGCTCGCCACGGACCGGGCGCTCGCCGGCGCGCGGCTCGCCGTGCTGCCCGCCGCGCCGGCCACCGCACCGCCGGTCGCCGAGCCGCTCTCGGCGGACGAGCGGACCCGGCTGGTCCGGCGTTTCCTCGCCTCGCCCGAGGCCGCGCGGGCCGGGCTGGACACCGTCGACGACGCGGAGCTGGCCTCGCTACACTTCTGCCTCGGCCTGCTGCTGGACCACGCGGCGAGCTTCCCGGACGCCGACCCGCTGCGGTGGAGCCCGGCCGTCGCCGGCCTGTTCCTGCTGGACTGGGTGCACCGGCGGGCCGTGCTGGACATGGACGACGCCGCCATGCTGCCGCGGGTGCTGCGGGCCTGGGCCCGGTACGCCGCCCGGCAGCGGGGGCTCCCGGCGATCGCCGTGGCGCAGACCGACGCGGCGATCGAGGAGATGGTGCCGGAGTTCGCCCGCCTGTACAGCACCGGGGAGCGGCGCAGCCCGGCCACCGCGGCAGTGGCCGAGCTGATCGCCGACGGGGTGGACCTGGACGACCCGGCCGCCCTGCACGCCTGGATCGAGGCCAACCGCCACCGCCTGACCGACCCCGACTGACCCCCACCCGCCCCGACTGAGCCCCACCCGCCGGGCCCGCCCCCGCGCGCCCCCTCCTCCGTCCGACGATCATGAGGTTGGCGGGGAGTTCGATCTCCGATTCCCCCGCCAACCTCATGATCAACGGGGAGGGTGGCGGGCCGTCAGGGCTCGACGAGGTTCAGGCGGCGGGAGGGTGCCGGGAGGGCGGCGGGGAGGGTGGCGGGCCGTCAGGGCTCGACGAGGTTCAGGCGGCGGGAGGCCACCGAGACGGTGAGCCGCTGTCCCCAGTCCAGGGTCAGCCGGTCGGCCTCGAGGCCGTCGGCGAAGACCACCAGACCGTCGGACTCGGCCACCAGCTCCAGGCGCTCGCCGCCGTCGAGGCGGCCGGTCGTGAGCGCCACCCCGGTGACCGGGGACGGCCACGCCTCCCGTACGAACCAGCAGAGCGCGGCCTCCTCCGGGGCGGGCGGACGCGGCGCACCCGGACGGTCCCGCGCGATGGACGCACACCAGCCGGTCGCCCCCGTACCGCTGCCGACCACCACCCCGGAGGAGGAGTGCCGCTCCCGCCGGATCCGCCCGGGCTCCCCGACCGACAGGAGGTAGCGCGCGGACTGGTGGGAGGCGTGCCCCACGTACACCTCGTTGAGGCCGACCAGCTCCTGGCCGTCGTCGAGCGCGGCCCGGACCATCGTCCGGGCCCGCGTCGGCGCCGCACCGGCCGCGACCGCCGGCAGCAGTGCGGCCAGCGCGGCGGCCCGGTGCCGCACCAGGACGCCGGCGTTGCGCCCGGGCTCCGGGTCCACGCCGATCACCGGCTGCCCCGCGAGGTACTTGGCGACGTTGGCCACCAGCCCGTCCTGGCCGACGGCGACCACCACGTCCTCGGGGCCGAAGAGGAACCGCGGCAGGTCCGACCGGTCGACCGCCCCACGCCGCCAGTCGGCGGGTACGGCCGCGCCGACCGCCGTGAGCGCCGCCTGGAGCGCGTCGTGCCGCTCGACCACCTCGGCCAGCGTGCGGCCCCGTTCCCGCAGGTACCAGTCGGCCGCCGCCCGGGTGCCGTGCCGGGCCACCAGTTCGTCGAGTTCGCTGCGCCGGCTCACCACGACCACCCGCGGGGCGAGGGTGCCGCCGCCAGCACCCACCGGCCCCGCACGGCCCACAACCGCGCTACTCGCCGACCCCGCACCGTTCACCGGCCCGGCGCCGCTCGCCGGCCCCGGCCCGGCGCTCACCGGCCCCCTCCCGCCGGTGAGCGCCGGAACCCCGGACCCGGCCCGATCGCCACGCGCATCCCTCATCGCGCCGGAGTCAGTCGGGCCAGCAGGTCGGTGAGCAGGTCGGGCGTGACGGTGAGCTGCCCGATCTGCGGCAACTGCCCGGCCAGCTCGCGGACGGCGAGGGTCTGGAGGACCGCCGGCGGCAGCTCGGCGTACGCGGCGAGCTTGGCCGCCTCCGCCTCGGCCTCGGCGTGCCCGACCGCCCGTACGCCCTCGGCCCGGGCGGCGGCGAGCGTCCGTTCCTTGTCCGCCTCGACGCCCGCCAGCACCCGGGCGCGGTCGGCGGCCGCGGCGGTGGCGACCTTCTCCCGCTCCGCCTTGCCCTGGGCGGCGGCCAGCTCGGCGGCGGCGTCCAGTTCAACCTTGCGCCGCGAGTTCGCGCCGTGCTGTTCGACGAGCTGCTGCTCGCGCCGGGCCAGCTCGATCTTGTTCTGCAGCTCGTTCTCGGCGATCGACCGTTCCTGCTCGACGGCCTGCGCCCGGCGGGCGTACGTGGCCCGGTCGGCCTCGACCTGCACCGCCTCCCGCGTCGGGGTCTGCAGGGCGCGTTCGAGTTCGGGTTCGGGCCGGATGGCGACCACCCGGGCGCTGACCACCGCGACGCCGACGTCGGCGAGCCTCGGCTCGGCTGCCAGGGTCGCCGCGACCGCCTCCCGCACCGGCGCGATGGCGGCGAGCGCCTCGGCCAGCGGCATCCGGGCGAGCAGGTCGAGGGCGGGCTGCTGGGCCAGCTCGGCGAGGAGGGTGGCGACCTGGTCGAGCGGGCGGGAACGGGCCCGGCCGGTCCGCGGGTCGATGGAGAAGTCGAGTCGGCGGGCGGCCAGCGCGGGGTCGGCCACCCGGTAGGTCACCGTCGCCTGGACGGTGATGTCGGCGAAGTCCTCCGTGCGGGCGTGGAAGAGCAGCGGCAGCTCCCGGTCGTCGACCGGCACCTCGCTGAGCACCGCCCGCAGGGGCCGGTACCAGAACGACAGGCCGGTCCCCTCCCGGCGGACCCGGTCGCCCACCTGCAACCGGACCCAGCTCGTCGGCGTCCCGCGCAGGTGGCGCAGGAAGGCCCTTCTCGTCACGTCGGCCATGGCCGCACCTCCATTTCTCGTCACTCCGACGATAACCGCTCTGCTAGATTATCGTCAAGGTGGTGATAAACAGATGGCCGAGTACCCGCCCTTCGCGGTGACCGTCGACCTCGTGGTGCTGACCGTCCGGTCCGACGAGCTGAACGTGCTGCTGGTCCGGCGCGGCGTCGAGCCGTACCGGGGGCGGTGGGCGCTGCCGGGCGGCTTCGTCCACGTCGACGAGGACCTGCCCGCCGCGGCCGTCCGCGAGTTGACCGAGGAGACCGGCCTCGCCGAGCCGGCCGGTCACCTGGAACAGCTCGGCACGTACGGCCGGCCGGACCGCGACCCGCGCGGGCGGGTGGTCACGGTGGCCTGGCTGGCCCTCCTGCCCGACCTCGACCGCCCGGTCGCGGGCACCGACGCCGCCTCGGCGGAGTGGCTGCCGGTCGCGGCGCTCCGGCCCGGCCAGCTCGCCTTCGACCACGACCGGATCCTGGCCGACGGCGTGGAACGGGCCCGCGCGAAGCTCGAGTACACCTCGCTGGCCGCCGCGTTCTGCCCGCCGGAGTTCACCGTCGCGCAGCTGCGCACCGTCTACGAGACCGTCTGGGGCACCCGCCTCGACCCGCGCAACTTCCACCGGAAGGTGACCGGCACACCGGGGTTCGTGGAGCCGGTGGGGCGGTCCACCGAGGGCGAACGGGGGCGGCCCGCGCAACTGTTCCGCCGCGGCCCCGCCGAGCTGCTGCACCCGCCGATGCTCCGCCCCACCGCCGATCGGCCATGAGGTTGGCGGGCATCTCGATCTCCGACGACGCCGCTCATGCGGTGGGTGCGGCTCAGTTGAGCGCCGCGAACACCGCGCCGGCCACCAGCCCGCCCACCAGGCCACCGACGAGCACCTGCGGCACGGTGTGGTCCCGCAGCCGGACCCGGGACCAGCCCACGAGGACGAGCAGCGGCACGGCGGCCAGGAGCGGGGCCCCGAACGTGAGGATCAGGATCACCACCGTGCCGGCGGCCACCGCCGAGTGGATCGACATCTTCCACCAGTGGCTCACGGCCACCGCCACCACGAGGCCGATGGCCCCCGCCACGACGAGCGCCAGCACCGGCCTGGGCGCGCCGAGCGCCGCCAGCAGGGCGAGGCCCGCGACGACCGAGCAGAGGCCGACGAGCAGCGGTACGCGACGCTGCTCGCGCAGCCCGACGTGATGGTCGGTGAGGCGTCCCCGACGCACCCCGCCGACGATGTACGCGAACGGGATGCCGCTGACGAAGAGGACGGCGAGCAGGCCCCACCCGAGCCCGCCCAGCCCGCCCGCCGTGCTGTGCCAGCCGACGGCGAGCGTCAGCAGCGAGACCAGCACCGCCGGCGCCGACAGCTCGGTGACGAGCCGGGCGAACCGCAGCGTCGGGCCGGGTCGGGGCGCGGCACGCCGACGGGATTCCGCACCGCCGCCCACGCCGTCTCCTCCACGTGCACCCGCCGGCCCGGACCGGCCGGACGGCTCAGCCGCTCCTGATCGTCACCGTACCGGCCGCGGCTCGACCGAGGGCCCGCCAACGGGTTCCGCCACGGACGGGGCGACACCGCCCGTCGGCGACGGAGCGCCGCTCGCGCTCCGCTCCGGCGTGGGGCGGGGTCCGACGGTCGGACGGACGCTGGCGGTCGGCCGGGGGACGTCCGTCGTGCTCGGGGACGGGTCGGTGGGCTCCGGTGGATCCTCGGGCGGCACCGGATCGGTGGGGTCGGCCGTCGGGGTCGGCGTGACGGGCCGGGGCGGTGACGGCGTGACCGTGTCGGACGGGGACGGACTGACGGTCGGCTCGTCGGTCGGCGAGACGCTGGGCGACGGGCTCGGCGTGACGGGCGGCCGGGCCGGCGGCGGCGCGGTCCGCGTGGGGCGTGGCGCCGGGCGTACGGGCCGCCGGGGCGGCTCGACCGCCCCGCGGGTCGGGTCCACCTCGCGGGCGCCCGACCGGTCCGGCTCCCGGGTCGGGAAGTCGGCCGACCAGCCGCTCACCGCCGTCGGGCTGCCCGTGGAGCGCGGCGGCACGGCCGCCTGGCTGCTCGTCGGCAGCGGGACGACCACCGGCCCCACGCTGGGTGTCGGGATGAACGGGGTGCCGTGGTCGGGCAGCGCCGTGCTGCCCACGGTGGCGGAGCCCGCGCTGATCGCCGCGAGGATCGGCATCGACGCGGTGCCGGCCAGCAGCGCGACAGTGAAGAGATAACCCCGCGGCGGACCGGCGGAGCCGGGGGCCCGGTGCGCCCCCACCACCCGTCGGTAGCCACCCGCCGCCCGGTGCCGGCCGAGCAGCGGCGTGGGGGGACCGTCGGCCGGCTCGGACACCAGCGCCTCCCTCTGGTCGATCGTGGACAGTCGGGTCGGGGAGCCGGGCACGCAGGGGTGCGGCAAAACACCCGATCGCGGCGAACCCGCCGGGAATCAGGGTGGCGGAGTGACGCTGGGTTGACCAGCCCTCTACAGCGTGTCGACATGCCCAACTGCCCGAACGGTGACGAACCATGACCGGATCGTCGTCGGGCGCGCCGCGCGCCGTTGTTGACAAAGGCCGCGAAGCGATCGGTGCCCGAACGAGCAGGCCGGGCGTACTGTGGGCCCCCTCACCTCCTCTGCGAATATGGAGCACGACGGCAACGCAGCCGCGGCCTCCGCGCACCCTCGCGGCAGGCGCGGCGGGACGCCGGCGCTCCCGAACCGGGTTCGGCCAACTGAATCCGGCTCACGCCGCGCGGCAACCCCCCACCGGGGCTAGGCGCGGCCGCCAGGAACCGGTCCGGCATCAGCCGGGCAGGCGCAGGATTTGCGCGGCCGGGTGACCCCCCGGTGCCGACGCAGACACGACAGGGAGAGACGGATGGCAAAGGGCGACCCCGGGTCCACCACCCGCAGCAGGCGGGCCGCACCCCGGTCCAGGAAGGGCGCGGTCGGCGACCCCGAACTTGTACAACTGCTCACCCCCGACGGCGAGCGCGTCGACAGCGTCACCGGGCCGGACGGCACCGTGTACCGCGTCGACTTCACCGACGAGGAGTACCGCGGCCTCTACCGCGACCTGGTGCTCGTACGGAAGCTGGACGCCGAGGCCACCGCTCTCCAGCGGCAGGGTGAGCTGGGCATCTGGGCGAGCCTGCTCGGCCAGGAGGCGGCGCAGGTCGGCTCCGGGCGGGCGTTGCGCCCGCAGGACATGGCCTTCCCGACCTACCGGGAGCACGGCGTCCTCTACTGCCGGGGCATCGACCCGATCATGCCGCTCGGCCTGTTCCGGGGCGTCGACCAGGGCGGCTGGGACCCGAACGAGTTCAAGTTCAACATGTACACGATCGTGATCGGGGCGCAGACCCTGCACGCGACCGGGTACGCCATGGGCGTCGCCATGGACGGCCGGACCGGCACCGACGACGGCGAGGCGGTCATCGCGTACTTCGGTGACGGCGCCAGCAGCCAGGGCGACGTCAACGAGGCCTTCGTCTGGGCCGGCGTCTTCAACGCGCCGCTCGTCTTCTTCTGTCAGAACAACCAGTACGCGATCTCCGAGCCGCTGGAGCGGCAGACCCGGATCCCGCTCTACCAGCGGGCCGCGGGCTTCGGCTTCCCGGGCGTACGCGTGGACGGCAACGACGTGCTCGCCTCGTACGCGGTGACCCGGCACGCGCTGGACAACGCCCGGCACGGGCAGGGCCCGAGCCTCATCGAGGCGTACACCTACCGGATGGGCGCGCACACCACCTCCGACGACCCGACCCGCTACCGGATCGCGAGCGAGGTCGAGGCGTGGCAGGCCAAGGACCCGATCGCCCGGATGAAGGCGTTCCTCGAGAAGCAGAAGATCGCCGACGCCGACTTCTTCGCCGAGGTCGACGAGCAGGCCAAGCGGGAGTCGGTGCACCTGCGCGAGCGCGTGCTCGCGATGCCCGACCCGGAGCCGACCAGCCTCTTCGACCACGTCTATCCCCACGGCTCGCCCCTGCTCGACCAGCAGCGCGAGCAGTTCAGCCGGTACCTGGAGTCGTTCGAGGGGAGCGCGCACTGATGGCCACGGAGACGCTCACCATTGGCAAGGCCCTCAACGTGGGCCTGCGTCGCGCCCTCGAGAACGACCCGAAGGTCGTCATCATGGGCGAGGACGTCGGCAAGCTCGGCGGTGTCTTCCGGATCACCGACGGGCTCCAGAAGGACTTCGGCGACCAGCGGGTGATCGACACCCCGCTCGCCGAGTCCGGCATCATCGGCACCGCGGTCGGCCTGGCCATCCGCGGCTACCGGCCGGTCTGCGAGATCCAGTTCGACGGCTTCGTCTACCCCGCGTACGACCAGATCGTGTCGCAGGTGGCGAAGATGCACTACCGCTCCCGCGGGAAGCTGCGGATCCCCATGGTGATCCGGATCCCGTTCGGCGGCGGCATCGGCGCGGTCGAGCACCACTCCGAGTCGCCCGAGGCGTACTTCTCGCACACCGCCGGCCTCAAGGTGGTCTCCTGCGCGAACCCGCAGGACGCGTACGTGATGATCCAGCAGGCCATCGCGTCGGACGACCCGGTCGTCTTCCTGGAGCCGAAGCGGCGCTACTGGGAGAAGGGCCCGGTCGACGTGGACGCGCCGCTGGCCGACGCGTACCCCCTGCACGCCGCGCGGGTCGCCCGCCCCGGCACCGACGCCACCCTGCTGGCGTACGGGCCGATGGTGCGCACCTGCCTGGACGCGGCGACCGCCGCCGCCGAGGACGGCCGCGAGCTGGAGGTCATCGACCTGCGTACGCTGTCGCCGCTCGACCTCGGCGTGGTGTACGAGTCGGTGCGGCGCACCGGCCGGGCCGTGGTGGTGCACGAGGCGCCGTCCAACGTGGGTCTCGGCGCCGAGATCGCGGCGCGGATCACCGAGGAGTGCTTCTACTCGCTGGAGGCGCCGGTGCTGCGCGTGACCGGCTTCGACACCCCCTACCCGGCGGCCCGGGTGGAGGAGGAGTACCTGCCCGACCTCGACCGGGTGCTCGACGCCGTCGACCGCACCTTCGGCTGGTGAGCGGCATGTCACGGATCAAGGAGTTCAACCTTCCCGACCTGGGTGAGGGCCTGACCGAGGGCGAGATCCTCAGCTGGCTCGTGAAGGTCGGCGACATCGTCGAGCTGAACCAGCCGATCGTCGAGGTGGAGACGGCCAAGGCGGCCGTGGAGATCCCGGCGAAGTGGGCCGGTCGGGTGCAGGCGATCTTCCACCCGGAGGGCACCACGGTCGAGGTCGGCACCCCGATCATCGCGATCGACACCGACCCCGACGCCGGCCCGATCGAGACTCCCGAGGCGCCGTCGGGCGCCGCGGGCGACCTGCCCACGCCGTCGGCCGCCTCGCTGGCCGCGGTGGAGGTGGCACCGGCCGAGGGCATGGTCGAGCCGGGCCTGATCGGTGGCCCCGCGCCGGGCGGACGTACCGCGGTGCTGGTCGGTTACGGCCCGCGGACGACGGCGGCCAAGCGTCGCCCGCGCAAGGGCGTCGTCCCGGCACAGACCGCCACGGCCGCGGCGGCGGCTCCGGCGCAGCCCGCCCCGACGCAGCCCGCCGCGACGGCGGCTCCGGCCGCGCCGGTCGTCCCGGCACCGGCCGCGCCGGCCGGGAGCAACGGGCACACCGCTACGGCGGGCACGGTGCTGGCGAAGCCGCCGGTGCGCAAGCTCGCCAAGGACCTGGGCGTCGACCTCCGGACGCTCACCGGGTCCGGGCCGCTGGGCTCGATCACCCGTGAGGACGTCCAGCGGGCCGCCACGGCGGCGACCGAGCCGGCGCCGGCCACCGCCACCGTCACCGCGGCGGCGAGCTTCGGCGCGGACCGCGAGCAGCGCGTCCCGGTCAAGGGGGTACGCAAGCTCACCGCCGAGAACATGTCCCGCTCGGCGTTCACGGCGCCGCACGTCACCGAGTTCCTGACGGTCGACGTGACCCGCGCCATGAAGGCGCTGGACCGGCTGCGCAAGCGCCGGGAGTGGCGCGACGTCCGCATCTCGCCGCTGCTGCTGGTCGCCAAGGCCGTGCTGCTCGCCGTCAAGCGGCACCCGATGATCAACTCGACCTGGGCAGGCGACGAGATCGTCGTGAAGGAGTACGTCAACCTGGGCATCGCGGCGGCGACCGAGCGCGGGCTCATCGTGCCGAACATCAAGGACGCCGGCCGGCTCTCGCTCCGCGAGCTGGCCGACGCGCTGACCGACCTGGTGCAGACGGCCAAGGCCGGCCGCACCTCGCCGGCGGACATGTCCGGCGGCACCCTCACCATCACCAACGTGGGGGTGTTCGGTGTGGACACCGGCACGCCGATCCTGCCGCCGGGCGAGTCGGCGATCCTGGCCTTCGGCGCGATCCGCGAGATGCCGTGGGTGCACAAGGGCAAGGTCCGCCCGCGCCAGGTCACCACGCTGGGCCTCTCCTTCGATCACCGGATCATCGACGGTGAGCTCGGGTCGAAGTTCCTCCGGGACGTGGGGGACTTCCTCGCCGACCCCGAGGCGGCGTTGCTCGCCTGGACCTGACCGGTCCGTCGCACCAGCCACGGCCGGTGTGCCAGGGATGAACTCCCGGCACACCGGCCGTGTCCGTTGGGCGACAGAAACGTCGGCACAGCGTCGCCAGAACCTTTGATTATTCGGCTCGTGTCGCAGCTCACCTAATAATCGATGGACGTTGCCGTCGCGTTGGGGTTCAATGGAGACATCAAGGGGCCGACAACCGAATAGCCGGAGGAGAGACCAACCATGAGCATGATCGAGCGAATCAGGACCCGCCGCGACGCCAACCGCCGCGCCCGTGCCATCGAGCACGCGCTGCGCTCCGCCAACTCGCCGGCGGTCCGCGAGGAGATCCTCGCCATCGCCCAGCGTCACATGAGCTGACGCGCGACGACTTTCCTCACCTCCTCCAGATCGATGACCCGCCCGGTACCACCGGGCGGGTCATCGGCGTTTCACACCCATTGGCACCGGGATTCCACCTGGGGGCAGCGCCCGGTACGGTGGGCTTCGGTCGTCGCCCGCCGACGCGGGACGGGCCGAACTGGTACGAGCAGTTCGCCACCGTCCGGTGACAGGCAGTGACGACCGGTGCTCCCCGGGCGCCGTGAACGGCCACCGGATACGGTGCGGGGAGCGCAGCACGGCCGGTACGCCGGCGACGCCGGCAGCCACGCCGAGAAGACCGACCGGCACGGCGGCCGACATGTGATGGAGGAGGCGCACCGATGACGTCCGAGGGCCCGCACCACCCCGGCCAGGAGCCGGACGAGGTGTCGCCGGGCGCCGGCGGACCGGCGCCGTACGGCGACCGCCCGGCGCAACCGGGAAACGGCTACGGCGCCGCCGGGCCGGACCTGGGCTGGGCGCCCCCGCCCCCGGCAGCACCCAATTCGCCCGCCCCCGCCTGGGCGGCACAGCAGGACCAGCCTCCCGCCGCGTGGGGCGCCGCACCGACGTCGCCCGCGGCCCAGCCGGGGCAGCCCGCGCCGTGGGCCGCCACCGGCGCACCCCAGCCCGGTTGGGGCGGACAGCCCGAGCAGTCCGGGCAGGGCTGGGCGGGTGAGCAGCCCGGCTGGACGAACACCCAGCCCTCCGCCCGCGGCGCGGCCCAGGTGCCGCCGCCCGCCACGCCGCCGCAGACCTGGCCGCAGGAGGACCCGGCCCGTTCGGGCGGGTGGACCCCGCAGCAGGCCGGCGGGCCGTCGCCGCAGAACGGCCAGCCCGGTGCTGGCTGGGGTGGCCAGCAGCCGGGGCCCGCGAACGGCGGGTGGGCCGACGGCACCACACAGGACGACCCCGCCACCTCCGGCGGCTGGAACGGCGCCGCCCAGGCGACTCCGGCCTGGGCGCAGGCGGAGCAGGGCTCCCCGGCGTGGGCGGGCGCGCCCGCCGCGCGCGGTGCCGCGCAGGTGCCCACGGCGGACGCCGGCGCCGAGGGATGGGCGCCACAGCAGGACCCGGGCTCCAACGGTGGTTGGGCGGAGGACGCCCAGCGGGACCAGCAGTCGGAGACCTCCGGCGGCTGGGGCGCGGGCACCGCGACCCCGCAGGACCCCGGGCAGCCCTGGGGCGCCGCCCCGGAGGACCGGCCACGGCAGCCGGACTGGGTGCTCGCGCAGGACCAGGACCGGCCGCAGGACGACCCCGGTTCGGCCCAGTCCGACCCGGCCCGCTCCGGCGGCTGGGCCGCCGAGCCCAACGCCGGGGCGCCGGCGCGTGCCAGCGCCTCCGTGCCCGGCACGGGCAACCCTCCGCAGTGGACGCCGAGTGAGCGCCCGGCCGTGCCCGACGTGGAGCCGTGGGCGCCCGGCGAGGCGTGGGGCCGCACCGACGCCGACTCCGCGAACCGACCCGCCGAGCGTGCCGAGGACGGCCCGATCTACCAGCCCGCCCCCGCGCCGGGCATCTCGCCGGCGAACGTGGTGCCGCTCCCGCCGCAGGAGCAGCGGGTGCCCGGTGCGAGCCTCGCCGCCGAACCGCCCGCCGACTACGCGCCCCCCGCCGACTTCGCGCCGCCCGCGCCGTACGGTGCGGCCGACGGGCAGCCCGGTGAGCGGAACGACTGGCCGCCCGCCGGCCCGGCCGGGCACTCGCACGAGCCGGAGCAGGCCGGTTGGGGGCAGGCCGACGCCCGCAACGACGCACCCTCCGCGCCCGTGGTGCCCGCGCCGCGTACGTCGCCCGAGGCGGGAGCGGCCCGCGCCACGGCGAGCGCCGCCGTGCCGCTGGCCAGCCGGGTGATGCCGCCGCCGGACCAGCCCGTGCTGCCGACGGGTGCGCCCGCTCCGCAGCCCCGGGTGTACGGCCGGCCGACCCGCCCGGAGGCGGCGGACGAGCCGGAGCAGGCCGCCGGGCCGGCGTACGGCGCGGAGCCGCAGGCGTACGGCGCGGAGCCGCAGGCGTACGGCGCGGAGCCGCAGGCGTACGGGGCCGAGCAGCAGGCGTACGGTGCCGACGCGCGGCCCGAGACCGGCCCGGACTCCTTCGACGACCGCGACCGGATCGCACCGGCGTCGAACGGCTACCTGGAGGCCCCGCCGAGTTCGGGTCCGCCGGCCCCGCCACCGTTCCCGCCGGGCATGCCGACCTTCACCGACGCGCCCAGCAGCAACCGTCCGGTCAACGGGGTGCGCCCGCACCCCGGCGGCGAGCGTCCGGCCGACCCGTTCGGGCCGCCGGCGCCCCCGTCCCCCGATCACGGGATGCCGGGCGTCGCGGGCTACGGGCCGCCCCCGATGCCCGAGCAGCAGCCGGCGCACACGACCGCCTTCCCGCCGGCCTTCCCGCCGCCGCCTCAGCAGCAGCAGCAGTCCACCCCGTCGTGGGCGCAGGGCGCGCCGGACACCGACCAGAGCCGGTTCGACGCGTTCAAGCCGGACGAGGAGCCGAAGACCGAGGCGCCCACGCCGAAGGTCCGCAACGGACGGGTGCTGGCCGCCGTGCTCACCGCGGCGGTGCTCATCCTCGCCGTGCCGCTCGGGCTGCTGTTCCTGCTCGGCAAGATCGGCGGGGACCAGGCGCCGGCGGCGTTCGACCCGGCGGTGGGCTCGTGCGTGAAGCAGTCCGGCCAGAGCGCCGCACCGGCGGACTGCGGTGAGGCGGGCGCGTTCACGGTCGTCTCGAAGGTCGACAACAAGGACAAGTGCGGCGACCCGAGCCTGCCGCACGTCGTCCTGCAGGGCGACGGCCCCAACCGGGTGCTGTGCCTGAAGCCGGCGACCAGCCAGTAGACGCGACACCGGCGGGGCCACGGGCGACCGTGGCCCCGCCGTCGTGTGGACGGCCAGGTGTGATCGAGCCCGCGCGGGGTAGCGCCGGTCGCCGCCCTCCGGGTCCGGCAGACTGGGGCCCATGAGCGCACGAGTACGGGCTCCCGAGCTGCGCGGCCGGGGCTGGTTGAACACCGGCGACCGCGATCTCACCCTCGCCGACCTCCGCGGCAAGATCGTCATCGCGGACTTCTGGACCTTCTGCTGCATCAACTGCCTCCACGTGCTGGACGAGCTGCGGCCGCTGGAGGAGAAGTACGGCGACGTCCTCGTGGTGATCGGCGTCCACTCCCCGAAGTTCGAGCACGAGAAGGACGCGGACGCGCTCGCGGCGGCGGTCGAGCGGTACGGCGTCCACCACCCGGTGCTCGACGACCCTGAGCTGAACATGTGGCAGCAGTACGCCGCCCGCGCCTGGCCGACCCTGGTGGTGATCGACCCCGAGGGGTACGTGGTGGCCACGATGGCCGGCGAGGGGCACGCCGAGGGGCTGGCTCGGCTGATCGACGAGCTGATCGCCACCCACGAGGCGAAGGGCACCCTGCACCGGGGCGACGGCCCGTACGTGCCGCCCGCCGAACCGGAGACCGTCCTGCGCTTCCCGGGCAAGGCGGTGTTGCTGGAGAACGGCAACCTGCTGGTCTCCGACTCGGCCCGGCATTCGCTGGTCGAGCTGGCGCCGGGCGCGGAGACCCTGGTCCGCCGGATCGGGTCGGGTGAGCGGGGCCGCGCCGACGGGCCGGCCGCCGCGGCCACGTTCTCCGAGCCGCAGGGGCTCTGCCTGCTGCCGCCGCAGGTGGCCGAGGTGGCCGGGTACGACCTGGTCGTCGCCGACACGGTCAACCACCTGCTGCGGGGCGTACGGCTGGCGACCGGCGAGGTGGTGACGGTGGCCGGCAGCGGGCGGCCGTGGCGTTCGACGGTCGACGACCACGCCCACGACGCCCTCGCCGTGGACCTGTCGTCCCCCTGGGACCTGGCCTGGTACGACGACAAGGTCGTCATCGCGATGGCGGGCATCCACCAGCTCTGGTGGTTCGATCCGGTGAAGCGGACCGCCGGCATGTACGCGGGCACCACCGTGGAGGCGCTGCGGGACGGCCCGCTGGCCGAGGCGTGGATGGCCCAGCCGTCCGGTCTCTCCGTCTCCGCCGACGGTGCCCGGCTCTGGGTGGCCGACAGCGAGACCAGCGCGATCCGGTACGTCGAGAACGGCGTGATGGGCACGGCGGTCGGGCAGGGTCTCTTCGACTTCGGCCACGTCGACGGGCCGGCGTCCTCGGCGCTGCTCCAGCACCCGCTCGGCGTGTGCGCGCTGCCGGACGGGTCGGTGCTGATCGCCGACACGTACAACGGCGCGGTCCGCCGCTTCGACCCGGCGACGGACCAGGTGTCGACCGTCGCCGACGGCCTCGCGGAGCCGAGCGACGTGGTGCTCACCCCGGCCGGGGAGGTGCTGGTCGTGGAGTCCGCCGCGCACCGGCTCACCCGGCTGGCGCCCGGCGCGCTGGCCGCCGCGGGCGCGAACACGGTGGACGGGCCCCGGCACCGCACCGAGCGGAAGCCGACGGACGTGGCGCCGGGCGAGCTGACGCTGGACGTGATCTTCACCCCGGCGCCGGGGCAGAAGCTGGACGAGACGTACGGGCCCTCCACCCGGCTCGTCGTGTCCGCCTCCCCGCCGGAGCTGCTGCTGGAAGGGACGGGGACGACCACCGAGCTGTCCCGGCGCCTGGTGATCAACAGTGCGGTGGACGGCGGTGTGCTCCAGGTGACCGCCCAGGCGGCGACGTGCGACGCGGACGTCGAGCACGCGGCCTGCCACCTGACGCGGCAGGACTGGGGGGTGCCGGTGCGCGTGGTCGACGACGGCGCGGCACGCCTGCCCCTGGTGCTGCGCGGTCTGGACGCCTGAGGCTCCGTGGCGGAGGGCCCTTCTCGACGCGGTGAGCCGGGAAGGGCCCCTCGCGTCACGCGAACGGGCTGAGCGCGACCCCGGCGTCGATGAGCGCGGCGCGGACCATCTCCGCCGAGGCGACGGCGCCGGGGCTGTCCCCGTGCAGGCAGATCGACTCCACCTGGCAGGGCACCACGCTGCCGTCCACCGCCACCACGGTCCGCTCGGTGGCCATGCGCACGGCCCGCTCGGCGACCTGCTCCGGGTCGGTGACGAGCGCGCCGGGCGCGTTGCGGGGCACGAGTGTCCCGTTGGGCAGGTAGCCCCGGTCGGCGAAGCCCTCGGCGACCACGCGCAGCCCGGCGCCGACGGCCAGTTGGGCGAGCACCGAGCCGGGCGCGCAGAGCAGCGGGAGCTGGTCGTCGTACTCGTTGACGGCTGCCACCAGCGCGGCCGCCTGTGACTCGTCCCGAGAGGCGGCGTGGTAGAGCGCGCCGTGCGGTTTCAGGTAGCGCACGCGGGTGCGGAACGCCCGGCAGAACGCGTCCAGGGCGCCGAGCTGGTAGATGACCTCGTCGCGCAGCTCCGCGAAGTCGTACGCGATGTGCCGCCGGCCGAACCCCGCCAGGTCGCGGTAGCCGACCTGGGCGCCCACGGCGACCCCCCGCCGCGCCGCCTCGGCGCAGACCCGGCGCATGGTGGACGGGTCGCCGCCGTGGAACCCGCAGGCAACGTTCGCGGAGGTGATGAGGCCGAGCAGAGCCTCGTCGTCGCCGAGCCGCCAGATGCCGAAGCCCTCGCCGAGGTCAGCGTTGAGGTCCATGGAACCTGACGGTAGTGCCTGGGCGGGCCTGCGCGAGGGGGGTCACGTCGGCCACCACCCCGACGACCGGGTACCCGCCGGTCGTCGGGTGGTCGGCCAGGAAGATCAGCGGTTGGCCGTCGGCGGGCACCTGCACCGCACCGAGCACGACGCCCTCGCTGGGCAGTTCGCCGGTGACCGCGCGGGGCAGCGGCGCGCCGGCGAGTCGCGCGCCGATCCGGTTGCTGAGCGGGCTCACGGTGTACGCCGTGCCGAACAGCCGGTCGAGTGCGGCCGGGGTGAACCAGTCGTCGCGCGGGCCGAGCCGGAGGGTGAGCCGCAGTTCGTCCCGGGGTGGCGGGCCGACGGTCAGGTCGACCGGCGGGGGCGGTCCGGCCGGCGTGCCCAGGGGCAGCCGGTCGCCGTCGCGCAGCGGGGGCGGGCCGAGCCCCGAGAGGGTGTCGGTGGCCCGGCTGCCGAGCACGGGCGGTACGTCGACACCGCCGCCGACGGCCAGCCAGTTGCGGACCCCTCGGCTGGCCGGGCCGATCCGCAACACCGCCCCGGCCGGTACGGAGAGCGGCCGGCCCACGTCGCCCGGACGCGCGCCGACCCGGATCTCCGCGTCGGCGCCGGTGACGGCCACGGTGGCCGCCCGGGTGAGGCGCAGCGTGCAGCCGGTCGCGGTGATCTCCAGCCCGGCGGCGGCCTCCGGGTTGCCGACGAGGCGGTTGGCCAGCCGCAGCGCGGCCGGGTCGAGGGCACCGGAGCGGGGCACGCCGAGGTGCGCGTAGCCGGGACGGCCGAGGTCCTGCACGGTGGTGAGCGCCCCCGCCCGGAGCACCTCGATTTCGCCCGCCGGCTGGTGTCCGGCGGTCACGTCGCCACCAGGCGGACGCGGGTGCCGGGGGTGAGCCGGGCCGGTGGATCGCCGGCCACGTCGAAGAGCACCATCCCGGTCCGGCCGACCAGCAGCCAGCCGCCCGGGGACGCGCTCGGGTAGATACCCGCGTACGGGCCGGCCAGCGCGACCGAGCCGGCCGGGACGCGGGGCCGGGGTGTCGGCAGTCGGGGCAGCGCGAGGTCGGCCGGGAGCCCGGTGAGGTACGGGAAGCCGGGGGCGAAACCGCAGAAGGCCACCCGGAACTCGGTGCGGGCCAGCCGGTCGACCACCGCCGGCACGGTGGTGCCCCAGCGCTGCGCGACGATCGGCAGGTCCGCACCGTCGTACGTCACGGGGACCTCGACGAGCCCGGCCGCGCCACCGGCGCTGGCCGTCCGCGGTGTCCAGGTGGCGATGAGCCGGGCGGCCGCCGTCGGATCGGGTACGCCGTCCAGCAGGACGGTGGCGGCCGCCGGGACGATCTCCGTGGCGGTCAGCTCACCGCGCTCGCGGCGGGCGGTGAGCTCGGCCCGCCACGCCTCGACGAGGCCGGCCACGTCGGCGGACGGGTCGCCCGGGTCGGCGCAGTCGAGCAGCAGGGCGTGCATCCCGACGGGTCGGATCCGCATGCCGCCATCTTGGCGGACCGGCGCCGCGGGCCGCCGTACCGTCGCGGGTGGACGGGCGTGACGAGTCGCACTACCTACAGGTAACCTACGGTGCCGTAACCTATGGACGTGACGACCTCCGCACCGTTCCGGCTCAAGCCGGCCGACATTGGCAAGCCCCGGATGCGCGGCTGGCTGCACACGTACGCCTTCTTCGTGGCCGTGGTGTGCGGGATCGTGCTCTGCGCGGTCGCCGCCACCAGACCGGGCTGGGCGCCGCTCGTCAGCTGCGTCATCTACAGCCTGACCGTCTGCGGGCTCTTCGGCACCAGCGCGCTCTACCACCGTCGCGTGTGGTCGGAGCGCGGCTACCAGATCATGCGCCGCATGGACCACTCGATGATCTTCGTGTTCATCGCGGGCACGTACACGCCGTTCAGCGCCCTACTGTTGGAGCAGCGCCCGGCCACCGTGATGCTCTCGGTGGTGTGGGGCGGGGCGCTCGCGGGCGTGGCGCTGAAGGTGGTCTGGCCGCACGCCCCACGCTGGGTGTCCGCCCCGCTCTACCTGGCACTCGGGTGGGTCGCGGTGGCGATGCTGCCGCAGATCCTCGACGGCGGCGGCGTGACCGCCCTGGTCCTGCTGCTCGCCGGCGGCGCCGTCTACAGCGTGGGCGCCGTCTTCTACGCGCTCCGCCGGCCGAACCCGTGGCCCACGGTCTTCGGCCACCACGAGTTCTTCCACGCCTGCACCCTGGTGGCCGCCATCTGCCACCACATCGCCATCTACTTCGCGCTCTTCGCCTGACCACGACGAGGGCCCGTCCCCACGCGCACGATGGGACGGGCCCCCGCCGGGGTGGGGGTCAGACGGTGCGGCCCGGCCGGCGCACCTCGCGGTACTCCTCCACCACCCGGTCGTCCTGCACCGGCACCACCCGGTCGGTCACCACGCGGTCGGTCCGGGCCGGGGCCGTGGTCACCACCGTGCGCCGGCGGCTGTTCCAGAAGTAGAGGGTGACGAGCAGCGCCGCGACGCCGGCGAGCATCAGCACCCAGCCGACGACGGAGAGGTCGAGCCAGCCCAGGTCGGCCTCCACGGCGAACGCGAAGATCGCACCCAGTGCGATCAGGAAGATGCTGCCACCAATGCCCATGGTCGCCTCCTCGGCTCTCAGCTGGCGTTACGTCCCGCCGCGGCCATCGGTGAGGTTGCGGCATCCATCGACTTACCCCGGCACGGTGATCGCCAATCGGGCAAGCTGGGGGCATGACGGACGCGTACGCCGACGGACGGACACTGGTGCTGCTGCGCCACTCGAAGGCCGAGCAGTCCGAGCAGGGGCCGGACGCGGACCGGCCGTTGACCGACCGCGGGCGGGCGGACGCGGAGAGCGCCGGCGCGTGGCTCGCCAAGCACGGCCTGCTGCCGGACGTGGTGCTCTGCTCGACCGCCCGGCGGACCCGGGAGACCTGGCACGGGGTGGCGATGGGCATGACGGGTTCACCGCCGGAGGGCGGCCCGGCCGGTCCGGGCCCGGACGTCCGGTACGAGCCCGACGCGTACGAGGCGCATCCGGAGGACCTGCTGACGCTCGTCCGGCGGGTGGATCCGGCCGCCCGCACGGTGTTGCTGATCGCGCACAATCCGGCGATCTCGCTGTTGTCGGCGGTGCTGGACCCGGGCCGGGCGGATCCCGAGGGGCTGCGGACGACCGGCATCGCGGTGCACGGGAGCCCTCGTCCGTGGGCGGAACTGGACCGGGACGGCGCACCGCTCAGCGCGGCGTACACCGCACGTAGCTGAGCCACCCGCCCGGTCTCGGGCGGGTGGCTCGGCGTACGCGTCTCAGGAGGGTGGTGCCGTCGGCGGCGGCGGGTCGGGTGGCGGCGGCATCATCGCGGTGGGATGGGACAGCCGGTTCTCCTCCACGATGAGGGTCCGCGCCCGCTTGCGCCGGTCCTGCCAGTACCAGAGCGTGGTGAGCAGGACGGCGAGCCCGGCCAGGATGAACACCCAGCCGACCGCGCGCAGGTCGACCCACCAGACGTTGGCCCTGATGGCGAAGGTGAGGATCGCGCCGACCGCGATCAGGAAGATTCCACTACCAATGCCCATGTCCGCTGCACTCCCCCGTGCGATGGGTCCGGGCGTGTTCCGACGTGGTCCCGCGGGGGTTACCCGCCCCGACGGCGAACCCACCCGACGCCCCGCATCGAATGCGGTCCCGCCGGGCGGCGATCCCGCGCGGTCGGCCCCGCCTTCGCGGCGTGCCTCCCGAGTGACCGGGATCGGGGGAAAGGGGACGGCCGGCGGGGTCGTCGCCCGCCGGCCGTCGTGCCGGTCATCGCCGGAGAAGCTCCGGTCGTCCCGTCCGCGAGGGAACGGTGGAAATCAGAAGGCCTCTTCCGGGAGGTCCATGACGTCCAGGTCGGTGCCCTCGATGATCCGCCGGTCGGCGCCGATGCGGGGCAGCACCTCGCGGGCGAAGAAGCGAGCGGCGGCCACCTTGCCGGTGTAGAACGCCTTGTCGGCCGCCGAGACCTCGCCGCCCAGCGCCCGCAGCGCCACGTCGGCCTGCTTCTGGAGCAGCCAGCCCACCACCAGGTCGCCGACCGCCAGCAGGAACCGCCGGCTGCTCAGCCCGACCTTGTAGAGGGCCCGGGTGTCACCGCCCTGCGCCGCACCCAGCCAGCCGGTCATCACGCCGACGATCGTCTGGATCTCGGCGAGCGCCTTGCCGAGCGCCTGCCGCTCCTCCTTGAGCTGGCCGTTGCCGGCCTCGGAGGTGATGAACTCCTGGATCTCGCCGGCGACCGCCATGAGCGCCTTGCCGTTGTCCCGGACGATCTTCCGGAAGATCAGGTCGAGGCTCTGGATGGCGGTGGTGCCCTCGTACAGGGTGTCGATCTTCGCGTCCCGCACGTACTGCTCGAGCGGGTAGTCCTGGAGGAAGCCGGAGCCGCCGAACGTCTGCAGCGACTCGTGGCCGAGCAGCTCGTACGCCCGCTCCGAGCCGACACCCTTCACCAGCGGCAGGAGCAGGTCGTTGACCCGCTTCGCGAGCTTGGTGGCCTTCTCGTCGCCGGCCGCCTCGGCCATGGCGACCTTGTCCTGCCAGGACGCGGTGTAGCAGACGAGCGCGCGCAGGCCCTCGGCGTACGACTTCTGGAGCAGCAGCGAACGGCGCACGTCCGGGTGGTGGGTGATGGTCACCCGCGGCGCGGTCTTGTCGGCCTGCTGGACGAGGTCGGCGCCCTGGACCCGGTTCTTGGCGTACTCGAGCGCGTTCAGGTAGCCGCTGGAGAGGGTGGCGATGGCCTTCGTGCCGACCATCATCCGGGCGTACTCGATGATCATGAACATCTGCCGGATGCCGTCGTGCTTGTCGCCCAGCAGCCAACCCTTGGCCGGCACACCGTGCTCGCCGAAGGTCATCTCGCAGGTGTTGGAGACCTTGAGGCCCATCTTGTGCTCGACGTTGGTGGCGAAGACGCCGTTGCGCTCGCCCAGCTCGCCGGTCTCCTCGTCGAAGTGGTACTTCGGCACGATGAAGAGGGAGAGGCCCTTGGTGCCCGGGCCGCCCACGCCCTCGACGCCGACCGGACGGGCCAGCACGTAGTGGACGATGTTGTCGGTCAGGTCGTGCTCACCGGACGTGATGAAGCGCTTCACGCCCTCGATGTGCCAGGACCCGTCGGGCTGCGGGATGGCCCGGGTGCGGCCGGCGCCGACGTCCGAGCCGGCGTCCGGCTCGGTGAGGACCATCGTGGAGCCCCACTGCTTCTCGATGAAGAGCTTGGCCCACTTCTTCTGCCGCTCGGTGCCCTCGACGTGCAGGACGTGGGCGAAGGACGGGCCGGAGGCGTACATCCAGACCGGGGCGTTCGCGCCGAGCACCAGCTCGGCGAGGGCCCACCAGAGAGCCCGGGGCGCGTTGGTGCCGTCCAGCTCCGACGGGAGGTCCAGCCGCCAGAACTCCGACTCCATGAAGGCCCGGTACGACTTCTTGAACGACTCCGGAAGCGGAGCGGTGTGGGTGGCCGGGTCGAAGACCGGCGGGTTGCGGTCGCTGTCCGTGTAGCTGGCGGCCAGATCCTCGCGGGCGAGACGGTCGACCTCGGCGAGGATGCTGCGCGCGGTGTCGACGTCGAGGTCGGAGTACGGCTCCTGGCCGAACGCCCGGTCCGCCCCGAAGACCTCGAAGAGGTTGAACTCGAGGTCCCGCAGGTTGCTCTTGTAGTGGGTCATGCTCACTGGCCCCGCTTCCGGACAGGTGTTACCGATCAGTAACTCCAGACTCTATTACCGACGGGTAGCCAGCGACAAGCCGATCACCGAAGTGACGGCGATTACACACCTGCGGTTCACCTGCCGAGACGACGCCCTCCGTCAGCTCTCGGCGGCGCCGACCTCCCAGCTCGGGACGGCTGCGGTGTCCGCGGTACGCGGACCGGGGTACTCCATCAGCACCAGGGCGATGTCGTCGTCGAGCCGGCCGTGCACCCACTCGACCAGCGCGGTCTCCAGCGAGGCCAGCCCGTCGGCGACGGTGCCGTGGCCGAGCAGCCGCCACGCCCGGTCGGCGGTCGGGAAGAACTCCCCGTCGCGCCGCGCCTCGCCGAGCCCGTCGGTGAACAGCAGCAGCCGGTCGCCGGGCTCCAGCCGCTCGACCCGCGGCCGTACGACCGGCATGAACCCGAGCGGGGGCGCGGGCGCGGGCGGCTCCAACGGGATCACCGCGCCCCGCCGCAGCAGCAGGGGCGGCGGGTGTCCACAGTTGACGATGGTGAGCGTCCCGCCCCGCTCCTCGACCAGTGCGGCGGTCACGAAGTCCTCGTCACCGACGCTGCGGGCCACGGCCCGGTCCAGGTCGGTCACGATGGCGCGCAGGTCGGCCCGCTCGTACGCCACGTGCCGGTACGACCCCAGCACGATGCTCGCCAGGCGGACCGCCTCCAGGCCCTTCCCCCGCACATCGCCGATGATCATGCGGACGCCGTACGGGGTGTCGATCGCCTCGTACAGGTCGCCGCCGATCTCCGCGGTCGCCGTGGAGGAGATGTAGCGGCCGGCGACCGACAGGCTGCCCACCTGCGGGCCGAGTTGCCGCAGTACCGCCTGCTGGGCCACGGCTGCCAGCTTGGACAGCTCGGCGATCTCCTCGGCCTGGCGCTGCCGCACCGAGGCCACCACGGCCGCGATGCCGGTCGCCAGCGCGATCCCGGCCACGTTCACACCGTTGACCAGCGAGATCGACCAGTCGCAGATGGCGAAGGTGGCACCGATGGCGGTGGCCGCGACGCCCACGCCGAGCACCATCCGCCAGGACGCCAGCGCGGCGGCCAGGAACGGCGCGGCCACCATCAACGCGATGTAGTGCGCGCCGCGGCCGTCCGCCAGCTCGACCGCCGAGACGATCGCGAGCAGGACGACGGCCGCGCCGAGGCCGGCGCGGGATCCGGGGCTCAGCGGGCTTCGGCCCGACTGGAAGGGATGCGTGCGTACGAAGGACAGCATGCCTGATGGACGTGAACGGGTGAATGAACCTGGCCCGTCGTCCGAGGAGGTTCTGTCCGGCTGGGTCGCGCTGTCGGCCGTATCGCCGTGGAGCATCCGCTCAGCCGAGCACCTCGTAGCGCACGGTCATGGCGCCCACGTCGAGGGACGCGATGCTCGCGAAGGCGGCCCGGGAGAGGTCGAGGCAGCGCCCGTCGATGAACGGGCCGCGGTCGTTGATCCGTACGGTGACCGACTTGCCGTTCGCGGGGTTGGTGACCCGGACCTTCGTGTCGAACGGCAGGGTCTTGTGCGCCGCGGTCAGCGCGTCGGGGTTGAAGTTCTCCCCGTTGGCGGTCATCTGCCCCTCGGAGTAGAAGGACGCACCGCACGAACCGCTGTCCACGACGCTGGGGGCCTTCGTGGTCTTCTTCGGCGACGGCTTCGGGCTGGCCGTACGCGCCTTCGCCCGCGAGGCCGCCTGCGGGGAGCGGCTGGGCGTGGGGCTGGCGGTCGCGCTCGGCGTGGGGCTGGCGCTGGCGCTCGGGGACAGGGTGGGCGACGCGGGCGGGGTGCTGCTGGCCACCGTCGTCGGCGAGATCTCGATGGCGACGGGCCGGGAGTCGTCCGTGCCCGAGGTCAGGCGCACGGCGCCGACGGTGCCACCGACGGCGACGGCCACGCCGACCGCCGCGGTGGCCGCGATGGCGGCCGGCGAGGAGATCCTGCGGGTACGGGAGTGCCTACCAACCACCAGCCCGGTCCTTTCCTGTGCCGAATCAAGCCGGGTCGGACCGTAACGAGAGAGGTACTTCCGAAGTCAACGTGATCACGGTGGTATGCCCGTATTTGCAGTGATACGTGTAGCCGATCATCCGACCCATGATCGGCCGGGCGGCCCCGGCCCGCGGCGTGCCGCGCCACCCGCCGGGCAGGCTCGCCACCCGCCGCCCGCCGCCCGCCGCCCGCCGGCCGCCGGCCTGCCCGCCGCTCACCGGCGCGCCTGCCGCAGGATGGGTGGATGCCCGCTGAGCTGAGGGACCGTCTCGTCGCGCTGTTCCGGTGGATCGATCCCGGCCCCGGTTCCACCCACCTCGTGAGCGACGTGTCCGGCTGGTGGCGGGACCCGGGCGTGCTGGCGGCCCTCGGTCCGGCCCTCGTGGGCCCGTACCGCGCCGCCCGGCCCACCGTGGTGCTCGCCCCCGCGGTCACCGGTCTGCTGGTCGGCCCGCTCGCCGCGACCGCGCTCGGGGTCGGCTTCGTACCGGCGCACAAGCCGGGCGACGGGCGGCTGCCGGCGGGCCCGCTGACCTGGGCGCAGAGCCCGCCGGACTTCCGCGGTCGCCGGGTCGACCTGGCCGTGCGGGAACGGCACCTCGGCCCCGGCGACCGGGTGCTCGTGGTGGACGACTGGGTGGCGACCGGCGCCCAGGTCCGCGCGCTCTACGACATCTGCGCCGCCCGCGGCGCCGAACCGGTCGGCACCGCTGCCGTCGCCGTGGACTGCTCGCCCGAGACCGCCGCCGAACTGCGGATCCGCGGGCTCGTGTCGGGAACCGACCTGCACGGTTGACTTCAACCATGCTTCAGATTCGAGGATCGACGCATGAGCGACGGGATCCTCGACGAGGCGTACGAGCGACTGCACCGCACCGGCCCGGAGTACCGGGGCTGGCTGTCCAACCACGGCCCGATGGCGGCGGAGGCGCTCGCCCGGCGCGGCCACGACCAGGGGCTCCACCGGTGGCTGGACGCGTACGTCACCCGACTCGACGAGCTGCCGCGCGGCCTGCGCCCGATCGACGACTGGCGCGGCGCGCTCGGCGACCCGAAGCGGGCCGGTGACTGGCTCGCGTACTTCGACCGGGAACTGCGCGAGCGGCCCTGGCGGGAGGTGCTCGGCACCTGGTGGCCGCGGCTGCTGCCGGGCATCGCCGCCGGGGCCACCCACGGCGTCATCCGGGTCGGCCACGCCGTCCGGGCGCTGCTGGAGAACGACCGGAGCGTCCCCCGGCGCGTCGAACTCGGCCAGGCCCTCGGCTACTGGGCGGCCCGCTGGCAGCCGGTGCCGGGCGCCGACCGAGTCCTCCCCACCGGCGGTGCGGTGACCGTCGCCGGGAACCCGACCGACCCCGAGGCGGACGACGGACCCGACGTCGAGGCAGCGCTGGCCGGGCTGCCCCGGATCCCGGACCGCGAGGGCGGCATCCGGGAACGGCTGGGCCGCCTGCCCGCCCTCGACGGGTGGCCGGAGGCGCTCGCGGCGCTGCGCCCGGCACGTACGCCCGCCCAGGCGGAGGCGGGACTCACCGCGCTCGCGCACCAGGCAGCGCTGGGCTACCTGCGGTTCGGGCACGCCGAGCCGGTCATGCTGGTGCACGCCGTCACCGCCCCGACCGCGGTCCTGCGTACGCTCCCGGTGCTCGACCCGGCGCTGTGGGCGCCGAGCCTCGCGGCGGCCTGGTCCGCGACGGCCGCCGTGACCTCGGTGTACGCCCCGCCGAGGCCCGCCGCCGCGCCGGCCGTCGCGGCCATGACTCCGGCGGAGGTCTTCGCCCGGGCGGCGCGGCACGGCGACGCGCACGTGGTGAAGCTGGCCGACGCCGTCCTGGACGCCCACGACGCCACCGGTGACCGGCGGGTGCTCGACGCCGCCGGCTACGCCGCTCAGATGATCTGAACGAACTCCTCGACGGCGGTGGAGACGCGGCCCAGGGCCTCGGCCGAGCGGACCAGCGGCCCCGGCAGCATGAGGGAGTGGTCGGCCTCCGGGATCTCCACGACGTGCGGGGTGAGCCGGCGGGCCACCCCGCTGTCCCAGGAGGGGTCGGCGGTGCCGCCCACCAGCAGGTACGGCGCGGTGGCCCGTTCCAGCGCGGTCACCACCTCGGGCAGGTGCAGCAACGGCGTGAGCCAGATCGCCGGCAGCCGCCGGTCGGCGGCGAGCGGTGCCGCGAAGCTGCCCAGCGACTTGCCGACCAGCAGGTCGGTCGGCGCGGCCAGGGCGGGGAGCACCTGCTCGACCACCCACGCGCCGCTCCGGTCGTGGCCGAGCCCGGGCGGCACCTGCCAGACGATCTCGTGCAGCTCGAAGCCCGCCCGGGTCAGCGACTCGCCGGCGTACGCGAAGAGCGGCGCCCGGGTGTCGTACCCCCGACCAGGAATGAGCACCGCACGCCGGTCCGCCATGATCGCCTCCCGAGGTCCCCTCCGACTACCGCTGCGGCCACCGTAACGCCGGCGGGCGCAACCGTGGGGGCGGACGAAAAGCGGCGGCGGGGTTCCGGGCTCTCGCCTAGCCTCGGCAGGATGTGGCCACGGATCGGCGGACTGCGCACCCTCGCCCTCGGCACCCCCGGTGAGCTGCGGCGCACCCTCAACGGCCTGGTGCTCGCCGGGGCGAAGACGGCGACCGCCGGCCTGCTCAGCGAGTACGCCGAGGAGGGCGAGGATCTGGAGCGGGTCGGCGAGCGGCTGGTCCTCGTGGACGACGACGACCACCTGGTCGGCGTCGTCGAGGTCACCGGCGTGGAGGTGGTCCGGTTCGCCGACGTGAGCTGGGACTTCGCCCGCTCCGAGGGTGAGGGGGACCGGTCGATCGAGGACTGGCGCTCCGGCCACGCGGCCTACTGGGCGCGGCTGGGCACCACCGTCACCGACGACACCGACGTGGTCTGCCTGCGCTTCCGGCTCGTCGCCACCGACGACGGCATCATCGGCACGTGAGCACGACCGGGCCGTGAGCAGGGTCGCGCCGTGACCGGCGGCCCAGCCGTGACCGGCGGCTCAGCCGCGCAGCTCGGGCAGGAGCCGGGTGGCCACGTCCGCCAGGACCTCCTCGTCACCGGCGTACCAGCTGCTGGCCCGCGGCCAGTGCGTGACCACGTCGGTGAACCCGAGGTCGGCCGCGCGCCCCACCTGGTCGGCGAAGAACTGGGCGCTGGTCAGCGAGAAGACCGGAGCCGCGTCCAGCGAGAGGTAGCGGTCCAGGGTGGCCGGATCCCGGCCGGTCTCGGCGAGCGTCCGGTCGAGCCGGGCCGTGACCTCGGCGACCCCGGACCACCAGCTCTCCAGGTCGTCGCCGCCGGTGCCGGTGGTGACCCAGCCCTGCCCGAACCGGGCCACGAGCCGCAACGAGCGGGGCCCGTTCGCGGCCACCACGAACGGCACGCGGGGCGTCTGGACGCAACCCGGGTTGTTGCGGGCGTCGACGGCGGTGAACCACTCGCCGCGCCAGGTCGTGCCGTCCTCCCGCAGCACCAGGTCGAGCAGCTCGACGAACTCCGCGAACCGGTCCACCCGCTGCCGCGGGGGCAGCGTCTCCCCGCCGAGCACCGCGGCGTCGAAGCCGATCCCGCCGGCACCGACCCCGAGCAGCGTACGGCCGCCGGAGACGTCGTCGAGCGCGGTGATCTGCCGCGCGAAGGCGGCCGGGTGCCGGAAGTTGGGTGAGGCGACGAGCGTGCCGAGCCGGATCCGCGAGGTCACCGTCGCGGCGGCGGTGAGCGTGGTCATCGAGTCGAACCAGGGACCGTCGACCAGGTCACGCCAGCCCAGGTGGTCGTACGTCCACGCGTGGTCGAAGCCCCACTCCTCCGCCTGCCGCCACCGTCGCTGCGACTGCGCCCAGCGCTGGTCGGGGAGGATCACGATGCCGATACGCATGATCGCAGCCTAGCCGCGCGGTCCGACACGCCTTGCCATATATCGATCATCAATATATGGTCCGGCCGTGGCATCGATGCGCGAGCCGACGTTCCTCATCCTCACCGCGCTCGCCGGTGGGCCGCGGCACGGCTACGGCATCATCGGAGAGGTCAACGCGCTCTCCGCGGGCCGCGTCGCCCTGCTGCCCGGCACCCTCTACACCGCGCTGGACCGCCTGGTCGCACAGGGCCACGTCGCCCACGACCGGGACGAGCACGTCGACGGGCGGCTCCGCCGCTACTACCGGCTCACCCCGCGCGGTCAGCAGGCGCTCGAGACGGAGACCGCCCGGCTGCGCCAGCTCGCCACCGCCGCCGAGACGCGGCTGCGTGCCCTCCGCCCGCGTACCGCCTGACCCGAAGGGACGGCCATGCCGCCGACCGGCGACCCCCTCGCCCGCCGCTACCGGCGGCTGCTGATCGGCTATCCCCGCGACTGGCGTCGGGCCCGCGCCGACGAGGTGGTGGCGGTGCTCCTCGACACGGCCACGCCCGGCCGGACCCGCCCGACGACCCGCGAGGCGGTCAACCTGCTCCGGCACGGCCTCCGCGCCCGGCTGGGCCGCCCCGCCAGCCGTACCGTCGTGGCCTGGGCGACCCTCGCGGCCGTGATCTGCGGTCTCTTCACCGCGGCGCTCGCCACCTGGGCCGCCTGGCACACCGCGCGGCCCCTGCCCGACCGGGCGGCCGCCAGGGCGGTCGTCGCCGAGGTCCTACCGGGACACGAGGTCGGCGGCATCGATCCCGCCGCCGCGCTGTTCACCTTCTACAGCCAGCCGTTGCGGGCCCGGAACCTCGATTCCCTGCTGCTCGGGGACGGCGGCGAGTACCAGCAGGCGTCGGTCACGGTCGCGGTGACGAGCGCGCCGACCCAGCGGCAGGAGGTGCTGGCGCTCGCCCGACGCCGGCTCGACGAGACGGGTTGGCGGACCTACCCGACGCACGTACGCCCCGACGTGACCTGCCGTGTCGACGGCTGCACGCCGACCGGCGCGGTGACGGAGATCGTCACGGCCCGCCGCGGTGACACCGCGCTGACGCTGACCGTGGCGCCCCGGCCGTCGATCGACGACACGTACGTCACGGTGGGGCTGTCCCGCGCGACCCCGACGGCCGTGCCGTTCGCGGCGGTGGCCGGTGGGCTGCTCGGTGCCGCCGCCGGCTGGCTGCTCTTCGGTTGGGTGAGCCGCCGCACCGAGCGACCGCACCCCGCCGCGGGCACCGTCACCGTCCTGTACGCGGCCACCATGCTGCTCTGGTGGGCGCCGGTGCTGCTGGCCGCCCCGTCGCTGTTCCGGCACCACCTCGGGGAGCCGCACCCGGTGTGGCACCCGCTCTGGGAATGGCTCGGGCAGCCGGCCCTCTCGCTCTTCTTCGTCGTCGGCGCCGGCTGCGCCCTCTGCGGGCTGGCGCTCGCCGCCCTGCCCCGCCGTGGCCCCCTCCCGTACGCTGCCGACCAGCACGAATTATTGGGGTGAGCCGGGCACGCACCCCCGCTACGGTGGCGCGATGCCCGATCTCCAGCGGCTCGACGCCCGCCACGCCGCCGCCCTGCTCGACTTCGAGCGGGAGAACCGGGCCTACTTCGCCCGGTTCGTGCCCGACCGGGGCGACGACTACTTCACCGGGTTCGCCGACCGCCTCGCCGAACTGCTCGCCGACCAGGCCGCCGGCCTGCTCCACTTCCACGTCCTCGTGGACGACGACGGGACCGTGCTGGGACGGTTCAACCTCGTGGACGTCCAGGACGGCGGCGCCGAGCTGGGCTACCGGGTGGCCGAGCGGGCGACCGGGCGCGGTGTGGCCACCGACGGGGTACGCCGCGTCTGCGCGCTTGCCCTCGACACGTACGGGCTGCGCCGGCTGTACGCGTCGGCCACGCGGGACAACGCCGCCTCGCTCGCCGTGCTCCGGCGTACCGGATTCGTCCCGGTCGGCGAGGTCATGCTCCACCGTCCCGGGATCAGACACGTCCTCGACCTGACCGCCCCGAAGCCGTCGGTCTGACGACGCGTTCACCGCCGCGCGCGTTGCTTGTGCTTCGAGCGGGCGGTGAAGCGGGGACCGCCCGGGGCCCGGACCGCGGTCCGACGGCGCGGAGCGCGTCGGGGAAGCCAGCGGCGGAACGGGATGCGGGACAGCGTCACGAGCAGCCCCAGCAGCAGCATCACGAACCCGCCCGCACCCAGCACGCCCTGCACACGACCCCGATGGCCGGAAAGCTGCCCGAAATCCGTCACGAAGTCGCGCGGGTCGGCGGGGTTCACCCAGATCGGCACCTCGTCGCCGTACGACCGGCACACCTCGACGCACGGGACCTCCTGCTCGTACGTCCGGCCGCCGATCTCGTACCGGAAGTACATCGTGGTGTTGTGCCGCTTCGTCACCCGGTCGTAGATGATCGCTCGCGTCGGCTCGCCGCCGGCCCGAAGCTCGGCGGTCCAGTCATCGAGCGCGTTCTGCGTGTGGATGGGCAGCCAGAGCAGCAGACCGCCGACACCCGCCAGCAGCAGACCGCCGACGGCCTGCCGGACGGGGGTGTCGAGCAGCCTGGTGAGTGCAGAGCGCATCCGGTCATCGTGCCGACCCGCCGCCACCCCGGCCGCCGCTACGCGGACCCGCCGGCCGCCGGTCCGGTAACCGGCGACCTGCCGCTCCGTCGCTCGGGCGCGGTCCGGGTCGCTCCCGCGCTCACCCGAGGAACTTCGCCAGGATGCCCGCCAACGCCGCCGGCCGTTGCAGCACCGCGTGGTCCTCGCCGGCCATCACCACCAGTTCGGCGTCCGGTGCCGTCTCGGCCACCGCCCTCGTCGCCGCCGCCAGGCCCGGCGCGGTCCGGTCGCCGTAGACGGCCAGCACCGGAACGGCGACGCCGGCGATCCGGTCGCGCGGCAGCAGCTGCCAGGGCGTGCTGACCAGCACGTCGTACGGCAGGCTCGGCGCCTTGTCGACCAGGAACGACCATCCCTCGCCGGCCCTCATCCCGGCGATCGCCTCGGTCGGGACACCGACCACCTCGCCGAGGAACAACTCCACCGCACCGTCGTCGTCACCGGCCGCGACGAGCGCCCGGAGCCGGTCGTAGACGTCGGCCGGTGGCCTCGGCAGGCTCTCGTCGGCGCAGTACGACGGCTCGTAGACCGCTACCCGATCGATCGGGAGGCCCCGCATGGCCCCCTCCAGCACCAGCACGGCACCGGACGAGTGGCCGAAGACCGACGCCCGCCCGCCGACGTGCCGGATGACCGCGGCCAGGTCGTCGACCTCGTTGGCGACCAGATAGTCGTCGGCCCTGTCATCGCTGGCTCCCCGCCGGCGCCGGTCGTAGGTGACCACGGTGAACCCGGACGCGAGTTCGGCACCGAGCGCCGCCACGGTCGAGCGGTCGTTGAAGGCGCCGCCCACGAGGATGACCGGCGCGCCCTGGCCGCTCGTGTCGACGGCGAGGGCGGTGCCGTCCCGGGAAACGACGGTCTCGGTCATGTCTCAGCCTCTCGCGTCCTCGGGGATCGGTGGGACAGCGGCGGATAATCCGCGCGCAGCCACCCTAGACAACGGCGGTACGCCGTCGCAGCCCGCGCGCCCACGCCGGGTCGTCAGGCCTGGCCGACGACGACTCCCGGATCGCGCTGACGCGCGGGCAGACGCAGAACTCGTTGCCGTCGGGATCGGCGAGGACCACCCCACCGTGTCTACCCGCCTAGGCGGAGGGGGACGGGACCTCCAGTGGGCGGCCGGCGGCGTGTCGCGCGTCCGCGACGGCGACGCCGAGCAGCACGACGGCGGCGACGATGGCCGCGAGCAGCGGCGGCCCGAAGGCCAGCGGCGGCGCCAGCAGGACCAGCGCGCCGATGGCCACGAACCGGCGTACCGCGAGCCGGTTGAAGACGGCCCGTTCGAGCCGGATGCGGCCGAGCATGAAGATCGCCGGACCGCCGAGGATCGCGAGGAGCCAGGCCGGCTGGGTGCGCCCGCCCGGATGGGCCAGCACGATCTCCGCCCCCGCCGCGATGGCGACGATGCCGAGCACCATGAGTACGTGGGCGGAGCCGATGTTCCGGCCGAGCGTCGCCCGGTTCGACGACATGCCGACGGCCTGGGCCAGCACCTGACCGGCGCGGTAGAAGTAGATCCGCCACAGCAGCACGGACGACAGGAACGTGATCACCAGGGCGGTCGTGGCGGCGATCGTGGCGGGGTGGGCGGTGTAGGTGAGGCCGATCGACAGCACTGTCTCGCCGAGCGCGATCAGCAACAGCTGCTGGTACCGCCCGGGCAGATGTGCCGTGTCGGCCATCGCCCACGCGCTGGTGGGCACCCGGCGCATGCCGGGTACCGGCCAGCTGAACCGCGCGACGACCAAGTCGACGGTGATGGCGACCGACCACAGTGCCACCCGGTACGCGTCCCGCTCCGCCGCGCCCCAGAGCCAGAAGACCGCCGAGGCGGTGGACCAGATCGCCCGGCGGGTGTAGAGCGCCCGGATCGCCCCGTGCTCCCGCAGCATCGTCCGGAGCAGCAGCGGGCGCCCGATGTGCAGCAGCACGTACGGAACGGCGAAGGCGCCGCCGCGCGCGACGAACGCGTACGGTAGCGACGTCGTCATGATCAGCAGGCCGAACGCGCTCGCCAGGACCAGCAGTTGGATCCAGCGGTTGCGGAAGTCGAACCGGCTCGTGATGTGTGCGGTGGTCGTCCACAGCCAGAGCAGCGGCAGGGCCAGGACGACCGTGTACAGCAGCGACAGCCAGCGCAGACGCACGTTCTCGGAGAGGAGGTCCGGCACCACCCGGCTGACGACCCCGATCAGGGCGAAGACCAGCGCCAGGTCGAAGAACAGCTCCAGGAAGTTGGCCTGCCGGGTGTCCTCGTTACCGCGCAGGATGCCGCCCGCCTGTGCCGCCTCCGATGGTCGCCCCACCCGCCCATGGTCGCCGGGGCCCTTCCCTCCCGCCGCCGATTCGCCTGTTTCACGGGGATCGGGTGGCTCGAGGCCGGCGACGTCGACGGGCCCGGGGCGGGTCGGCGAACAACCGATCTATGATCATGGAGGCATGAGCCAGTACTTCCAGGTCAATGACCTCGTCCTGTGGAACCCCTCCAACCGGGTGGCCGAGTTGTTCGTCCGTACCAGCGAGGCCGTCGCCCCACTGGTCGACGTGCCGACCGGCATCGGCCCCATGCGCGCCGACGACTACGAGATCGACCTCGACGTGTTCGTCGCCTTCGTGGACGCGCTGGTCGCGCAGTACCTGTCGTCGAGCCACGCGATCCTCAGGTCCCTGCTGGAAGGCTTCGTCGCCACCGCACTCGTGATGGTGGACCGGGCCGGCCGCACCGTGCCCTCGCTCCAGGCCACCGCCACGCTGGACCCGAGAGACGTCTCCGTGGGTCCCGGGGGGATCGCCCCGCTCGGCGACCCCGAGCGCCTGTACGAGCTCGCCCGCCGGCACGCCGCCGCGATGGCCCGCTGACCGCCGACCAGGGCTGATCCGGCGCCCCGCGCGCCGACCTGCGCCGTACCCCGCGATCACCCCCGCCATCGAAATCGCTCGACCGGACGGCAGGGATGAGCCGATCATTACGCCAACTGCCAGCCCGGTCACGTGTCGGCCGCATCAGACAAGGACGTCTCGGTGAGCAACACGCCCCATCTCGGTCCGGTGCCCCAACGCATCACCGTCGACGCCGAGCTGGTGCGTCGACTCGTCGCCCACCAGTTCCCCCGGTGGGCCCACCTCCCGGTCGCGCCGGTGGCCGACGGCGGCTGGGACAACTGGACCTTCCACCTCGGCCCCGGGATGTCGGTGCATCTGCCCAGCGCGGCCGAGTACGCCCTGGCCGTCGACAAGGAGCACCGGTGGCTGCCGGAACTCGCCCCCCGGCTTCCGCTGCCCATCCCCGTGCCGCTCGCGAAAGGGGAGCCCGGTGAGGGCTACCCGTACCCGTGGTCCGTCTACTCGTGGCTCGACGGCGAACCCGCGAGTGCGGACCGCATCGCCGACCCCGTCCGGTTCGCCATCGACCTAGCCGAGTTCCTGTCGGCCCTACAGCGCATCGATCCCGCCGGGGGTCCCCTTCCCGGGCAGCACAACTGGTACCGGGGCGGCACGCTGCGCACCTACCACCGGGACGTCCAGCGCGCCCTCGCGGTGCTGGATGGCCACGTCGACGTCGGCCTGGCCCGGGAGATCTGGACGGACGCGCTGGACGCGTCCTGGGACGGCACGCAGACCTGGTTCCACGGTGACGTGGCCCAGGGAAATCTCCTGATCGACGACGGGAAACTGGCCGCCGTCATCGACTTCGGGACATGCGGTGTCGGCGATCCGGCGTGCGACATGGCCATCGCCTGGACGTTGTTGACCACCGAGGGCCGGCAGGCGTTCCGGGAGCGACTGGCCGTCGACGAGGGAACGTGGGCGCGTGGGCGCGGCTGGGCACTCTGGAAGACGCTCGCCGCCTGCGCCCGGACCGTGGGCCAGTCCGACGAACAGGCCGCGGTCGCACTGCGCGTCCTCGGTGTGATCTTCGACGAGTACGTGGCGGACGGCGGACGGCGGCAGTACCAGCCTTGATCGTTCCGGGACGGGTTTGCACGTCCGCCCTGCCCCGTGATCGGATGGTGGCAGCATCGCGTGCCGGTGGCGGGCTGCGTCAGGCATGGAGGTGCGGAACCGAAGGGCCGCCATCAGTGGCTTCCCACGACCGCGACCGTGCAGTCGCGCTCAGCCTGCAGCTCGCGCAGGCACATCAGGAACTGCGTCGCCAGATCGGCGAACTCAGGACCGGTCTGGGCCAGCACCGACCGGAAGACGGCGTACTGGTGACCCATTGCCTGGCGTTCTGCGCCGCGTTGGCGTCGCATCACCGGGGCGAGGACACGGGCATGTTCGCCGAGCTGTTGCGGGAACGCCCCGACCTCGCGAAGACCGTCGCCAACCTCGTCGAGGACCACGAGATGATCGCGTCGATCCTGGCGCGGGTGGTCGAACTCGCCGACCGCGCCACCGGCTCCCACGGTCCGGCGCTGGAGGCGATCGACCGTGAACTCGACGGACTGGCGGCGATCATGGAGTCGCACTTCAACTACGAGGAACGCGCGATCAGTGAGGCGCTGGACGCTGGGATACCGGACACGGGCTGGTCCGACCGGGTGTTCCGGTTCCGCGAGGGCGGGCACTGATCCCCGTCGAGGTCGCGGGAGCGGGGTGCCCGCGCGAGGCCGGCGTCGTCAGTCTGCCGGCACCGGCTCGGCGGGCCGCCCTGAGAAGAAGCGGACGATGTCGTCGGCCGCCGTGGCGGACAGCATCATGGCCTGGACTCGGGCGGACATCTCGGCGATCGGGTGGATCCTCGTGAACATCGCCTCCTCGTACGTCCGGATCGCCGTGTCGGGGTCGGCCGGGTGGGCGGCGAGTTCGGCCGCGAGTTCGGCGGCGTCGAGCATGGCCTGGTTGGCGCCCTCGCCGACCGGCGGCATGAGGTGCGCGGCGTCACCGATGAGGGTGATGCTCGGCTGGTGGGCCCAGCGGGTGCCGGTGGGCATCGCCTCGATCCTGCGCGGGGTCGGCGGGCCGTCACCGGCTTCGATGAGCGCGGTGAGGCGGGGATCCCAGCCGTCGAACACGTCCAGCAGCGCCCGTGTGCTGCGGTAGGTGTCCAGGGGGCGACCGTCCGGGGGTAGGGAGATCCCGACCCGGATGCTGCCGTCGCCGAGGCGTTGCGCCGCCAGGATGCGGCGCACACCGATGCACCAGAGGTTCCCGGGGCCAACCAGCTCGGCGAGGTCCGGGTGGCGCCGGTCGGCGTCGCTGATGCTCAACTCGACCAGGGTGGCCACGGGGGACAGCGTCGTGTCGGTCAGCAGCGACCGGACGACCGAGCGTGCGCCGTCCGCGCCGACGAGGACGTCACAGTCGGCGCCGCGGCCGCCGTCGAACGTCAGCGCGAAGCCGCCGTCGGGGCGTGGCGTCGCCGCCACGAGCCGGTGCCGCCACCGGACAGCGCCGGCGGGAAGCGAGTCGAGCAGAAGATCACGCAGTGCGCCGCGGTCGATCTCGGGGCGTCCGGCGAAGGAGCCGGGGTCGGGCCTGTGGTGCACGAGGGTACGTCCGGCCGGGTCGAGGATGCGGTGCTCCTCGCCCTCCGGCCGCGCCTCGGACCGGAACCGGCCGGCGAGACCCGCCGCGGCCAGGGCCTTCTGCCCGGACTCCGGGTGCAGGTCGAGCGAGCCACCCTGCGATCGCGCGGTTCGGCTCGCCTCCCGCTCGTACACCACCGCGTCGATGCCGTGCCGGTGCAGGATCCGGGCCAGCGTCAGCCCACCGACGCCGCCGCCGGCGATCGCGATTCGCATCAACATCCCCCGTTACCGTACGCTGTATTCCATGGATACGCCGTACGGTAGCGCACCGCTGCCCGTCTGGGAACGGCCCGAGCCGCAGCCGCGGGCGGCGCCGGTGCCGCTGAGCCGCACGAAGATCGCCGCCACGGCGATCCGGATCGCCGACGCCCACGGCCTCGAAGGGCTCTCGGTACGCAAGATCGCCAAAGAACTCGGTGTCGGTCCGATGCGGCTCTACGACTACGTGACCAACAGGTCAGAACTGCTCGACCTGATGGTCGACGCCGTGTACGCCCAGATCGCCGAGGCCGCCGGCCAGCACCCCGAGTGGCGCGCCACGGTACTGGCCATCGTCCACCGGACCCGCGAGGCCGCTCTTGCCCACGAGTGGTTCGCCGACCTGCTCGGCGCCCGGCCGCACCTCGGACCTCACGCGCTCGCCGTGGGCGAGGCGACCGCGGCGGCGCTCAGCCAGGCCCCCGGCGTACGCGATGTCGATGACCTCCAGCGGGCCCTGGGCGCCCTCAACGCGTTCATCGTCGGAGCCCTCCGCAGGGAGGTCACCGAGCGCCGCACCGCCCGTTCGACCGGCACCGACCTGGCCGCCTGGCAGGCCACCCACGGGCCCTACCTGACCCGCATGCTCGAAACCGGCCGCTACCCCACCGTCGCCCGACTCGTCATCGACGGCGCCCACCTCGACGCCGAGGAGACCTTCCACCACAACCTGACCACCATCCTGGACGGCATCACGAGCCGACCCCGCAGGTGACCCCGCGGAGGTTTCTGCTCCCGACGTCGGACGTGGCGCTAGACAGCTTCGAGGACCAGGAACAGGTAGCACAGGATGTACCCCGAGGGGGAGGTCACGAGGTCGGGGAACGCCTCACGGGCACCGGGTGCGGGAGGTGGTTCGCTCATGACGGCGATCCGGAAGCCGGCCGCGACGAACTCGTTGGTGATCGCGTGCAGTGGTCGGTGCCAGTACGTCAGCACGGCGGGCTGGCCGTCGAACGTGTACTCCTCGGACCACTGTTCGGTGGCGAAGTAGTCGCCTTCGGGCCTGATCAGGTGGTAGACGAAGGGGTGGTTGACGGCCACGATGAGCCGGCCGCCGGGCACGAGCACGCGCCGCAGCTCGGCGAGCGGCGCCGTCCAGTCCTCGAGGTAGTGAAGGACCAGGCACACGACGACGTCGTCGAACGCGGCGTCGGGGAACGGCAGAGGCTCGTCACCCAGACCGCCCTGATGCAGGGCAGTGCCATCGCCGAGCCGCTGCCGGGCCAGGTCCAGCATCTTGGCGCTCGGGTCGATGCCGGTCACGATGGCGCCACGATCGCGCAGTGCCGCGAGCAGGGGGCCGGCTCCGCAGCCGACGTCGAGGATCCGCCGCCCGGCCACGTCTCCCGCCAGGTCCAGCATCGCCGGCCGGGTGTAGTAGCCGTTGATGAGGTTGGACTCGGTCTCGGCCGCGTACGCCTCGGCGAAGCTGTCGTAGTCGTTGGCCAGAGTCTGGCCGGCGGGCCGGGAGGAGTGGTCAAGGTCAGGAGACATGCGGCCGATCCTGGCAGGTTCGGTCGCTCCGAGGTGCCCCGCGGCGCGATCGTGGAGCGGGTGGCGGGAATCGAACCCGCACTGTCGGCTGGAAGTTGCCGATCTGGCCGAATCGGCTGCTAGCGCCGCACGAAGATGAGGCAGGCCATAGCGGCCGCGATGGTGACAAAACCCGCTGCGTTCAGCGTTACCACGATCGGATGCGGAATCGACGGAAACTGCGCTGACGCTCCCAGGACGATAGTGACACCTACCAGTGCGAGCGAGCTGCCTTTGCGCAACGGCAGCGGCGCGAAACTGGAACGTGGCCGCGGTACACGCCCCGTGACGATTATTCCGATGCCGAGAGCTATGGCGACGATGCCGAAAACCTCAAAGATCAGCAGCACGGCGACAGGGGGAGATGCTGACGGGGTGAGCACGGCGTGATCTTTACACGCCTGAATTCCAGCGGCTACCCCGACTGCGCGGCGAGATAGGCATTGCCCCACCCAACCGGTACCTGACCCCCTGGCCGCGATGTACGTGACAGCGGGTCAACGGCATGCTGGCGTCAGCGGATCTCGGATCGGGCACGCGATTGAGGGCGGCTGCCGTCCCGGGTGAGAGGCTGAACGCATGGGACTGGACAAGGAGGCGCCCGCGCGGCTTGCCGACGCACGTCTCGCTGAATGGCGACGCGTCGGCTATGGCGAGTGGTGCGCGATGCTCGGCGACAAGGACGTACGCCAGGTCGTCGGCGAGGATGGCAAGCGGTACAGCGTGGTCAGCTACGCCCTTGACGATGGCGAAGGGCGCGTCCGCATGTCGGTGGCCGTGGACGACGGGGACTGGTCGGCGTTCGTGCCGCTGGTGCGCGACGAAATCATGGAGCCAAATGGCACCTTCGTCGAGTGACCTCTTCTGGTGAAAGAATGATCGATCGTCGGTCTTGAGCTGGGCCCCCGCCACTGAGCGGGTGACGGGGATCGAGCCGCTGTCAGCTTCGGAATGGTCGAGTGGGAGCGGCTGCCCAGGCGTTGGCCTCGCACCCGCCACCGGCCGCGACCGGCCCGCCGCCCTGGCCGACGCCGCAATGCACCGGGTCCAAGGCCAGCCGCACCGGCGTCACCCTGTCCGACCCACGCAACACGGCCGGCGGCGGATCAAGAAGGGTCGGGATCGGGCGCGGCCAGCGCAAGAGGCGGTAGCAACGATCAAGGCCCCAGCCAGGAAACCTGTCCTGAACTGGGGCCTCACGTTGGAGCGGGTGACGGGAATCGAACCCGCACTGTCAGCTTGGGAAGCTGATGTTCTGCCATTGAACTACACCCGCAGGCGGGACCACTGTACCTGAGTCACCAGCCACGTGCACCCAGGTACCCCCTCGGCTGTGGCCGCGTGCCGGCCCGCTGGCCGCCGCCACCCCGCCCAGGAAACTTCCGCCACGGCAACCTATGGGCGTTCTCAAATCTGTCGATCGGTTGTAACGTCTGCCACACGTTCTCAGCCACGGCGCGACACATCCCCCGGTCGCGCCGCCAGAAAGAGGTGGGCCCATGGGACTTCGTCCCCACCTGCTGACCCGGCGTACCGCCGGTGTCGCGTCGACGACCCTCGCGCTGCTGCTCAGCACCGCCGCGGTGGGTGTCGTTCCGGCCGCGTCGGCCTTCTCCGCCGCCCCGGCGGGCACCTGCGTCGAGCCGGCCGACGTCCACGCCGACGCTCGGATCAAGGCGGGCGGCATCGCCCGCCACGAACCCAACGAGCTGACGGCGCAGCAGGTCAAAGAGCGGGAGGCGGACCTGGCGGCCGCGCTGCGGGAGCGTGCGAGCCGGCAGAGCGCCACGGTGGCACCGCTCGCCACGGTCACCATCCCCGTGGTCGTGCACGTGATCCAGGAGGACAGCACCCGGGCCGGCGGCAACATCCCCGACTCGATGATCAGCAACCAGATCAGCGTGCTGAACCAGGCATACAGCGGCGCGACCGGCGGCGCATCGACCGCCTTCGCCTTCCAGCTCCAGAAGATCAACCGGGTCACCAACCCCGCGTGGTACCCGATCGTGCAGGGCTCGTCCGCGGAGCGGTCGATGAAGTCGTCGCTGCGTGAGGGCGGCAAGAACGTCCTCAACATGTACCTCGGCGAGCTGAGCGACGACCTGCTCGGCTGGGCGACCTTCCCGCAGCGGCGGCTGAACAGCATGGACGGCGTGGTCGTGCTCAACGAGTCGCTGCCCGGCGGCACCGCCACGAACTACAACCAGGGCGACACCGCCACGCACGAGGTCGGCCACTGGCTGAACCTCTACCACACCTTCCAGGGCGGCTGCTCCGGCTCCGGTGACAGCGTCAGCGACACCCCGGCCGAGGCGTCGCCGGCGTACCAGTGCCCGACCGGCCGGGACACGTGCAGCGCGCCCGGCCTGGACCCCATCACCAACTTCATGGACTACACGTACGACTCGTGCATGTACCAGTTCACCCCTGGGCAGGCGAGCCGCATGCTGACCGCGTGGAACGCCTACCGCGCGGCCTGACCTTCCGCGTACCGCCGGTGCCGGCCCCATGGCGAGGGGGCCGGCACCGGCTTCTTTCTCTCCCCAGGACGTGTCAGGCGGCCGAGCGGTGGGGTTCGCGGCGGGCGGGGCGCGTCTGCCGTACCGGCGTCGGCCCGGCCCGACGGCCCGGCGCCCGCGGGTCGAGCCAGACCTGCACGGCCGGACGGCCGTGCCCCTCGCCCGGCCCGCCGGCGGTGCCCGAGTCGCGCCGCGCCAGCATGGCCACGTCGACGGTGAACTCGAACAGCCGCCAGTCGACGTGCGGAGCGGCCCCGGCGCGGGCCGCGAGCCGGGCCACCCGGCCCTGGTCGGTGACCGGCAGGGCCTGGCCGGCCACGTAGGCCTCGTCGTCGCTCTCCTCCGGCGGGAAGGAGTGCAGGGCGTAGCGCCCGTCGCGCTCCAGGTCGCGCCGCTTGGGCGAGTCGATGATGAAGCAGAACAGCCCTTCATCGGTGATCACCGGAGACACCGGGTGCACCCGGGGCCCGCCGTCGGCGCGGACCGTGGCCAGATAGCCGAAGCCCGGACCGTACTGCTGCAGGAGAATGCGGATCCCGTCGGCGAGCCGGGGCTCGTCAGCGGCGAATTCGGACCAGGAAGCCATGCCGGCATTCTATCGAACAAATGTACGAGGAGCGACCGCGACGCGCTGGTCACCGGCACCGGGATCGAGCCGGCGAGGCGCGCCTCGCTATGGTGGTGCGATGCTGCTCTCCGACCGCGACCTGGTCTCCGAGATCAAGGCCGGCACGCTCGGGCTGGAGCCGTTCGAGCCCACCCTGGTGCAGCCGTCGAGCATCGACGTACGCCTCGACCGGCTCTTCCGGGTCTTCAACAACCACCTCTACACGCACATCGACCCGGCCCGGCAGCAGGACGACCTGACCTCCGTGGTCGAGGTCCCCGACGGGGAGCCGTTCGTGCTGCACCCGGGCGAGTTCGTGCTCGCCTCGACGCTCGAGGTAATCTCGCTCGGTGACCAGCTCGCCGGCCGCCTGGAGGGGAAGTCGAGTCTGGGCCGGCTCGGCCTGCTCACCCACTCCACCGCGGGCTTCATCGACCCCGGCTTCTCCGGCCACGTGACGCTGGAACTGTCGAACGTGGCCAACCTGCCGATCACGCTCTGGCCCGGCATGAAGATCGGTCAGCTCTGCATCTTCCGGCTCTCGTCGCCGGCCGAGCACCCGTACGGATCGGCCGTGTACGGCTCGCGCTACCAGGGCCAGCGTGGCCCCACACCGAGCCGCGCCTGGCAGAACTGGCGTACCTGGCCGACCCGCTGAGCCGGACCCCGGGGCGGCGGCGAGGCACCACGGGTCGCCCCTGACGAGAGGGGCCCTCCGCCGGCGCATGCGCCGGGAAGGGACCCCTCCTTCGTGCGTCAGCCGGGGCGGCCGAAGCTGTGGATCGGGCCGTCGTCGACCTTCTTCATCTTGACCGGCACTCCGGCCTGGGAGGCGTGCACCACCCAGCCGCCACCGACGTACATGCCGACGTGGTGCAGGTCGCTGTAGTAGAAGACGAGGTCACCGGGGCGCAGGTCGCCGCGGCTCACGGTCTTGGTGACCCGGCGCTGCTGGGCGGCGTTGTGGGGCAGCGAGACCCCGGCCTTGGCCCAGGCCGCGAGCACGAGGCCGGAGCAGTCGTACGAGTCGGGGCCGTCGGCGCCCCAGACGTAGGGCTTGCCGATCTGGGCGCAGGCGAACTTCACGGCCACGCCGGCGGCGCCACCCGGGTAGGTGGCCGGGCACGGGGCGGGTCGCAGCGGTCCGCCGCCGCCGTTGCCGTACACCTTGATCCGCAGCTTCTGCAGCCGGTCGATCTCGGCGTTGATCTGCTTCTTCTTGGCCGCGAGCTGGGCCTCGGTCCGGGTCAGCTGGGCCACCAGGGTGTCCAGCGGCTCCTTCTGCCGGACCAGCTCGTCGCGCAGCTGCGCGACCTGCTGGACGTCCTTCTGCTGCGTCTGGGCGAACCGGTCCAGCAGCTCCAGCTGGCCCATCAGCTCGCTGGGGCTCCGGCTGCCGAGCATGGCGTTCACCGTGGACAGGTTCTCGCCCTTGTACGCCCGCGCCGCGAGGGCGCCGACCTTGTCCATGGCCTGGTCGACCTGGACCTGGAGGGGCTTGATCCGCTTGGCCAGGGCGTCGGCCTGCTTGCGCTTGGCGGCCAGTTCCTGGCGGGTGGCGTTGTGCTTCTCGATGACCGGCTCGAGCTTGTTCCAGTCCTCGTCGATCTGCCGTTCGATCTCGGCGACCGACGGGTCGGCGTGCGCCGCGGTGACGCCGCCGGTCAGGACGACGGCGACGCCGACGAGGGCGGCGAGGGCGGTGGTGAAGCGGGACCAGCGTGGACGCGGCACACCCGTCGCACGGTCGGCACGCGCCGACCGGTTCGACGGAGGCCGCGGGGCATGGTGGGCCACCGGGCTCCGTACTCCTTCTTCCCTGACCGCCTACCGGGTTAGCTGACGGGTTCGGGCGGGAAGGGAGGCGCCCTACCGCATCGCTGCGGATTCACCCCGGAAACCTGGGTCCCCGGCTCGCTCCCGAGAGCGACTCGGCGGTGTCGGACCGTTACCGCCCGGGTGGACGGACCTGCTGCCGGCCGACGATTGACCAGACTAGAGAGGCGCGTTATCGATTCGCAACCCGTCAGGCCGTGACACTCCGTACGCGGCACAGCCGACCGCACGCCCGGTGCGACGCCGTAGATTTTCTTCTTCAAACGTCGATAGATGGAAAGGTATTGACCTGAACGCAGCGTCGGAGCGAAGGTGGGCCCACCTGCACCCGTCCTTCACTGGGGGGTTCGATGCACCGATCAGCCATGTCGAGAAGCCGGCGGGCGCTGCTCGCCGCCGCGGTGGTGGCCGCCGCCGCGGCCGTACCGCTCACCGGCGGCCCGGCCGGCGCCGCGCCACCCGCCGGGGCCGCTCCCGTCGACGACCGGCAGCAGCAGTACGCCGCCGCGGCGGCCGAATACGGCGTACCCGAGAGCGTCCTGCTGGGCGTGTCCTACCTGGAGTCCAGGTGGGACACCCACGCCGGCGCGCCCAGCACCAGCGGCGGCTACGGCCCGCTGCACCTCACCGACGCCGCCCACGTCGCGGCGCTGCCCGCCAGCCACCACGTGGACGAGGGCGAGGACCCGCGCGGCGACACGTCCCGCCCGATGACGGTCACCACGCCCGCCGCCGCCCCGGCGGCCGACGGGCCGGACGCCGCGTCACTGCGGACCATCCAGGCCGCCGCCACGCTCACCGGCGCCGACGTCGAGGCCCTGCGCTCCGACCCGGCCACGAACATCCGCGGCGGGGCGGCGCTGCTCGCCGCGTACCAGAGGGAGCTGGGCGGACCCGTCGGCGCCGGGACCGACCCGGGCGCCTGGTACGGGGCGGTGGCCCGCTACTCGGGCGCCGACACCGAGGAGACCGCGGCCGCGTTCGCCGACGAGGTGTACGCGCAGATCCGTGAGGGCGCGAGCCGGCGGACCGACGACGGCCACCAGGTGACCCTGGCCGCGCGGGCGGTGAGCCCGCGGGAGGACGCCCTGCACCGGCTCGGGCTGCGCCGCGCGGAGCGGCCCGACGGGCTGGAGTGCCCGGTCGGCCTCGGGTGCGAGTGGATCCCGGCGCCGTACGAGCAGTACGGCCCGGGCGCCGGTGACTACGGCAACCACGACCTGGGCAACCGGCCGGCCCAGCAGAAGATCGAGTACATCGTCATCCACGACACGGAGGGCTACTACGGCCCCAGCGTCGGCCTCGTGCAGCAGGCCGACTACCTCGGCTGGCACTACACGCTGCGCTCGGTCGACGGCCACGTCGCCCAGCACATCAAGGCCAAGGACGTCGGCTGGCAGGCCGGCAACTGGTACGTCAACGCGAAGTCCATCGGCATCGAGCACGAGGGCTTCGCCGGGCACGGCACCTGGTACACCGAGGCGATGTACCGCACCTCGGCCAAGCTGGTCCGGTACCTCGCGCACAAGTTCAACATCCCGCTGGACCGCCAGCACATCATCGGGCACGACAACGTCCCCGGCACGGTGGCGTCGACGGTGGCCGGCATGCACTGGGACCCGGGCCCGTACTGGGACTGGTCGCACTACTTCGACCTGCTCAAGGCGCCGTTCCGGACCACCGGCACGAAGCGGACCGGCCTCGTCACCATCGACCCGGACTTCGCCGCCAACCGGCCAGCCTTCTACGGCTGCAACCAGCAGCCGCCGGGCGTGCCGGACCCGCCGCCGCCGGCCGAGCCCTGCCCGCTGCGCGGATCCTCCGCCGTGATCCTGCACAGCGCGCCGAGCCACGACGCGCCGCTGGTGAACGACCTCGGCGAGCGCCCGGACGGGTCGCCGGACACGATGTACATCTCCGACCACGGCGCCCGCGCCTCCGCCGGGCAGACGTACGCGGTGGCCGAGGTACGCGGCGACTGGACGGCCATCTGGTACCTCGGGCAGAAGGCGTGGTTCCACAACCCGCCCTCGGCGCCGACGGCGAAGTGGGCCACCGGGTTCGTGGTGACGCCGAAGCCGGGTAAGGCGACGATCCCCGTCTACGGCCGGGCGTACCCCGAGCAGGACGCGTACCCGTCCGGCGTGCCGTACCAGACGATCTCTCCGTTGCAGTACACGTTCCCCGCCGGCCAGCGGTACGCCGTCGGCGGCATCCTGCCGAGCGAGTACTACCGTGCCGTCACGTTCGACGGCTCGTCCCCCGGCGACTGGACGGTCGTGCGGGGTGACCTGCGGTACGTCCAGGTCCAGTTCGGCCACCGCATCATGTACGTCAACCTCGACGACGTGCTGGTGCTCCCGTCACCGGTGGGCGCCCCCCGGTAGCACGAAACGCGAGGGCCCCCGGCCGGTCGGCCGGGGGCCCTCGTCGTGGGCGGCGGGTCAGCCGGGTCGGCGGAAACCGGCGACCGGCATGTTGTTGATGCTCGCCACCTGGACCGGTTTGCCGGCCCGTGGCGCGTGCACCATCTGGTCGTTGCCGAGGTAGAGGCCCACATGGTGCAGGTCGCTGAAGAAGAAGACGAGGTCACCGGGGCGCGCCTCGGAGCGCGGGATGGCCCTGCCCTCGTTCCACTGTGCACCCGTGAAGTGGGTCAGGCTGATCCCGGCGGCCTTGTACGCGTACTGGGTCAGGCCGGAGCAGTCGAACGCGTCCGGGCCGGTGGCGCCCCAGACGTACGGGTCGCCGACCTGCTTGCAGGCCGTCTTGATGGCGATGTTCGCGGCACTGCTGACCACACCCCGGACCGTCGGGCACCCGGACACCTTGACCACGGTCTTCGGCAGCGACGCCTGGAGCCGCTTGATCTCGGCGTCGATGTGCTTCTTCTTCGCGGCCAGGTCGTTCTTCTGCTTGGTCTGGGTGGCGATCAGGGCGTCCAGCTTCTGCTTCTCCGCATCGTACTTGGCGCGGACCTTCAGAATGCTCTCGACCTGCCGGCGCTCCTGCTTGGCCAGCCGGTCCAGAATGGTGAGCTGCTCGGTGAGGGTGTCGGGCTTGGCGCTGACCAGCAGCGCACCGATCTCCTGCGAGGGGCCGGTGATGTAGTAGCGGGAGGCGAGGTCGCCCACCCGGGTCATCGCCAGCTCGCTCTGCAGAGCCAACGGCTCGATCTTCTTCTGGAGGTTGTCCGACTTCTTCTGGTTGACCTTCAGTTGCGCCCGCACCTTGTTGTACTGCTCGATCGTGGGTTCGAGCTGCTCCCACTGCTTGTCGATCTGCTTCTCGATCTCCTCGACCGACGGGGCGGCGTGTGCCGGCGCGGCGAGCAGACCGGCGCCGACGGCCGCGACGGCGGCCAGGGTGAGCAGGCGACGGGCGGCCCGGCGCAGGCCACCCGGACGAGCGGAACGTCCCGGTGCGTGACGATGAGGGGGCATGGTTGCCACCGGCACCGACTCCTTTGCAACCGACCGCCGGGCGCCTCGCAGAGGGGAAGAGGGGCGAGGGCAGACGACCCTCAGCGGTCGGTGCCCCACGATAGGGAAGCGCCGGAGCGGAATCAAGGCGGCCCAGCGCGTCGTGACCCCCGTGCGACGGCACGCCTACGAACGGTGTCCGATGGCCGCGTGCCGCTACCGTCGGCTCATGGCGGATCTCACGCTCGCGCACGAACTCGCCCTCCTCGGCTACGACGACGCCGGCGTCAACCGGCTCGGCGCCCCCCATCTCGGCTTCGGTCTCGCCGGTGCCCTGCTCCTCGAACTCGCGCTCGCCGGACGGGTCACCGTCGCCGACGGCCGGCTCGTGGTGACCGGCACGGACCCGCTCGGCACGCCGCTGCTGGACGACGCGCTCGCCCGGATCGCCACCGACCCCAAGCGTCGCCGGCCCCGGGACTGGGTCCGGCTGCTCGCCAAGGATCTGCCGGACCGGGTGCTGGACGGGCTGGTCGAGGCGGGCGTGCTGCGCCGCGAGTCCGACCGCGTGCTGTGGGTCTTCCCGCGTACCCGCTATCCCTCGCCGACGGGCGCGGAGCCGGTCGTGGAGACCCAGGCCCGGCAGCGGATGCTCGCCGCCGTGTCTTCGGACGGGCCGGTGGAGCCCCGTACCGCCGCGTTGGTCAGCCTCACCCGGGCCGTGGGTCTGGACCGCAAGCTCTTCCGCGACCTGCCGCGGTCGCAGGTCAAGCGGCGGCTCGCGGAGATCTCCGAGGGGAGTTGGGCGTCCGAGGCCACGAAGCGGGCGATCGCGGACACGCAGGCCGCGGTGATCGCGGCCACGACGGCCGCCAGCACGGCGGCCATCATGACCACCACGACCGCCTGAGCGCACGACGCGGGACGGCGGTGGTCAGGTGCCACCGCCGTCGCGCACAGGCTCCCGCGGGCGTACGCGGTCAGCCGGCGACCGGCTCGGCCTCCTTGTCGCCCTGCGCCTGCTCGGGCTTCACCGACCGCAGCAGGACGCTCGCCACGTCGACCACCTCGACCTGCTCGCCGGCGCCCTTGCCGTTGACGCCGTCGTTGAGCATCGTCGAGCAGAACGGGCAGCCGACCGCCACCGTCTTCGCGCCGGTGGCCATGGCCTCCTCGACGCGCTCGACGTTGATGCGCTTGCCGATCTTCTCCTCCATCCACATGCGGGCACCGCCGGCGCCGCAGCAGAAGGAGCGCTCGCTGTTGCGCGGCATCTCCGTGAGTTCGCCCTCGATGGCGGTGCCCAGCACCTCACGCGGAGGGGCGAAGACCCGGTTGTGCCGGCCCAGGTAGCAGGGGTCGTGGTAGGTGACGCCGCCGTCGACGGGCTGTACAGGGGTGAGCTTGCCGGTGGCCACGAGGTGGGCGAGCAGCTGGGTGTGGTGCACGACCTCGAACTCGCCGCCGAGCTGGCCGTACTCGTTGCCGAGGGTGTTGAAGCAGTGCGGGCAGGTGGCGACGATCTTGCGCTTGCTCTTCTCCCGCCCCTCGAACGCCTCGTTCAGGGTCTCCACGTTCTGCTGGGCGAGCATCTGGAAGACGAACTCGTTGCCGATCCGGCGGGCCGGGTCGCCCGAGCAGGTCTCGCCCTCGCCCAGGATGGCGAACTTCACGCCGGCCTCGTGCAGCAGGGTGGCGACGGCGCGGGTGGTCTTCTTCGCCCGGTCCTCGAACGCGCCGGCGCAACCGACCCAGAAGAGGTACTCGAAGTCGTCCACCTCGCCGACCCGCGGCACCTCGAAGTCCAGGCCCTTGGTCCAGTCCTCGCGGGTGTTCTGCGGTGCGCCCCACGGGTTGCCCTTGTTCTCCAGGTTGCGCAGCATGACGCCGGCCTCGGACGGGAAGCTCGACTCGATGAGCACCTGGTACCGGCGCATGTCGACGATGTGGTCGACGTGCTCGATGTCGACCGGGCACTGCTCGACGCAGGCGCCGCAGGTGGTGCAGGACCAGAGCACGTCGGGGTCGATGACCCCGCCCTCCTCGGCGGTGCCGACCAGCGGACGGTCGCCCTCGGCGAGGGCCAGCACGTCGACGTGGGCGAGCTGCGCCTCGGTGGCCTTCTCCTCGCCGGTGAGGTCCTTGCCGCCGCCGGCCAGCAGGTAGGGCGCCTTGGCGTACGCGTGGTCGCGCAGGCTCAGCACGAGCAGCTTCGGCGACAGCGGCTTGCCGGTGTTCCAGGCCGGGCACTGCGACTGGCAGCGGCCGCACTCCGTGCAGGTGCTGAAGTCGAGCAGGCCCTTCCAGGTGAACTGCTCCACCTGGGCCACCCCGAACTGGTCCTTCTCGGGGTCGGCCTCCTCGAAGTCGAGCGGCTTGCCGTTGCTCGTCATCGGGCGCAGGGCGCCGAGGCCGGAACCGGCGGCCTTGGCCGGCTCGCGCTTGAAGAAGATGTTGGGGAACGCGAGGAAGCGGTGCCAGGCCACGCCCATCGTGACGTTCAGCGAGATCACGATGAGCCAGGTCATCGAGATCACGATCTTGACGAGGGCGGAGACGTTGACGCCGGCCTCCCAGGCCGGGAGGGCGTTGCCGATCGCGTGGCTGACCGGGGTGGCCCACACGGGGTACGCGAAGTGGTCCGTGGCGACCTTGAACCCGCGGATCAGGAAGCCGAAGATCAGCACGAGCAGCACGACCCACTCGACGAAGTAGCCCTGCCACATCGTCGAGCCGGTGAACCGGGAGCGGCCGCCCGGCCGGTTGGGCCGGTTACGCAGCCGGATCGCCATCAGGACGAGGATCCCGGCAAGGCCCAACACGCCGATGATCTCGGTGGCCAGGCCGAAGATCGTCCAGTGCCCGATGATCGGCAGTTCGCCGTCGACGGCGACCACCTCGAAGTACGCCTCCAGCACCAGCAGCGACAGCACGATGAACGCGACCATCACGAACCAGTGCGCGGCGCCCACCACGCTCCACTTGAGCATGCGGGTGTGGCCGGCGGTCTCCACCAGCATGGTCCGGGTGCGGGTGGCCTTGTCGGTGAACCGCTCAGGAGCGGGTTGACCGAGCCGGATGACTGCCACCATCTTCAGGACCGCGCGTACCGCAAGCCCCACCGCCACGGCGGTGATGGCGGCCGCGAGGATCGTGGTGACGATCTGGACGCTGCCCATCGAGTTGGCCTCCCGGTCTGCTGCCTGTCGAGCGGCTCGGCGACCGGTGCCCGGGACGGGACGCGATCGGCGAGCCGCCGCTGCCACACCCTCGACCCGACCGGTCGATGACCGCGCTCCGCTCGGTCATGCAGTGCAGCCTACGCGCAAGGTTACCCAGCAGTAACGTGAGTCTTCTCGCACCCGGGCCGCGCCGCCCTGCGCACACCATAGGGGCCCCCGCCCGGATCCGCCGGACGGGGGCGACGTCGAGTGAGGTGGATCCGCTCCGCGGGGCGTCCCGGGCCGGGTCCGCCCCCGGTGCGACGGGGACGCCGCGGGGTCAGCGCCAGCGGGAGAGCAGGATCAGGGAGGCGACCATCGCGCCGAAGCCCACCGCGAGGTTCCAGTAACCCCACGACATGACCGGGTACGCCTGCTCGGAGAGGTAGTAGACCACCAACCAGCCGATGCCGGCGACGATGAGCGCGACCGCCGTGATGGGCAGCCAGACCGGGCTAGGCTTACGCGTCGCCGCCGTCGCCGTCGGGCGCACGTCCGTCGGCGGGGTGTACACCTTCTTCTTGCGGACCTGAGACTTGGGCACGACGCTCTCCAGAGGGGGATATTACGACCTCGTCCGGCCTGTCAACCGGGCGCGGGGGCGACGGTCCATGGCCAATAATGTTCGACAGCTAGCGTAGTCCGGAAGACGCGCCCAGGCCACGAATGGGGTCAGGCGGATGCGCGGAGTGACCAGAATAGGTGGGTTGTCACGGGTCCACCTCCGGCCGGGAAGCCGGCGGGGTACGACGGGAAGGAACGCTCGGTGGAGTACACATCCGGCGCGGCCTCCTGGCAGAAGGTGCTCCGGCGCGCCGTCGCCGGGCTGCTGCCACGGCGACGGCGGCAACGACGGCCGGGCTGGTCTATCGGGGTGCCCGTGATCGCCGCCGCGGCCGGACTCCTCTTCACGACGACCGCCACCACGGCGGGCGGCACCGCCCTGCGAGAGGACCGGCGCCCCCAGCTCACGCAGTTGATCGAGGAGCGCCGCCAGCAGGTGACCGCCAGCGAGCAGCGCGCCGCGGAGCTGCGCCAGGACGTCGAGGAGCACACCGCCGCGCTCGCCGAGCAGGACGGCCCGATCAAGGCACAGCAGGAGCGGGCCGTCGCCAGCCGGGAGGCGGCCGGGTTCACCGCGCTCACCGGGCCGGGGATCACCGTCGAACTCAACGACGCGCCCCCGCGCAAGGACGAGCGCCTGCCGGAGGGGGTCACCAACGACGACCTGGTGGTCCACCAGGGCGACGTGCAGGCGGTCGTGAACGCGCTCTGGGCCGGCGGCGCCGAGGCCATGTCGATCATGGATGTCCGCGTACTGGCCACCAGCGCCGTACGCTGCGTCGGTAACACCCTGCTGCTGCACGGCCGGGTGTACTCCCCACCGTTCAAGATCGTAGCAATCGGCGATCCGGCCGCCATGCAACGGGCTCTCGCCGAGTCCGAGGGAGTCCGGTGGTTCAAGGCCGCGGTCGACGACTACCAGCTCGGTTACCGGGAGTCCGTCTCCACGGTGACCGTGCCGGCCTTCGAGGACTCGACCGCGCTGCGCTCGGCCAAGGTGCTCGGGTGAGCACCGGCGACCGGCCCGACGGGCGACACCGGGACGTCCGCGACGACGCGACCGCCTTCCTGCCGGCGGTCGACCCGGCGGCCGACCGGGACGAGCCGTCGGACGGCCGCCCGCGGAGCGCCTGGCCCGACCCGGTGCTACCGCCCCGCGCGCCGGCCACCCCGCAGCCTCCACGGCATCCCGCCCCGCAGCCGTCCGCCTCCGACCCGCTGCCCCGCCGGTCGCCCACCACCCCACCGCCCTCCACCGCGTCCGACCCCCTGCCGCGCCGGTCGCACGCCGCCCCGTCGGCAGCGGGTGGAGTGCCCGGGGACGGCGCGGTGGCCGACGACGCCTCGGCGTTCGCGCCCCGACCCGGGAACGGCGGGCGCTTCACCCAACCGCTCCGACCGCCGGCCGGCCCCGCCTCGCCCCCGCCGCCCTGGCCCGGCGCCGCATCGACCCATGGTCCCGGCGATCCTGGGCACTCCTTCCCGGCCGGGGCTCCGGGCTGGGGCGACGGCACCGCCGACGGGTCGTACCGGCCGGCGTCGCCGGTCCGGCCGGCCACGCCCGAGGGCCGCCCCTCCCACCCGGCCGCGCCCGAGGGCCGCCCGTCCCGCCCGGCCACGTCCGCCCGGGGCGCCGACGACCGCGCTCCGTACGCCGCCGCGCCCGGCGCGCCGACGCCCGGTCCGTCGGCACCCGGCCGCGGTGGCCCGCCGGCCGCCGGCCCGGACGGCCCGACGGCGTTCCTTCCGCCGGTCGCCTCCCGCCGCGGGTCGAGCGGACCCGTCCCGCCGTCCGGTGGGCCGAACGCGCCGGTGTCGCCGGCCGCCGATCCGGCGGCCACCGCGCTCATCCCGGCCGTCACGACCCCGGCCCGCCACCCGGCGCTCGACTCCACGGCGCTCATGGGCGCGGTGCCCAAGCCGCCGGAGACCGACGACCCGGTCGACACCGCCCCCGCCGAACCACCGCGCCCCCGGCGCGGCGAGCGGGTGGTCCGCCTGCGCCCGGAGCAGACCGGTGAGGGCTACAAGAGCGTCTACTCGGAGCTGACCCGGCCGTCGTTCGGGTCCCGGCTGCGTACGGGCCTGCGGGTCACCGGCGAGCTGTTGATGACCTTCGGCCTCGTGGTGCTGCTCTTCGCCGGCTACGAGGTCTGGGGGAAGTCCGCGATCGTGGACGCACACCAGAACGACCTCAGCCAGCAGCTCGCGCAGGCGTGGGGGCCGACGGGCGACCCGACCGTCGCCGCCTCGCCGACGCCGTCGGTCAAGCAGAAGCCGCCGGCGCACGGCAAGCCCCTCGCGGGGCTCTACATCCCGAAGCTCGACAAGAACTGGGTCGTCGTCCAGGGCGTGACCCAGGCGGACATCCGGTACGCGCCGGGCCACTACCCGGACAGCGCCATGCCCGGCGAGGTCGGCAACTTCGCCGTCGCCGGGCACCGGAACCGGGCCACGTTCTGGCGGCTCGACGAGCTCGACAAGGGTGACGCGATCGTGGTCGAGAGCAAGACCGACTGGTACGTCTACAAGGTCTCGCAGTCCCGGATCGTCAAGCCCACCCAGGTCGAGGTGGTGGCGCCGGTCCCCGGGAAGCCCGACGAGAAGCCCACCAAGGCGATGCTCACGCTCACCACCTGCAACCCGAAGTTCGACAACTACCAGCGGTTGATCATCCATGCCGAGCTGGAACGGACCCAGCCGAAGTCGGCGGGCCGCCCGGCGGAGCTCGGAGGCTGAGCCGTCATGTACGCGTGGATCTGGCGCAAGCTGCCGTTCGGCCTGGCCGGCAAGCTGACCGGCTCGGTGCTGCTCGTCGCCGCCACGGTGGCGCTGCTCTGGTACGTGGTCTTCCCGTGGGCGGAACCCCTGCTGCCCTTCGACGACGTACAGGTCACCCAGGACTCCGGCGAGCCCGGCGGCCCGGCGGGCAACGTCATCCCGGGCGACGCGCCGCCGGGTGACGAGCACGACCTGCCGTACGACACCGAGCGGAACAACACCCCGCCCGCCTCCCCGAACCGGTGACCTCATGCGTGTACTCGTGATCGACAACTACGACTCGTTCGTGTTCAACCTCGTGCAGTACCTGGGCCAGCTCGGTGTGGAGTGCGAGGTACGACGCAACGACGAGATCGACGTCGCCGAGGTCGGACGCGTCCGCGCGGCCGGCATCCTGCTGTCGCCCGGGCCGGGCAGCCCCGACCGGGCCGGCATCTGCCTGGACGTCGTCCGCCGCTACGCCGGCGAGGTGCCGATCTTCGGCGTCTGCCTCGGCCACCAGGCGATCGGCGAGGCCTTCGGCGCGACCGTGGCCCGCGCGCCCGAGCTGCTGCACGGCAAGACGTCCGAGGTGCGGCACCACTCGGTCGGGGTCCTGGCGGGCCTGCCGGACCCGTTCACCGCGACCCGCTACCACTCCCTCGCCGTGCTGCCCGAGACGCTGCCCGACGAGCTGGAGGTCACCGGCTGGACCGGGTCCGGGGTGGTCATGGCGATGCGCCACCGCACCCTGCCGATCGAGGGCGTGCAGTTCCACCCGGAGTCGGTGCTCACCGAGGGCGGGCACCTCATGCTCGCCAACTGGCTGGCCGGCTGCGGTCACCCCGAGGCGCTGGAGCGTGCCCCGGCACTGGCCGCCGAGGTCGATGCCCGCCGCCGCGCCGCCTTCGCGGCCGCCTGACGCCGCGCCCCGAGAATCGGCAGGGCCGGCGGGGCACGGCTCCGGGAACGTCGGCACCCCGACGTCACCTCGTCAACGCGTCGTCCACCTCGCGGCTGGGGGGTGAGCTGACCGCGGGCGGCCTGCGCCGGACGGCGTCCCAGGCAGCCTTGCCGCTGGCGAAGTAGTCCCGTACCGCCTTGCGGGCCAGCAGGGTCGCACCGCAGCCGGAGCAGCGGGCGTCCACCCCGTCGGCGTCGAGGCCCAGATGCCGGCACAACGTCACCGCCCGGGACAGGTGGTACGACTGTGTGACGACGAGCGCACGCTCGACTCCGTACACCTCCCGCGCGCGGATGCAGCTGTCGTAGGTGTCGAGACCGTAGGGGTCGGCCACGACCCGGAGCGGGTCGACGCCCAACTGCTCGGTGAGGTACGACGTCATCACCGCCGGCTCGTCGCCGGACGCGCCACGCCCGTCCCCGGAGACCAGCACCACCCGGGCCCGCCCGCGGTGCCACAGCTCGGCGGCCGTCTCCAGGCGCCCGGCCAGTCGCTCTCCCGGCTGCTGCCCGTCCACCGCCGTGCCGAGGACCATCACGACATCGGCGACCGGGGCCCGTCCACGTCGTACGCGTGCCCGCGGGCGCTGATCGTCGTCCACAGCCACGGAACGCTGACGAGAAGCAGCGCGACCAGCAGCAGGGCGGCCGTGCGGAGCAGACGCCGTCGCCGGCGGTCCGGCCTGCCGCACAGGCCCGTCAGCGCTCGCACCGCACGCTTCCCCGGACCGCGTCGCTTCTCTGCGTACCGGTGCCGGCGATGCTCAGTCCCTGCCGGAGAGGTCCGCCGGTGGAGGGATCACCGGGAGGCCACCGCCACCACCCGTGGGGGGTCCGTTCGGCGTCTCCGTCGGCGTCGGCGTGGGAGAGCTGCTCGTCGGCGGCGTCTCCGGTTCGGGCACGGACACGACGATCGTGATTTTGGTTCCGCGAGGCTGCTTGCCCTTCGGGCTCTGCTTGAGGACCTTGCCGGCCTCCTCGGCCGGCACCTCGTCGCCGAGGTCGACGTCGACCCGGAAGCCCGCGTTCTGCAGCGTCCTGACGGCTTCCTCCCGGCCGAGGCCCTCCACGTTGGGGACCTCGCGGATGTTGCCGCGCGACACCTCGAGGGTCACCTTCGTCCCTTCGGGCACCTTCTGGCCCTCGGCCGGTGACACCTTGACGACGATGCCCTCGCGCTCCTCGCTGTCGACCTCCTTGACGTCGACGGTGAGGTTCGCCTCGCGGAGCCGTGCGGTCGCGCTGTCGACCTTGCTGCCCTCGAGCCCGGTCGGGATGGCGACCTCCGGCTTGCCGCCGCAGATGCGGACGATTACGGTGCGCTCCCGCTCCAACTGGGTGCCGGCCGTCGGGTCCTGGCTGGCCACCGTGTTCGGCGTGCAGTCGGAACTGAGGACCGGATCACCCGACTGGGGTGCCAGACCCGCCTGCTGGATCTTCGTGAACGCCTCCTGCTGGGTCAGACCGGTGACGGTGGGCACGGCGACCCGCTGGGGCTTGTCCTGCTCGTTCCAGAGCAGCGCGGCGACCAGGGCGATCACCGCGAGCACACCGACGGCGGCGAACGTGGCGATCAGCCAGGACGAGGCGCGACGGCGGCGCGGGTCACCGACCCGGGCCGGGATCTGCCCGGTCGGCGGGGCGGCCGCGCCGCCCGCCCGGTAGCCGGGAGCGGCCGCCGCCGGAGCCATCGGCATGGTCTCCTGCTCGCGCATCACCGGGGTCGCCAGCACGGGCCGGCCGGCGGCGGCCCGCAGCAGGTCGGCACGCATCTCGGCGGCGCTCTGGTAGCGGTTGAGCGGGTTCTTCGACAGCGCCTTCAGGACGATCGCGTCGACCGCCGGGTTCACGTCCGGGTTGATGTCGCTCGGCGTGGGCGGCGCCTCCCGTACGTGCTGGTAGGCGACGCTCACCGGGCTGTCCCCGACGAACGGCGGGTGGCCGCAGAGCAGTTCGAAGAGCACGCAGCCGGCCGCGTAGACGTCGGAACGGGCGTCGACCGCCTCGCCCCGGGCCTGCTCGGGCGACAGGTACTGTGCCGTGCCGATCACGGCGCTGGTCTGCGTCATGGTGGTGGCGCCGCTGGCCAGGGCCCGCGCGATGCCGAAGTCCATCACCTTGACCTGGCCGGTCTGGGTGAGCATGACGTTTCCGGGCTTGATGTCCCGGTGGATGATGCCGTGCCGGTGGCTGAACTCCAGGGCCGCGCACACGTCGGCGCAGATCTCCAGCGCCCGTCGCGGCTGGATCCGCCCCTCGGCGGCCAGCACCTCCTTGAGGGTCCGCCCGTTCACGAACTCCATGACGATGAACGGCAGGGTCTCGCCGGTCGGCGCGGTCTCCTCGCCGGTGTCGTACACGGCCACGATCGCCGGGTGGTTGAGCGAGGCGGCGTTCTGCGCCTCCCGGCGGAACCGCATCTGGAAGGTGGCGTCCCGGGCGAGGTCCGTGCGGAGCATCTTGATCGCGACGTCCCGACCGAGCCGCAGGTCGCGACCGCGGTGCACCTCGGCCATACCGCCGTAGCCGAGCAGCTCGCCGACCTGGTACCTGCCTCCGAGCAGGCGGGCCTGGGCTGTCATCGCGTCTGTCGTCCTTCGCTCGTCGTCGTCTCGCCGCTCGCCGGCCGGAGCCCCTCACTGTGACGGTACGACGTACCGGTCAGATCGTCGCGTCCGTCGAACCGTAGCGCGCCGGACACCACGGCCCGCGGGCCGAGCCCCGCGGACTCGGCCTGCCCGCTCTTTCGCAGCTTGTAGGAAATCACGCCGGAGCAGAGCAGGACCAGTACGGCAAGGAGAACGGCCACGAGCACCATGCCGGGGCGGGTCCGCCCCGGTGCGGGCGACACCGCGGCGCCGGGCTGCCCCACGTACGCCGGCGGCTGGTCCTGACGGATCGGTGCCGGTGGCACCGGGGCGGCGCCACGCGGGTAGCTGGCCGCGGCCATGGGTGGCCGGGGCTGCCCGGCCGCCGGGGCGACCACGGTCGGTCGCGGCGGCGGGGCGGACGCCGCGATGCCGGGGCGGGCCGCCGCGGCGGGCGGGCGCGCCGGCGAGGCGACGGTCGGGGGTCGCTGCGGTGCCGGGACCGGGCGCGACTGCTGTGGAGCCGGCACCTGGGCCCGTCCGGGCGCGGCGGCCGGTGACGCGGGCGCGCCGGAGATCGGTCGGGTCTGGCCGGCGGCCCGGGCCTGCTGGGACAGCGCCACCTTCAGCTGGCGCGCCACGCTGGCCAGCGCGGCGGCGCTCGGCCAGCGGGCCGCCGGATCCTTCGCCATCGCCCGCTCCACCACCGCCCGGACCTGCGGCGGGATGTCCGCCGGCAGCGGCCGGGGGGTTTCCTGGACGTGCTTCATGGCGATTTCGAGGGGGTTGTCCCCCTCGAACGGGCGGCGGCCGGCGAGGCACTGGTACGCGACGACCCCGAGCGCGTAGACGTCGGACGCGGGCGTCGCGACCTGCCCCATGGCCTGTTCGGGAGAGATGTACGACGCCGTGCCGAGCACCGAGCCGGCCGCCGTGAGCTGCCCCACCAGGTCGGATCGGGCGATCCCGAAGTCGGTCAGCACGAGCGTGCCGTTCGGCCGGACGAGCAGGTTGCCCGGCTTCACGTCGCGGTGCACGATGCCCTTCTCGTGCGCGGCGTGCAGGGCGTCGGCGGCCTGCGCGACGAGCGCCATCGTACGGGCCGGGGTGAGCCGCCCGACCCGGTTCAACGTCGCCGAGAGGGGGTCGCCCTCGACGTACTCCATGACGAGGAAGGCGATCTGCTGATCGTTGCCGAAGTCGTAGACGTCCACCACACCGGGGTGGTTGATGGTGGCCATCGTCCGCGCCTCGCCGCGGAACCGCTCGGCGAAGCCCGGCTCGTCCAGCAGCGCGGGGAGCAGGCTCTTCACGGCGACCGTCCGGCCGAGCACCTGGTCGGTGCCGCGCCAGACGTCACCCATCCCACCGCTGGCGATCCGCTCGTCCAGGCGGTAGCGGTTGCCGAGCTGGACCCCGGGACTGAGCATGTCAGCGGCTCCCGGGGTCGGCGATGACGGCCCGCATGATGCGGCCGGCGATCTTGGCGGCCTCGGCGCTGCCCCCGGAGCCCGCCTGCTCCAGCTCGACGCAGACGGCGGAGATCGGCGTGCCGTTCTTGTCGAGGGCGAAGCCGATGAACCAGCCGTGGTCGGGCCGGTCCGGCGCGGACTGGGCGGTGCCCGTCTTGCCGCCGACCGTGTACCCGTTGATCTGCGCATTCCGGCCGGTGCCGTTCTCCACGACGCTGACCATCATGTCCCGGAGGTCGCTCGCGACCTGACCGCTGATCGGCTGGCGCAGCTCGCGCGCCTTCGCCGTGTAGTAGCTCGTCGTGCGGTCCGGAGCGAGCAGCTGCCGCACCAGGTACGGCCGCATCTGGCTGCCGCCGTTGGCGACCGAGGCGGCGATCAGCGCACCCTGCAACGGGGTCATCCGCACGTCCCGCTGCCCGATCGACGACTGGGCCAGCGCCGCCGGGTCGTCCCCGCCATCGGCGTTCTGCATGGTGCCGGTGTGGCTGGCCGCCACGGGCAGCCCGTCCTCGCCGAGCTGCCCGACGGTCAGGTCGTCCTGCTCGAAACCGAACTGCCGGGCCTTCTCCTTGATCGCGTCGGCGCCAAGCCGGACGCCGAGCTTCGCGAAGCCGGTGTTGCAGGACTCGGTGACGGCCTCCATGAGCGTGACCTGCGCCTCCGGGCAGATGCTCGCCGCCGCGTTGCGGATGGGCGTGCCCGAGGTCGGCGGGGTGTAGCTGGAGCCGGCCGGGATCGCGGTGTCCTTGGTGATGCCGTTCTCCAGGGCCGCCGCGGCCACCACGACCTTGAAGGTGGAGCCGGGCGGCAGCGTCTCCGTCAGCGCCCGGTTCTTCAACGGGCCGTTCGCGTCCTGCTCCAGCTCGTTGTACGCCGCCTGGGCCTTCTTCGAGTCGTGGCTGACCAGCGGGTTCGGGTCGAAGCTGGGCATGGAGACGAGCGCCTGCAGCGCGCCGGTACGCGGGTCGATGGCGACCGCCGCTCCCCGCTTCACGCCCAGGTCGTTGTTCCGCAGCCCGTCGTACGCCGCGTCCTGGGCCTTGTTCGACAGCGTGAGCAGCACGTTGCCGCCGCCGGTCTGGTCACCGGTGAACATGTCCTTGATCCGGTCACCGATCAGCTGGTCGCTGGTGCCGGCCAGGAAGTCGTTCTCGATCCGCTCGATGCCGGTGGCCGCGAGGTTGACCGGCTTGTAGCCGAGGACGTGCGCGTACTTCGCCCCGTCCGGGTACGTGCGCAGGTACTTCAGCTCGCCGGTGGTCTCCTTGCTGGTGGCCAGGGCCCGCCCGCCGGCCTCGATGTTGCCGCGCTTGCGCTCGTACTCGGCCACCTGGACGCGGCCGTTGTAGTCGCTGTTGCGGTACTCGTCGGCCTTGTAGGCCTGGATCCAGTTCAGGTTCGCGAAGAGCAACCCGAAGAGGATCATGACGACGACGCCGACACGGCGCAGCGGTGCGTTCACGGCCTGATCACCTCCGTGGGGGCACCGTGCAGCTGCTCGGGCGGGCCGGCGGAGGGCCGGGCGGCCTTGCCGCCGCCCGCCGTCACCGGACGGCGCGCGCCGTCGGAGACCCGGAGCAGGACGGCGATGAGCAACCAGTTGGCCATCAGCGACGAGCCACCGGCGGAGAGGAACGGGGTGGTCTGGCCGGTCAGCGGGATGAGCTTGCTGATCCCGCCGACGATCACGAAGACCTGGAGCCCGAGGGTGAACGCCAGACCACCGGCCAGCAGCTTGCCGAACGAGTCGCGGACCGCCAGCGCCGCCCGGAGCCCGCGCTCGACGATGAGCAGGTAGACGACCAGCAGCGCGGAGAGGCCGAACAGCCCGATCTCCTCGCCGATGCCCGCGAAGATGAAGTCGTTGCGCACCTCGGGGAGCAGACCCGGCTGGCCGCCGCCCGGGCCGGCCCCGAACAGGCCGCCGGTGCCGAGCGCGAGTAGCCCCTGCACCAGCTGGTAGCCCTTGTCGTGGGGGTCGGCGAAGGGGTCCAGCCAGATCTCGGCGCGGAGGTAGAAGTTCGCGAACGGCCCGCCGACCGTGGAGCCGAGGAAGTAGGCGAGGTACGCGCCGCCGAAGAACAGCACGAGACCGATGAGCAGCCAACTGACCCGCTCGGTGGCGATGTAGAGCGTCACCACGAACATGCCGAAGTACAGCAGCGAGGTGCCCAGGTCCTTCTCGAAGATCAGGACCAGGAGGCTGATCAACCAGACGACGACCACCGGGCCGAGGTCGCGGCCCCGGGGGAAGTCGATGCCGAGGAACCGCCGGCTGGCCAGCGAGAGCACCTCGCGCTTGCGGACCAGGTAGTAGGCGAAGAAGACCAGCAGGGCCAGCTTGGCGAACTCACCGGGCTGGATCGAGAAGCTCTCGCCGAACTTGATCCACAGCTTGGCGCCGTTGATCTCGGAGAACCGGCCCGGCAGCACCGCCGGGATCATCACCAGCACGATGCCGGCGAGACCCAGGGTGTACGCGTACCGGGAGACGGACCGGTGGTCGCGCATGATCACCAGCAGTGCGGCCGCGAGGATCACGGACACCAGCGTCCAGGCGAGCTGGCGACCTCCCTGACCGGCGAAGACGGCCAGCGTCTCCCGCTCGGGCGGGAGCGCCTCGCCGAGGTCGATCCGGCGCAGGAACCCCACACCCAGGCCGTTGAGCAGCGCCACCGCCGGCAGCAGCGCCGGGTCGGCGAACGGGGCGAGGAAGCGGATGACCAGGTGCAGGCCGAGGAAGACCGCGCCGAGCGCGGCGGCGGGCACCCAGAAGTCCGGGGTGACCGTGTCGAGCATGTTCGCCTCGACGGTCGCCCCGTACGCGGCCACCAGCACCATGGCGAGCAGCAGCAGGGACAGCTCGGCGTTGCGCCGGGACCGGGCCAGGCGTACGCCCGGCTGCTCGCCCGTGGTGGCGGGCGAGGCTGCCGGTGTGGCCGCTGCGGTCACAAACTGGTCCTCTGGGTCGGGCCGGTGCTCACTCGGGCGACCGGCAGTTGGCCGGGTCGAGCACCGGCGGAACCGTGTCGGAGGGCGTGGCGTCGGGGCTGGTGGGCGCCGTCCCGGCCACGGCGCTGCCGATGGCGCTCGGGCTGGAGCTGACGGCGGCGCTCGGGCTGCCCGTCGGCGTGCCGGCGGCGGCGCTGCCGCTCGGGGTGGGCGAGGCCAGGGCGGACGTGGGGGCGGGGCTCGGCGAGCCGGTCGTCGCGGGCAGGCTCGGCGGGCAGAGGGGCTTCAGGTTCGGGTTCGTCGGGCTGTCGCTGGTCAGCTCCGCCAGCCGGCGCTCGGCGTCCGGCTCGCTCTTGGCCGGGATGCCCTGCTTGACCTGCTCCTGCGCGGCCAGGGTCAGGTCGTTCAGGTCCGCGGGGCTCCGGGAGTGCACGGTGGAGAGGTCCAGGCCGGCGATCTGACCCTGTATCCCGCGGAACACGGCCACCTGGCCGTCCTCGGTGGCGCCGACGTAGTACTGCCGCTGGGTGTAGCTCCACCCCGCGAAGAGCCCGCCGCCGAGGATCACCAGCAGCGCGAGCGTCATGGCGGCGGCGCGCACCGGGCGGTGCCGGCGCCGCTCCGGCTCGTCGTCGTCGCCGGCCGGCTCCTCCTCGGGAGTGGCGGACCGGGGGGCGGAGAGCGCGGACGCGCGGGCGGCCGGGGTGGAGGTGTCCGCCGAGGTGGCCATGCCACGGTCACGCGCGGCGGCCCCTCCGACGATCGGCGTCGCCTCGACGATGTCCTCGTCGGTGGCGTCGGCGATGATGACGGTGATGTTGTCCGGGCCTCCGCCGCGGAGCGCGAGCTGGACGAGCCGCTCGACGCACTGCTGCGGGTCGGCGTACTCCCGCATGGTCTCGGCGATCGTGTCGGCGCTCACCACACCGGAGAGCCCGTCGCTGCAGATCAGGTAGCGGTCGCCGGGCAGCACCTGGCGCACCGAGTACTCCGGGTCGATGTCCCGGCCGTCGAGCGCGCGGGTCAGCAGCGACCGCTGCGGGTGGCTGCTCGCCTCCTCGGCGCTGATCCGGCCCTCGTCGACGAGCATCTGGACGTAGGTGTCGTCCTTGGTGATCTGCGTGAACTCGCCGTTGCGCAGCAGGTACGCCCGCGAGTCGCCGATGTGCACCATGCCGAGCTTGCTGCCCGAGAAGAGGGTCGCGGTCAGCGTGGTGCCCATGCCCTCCAGCTGGGGGTTCGCGTCCACGGTGTCGCGGAGCTGCTGGTTGGCGGCGCCCACGGCCGAGCGCAGCGCGTCGACGAGGGCGTCACCCGGGACGTCCTCGTCCAGTGGCGCCATGGCACCGATGACGATGTTGCTGGCGACGTCACCGGCGGCCATGCCGCCCATGCCGTCGGCGACCGCGAGTAGCCGCGGCCCGGCGTAGACGGAGTCCTGGTTACCGTCTCGGATCAGACCGCGGTCGCTGTGGGCCGCGTAGCGCAGGGTCAGAGTCATGGCCGTAATTCGAGGGAAGTGCGGCCGATCCGGATCGGCACGCCGAGGGGGACGGGGGTTGGTCCGGTGACCTTAGCGCGATCCAGATAGGTGCCGTTAGTCGAACCGAGGTCCTCGACGAACCACTGCCCGTCACGCGGCACGAGGCGGGCGTGCCGCGCCGACGCGTAGTCGTCGGTGATGACGAGGGTGGAGTCCTCCGCGCGACCGATGGTGATCTGTGCCTCACCGAGCGTGATCCGGGTGCCGGCCAGTTGACCGGCGGTCACCACCAGTTGGTGCGCCGCCCTGCCCCGCTTGACCTTGGCCGGCTTCGCCGCCGGCCCGGTCGCGGCGCCGAGGGTCCGGGGTGCGGCGACCAGCCGGCCCGACCGGGCACCCGCGAACAGGTCCCGACGGATGACGCCGACCACCGTGAACACGAAGATCCACAGCAGGATCAGGAACCCGAACCGGGCGACGGTGATGACGAGTTCCGGCAAGGCGGATCAGCCGTCCACGCGGAAGGTCAGGGTGGTGGTCCCGAGCTGGATCATGTCGCCCGGGTTGAGGGCGACCGCGGAGACCCGCTGGCCGTTGACCATCGTGCCGTTGGTCGAGCCGAGGTCGGTCAGCACGACCTGACCGCCGTCGAAGTCCAGCCGGGCGTGTCGCCGGGAGATGCCGACGTCCGGCAGCCGGAGGTTCGCCTGGTCACCCCGGCCGATGACGGTCGAACCCATCTGCAGCGGGTAGGTGCGCCCGTCGCCGGAGACCAGCCGCACGTTGCGCGCGCCGCCGTGGCCGGGCGGAGGGCCGTAGCCGCCACCCTGGTCGTACGCCGGGTAGGCGGGCGGGCCGGCGTCGTAGCCGGGGCCCGGGACCGGGGCGACGTCGCCGCCGGTGTAGACCTCGGCGGTCACCCGGAACATGCCGGTGTCCAGGCCCTCGCCACGCTCGATCTCGACGATCACGTCGCCGTAGACCGTCCAGGCCTGCTCGCCGATGAACTCCGCCTGCGACTGGGCCAGCTCCTGGGCCAGCGCGGCGGCGTAGGGCGCCAGCCGACTGTGGTCGTACGGCGAGAGATCGATCACGTAGCGGTTGGGCACCAGAGTGCGTCCACCGGCCAGGATGGCCTTGTGCGCCTCTGCCTCCCGCTGCATGGCGTTGAGGATCTCCACGGGGTGGACCACCCCTTTGAAGACCTTGGCGAAGGCCCCCTCGACCAGGCCTTCCAGACGCTTCTCGAAGCGTTGCAGCACGCTCACCGGCTCCTCCTCGGGTCCCGAGGACATGATGGTATCCGGCCGGCGCGCGCGCAGCTCACACGCCGCTCGGCCGCCTGCTCCCGGCCCGTTCGGACGGGCCGCTGTCGTCGTGCTACTCTTTCGTCCGCCACGAACGGTAACCGCTCGTGGCGATGACCGGGACAGCGTAATATGTGCCGGGCCCCGCCGCAGACGGCGAGGTCGACACGGATTACAGTGATCTGGTCGTGCCACGGGGAAGTGGCGGAATGGCAGACGCGCACGGTTCAGGTCCGTGTGCCCGAAAGGGCGTGGGGGTTCAACTCCCCCCTTCCCCACCACCAGACGAGGGCTCCGCGGAAGCGGGGCCCTCGCTGCGTACCGGGGCATGTCGCCCGTCACGCTATGCTCCGATGGTTTCTGCCTCCCATAAACCAGGAGTGGCGTGTGAGTGTCGCGTTGGTGACCGGATCGGGCGGTCTGATCGGCTCCGAGGCGGTGCGGCACTTCGCCGGCCTCGGCCTCGACGTGGTCGGCATCGACAACGACATGCGGCAGCGGTTCTTCGGGGCGGAGGCGTCGACCGCGTGGAACGTCCAGCGCCTCGTCACGGAGCTGGGGTCGTCCTACACACACCACACCATCGACATCCGGGACCGCGACGCCCTGGCGGCGGTCTTCCGCCGGTACGGCTCGGACATCGCCGTGGTGATCCACACCGCGGCCCAGCCGTCGCACGACTGGGCCGTCCGTGACCCGTACACCGACTTCGACGTCAACGCCGGCGGCACGCTCAACGTCCTCCAGAACGTCCGCGAGCACTGCATCGAGGCGCCGGTCATCCACTGCTCGACCAACAAGGTCTACGGCGACCGGCCCAACAGCCTCCCCTTCGTGGAACTGGAGACCCGCTGGGAGATCGAGCCGGGGCACCCGTACGAGCAGGGCATCCGCGAGGACATGTCGATCGACTCCAGCCTGCACTCGATCTTCGGGGCCTCGAAGGTCGCGGCGGACGTGATGGTCCAGGAGTACGGCCGCTACTTCGGCATGCGTACGGCCTGCTTCCGGGGCGGCACGCTCACCGGGCCGGCCCACTCGGCCACCGAACTGCACGGCTTCCTCGGCTACGTCATGCGGGCCAACATGGAGCGCCGCAAGTACCGGATCTACGGGTACCAGGGCAAGCAGGTCCGGGACGCCATCCACAGCTCCGACGTGGTGGCCGCGTTCGAGGCGTTCTTCCGCAACCCGCGCCCGGCCGCGGTCTACAACCTGGGCGGCGGGCGGCACTCCAACATCTCCATGCGGGAGGCGTTCGCCGAGGCCGAGCGGATCACCGGCCACGAGATGATCTCGGAGTACGTCGAGGAGAACCGGGTCGGTGACCACAAGTGGTGGATCGGGTCGAACGAGGCGTTCCAGGCCGACTACCCGGAGTGGAAGCAGATCTACGACGTACCCATGATCATGCGCGAGATCTACGAGGCCAACGTGGAGAAGTGGGTGCCGGCGGCATGAGCCCGCAGCGCAAACGGAACGTGCTCGGCGTCCTGGTCGACGCCACCACGTACGCCGAGGCGACCGAGCAGGTGGTGGCGGCCGCCCAGGAGCGCCGCCCGCTGGCGCTGACCGCGCTGGCCGTGCACGGGGTGATGACCGGCGTGCTCGACCCGGCGCACAACGCCCGGCTCAACGCGTTCGACGTGGTGACGCCCGACGGGCAGCCGGTCCGGTGGGCACTCAACCTGCTGCACCACGCCGGCCTCACCGACCGGGTGTACGGCCCCACGCTGACCCTGCACGTGCTCTCCCGCTGTGCGGACGAGGGCCTGCCGGTCTACCTGTACGGCTCGACCGAGCAGACGCTGGCGCGGCTGATCCCGGCGCTGGAACGGATGTTCCCGGCGCTCAAGATCGCCGGTGTGGAGCCGTCGAAGTTCCGCCCCGTGCAGCCGGGCGAGGACGCCGAGATCGCCGACCGCATCCGTTCCAGCGGCGCCCGGCTCGTGCTGGTCGGGCTCGGCTGCCCCCGCCAGGAGGTCTTCGCGTACGCCATGCGGCCGCTGCTCGACATGCCGCTGATGGCCGTCGGCGCGGCCTTCGACTACCACGCCGGGCTGCTCCGTAAGCCCCCGGCGTGGATGCAGCGGGCCGGCCTCGAGTGGTTCTGGCGTCTCGGCCTGGAGCCCAGGCGGCTCTGGCGCCGGTACGTGATCCTCAACCCGGCCTTCCTGAGCCGGCTGCTCGCGCAGAAGGTGGGGCTCTGGAAGGCGACCCCGCCGGCGCCGGCCACCGAGCGCCCCGCGACCTTCGCGGTCTGACGCACGTGCGAGGGCCCCTCCCGACCGGGAGGGGCCCTCGTCCGTCGCTGGTCAGAGGGTCAGGGTCCAGGTGTTGATGTAGCCGCTGTCACCCGAGTAGACGTCGCGCACCCGCAGCTGCCAGGTGCCGTTCGCCGCCTCGCTCGACAGGTTGGCCGTGTAGGTCGTGTTCACGTTGTCGGCGCCGTCGAAGATGCTGCTGTTCTTCAGGCGGTACGACGAACCGTCCGGGGCCACCAGGTCGATGACCAGGTCGCCGCGGTAGGTGTGCACGATGTTCACGGCGATCTGGGAACTCGCCGACGCGTTGCGGCCGCACCCGGAGATCACGATGGGGCTGGACACGGTGGCGCCGGTGTCCGGGATCGCCACGTCGGTGCCGTTCGTGCCGGAGCAGCCGCCCCCGGTTCCGGTCACGGTCAGCGTGTACGTGGCCGTACGGCTGCCGGCCGTGCCCGTGCCGGTCACGGTGACCGTGTAGGTGCCGGGCGGCGTGCTCGCCGAGGTGGCGATCGTGAGGGTGGACGAGCCGCCCGAGGTCACCGTCGACGGGCTGAACGACGCCGTGGCCCCGCTCGGCAGCCCGCTCGCGGAGAGGCTGACCGACTGGGCGGAGCCGCTCGTGGTGGCCGTGCCGACGGTCGCCGTCACGGACCCGCCCGGCGCGGTGGAGCCCGAGGTGGGCGACACCGAGACGGAGAAGTCGTTGGTCGGCGGCGGGGTGTCCCCGTTCACGACGTAGAGCAGCCGGTTCGGGGTGCCGGTGCCCACGTTGCTCACCACGTTCGGCGTCGCGTTGTCGACGAGGTTGTCGCGCACCTGCTGCGGAGTCCACGTCGGGTTGGCCGACAGGACGAGGGCCGCGGCACCGGCGACGTGCGGCGAGGCCATGGAGGTGCCGCTGATGGTGTTCGTCGCCGTGTTGCTCGTGTACCAGGCGGAGGTGATGTCCACGCCCGGCGCCAGGATGTCGACGCAGGTGCCGTAGTTGGAGAAGCTCGCGGCGGCGTCGTTGCTCTGGGTCGCGCCCACGGTGATCGCCGGGCCCACCCGGGCGGGCGAGTAGTTGCAGGCGTTCTGCCGGTTGCCGAAGATGTCGCCGTTGCCGGCCGCGACCGCGTACGTGATGCCGGAGTTGATCGAGTTGGTGACCGCCGTGTCGATGGCGCTGTTGGCCGAGCCGCCGAGGCTCATGTTCGCCACCGCCGGCTTGACGGCGTTCGCGGTCACCCAGTCGATGCCGGCCACCACCTGGGCGTTGGTGCCGCTGCCCTGGCAGTTGAGCACCCGGACGCCGACGAGCTGCACGCCCTTGGCCACCCCGTACGCCGAGCCGCCCACCGTGCCGGCGACGTGCGTGCCGTGGCCGTTGCAGTCGTCGGCGGAGCCGCCGTCGATCGCGTCGTAGCCGGACACGGCCCGGCCGCCGAAGTCGTTGTGCGTGAACCGGATGCCGGTGTCGATGATGTAGGCGCGCACGTTCGACGCCGTGTTCGGGTAGGTGTAGGAGCTGTTCAGCGGCAGGTTCCGCTGGTCGATGCGGTCGAGGCCCCACGACGGCGGGTTGGTCTGGGTGCCGGCGATCGAGACGGTGTGGTTCTGCTCGACGTACGCCACGGCGGGGTCCGCGGCGATCCGCGCGGCGGCCTTCGCGTCCACGCGGACCTCGAAGCCGCGCAGCGCCGCGCCGTAGGTGCGGGCCACCGAGCCGCCGTGCCGGCCGACCAGGCGGCGGGCGTTGTCGGCGACCGTGTTCCGGCTGACTGCCGTGTCCTTGAAGACGACGATGTAGCTGTCGGCCACCGCGGTGTCCCCACCCGCCGCCCGGATCACCCCGGTCGGTTCGGCGGCCAGCGCGGGTGTGGCGGCGGCCAGCATGGTCAGCGTGGCCACCCCGACGAGCACGGACCTGTGGGCAAGAGCCATCTCTACCTCCCTCCGACCGGCAGCCGCCCGACACGGGTCGCGCTCGGATCGACGGCTACCGATCAGCAGAGAGTAGATCGGCATGGTGACGCAGAGAAACATGTCGAATCTTTCATAACGCGACAGGATGCCCCTACGGGGACCGCGTCCGGGACGAACGGGGGACGCGCCCGGATTCGCCGCCCGCCCTGGCGGGCAAGACTGTCCCACATGGAGAGCCATCTCGCCGTCCTGCTGCCGATCACCGCGGTGTGGCTGGCCGCCGGCCTCGTCGCGGACGGGCTGCCGCGGCTGGACCACGCCGGTGTCCTGCGCCAGCGCGCCGGGTGGCTCCTCGCCCTGACCCTCGCCGGTCTCGCGTCGACCGCGGCCGTGCTGGTCGCCGGCCTCATGAGCCCCGGACGCACGCCGATCGACCGGGCCGCCGGCACCCTCGACGCCGTGGCCCTCGCGGCGCTCGTGGTCGCCGCCTGCACCGTACGCCGGGTGCACCGGCTGCGAGCCGGCGCCGGCGCGTTCGCCACGGCGCCCGGTACGCCCGCGCCGCACGGTCTGCGGGCCGCCGCGGCGCACCCGTTGATCGCCCTGCCGTTGCAGGTGACCACTCTGCTGACGGTGCCGGCGCTGGTCGCCGCGAGTGGGAACGACCGACTCGCCGCGCCGGACGTCACCGGCCCGGCGATCACCGTGGGCGCGCTCGCGGTCCTGGCCGTCGGGATCCGGCACGCCCTGCGGCACAACCGGCTCGCCGAGCGGGCCCGCCAGCCGCAACCGCCCTCAGCGCGAGCGGCTCGTCCCCTGCACGTATAGCAGTTCGAGGATGGCGCGGGTCGCCTCGAACCAGCGGTCCAGCCAGCCGGGAGGCGGCACGCTCCCCTTCGGCGGCAGCTCCATGAGCAGTCCCCGCAGCAGCGGGTGGTCGACGAGCGATTCACCGGGCTCCGGGGACCAGCCGGTCGTCGGGAAGGACGGCTCGGTGAGCGGGTTCGGGTCCAGTGACGGCAGGGTGAGCGGGCCGGACTGCTCGGGCGCGGGCGCCTCCCGCCCGGCGACCTCCGCGTCGTTCGAGACCACCTCGGTGAGGACGGTGTCCCTCCGCGCGCCGCGGTACTTGCCGCCGAACCGCTCCGGCTTCCCCGGCCCGTTGGTGAGGTTCTCTGAACCGATCGTCGTCATCCGTCTCGCCTGCCTCGCTCGGTTACCGATCCCCGTGGCCGGTTGTCGACCGGCGTCGTACCGACGGGTACAACGAGGCGGAGCGCATGTGGCGACGGGATTTCCGACGGATCCTCGCCGGCCGGCAGCGCGCGAGCCGCAGGCCGGGCCGGGCGTGGCGTGGCCGGGGCCCGCCCGCGTGTCGCGGGACCGGGGCCGGGCGTGGCGGGGCCCCCGCCCGGGGCTACCGGGTCGGGGGCCCACCGGGTATGTCAGGCCGGACCCAACGCGCCGTCCCGGGTGCCGGCGACGAAGGCCCGCCAGTCAGCCGGGGCGAAGACCAGGGCCGGCCCGGACCGGTCCTTCGAGTCCCGGACGCCGACCGCTCCGGTCACGTACGCCACCTCCACGCAGTTGTCACAGTTCGGCCCGCTCTTCGAGCTCTTGAACCACGTGGCCTGCGTCAGGTCCACGGAGAACCCCTTGGTCGCCATTTCCACAACGGCTCCTCTGCCAGTTTCGCGATGTGTGCGATGGATTCCTCTGGACGAATGGCCGCCGCTCGGATGTGATCGAAGATGAAGCTGTACTTCTGCAGTTCGTCGCTCTTCTCGAGGAAGAGCCCACCCGTGGCGTTCTCCGCGTACACGACATCCGGATCACCGGGCTCGGGGAAGCTGAGGATCGTGAAGGTGCCGTCCATGCCGGCGTGCGCCCCCACCTCGAAGGGCAGGATCTGCAACGTCACGTTCGGCAGTTCGGCGACCTCGACCAGCCGTCGCAGCTGGTTCCGCATCACCTCGTCCCCGCCCACCGGACGGCTCACCACCGCCTCATCGAGCACCACCCACAGATCGACCGGATCATCCTGAGTCAGCAACGACTGTCGACCGAGGCGGACACGGACACGTTGTGCGACCTGGTCCGGCGTGAAGTCCGGCCGGGCGGCACGGATCATCGCGCTCGCGTACTCCTCGGTCTCCAGGAGCCCGGGCACGACCTGCTGTTCGTACGCCCGGATCGAGCTGGCCGCGGCCTCCAGCCCGACGTACGCACCGACCAGCACCGTGCTGTACGGGTGCCACCAGCCCTTCTGGCGAGCCTCCCGGGCGATCTGGACCAGTTCGTCGCTCTCCGCGCCGACCACGCCGTAGATGCGGAGCATGTCCCGCACGTCGCGCGGCGTGGCCGTCGTGTGGCCCGTCTCGATCCGGGAGATCTTCGACGCCGAGCACTCCAGCTGCTCCGCCACCGCCTCGATGGTGATGCCGGCCGCCTCGCGCTGACGCCGCAGTTCCGCGCCGAGGCGCCGGCGCCGGATCGTCGGGCTGCGCCGCTCGCTCACGGCATCACCCGCCGAACCGGTCCACTCCACGCGTGCGGGGATGTCGCCTGGGAATGGTGGCTGCTCGCCCTCACCCGCCTACCTCCGGTCGACGCGTTCGTGCTCGCCGCCCGCCATGACGCGACGCTCGGTGGGCGGACGTTCGCGGCAGGGATGGTGCCGGTCGTCGACCGGCCGCGGCGGGCGAAACCGGCCCTCAGTGTGCCGTCCCGACACCGACGGCTTCAAGCGTCGATTTGCGCGACGCACTCACGTATCGGCAAAAGTCGACGTGCAACTTGCATGAAGGACGCCACTGGTGCACTCTGTCGGTATGACGCGGGTTACTCACCGTCTCCGTCCCGTCCCTGATCGTGATCAACACGGCCGGGGCGGGCCGCCGGACGGCGGGGGCCCGGTCCGCGGCAACCAGACCTGCACCGGGTAGATGACCCCGTCGCTGCACGTCAGCTGACTGCGGCGGTGGGTGCGGCGCCCGGAGCAGCCGGGTGATGGTCGGGTGGCGGCACGCCACCAGCGGGTACGGCCCGACCACCACCACCCGCTCCACGACCGGTACGCGAGGCACGACCTGGCGCGCCGGAGAAAGTCCCCCCGACGAGACTCGCCGGCAATTGCCGGCCAATCCTCCCCAGGAGCCCATGTGCTTCCCCGCTCTGGTGACGTACTGCACGTGACTCGCGCGGCGAGTGTCCAGTTCCTCCGGCCCATCATGTTCCGGGTGATCCGGGTGCTCGACTGGCCGACCTACGACGGTTGGCTCTGGCTCGACGGCTACGAGTTGAACGCGGCGGGGGACGCGGTCAACCGGCGCTCGATCTTCGTCCAGCGGCAGGGGCTGCGCCAGTTGCGGTCCGCCCCGCAGCCGCAGCCGCGGCCGCACACCGTACGGCAGCGGCGGCCGGTCGCCCGTACGCCGGTCCGGGTCGGCTGACCGCCGCCAAACCGCCGTTCGTGGGCGTGTCTCGCCTTTAGAATCAGAGCACGCCCACCCCGGCAGTTCCACCCCGCGCGTTCCAGGGCCCCGAACCTGGGATGGCCATGCTCGATCAGCCCGCCGCGCGGCGGCACCACCGCTCCCGTATCGCCTACGCATTCGGACTCCTGGCGCTCTTCGGCGCCGCGATGACCCTCGTCGTCGTGATCCGGGACCCGGCTCTCTCCTCCACCCAGCTGCCCGAACCGGTGCCGGCCCCCGAGATCACCGTGATCGGTGAGAGCGCCTCGCCGGACCCCGAGGACGAACCCGGCTGGAACGGCACGCCCGGCGCGGACGACCCGTCCGGCGACCCGAACGCCGGGGCCACGCCGGGCCAGGACGGCCTGGCAACCGGCTCCGGCGCGGGCGCGCTGGCCGGTGAGGCGGAGGCCGCCGGCCCCCACTCGCCGTCGGACATCCGCCGGTCGCTCTTCTGGTCCGGCGTCCTCGGGCTGACGATCTCGCTGGCCGGACTGGGCCTGGTGGGCACGAGACGCCGGATGTGGTGACGGCCCTGCGGATCGCCGGATGTGGTGACGGCCTTCGGGTCGGCGCGCCGGTGACCCCTGCGGGTCGGCACGCCGGGACGGCACGTCTGTCCCCACGTTCCGGCCGGCAGCCGGTGCCCTGGTCAGGACGTCGGCGTCGCCCTGGGGCTCGACGGGGACGGGCTCGGGGAGTCCGACGGGGTGGCCTCGGAGACCAGCAGCAGGATCTCGTCGTCCTCGTCGATCAGTTCACCCGACTCGGGTTCGGTGTCGATCACGAGGCCCGGCGGCAGCGACGACGGCCGGTACTCCACGCGGTAGCTCAACCCGACCCGGTCCAGCAGCGCCTCGGCGGTCTCCAGCGGCAGGCCGGCCAGCGGCGGCACGGGTACGCCCGCCGCCTCGGTGGTCGGCGGGGCACTGGTCGGCGGCGAGGTGGTCGGCTCGGCCGACGTCGGGGCGGCACTCGTCGGCGCCGAGGTCGTGAGCGGGGCGGACGGGGTCGGCTCCGGGCCGGGCTGCTCGTCCTCGGCGTTGCTCACCAGCCACAACGCGACACCGAGCAGGGCGAGCAGGAGCAGCACCAGGATCCCCCAGAGGATCGGCGACCACCAGCGCCGGCCGCCCTGGTCCTCCGCGTACCACTCGGCGGTCGGCTCGCGGTACTCCGCCGTCCGTGGCCGCACCTCGGCGCGGCCGGACCAGGGCCGTTCCGGTGGCAGTGGGGCCGTGGCGTCCGCGGGCCCGGACGGCTCGGCCGGACCGGGCAGACGTCGGGTCCGGTCGTCGGGCTCCTCGCCCGGGCGCGGCATCGGTCGCGTCTCGTCGCCCTCGTCACCCGGACGCGGCAGGGGTCGGGTCTCGTCGCCCTCGTGTCCCCCGGCGGGCGGCTCCTGGCGGTCGTCGCTCATCGCACGTCCTTTCCCGAGCCGGGCGGGCGGGTCGGGGGTCGGTGCTGGTCGACGCCACCGTGCCGGCCGAGGGTCGGCCTCTCACCGCCAACCTAACGGTCCGTGTCACCATCGGCCCGCATCGACGTGCCGGACCCGGCGCGCGGGTCCGGTCGTGGCGAGACCCGTACGCCCAGGGCGTGGCGTCGTGGCGGGACCGCCCGGTCCGTCAGGACGTCGGTGCGACCGACGGGCTGGCGTCCTCCTCGGTGCCGCACCAGATCCGCACCTGGTCGTTCCACCGCGCGGTGCTCCCGCCGGCCGGCTCCTGCCGGAGCACCGTGCCGCGCTTCCCGCTCGGGTACTGCGGGTAGAGGCCCTCCTCGCCCAGCTCGTCGGCGGCCTCGTCGCAGTCGTCGTCGACGACGTCCGGCACGTCGGTGGTCGGCGCCGGACCGGTCACGTAGAGGGTCACCGTCGACCCGCGCCGGATCGCCGTGCCCACCTCGGGTTCCGTCCGCTCCACCGTGCGGCCCGTGCCGGTGCCGAACACCAACCGCCAGCCCAGCCGCCGGTCGCGCAGCTCGTCCCGGGCCTCGACGAAGTCCGTGCCGATCACGGGAGGAACGGTCAGGCCGGAGGCGGACGACGCCGAGGTGCGCGGCGCTGACGGTGTGGTGCGGGTGGCCGTCGGCCGCCGGGTGGGCGGGACGCTGGGACCCCCGGTGGTGCTCGTCGCGGCCACCGGTGTCTCCGGCGGCACGTCCTCCTCGCCGGCCAGCAGCCAACCCCCGGTCGCCCCGATCGCGGCGAGCAGCACGGTGACCAGCCCGCCACCCAGCACCAGGCCCAGCCGGCCCGGTCCGCCACCGCTTCCCGCGACGTGTCCGCTCGTGTTCCCGTCCGTCATGCCACCGCCTCAGTCCCCGGCGACCGTACCGGTCACCGCCAAGCCGCCTGCGCCACCCGCCGCCGTCCCGCCGGGCATCGACGGCTCGCCGCGCCGACGACGGGACGTTACGCTGCCCCGCATGGCCAGACGCGGCTGGGGAGGATCGATCGCGACCGCCGTCGGCGTTGCTGCCGGCACCGGTGCCGCCCAACTGGGCTTCGGCTACGGGCTGGGCATCATCAACTGGGCGCCGGCCGACGCCGGCGCCGGCCCGGCGGCCTGGGTCGCCGGCCTCATCTGGGCCACCTGGATCGCCGCCACGTCGACGGTGCTGGGCGCCGTCTGCGCGTACCGCCTGCACGAGCGCGCCCTCGCCGCCGCGACGGCGGGGCCACGGCCCGGCCGACCCGACGCCCCGCCGGACGCTCCAGCGGCCGACAGCGGCGCGCCCGCTGCCAGCGACCCGTCCGCGGCCGACAGCGGTCCGCCCGACGCACCGGCCGACAGCGGGACGCCCACCGCCGACAGTGCCGCGACGCCGCCGGTCCGGCACCGCGGCGACCGCCTCGGGCGGGTCGGCCTCGCCGTGGCCGCCGGTCTGGGCGGTCTGATCACCGTGCTGCTGATCGCGGTGCCGGCGCGGGTCGCGGCCGCACCGGACACCGGCACCCCGCAGCGGGTGGCGGCCGCGTACGCGGCGATCGGCGTCCTGACGGGTGTGCTGGCCGCGCTCTGGGCGCTGCGCTCCCGCGCCGCCGCGACCAACGTGATCGCGACGGTGGCCTGGCTCTGGCTGCTCGCCGTCGTCGCGGTGGTCGACGGGGTCCTCGCCGGCCGCGGTCTGACCAGCGCCCAGCTCGGCATCTGGCAGATCAGCTCGGACCGCCCCGAGTTCTGGATCCGCGACTACCTCTACTGGCCGGGTGCGTTGCTGTCGCTCGGCTCGGCACTGGTGATCGGACTGCTCGCCGTGCGGCGGGGCGCCCGGTCGGCCGAGCAGCGCATCGGCGCGGCGGCCTCCGGCGCGGCCGGCCCGCTGCTCGTGGCGGTCGCGTACCTCCTCGCGGTGCCGCGGCTGTCGGCGATCAGCCCCGAGCAGGTGTCGGCCCACCTGATCGCCCCGTACGCGGTGATCGTCGGTATCGGCGGCTCGGTGCTGGTGGCGGCGCTCGCCCAGCGTGCCGAGCGGCGCGCGGCGGCGCGGAGCGCCGGCGGCAGCGTCCCGGGCCCGTCCGACCGGCCCGCCTCCGCGCTGGAGGGCGACGAGGGCCGACCGGACGCCGCGGGCGCGACGACGGCACCGGGCGTGGTCGGCGAATCCGTGCCGCCGACCGCTATCGGGGGAGCCGCGGCGCCGACCCCGGTCGCGGACGTGGAGGCGGCGCCGGCCGGCCGGGCAGCCGGGGCGAAGGCCGGTACGACGGCCGCCACCGACGGATCCACGCGAGAGCCCGCGGCGCCGCGCGTGCCGGCGCCGCGCACCGGGGAGGCGGACCGGCTCGCGGGCGCGGAGACCGCCGCCGCGCCGGCCACGGAGACCCAGGCGCCGACGAGCCCTCGCCGGAGCCGGTCACCGCGACGCACGAGCTGACCGAGGGCCACCGCGACGGACGGCCTGGGAGCGGCCGCGACGGACGGTGTCGGGGCGCCCGCGACGGACGGTGGCGGGGCGCCCGCGACGGCCGCGGCCCCGGGCGCTCCGGCGCTCGCCACCTGATCTAGTCGACGGGCCAGGTGTGCACCGGCTCGTTGGTGCGCTGGTGTTCGGCGTAGCGCTGCACCATGTGGTGCAGGGCCGCGTCGCGGTCCATGCCCCGGTGCCGTTCCGCGGCCCAGACGGTCTCGGCCTGCCAGGCCGCGCCGTTGCGGCCGGTGCGGCAGCGCTGCTCGATGACGCCGAGCAGCCGGTCCCGTTCCGCCGGGGCGACCCCGAACCGGTCCAGCCCGACGGCGGCCTTCGGCAACAGCACGTCGAGCACGAGCTCGGTCACCGGCACGTCACCGAGCCGGGGCCAGTGCAGGACGGCCTCCATGCCCCGACGCGCGGCCGCGTGGAAGTTCTCCTCGGCGGAGCTGAAGGTGAGCTGGCTCCAGATCGGCCGGTCGGCCTCGGCGAGCGCGCGGGTCAGACCGAAGTAGAAGGCCGCGTTGGCCAGCATGTCCACGACCGTGGGCCCGGCCGGCAGCACCCGGTTCTCCACGCGCAGGTGCGGACGGCCGTCCATGATGTCGTACACCGGGCGGTTCCAGCGGTAGACCGTGCCGTTGTGCAGCCGCAGCTCGCCGAGCTGGGGCACCCCGCCGGCGTGCAGCACCTCCACCGGGTCCTCGTCCTCGCAGATCGGCAGCAGCGGGGGGAAGTACCGGACGTTCTCCTCGAACAGGTCGAAGATCGAGGTGATCCACCGCTCGCCGAACCACACCCGGGGGCGTACGCCCTGGGCCTTGAGTTCGTCGGGGCGGGTGTCGGTGGCCTGCTCGAACAGCGCGATGCGCGTCTCCGCCCAGAGCTGCCGCCCGTACAGGTAGGGCGAGTTCGCGCCGATCGCCACCTGCGCCGCCGCGATGGCCTGGGACGCGTTCCAGTAGTCGGCGAAGCTGTCCGGCGCGACCTGGAGGTGGAACTGGAGGCTGGTGCAGGCCGCCTCGGGCGCGATCGAGTCGGTGTGCGTACGCAGCCGCTCGACACCACGGATGTCCAGCTCGATGTCCTCGCCCCGGGCGCCCACGATCTGGTCGTTGAGCACGCGGTAGCGCTCGTTCGTGGACAGGTTGTCCGCCACGAGGTGCCGCTCCGTGAGGGTGGGCAGGATGCCGACGAGCAGGATCTTCGCGTCCGACCGGGCGGCCCGCTCGTCCGCCCGGGCGAGGCTGCCGCAGAGGTCGCGCTCGTAGTCGGCGAAACCCACGCCCTCGATGAGCCGCGGCGGCGCGTTCAGTTCGAGGTTGAACTGGCCCAGCTCGGTCTGGAAGAGCGGATCGGCGATGTCGGCGAGGATCTTCTCGTTCCGCATCGCCGGCTCGGCCGTCGAGTCGATCAGGTTGAGCTCGATCTCCAGGCCGGTCATCGGCCGGTCGGCGTCGAAGCCGAAGTCGTCCAGCATCAGCGCGAAGACGTCGAGGCACCGCCGGACCTTCTGCCGGTAGCGGACCCGGTCCTCCCGGGAGAAGGCGCCCTGCGAGACGTCCCTGCCCATGTGCCCTCCCGGCATAAGGCGCATCCGGGGCCATGGCCTCCCCGTGCGCGTTGTCAGCCCATTACGTTAAGTGCGCACACCTCGCGAAAACCAGAGGCCGATTCCGATAGTCCGTCCATCGGGACCGCCCGCGGCCTGCCGCGACGTGCGCTCCCGGGCATCTCTACCCCGTCGGGTCGCTCCCGCCCCGCCGCCGGCGGGCAAAAGGCCGTGACGATTCGCACGCGAAGACGGCACGGGGCCCGCGCCGGACTCGGCGCGGGCCCCGGACGTGCGGGACAGGTCAGGCCTGACGGATGGCCTCGCCCTCGATCTCGATCTTGACCTTCTTGCCGACCAGCACGCCACCGCTCTCCAGGGCAACGTTCCAGGTCAGGCCGAACTCCTCGCGGTCGATCTCGGTCTTCGCGGAGAATCCGAAGATGTCCTGCCCGAAGGGGCTCCGGCCGACGCCCTCGAAGTCGACCTCCAGCTCGACCGGGCGGGTGACGTCCTTGATGGTCAGCTCGCCGGTCAGGACGAACTCGTTGCCGTCGCGCGACTTCACCCCGGTGCTCCGGAACTCCAGCGTCGGGAACTTCTCCACGTCCAGGAAGTCGCCGCTGCGCAGGTGCCCGTCACGGTCGGCCTGGCCGGTCTGGATGCTGGCGGCCTGGATGGTCGCGGTGACCGAGGACTGCATGGGGTCCTCCGCGACGGTGATGGTGGCGGCGGCGTCGGTGAACTCGCCGCGTACCTTGGACACCATCATGTGGCGCGCGACGAACCCGACGCGCTTGTGAGCCGCGTCCAGCACGTAGGTGCCGGGAGTCGGGATCGTGAGACCCTCCCACTCGCGGGTGACGGCCTCGGTGCTGCTGGTCATGGCTTTCCTCCAGGGAATGGTTTAGTAGCCCAACGGCTGCCTCAGCAACTATAGCGAGAGCAATATTCCCCGTGTCAAGTACTGGTACGATGAAGCCGTGAAGAACGAGTTGGACGATCCCCGGATCACCGCCATCGGCCTCTTCTACGAGGTGCACGCCGGGCTGACGGCCCGGTTCGCCGCCCAGTTCGAGGAGCACGGCCTCTCCGCGGTCGAGTTCGAGGTGCTGACCAGGCTTGCCCGCTCGCCCAACAACCAGCTCCGGATGACCGATCTCGCGGCGCAGACCTCCCTGTCGACAAGCGGTGTGACCCGGGTCGTGGACCGCATGGAACGCGACGGGCTGCTCGCCCGGCGGGCCTGCGCCACCGATCGACGCAGCTCGTTCGCCGTGGTCACGGCCGCCGGCATGCAGCGCCTCAAGGAGGTGCTCCCCGGGCACCTGCGCATCATCGAGGAGTGGTTCACAGGCCAGCTCGACCCCGAGTCGCTGGCGACACTGCTCGACGCCCTCCGCCGGATCCGGGACGCCGTGCATCCGTGCGCGACCGCCGGCAGCAGCACGGCGACACCCACCGACGACGAGGTGAGCACCTCGGCCTGACCGGGCGCGCCGGCTGTCCTGTCTGATGCCGTTCGCACTCCCCTGCACTGCCCGTCCTCCCGAATGACGATCAGGTATCCGGTGGACGGATCGCCCGACGTTCGGCAAGATCGACTCCCACAGCCGGACAGTCCACTGTGGCTGCCCGGCCGTTTCCCGCGATCCGTCCCCGGCGGGACGCCGGTGACGGATGCGACCGCATCGACAGGAAACGGGGAAAATGGGACTTTCACCGATCACCAGCCGGCGTTGGCAGGCCATCGGGCTGCTCGCCGCCACGGCGGCCGTCACGGCCGTCGGCGGACCGGCCACCGCGGCACCGGCCGGTGCGACTCCGGCCACCGGCGAGATCCGCCTGGCCGGCACCCCCGACGCGGTGCCGGGCAGCTACATCGTGGTGCTCAAGGACACCGCGGCCACCGCGAGGGCCGGCCTCGGCGACCGCCGGCGCGTGGTCGCCGAGAGAGCGCAGACGCTGGCGCGCGGGCACGCCGGGACCGTGGGCCGGGTGTACGCGGCCGGGCTGACCGGGTTCGAGGCGCGGCTGTCCGAGTCGGCGGCCCGACGGCTGGCCGCCGACCCGTCCGTGGCGTACGTCGAGCAGAACCAGTGGGCGTCCGGGACCGGCGGGACGCAGTCGGCTCCCCCGTCGTGGGGGCTGGACCGGATCGACGAGCCGACCCGCCCGGTGGACGGCCTCTACACCTATCCGAACACGGCCACCGCGGTCCACGCGTACGTCATCGACAGCGGCATCCGGACCACCCACCGCGACTTCGCTGGCCGGGCGAGCAGCGGCTTCGACGCCGTCGACGGCACCGGGACCGACTGCCACGGGCACGGCACGCACGTCGCGGGCACGGTCGGCGGCACCTCGTACGGGGTCGCCAAGGGCGTGCGGCTGGTCTCGGTACGGGTGCTCAAGTGCGACAACACCACCACGGCGGCCGACACGATCGCCGGGGTGGACTGGGTCACCGCGAACGCGGTCAAGCCGGCCGTGGCGAACATGAGCATCGGCTTCCGCAGCGGCAGCACCAGCGTGGACGACGCCGTGGCCCGGTCGATCGCCTCGGGGGTGACGTACGTCGTGTCCGCGGGCAACGCGACCGCCGACGCCTGCACCCAGTCGCCGGCCCGGGTACCGGCGGCGATCACGGTCGGCGCCACCACGAGCGCCGACGCGCGCGCCTCGTTCTCCAACTACGGCACCTGCCTGGACCTGTTCGCACCCGGGGACGCCATCGTCTCGGCGGGCAGGGCCAGCGACACGGCGAGCGCCACGATGAGCGGCACCTCGATGGCCGCGCCGCACGTGACCGGGGCGGCCGCGCTGATCCTCGCGGAGAACCGGACGTTCACGCCGGCCCAGGTGCGGGACCGGCTGGTGGCCGGCGCTACCTCCGGTGTGGTGACGAGCCCCGGCACCGGCTCCCCGAACCTGTTGCTGCGGGTCGAGGGGGCGCTGCGCAACCCGTACACGCCGGTCGAGGCGTGCGGCAGCGGATACAAGGTCATCAACTCCCGGCCGCTGGCCGTCACCGGCGGCGCCCTCCGCGGCCGGGTCTACCTGCTCTACAACGGCAGCAACGCGAACAACTGCGTGGTCACCATGAAGGCCACCTCGCTGGGCACCGCCACGCAGGTGGCGGCGTACCTGGAGGTGCAGGGATCCACACGCCGCACCGACAGCGGCTCGTACTCCTACTACGCCGGACCGGTCCGGGCGGCGGCCGGCGGCAAGTGCGTCAAGTGGGGTGGGTCGACCGGCGGAGCCCAGTACGACAGCCCGTTCGAGCACTGCGGCTGACCTGACCGGCGAGCATCGCCCCCGGTCAGCCGACCGGCGGTCCGCCCGCGCGTGGAGCGGGCGGACCGCCGGTACCCCGCGGCACCGGACGACCGGCAGAAAGACCGGCAGAACTGCCGGCTCGACCGGACACCCACTGCAAAAACGGACCAACCGGCTTGCCGGCCCTGGCTACTGTTCGCCCCAGCGGGGATTCACCGGGGGGTGACGGCGCGGGCGAACAGCGAGGGGTTAGCAACGAGGGGGCTATTCGCCCGCGCTCCCCGGCCCCGCCCGGGCCCCGCCGAGGGGTCGCGTGGCTCAGTTCCCGCCGCCGGACGCCCGTCCGCCACGGGCCACCAGCGCATACAGCAGATCCTCCTCGTGCGGCAGCAGCCGGATCCCCTCGTCCCGGCAGGCCCGCTCCAGCCGCGCCAGCACGGCCGGATCGGACGTGCTGGCGGCCAGCCCGACCAGCGCCTCCACCGCGTCCCGGCGATCCTGACCTTCGACGCCCGCGTCGACGGCCGCCGCGAACCACTCCGCCGCCAACTCCCGGTCGCCGCGGTGCAGCGCGAGGTTCCCCTCGATCAGGGCGCAGATCCCCGCCTCCGGATGCGGCCACCGCCACGTCTCCGCGTCGCGGGTCGTGCCGCCCGACCGCTGGCGGGGCACCGGAGGGTCCGGGCGGCCTCGGGGCCATCCGGCCGGCGGCACCGACTGCACCCGCAGCCGCAGCAGGGTGCAGGCCCGCAGCTCGGCCAGCACCTCGGCCGCCTCGTCCTCCCGGCCGTCCTGGGCGAGGGCCAGCCCCACCCGGCCGAGCACCCGGCGGCGGTGCCACGGATCGCCCAGCTCGGCGAGCGCCGCCGCCGCACGCCGGCCCTGGTCGACGGCGTCGCCGTAGCGGCCCTCCAACCGGGCGACCTCGGCCAGGTTCGCCCGGGCCAGCACCCGTAACCGCTGCTCCCCGCACTCGGCGGCGAGCCGGTCCACGGCGGCGAGCCGGCGCCGGGCCGCACGCAGGTCGGCGAGCCGGATCTCGTGCCAGGCGAGCCGGTTCTGTGCCACGGCCATGTCCCGGGTGCGGCCGTGCCGGACGGCGAGCCGGAGCGCCGCCTCGTCCTGCTTCCGCGCCTCGCCGATGCTCCCCACCCCCACCAGGAGCGCGCCGAGGACGTTCCGCGCCGCCAGCTCACCGGCCACGTCACCCGCCCGGCGGAACCCCGCGAGCGCCTCCCGCGCCGTGGGCAGCTCCTCGGCGCCCGCGCCGTGCTCGGCGGCGAGCCGGGCCGCGCCGATCCCCGCCCAGGCCCGCAGCACCGGGTCGGCCCCGGTCGTACGCGGGTCGGCCAGCAACCGGCGCAGCCACTGCCGCCCCGACACGTCGCGGCCCCGGAACCGCCACCAACGGGCCAGGTTGGACGCCAGGCGGAGCGCGGTCACCGGATCGTCGGTGGCGGCGTACGACAGGGCCGAACTGATGTCGCTGCTCACCTGGTCGAGCCGGTGCATGGCGTCGGTGAGGTGGGGCCCGACGAGACCGGGAGCGGTCCGGGCGACCAGCCCGGTGATGACCTCGGCGTGCCGGCGCCGGATCCGGGGAAGCTCGCCGGCACCCGCGGCCTGTTCCCAGGCGAAGTCACGGACCGCGTCCAGCAGACGGAACCGGAAGGAACCGGCACCCCGGACGCTCAGCAGGCCGAACTCGGCGAGCCGGTCCAGCACGGGGACCGGGTCGATCGCCACCGTGCCGTCCGGGTCCGCCTCGTCGGCGAGCATCTCCTCGGCCAGGTCGACCGACCACCGGTTGCCGAACGCGGCGAGCCGGCGCAGGGCGGTGCGCTCCTCCGGGGCGAGCATCCGGTAGCTGACCGCCACCGCGTCGCGGAGGGTGACGGCCACCGTCTGGCGGGGCTCCTCGGCTCCGCCCGGCCCGTCCCACCCCGACGTGCCGTCTCCTCCCGTGGCGAGATCGAGGACCCGGTCGCCGTACCGGTCGAGCAGCTCGGTGGGATCGAGGATCCGGCCGCGCGCGGCCATCAGCTCGATGGCGAGCGGGAGGCCCCCCAGCCGGCGGACCAGCGTCGCGACGGCCGGCAGCTCGGCGGGGGCGGGCTGCTCCCGGCGTACCTGGTTGAGGCGGGCGACGAAGAGCGCGACCGCGGGCCATGCCGCGAGCGCCGCGGGCCCGGCCGCCTCGGCCTCCGGGGGCGGCACGTCGAGCGGAGTGACGGGCCAGACCCGCTCCCCGGCGAGGCCGACCGGATGCCGCCCGGTGACCAGTACCCGCAACGACGGCACGGCGACGGCGAGGCGGTGCAGCGCCTCGGCCACCGGACCGGGTGCCCGCTCCGCGGCGTCCACCACGAGCAGCGCCGGCCGACCCGCGAGCCGGCTGGCGAGTTCCGGCAGCCGGGCCGCGCCGAGGACGGCCACCGAGGTGGCGAGGACGTCGGGTGTGTCCGTACCCGCGCCGACCAGGACCCCGGCGACGCCGCCGGGGTGGCTGCCGGACACGGCGTGCCCCACCGCCAGGGCGAGCGCGGTCTTGCCCACGCCGGCCAGCCCCACGAGGCTCACCAGCCGGGGACCGAGTTCGTCGGTGAGCAGGTCGACCAGCGCGGTGACGTCCCGGTCCCGCCCGATCAGCTCGACCGGCGGCGGGAGCGTCACCGGCGGGCCACCCTCGCCCACTCCGTCGCCCGTGCTGAGCACCGGGATGTGCGGCTCGACCACGGGGGCGCCGCGCGCCGCCGCGAGGAAGACCGACCGGGCCGCGCCGGCCAGGCCCAACGCCCCGGCGAGCAGCTCGACGGTGGTCCGCTGCGGCCGCGAGGACCGGCCGCGCTCCAGGTCACGCACCGTGCGGACACCCACACCGGCCCGGGTCGCCAGCTCGGCCTGGGTGAGTCCGGCGGCCAGCCGGTGCCCGCGCAGCAGTTCCGGCAGGGCGGTACGACCGTCCGGGCCGGACGAGCGATCATGGGCCGGAGTCACGGGGTGGAAGACTACGGACCAGGTCCGACCTTCGGCAGTCGAGCGTCAACTGACCGACGCGCCGGTGCTGATATCCGACAGCCGGCGCGACGCGGCGGGCGTACGTCCGCTCAGAGGCCCAGGTCGCGAGCGATGATCATCCGCTGCACCTCGCTGGTGCCCTCACCGATCTCCAGGATCTTCGAGTCACGCCAGAACCGGGCCACCGGGTACTCGTTCATGAAGCCGTACCCGCCGTGGATCTGCGTGGCCTCCCGGGCGTTGTCCACGGCGATGGTGCTGGCGTGGAGCTTGGCCATGGCCGCCTGCCGCTTGAACGGCTCGCCCGCGAGCATCCGGGCCGCCGCGTCGTAGTAGGCCAGCCGGGCGGTGTGGGCCCGCATCTCCATGTCGGCGATCTTGAACTGGATGGCCTGGTAGTTGCCGATGGGCTGGCCGAAGGCGTGCCGCTCCCGGGCGTACTTCAGCGACTCGTCCACGCAGCCCTGCGCGAGGCCGACGGCGAGCGCCGCGATGGCGATGCGTCCCTCGTCGAGGATGCGCAGGAACTGGGCGAAGCCCCGGCCCCGCTCGCCGAGCAGGTTGTCGGCCGGGACCCGGCAGTCGTCGAACGTCAGCTCGTGCGTGTCGGACGCCGTCCAGCCGACCTTCGAGTAGCCGGGAGCCACGGTGAAGCCGGGCGTGCCCGACGGGACGATGATGGTCGACAGCTCCTTCGAGCCGTCCGGCCGGGTGCCGGTCACCGCCGTGACCGTGACCAGCGCCGTGATGTCCGTGCCGGAGTTCGTGATGAACGCCTTCGAGCCGTTGATCACCCACTCGTCGCCGTCCAGCACGGCCCGGGTCTGGGTGCCGCCCGCGTCCGAACCGGTGCCCGGCTCGGTGAGCCCGAAGCCGGCGAGGGCCTCGCCGCTCACCAGCTTCGGCAGCCACCGGGCCTTCTGCTCCTCGGTGCCGAACCGGTAGATCGGCATCGCGCCGAGGGAGATCGCGGCCTCCAGCGTGATGGCCACGCTGGAGTCGACCCGGGCCAGCTCCTCCAGGGCGAGGCAGAGCGCGAAGTAGTCACCGCCCATCCCGCCGTACTCCTCGGGGAAGGGGAGCCCGAAGAGACCCATCTTGCCCATCTGCCGGATCACGTCGTACGGGAAGGTGTGCTTCTCGTAGTGCTCGGCGATGACCGGCGCGACGACCTCGCGTGCGAAGTCCCGCACGCTCTCCCGCAGCGCCTCTTGCTCCTCGGTGAGCCGGAAGTCCATGGTTCCTCCTGTACGACGGGCGGCCGGGCGCTCGTGACGCCGGCGCGGGACGCGGGTCGGTCGGTCAGACCGGGGTGACGCCGTGCCGGCGCCGGGAGAAGTGGCGGTCCTTGCCGCGAGCCGCGGCGAACCGGCGGATCAGCTCGGGCCGCAGCTCGTGCGGCTCGACGATCGCGTCCACCACCAGCTCGCTGGCGAGCCGGACGATGTCGATGTCGCGCTCGTACTCCTCGCGCCGGGCGGCCACGAAGGCGGCGCGCTCGGCCTCGTCCTCGATCGCGGCGATCTTGTTGGCGTAGACGGCGTTGACCGCCGCCTCGGCGCCCATCACGGCGATCTTGGCGGTGGGCAGCGCGATGGTGGCGTCCGGCTCGAAGCCCGGGCCGGCCATCGCGTAGAGACCCGCGCCGTACGCCTTACGGACCACCACGCAGATCTTCGGTACGGTCGCCTCCGAGATCGCAGTGATCATCTTGGCGCCGTGGCGGATGATCCCCTGCTTCTCCACGGCCGTGCCGACCATGAAGCCCGGGACGTCGGACAGGAAGAGCAGCGGCACGTTGAACGCGTCGCAGAGCTGGACGAAGCGGGTCGCCTTGTCGGCCGAGTCGACGAAGAGCACACCGCCCTTGAACATCGAGTTGTTGCCGACCACGCCGACGACCTCGCCGTTCAGCCGGCCGAAGCCGATGGTCAGCTCCTTGGCCCACAGGGCCTGGATCTCGAAGAAGGAGCCCTCGTCGAGGAGGCCCTTCACGTACCGCCGCATGTCGAACGCCTGCCGCTCGCTGGCCGGCACGAGCGCGGCCAGGTCGGCCTTCTCCGGCGCTTCGACGGCCGGCGCGGCCGGCGGCGTCTGCGTCCAGTTCGAGGGCAGGTACGACAGGTAGCGCTTCACCACGTCGAGCGCCTCGGCCTCGCTCTTGCAGAGGAAGTGCCCGACGCCGGACTCGGCGCAGTGCACCTTGGCCCCGCCCATCGCCTCCAGCGTGGTCTTCTCGCCGGTGACCATCTCGACCATCCGGTCGGAGCCCAGGTACATGCTCGCGTTGCCGTCGACCATGGCCACCACGTCGCAGAACGCCGGGATGTACGCCCCGCCGGCCGCGCTCGGGCCGAAGAGCGCGCAGACCTGCGGGATGGAGCCGGAGGCGCGGACCTGGTTCCAGAAGATCTTCCCGGCTCCGCGCCGGCCCGGGAAGAGTTCGACCTGGTCGGTGATGCGGGCACCCGCCGAGTCGACGAGGTAGACCATCGGCACGGCGGTCGTGTACGCCCGCTCGATGATCCGGATGATCTTCTCGACGGTGCGGGCGCCCCAGCTTCCGGCCTTGACGGTGGAGTCGTTCGCCATGAGGCAGACGGGCCGGCCGTCGATGGTGGCGGTGCCGGTGACCACGCCGTCGGCGGGAAGCCCCTCGGCCATCGCGTTGGCATAGAGCCCGTCCTCGACGAAGCTCCCCTCGTCGACCAGGAGCGCGACCCGCTCGCGCGCGAAGAGCTTGCCCTTGGCCGCGTTGGCCGCGTGGTACTTGTCCGCCCCGCCGGCCTTGGCCCGCTTGCGCAGCTGCTCCAGTGCCTCACCGTCGAGCGTCACGCCGACTCCCTCACCGTACCGACCTGAACGATCGTTAGGTTATCGCATCGGTGCGACGTCGGGCCACCCGGCCGATCTCTCGGGCGACCTCTCGCCGATCTCCCGGTGGACCTCTCGCCAGGTCTCCCGGCTGATCTCTCGGCCGATCTCTCGTCAGATATTGATGTGCGCCTATTTCTGTGGCTAGGCTCCTGGCACCCCGAACCTCTCCGATGGGAGTGAGCCATGAACTCACGGATCAGCCGGGCCGCGGTCGCGTTCGTCGCGACGGCGGGCGCCACCCTCGGCGTCACGGTCGCCAACCCCTCGCCCGCGGCCGCCGCCATGACCATCTGCTACAACACCAGCCAGGCAACGAGCTTCGCGAGCATCGCCAACCAGGCGGCCACGATCTGGAACAACGCCACCACGAACCTGACGCTGTCGCCGAACTGCGGCTCGAACCTCCGGATCTACCAGATCACCGGTGGCGGGTCGTACGCCGTCCGCACGAGCCTCGGCAACGGCCGTGTCTACATCGACACCCAGCAGGCCCAGCAGTACAGCCCGCTGCGCATCATGACCCACGAGATCGGGCACATCCTCGGCCTGCCCGACAACTACAACGGCAACTGCGCGATCCTCATGTCCGGCGGCAGCGCCGGCACCAGCTGCACGAACCCGTACCCGAGCACGACCGAGGCGAACCGGGTCAGCAACCTCTTCGCCGGCACCCGCAGCGCCGAGCGCACCAGCGGCGACACCGGAGGCGCGGTCTTCCGCGACAGCTGGCCGGCCGCACCCGCGACGGTCGGCTGACCCGCATCCCCGCCCTGGGAGGGGCCGGCCGACGCCGGCCCCTCCCGTCGGGCCGGTGCCGGCCCCTCCGGGGACCGGTGCCGACCCTTCCGTCGCGGTGTCACCAGGGCCCCTGCATCAGAAGGGGCTCCCGCTCCACGGAGAGCGAGGGCCCGTCCTAACGGGCCAGGCGGGTGCGCGGATGGGCCCGTCCTAACGGGCCAGGCGGGTGCGCGGATGGGCCCGTCCTAACGGGCCAGGCGGGTGCGCGGGCCGGCGCGGAGCACCCCGGACGGGAGCTGCCGCCCGACCAGGCGCTCGGCCAGCTCGGCGACCTCGATCAGGGCGTCCAGGTCGATGCCGGTGTCGATGCCCATGTCGTGCAGCATGTGCACCGCCTCCTCGGTGGCGAGGTTGCCACTCGCCCCCGGCGCGTACGGGCAGCCGCCGAGGCCGCCCACGCTGGCGTCGAACTCCGTCACCCCCAGCTCCAGCGCGGTGAGCAGGTTCGCCAGGGCGGTGCCACGGGTGTTGTGGAAGTGCAGCAGCACCGGGATGTGCGCGTTGCGGTCGCGTACGGCCGTCAACAGCTCGCGGACCCGGCGCGGAGTGCCCATGCCGGTGGTGTCACCGAACGCGACCCGGTCGGCGCCGTCGCGGACGACCCGGTCCACGATGCCGGCCACCCGCTGCGGGTCGATGTCCCCCTCGTACGGGCAGCCGAAGCTGGTCGCCACGATCACCTCGACCCGTGCGCCCGCGCCGTGCAGCAGGTCGATGAGCTCGGCGATGTCGTCGAGCGACTCGTCGGTCGAGCGGTTGACGTTGCGCCGGTTGTGCGTGTCGCTGGCCGACACGACCACCTCGATCTCGGTGAAACCGGCGGCCAGGGCCCGCTGCGCGCCGCGGGTGTTCGGCACCAGCGCCGAGTAGCGCACCCCGTCGACCCGGCTGGCCTGCCGCCACACCTCGTCCGCGTCGGCCATCTGCGGGATCGCCTTCGGGTGCACGAAGGACACCGACTCGATGCGCTTCACGCCGGTGCGGGAGAGCGCGTCGAGCAGACGCACCTTGGCGTCGGTCGGGATCGGGTCCTCGTTCTGCAACCCGTCGCGGGGCCCGACCTCCCGGATCGACACGGAGTTCGGAAGGCTCGTCATAAGGGGTCACCTCACTGTGACGCAGTGCTGGGTCGTGTCCTCCAGCATGTCACCCCGTCCACCCAACCCTGTTGATCATGAGGTTAGCGGGGGACAAAAGGGACGGACGCCCTCGCTAACCTCATGATCGCCGGGGAAGCGGCCGGGGGGCCGGGGGCCGGGGGCGGGGGGGTCAGCGCATGCGGGACACGATGGCCGTGTCGTAGTCGCCGGAAAGGAACTCCGGGTTCTCCAGCAGCTCGGCGAAGAACGGCAGGTTGCACTTCGGGCCGGCGATCTCGAACGCGGCGACCGCCGCCCGGGCCCGCTCCAGCGCCTCCGCGCGGTCCCTGCCGTCGACGATCAGCTTCGCCATGAGGCTGTCGTAGAACGGGGTGACCGTGTTGCCGGCGACGTACCCCGAGTCGACGCGTACGCCCTCGCCGACCGGCTCGGTCCACGTGGTGACCGCCCCCGGGCCGGGCAGGAAGCGCTTCGGGTCCTCGGCGTTGATCCGCAGCTCGATGGCGTGTCCGCGCGGGGCGAGCGCGTCCGGGTCGAACGTCGGGGCGAGCCCGGAGGCCACCCGCAGCTGCTCCTCGACCAGGTCCAGTCCGTAGACCAGTTCGGTGACGGGGTGCTCGACCTGGAGCCGGGTGTTCATCTCCAGGAAGAAGAACTCCTCGGCGGCGTCGCCCTTCGCGTCCGGCTCACGGGGGACCAACAGGCACTCCACGGTGCCCGCGTTGCGGTAGCCCACCGCCTCCCCGGCCCGCACACCGGCGGCCAGGAGCCGTTCCCGCAGCTCCGGGGAGACCGCCGGGGACGGGGACTCCTCGACGAGCTTCTGGTTGCGCCGCTGCACCGAGCACTCCCGCTCCCCGAGCGCCACCACGCGCCCGTCGGCCAGGCCCAGGATCTGCACCTCGACGTGCCGCACCCGCGGGAAGTAGCGCTCGATCAGCACCGAGCCGTCGCCGAACATCCGCTCGGCGAACGACCGCACCTTGTCGTACTCGGTGCGCAGCGCGGCCTCGTCGGTGGCCACGCCCATGCCCATGCCGCCACCGCCGGCGGCGGCCTTCACCATCACCGGGTAGCCGATCTCGGCCGCCGCGGCGACCGCCGCGTCCAGGTCGGCCGCCGGCTCGGTGGTGCCCGGCGCGACCGGGACGCCGGCCGCCGCCATGAGGTTCCGGGCATTGATCTTGTCGCCCATCGCGGCGATCGCGTCGGCGCCGGGCCCGACCCAGATCAGGCCGCTCGACTCGACGGTACGGGCGAACTCGGCGTTCTCCGACAGGAAGCCGTAGCCCGGGTGGATCGCCTGCGCGCCGGTGGACTTGGCGGCGGCGAGGATCGCCTCGACGTTGCGGTAGCTCTGTGCGGGGTTCGCCGGGCCGACGCAGACCGCCTCGTCGGCCTCGGTGACGAAGGGCAGGTCGGCGTCGACCTCCGAGTGCACCGCGATCGCGCGGATGCCGAGCCGCTTCGCGGTACGGATGATCCGGCGGGCGATCTCCCCCCGGTTGGCGATCAGCAGCGACTCGATCATGTTTCCTCCCAGCGTCCAGGATTTGGGACGGATCTCAGGGAACCATGCCGGCCGCCTTCGCACGAGTCCCGGGCCCCCGACCGGAGGCACGGGACCGACGAGTCCCGGGTCGGATCAGGCCAGGAGGGCGGCCAGGGTCGCGCCCCGGAGCAGCTCGGCCCGGCGGCGGCGGTCCACCTCGCCGCCGAGGAACGGGGTGGAGTTCATGAGGCCGAAGGCGGCGTGCGCCAGCACCCGGGCCTCGCCGTCGGGCATGCCGGGGTGCAGGGCGGTGAGCACGCTCACCCACTCCTCCACGTAGAGCCGCTGGAGCCGGCGGATCCGGCGGCGCGGCTCGTCGGGGAGGCGGTCCAGTTCGTGCAGGTGCAGCGCGATCACCGCCGGGTTCGCCAGCGCGAAGTCGACGTGGAAGTCGATGAGCGACTCCAGCGCGGCGCGCGGGTCGGCGGGGTGCGCGGCGGCGCGTTCCCGGCCACCGGCGAGCAGCCCCTCGCTCACGGGGATGAGCGCGGCGGCCAGCATCGCCTCCTTGCCGGCGAAGTGGTGGTAGAGCGCCGGGCCGGTCACCCCGGCCGCCGCGCCGATGTCGTCCATCGAGACGCCGTGGTAGCCCCGGGCGGCGAAGAGGCCGACCGCGACCTCCAGGATCTCGTCCTTGCGTGAACGTCGGCGACCCGCCGCACCACCCGCCGTGCCTCGTGCCTGCTGCTCCACCGTCACCGGGCAAGCGTAGACCCGCACGCCGGCCGAGGTGGAGGGGCGGTTGACGGCCGATTGATCACACCCGAACGGCGCGGGCCGACCGGCGGACGGGCTCGGGCACGCGGGCCCGGTGCCGCTGTCCGGGCCGGGCCGGCCGGCGCGCGGCCGGCCCGGCTCCACGTCAGTGGTCGTGGTCGAGGTCGTGCTCCGCCCGCAGGGCGGCGGCCTCGTCGGCGCGGCCGAGTTCGTCCAGCGCCCGCGCCAGCAGCCAGGCGGCCTGCTGCAACGGGCGGGAACCGGCGGGAAGCCCACCGAGCACGTCCCGCAGCACCCGCTCCGCGTCGACCGGCCGGTCGAGCCGCAGCAGCAGCTCCCCCGTGAAGATCTCCACCTGGGCGGCCTCGCCGAACGCCTCGATCGACCGGAGCCGCTCGGGCACACCGGCCAGCCGGTCCAGCGCCTCGGCCTCCCGGCCGTCGCCGGCCAGCACGCGGGCCGCCGCCTCGGCGGCCAGGGCCCGCTCGTACGTCACCGGGGGTTCCGGCTCCCCGTCCCCGCCGACCGCCGCCGCGAGGCGGTCCATCACCTCCACGGTCCGCAGCGCGGCGGGTCCGTCCCCGGCCCACATCCAGGCGTACGCCTCGCGGCGGCGGGTGCGCAGCTCGTCCAGGGTCAGCCCGGCCAGCTCGTACGCGCCGGCCGCCGCCGCGAACCGCTGGGCGGCGAGGGCGTCCCGGTCGGCGTCGTAGAGCAGCCCGCCCGCCTCCTCCAGCATGTGCGCGCGGTGCGGCAGGTTGTCCGGGCCGTCGAGGTTCTCCGCGAGCTGGTCCAGCAGGGCCAGCGCCGGGTCGATCTCGCCGAGCCCCTGGTAGATGCCGGCGAGCAGGTACCGGCAGCGGTCCGCCTGGACCTGCGCGCCGAGCTTGTCGAGCCCGATGACCGCCTCCTCGGCGACCTCCGCCGCCTCGCTCAGCCGGCCGGCGACCCGGTAGGCGTTCGCCAGTTCCCAGCGCAGCAGGGCGTCGCCCTCGGCGCCCCGCTCCACGCAGAGGGTGACCGCCTCGGCGAAGTCGTCCACGGCCTCGTCGGCGCGCCCGGCAGCCATGAGCGCCCGGGCACGGGTGACCCGGGCCGGGATCAGCCCCTTCGGCGGCGTCACCCGCAGCGCCTCGTCGCAGGCGGCCACCGCCTCCGCAGGGTCGTCCGCCGCCCGGGCGTACGCCAGGCTGGCGCTCATGAGCAGCTCACCGACGCCCAGCTCGCGAGACTGCCGGCGGGCCTGCTCGGCCGCGGCCCGGAACTCCTCCGCGCGTTCCAGCTCCTCGAGGACGTGGGTGCGGTGCAGCGCGATCCGGAGTTCCAGGTACGGGTCGCCGGCCGCCGGCACCCGGTCCAGCGCGTCCAGCGCCTCCGCCCAGCGCTCGCCGTGCATGAGCGCCAGCGCCACCCGGTCGTGGGCGGCGGCCCGCAACCGCTCGTCCCCGAGCCGGTCGAGCGCCTCGGCGGCCGCCTCGACCAGGGCCAGCCCCTCCTGGGTGCCCTCCTCCGTCATGGTGAGCAGCACCCCGAGCCGGCTGGCGACCACCTGGGCGCGGACCTCGTCGCCCAGCTCCCGGTAGGCGGCCACCGCCGTCCGCGCCGTCTCGATCGCCGCCGGGAACTCCTCGGCGTCGCTCAGCTCGGCCGCGCGCAGCTCCAGCCGCCGCGCCACCGCGGCCGGGGCCTGCTCGGTGGCGCCGAACCGCCCGTCGTACGCGGCGAGCGCGGACCGGAATCCGGCGAGGTCGTGCCGGTGCCAGCACGCCTCGGCGAGGTCCAGCAGCTCGTCCGCGCCGGCGTCGTCCGGCACCTCCACACCGGCGCCACCCGGGGCTGACCCGCCCGCGTACCGGCCCGCCGGAGGCGTCCCGGGAGACGGGCCGTCCGCGACCGCGCCGGCCGGGGCGACCGCGACGGCGTCGCCGTCCGCCGTGGCGCGCGGGCGGGGCGGGCGGCGGCGCAGGCTCGCCGAGAGCGGCAGGTGCTCGCCGCTCGGCCGCACCGCGAGGCGGGCGGCGACCAGCTCCGACTGGCGGGTGGTGCCGTTGCGGGCGTCGAACCGGGCCGCCAGCTCCGTGGCCGTCCCGGCCAGCTCGTCGGCGAGCCGTCCCGCCGGCACGTCGGCGGCCGGCCGGTCGCCGGCGGCCCGCCGGTGCACGGGCAACTCCCCGTCCACCTGGCGCAGCGCCGCCGCGGCGGCCGCCGCGAAGTGCATGGCGGCCGCCGGCGAGGGCGCCCGGTCGAGCCAGTCCAGGTGCCGCTCGACCAGCTCCAGCGCCCGCGCCTCGTTGCCGGTCAGCGTGCAGAACTCGATGTGGTCGCCGATGTCCCACAGGTCGGAGAGGTTGCCGCGCAGCCGCCGGTACGCCTCCCGGTGCGCGTTGCGCGCGTCGTCGTGCCGGCCCGTGCGCAGGTACGGCACGAGCAGCGCGGTGAGGATGGCCTGCGGCTGCTCGGTGCAGGTGAGCCGGCCGGCGAGGACCGGCTCGGCGAGGGCCGCCGCCTCGGCGTACCGGCCCGTGTCGGCGAGGTACTGCACCTCGGTCGTCGGGTCGCAGCCCGCGCAGTCGGAGAGGTCGTCACGCGGGGTGGTCTGCCAGAGCCGGTACCAGTGGTCGGCCGCCTCGGCGTCCCCGACGTGCTCGGCCACCCGGAACCGGTGCTTGTGGACCGCCTGGAGGCTGTGCCCGCCGGCCCGGTAGCGGCGTTCCATGTCGTCGAGCACCGCGTACGTGCGGTCCAGCGGCACCTCCGGGAACTTCAGCAGGCCGTTGACCATGTACTTGAAGTGCCAGAGCAGCTGCCGCGCGTACCGGGCGTGGTAGGGCTGCGGATCGCGGTCGAACTCCGCGACGCACCAGGAGAACGTCACGAAGGACTTGGCCGGCTCACCGCCGTAGGTGTACGCGGTGGTGCCCTGCATCCGGGTCACGAAGGCCAGCTCCCGGTCCTCGGCGGCGTCGACCCGCCGGAGCAGTTGCTCCAGCGCGGCGATCTGCCCCGCTCCGTACGGCATGTTGCTGACCTCGCGGAGCACCCGCCACAGGTCCTCGTCGGTCGTGCCCACGAATCACTCCCGTCCCGGTACGGCCCGGCCGAGCAGGCCGAGGAACGAACTGTTCAGCAGCGCGGCGTCGGCCGCGCGGATCGGATGGTGCCCGAGCAGCAGCGCCTGCCCGTACAGCGCCTCGACGGCGAGCCCGACCAGCTCCGGGTCGGTGAGCGTGGTGACCCGGCGCAGCAGCGGGTTGCGGTGGTTGAGCACCAGTTGCGGACGGTCCGGCGGGGCCGACGCCGCGATCGCGTCGAGCACGCCGGCCCACAGCTCGTCGGCCCGGTCCCGGCTGGCCGCGAGCTGGTCGTTGAAGGCCGCCGAGCGGCTCACCAGGTAGAGCGCGGGCAGGGAGACCGGGTCGTACGCCCGGATCACCACCTCGCACCCGGTCCGCTCCAGCGCCTTCTGCGCGGCCGCGAGGAACGGCCGCAGTGCCAGCTCGACCTGCGGGTCGAGGCTGTCGAAGCGGGTGGTCAGGTCGCTGGGTTCCAGCCGCTCGATGAGCACCGACCGGTCCACCGTGGGCAGCCGCTCGATCAGCTCGGTGTCGTACGTGTAGCCGCCGTTGACCACGGCGAGGTCCTGCGCGGCGGCGACCGCGGCGAGCTGGCGGAACTCGTCGAGGCTGGCCGCGTACCGGATCAGGCCGTGCCGCTGCCGGAACTCGGCCAGCGTGAGCGTGCCGACGTTGGTGTCCATCGGCCACCACTCGTCGACCAAACGGAGCATCTCGTCGTCGTGCAGCGCCAACGCCTTCACGCCGAGGTGGTGCACCTGGAGGAACTCGGCGAGCCGGCGCGGGTCGTGCCGGGCCAACCGGACCAGCCAGCCGCGGACCTGCTCGCCGAGCGCCTCCCGGGTCGCCGTGAGCAGCGTGTCCTCGTAGAGCGCCTCGCGGCTCGCCGTCGGCCGCAGCTCGCTGGCGTCGACCACGCAGTGCGCGAAGAACGCCCAGTCCGGCAGCAGGCCGTCGGCGTGCTCGGTGAGCAGCATCCGCTTGAGGTAGACGCGGTGCCCGGCCCGCGCCGCCGGGTTCACCGGCTCGGGAAGGATGAACGCGACGCCGGTGAGCCCCGCCTCCGGCACGGACAGCGGCAGCACGTCGAACGGGTCGAAGCCGAGCGTCTCCCGCGCGTACCGGATCAATCCCGGACGGTCGACCGGCGCGCCCGCGGTGGTGGGCCACGGCGGTGGCCCGGCGGTGGTCACCACGTCGCCGACGCGCACCGTGACCGGCAGCAGCGAGCCGAACAGCCGCGCCAGGTCGGTGACGGTGGCCGTGGTGAACCACTGGTCGGCGTCCCGGCGCGGTACCAGCGTGACCGTGGTGCCCGGTTCGCTGCGCCCGGCCCCGGCCGGAGCGGGCTCGACCGTGTAGCGGCCGTCGGAGTGGCCCGTCCAGCGGACGGTCGGCTGGTCGCCGTGCCGGGTGAGTACGCGGATCTCGTCGGCGACCAGGAAGCAGGAGAGCAGGCCGATGCCGAACTGGCCGAGGAACTCGTGCCGGGAGAAGCCCAGCTCGTCCCGCTTCGAGCTGCGGCCGATGGTGGCCAGCAGCTCGTGCACCTGCGCCTCGGTGAGGCCGATGCCTGTGTCGTGGATCCGCAGTGTCCCGTCGCCGGTCAGTTCCGGCGGTTCGATGCGGATCAGCGCCGGCGCGTCCGGGTCGGTCGCCCGGCGCGCGGTGATCGCGTCCACCGCGTTCTGCAGGAGCTCGCGGACGTACACCCGCGGGCTGCCGTAGAGATGATGACTGAGCAGGTCGACGACGCCACGAAGGTCGACCTGGAAGGTGTGGTCCACGCCTGTGTGCTCCCCGGTCCGATGCCGGCGCTCACCGTACCGACCGTCACCGACGCCGCGCGTCCCCCGTTCACCCGTCGGCTTGACCCTCGAGCGGGTCGACCCTCCAGGGTCACCGCCATGCCCGCATCCCGGCTCGGCCGCGACTACCACCTGCTGTGGTCCGCCGCCGTCTCCTCCCGTTTCGGGGACGCGCTGCGTACGCCCGCTCTGGCCCTGCTGGCCGCGACCCTGACCCGCGATCCCCGGCTGATCGCGGCGGTCACCGTGGCCGCGCAGGTGCCGCCGCTGCTCTTCGGCCTGCTCGGCGGCGTGTACGCCGACCGCTGGGACCGCCGCCGGACGATGGCGCTCGTCGACGGCGTACGCGCCGCCGTGGTGGCCGCGCTCGCCGTGGCGGTCGCCGTGGACCGGGCCGGCCTCGGGATGCTGCTGCTGGTCGCCTTCCTGCTCGCCACCCTCGGCACCCTCTTCGACGCCGCCTCCTTCGCGCTGCTGCCGTCGGTGGTGCCGCCGGACGCCCTGCCCCGGGCCAACGGCCGGCTCCAGGCCGGTACGGCGGTGGCCGGGGGTCTCGTCGGCGCGCCCGTCGCCGGTGCGGCGTTCGCCGCGGCCCCCGCCCTCCCGTTCGCCCTCGACGCGGTGACGTTCGCGCTCGCGGCCACGCTGGTGCTCGCCCTCACCCCGCCCACCTCCCCGCGATCTTGCATTTTCCGCCCCGACAAACCCCACGAAAAGCCACGAACCAAGGGCCACAACTGCAAGATCGCGGGAAGCAGGGCACGCGCGGGGGTGCTCTGGGTTGGGGTGCGGTGGTTGCGGGGGGACCGCACGCTGTGGCGGGTCACCCTGTTGAGCGCGGCGAGCAACCTCGCGATCAGCGGGCTCATGGCGATCGTCGTGCTCCACGCGCTGGAGGTGCTGCGGGTGCCGCCGGCCGGGTACGGCCTCTTCATGGCCACGGCGATCGTCGGCGGTCTGGCCGGGGCGCTCGTGGCCGGCCGCCTCGCCTCCCGGTTCGGCACGCTGCCCGTGCTGCGCGCGGTGCTCGCCGCGCAGACCGTCGCGCTGGCCGGGTTCGCGCTGGCCCGACACCCTGTGCCGGCCGGGCTCGCCCTGGCGGTCTTCGCCGCCGGCACGTCGGTGTGGAACAGTCTGTGGGCCGCGTACGGGCAGCAGCGGGTGCCCGCGACGCTGCTCGGGCGGGTGGGTGCCGCCCAGCGGATGGTGGGGCTGCTCACCGCACCGATCGGGGCGGCGGTCGCCGGTCTGGTCGCGGGGGCGTACGGGACGGTGACCGTGGCCGGGGCGGCCGCTGGCACGTTCGCGGTGGTCACCGTCGCGGCGTGGCGGGTGCTCCGCGGGGCCCGGCCGGAGCCGGAATCCGATCCGCTGCCCGCCCCAACCTTTTCCGCCCCCCGTGCGTCTGAGTGATGAGCGCGACGACCCGCCGGAGGGAGGCGCCATGGCACGGGCGGCCGGAGACGACGGGCGGGACGGCTACGTCAGCTTCGTCGAGAGCCACCAGCACCGGCTGCTGCGTGCCGCGTACCTGGTCTGCGGCAACCGGCACCAGGCCGAGGACCTCCTCCAGGACGCGCTGCTCAAGCTCGCGCTGCGCTGGCCCAGCGTGCGCGAGGGCGACCCGGCCGCGTACGTGCGCTCGATCCTCTACCGGGACGCGGTCTCGTGGTGGCGACGGCGCCGCCGCGAGTGGCTGAGCGCCCGGACGCCGGACCAGGCCGGCGCCGACCGGGACGACGCGCTCCGGCTCGCGTTGCGCGAGGCCCTGGTCCGGCTGCCGCCGCGGCAACGCGCGGTCGTGGTGCTTCGGTACTACGAGGACCTGACCGAGGCGGCCACCGCCGAGGTGCTCGGCGTGAGCGTCGGCACCGTGAAGAGCCAGTGCCACGCCGCGCTGCGCCGGCTCCGCGAACTGGCCCCCGAGCTGGGCCGCGACGACGGGCTGGCCAGCGGGATGGAGGTGACGCAGTGAGGGAAGAGGAGCTGCGGCGGCTGCTCACGGTCGCCGCCGAGGACGTACGCCCGAGCCACCCGGCGGGGACCGCCTGGGAGCGGGCGCGGCGGGTCCGGCACACCCGGCGGGCCGTCGGCGCGGCGGCCCTCGCCGTCGCGCTGGCCGGCGGCGGCACCGTGTTCGCCCTGCGTCCCCCGGTCGGACCGCCGCCCATCGTGGCCGACCCGAGCGTCACCGACCTCACGCCCACGCACGCCCCGCCGGTGCAGCGACCGCCGGCCACGCTGGCGTTCCGGGCCGACCCGCTGGCGCGTCTCACGGATCCGGCGACCGCGCCGCTCTCACGCGAACCCGTCCGGCGCGCGCTGGCGCTCTACCAGCCGGTCGACGCCGAGTACCGGGCCGACGGCCCGGTCCGGGTGCTGGGCGACGACGGCGTGGTCCGCTCGCTCGACGTGGTGGACCTCGAACCCACCCGGGACGCCGGCGGCAACGAGGCGCCCGCCCTCAAGCCCGGTGTGCTCTCCCCGGACGGACGGACCGCCGCGTTCGCGCAGACCGGCGAGCTGGTCCTGGTCGACCTGACCACCGCGGGCGTACGCCGTGTCCCGCTCGACGGGTACCTCGAACTGGTGGTCTGGGCCGGCGGCCGGGTGCTGGTCGGCGGCGACGACCGGACGTACGCGGTGGACCGGTCCTCGGGCGCGGCGGCGGGGATCGACGTCTCCGCCTGGGACGTGTCCGCTCCGGACCCGGCTGCCGGGCGGGAGGCGGCGCTCGTCGAGCTGAGCGGGATGCGGGACGGTCTCACGCTGCGCAGCCGGTCGGCGGGGGACGGCGCCCTCCGCACCGAGCAGCGGGTCGGCCAGGGCGACCTGCCGGCGTCGTACCGGGTGAACGAGTTCTACGGCCGGGGCTGGCTGCGCGGTGACCGGGTGGCCCGGGCGGCGTGGATCACCAGCAGGGAGATCGACGGCGCGGAGGGGGTGGCCGTGCTCGACGCGCGTACCGGCGCCGTGGCGCATCTCCTCGACCTCGGTCGAGATCGGACGAAGGGCTGCTGCGAGGTACTGGGCTGGGGCGAGGGCGGCACCGTGCTGCTCCGGCTCGCCCCGGACGCCGGCCTCGCGCGCTGGGACCCGGAGACCGGTGAGATCACCGGCGTCCTGCGCGAACTCCAGGGCCTGGTCTCGCTCGCCGCCGGCTGAGCGCTCACCGCCGGGCTGAGCGCGCCGGCTGAGCGCCCGCCGCAGGGTGAGCTGTCCGGGACGTCGAGTAGGGGCCCCTTCCGGAAGGGGCCCCTTCTCGCACCGGCGTCAGGGGTTCAGGCCGCCGGGCTGGTCGCCCTTCACGACGGGGGCGCGGACCAGGTTGCCCCACTCGGTCCACGAGCCGTCGTAGTTGCGCACCTGCGGGTAGCCGAGCAGGTGCCGCAGCACGAACCAGGTGTGGCTGGACCGCTCACCGATGCGGCAGTACGCCACGATGTCGTCGTCCGGGCTCAGCCCGAGCTGGTCGGCGTAGATGGCCCGCAGCTCGTCGGGGGACTTGAACGTCCCGTCGTCGTTCGCCGCCGACTTCCACGGCTTGTTGAGCGCGCCCGGGATGTGGCCGCCGCGCAGCGCGCCCTCCTGCGGGTAGTCGGGCATGTGCAGCATCTCGCCGGTGTACTCGCCGGGCGAGCGGACGTCGACCAGCGGACGGCCGGCCGCCACGTGCGCCATCACCTGCTCGCGGAAGGCCCGGATCGGGGCGTCGTCCCGCTGCGGCACCGGGTACTCGGCGCGCGGCCGGCTCACCTTCTCGCGGCTCAGCTCGCGTCCCTCCTCGACCCACTTCTGCCGGCCGCCGTTGAGCAGCCGCACGTCGGGGTGGCCGAAGAGGGAGAAGACCCAGAGGGCGTACGCGGCCCACCAGTTGAAGTTGTCGCCGTAGAAGACGACCGTGTCGTCCCGGCCGATGCCCTTGGCGGCGCACATCTCGGCGAAGCTCCTGGCGTCCAGGTAGTCGCGGGTCACCTGGTCGTTGAGTTCGAGGTGCCAGTCCACCTTGACGGCGCCCGGGATGTGGCCGGTGTCGTACAGCAGCACGTCCTCGTCGCACTCGACGACGACGAGGCCCTCGTCGCCGAGGTGCTCGGCCAGCCAGTCGGTGGTGACCAGGCGCTGCGGGTCCGCGTACGCCTGGAGGCGGGGATCAGGATCGCTCGGCACAGACATGATCCCCAAGGTACGCCGGGCGGCCCTTCCCCGACCCCCAAACGTGACGGGGCAGGCAGTCCGCGCGTCAGTCGGAGATCGGGCTGAGCGAGGGGCGCTTGGCGGTGACGGTGTCGCCGGACGAGCGGCCGGTGAGTCGCCGCTTGATCCACGGGGCCAGGTGCTGCCCCGCCCAGCGCAGGTCGGCCGCCCGGGCGGCCAGCCACGGCGTGGGCTCCGGGTGGGGCGGGACCATGAGCCACTCCTCGTCACAGCCCACCCCGAGCGCGTCGAGCACCTGGCCGGCGACCCGCCGGTGCCCGGCCGGCGAGAGGTGCAGCCGGTCGGTGCTCCACAGCATCGGGTTGAGGTACGTGTCGTCGGCGTACAGGTCGACCAGGATCGCGCCGTGCCGCGCGGCGGTCTCGCCGACCGCCCGGTTCAGCAGCTCGACGCGGGGCCGGACCAGCCGCTGCCCGGGGAGCCGGGCCATCACGTCCGCGAACCGGAAGATCAGCACGTCCGAGCCGTTCGCCCGGAGCTGTCCCACGATCTCGTCGAAGCGGCTGACCAGCCCGGCCCCGTCGAACGTGCGGCGCAGCACGTCGTTGCCGCCGGCCGCGAAGCTCACCAGGTCCGGCTTCATGGCGAGCGCCTCGGGGATCTGGTTCGCCACGATGTTGGGGAAGAGCCGGCCGCGGATGGCGAGGTTCGCGTAGCGGAAGTCCGGGCCGGCCTCGGCGGCGAGTCGGGTCGCGACAAGGTCGGCCCAGCCCCGGTAGGTGCCGTCCGGGTACGGGTCGTCCATCCCCTCGGTGAAGCTGTCACCCACCGCCACGAAGCTGCGCCAGCGCACCCCGGCCTCCCTCACGCTCCCTCGTTGCCTGCGGCGACCAGTTTGTCACCGCGATTCGGGCCGGCAGGTGCCGCTGCCGACCGAACGTGGCAGAGGTCATCGCCGACGCCGCTGACCGGCGACGGCGTCACACCGCGTGAGGCCGGCGTAGGCACGGGGCGGACCACGTGGTCCGCCCCGTCCCTGCTCGGTGCGAACCACGGCCGGGCGTCCGACCTGTCGTCTACCATCGATGTATGGCTGGCTCGTCCGCGCTCCTGCGGGTGATGTGGGGCATGGTGGCGGCTGTCGTCGCGATGCTGCTGTCCGGCTGCGACGGGAGCGACGAGCGCGAAGAGGACCGGTCGGACAGGGCGCTGAAGGAGGTTCTCGAGGAGTACCGGCCGCGCTACGAGCAACGGCGCGTGGCTCTCGCCGACGCCGCTTCGCGCGTGCCCAGAGAGAGCCCCGGCAAGGATTCGTGCGACAGGACGTTGGACCCGGAACCGGATTTCGTCCACTTCGATCACACGTCCCTCGTCCTGGACAGCTACAACAGCCCGGGCCAAGGTGGCAACGTCGACATCGCGCCGCTGAGCGAGGCTGGCGTTCCGGAACAGATCGCCGACAATCCCAGCCAGAAGTTGGGCAGGTTCGCCGTGGCGCCGGGCTGGCTCATCCGCGGCATGTGGGTCACGGGCCCGCAAGGCCCGCTGGGCACCAACCGCTTCGAGGTGACCAGCCAATACGGCTACGAGCCGTACAAGGGCGTCGAGAAAGATCCCGCCACGCGGCTCAGGAAGATCCTCGACGTCGGGCTGCACAAGCGCTACGCCCTTCTGTACCGCGTAACGACCTACGACGACCCCTACGCACGGGATGGGGACGTCAAGGATGTCGTGAGGGCGGACGTGTTCCTCGCCGACCTGGAGAAGGGCGACGTGCCCTGCCGACTTACCGCGACTGGGCATGACTACGACATGGAGGGCGTCGAGCTGAGCTGGCATTCGGGCACTCCGTACGAGGACATGCAGGTCACGTTCCAGCTGGACATCGATGCCAAGCTGCGGATCCTCACCCGCAGGTGACTCCGGTCAGTGGGAGGGTGGCTCGACCATCCCCCTCCGGTACGGGCCCCAGGCCACGAACCGCTCGAACAGCTCGCGCGGGGTCGGACCGTCGTGCGGGTTGAGCCGGAACAGGTCGTGCGTCGCCTCGTGGTAGAGCCCGGACAGGTAGATGGCCAGCTCGACGGGGTTCTGGTCGTACTCGACCCGCAGCAGCAGCCGCGCCTCGGCACACGGCCACGGCTGCCCGCAGGCCCGGCACATCCACAGCGGTCGGATCGGCACGTGCGGCGGGTGGCCCGGCGGATAGGGACGCGGCCGGTCGGCGTACGGACCGAGGCGCGGCACCGGGAATCCCGTCCGGGCACGGCCGCCGGTCACCAGCGCCCTCCGTTGGCGCGCCACTGCTGCGCCGGGGTCAACCGGCCCGGGCTGCCCGGGCGCGACGTGGGGATGACGCGGGTGGGCTCCCGCATCCAGCCCGGCAGGTTGGTGCTCTCCGGCGCGGCAGGCGGTGGTGGCGGCTCGGCGGTGCGGCGCCGGAGCCAGCGGAGCGGGTTGCGCATCTCGACCTCCTTCGGGTGTGGGGCCGCCCCGGCACGGGGGGAGGTGCGGGGCGGCCCCGGAAGTGGACCGGACGGGAGGCGGTCCACCGCGTGACAGTCTGGTGAGGACGCCACTACTCTCGGAAGGCATCGACGCCCTTCGGGGCGGGGTCGGGGGGACCGTCCCGACCGCGTGGACGTGCCGTGGAGACGCCGGGAAGATCGTGGAGGACGCGTGGAGGGCGAGCCGACCGCCGAGCTGATTCGGACGCAACTGCGGCGCCTACGGCAGAACGCCGGCCTGAGCCAGGAGGAGTTCGGGAGGCTCGTCCACTTCTCCGGCTCGCAGGTGTCCGCCGTCGAGCTGGGCCAGCGGCCGCTCGACCGGTTCTTCCTGAAGCGTGCCGACGAGGTGTTGAACACCGGCGGGCTTCTGCTGTCGCTGCTCAGGATGGCCGAGCGCGACGGGCAGCCGAGCTGGCTCCGACCGTGGCTGGACGCCGAGCGCGACGCCCAACTGCTCTGGTGCTACCACCCGACGCTCGTGCCCGGTCTGCTCCAGACGGAGAACTACGCCCGCGCGGTGATCCGGGCCGACGACATGCTGAGCGACGACGAGGTGGAGAGGCGGGTGGCGGTCCGGTTGGACCGGCAGGCCGTCCTCGGTCGCGCGCAACCGCCCAAGCTCGTCACCGTGGTGGAGGAGGCCGTGCTCCGCCGGGCCGACGAGAGCTTCCGGGGCATCATGGCCCAGCAGGTCGGTCACCTGATCCGGTGCGTCGAACGCCCGCACGTCCGGGTGCACGTCATCCCGGCCGAGGTGAGCACGCACGTGGGACTCGCCGGCCCGTTCACCCTCGCCCGGGGTGCGGACGGCGGCTGGATCGGCTACCTGGAGAACCAGCTCGGCGGCACGACGATCGACAGGGATGAGGACGTGGCTAGTCTGGTCGCGAGGTGGGAGAGCGTCCGCAGCGAGGCGCTGCCCCACCGGCAGTCGGTCGAGCTGATGAAGGAAGTGGTGTCGTCATGGAGCTGACCGGCGCCGTCTGGCGCAAGTCCACCCGCAGCGGCAACAGCGAGTGCGTCGAGGTGGCCGACAACCTGCCGGGGGTCGTCGGCGTACGGGACAGCAAGGACCCGACCGGTCCGGTCCTCACCTTCACCCCGCGAGCCTGGCGCGCCTTCGTCGCGCACGCCCGGCGCCCCTGACCGATCGCGCCGCACCCGACCTGATCCCCGCGATCACGCGGTCGTGGTGGGCAGGACAAGCGCAGGTGTCGCCCCTGTCCGGCACCACAACCGCGTGATCGACGCGGGCTGGGGCTCGCGAAACCCGTCGCCGGGCCGGCGGCGCCGGTCGTACGCTGCGGCAATGCTGCTGCGTATGTCGACCCTCCTGCTGCGGACCCTGCGCGAGGACCCGGCGGACGCGGAGGTGCCGAGCCACCGGCTCCTGCTGCGCGCCGGCTACGTCCGCCGCGCCGCGCCGGGCGGCTACACCTGGCTGCCGCTGGGCAAGCTCGTGCTGGACCGGGTCACCGAGGTGGTCCGCGCCGAGATGACGGCCATCGGCGACCAGGAGGTGCACTTCCCGGCGCTGCTGCCGGCCGAGCCGTACCGGACCAGCGGCCGGTGGACGGAGTACGGCGACGACATCTTCACCCTCGCCGACCGGAAGGGCGCCGAGCACCTGCTCGCCCCCACGCACGAGGAGCTGGCGACCCTGCTCGTCGGGGACGTCTTCACGTCGTACCGGGACTTCCCCGTCACGCTGTTCCAGATCCAGACCAAGTTCCGGGACGAGGCCCGGCCGCGCGCCGGCCTGCTGCGCGGGCGGGAGTTCCTCATGAAGGACGCCTACTCGTTCGACCTGGACGAGGCGGGTCTCCAGGCCGCGTACGACCGGCACCGCGCCGCCTACACGAAGGTCTTCGACCGGCTCGGCCTGGACTACACGATCGTGCGGGCCACGTCCGGTGCGATGGGCGGCTCGGCGTCGGAGGAGTTCCTGGCGGCCGCGCCGGTCGGCGAGGACACGTTCGTGGGCTGCACCGCCTGCGACTACGCGGCGAACACCGAGGCCGTCACCACCCGCGCGCCGGCGGCCGGCGACCCGTACGCGCACCCGCCGGCCGAGGTGCACGACACTCCCGAGACGCCCACGATCGCGAGCCTCGTGGAGCTGGCCAACGCCCGCCGCCTCGCCGGCCGGAGCGACTGGACGGCCGCCGACACGCTGAAGAACATCCTGCTGACCGTCCGCCGGCCCGGCGCCGACGAGACCGAGCTGCTCGTGATCGGGCTGCCCGGCGACCGGGAGGTCGACCTGAAGCGGGTCGAGGCCGCGCTGCACCCGGCCACCGTCACCGTCTTCGAGGACTGGGCGGAGCACCCGGAGCTGGTCCGCGGCTACATCGGCCCGCAGATCCTCGCCAAGCTCGGCCTCCGCTACCTGGTGGACCCGCGCGTGGTGCCCGGTTCGGCCTGGTTGACCGGGGCGAACGAGCCGGGCCGGCACGCCACGAACGTGGTCAGCGGCCGGGACTTCACCCCCGACGGCGCGATCGAGGCCGCGGAGGTGCGCCCCGGCGACCGGTGCCCGGCGTGCGAGGCCGGCGAGCTGACCATCCGGCGGGGCATCGAGATCGGTCACATCTTCCAGCTCGGCCGCCGCTTCACCGACGCGTTCGCCGTCGACGTGCTCGGCCCCGAGGGCAAACCGGTCCGGCCCACCATGGGCTGCTACGGCATCGGGATGTCCCGGCTCGTGGCGGCCATCGCCGAACAGCACCACGACGACCGGGGACTCGTCTGGCCGGCGTCGGTCGCGCCTCTCGACGTACACCTCGTGGCGGCCGGGAAGGGGCCGCAGGTGGAGGCGGCGCTCGACCTCGGCGGGCGCCTCGCCGCGGCGGGCCTGCGGGTGCTCGTCGACGACCGCGCCGGCGTCTCCGCCGGGGTGAAGTTCACCGACGCCGAGCTGATCGGCGTCCCGCGCGCCGTCGTGGTCGGCCGCCGGCTCACCGAGGGGTACGTGGAGCTGCGCGACCGGGCCACCGGCGAACGGAGCGACGTGCCCCTCGACGGGCTGGTCGAGCGACTCGCCGACGAGGTGCGCGCGACGCGCGGGCACCTGGTGTAACGGGGGCGTGACGGGGTACCGCAACCGGATCGGCGAACGCGTTTGTGGAGGGCTCTCATGACCGGATACCGGGTCAGCGACGTGATGACCAGGCAGGTCGTCTACCTGCCGGCGGAGACCACTCTGGACGAGGCGGCCTCGGTCATGAAGGAGGCCGACATCGGCGACGTGGTGGTGACCGACGGCGCCAGCCTCGCGGGCATGCTCACGGACCGCGACATCGTGGTGCGGGCGGTGGCCGAACGCGTGAACCCCGCCACGACCACGATCGGCTCGATCATCACCCGCGAGGTCGTGATGATCGACCAGCACGCGACGGCCGCCGAGGCGGCGGCGCTGATGCGCGAACGCGGGATCCGGCGGGTGCTGGTCTGTGACAACGACCGCAAGTTGGTCGGGATCGTCTCCCTCGGCGACCTGGCCATGCAGCTCGACCCCCGATCCGCCCTCAGCGAGATCAGCGAGCAGGCGCCGACCGTGTGAGGAGCGGCCCCTCCTCGACGTTCCCGGTAGAGGAGGGGCCGCCTCCCGACGGGGGTAGCCTCGAACGCATGTCTGCCATGCCGGCCAGGTTGGCCGAGATCGTCGACGAGTTCGCCGCCGCACCCCGCGACGTGGTGCTGGAGATGCTGCTCGAGTACGCCGACGTCATCCCCCCGCTCCCGCCGGGCGAGCGGGAGGGCATGGAGCAGGTGCCGGAGTGCCAGACCGCGTTCTTCCTGCGCGCCCGGGTGACGCCGGAGAAGACGGTGGAGACCGCCTTCGACTGCCCTCCCGAGGCGCCGACCACGCGGGCGTTCGCCGGCATCCTCGCCGAGGGGCTGGCCGGCGCCAGCGCGGACGAGGTGCTCGCCGTCCCGGACGACCTCTACCAGCGGATGGGGCTGGCGCAGGCGATCAGCCCGCTGCGGGTACGCGGCGGCACGGCGATCCTGGCCCGGCTGAAGCGCCAGGTCCGGGAACAACTCGGCTGAGCGGGAAGTTGCCACCGGTCATGGAGATCGAGATCTACGCGGACGTGGTGTGCCCGTGGTGCTACATCGGCAAGCACCGCCTGGAGCAGGCCCTCGCGTCGTACGACGGTGACGTGACCGTCCGCTACCGGCCGTTCCAGCTCGACCCGTCGCCGGTGCCCGAGCCGCAGCCGGTCGTCCAGTCGCTCGCCGCGAAGTTCGGCGGTACGGCCAACGCCCGGCAGATGGTCGACCGGGTCACCGACGTGGCCGCGGGCGTCGGGCTTCGGCTCGACTACGACCGGGCCGTCGCGGCGAACACCTTCGACGCCCACCGGCTGGTCGCGTACGCCACCGAGCGCGGCCTCGCCGCCGAAATGGTGGAGGCCCTCTACCGGGCGCACTTCGTGGACGGAATCGACGTGGGGTCGCGGGAGGCGCTCGCCACCCTCGCCGGGCAGGTCGGGCTCGACGCCGCCGACGCCCGCCGGTTCCTCGACTCCGACGAGGGCACGAAGGAACTCGCCGCCGAACTGGCCAAGGCCCGGGACATCGGAGTCACCAGCGTGCCGACCTTCGTGCTGGCCGGCAAGTACGCGGTCACCGGCGCCCAGGAGCCGCAGACGCTGCTCGCCGCCCTGGCCGAGGTCGAGCGGCTGGAGTCGACCAACGGCTGATCCCGGTCGCGGTCGGCGGCCTGCCGACCACGACCGGCGATGTTTCACGTGCAACCACATCGACGCCGACGAGTGCGCCGCGTCCGGGCCGGACGGTCAGGCCGGGCGGGCCAGATCCTCGACCACCCGGGCGCCGGGCAGCGCCCCGAGGGCCGGGCCGGGCAGCGCGATCTTGCTGTGGCGCACGCCCGAGCCGATGATGACGTGCGGCGTGGCGACCACCCGCGAGTCCACGAGGATCGGCCACTGCGCCGGCAGGCCGATCGGCGTGATCCCGCCGTACTCCATGCCGGTCAGCTCCACGGCGTCCGCCATCGGCGCGAAGCTCGCCTTGCGCACGTCGAGCGCCCGCCGGGCCACCCCGTTCACGTCGGCCCGGGTGGTGGCGAGGACGACGCAGGCCGCGTAGCGGACCACGCCCTCCCGCTTGCCGGCCACCACCACGCAGTTGGCCGAGACGTCCAGCCCCACCTCGTACGCCGCGCAGAAGGCGGCGGTGTCGGCGAGGTCGGCGTCGATCGGCGCCACGAGCACGTCGTCCACGTCGACCGGAGCGTCGGCGGGCCACTCGGCGAGCGCCGCGGCCACCGGCGGGGCGAGCAGGTCGGGGCGGGTACGGGCAGGTTCGGTCTTCAGCGTCCCCATCACGGATGCGATCCTTTCACCCGCCCGTCCGCCGCGCCCACCCGTTCCCCCGCGGAAGGCCAGCGCGTGCCGCCCGGGACGGCGGCAGGATCACCCGCCACCGTCCCGGCGCTCAGCTCCCGGCCGCTCAGCTCCCGGCGAGGAAGGCGTTCTCCTTGAGGAACGTCCGGTCCCGGTGGACCGCCAGTTCCTCGGCCCGCGCGGCCTGGGCGCGGCGCACCTCCAGGTCCTCCAGGCCGTGCCGGACGGCGAGCCGGATCACGCCGTAGAGGAAGACGAAACCGAAGCAGTACAGGATCACAGTGGTGACGACAGCGAACATGCGGTCACGCTAGGTCGAACGTGAACGGGACACGTTCTCATCTCCGGGTGGTTCCCCCGTACGTGTCGGCCAGGTAGTCGGCCCAGGTGCGGGTGCCCTTCGGCAGGGCCGTGGTGACGAGCCCGCCGTCGCGCAGCGCACGGCCGAGCCGCCCCGGCAGGCGTACGGGCAGCAGCGGTCGCCGGGAGTGCCGGGCGGCCCGCCAGGCGCGTACCGCCTCGTCGAAGCGGAGCACCTCCGGCCCGCCGTACTCCTCGATGCCCCGCAGCGGCCCGGCCGCGAGCCGGGCCACGAGCCGCGCCGCGACCTCCGCCGGGTCGACCGGCTGGGCGAGGATCGCGCGGTCCCCGATGGTCGGGCCGAACCGGCTCGACATCCGGAGAAGGTCGTCGAGGAACTCCGGGAACTGCGTGGCCCGCAGCACCGACCAGGGCACCGGCCCGGCCGCGACCACCTGTTCGGCGGCGAGCTTGTGCCGGTAGTACGGGATGGGCACCCGGTCCACGCCGACGATCGAGACGTACACCAGGTGCCGGACCCCGGCCTGCCCGGCGGCGACCACGAGCCGGCGTGTGCCGAGCACGTCGACCTCGTGGGTACCGCGGTTGGGCGCGGACGCCAGGTGCAGGATTCCGTCGACGCCGTCCACGGCGTCGGCCAGCCCGTCCCCGGTCGCCAGGTCGGCGGCCACCCACTCGACGCCCGGGTCGGTACGCGGACGCCGGCTCGTCGCCCGCACGGTGTGCCCGTCCTCCCGCAGCCGCGGCACCACCACGCGACCGAGACGTCCCGTCGCCCCGGTGACCAGCACCTTCATCTCGTCCTCCTCGTGTCGTCGGCCCGCCGTCCACGATCTGGACGGCACGGCCGGTGGCGACGTGACCGGCTGTGCGTCGGATCACCGCGGCCCGGACCGGTCCGGTCAGCTCAGCAGGTCGAGCACGGTCACCAGCGCGTAGAACGCGATGACGACCTCGCTGACGACCCAGGCGTGCCGGTCGGACCAGGTGCGGATGCCGGGCAGTGTGTCCATGGCCCGCCGGCCGGCCAGCAGCAGCGCGACCAGCGGCAGGGCGAGCAGCCCGAGGGTCACGGCGATGAACGGCAGCAGGTGCCACCACGCCAGGTCGTGCCGGGCGACGCTCGCACCGACCGCCGCCATCGTGAGGTCGTCCGTCGGCGAGGTGGCGACCAGCACCACGCCGAGCCGGGCCGCCCGCCCCGGTCCGGCGTGCCGGAGGGCGCTCATCCACCGGGGCGTGCCGGACTCGTGACGGCGGAGGTAGACGACCAGCGCGAGGACGACCAGCAGTCCCAGCACCGCCCAGTCGATCCGCCGCGCGGTGCTCTCCAGGCGGCCGACGTCGGTCTCCGCCCGGTCCGCGAAGCCGCGCAGCACCCTGGTGACCAGCCAACTGACCGTCACCCCGGCGGTGACCACCGCTCCCACGCCGGCCAGGTACCCGAGCGGCGCGGCCCGTGGACGGTCGGCCGAGGGCAGCAGCACCGCCGCGACGAACTGCGTCCCGGCGACCATCACCACGGCCAGCGGCAGGATGGTCAGGAAGCTCATCGCCGCCCATCCTCCCGGCCCGCCACCCGGTACCGGGCCGGTTCGCCGACCGCCCACCTCGGTGATCATGAAGTTGTTGCCGACAAATCAGACAACGAGTGGCAACAACTTCAGGATCAGGCCGAGGCCGTCCTGGTCGAGCAGCACGTCACCGCGGCGAGACGCGGGTGGCCAGGAGCGTGCCGACCAGCGCCAGCGCCGCGGAGACGGTCAGGGTGGTGAGGTAGCTGCCGGGGCCCGGCGCCGATCCCGCGGCGAGCACGGCGCCGGTGAGCGCCAGCACGGTCGCCGCGCTCAGCGAGTCGCCCAGTTGCAGCGACGAGCTGTTGCGCCCCTGCTCCCCGGGACCGGACAGTTCGAGGGTGAGCGCCGACAGCGACGGGTAGAGCAGCCCCATGCCGAGCCCGGCGACGGCCCAACCGAGGACGCCCACGAGGACCGGCGTGCCGGGCGCCACCGTGAACGCCACCGTCCCGATGCCGACCGTGATGCAGACCAGCCCGGCGCGCGGCAGGGTGGCCCGCGAGGCCGGCGCCGGGATCCTCCCCTGGATCCAGGAACCCGCCGACCAGGACACCGCCCCGACGGTGAGCACCAGCCCGGCCGCCGTCGGTGAGAGACCGCGCTCCCGCGAGAGCATGAGCGGGATGACCACCTCCGCGCCGACGAACGCCGCCGAGGCGAGTCCACGCAGGCCGATCACGGTGGGCAGCCCCCGGGCGGCGCGGACGAACCCCGCCGGCAGCAGGCGCGGCGCGCAGAGCAGCAGGCCGGCGATGGCGAGCGCCGTGACGACCACGGCGGACACGCCGCGCTGCTGTCCCCCGATATGCAACAGTGCGGCGCTCACCCCCGCCCCGCACGCCCACGCGATCCGCGCCGCCGCGCCCGCCGGCGGGCCGGTCACCGCCGTACCGGCGATGGACCGCAGGCCCGGGCGCACGAACAGCGCCGCCGGCACGGCCACCGCCGGCACCGCGAGGAAGACCCACCGCCAGCCGAGGTGCTCGACGATCAGCCCGGTCAGGGCGGGTCCGACCAGCGACGGTACGACCCACGCGGCCGCGAACGCCGCGAAGATCCGCCGGTGCAGCACCTCCGGGTACGCCTGGCCGACGATCACGTACAGCGCCACGGAGAGCAGCCCCGAGCCGAAGCCCTGCACCACCCGGCCGACGACCAGCACGCTCATCACGGGTGCGGTGCCGGCGACGACGAGCCCGACCACGAACCAGACGAGCCCGTGCCACATCGGCGCACCGGGCCCGCGGGCGTCGCACCAGATGCCGGAGACCACCATGGCGAGCACGCCGGCGGCGAACGCACCGCCGAAGGCCAGCCCGTACAGGGCGAGCCCGTCCAGGCTGCGGGCGACCGTCGGCATGGCCGTACCGACGGCCAACGCCTCGAAGGCGAGCAGCGAGATGAGCGCGACGCTGCCCACGGTCATCGCGCGCAGCCGGGGCGAGAGAAGCCCCGACACCGGGTCGGCCGGCGCCATCGTGGCGGTCACGCGACACCCGCCCGGAGCAGATCGATCAGCATGCGCCCAGCCTGCGACCTCAACCCGGATTGAGGTCAACCGGCGAGTGGCCCACCTCTCTCACCGGCAACTCCGGTGCCGGCGCGGACGAACGGTCGGACGGTCCAAGATTCCGCCGGTCGGAGGGCATAACGGACGGCACGCCGGGAAGCCAGGGCGCCGGACGCGACGCGCGGGAGGCGAGATGACGGAGGTCAGGAGCAGCAGCGCAGGGGAGTCGGGCCGGCACCCGTCCGGCCGTACGCCTCGATGACCCCGGCCGCGCGCGCCGCCGCTCGGCTCCTTCCGCCGGTCGGCGTGCCGCGGCTGGTCGGCGACGCCTCCCGAACCGCCGGTTCCGCCGCGGCGCGGCTGGCCCGGATGGTCGGCCTGACCAGCCGGCGGGTGTGGTCCCGGCCCGGCCGCCACCACATCGAGGTGCACGGCGTCTGCCAGGACGGCGGCGACGCGCTGGCCCGGCAGGTGGAGGCGGCGCTGGAGAGCGTCCCCGGGGTCGAGTGGGCCCGCGTGAACGCGCCGTCCGGCCGGGTCGTGGTGGCCGTCTCCACGCCGGGACCGAAGCTCCGTGACCTCATCGCCACGATCGCCCGCGCCGAACGCGCCTGCCCGTACGAGCCGGACCCGGAGATCCCGCCACCGCATCCGCCCGAGGAGGGCCCGCGCACCCCGCGTACCCTCGGCGCCCTCGCCTCGGACGCGCTCGGCCTCACCATCTCCGCGGCGACCCGGATCCTGCCGTTCACTCCGGTGCCCGCCGAGGTGGCCGGCCTGCTCTCCGCCGTGGACCTGCACCCGCGACTGCACGCCCTCGCCGGCAAGGGCCTGCGGGCCGACCCCCGCACGGAGGTGCTCTTCCCCCTGGCCGAGGCGGTGGTGCAGGGCCTCACCGGCGGCTGGGCGGGCATCGCGCTCGACAGCGCCCAGCGCATCGTGCAGTGGGGCGAGGCGCGGGCCCAGCTCTCCACATGGGAACGGGCCGAGCCGCGGCTCACCGGCGACCCCGAACGGGCCGTCGCCCGCTGGCCGGCGGCGGAGCGACCGTGCCCGAAACCGGACGGGCCGGTCGAGCGGTACGTCAACCGGATGCTCGTCGCCGGCGCGGCGGCCGCGGCGGCCGCCACCCCGGTCGTCGGACGCAAGCGGGCCGCCGCGCTGGGGCTCTCGACGCTGCCGAAGGCACCCGGGAGCGGCCGCGAGGGGTTCGCCGCCCACCTGGGCCGGATCCTCGCCCGACGCGGGGTGATCGCCATGGATCGCGAGGTGCTCCGCGAACTCGACCGGATCGACACGCTCGTGCTCGACGCCGCCGTGCTCGGCTCGGACCGGGGGACGCTCGCCGACCTGGCCCTCATGCCCGGCGCCGACACCGGGGAGGTGGCGGGCCGGGCGTTCGCGCTGTTCGACCCCGCGGACCCGGACCGGCTGCGGGAGTCGGACGGCTGGCGGCTCGGCCCGCTCGACCGGCTGGACGCCGACGCCCCCGAGGACACGCCGGACGTCGCCCGGCTCCGCGCCGCCGGCGGCCGGCTCCTCGGTCTCGCCGAGGGAGGCAGGCTGGTCGCCGTGCTGCGGGTCGAGCCCGAACCGGCGCCCGGCGTCGACGGCCTGCCCACCGCCGCGCGCCACGCCGGCCTGCGGCTCGTGGTCGCCGGCGACGACGAGGACCGGTACGGCTACGCCGACGCCGTCCTGCCCGGCGGGAACCGGCTGGCCGAGTCGGTGCGGACACTGCAACGCGACGGCGCCGTGGTGATGCTGGTCTCCGGGGACCGGGCCGCCCTCGGCGCCTCGGACTGCGGTCTGGGGATCTACGGCCCCGACGACCTGCCACCCTGGGGAGCGCATCTGCTGGTCGGCACGGACCTGCGCGTGGCGGCCCTGCTCGTCGAGGCCGCCGGGGCGGCCCGGCGGATGACCGCGCAGAACATCCGGGTGGCCATGGCCGGCGCCGGCCTCGGCGCGCTGGGTGCGTTCACCGCCCAGCCCGTCCACCTGCCCGGCCGGAGCCTGGCGGCCGTCAACGGCGCGGCGGCGCTGGCCTTCGGTCACGGCGTGTGGCGGGCCGGCCGGCTGCCGAGCCCGGCGGACACCCCCGCCCCGACAGCCACCGCCTGGCACCTCATGCCGATCGAGACCGTCCTCGACCGGCTGGGCACCCGCCCCGACGGACTGACGAGCGCCGAGGCGGGGCGGCGGCGCACCGGCGCGCACGGCGCGGGCCCCGGTCCGGGCGGTCTGCTCCGGGCCTTCGTCGACGAACTCGCCAACCCGCTCACGCCCGTGCTGGCGGCCGGCGCCGTGCTGTCCGCGTCCTTCGGCTCGCTCGTGGACGCCGCCCTCGTCGGTGGGGTCGTCGGCGGGTCCGCGCTGATCGGGGCCGTGCACCAGCGCAACACCGAGCGGTCCCTCGCGCAGCTGCTGTCCCGCTCGGCGGTGACGGCCCGGGTACGCCGCGACGGCACCGACCGGGTGGTGGCCGCCGACGACCTGGTGCCGGGCGACGTGATCCGGCTGGAGCCCGGCGACTCCGTACCGGCCGACTGCCGGCTCATCGAGGCCGTCGGGCTGGAGACGGACGAGTCGTCGCTGACCGGCGAGTCCCTCCCCGTCGGCAAGACCACCCAGCCGGTGGTGGCGGCGGCCATCGCCGACCGGCACTCGATGGTGTACGAGGGAACGACCGTCGCCGCCGGGCACGGCACCGCCGTGGTGGTCGCCACCGGCGCCGACACCGAGGCCGGCCGCAGCCTCGCCCTGGCCCGGCAGGCGCCACCGGCCAGCGGCGTCGAGGCGCGGCTCGGCACACTCACCCGGGCGGCCGTCCCGCTGGCGGCCGGCTCGGCGGTGGCGGTGGCCGGAGCCGGGCTGCTCCGGGGCGTACCGCTCGCGCAGACCGCCGCGACCGCCGCGAACCTGGCGGTGGCCTCGGTCCCGGAAGGGTTGCCGTTCCTGGTCAGCGCCGCCCAGTTGGCCGCCGCCCGGCGGCTGGCCGAGCACGGCGCCCTGGTCCGCAACCCCCGCACCATCGAGGCGCTCGGCCGGGTGGACGTCCTCTGCTTCGACAAGACCGGCACCCTCACCGAAGGACAGTTGATGCTGGCCGGAGTCGGCGACGGGGACGCCGGCCGGTACGCCCCGGTCGACCGGCTCGACGACCGGCTGCGGCTCACCCTGGGCGCGGCACTGCGGGCCACCCCCGGTGCCGTCGACCCGGAGGAGCTGACCCACCAGACCGACCGCGCGGTCCGGCGGGGCGCCGCGGCGGCGGGCGTAACCGAGCAGGCCGGCGCACCCGGCTGGCGGCTGGTCGGCGGGTTGCCGTTCGAGCCGTCGCGGGGCTACCACGCGAGCGTCGGGGAGAGCGGCGGCGGACTGCTGCTCAGCGTCAAGGGCGCCCCGGAGTCCGTCCTGCCCCGCTGCGCGTCCCGGCGGGTCGACGGGCGGGAGGAACGGCTGGACGACGCCGGCCGCGCCGACCTGCACCGGCTGCTCGCCGACCGGGCCGGCGCGGGGCACCGCATCCTGGCCGTCGCGGAGTGCCGGGTGGCCGACGCGGACGTCGACGACGACCAGATCCGCAACCTGACGTTCGTCGGCTTCCTGGCCCTGGCCGACGGGGTACGGCAGAGCGCCGCACCCGCCGTACGCCGGATCCGGCAGGCCGGCATCCACACCATCATGATCACCGGGGATCATCCGGCGACCGCCGAGGCGATCGCGGCCACCATCACCGAGCACGACGAACAGCGCGTCGCCACCGGCGCCGAACTCGACCAGCTCGACAACGAGGCGCTGGCGGAGCGGCTGGCGCGTACCGACGTGGTGGCCCGCTGCACCCCCACCCACAAGGTGCGGATCATCCAGGCGTTGCAGAAGTGCGGGCGTACGGTCGCCATGACCGGCGACGGCGCCAACGACGCCCCCGCCATCCGCCTCGCCGACGTGGGTATCGCCCTCGGCCAGCGCGGCACCCCGGCCGCCCGGGCCGCCGCCGACCTGGTGGTCACCGACGACCGGCTGGAGACCATCATCGCCACGCTCGTCGAGGGGCGGGCCATGTGGTCCTCGGTACGCCACGCGCTGAGCATCCTCGTCGGCGGCAACCTCGGCGAGATCGCGTTCAGTGTGCTCAGCGCGGCGGCCACCGGGCGGTCCGCGCTCAACGGACGGCAACTGCTGCTGGTCAACCTGCTCACCGACCTGGTGCCGGCGATGGCCATCGCGGTACGCCCGCCTGCCGCGGGCCACGCCGACGACCTGCTGCGCGAGGGGCCGGACACGTCGCTGGGCGAGACGCTCACCCGGGAGATCGGCCTGCGGGCGGCGGCCACCACGCTGGGTGCCACCGCCGGCTGGACGCTGGCCCGCTACACCGGGCGACGCCGCCGGGCCGGCACGGTGGCCCTCGTGTCGCTCGTCGGTACGCAGCTGGGCCAGACCGTCCTGGCCGGGGGCACCAGCCCGGCCGTGCTCGCCTCCACCGCGGCGTCGCTCGGCGCGCTCGCCGTCGTGGTGCAGACGCCGGGGCTCAGCCACTTCTTCGGCTGCACGCCGCTCGGCCCGATCGGCTGGGGCATCGCGGCCGGGTCCGCGGTCGGGGCCACGTTCGCCAACGGCGCGCTGAGCCGGCTGGTCGAGCGGCTGCCCCCGCTCGACGGGGCCGGCGGGGGTGACGGCGACCGCCGCGGCGGCACCGGCGGGGACGGCTCGGCGTCGGAGTGAGTGGGATCGGCATGGCCGGCCCGTTCCCGGGTACGGGCCGGGGTGGAGGTGGGTACGTTGGCAGAGCAGCCCGAGGTCACGTTCATCGGCACCGCCACCACGGTGCTCCGGATCGGTGGGTTCACCCTGCTGACCGATCCGAACTTCCTGCACCGTGGGCAACGCGCGTACCTCGGCAAGGGCCTGTGGTCGCGCCGGCGCACCGACCCGGCGCTGCGGATCGCCCAACTGCCGGAGCTGGACGCGGTGGTCCTCTCCCACCTGCACGGCGACCACTTCGACCGGGTGGCCCGCCGGGAACTCGACCGGACGCTGCCGATCGTGACCACCCCGGCCGCGGAGCGGAAGCTGCGCCGCTGGGGGTTCGGAGCGGCCGAGGGGCTGCCCACCTGGCAGTCCCACGAGCTGCACGGCGACGGCGAGTTTCTGCGGCTGACCGCGCTTCCCGGCCAGCACGGACCGGGGGTGCTCGACCGGCTCATGCCCGACGTGATGGGCACGATGATCGACCTGGTCCGCGGCGGCACCCGCGCGTTCCGCCTCTACATCACCGGCGACACCCTGTACCGGCCGCAGCTCGCCCGGATCCCCGAGCGGTACCCGGACATCGACGCGATGCTCATCCACCTCGGCGGCACGAAGGTCGCCGGCATCCTGCTCACCATGGACGCGCGGCAGGGCGCCGACCTCGTGGAGCTGATCCGCCCCCGGCTCACGGTGCCCATCCACTACGACGACTACCGGGTGTTCCGCTCGCCGCTGTCGCACTTCGTCGAGGAGGCGCGCCGGCGGGGCATCGTCCAGCAGGTGCGCACCATCGCTCGCGGCGAGACCGTGCCCCTCACCGTGCCCGCCCTCGCGAAGCCCGCCGTCACCCGACCGGCCTGAGCCGACCCGGAGCCCACCGTCACCCGACCGACCTGACCCGGCCCTGAAGCCCGGCCGAGCAGGCCCGGAGCGCTCGGCTCCTCGACGTACGACGACCGCCGCCGCGGCCACAGGGCCGACGGCGGCGGTCGAGAGCGAGCCGGGTCAGCCGCGCTCGGAGATGGCCTCGATGAGGTCACCGACCGGGCGCTCCGGCAGCGAGCGGGCCACGTCCGCGACGGCCACGATGCCCACCAGGCTGTGCCCGTCGATGACCGGCAGCCGGCGTACCTTGTGCTGCCCCATGGTCCGCAGGATCTCGGCCGCGTCGTCGTCCGCGCCGATGGTCACCGCCTCGCCCTGGGCCAGCTCGCCGGCCGTGACGTTGCCGGGGTCGCGGCCCTCGGCCAGCACCTTCACCACGATGTCGCGGTCGGTCAGCATGCCCTTGAGCCGGTTGTCGTCACCGCAGATCGGCAGCGACCCCACACCGAGCTGGGCCATCTGCTTGGCGGCCGTCAGGAGGTCGTCCTGCTCGCGGACACAGGTCACGTCACTCGTCATGATCTCTCGTGCGGTCGGCATGTGGCGTCACACCTCACTTCCGGGGGGAGTTGACGCCGTTCCTCCTACCCCGGGCAGCCTCAGCCATGCGCGACGACGCCTGCGCCCCGACGTGCGGGTGGGTCCACAGGCGACCGCGTCGACCGTCCGGTGTCCCGTCAGCCCGCCGCGCGCTCCTCGAAGACCTGGGCGGCGATCTGGTAGCCGTCGAACGCGCGTGCCACACCGGCGTACGCCGCGACCTGCACGAAGACTTCGACGATCTCCTCCTTGGTGGCGCCGGCGTTCAGCGCGATGCGCACCTGGCCCCGCAGTGGTTCCAGGACGCCGAGGGTCGCCGCGATCGTCACGGACACCAGGGCCCGCGTCCGCGTGTCGAGGTGCTCGCCACGCGGCCAGACGTCGCCGAACGCGTGCACCGTCGCGATCCGCTTGAAGTCCGCGGCGTTGTCGGGCTCACCGGGAGTCGGGCCGAGGAAGCGTTCCAGGCGGAAGCCCAGCAGCCGCTCGGCCGTGTCCAGCGCGGCGGCGTACGCCGGGTCCGCCGCGACGTTCTCCGGATCAGCCGCCATGATGTCCATTCTTCCGCCTGCCGTCCGGTGACGCGGCGGATCGACGAAGCGGTACCCGGTCGAGGCGGGCTTGCCTGAACCGGGCCTCGACGCGATCATTGGTCGCTCGGCCGGCGGCCCGCCCGCGTCGGTCTCTTCCGCACACAGTCAGCTAGGAATCGCTTCATGCGCAAGCTCGTGTACTACATCGCCTCGACGCTGGACGGGCACATCGCCGGTCCCGACGGTGCCGACCCCACCGGCCCCGGCGGCTTCTGGCCGCTCCCCGAGGACTACCTGCGCCACCTGATCGCCGAGTACCCCGAGACCCTGCCGGGACCGGCCCGGCAGGCCATGGGCATCACCGCCGCCGGAACCCGCTTCGACACGGTCCTGGAGGGCCGCCACTCCTACGACATCGGTCTGAAGGTCGGCGTCACCGACGCCTACCCCCACCTGCGCCACCTGGTGTTCTCCCGCACCCTGTCGGAGAGCCCGGACCCGGCCGTCGAGATCGTGTCCGGCGACCCGGTCGCGAAGGTGCGCGAACTCAAGCAGCAGGACGGCAAGGATCTGTGGCTCGTCGGCGGCGGCGAACTGGCCGGCGCCCTGTATCCCGAGATCGACCAGCTCATCGTCAAGCTCGCACCGCTGACCATCGGCACCGGCATCCCGCTGTTCGGCCGAAGCGCCGTCTTCGACCCCCGCAGCTGGGAGCTCACCGACCACACCGTCCTGGGCAGCGGCGCGCTCTTCCTCACCTACACGCGTACGTCGGCCGACCAGTCGGCATAGGCGCGCCGCGGGATGCCGCCCGGGCGGCATCCCGCGCGGTGGCCGAGGGCCGGGCTCCATCGTCGCTCTGGCTGCCACGACGTCGCCAGCTCGCGGCGGCGAGAGCGCGAGCCGGGGCGGCTCCCGGCCGCCCCCACGGGTCGTGAATCTTCCCGTACGGTGGGTCTGCATCGCCTTGGTCGGCGGACCACAGCGTGTTGCGGCTGGGACAGTCGGGGGATGGATGCGGGACAAGAGACGGAACGTTCGCCTGTCCTTGGCGAGTCTTGACTTCCTCGGCAGCGACGCCGAGTTGCGGGCCGGCGCCGAACGCGCCATGCGTGAGGCGGAGGCCGGGCCCGGGCCCGACGGCTACACGGGCCGCGACCGTACCGGCACGATCACCGTCCACGCGGGCGCACCCGAGGGGACGGTCGACAGCGTCACGGTCAGGCAGGACTGGCGCGCCCGGCTCGGCGCGGGCGGGTTCCCCGACGCGCTGTTCGAGGCGTACACCGCCGTCGTCCGGGCCACGCTCGAAGCGGCGGCATTGCGGGCGCTGCGGGAGGAGCACGAGCCTCGGCCCGCACCGCAGGAGCCGGACGCGCCCGACTCCCGTGAGGCCGACGAGCATCTGTGGCTACGGCGCACCTGGGAGACCCTCCACCGCATCGACGCGGACCTCGCGCGACTGTCGCAGACGGCGAGTCCGGAGGCCGAGGGACGCATCGTCAGCCCGAACGGCAGCCTCACCCTGCACCTTCGCGGCGGCACCATCGCCGCCGTCACGGGCGACGCCGGCCTCCTCGCCAGGTCGGACGCCGGCCAGCTCCAGTACGAGGCCCTGACGGTCCTGCGCACCTACGAACTCGCCCACCACCCCCGGAAGGCTCAGGCGTGAAGGAACTGGTCGTCATCACCGATGCCCTCCGTGACGAGGGCGGCAAGTGGATCGAGCTGTCCGACCGGGTAGCGGCGATCAAGACAGCAGCGGCCGAGCTGACGCTGGACCCGTCGGCCTTCTTCATCGGGGACGCCAACACGGCGATCCACGCGATCGCGTACCGCGACTTCCACACCTTCATGGTCACGGTCCTCGGCGGTGCGGTCACCGAGTTCGAGCAGGTCGGGGCCGCGCTGCGGCGTATCGCCGACGAATACGACCGCGCCGACGAGATGATCTCCCTCGATCTCAACGAGATCTACAGTGTGTGAGGGGTGACGGACGCGTGCAGCCAGGAACCCCCGACCTCGAGTACGGCGAACCGTTCAACAAGGCCTTCGACCAGATCCGGCCCGCCATCGAGACGTGCGTCGACAAGTTCAACGAGATCGTCGAGCAGGTCAACGGGCACCGATGGCTCCTGGGGCCCGCCGGCCTGTGGTGGGTCAAGCACCACCTGGACAACGTCCGCAACAGGCTCGACGAGGTCCTCGACCGCGTCGACCACGCCCTGGAGCATCAACTGCCGGTCCTCTCGCTCATCAACATCAGCTTCCGGTGGGTCAACGATGTGAAGACCCCGGTATCGGACCTCTCCTTCGTCACCACCGAACCGGCGAACGAGAACCTGGCCAAGTGGAACGGCGACGCGGCCAGCGCCTACCACGCCAAGGCGGCCAAGCAGAAGGCGGCGGTGGACGAGACAGTGCTGAAGGCCGAGTTCATCAGCCAGTGGCTGTTCAAGATCGCCAAGGCGAACGTCGACTACGTGGTCGAACTCGCCAAGATCGTGACGGCGCTGGCGGGAAAGCTCGCCCAGGCCGCCGTCGACGCCGCCAGCCTGGTCGATCTGCTCTGGGCGGTCGACGCGCTCGCCGAGTCGATCGGCGACCTGGTCACGGCCGGGCTGGACACCCTCCTGACGATCGGACAGCGCTTCGTCGACGCGCTCGGCAACGTGCGGGACATCGCCACCCAGGTCGGCGACTACTCGAAGCTGCCGGGAGGGCGGTGGCCGGAAGCCGTACGCGGCTGACCGTGGGTCGACCGTGCTCAAGCCGTCGGGACCGCTGACCGGATCGCCGCCAGGATGTCCAGGGACTTCTCCGCCAGCGTCGAGGTGGGCACATAGGAGTCGCCGCCGACGGCGAGCCACACCTTCACCACCAGGTTGCCGGTGCGGGAGTGCACCATGTACTCGGCGTACCTGAACCCCGGCTCCGACTGCTTGCCGAACGCCTCGGCTTCCTCCCCCGCCCCGTCGACCGCACCGATCCGCCGCATGGTCGTCGCCTGACCGGTGCCGCGATACAACCGGCGCGCCTCCTCCACGGTCCCGGGCGTCGACGCCTCCACCCGCAGGTTCGCCTCGTACCCCTTGCTCGTCCGCATCTCGAACAGGCACGCCGCACCGGGCCGGACCGCCGGCGGCGTCGGGTCCGTCCGGGTCACGGTCAGCCCGAGATCCGCGAGCACCGCCAGATCGGTACGCCCGCACAGGTCCAACCCGTCAGCGTGGTAGAGCGGGCCGTCAGCGGGCGTCGGGCCGCCGCCAGATGGAATCGCCGTCGTCGCCGGTCCGGTCGGCGCCACGACCGGATCGACGTCTGCCCCGGTACAGGCGGCCGTTCCCGCGGCGAGCGTGAGACCGGCTACCGCCCCGGCAACCCTCATCCAGGCACGCACGAGCCGACCATACCGTCCGTGATCGGTTCGTACTGTCCCCGCGAGGTCGGCCAGCTGCGCTCCCGCGCGCGGGCCGCCAGGTTCCGGCTGCTCCGCGTTGGCCGCTAGGTTCGGGCTGTGGCCGCTCCAGAAACTCCCGAGCAGATCGCGCGCACCCGCACCGTCACCGCCGCAACCGTTCTCGCCCACGGCGCGGATCTGCGGGCGTACCCCTATCGCCTGCTGTCCGTCCTCGCGCACGGCGTGGGCGCCGACCGGGTGACGCAAGCGGTCGCAGCCGCCGAGGTGCTCGAAAGAAGCGGGTGGGAACTCGTCACGGTCTCGGAGTTCGCATCCAGCCGCCTCGTGTACGCGATCATGCGCCGGCGGTGAGCCGAGAGACAGGGCCTGGCGTAACAGGTCAGAGCAGGAAGGGCGCGACCGATCGTGCTCCTGGTGACCGTCCGGGGTACCGCTTGACGGCACGTGGTTGGCACGAATCCGTATGGTGCCATCGACGACCACCTCATGAGTCGAGGAAGGTGCTGGGGCCACATGTCTGAGCTGGTGCTGCCGATTCGTACCGAGCGACTGCTTCTTCGGCAGTACCGAGTGGACGATGTGGATGCCGTGCTTGCCTACTACGGCGACCCGCTCGTTGCTCGCTACGTTCCGTGGGAACCGTGGTCGCGTGAGCACGCGGCCGAGCAGGTGGCCAAGCGCGTCCACCGTCTGGGTGTCACCGATATCGACTCCGCGCTGGCGCTGGTGGTTGAGCACAAGGGCGAGGTCGTCGGCGATGTTGTTCTGTGGCCGGCCGACGAGACGCTGTCTCGGGGTGAGATGGGCTGGATCTTCAATCCGTCGGCATCCGGGCGCGGGTTTGCCACAGAGGCAGTTCGCGCCCTCGTCCGCGTGGCCTTCGCGCACTGCGGGATGCACCGGGTCATTGCGCGACTCGATGCACGGAACGAGGCATCGGCGCGACTGTGCCAACGTGTGGGCATGGTCAAGGAAGCGCACCTGCGCCAGGACTACTGGCTGAAAGGCGAGTGGGCTGACACCCTGATCTACGGACTGCTCGCGGAGCAATGGCACGGCTAGCTGGAGCTGCCTAGCGGATCTCCTCGTCCGGCAGGAGCCCGTCGTCGCCGGCGGCCGGCTGTCGGGTCTCAGGACCTGCGTGACACATCGTTGTCAGGACCTGGGTGACACTCCGCTGACTGCTGTACCGAACCGGCGGGCCGCGGCCCGCAAAGCCGCGATGAGGACGTGACCGGGGTAGTCGGTCAGCGCGGGGTAGCGCTGCCGATAGTGGCAACTCCAGTAACTCGCCACTCGCTGGCTCGTGAGCGCTAGGAAGGCCGGATTCTCGGCGGCGAACCGCCCGTAGACCCTGCCTGCGCAGTTGTCAGGGACAGCCAACGACGGGGCGAGATCACCTTGAATGACGAGCAGGATCTCGTCGACGTACTCGCCGACCAGCTGCACCACGAATGGCGCCACCCAGGGCTCGGTAAGGCCGACCACCCGTTCCAGATGGTTCTGCCGCACCCGGCCGTCGTGGTGCCGGGTGTACAGGCAGTCGACGATCGCGCGCTGGGTTGGCGACAGCGCTGCTTGCGCGTCCGGTGACGGTTCGTCTGGGTAGATGCGGTAGGGGATCGCCACAGGCTCGCCGGCTACGAGCACGTGAAAGGGCCACGCCGGCTTGTGCTTCGCGGGCGGCAGCACGCGCAACGCGCTCTGTACCTCTGCCCGGAGGTGACGTGGAAAGGCGGCCTCCAGCGCTACGACTACGTCCGGGTCAGCGTTGAGATCCGCCACGGCTGATCGTAGCCCGGGTACGAGCTGGGTGGAGCCCAGGGGACTTGAACCCCTAACCCCTGCCTTGCAAAGGCAGTGCTCTGCCAGTTGAGCTAGGGCCCCGAGGGCGGTCGGCGCCGCGGTCGTCGACCGCCGCGCCGGACGTCAGCGCAGGTCGGGCGCGGTCGTCGCCTCGTGCCAGAGGGCACGCTCGTCGTTGGAAGCCTTGATCTTCTTAGCCACGACGGCGGCCACGCCGACAACGCCGACCAGAATCAGAAGCTTCTTGACCATGGGGCGACCCCTCGCGCTCGGCTGCCGTCGGACGACGTGCGGTGGGGCTAGCTGGAATCGAACCAGCGACCTCAGAGTTATCAGCTCTGCGCTCTAACCGACTGAGCTATAGCCCCGCGTTGCGACGGCCAACATTAACCCATCAGCGCGCGCCGCCCCAAATCGGGGGTGGCCTCGCGCGCCGCCGTCCCGGTCGAACCTACCCGAGTACGGAACGCCGGGGCGACCGCTTTCCACGGCGCCCCGGCGTCCGGTGTCTCAGTCCCGCTCGGCGAGCGTCAGCTCGATGCCGCCCACCAGGTCGGCGCACACGTTGTAGACGAACGCGCCGAGGGTCGCCAGCGCCGTGAACAGGACGACGTTGACCAGACCGATCAGGGCCGAGCTGAGGATCACGCCCTTGGCGGTGATCTGGAAGCCCTCGGTGCCCTGCCCACCGCCGGCGTTGACCAGGTCGGTGAGGCTCTCGTTGACGCTCTGGAAGACGCCCATCGCGTCCAGGGCGAGGTAGAGCACGGACGTGGCCACGACCACCACGATGAAGAGCACCACCGACACGGCGAAGGCGAACTTCATCACGGACCAGGGGTCGATCCGCTTGAGGTTCAGCCGGGCCCGGCGCGGTCCGCGCGAGGCCGCCGAGCTGACCGAGGTACGCGCGGCGCGTACCGCCTCACCGACGCGCGCGGCGCCGACGGCGGCCGCGTTGCCGATGCCCGGTGGCAGGCCACCGCCGTTGGGCACCCGGCCAGGACCGGGGCTGGGGCGGGCGGTGTCCGGCGCCGCGGCACCGCCGATCCGCGGCTGTGTGCCGGTGGCGGCGGCGGACACGCCGGCGCGTACCGGGATCTGCTGGGTCGCGCCCGGCCGGGCCGATGCGGTGGCCTTCGCGGCACCGCCTCCGGCGGCGTCCGTCGGCACCGCCTCGGTCTTGTCGCCGGAGCCCGCGTCCTCGGTCGGTTTGTCCGGCGGTGGGGCCATCCCGGGAGCCCGGGTGAATTTCGGGGCAGGCGCGTCGGCGGGGACCGTGGCACGGCCCACGGCCGCGCGGCCGGTCGCTGGTGCGCCGCCTCCTGCGGCCTCCTCGTCGACCGGGTTGGCCGAGGTCCCCGCGTTCCCCGACTTCGCCTGTGTCTCCGTCATTCAACTAGTCCTGTTCGTCAGGCTCGTCGGCATTGCGAGCAATCGCCACGATAGTCACGCCGTCCGGAAGGTCCATGAGCTTGACCCCCATTGTGTTCCGGTCACGCGTACGGCGTACAGGCTTCACCGGAGTCCGGATGACACCACCGTTGCTGGTGATGGCGAACAGTTCGTCGTCCGGGTCGATCACCACCGCACCGACCAGACCACCGCGTCGCTCTGTGATCTTCGCAGTCAGCACGCCTTTACCTCCCCGGCCCTGGACCGGGTATTCCTCGATGGGGGTACGTTTCGCATATCCCCCGTTCGTCGCGACCAGGACGTCCATGCCCGGCCGGACCACCTCCATGGCCAGCAGCATGTCGTCCTCGGCGAAGCGCATGCCGATCACGCCCGACGTGGCCCGGCCCATGGGCCGCAGCGCCTCGTCGGAGGCGTTGAATCGGATCGCCTGCGCGTTCTTCGAGACCAGCAGCAGGTCGTCCTCCGGCGCCACCAGGGCGGCACCGACCAGTTCGTCCTCATCGCGCAGGTTGATCGCGATGATGCCGCCCGACCGGTTGGAGTCGAACTCCTCAAGCCGCGTCTTCTTCACCAGGCCGTTCTTCGTGGCCAGTACCAGGTAGGGAGCGACCTGGTAGTTCGGAATCTCGATGATCTGCGCGATCTGCTCGTCCGGTTGGAAGGCGAGCAGGTTCGCCACGTGCTGACCCCTGGCAACCCTACTGGCTTCCGGAAGCTCGTAGGCCTTCGCCCGGTAGACCCGACCCTTGTTGGTGAAGAACAGGATCCAGTCGTGCGTCGAGCAGACGAAGAAGTGGCTGACGATGTCGTCCTGGCGCAGGTTGGCGCCGCTCACGCCCTTGCCGCCCCGGCGCTGCGAGCGGTACTGGTCGACCTTGGTCCGCTTCGCGTACCCGGTGCGGGTGATCGTGACGACCACGTCCTCGCGGGCGATGAGGTCCTCCATGGAGACCTCGCCGTCGAACGGCACGATCTGCGTCCGGCGGTCGTCGCCCCACTTCGCGATGATCTCGCCGAGCTCCTCGGAGACGATCCTCCGCTGCCGCTCAGGCTTGGCGAGGATGTCCTTGAGGTCGGCAATTTCCAGCTCCAGCTTGGCCAGGTCGTCGAGGATCCGCTGCCGCTCCAACGCCGCGAGCCGGCGCAGCTGCATGTCCAGGATCGCGGTCGCCTGGATCTCGTCGATCTCCAGGAGCCGGATGAGGCCCTGCCGGGCGTCCTCGACCGTGGGCGAGCGCCGGATCAGGGCGATCACCTCGTCGAGGGCGTCCAGCGCCTTGGCCAGACCGCGCAGGATGTGCGCCCGCTCCTCGGCCTTGCGCAGCCGGTACGCGGTCCGCCGGCGGATGACCTCCACCTGGTGGTCCACGTAGTAGCGGATGAACTGCGCCAGGTTGAGCGTGCGCGGCACGCCGTCGACCAGCGCCAGCATGTTGGCGCCGAACGTCTCCTGGAGCTGGGTGTGCTTGTAGAGGTTGTTCAGCACCACCTTGGCGACCGCGTCGCGCTTGAGCACGAGCACGAGCCGCATGCCCGTACGCCCGGAGGACTCGTCTCGGATGTCCGCGATCCCGCCGAGCTTGCCCTCCTTGATCAGCTCGGCGATCCGCTCGGCGAGGTTGTCCGGGTTGACCTGGTAGGGCAGCTCGCTGACGACCAGCGCGGGCCGGCCGCGCTTGTCCTCCTCGACCTCCACGACGGCGCGCATGCGGATGGAGCCGCGGCCCGTCCGGTACGCGTCCTGGATGCCCGCCGTGCCGACGATGAGGCCGTGGGTCGGGAAGTCCGGACCCTTGACGATCCCCAGCAGCGCCTCGAGCGTGGTGGCCTCGTCCTCGTCCGGGTGCTCCAGGCACCACTGCACGGCCGCGCCGATCTCCCGCAGGTTGTGCGGCGGGATCTTGGTGGCCATGCCGACGGCGATGCCCTCGGAGCCGTTGATGAGCAGGTTCGGGATGCGGGACGGCAGGATGGTCGGCTCCTTGGCCCGACCGTCGTAGTTGTCCTGCATGTCGACGGTGTCCTCGTCGATGTCCCGCATCATCTCCATGGCCAGCGGGTCGAGCTTGCACTCGGTGTACCGCATGGCCGCGGCGGGGTCGTTGCCCGGCGAGCCGAAGTTGCCGTTGCCGTCGACCAGCGGGTAGCGCAGCGACCACGGCTGCGCCATCCGGACCAGCGCGTCGTAGATCGGCGAGTCGCCGTGCGGGTGGAACTGACCCATGACGTCGCCGACGACCCGGGAGCACTTCACGTACCCGCGGTCCGGCCGGTAGCCGGAGTCGAACATCGCGTAGAGGATCTTGCGGTGGACCGGCTTGAGCCCGTCCCGGACGTCCGGCAGCGCACGCCCGACGATGACGCTCATCGCGTAGTCGAGGTAGGAGCGCTGCATCTCCACCTCGAGCCCGACCGGTTCGATGCGGTCGCGCGCGACGACGGCGCCGGTGGCCTCGGTGACCTCAGGCTCGTTCGGTGTGGACTCGGGGGAATCGGTCACTGTTTACCCTTATCAGACTCAGAGTCGTTTTCGTGCTGTGGATAACGGCTGTGGATATCGGCCAGGTTGTGGATAACTCTGTGGACCGGCGGGCCGGCCGGTGGACGCCGGGTCGGCCCGCCGGTCACCGTCAGATGTCCAGGAACCGGACGTCCTTGGCGTTGCGCTGGATGAACGACCGACGCGCCTCGACGTCCTCACCCATCAGCACGCTGAACAACTCGTCGGCGGTCGCCGCGTCGTCGAGCGTGACCTGACGCAGCGTACGCGTCGCCGGGTTCATCGTGGTCTCCCACAGCTCGGGGTAGTTCATCTCGCCGAGGCCCTTGAACCGCTGGATGTCGTCCGGCTTGGCGTTCGGCTTCTGCTGCTGGCGCAGCGCGATCAGCCCGTCGCGCTCCCGGTCGGAGTACGCGTACTGGGCGTCGTCGCCCTTCTTGTTCCACTTGATCTTGTAGAGCGGAGGGGCGGCCAGGTAGACGTGCCCCAGCTCCACGAGCGGTCGCATGAAGCGGAAGAGCAGGGTGAGCAGCAGCGTCTGGATGTGCTGGCCGTCGACGTCCGCGTCGGCCATCAGCACGATCTTGTGGTAGCGCAGCTTCTCGATGTCGAAGTCGTCGTGGATGCCGGTGCCCAGCGCCGTGATGAGCGCCTGGACCTCGTTGTTCTTCAGCACCCGGTCGATCCGGGCCTTCTCCACGTTGAGGATCTTGCCGCGGATCGGCAGGATCGCCTGGGTACGCGGGTCGCGCCCCTGCTTCGCCGAGCCGCCCGCCGAGTCGCCCTCGACGATGAAGACCTCGGACTCGCGCGGGTCGGTCGACTGGCAGTCGGCCAGCTTGCCCGGCATCGATCCGGACTCCAGCAGCGACTTGCGCCGGGCCAGCTTGCGGGCCTGCTGGGCGGCGATCCGGGCCCGGGCCGCCTGGGACGCCTTCTGGATGATGATCTTCGCCTCGGCCGGGTTCCGGTCGAACCAGTCGACCAGCCACTCGTTGCAGACCCGCTGCACGAAGCTCTTCACCGGCGTGTTGCCGAGCTTGGTCTTGGTCTGGCCCTCGAACTGCGGGTTCGCGAGCTTCACCGAGATGATCGCCGCGAGGCCCTCCCGGATGTCCTCGCCGGAGAGCTTCTCGTCGCTCTTGAGCAGCTTCCGGTCGGTGCCGTACCGGTTGACGACGCTCGTGAGCGCGGCCCGGAAGCCCTCCTCGTGGGTGCCGCCCTCGTGCGTGTTGATCGTGTTGGCGAAGGTGTAGACCGACTCGCCGTACGACTCGTTCCACTGCATGGCGATCTCGACCGACATGCCCTCCTCCTCGGCGCCGAACTCGACCACCGTGCGGTGGATCGGGTTCTTCGAGGCGTTGAGGTGCCGGACGAAGTCGGCGATACCGCCCTTGTAGAGGAAGGTCACCTCGCGCGGCTTGCCGTCCTCGTCCTGCGCGCGCTCGTCGAGCAGGTGGATGGTGAGGCCGCGGTTGAGGAAGGCCATCTCCTGGAGGCGGCGGTAGATCGTCTGGAAGTCGAAGTCGACCGTCTCGAAGACGGCCGGGTCGGGCCAGAACGAGACCGCCGAGCCGGTGCGGTCGGTCGACTCGCCCTTCTCCAGCGGGCTGGGCTTGGAGTTCGTGTAGCTCTGCCGCCACACGAAGCCGTCCTTGTGGATCTCCACGAACATCTTCGTGGAGAGCGCGTTCACGACCGAGACACCGACACCGTGCAGACCGCCGGAGACGGCGTACGCCTTGCCGTCGAACTTGCCGCCGGCGTGCAGCACGGTCAGCGCCACCTCGACGCCCGGCTTCTTGAGCTTCGGGTGCAGGTCGACGGGGAAGCCTCGACCGTTGTCGGTCACCCGGACGCCGCCGTCGGCCAGGAGCACCACGTCGATGGTGTCGCAGTAGCCGGCCAGCGCCTCGTCGACGGCGTTGTCCACGACCTCCCAGACGAGGTGGTGCAGACCCCGCTCGCCGGTCGACCCGATGTACATACCGGGCCGCTTCCGGACGGCCTCCAACCCTTCGAGAACGGTGATCGATTCTGCGCCGTACTGCTGCTTGTCCTGCGCTGCCACCCTCGGCCACTTTCTCGCGCCGTCCGCGCCGCCAGGGGCGCGTCGGGCGCGGGTTCGGCGGACAGGACGCGACGTCGGCGCGGACCGGCACCGGAGCACATCCGGGTCACGGGTCGGTACGCGCCGTTCGCCGCGGATGTCCGCGGATCGCGATCGGCTCGACCCGACGTGGACAATGATCGCGGGCCCTTCTCCGGGCCCGTGTCCGTCGCTCCGCACCGGGTCTTCGTCTCTGCGTCAATCTTACTGTGCGTCGGCGGCTGAACCGCCACTCGGCACCCTCGCAAAGCGCCTGAGAACTCCGTAGCCGGCCGAACCGCCGCGTCCGCGACTCCCCCTACGCGCCAGGCCTTCACCACCGTGCCGCGCCCCGCGACGGGTGCACCCGCTGTCGGGCGGGTCGGGGGGTCGCGGACCGACCGGCGGTGCCGTACGTTTGCGGCGGTCCCGGACCCGCTCTTGATCTTTCCAGACCGGAACCGGACGATCTACCCGATCGACCCCCACACGTGCTCTTAAGAGGTGACCCCAGATGGGGCTGGACAACGTCGCGGTGCACTGGCCGCGTACCGGCCGCTTCTACGATCCGGTCGCGCCGGCCGAGTTCGTCGACTTCGGCGAGATCGTCGACATGCCGCGGATCTCCGCGCCGACAGCCGCGCTGGCCGAGTTGATCGCGAAGAGCGGCACGGTGCGGGCCACGGCGTACACGGAACTGGTGGACCTGCTGCTCGGCCTCGACGGTGTGCTCTACGCCACGGACGCCGCGGCCGAGGACGAGGACCCGGTGATCGACCCCGACGGCTGCGCCTGGATCGCGGACGGCATCGAGCGGTTCGTCGCCGGCCACCGGGAGCACGGCGAGGCGGTGACGTTCGAGTCCGTCAGCGCCGTGCTGCGCAGGCTGCTCGGTGACGGGCGCCTGGCCGAGCAGCAGCTCCGCTGGCTGGACGGGCGGCTCGACGCGCTGCGCGACGAGCGGGGCGAACCCCCGCAGTGGGACTTCACCTGCGCCGAGCTGAGCGTGCTGGCCGCGTTCTACCGGCGGTGCGCCGACCGTGGCTTCGCCGTCTACGCCGAGTCGGAGGCCCCCCGCCGGGCCACCCAGCCGTAGCGGAGGGGGGCCGCGGCGCCGCGCGAGACGCCGCCGCGCCCCCTGACCGGCCTCGCGTCAGCGGCCCGCCTCGTCCGCGGGCCGGTCGGCTGCGGGCCGGTTGGCCGCCGCGATGACCCGGGTGAGCGCGGCGTGCAGCTGCCGCAGCTCTTCCAGCGGCAGGCCGAGCCGCGAGACGATCGCCGGCGGGATCTCCTCCGCCCGGGCCCGTAGCGCCCGTCCGCTCTCGGTGAGCGTCACGGCGAGGCTCCGCTCGTCGGCGGGATCCCGCTCGCGGCGGACGTAGCCGTTCGACTCCAGGCGCTTGAGCAGCGGCGAGAGCGTGCCCGGGTCGAGCTGGAGCAGGCGACTGAGGTCGCGGACCGACAGCGGCGCGTGCTGCCACAGGGCGAGCATCACCAGATACTGCGGATGGGTGAGGCCCATCGGCTCCAGCAACGGCCGGTAGACCCCGACGACACCGCGTGCCGCGACCGACAGCGCGAAGCAGACCTGCTGTTCCAGCGCCAGGGGGTCCGCGTCGTCGAGCTGCTCACGCATGCCTGTCGACCTCCTTCGTGGCGGTGTTATCGTACCAACGTTTTGTGCACCAACTATTGGGGCACAAAACATCGGCGTGCGGTTCCCGAGCGGAGGTCAGCAGCATGAGCGAGGACCCGAAGGAGACCAGGAGCGCGGGCGAGGGTGGCCGGTTCTGGCGATTCGCCTACAAGTACCTGGCGGGCCCCGCCGAGGGGGTGCCGGGCGCGGTCTACGGGGGCTCGGCCGAGGCCCGTGAGGGGTGGAAGCGCGACCTGGAGAACCGCAAGCGCTACAGCCGCGAGCAGCGGGAGCGCAAGCGGGCCGCCCGCGAGGCGCGGCGCGACTCCTGATTCGCCGCCGCTCCCGGGCGACCCTTCCGCCGCTCGTGGAGACCCCGGCTGACACACCGGGTCGTGCGACAGCCGCCGCTGACTGCCGCGTCCGCCCCGCCGGTCAGCCGTAGGTGTCCCGCGGGCCGCGGCCCCGGACCCGGCGCGGCCCGCGCGACCACGACGGCGCGGCCGGGCCGTGGATGTGCAGCTTGCGCACCACGTTGTGGCCGACCTCCCGCGCGATCTGCTGGAGCAGCGAGCCCGCGAGCAGCCGCAACTGGGTCGCCCAGGCGGTGGAGCGGGCCTCCACGGTCAACTCGCCGTTCTCCAGCTTCACGGGGCGGCTGTGCTGGGCCACCTCCGGCCCGACCACGCGCTCCCACGCGCCGAAGACCGTCGCCTCGGCCGCCGGCTGCTGCCAGCCGCGCGCCTTGACGAGCCGGTTCAGCACCGCGCCGAGCGGCTGCGGGTCGCGCGGGTCCGGCCCCGGGCCGGAGTAGCCGCGCAGGCGCCGCTCGCCGCCGCCCGTGCCGGTCCCGGTACGCCGTCGGGTCCGTCCCGCCGCCTCCCGTCGCGCCTTCGCGGCGTCCAGCACGGCCCGGGCCAGTTGCGGCCCCGAGGCCCCGTCCGGCACGGCCTCACCACTGTCACCGCCGGCCCGCGCGGGGTCGGCCGCGGCGTCCCCGCCGGTTTCGCCCCGCGCGGCAGGGCGGCCATCCCGGGCGGTTCCGCCACCGGCGGGCGTACGCGCAGCCCCGCGCCTGGTCGAGGAGGCGCGGCTCGCGTCACCCGTACCGGCGCCACCGGCACCGGTTCGCTCCGGTTCAGTCGACACGGCGCACCGTCCCCTCGCCCACCTCGTAGCGTGCTCCCCGCAGTGCCGCCGGCACATCGTCGTCTACGGCGCAGGTGACCAGGAGCTGACTAGCCCCGCCGACGAGTTCGGCCAACCGGTCCCGGCGCCCGGCGTCCAGCTCGGCGAACACGTCGTCGAGGACCAGCACCGGCTCGATCCCGTCGGCGCGGAGCAGGTCGTACGCGGCCAGCCGCAGGGCGAGCGCGAACGACCAGGACTCGCCGTGGCTCGCGTACCCCTTGGCCGGCAGCGGGCCGAGGGTGAGGGCCAGCTCGTCCCGGTGCGGGCCGACGAGGGTGGTGCCCCGCTCGACCTCCGCCGACCGGGACTCGGCCAGCGCGGCGGTCAGCGCCCCCGCGAGCACCTCCCGATCCGTCGTGGGCTCGGGCAGCTCCACTGACGGGCGGTACGCGATCCCCGCCGCGCCCCGCCCGGCCGCCACGGCGTCGTACGCCTTGGCCACGTGCGGCGCCAGCGCGGACACCAGTTCCAGCCGGCCGGCGAGCAGGTCGGCCCCGTGCCGGGCGAGATGCGCGTCCCAGACGGCGAGCGTCGACAGGTCCCCGCCGCGCGTGCCGCCGGTCTTGCGGGCCAGGTACGCGGTCCGCAGCAGCGCGTTGCGCTGCTTGACCACCCGCTCGTAGTCGGCCCGGACCCCGGCGAACCGGGGCTGCCGGCTGACCAGCAGGTCGTCCAGGTAGCGGCGGCGTTCGGCGGGGTCGCCCCGGACGAGTTCCAGGTCCTCCGGGGCGAAGAGCACGAGCCGGAGCGCGCCGAGCACGTCGCGGGCCCGGCGGGCCGGGGAGCGGCCGAGCCGCGCCCGGTTCGCCTTCCCCGGGACGATCTCCAGCTCGACCAGCAGTTCCCGGCCCTCGTGCACGATCGCGCAGCGGATCACCGCCGAGCCGGCACCCATCCGCACGAGCGGGGCGTCCGTGGCGACCCGGTGGCTGTCCAGGGTCGCCACGTAGCCCAGCGCCTCGACGAGGTTGGTCTTGCCGACGCCGTTCGCGCCGATCAGGACGTTCGCCCCCGGCTCGAGGTCGACGCCGACCCGCTCGTACGAGCGGAAGTCGACCAGTTCCAGCCGGCGGACGTACACAGGGTGTGGATACCGCTCAGCGCTTGCGGACGGCGTGCCCGCCGAACTGCTGGCGCAGCGCGGCCACCGCCTTCATGGCGGGCGAGTCGTCCTGGCGGGAGGCGAACCGGGCGAAGAGCGAGGCGGTGATGACGTTCAGCGGTACGGCGAGCCGGACCGCCTCGTCCACCGTCCACCGGCCCTCGCCGGTGTCCTCGGTGTAGCCGCTCAGCTCGGACAGGTCCGGGTCCTCGTCGAGCGCGCGGTCGAGCAGGTCGAGCAGCCACGAACGGACGACGGTGCCCTCGCGCCACGACTTGAACACGCCGGGCACGTTCGTGACCAGCTCGGAGGCGGTCAGCAGCTCGTAGCCCTCGGCGTAGGCGTGCATGAGGCCGTACTCGATGCCGTTGTGCACCATCTTGGCGTAGTGCCCGGCGCCCACCGGCCCGGCGTGCACGAAGCCGAACTCGCCCTCCGGCTTGAGCGCCTCGAAGATCGGCATGAGCCGGGCGACGTGCTCCTCCGAGCCGCCGACCATCAGCGCGTACCCGTTCTGCCGGCCCCAGACGCCGCCGGAGACGCCGACGTCGATGTAGCCGATGCCGCGCGCGTTCAGCCGCTCGGCGCGGGGGGCGTCGTCGCTGAACCGCGAGTTGCCGCCGTCGATGATGATGTCGCCCTCGCCGAGCACGTCGGCGAGCTCGTCGATGGTCGCGTCGGTGACCCCGGCCGGGACCATCACCCAGACCGCGCGCGGCGACTCGAGCTTCTCCGCCAGCTCCGCGAGGGAGGCGACGTCGCTCAGCTCCGCGTTGTGGTCGAAACCGACCACCTCGTGGCCGGCGGCGCGCAACCGCTCGCGCATGTTGCCGCCCATCCGGCCGAGTCCTACCAGGCCGAGCTGCATCTGTCCTTACCTCCGGTGCGTGGGTGGTGCGGGCGCGATCAGCGGGAGACGCGGATCGGCATGATGAGGTAGCGGTACCCGGGCACGACCTCGCCATCCTCGCCCGCGGGAGAAATCACCGCCGGCTTGAAGGCGTCCACGAACGAGAGCACCGCCGTCTGCGCGCCCAGGTTGGCGAGGCCGTCGATCAGGTACTGCGGGTTGAAGCCGATGGTCAGCGGGTCGCCGGTGAAGGAGGCCTCCATGGCCTCGCTCGCCCGCGCCTCCTCGGAACCGCCGGCCTCGACGACCAGCCCGTCGGCGCTGAAGCTGAGGAGCACCGGGGTGGTCCGCTCGGCGACCAGCGCGACGCGCTTGACCACCTCGACCAGGGTGCTGACCGGCACCCGGGCCTCCGCGTTGTGGCTGGCCGGGAAGAGCGACCGCACCGGCGGGTAGTTGGCGCCGTCGAGCAGCCGGCTGGTGGTGCGCCGCGTGCCGCCGGCGAGGCCGATCATGCCCTCGCCGGCGCCGCCCGCGGCGAGCGCCAGCGTGACCTCGCCGCCGAGCGGGCCCAGGGCCTTGGCGGTGTCGTGCAGCGTGCGCGCGGGCACCAGGGCGTTGAGGCTCACGTCGGGGTCGTCCGGGTTCCACTGGATCTCGCGCAGTGCCAACCGGTAGCGGTCGGTGGCGAGCATGGCCAGGGTGCTGCCGGACAGCTCGATGCGTACGCCGGTCATCATCGGCAGCGTCTCGTCGCGGCCGGCGGCGACGGCCACCTGGGCGACGGCGGTGGCGAAGGCCGCCGCGTCGACGGTGCCGGCGCTCTCCGGCATCTCCGGCAGGGAGGGGTAGTCCTCCACGGGCATGGTGGGCAGCGTGAACCGGGCGCTGCCGCAGACCAGTTCGAGGTGGGCGCCAACGGCCGCGATGTCCACCGGCTTGGCCGGCAGCGCCTTGGTGATCTCGGCGAGGAGGCGACCAGAGACGAGGGCCGCGCCGTCCGCGTCGCCCTGCACCTCGACGGTCACCTGGCTGGAGACCTCGTAGTCGAAACCGGAAACCTGCAGGTTGCCGTCGGTGACCCGGAGCATGACCCCGGCCAGCACCGGTACGGACGGCCGGTTGGGCAGGCTCTTCGCGGTCCAGGCCACGGCCTCGGCGAGCGCGTCGCGCTCCACTCGGAACTTCATCAATGCCTCCGCGTCGACGTCGACGACAACTCTCTCATGCCGACCGCTGCCTGCCGACCCGCCCGACGGTGCGGGTACCTCTCGCACCTTAGGGCGCGGGGGCATCGGCTGTGCGCCCGACCCCGTGTCGGGCGCTGCCGCTCACCGCTGCTGCGGCAGCGTCCGGCCCGATCCACAGAAAGTCCAACGGTGATGATTGGTTTTTGTTCTTTCAGAAGAGATAACTCATCGTCTTCATCGCACCTGTGCAAACTGTGGAGAACCGGCGTCTGCGCAGGTGAGACAGGTTATCCACCGGTGTGGTCGCTGTGGAGAACCAGGGGGTCAACCCGTGTCCCGGTCCACAGGCCCGCTCCGCCCACATCGTTGTCCACCGTCGTCCACCGGTTGTCCACCGGAAATCCACCGACTTTCTCCCCAGGCCTGTGGACCGTTCGGATCGTCACGTTCGCCGTCATCCCCAGAACCTTCAACAGCTCGCCCACAGGCCGGTCCCCGTCGGTGGATGACCGGACCCGTTGTCCCCACCCGTCCACACACCGTCCCCAGGAGTTGTCCACAGCCTGTGGGTGACGGCGGGCGGACGGACCGTAGTTATCCACCGACGGTGGACAACGGGATGTGGACAACGACCGTGGGCGGTGGATGGACACGGTCCGATCCTGGAGGCTCGACCGGCTCGAGGGTCAAGGTGTGGAGAACGAGAAGGCCCCGCCGTGGGCGGGGCCGGGGAGAGGCGCCCCGGCAGCGGCCGGGTCGCGGGGCGTGCGGGCGTACGCCTCAGGTGTTCTGCTTGATCCGGTTGGTCAGCTCGGCGATCTGGTTGTAGAGCGAGCGGCGCTCGGCCATCTGCTGCCGGATCCTGCGGTCGGCGTGCATGACGGTGGTGTGGTCCCGGCCGCCGAACGCCTGCCCGATGCGCGGCAGCGAGAGGTCGGTCAGCTCCCGGCACAGGTACATGGCGACCTGGCGGGCGTTGACGAGGACCCGGGAGCGGGAGTGCCCGCGCAGGTCCTCCAGGCTCACCCCGAAGTAGTCGGCCGTGGAGACCATGATCTGGTCGGCGGTGATCTCCGGCCCGGCGCCGTCCGGGATGAAGTCCCTCAGCACCTCCTCGGCCAGCGACAGCTCGACCGTGGACCGGGTGAGGCTCGCGAACGCCGTCACCCGGATCAGCGCGCCCTCGAGTTCGCGGATCGAGTTCGACACCCGCGAGGCGATGAACTCCAGCACGTCCGGAGGCGCGAAGAGCCGCTCCTGCGCCGCCTTCTTCTGCAGGATCGCGATCCGGGTCTCCAGGTCGGGCGGCTGGATGTCGGCGAGCAGGCCCCACTCGAACCGGGTCCGCAGCCGGTCCTCCAGGGTCGCCAGCTGCTTCGGGGAGCGGTCGGAGGTGATGACGATCTGCTTGTTGGCGTTGTGCAGCGTGTTGAACGTGTGGAAGAACTCCTCCTGCGTCCGCTCCCGGTTCTCCAGGAACTGGATGTCGTCGATCAGGAGGATGTCCACGTCCCGGTAGCGCCGCTGGAACGCGCTGGTCTTGTCGTCCCGCAGCGAGTTGATGAAGTCGTTGGTGAACTCCTCGGTCGAGACGTACCGGACCGAGCGGGCGTTGCCGAGCGTCGTGGCGTAGTGGCCGATGGCGTGCAGCAGGTGGGTCTTGCCCAGCCCGGAGCTGCCGTAGATGAACAGCGGGTTGTACGCCTTCGCCGGCGACTCGGCCACGGCGACCGCGGCGGCGTGCGCGAACCGGTTGGACGAGCCGATGACGAACGTCTCGAACATGTACTTGGGGTTGAGCCGGTTGCCGCCGGTGTCGGCGCCGGGCAGCCGGCGCTCGTCCCGCAGACCGGGCCGGTGGTCGGCGCCGCCGCGGCCGGGGCCGCTGTCCGTCCCGCCGTCACGCGGAAGCGCCCGGATCACGTGCTGGTCGCGCGGTGACCCGCTGTCCTCCCGGTAGCGGGACTCGAACGGCCGGGCGTCCGGACCCGGCGGGTCGAGGCGGGCGGCCTGCTCGTCGAAGCCCCGCCGCTCGGGCGCCGGGCGGGGCGCCGGCGGCGGCTCGGCGAAGGCGGCGCTGAAGAGCGTCTCCTGCGCGTCCCCGGGGGCGGGGTGGCCGAGTTCCGGGCGGCGTGGGTCGGCGAACGAGGGCGCGGGCTCGGCCACGCGGCCGGGGCGCGGCTGCTCGGGGATCGCCAGCTCCGGCCGGGCGGCCCCGGCCGGCTCGTCGAGGAGGGTGGGCGCGTCGGTCTCCGGGCCGGCCGGCCCCGGCTCGGGGGCGGCCCGGTAGACGGTTCCGGCGGGTCGGCCCGTCGGGTCCTCGGCCACCCGGACGGTGACCGCCACCTGGATCGGCCGGCCCAGCCGGCGCGTGAGGGCCTCCGTGATCGCCGGACGCAGCCGCGACTCGATCACGTCCCGGGTGAAGGCGTCCGGGACGGAGAGCAGCGCGGTGTCCTCGACGATGGCGCGCAGCCGGGTCAGGCGGAGGTAGGCCCGTTGCTGCGCGGAGATGATCTCGTCGGCGAGCTCGTCCGTCGTCGCCGTCCACACCGCGGCAAGGTCGGTCGTACCGGCCACCGTCGTGCCACCCCCTCGCCTCTGCTCCCCGGCCGCCGCTGTCTGCCAGCCGGCCGTCCCGGGCCCGCCGGGTTCCCGCGGGTGGCGCACCACCACCCGAACGGCCGACCGGTCGTCGTCCACAAGTTATCCACAGCCTGTGTACCGACCGATTGTGGCCGTTCGTCGGACGCGGGTGGGACCTGCCCCCTGCCTAACGGGCGCTGAAGCGGGTACACCGTGCCGAACGATTCACTACCTTGTCCGGTCTTGCCGGTCGACTCCTGCCGGTCGACGACGACTGGCTCCCCCCGACGCCGACCGCAATCGGGCACGGTAACAGCGTTGTCCCTGAGCCATCAACCGCCGACGCGGCCCGGCCGTTGTCGGCATGAGTGAAAACCGCCGCTCCGGTCGTCGGCGCGTCCGGCTGGACCCGGGCTGCACTGTTTGACGGCCATTGCCCCCCTGCGTAGGCTGGAGCGGCTGCTCTCACGCCCTCTGCTAGGGTGATGGGTGCTTGCTGTCCGCACTCGCCCCCGGCATCCCCGGCGGGCCGCGTCGCCGGGCAGCGCCGATCGGAGGCCACCGTCCAGTGGCCTGGACCACCACACTTCCCCGGTCCGGACGGGCCCTGGGGCGTACGACAACGGAGAGCCTGACGTGAGCAAGCGCACCTACCAGCCGAACAACCGCCGGCGCGCCAAGACCCACGGCTTCCGGCTGCGCATGCGCACCCGGGCCGGGCGCGCCATCCTCTCGACCCGTCGCGCCAAGGGCCGCGCCCGCCTGTCGGCCTGAGGCCGAGCGGGCAGGTCCGGGGGGACGTGGGGCAGTCGTGCTGGCGGCCGCGCAGCGACTGCGGCGCAGCACCGACTTCGCCGCAGCGGTCCGGGGTGGCCGACGCGCCGGCCGTGGGGCCGTCGTCGTGCACCTGACACTGCCCGCCGCCCCCGGGTCCTCGACACCGACATCGCCGGAGCCGGCGCGGGACACCGGTGCGGAGCAGCCCTCCGCGCCGACCCGCGCCGGCTTCGTCGTGTCCAAGGCCGTCGGGCCCGCCGTGGTCCGTAACCGGGTCCGTCGCCGGCTGCGGCACCTCGTCCGCGAGCGGCTGGGGCAGCTGCCGGCCGGCAGTACCCTGGTCGTCCGAGCCCTGCCGGCGGCCGCCGACGCGAGCTACCAGCGGCTCGGCGCCGACCTGGACGCGGCGCTCGCCGCGGCCCGGGCAGGCCGGGGGCGACGCCGATGAGCACCGGCCCCGCCTTCCCCCAGCCCAGCAGCGCGGCCGCCCGTGTGCTGAGCGGGCCCATCATCGCGTACCGTCGGTGGATAAGCCCGGCACTGCCGGCCCGCTGTCGGTTCTACCCGTCGTGCAGTGCGTACGCCCTCGAGGCGGTGGCCCGGCACGGCGCGGTCCGCGGAGCCGGCCTCGCGGTCCGGCGGCTGCTGCGCTGCCACCCCTTCCACCCAGGTGGACATGACCCGGTGCCGGAGCCGGGCGGTCGCCGCCGTGCCGATGTGACTGGAGCTCCGAATTGAGTCTCGACTGGATCTACTACGCGATTTCGTGGATCCTGCTGACCTGGCACTCGGCCTGGGACGCCATCGGAGTGCCGGTCGACGCCGTGATCGGCACGAACTTCGCCTGGATCCTGGCCATCGTCTTCCTGGTGGTCACCGTCCGGGTGATCCTGTTCCCGATCTTCGTCAAGCAGATCAAGTCGCAGCGCGCCATGCAGGCGCTGCAGCCGAAGGTCAAGGAGCTGCAGGAGAAGCACAAGGGTGACCGGGAGACGCTCCAGAAGGAGATGATGGAGCTCTACCGGAAGGAAAAGGCCAACCCGCTCATGGGCTGCCTTCCGATGTTCCTCCAGATCCCCGTCTTCCTGGGCCTCTTCCACGTGCTCCGCCGGCTCGACCCGGCCAAGCAGGCCAAGACCCTCTACGGCTGGTCGGTCGAGCAGTTCGACAGCGCCTCCAGCGCCAAGCTCTTCACGGCGCCGATCGCCGGCAAGTTCGGCTCCACCGCCGACGAGCTGGCCCGGCTCAACGCCAACGGCACCACCGTCAAGATCATCGCCGGCGTCCTGGTCCTCGTGATGATGGGCACCACGTACCTCACCAGCCGCCAGATGATCCTCAAGACCGGTTGGGCCGAGGACCCGCAGCAGCGGATGATCCAGCGCCTGATGCTCTACGGCATCCCGCTGTCGCTGCTCATCTCCGGCGCGATCTTCCCGATCGGCGTGATCATCTACTGGGTCACCAACAACCTCTTCACCCTCGGCCAGCAGCAGTGGGTGCTCCGCAAGTACCCGCCGCCGGCCACCGCCACCAGCAAGGCCACGTCGGGGGCCCGGAACCCGGTGCAGCCGGCCAAGACGGGTGCCCTGTTCGGGCGCAAGCCGGCCCCGCAGCCGCCGGCGAAGGCGACCACTCCGAAGGTCGCCGCGCCGAAGCCGGGCGCCAAGCCCGTGAACCCGAAGAAGGGCCGCCCCGCCAAGCGGCGTGGCTAGTTGGTGGTACGGGCCGCCGCGGGAGACCGCCGGCGGCCCGTTCCGCACCGTGCCGCCGCCGTACGGCCGGCGCCGGGCGGAACACCCCGCGCGTGGCGCGGCCACGGGCGACACTGCCCGTACAGACGTGCCCGCGGGCACCGGCGACCTCCCGCCGGGGCTCCGGGAGACCAACGGACCCGACGGTCCGGCCGAGCGACTACGGAGATGAGACCGTGACGGACACCAGCATCCCCCGCGCCGACGAGTCCCTGGACGAGGAGGGGACCGAGCCGATCGAGGCGAGCGACGACACCGAGGCCGAGCTCGAGGCCGAGGAGGCCGAAGAGGGCGGCCGGGAGAAGACGGCCCCGGCCGAGAACGACCTCTTCCGGCAGAGCGAGATCGCCGCCGACTACGTGGAGGGGCTGCTCGACATCCTCGACTACGACGGCGACATCGACGAGCTGGTCTCCGGTGGCCGTCCGGTCGTCGAGGTCGTCGGCGCCCGGCTCCAGAACCTGGTGGGTCAGCGCGGCGCCACCCTGGAGGCGCTCCAGGAACTCGCCCGGCTCGCCGTCTTCCGGCAGACCGGCTCGCCGAGCCGGCTGCTGCTCGACGTCGGCGGCTACCGCGCCACCCGCCGCAAGGAACTCGCCGCCGTGGCCCGCAACGCCGTGGAGAAGGTGAAGGAGTACGGCGAACCGATCCGGCTCGAGCCGATGTCCGCCTTCGAGCGCAAGTGCGTGCACGACGTGGTCAACGCGATCGCCGGGGTGGAGAGCGAGTCGGAGGGTGTCGAGCCGAACCGGCGCGTCGTCGTCCGGCCGGTGGACTGACCGGGTGACCCACGACGACACCGCGGCCGGCGCCGCGACCGGCCCGGGTGGCACCTCACCCGGGCCGTCGGCTGTCCGGCCCGGGCGTGAGGCGCGGGCTGAGCAGCCGGCCCGCGGGGCGTCTGGCGACCGGCAAGGGCCGGGGGCGTCGGGTGCCCGGTCTGCCGGTCGCTCGGGGCGTGAGGCACCGGGTGATCGGGCTGCCGGTCGCTCGGGGCGTGGGGCGTCGGGTGATCGGGCTGCCGGTCGCTCGGGGCGTGGGGCGTCGGGTGATCGGGCTGTCGGTCGCTCGGGGCGTGGGGCGTCGGGTGATCGGGCTGTCGGTCGCTCGGGGCGTGGGGCGTCGGGTGATCGGGCTGTCGGTCGCTCGGGGCGTGGGGCGTCGGGTGATCGGGCTGCCGGTCGCTCGGGCGGTCCCCCCGTGGCCGCTTCGCCGGCCGCCTCGGACGGGACTTCCGCTCCCGATCCGGCCGACGCGACCTTGCCGCCGGAACTGGCCGGCGCGGCCCGCGCCCTGTTCGGTGACCGTATCGACCTCGCCGCCGCGTACGCCGAACTGCTGGCGACCGACGGCGTGGTGCGGGGCCTCATCGGTCCCCGCGAGGCACCCCGGATCTGGGACCGGCACCTGCTGAACTGTGCGGCGGTGGCCGAGCGGATCCCGGAGGGGGCCGAGGTGCTGGATGTCGGCTCCGGCGCCGGCCTGCCCGGCCTGGTGTTGGCCATCGCCCGCCCGGACCTGGCCGTCACCCTCATCGAGCCGCTCGCCCGCCGCACCTCGTTCCTCGTCGAGGCCGTGGACCGGCTCGGCCTTGCCGGGACCGTCCGCGTGTTCCGCGGCCGGGCCGAGGAGGCCGCAACGGGGACGGACGACTCCGGCCCGCTCCGGGGGGACGTCGTTACCGCCCGTGCCGTGGCCCCACTGGACCGCCTCGCCGCGTGGTGCCTACCGCTCGCCGTGCCGCACGGGCGGCTCGTCGCGCTCAAGGGCGCCTCGGTGGCCGACGAGATCGCCGAGCACGCGGCCACGGTGGCGAAGCTCGGCGGCGGGGAGCCCACCGTGCACCGGTGCGGCGTCGGCGTCATCGAACCACCCACCACGGTCGTGGAGGTCGTCCGGGAACGGGTCGTGGCTCCCGCACGCGCGTCCGCGCGCCGGAAGTCCCGGGGTGGTCGTACGCGTCGGCGTTGACGATCGCGGTGCTTCGCGACCCCCAACGCCATTCCGGGCATCGCGGCTCTCTCGTTGTACCGGTGGTTCCCCTGTGAATCCGTGCGGGCGGAGGGAAGGATGAGAACCCGACGTGGACCCGCCGCGCCCGTCCGCCGTAGGCTGGCCGCGCGTCGATAGTGTGGAGCGGGCGGCGACCGACGTGACGGTTCCGGCCGCTTCCCCCGGCCGCAGGCACCGCGGGAGGCGTGCGCGGGCGTGGCCAGTTGACGGGTGCGGACCGACCATCCGAAGCGGGCAGGGATGACAGGTGCATGACGACGGCAGGTACGACGACCCACGCGCGATGGGATCAGCCAGCGAGCACGTTTCACGTGAAACCGACTACCCCGGCTGGTCGCCCGGCGGACCCTCGGCGGACCGACCCGTCGACCCCACTGCGGTGAGTCGCCCGGCGAACGCCCCTGCGGAGGTCCGCTCGTCGACCGGGCGACGCAACATCGCCGCGTCGGCGCGGTTCGAGCCCGCGCTCCCGCACCAGCCCACCCCCGATGCGGTACGCGACGCCGCTCCGGCCCCGGCGGTGTCCGACGCCCCCGTCGCCGCGGTCGAGCCGTACGCGGCCGCCCAGGTTGATCCCGCGTTCGTTTCACGTGAAACGGCCGATGACGATGACCCACCGTTGGCAATGGAGGCGATGCGCGCCGTGCAGATCCTGAACCCGAGTGGCGAGGTGACCATGCCTCGGCCGGAGCGGACCCGGGTCATGTGCGTCGCGAACCAGAAGGGCGGTGTGGGGAAGACGACCACCACGGTCAACCTGGCCGTGGCGCTCGCGCTGCACGGCAACCGGGTGCTCGTCGTCGACCTCGACCCGCAGGGCAACGCCTCGACCGGGCTGAACGTCCCGCACCACACCGGGGTGCCGGACGTCTACGACTGCCTCATCAACGGGGTGCCGCTGGAGGACGTCGCCCAGGGCGTCGAGGGCATCCCGAACCTGTGGTGCGTGCCGGCCACCATCGACCTGGCCGGCGCGGAGATCGAACTCGTCTCGGTCGTCGCCCGCGAGTCCCGGCTCGCCCGGGCGATCGCCGCCTACCCCGGGCACTTCGACTACGTCTTCATCGACTGCCCGCCCTCGCTCGGCCTGCTCACCGTGAACGCTCTGGTGGCCGCGCAGGAGGTGCTCATCCCCATCCAGTGCGAGTACTACGCGCTGGAGGGGCTGAACCAGCTCATCAACAACATCAACCTGGTCCGGCAGCACCTCAACCCCCGGCTCGAGGTCTCCACCATCCTCCTCACCATGTACGACCGGCGTACGCGGCTGGCGGACGCGGTCGAGCAGGACGTGCGGAACCACTTCGGCGACAAGGTCCTCCGGGCCGTCATCCCCCGCAACGTCCGCGTCTCCGAGGCGCCGAGCTACGGCCAGTCGGTGATGACCTACGATCCCGGATCGCGGGGGGCCACGAGCTACTTCGAGGCGGCCCAGGAGATCGCCGAGCGGGGCGTCATGGAGCCGGTGAGCCGGAATGCGTAGTGCGGACGAGTCGTCGGGAGGCGTGGAATGAAGAACCGTCCTCGGGGCGGTCTGGGTCGAGGCCTGGGGGCGCTCATTCCGACCGGGCCGGCGGCCGGCGCCGTCGCGGGCACGGCTGACCCCACGGGTACGCCCGCAGCCGTCGCCGCCACGGGCGGCGTGCCGGCCGCAGCCCCGGCAACGCCCTCACCCGAGCCCGACTCGACGCTGAGCCCGGTTCCGGGAGCCCGGTTCGCCGAGATTCCCGTCGACGCGATCGTGCCGAACCCGAAGCAGCCCCGGCAGGTCTTCGACGAGGAGGCGCTGGAGGAGCTGAAGATCTCGATCCAGGAGGTCGGCTTCCTCCAGCCCATCGTCGTACGCCAGCTCGACGGCGAGAAGTACGAGCTGGTCATGGGCGAGCGCCGGTGGCGGGCCGCGCAGGCGGTCGGCAAGGAGCGCATCCCGGCGATCGTCCGGGACACGCGGGACGACGCCATGCTCCGGGACGCCCTGCTCGAGAACATCCACCGGGCGAACCTCAACCCGCTGGAAGAGGCGGCCGCCTACCAGCAGTTGCTGGAGGAGTTCGGGGCCACGCACGAGGAACTGGCGCGCCGGATCGGCCGCAGCCGGCCGCAGATCTCGAACACGATCCGGCTGCTGAACCTCCCCGCTCAGGTGCAGCGGCGGGTCGCCGCCGGGGTGCTGTCCGCGGGGCACGCCCGGGCGCTGCTGAGCCTCGACGACGCGGAGGCCCAGGAGCAACTGGCGCTGCGAATCGTCGCCGAAGGGCTCTCCGTACGCGCCACCGAGGAGATCGTGGCGCTGGCCCTCAGCGACGGCCCGGCGAAGTCGCCGGCCGCGAAGCGGCGGCCGAAGCCTCACGCCCCGGCGCTCAACGATTTGGCCGAGCGGCTGTCCGACCGGTTCGACACGCGGGTGAAGGTGGACATCGGCCGGAACAAGGGCAAGATCACGATCGAGTTCGCGACGGTCGACGACCTGGAGCGGATCGTCGGGATCATCGGGGTCGGCCAGGAGTCGACCGAAGGCTGATCCTGCCGCTGCCGCTGCCGCTGCCGCTGCCGCTGCCGCTGCCGCTGCCGGTGCCGGTGCCGGTGCCGGTACCGGTGCCGAGGCTCCGCCGCGCGACGCGCGATCCGATGGCCGCACGCATCCCAGGGGGACGTGCGGCCATCGGCTTTCCGAGGGTGTCCCTGGGCCGGGGCTGTCGACTCGATGCGGGGTGCCACGCCGGGTCGCGGTATCCCCCGGCGTGGCCGGTCCCGCGCCGGTATGCCGGCGGGCTGGATGCCGCGCGATGCCGGGCACGAAGTGGAGCAGGGGCGCGGAGCACTCGCGCGGCCCTGTCGTTTCACGTGAAACGGCCGGATGGGTGGCGCAGCGGGCTTCCAGGGCCGCGCCCTCGCGCATGGTGTCTTCTCCTATGGCCGAGCCCGATCGGGGCGGGAGGGGCCCGTTCAGGGCTGCGCGGAGGGGCGGCCATGCCGTCCTCCATCCTGGCGGGTGGTTAGCGGTGGGACGATCCTCGGTCGCGTAAGCACATGACCGCGTGAACGACTGACCGCGTGAGCACGTTGGCGCGTGAGGGCGGGCGGGCGCGAGGGCGCGAGCATCTGAGGGCGCGAGCGCATGTGGGGCCAGCGAGCCGGCGCTGTCGACCTGCCCCAGATATGGGACAGCGGACATCGCGGGCCGCGCAGGCCCGAGCACGCCTGGCTCGAGCACGCCTGGCCCGAGCACGCCGTGAGTCGGGTACGCCTGGGGTCGAGCGCACGTCCCGGCCTGAGGACGGGTCGCCTCCAGAGCCAGCTCCGTGCGCGCGGCGCCTGAAGGACGCCTGGCTCGCGCACGCTCGACCGGGACTCGTCCGGCAGAGCCCGCTTGATTCAGCGTCGCTCCAGCGTCGCTCGGCCCGAGGCGGCTTGGTCTGGGCCGCTCGCCCCCGGGGTCCGCTCGTCGGAACGCGCCTCAAAGACGGAGCCCGTCCGACATCGAGCCCGCCTGGCATCGAGCCCGCTGGCATCGAGCCCGCTGGCATCGAGCCCACCCCGCATCGAGCCCACCCCGCAACGAGCCCACCCCGCAACGAGGCCCGCCTGGTCTGGGCCCGCCGGGGAGCAATTCCGCTTCGCTACTCCGTGGGCGCCACGATGGGCCCGATGGTACGAGCCGGTGGCGGTGACCTTGAGGAGGGTGCGTGTCCGCGGGCCGGACCATCGGAGGGCGACCGCGTCCGCCAGTGGTACGGCGACGTTCGCCGCAAAGCCGGGCGGGCGGCCCGGTACTCCACCCAGACGAGACTTCCCGCCGGATCAGGGTGCCCGCACCGGGCTCGTCGGTATCCCACCGACGCCGCGACGATGCCTTTCCGCCTTCGACAAAGTGTGCGTCCATGCCGTGGCCCGCTGCGCCACGCGCTCGGGAAGCCCGATCCCGCGCCACATCGAGCCGCCGGGACCAACAGCCGTGTTTCACGTGAAACCGCGTCGCAGGCCGGTCGCGGATCGCCCGCCTCTTGACCGGAAACCCCTCACGGACAACTCGCCAGCGCCGGTCGACCTCGTGCCGATCTCCCCGTGCCCCGGTCTAGCGCCGAACGCCGGTCGACGCCGAGGCACCCCGCGCCGACCGCCCGCCGATCTGCCCGGTCTATCCCGCGCCGACCGCCCGCCGATCTGCCCCAGCATCTTGCTCACTCCACGTGCCTCACCCAATCTGGCCGCCCCCATCTGGCCCCGATCTGGCCGCCCGATCCGACCCCCGCCACCGACTCAGGGGCGCCGCGGCGCATACGGCCACCGTCCATAGCGATCCCCTGCAGTCCCGTCCCCGCCGAGCGGACCCGCGCCAGGCGCCTCCGCGCCCAGTCGATCGCGCCGAACGCCGGTCGACGCCGAGGCACCCCACGCCGAGCGCCTCCGCACCAACTTCAGTCCGCACCGATTTCCATCCGCACCCAGTCGGTTCTGCCGCCGGCTGGTCGCCGTCGAGGCGTCCGCGCCGGCCCCGTGGGTTCCGATCGGCCGCGAGGACTCGCGTCCCCCCGCCGCGACGGTCGCCTCGGGGCGCTTCGCCCCACGCCCGCGCCGTCCCCGGCCCACCCCGCGCCGTCCTCCGACCACCCCCCCGCGCCGTCCTCCGACCACCTCGCACCGTCCCCCAGCCCGTTCCGCATCCCCGACCACTCCCATGCCTGGCGGCGATCCCCGCCACGACGAAGCGGACCGCCAAGCCGACGTCCTGACGGCGTTGCGCCAGCGATCAAGGCCGAACCGGAGCCCTCCGAGTTATCCACACCGGTTATCCACAGGCACCCACCGTTTCACGTGAAACACCGCGTGGAACCGGGTGTCGACCTGTGGATGACGCCGTGTGTTCGCGACCTTCCGGGGCTCTGGACATCGACGTGAGCACCTGATCGAGAGTGCCCCACCGGCCGGCGAGAACGGATGATTCGGGGTAGGGACAGCCGTCCCGGACTCGGTTAGGGTCAGCCTCGTGCACGACACCCCTCCCGCAGTTCCGGACTTCACCCGGTGGCCCTCGTTCCCCTTCGAGGGCGATCTTCGTGTCAAGCAACTCGACGACCCGGTCCCGGTCGAGCCGCCCCGCAAGGGTGAGGGCAATCGGGAGTGCATCACCTGCGGCGCGCCGGACGAGGCGTACATCTGGGTGGGCGAGCGGTGGCGGGTACGCGCCATGGACCGTCCCACGGGCCTCCCGATGGTGCTCATCCTGGAGTCCCGGTCGCACCTCGACCTCGGCGACCTCCCGAACCTGCTCGCCGCGGAGCTCGGCGTGATGACGGTACGACTGGAGCGCGCGATCCGCTCGCTCGACGGGGTGGCCCGTGTGCACGTGAACCGCTGGGGTGACGGGTCGGCGCACCTGCACCTGTGGTTCCTCGCGCGGCCCTACGGTCAGCTGCAACTGCGGGGCACGTTCCTGTCGCTGTGGGACTCGATCCTGCCGCCGATTCCCGAGGCGAAGTGGCGAGAGAACCTCGCGCTCGTCGCCGCCTGGCTGGCGGAGTTCGGTGGCCGCCCGCTGGCGGAGCCACCCCGGATCGAGTGGCAGGCACCGTCCAGCTTCACCTCGACGCTGCCCACGATCGAGACGGACGATCCGGTGGGCGACCTGGTCTCGGTGATCGAGGCGGCCGAGGAGAACCCGACCGCCGAGGAGAGTCCGGCGGGCATCGGCGGAAGCGCGACGGCCGGCAGCACGACCTCCGGCGGGAGCGCGGCCTCCGGCGGCAGCGCGGACGCGACCACGGCCGAGTCACCGGCCATCCCCGGACAACGCCCCCCGTCGCCCGACGAGGCGAAGCCGGCCGTCGGCCAGGCGGGCGGCGCCTGAGCCATCCCGGACGCCGCCCCGCGCCGGATGGGACGCTGACGACCGCACGGTACGGCGGAACGCGGAGCGCGCAGCGCCGCCCTTGCCCGCCCGAGCGGTCCCAGTGCGCCGTCAGCGGCTGTCAGCTCCGGCGCGCCGTCAGCCAGCCGTCAGGGCCGGCGGGCGGCGGCCCGGGCGACCAGCGCGCTCAGCACCCGCCCGAAGTCCAGGCCCGCGGCCGACACGGCGAGCGGCAGCAGCGACGTCTCGGTCATGCCCGGCGAGACGTTGACCTCCAGCACGTGCGGCTGGCCCGCCGCGTCGACGATCATGTCGACGCGGGACAGGTCCCGCAGCCCGAGCGCGTTGTGCGCGGCCAGGGCCACGTCGGCGACCCGTGCCGCGGCATCGGCGTCGAGCCTCGCGGGGGTGTGCCACGTCGTCCGCCCGGCGGTGTACCGGGCCGCGTAGTCGTACACCCCGTTGCGCGGGACGATCTCCACGGCGGGCAGCGCCTGGGGGCCGTCGCCCATGTCGATGACGGAGACCGCCACGTCCATGCCGGCGACGTAGCGCTCGACGAGCGCCGTCGACCCGTACGCGAAACAGCCGACCATCGCGGCCGGGAGCGACGCGCTGTCCCGGACCACGGCGGCACCCAGGCCCGAGCCGCCCTGCGCCGGCTTGATCATCAGCGGCAGGCCGAGCCGGTCAACGATCCGGTCCAGCACCGCCACGGCGCCCAGTTCGGAGAAGCGGTCGTGCGGCAGCGCCACCCAGTCCGGGGTGGGGATGCCCGCCTCGCGGAGTACGGCCTTCGCCGACGGCTTGTCCCAGGCCAGGCGGGACGCCCGTGCGTCGCAGCCGACGTACGGGACGTCGCAGAGGTCGAGCACCCCGCGCAGCGAGCCGTCCTCGCCCGTCGCACCGTGCAGCGCGATGACGACGGCGTCCGGCGGGTCGGCGGCCAGCGCCGGCAGCAGCGCGATGTCGGCGTCGCGGAGTTCGACGTCCATGCCGACGGACCGGAGCGCGTCGAGCACCCGGCGGCCGGAGCGCAGCGAGACGTCCCGCTCGTAGGAGAGGCCGCCGGCGAGCACCAGCACGTGCAGGTCGTCGGTGTTGCCCGGGGCGGTCACCTCGGGGCGGTCGGCAGCGGTCGTACCCATGCCGGCATCATGCCAAGGCCGGCCCCGGCGCGTCCGAGCCGGCCCGGCCCCGACGCGGGCCGTCCCCGCGGACCGCGCCGAAGACGCGGCGCGTCGCCAGCTCCTGCTCCATCACGCCGGCGAGCCGGCGGACGCCCTCCCGGATGCGGTCCGGGGGCGGGAAGCTGAAGTTCAGCCGCATGTTCCCGGTGCCGGAACCGTCGGCGTAGAAGCCGGTGCCCGGCACGTACGCGACCCGGGCGGCGACGGCACGCGGCATCATCGCCTTCGAGTCGAGGCCGTCCGGCAGGGTCGCCCAGACGAAGAGGCCGCCACCGGGTCGCGTCCAGGTGGTGCCCTCCGGCATCAGGTCGGCGAGCGCGTCCAGCAGGGCGTCCCGGCGTTCCCGGTAGATCTCCCGGTAGACCTTGAGCTGTTCCCGCCACGGCATGGTGCCGAGGTAGGTGGCGACGGCCGCCTGGGCGTACGCGCTCGGGCAGAGGATCTGGGCCTCGCTCGCGATGACCAGCTTGTCGCGGACCGCGTGCGGGGCCAGGATCCACCCGACCCGGAGCCCGGGGGCGAAGGTCTTGGAGAACGTGCTGAGGTAGAAGACCCCGTCCCGCCGGCGGGCCCGCAGCGGTGCCGGCGCCTCGCCCTCGAAGCCCAACTGGCCGTACGGGTCGTCCTCCACGACGAGCAGCCCGGCGCGTTCGCAGATGTCGAGCACCCGTTCCCGCCGCTCCTCGGTCAGCGTCACGCCGGCCGGGTTCTGGTAGGTCGGGATGGTGTAGAGGAACTTGACGCGCCTCCCGGCGCGGGCGAGGTCGGCGATGGCCGCTTCGAGCGCCTCGGGGATCAGGCCGTCGTCGTCCATCGGTACGTGCACCACCTGGGCCTGGGCGGCCTGGAACACCCCGAGCGCGCCGACGTAGGTCGGCCCCTCGGCGAGCACCACGTCGCCCGGGTCGAGGAAGAGCCGGGCCACCAGGTCGAGAGCCTGCTGCCCGCCCACGGTGACCACGACGTCGTCGGGCGAGGCGCCGCAGGACGCGTCGATCCCGGAGAGGGCCATCACCTCGCAGATCCGCTCGCGCAGCTCCAGGGTGCCCTGGCCGATGCCGTACTGGAGGGTGGTCACGCCGTGCTCGGCGCCGAGCTGGCCGAGCATCTCGCCGACCGCGTCGAGCGGCAGCGCCGCGATGTAGGGGGCGCCGCCGGCCAGCGAGACGACCTCCGGACGGCTCGCCACCGCGAAGAGGGCCCGGATCTCCGAGGCCGTCATCCCGCGGACACGGCGGGCATAGCGGTCGGTGTAGTCGTCGAGTGTCGTGCCGGTCATGACATCACCTCGATCGCTGGAGGGGTGACTTCCGTCCCGGGCGTACCCCGGACACCGGCGACCATGGCGGCAAGGGGGACGCCGTTTTTCGATCCTAGACCGCGCCGACCAGGCACGGGGCGTCGCTGTGAGCCGCGTCCAGATGCCGGACGTCACCCGCGGCGGTGGGCGTTCGCGCGTCCTCTCCCGTACGGTCGTACTGCGGCGTACGATCGCTCGTCGGGGGCAGGAAGGCGGCGCTGTCGTTCCGTGCCGGTTTCACCGCCGAGCCTAGTGTTGGGGATGCGCCAATGTCGCGACGTCTGGTCAGTCTGACCCTGGACACCCTCGAGGACCTGCCCCGTCCCTGCCGGCAGTGCGTCTACTGGGAACTGGACCCCGTCTCGGCGGACCGCGCCTGCGCGACCGGGGACCCCGGTCTGGAGAAGGAGGCGTGGGTCTCCCAGACGCTCCTGGAGTGGGGCTCCTGCGGGAAGCTCGCCTACGTCGACGGCATGCCGGCCGGTTTCGTCATGTACGCGCCGCCGGCCTACGTGCCCCGCTCGATGGCGTTCCCCACGTCGCCCGTCTCCGCGGACGCGGCGCTGCTGATGACGGCGAACGTGGTGCCCGCGTTCGCCGGTGGCGGGCTGGGGCGGATGCTCGTCCAGGGCGTCGCGCGGGACCTCACGAAGCGGGGCATCAAGGCGATCGAGGCGTTCGGTGACGCGAAGTTCGGCGACACGCAGGACGACGCCTCCCGCGCCTGCGTGGCACCAGCCGATTTCTTCCTCTCCGTCGGTTTCAAGACCGTACGTCCACATCCCCGCTTCCCCCGGCTGCGCCTCGAACTGCGGACGGCGCTGAGTTGGAAGTCCGACGTCGAGTACGCGCTGGAGAAGCTGCTCGGGTCCATGAGCCCGGAGACACTGCTCCGTCCCGTGCGGCCCGCCCCGGCGACCCGCTCCACCAGCTAGGGCGGGTGATCCCCGCCGAGCCGAGGCGGAGTCCCGGCGGCGCCTGGGCGCCTCAGTCCACGACGGTGCCGGCGGCCACCACGGCCCGCAGTTCGCTCACGTCGATCGAACCGGTCGGCACGTCCCGCTCGATCGGGAAGTACATCCGCTGCACGGCGGCGACGATCGCCTCGACCACGCGGTCACGGAACCGCGGGTCGACCAGCCGGCCGCGGTCCGTCGGCGAGGTGAGGTAGCCGACCTCGACCCGGACCGCCGGCATGCGGGTCAGCCGGAGCAGGTCCCACGCCTTCGCGTGGGTGCCGCAGTCCCGCAGCCCGGTGCGCGCCACGATCTCGCGCTGCACGAGCCCGGCGAGACGTTCACCGGTCGCCGACGTCACCCCGTTGTCGGTGCCGTAGTGGTAGGTCGCCACGCCGTCGGCCGCCGGGTTCTGGTGCCCGTCGGTGTGCAGCGAGATGAACACGTCGGCGCCGAGCGCGTTCGCCAGCTGGGCGCGGTCGGTGTCGGGCAGGCACTCCCCGGGGGCGGGGCCCCGTGTGAGCTGCACCCGCACCCCGGACGCGGCGAGCCGCCCCTCCAACCGGCTGGCCAGGTCGTGCACCAGGTCGGCCTCGGTCCAGCGCAGCGGCCCGTCCGGCACCACGACGCCCGGGTCGGTGCCGCCGTGCCCGGGGTCGATGACGACCGTACGACCGACCAGGGTCGGCCCGGACTGGCGGATGGCGTCCGACTCGCGCAACCACTGGGGGCGGCCGCCGACGACCTTGCGCCCGAGCCGCCGCAGCGCGTTCATGGTGTGCGGTCCGCACGCCCCGTCGGGAGTGAGCCCGACCTCCCGCTGGAACTGGGCCACCGCGCGGGACGTCCGGACGCCGTAGATGGCGTCGGCGCGGCCCACGTCGTACCCCATCTCCAGCAGGCGCTCCTGCAACGTGCGGACGTCCTCGCCGGTGAGCGGTTCGGGCACCGCGTGGTAGAGGGTGCGCGCGCCGAGGCGCCACCGGGCCGCCTCCAGGGCCCGCCAGGTCTCCGCGCCGACCCGGCCGTCGACGCTGAGCCCCCGTGACTGCTGGAAGGCGCGTACGGCCCGCTCGGTCGCGGCGTCGAACTCGTCGGACCGCCCCTCGTCGGTCGGTGCGAGCAGGTGGAGGCCGGCCAGTACGGTACGGATCTCCGTCACCGCGGGTCCGCGGTCACCGGGACGGATCGGACGCACGCACGACCCCCTCTGCGCGGATGCTGGCTGGCCGGGCGGCCCGTGCTTGAGGTTATGCGGTCCGGGGCGGCGAGGTGGCTCGGCCGACGAAAAAACGCGACCCCGCACCCGGTCGGCCCGGGTACGGGGTCGCTGCGTCGGTGCTGCTCAGAGAGCGGACTCGATGAGCTTGACGAGTTCGCCCTTCGGCTTGGCGCCGGCGATCGACTGCACCGGCTCGCCGTTCTTGAACACCGTCAGGGTCGGCACGGACATCACCCGGTACGTCCGGGCGGTCTCCGGGTTCTCGTCGATGTTGAGCTTGACGATGCTGACCCGGTCACCCATCTCGCCGGCGATCTCCTCCAGCAGGGGCGACACCTTGCGGCACGGCCCGCACCACTCGGCCCAGAAGTCGACCAGCACCGGCTTGTCGGACTTCAGCACGTCGGTCGCGAAGCTCGCATCGGTGACCGCCTTGGTTGTTCCCACTATGGCCCCTCCTCCGGGTGTGTTTGGTTGTTCAGCCCTGCAGCGTCGCGATGAAACGCTCGGCGTCGAGGGCGGCGGCGCAGCCCGTACCGGCGGCGGTGATGGCCTGCCGGTAGGTGTGGTCTACCAGGTCGCCGGCCGCGAAGACACCGGGCACGCTGGTCCGCGTGCTGGGCGCCTGCACCTTCACGTACCCCTCGTCGTCCAGCTCCACCTGGCCCCGGAACAGCTCGCTGCGCGGGTCGTGGCCGATCGCCACGAAGACGCCGGTGACGTCCAGCACCTTCGTCTCGCCGGTGTGGACGTTGCGGACGCGTACGCCGGACACCTTGCCGTCGGAGCCGAGGATCTCCTCGACCACCGTGTTCCACTCGACCTTGATCTTGTCGTTGTTCAGCGCCCGGTCGGCCATGATCTTGCTGGCCCGGAACGAGTCGCGCCGGTGGATGATGGTGACCGAGTCCGCGAAGCGGGTGAGGAAGCTCGCCTCCTCCATGGCCGAGTCGCCACCGCCCACGACGACGATGTGCTGGTTGCGGAAGAAGAAGCCGTCACAGGTCGCACAGGAGGAGACGCCGTGGCCGAGGTACTCCTGCTCGCCCGGCACGCCCAGCGGCCGCCAGGCGGAACCGGTGGCGAGGATGACCGCGCGGGCCCGGTAGGCGGTCTCACCGACCCAGACCGTGCTGGCGGCGTTGGAGCCGACGTCGCCGGTGTCCACCAGCTCCACCCGGGTCACGTCGTCGGTCAGGAACTCGGCGCCGAACCGCTCGGCCTGCTTGCGCATGTTGTCCATCAGCTCGGGGCCGAGGATGCCGTCGGCGAAGCCCGGGAAGTTCTCCACCTCGGTCGTCGTCATCAGCGCGCCGCCGGACTGGACGCCCTCGATGACGAGGGGCTTCAGGTTCGCGCGCGCGGCATAGACCGCCGCCGTGTAGCCGGCCGGCCCGGAGCCGATGATGATCAGGTTGCGGACCTCGTCCACTGCCGTCTCCCGAGTTGTGTGTGCCGGCCGCGGCGTGCACACCGAGGCCGATCCGGGTGCCGACGCCTGGAGGTGCCGGCAGCTACTTCCGAAACGTCATCGTACGAACCGGGAATTCCCGAGCCGGGCGTCCGGTGGGTCACGTCACGCGAGCCCTCGAACGCCCGGTGACCGCTCGTTTCACCCTACCCGCGTGCGGTAGCGGGTGTCCGCGCCGGACCCGGGCACACCGCACTCGGGGCCGCTCACCCACGCCCAGCTGGTCCCCGTGCCGTCGGTGAACCGTACGACGAGGGCCTGCTCCCCCTGGAAGGCGGCGTAGTCGATCAGATCGGCCACGAGCGGGCCGGCCGGGTGCTCGGCCGCGATCGCCCGCAGGCACGCCCGGAGCGCATCCTGGTCGGTGAGGCGCGCGAGCAGGTCCCGGCCGTCGGGCGCCGGGATCCGGCCGCCCTCGGCACCGGCCATCCGGGGCGGCGACGGAACGCCGTACGCCTTGGTGGTCGCGAGCGGGGCGGCCAGCGACTGCGGGGTGTAGTCCGTGCCGCTGTGCATGGCCGGGCCCGTCGTCCGCACCGGGTCGGCGCCGCTGGCCGCCTCGGGGGCGCTGGCCGGATGGTTCAGGGCCGTGTCGGCGGTCCTGGCGTCGTCCGTGCCGCGCGCGAGGTGGTTGACGCCGAGCCCGACGGCGGCCAGCGAGACCGCGGCGAGCGCCACCGGGCCCGCCACGCGCCGCCAGCGTCGCCGCCGGCCCGGGCCGGTCGCCGCACCCGGCTCCGAGCGCGGAGCCCCCACGCCGGGCCGCCGCGGGGAGCGCCCCTGCGCGGGTACCAGTCGGACGCCGGCCGGCTCATCGTCCGGCGCGTCCCCGTCCGGCGCCGCGTCGGTGCCCGCCGGGTCGGTCGCGGCGGGCGGGACGTCCGGGTCGGCACCGGCCGGCCGGGAGTCGGTGGCCGGGTCGACCGGGACTGAGTCCGCGTCGGCGGCCGCGTCGAGCACCGCCGGGTCGGGGCGGTCGGCCGACAGGGCGGCGAGGGCCGCGGTGATCCGGTCGGCGACCGCCGGCGGGATCTCGTCCACCGGCTCGCCCCAGCGGGCCAGGTCGGCCCGCACGGCCGACACGGCGGGCGCCAGCCGGGCGTACGCCTCGGCCCACGCCGCGTCCTCGGCGACCAGCCGGGCGACCATCGCCTGCTCGGGTGTGCCGTCGAGCGCCCCGCCGAGGAAGTCGGCGAGCAGGTCGTGGTCGACCTCCCTGAACCCCCCGACCGTCACATGTCCTCCTGGTTGGCGTCCCGCCGGGTTCGCCCCGACCCTGATCCGACGCCCTCGGTGGGGCGTGGGTTCCCCGGGGTGACCGGCGGCACGTCGACCTGGTCCCTCCCGGCCCGCACGTCCCCGGCCGGCGACGACGACGCCGGGCGGCCCGCCGAGGGGCGCAGGTGGCCCAGGATCACCGCCAGCCGGGCCCGCCCGCGGGCGCACCGGCTCTTCACCGTCCCCTCGGCCACCCCGAGGATCCGGGCCACCTCGGCGACCGGGTAGCCCTGCACGTCGACGAGGACGAGGGCGGCACGCTGCTCCGCCGGAAGCGCGGCGAGCGCCTCCCGGACGACCAGCGCCGTGTCGTGGTCGTACGCGGGGGCGGCCGGCTCGACGCCCCCGGTGCCCGGCCCGCTGTCGGTGCGTACGCCGTCCGGCAGCGGCACGGTGGGGTGTGCCTGTCGGCGGCGGATCCGGTCCAGGCAGGCGTTCACGACGATCCGGTGCAGCCACGTGGTGACCGCCGAGTCGCCGCGGAACCGGGCCGCGGCCCGGTGGGCGGAGAGCAGGGCGTCCTGGAGCGCGTCGGCGGCTTCCTCGCGGTCACCCATGGTGCGCAGCGCCACCGCCCACAGGCGGTCGCGGTGGCGCTGGAAGAGCTGGGCGAAGGCGTCCCGGTCACCGGCGACGTGGGCGCGTAGCAGCGCGAGGTCGCTGACCGGATCGGCGGGCCCGGCCGGGGCGGGCGGGCCCGCCGGGGGCACGCTCGCCGTACGGGTCTCGCGTTCGTCCATCACCACGTCCGGCGGAGGCGGTGCCCGGAGCGCGGCGGACGGCTCACGACCCCTGGACCGTGATCTCCTGGACCCCGAGCCGGTAGCCTCCGTCGTCGTCGGCCGGCAGCTTGGTCACCCAGAAGAGCAGGTAGCGGTACTGCGCGTCGGGGTTGAAGCCGGCGAAGGCCATCGTGGCGCCGTCGTGGTCCTCGTACGGCTGCCCGATCCGGGTCTTGTAGTTCTCCAGCAGCTGCTTGTCGCCCGACGAGGTGGAGGGCCAGTTCTGCGTGCCGGTGAGGAGTTCGGCGCTGGCGCCGGTGCCCGAGAGCGTGACCTGCAACGACTTCACGGTGTGCGGGGCGCCGAGGTCGATCCAGACACCCATGCCGCGCTTGAGGTCGCCGAACTTGTCGTTCGGGTACCGGTCGGTCCGCCAGCCCTCGTCCTCGTTCTTGTCGATGATCTTCTTGGCGCCGTCCAGCTCGTCGCGCTTCTTGCTGTCGGGGTCGACGATGCGGATGTCCTGGATCCGCAGCGGGCCCACGGTGGGGGCCGGCGCCCCGTCGCCACCGGCCGGCGCGCTGGAGGTGGGCGCGGCCACGGGGTTGGTGCGGGGGTCGTCCTTCCCGTCGCCCAGCACGCTGATGCCGATCAGCAGCCCGACCAGCGCGACCGCCAGCAGGCCGGCGATGCCGATGGCGACCTTGCGGCCGCCCGCGGCGGCCAAGGGCGAGGGCTCGTCGCCCGTCTCGGCCGTGAAACGCAGCGGGCCGGTGTTGTCGAGGAACTGGTCCTCGGCCGGTACGTCGAGCCGGGCCAGTTCGGCGGCGAGCACGTCGGACGACGGCGGGCTGATCTCCGCGTCGAGCAGGTCCATGGTGAGGTCGTCCAGGTACGCCGGCACACCGGCGCGGACCTGGCGGGGCGCGGCGAGGGCGCCGTTGGCGTCCCGGACGGCGTCGGGGATGGCCGCCCGCCCGTGCCCGGCGGTGGCGCCGCGCAGCGGGGCCTCGGTGTGCGGCCAGTAGCCGGTCAGTGCGAAGTAGAGGATCCCGCCGACCGCCCGGATGTCGCTCTCCTGGCTGTCGTCGCCGTCGGTGCGGGCGTCGGCCAGCACCACCCGGCCGTCATCGGAGATCATGACGGTGCCCGGGTGCACGTTCCCGTGCACCATGCCGGTGGCGTGCACGGCGGCGAGGGCGCTGGCCACGGCGGCGCCGATCGCGGTCGCCCGGGCCGGGTCCAGGGGCTCCTCGGTGACCAGCTCGCGCAGGGAGTGCCCGTCGACCCATTCGCGCACCACGTAGGCCCGCTCGCCCTCGTCGATCGCGTCGTAGACGCCGACCAGGTTGGGGTGGATGACCCGGCTGGCCGCGACGGCGGCCTGGAGCATCTCGGTGGCGGAGTCGCCACCCGGGTAGCGCAGCACGACCGCGACGGGACGGCGCAGCACGACGTCGACGCCACGCCAGACCAGGCGCCCGGCGCTGTCGTTGTTGATGTGCTCGACCAGTTCGTACCGCTCGGCGAGGATCTCACCGGCCGTGGGAGCACCGAAGGTCATGACCGGCGGAGCGCTCTCGTCCGCGTCCTGACCCTCGCCGACCTGGGTCACCCGTCCTCCCTCGGTGATCGTGTCGATCGATGGACCCGCGCTGCTGGGCATGTGGCTTCCCGCTCTGCCTTCGAAGGAACCGGCCGACCGGTGTCGACGCGAGGCGCCGCGCCTGCCGAACCCGTCGAGAGCGACCTTACCCGGGTTGCCCGCCTCCCCGACATGTCATCTTCCCGCCGTACCCGCCGGGGGTGCCGGGGGTCGGACGAGTCGTCCGGTTACGACTGTTGTCAACCACGTTGCTGGCACATGTACTAGCCAAATCTACGTGTTCGCCGCAAGAGGCCGCCGGAGGGGCTCGAACCGGCGTGGTCGCCCGGATCACGCCGTCGGGGTTCCCACCGTACGGCCGGGCACGCTCAGCCGTACGGCTGGTTATCCACAGGCCGATCCGGCAGCTGACCGGTGAATCGCGGAGTTATCCACAGGCTCATCCCCAGACTGGTGATCCACCGTCACCATGCGTCGCCGAGCCGGGCGGGCGCGGTCAGCGGCCGAGCCGCCGGCGCACCATGCCCACCACCTCGGTGATCTCGCCGATCCGGAGCAGCGTGGCGAGCCCGAGGTACGTGCCGCCGATCGCGGCGCCGCCGATCACGAGCTGGACGAGAGCCTGACCCCAGCTCGGCGTGTCGTCGCCCGGCAGCAGGGCCACCACGAGGAGGCCGACCAGCGCCGCCCCGAGGGCCGCGACGAGGACCCGGCCGAGGGTGCGCATGATGCCGCCGAGCCCGATCCGCCCGACCCGGGGCCGCAGCAGCCACGCCGAGGCGATGGCGGCCGCCAGGTAGGACACCGCGTTGCCGACCATCATCCCGGCCGCGGCGAAGTGGGCGGCGAACGCGGCGAAGAGCACGATCTGCACGCCGATCCGCAGCGCCACGACCGGGATGTTGATCAGCGCGGGCGTACGCGTGTCGGGCAGCGCGTAGAAGGCGAACGTGAAGAGCTGGCTGATCGCGAACGGCACCAGGGCGAGCGCGGCCAGCAGCAGCACCAGCGACGTGTCGGCGGCGTTCTCGTCGGTGAACGCGCCGTAGCGGAACAGCACGACTGCCAGCGGGCCGGCCAGCACGGCGTAGCAGACGGCGATCGGGGCGAGCACCGCCGAGACGGTCCGGGTGCCCCGGGACAGGTCGGCGGCGAAGTCGGCGTAGCGGCCGTCGGCCGCCGCCGCGCTCATCCGCGGCATCAGCGCCGTGATGATCGAGACGGCGATGATGCCGTGCGCCATCATCAGCAGGAGGAAGACGTTGTTGTAGATCAGCGCGCCCGCGTCACCGTCGCCCGCGCGGTTGAGCAGATTGAACAGCACGATCAGGCCGACCTGGCTGACCGCGACGTAGCAGAACATCCACCCGCCGAGCCGCCCCAGCTCACGCAGTCCCAGCGCGCGGAAGTCGAAGCGCAGCTTCCACCGGAAACCGACCCGGCGCAGCGCCGGCAGCAGACCGGCGGCCTGGATCGCGACACCGAGCAGGGTGCCGCCGCTGATGAGCACGATCCGGCCGGCAGTCATCTCCTCCGGCCGGACGATCTCGGCACCGAAGATCGCGATGTAGAGGCCGGCGGTGGCGATCACCACGATGTTGTTCAGGATCGGCGCCCACATGGGGGCGGCGAAGTGCCCGCGCGTGTTGAGCACCGCGCTGATCAGCGCGCTGAGGCCGGTGAAGAAGATCATCGGCAGCATCAGGTACGACAGGTGGGTGACGAGTGACTGGTAGTCCTCGCCCCGGTTGTCGCTCGCGTACAGCTGGGTCAGCCACGTCGCGGCGACCACCGCGACCAGCGCGGCCGCCGCGAGGGTGACCACGGCCAGGGTGAGCAGTCGCTGGGCGTACGCCTGGCCGCCGTCCGCGTCGGCCTTGCGCCGGCGCACGAGCACCGGGATCAGCACGCTCGTGAGGATGCCGCCGAGCAGGAACTCGTAGACCATCCCGGGCAGGATCTGCGCGGTCGTGTACGCGTCGCCGACCAGCGCCCCGCCGAGCGCGGCGGTCAACGCGAGCGTGCGGAGGAAGCCCGTGCCGCGGCTCACGAGGCTGCCGATCGCCATCACCGCGCTGTTGGTGGCCGCGCTGCCCTCGGCGACCTGCTCCTGCGGCGGAGCCGTCGACTCCATCGACGGCTGGTTGAGCGGCTCGGCGGAGATGAAGACGGCACCGTCGTCGGTCGGCCGCCCCGGGTACCCGCCCGGCCCACCGCCCTGTGCGGCGTTCGCGCTGCGGTAGAGCCCGCCGCTCATCTTCAGCCTCCCCGGATGCCTCGCCGGGCGCGTGCCCGCACGTGACAGACGATAGTCAACGCGAGCGCGTTACCCACGCCCGGCGCGGGTGATCCGGACCAGGCCCGATAGTCTGGCGATCCCATGTCCGAAGCCTCCGCACCGCACGCCGCCGACCGCCGCGAACTCACCGCCGCGCAGCGCAACGCCGTCGCCGAACTCCTCCGGGTCTCCCCGGTCGCCGACGAGCTGGGCCGTCGGTTCGCCCGCGCCGGTCACGAGTTGCACCTCGTGGGCGGTTCGGTGCGGGACGCCCTGCTCGGCCGGCTCGGCGAGGATCTCGACTTCTGCACCGACGCGCACCCCGACGAGACGCTGCGCATCGTCAAGGGCTGGGCGGAGGCGATCTGGGAGACCGGCCGTGAGTTCGGCACCATCGGCGCCCAGCGCGGCGGGCTGCGGCTGGAGATCACCACATTCCGCGCCGAGGCGTACGACCAGGTCAGCCGCAACCCCGTGGTGGAGTACGGCACCAGCCTCGTCGAGGACCTGAAGCGACGCGACTTCACCATCAACGCGATGGCGGTGAGCCTGCCGGACCACCGGTTCACCGACCCGCACGGCGGGCTCGAGGACCTCGCCGCCCGGGTGATCCGCACCCCCGCCGCGCCGCAGGAGTCGTTCCGCGACGACCCGCTGCGGATGCTCCGCGCCGCCCGGTTCGCCGCCCAGCTGCGCTTCGCGGTGCACCCGGACGTGCGGGCGGCGATGACCGCGATGGCCGCCGACCTGGACCGGATCACCGCCGAGCGGATCCGGGACGAGTTCACCAAGCTCCTCTGCGGCGCCGACCCCGTCACCGGGCTGCGGCTGCTCGTCGACACCGGGCTGGCCGATCGGTTCCTGCCCGAGCTGACCGGGCTCAAGCTGGAGATCGACGAGCACGCCCAGCACAAGGACGTCTACGAGCACACGCTCACGGTGGTCAGCAACGCCATCGGCTACGAGGAGGACGGCTGCGACTTCATCCTCCGGATGGCCGCGCTCATGCACGACGTGGGCAAACCGGCCACGAAGGCGGTCGGCCCGGACGGCCGGGTCAGCTTCCACCACCACGAGGTGGTCGGCGCGCGGATGACCAAGGCCCGGATGAAGGCGCTGCGCTACCCGAAGGACGTCATCGGCAAGGTCACCGCGCTGGTCGCGCTGCACCTCCGCTTCTACGGGTACGGCCGGGGCGAGTGGACCGACTCGGCCGTGCGGCGGTACGTCACCGACGCCGGTGACCTGCTGCCCCGGCTGCACAAGCTGACCCGGTCGGACTGCACCACCCGCAACCGGCGGAAGGCGGCGCAGCTCGCCGCGGACTACGACGCGCTGGAGGAGCGGATCGCCCGGATCGCCGCCGAGGAGGACCTGGCGCGCGTCCGGCCCGACCTCGACGGCAACGCCATCATGGAACTGCTCGGCGTGCCGCCGGGGCCGGTGGTGGGCCGGGCGTGGAAGTACCTCAAGGACCTGCGGCTGGAACGCGGCCCGCTGGACCGGGAGACCGCCGAGGCGGAGCTGCGGCGCTGGGCCCGGGACGAGGGCATCGTCGACTGACGACGGCGGAGAGGGGGCGCCGCCCCCGACCGGGAGCGGCGCCCTTCGGCGTACGGTCAGCGGGCCTCGACGGCCGTGCTCTCCACGGAGGATTTGCCGTTTCCGGCGGCCGTGCCCAGCCGGGCGAGGAGGCCGGCCAGGTCGATGCCGGTGAGGTCGCTGCCGAGCTGGAGCCCCTGGGCCACGTTGCCCGCCACCGACTTGGTGAGGGACGAGGCGCCATCGGTGGAGATGACGGTCATCTTGTCGATCGCGCCGATCGGCGCGCTCGCCGCCTCCACCACCTGGGGCAGCACCTTGACCAGCAGGTCGAGCACCGCAGCCTCCCCGTACGCCGCGAACGCCTCGGCCTTGCGGGCCATCGCCTCGGCCTCGGCCTGCCCCTTGGCCTGGATGGCCGCGGCCTCGGCCTGCCCCTCGCGCTCGACGGCCTCGGCGATCGCCGACCGCCGCCGCTGCTCGGCCTCACCCTCCTTGGCGCCCTCGATCGCGTTCGCCTCGGCCAGCGCGGCCCGCCGCGCCCGTTCGCCCTCACCGGTGAGGCGGGCCTGCTCGGCCGCGGCCTGCGCGGCGGCGATGACGGCCTGCCGCTGGGCGTCCGCCTGGAGGACCGCCGCGTTGCGGGCCGCCTCGGCCTCCTGCTCCACCTTGTACCGGGCGGCGTCGGCGGGCTTGCGCACCTCGGTGTCCAGCTGGCGCTGCTTCAGCTCGGCGTTGCGCTCGGCCACCTTCTGCTGCTCGGAGAGGATCGCCTGGTCCCGTTCGGCCTGGGCGAGCGGGCCGGCGGCGGCGGACTTCGCCTTGGCGGCGTCGATCTCGGCCTGAATGGCGGCCTGCTTGAGGGCCAGGTTCCGATTCGCCTCGGCGATCGCCTCCTCGGCGAGCAGCCGCTCCTGCTCGGCCTGCTGCCGGGCCCGGGCCTCGGCGATGGCGGCGTCCTTGAGCACCCGGGCCGCCTCCGGCCGGCCGAGGTCCTGCAGGTAGGTGCCCTCCGCCAGGATGTCCTGAAGCTGGAAGGTGTCCAGCACCAGGCCCTGGTTGGTCATCGAGTGCTCGGCCTCCTCGGCCACCGCGCTGGCGAACGCGGCCCGGTCGCGGATGACCTCCTCGACGGTGAGCCGGCCGACGATCGAGCGCAGCGCGCCGGCGAGCACCTCCCGGGTGAAGTCCTCGATCTCGTCCTGCTGGTGCAGGAAGCGCTGGGCCGCGGCGCGGATCGCATCCTCGGTGCCGCCGACCTTGACGATGGCGACCCCGTGCAGCTCGGTACGGATGCCCTGCTTGCTCACCGCGCCCTTGATGCCGACGTCGATCCGCCGGCTGGACAGGTCGAGCGACTGGAGCTTCTGCACCACCGGCAGGACGAAGACGGAGGCGCCCAGCACCACCTTCTGCCCGGACATGTCGGTCGACCGGCCGCCGTCGGCGGTCTGCGTGGTGCGGCCCTTGCGGCCGGTGACGATGAACGCCTCGTTCGGCCCGGCGACCTTGATCCTGGAGAGCACGAACAGTACGAGCACGAGGACGAGGAGGACGGCTCCTCCGATGGCGATGAACAGGGGCATGCGAGTGTCCTGTCTTGAAGGGGGTCGGATCAGTAGGTCTCGACGTGCACGCTTGTCTCGCTGAGCGCCTCGACGACGAAGATCTGGGCGCCCATCGGGATGGGCCGGTCCGCCCGGGCGTTGAGTTTGACCGGCTGGCCGGCCACCCGTACGCGGACCTCGCCGTAGCCGTTCGCCGGCACCGGGGTGACCACCAGACCCAAGGCGCCGACGAGATCGCCCCGGGTGGGGGTGGGATCCGTGCGCATCCGGCGGGCCGCCCGGCTCAGCCGGGCCGCGAACCAGGCGACGGGAAACGCGGCGAGCGCGCCGCCGGCGACCGCGGCGGCGATCGCACCGCCGGTCCGCCCGCCGAGGAGTTCGTTGACGATCGCGGCGCCGAAGCCGAACGCTCCGGCGAAGCCGGCCACCGCCTCGACCGACACGGGCCCGTCGAGGTCGAGGCCCCCGACGTGGAGGAGTTCCGTGCCGAGCAGGGCGAGCGCCAGCACCGCGACGCCCGCCCCACCGATGATCAGAAAGATCAGCGTCCCCGTCACCACGACCGGTACGGTATCGACGCTGCGCAACGGGTCAGGCGGGTCCGACCGTCAGGCTGAGGTTGTCCAGCGCCGGGGGCAGCGGTTTTCGGGCCAGTTCCTGGCCCTCGACGTCGACCAGCACCATCTCGTTGGTCGACCGGTCGCGGTGCAGCAGCCGGTCACCGGCGAGCCACACGTCGTCGTCGGCGAGGGCCGTGCCGACGATCTTCCCGTTGCCGACGTCGACGATCCGGGGACCGTCCTGTCCCTTCACGACCACCAACCGGCCGTCCGGGGACCACGACCACGGGCCGGCGGGATCCCCGGGCACGGGCAGGAAGCGGGTCGGGCGGCCGTCGTCCGGCGAGAAGAGCTGGACGCCGCGCCGGGCGTGGGGCTGGGACTCCGAGGTGGGAGCCGTGGGGTCGGTCTGTTGCAGCACCACGTTCCGGCCGTCCCGGGTCCAGGTGAAGAAGCACCGGTCGGTGCAGTAGTACTTCTTCTGGTCGACGGGGTGGACCCGGTAGCTCCCCCCGGCGGCGAGCACACCGAGCGCCAGCTTGCCGGTCGCCTTGTCGAGCACGGTGAGCGCCAGCCGGCGCCCGTCCGGTGACCAGTGCGGCGTCATGACGTGCGGGCCGGTGGACACCCAGCGGACCGCCTCGGTGCGCAGGTCGAGGAGACCGATCTCGCCCGGCCGTTCGTAGTCGACGACCGCGGCGACGTGGCCGCTCGGCGGCGCCCACACCTCCTCGTACCGGTCGACCGCGCGGTAGCGGCCACTGTCGCGGTCCAGGACGTACGCCGTCGAGGACGGCGTGCCGGTCGAGCTGGCGCCCGCGAGAACCCAGCCGCCGGGGAGGGTGAGGACCCGCCGGGCCCAGTCGTCACCCGGCGCGGGCTCCGCCGAGGGGACGGGTTCCGGGCCGATGGCGGCGGACGCCGACGGGCCGACGGTGGCGGACGTCGACGGGCCGGGGGCGCCCCCGCCGACGACGGCCGGCGGGTCGGCGCGGAGCCAGGCGTACGGCACGGCCAGGACGACGAGAGTGGCCAGGGCACCGGCGGACGCGGCGGCCCGCCGCCGGCGGCGGAGGGTACGGCCGCGCCGCAGTGCCTCGCCGGCGAGATCGGACGGCAGCCGGGCCTCGTTCGCCAGCTCGTGGACGGCCTGCCGGACCGCGTCCTCGGACCTGCTGGTCACCGCTTCACCTCCGTGACGGTGTCGTCGAGGGCGGGCACGAGCTGCCGGAGCCGGGCCAGGGCCTTCGAGGCGTTGCTCGCCACCGTGCCGACCCGGCAGCCGAGCAGGGCGGCGGTCTGTTCGAGGCTCAGGTCCTCCAGGTAACGCAGCGTCAGGACGGCGCGTTGCCGGGGCGGGAGGGCCAACAGCGCCTCCCGCAGCAGCAGCCGCAGGTCGGTGTCGTCACCGCTGTCGCGTCCCGCGCGTTCCGGCAGTTCGGCGACGGGCACCTCCGGGCGGCGGGCCCGGCGCCGCCATCGGGAGACCTGGTCGTGGTAGAGGATCCGCCGCACGTACGGCTCGGCGTCGCCGCGGATCCGCGGCCACCGGGCGTACGCCTTGGCCAGCGCGTTCTGGAGCAGGTCCTCCGCGCCGTGCTGGTTGCCGGCGAGGGCGTACGCGACGCGCAGCAGGACGTCGCCCCGCTCGTTGACGAAAGCGGTGAACTCCCCGTCGGTTCCCGAAGCCACCCGTCCACCTCCGTTACACAGACGCCGGCCGGGCGCGGATCTTTGCCCCGATCCTCAATCTTTCCGTTGACAAGATGCTGCGGAGGGGCCAATCTTGACACCGACAAGACGGAGGTGTCCCCATGTCCTCGGCAACCCTGACCACCGCCGGCATCCTGTTGATCACCGTGGTGGCCGTCGCGTACGGCGGTCTCACGCTGCTCACCCACCTCGCCCGGCGTCGGGCCGGCTACCTCGACAACCCCGTGCGGCGCGGACTCTGGACGGCCGGCCACGCCCACGCCGGCGTGCTGGTGCTGTTCACCCTCGCCGTGCTGCCCTACATCGACCAGGCCGACGCGTCCGACGGCACCCGCACGCTGATCCGGTCGCTGCTGGTGGCCGCGCCGATCCTGATGCCGCTGGGCTTCTTCCTCTCGGTCGCGCGCCCGCAGGACACCCGGCCCAACAAGCTCATCTGGCTGACCGTCGCCGGAGGCGCCTGCCTGGTCGTCGGGGCGCTGCTGCTCGGGATCACCCTGCTCTGATCCGAGCGGGTGGGAATGTCGGCCGGTCGCGGACAATGAACGGATGCGCTGGACCGTGCTCGACTCCCCGATCGGGGAGTTCTCCGTGGCCACCGACGGCACGAGCGTCTGCGGCACCCACTTCGGCCGGGTAGCCGACGCCGTCGACGAACCGGTCGACGACCTCGGCCGGCAGGCCGTGGCCGAGCTGCGGAGCTACTTCGCGGGCGCGCTCACCGGCTTCACGGTGCCGGTGCGGATCCCGCGCGGTTCGGACTTCGAGCGCGCCGTGTGGCGGGAGATGACGCGCATCCCGTACGGGGAGACGCTCACGTACGGCGAGGTGGCGTCCCTGGTGGGCGACCCGGGCGCCGCCCGGGCGGTCGGGGTGGCGTGCAACCGCAACCCGGTCCCCGTGATCGTGCCCTGTCACCGGATCGTCGGCGCCGGCGGCAAACTGGTCGGCTTCGGCGGCGGCCTGGACCGCAAGGTGCACCTGCTGGAGCTGGAGGCGCGGGTCGCGCTGGAGCACGCCTGGTCCTGACGGCGGCGGCGCCTTCCTCAGTCCGGGGCGGGCAGGCAGCCGCCGTCGGCGATCGGGGCACCGATCTCGACCCTGACCTCGCCCTGCCCGACGCTGCCGAAGACGCACGCGCGCCCGGTCCATCCCGCGAAGAGCAGGCCGTCGCCGGGACCGTTGTCGAGCCGCCCCGGCGAGCGGACGGTGACGGAGGTCAGGCCGGTTCCCTCGACGACCCGGCGCACGGCCGCCTCGTCGGCGTCGTTGCGGCCTCCGGCGGTCAGCAGGTTGAGGTGGCGCGCCACCTCGCCCGCGCAGGCCCGCGCGCCCTCGGCCGCCTCCGGGGCGAGGGTGCCGCGCTGGCGGAAGGCGTCGTTGGCCGCCTGCTGCCGCCGCAGCATCTCCTCGCGCCGCTGCTCCTCACCGAGTGGGGATCGCGACGGCGTCGCCCCGGCCGGCGTGGAGCGGGCGGGAGCGGGCTCGTGTGGCGGGCGGGCGACCACGGGCCCCGGCACCGCGCACCGCGCCTCTGGCACGGGCGGACGAGCCACGGTCGTGGCGGCCGCCGGCTCCTCGGCGGCGTCGGCCGCGGGGCGGGCGTCCGGTGGCGCGCAGGCGACGAGGGCCGGCAGCAGCACCGCCGCGGCGAGCGCGACCGCGGCGGATCCGTGACGCTCGCGCCTCCATTCACCGTTGCCGGCTCGCATGGACAGCCAGGCTACCGGCGTGCCGCCGCGTTCGCGTGACGGCGCGGTGGTGCGTACCGCCCTCCGGGGCCGGGACGCGTCGAGGGCCGGGTCCACACGGACCCGGCCCTCGACGGATGCCGCGGTGAGCGCGTCAGCGCTCGACCTCGCCGGCGATGAACGCCTCCACGGCGGCGTGCGCGTCGTGGTCGGCGTACTGCACCGGCGGGGACTTCATGAAGTACGACGAGGCCGACAGGATCGGGCCACCGATCTTCCGGTCCAGCGCGATCTTCGCGGCGCGGACGGCGTCGATGATGACACCGGCCGAGTTCGGGGAGTCCCACACCTCGAGCTTCAGCTCGGCGTTGAGCGGGGCGTCGCCGAACGAGCGGCCCTCCAGGCGGATGTACGCCCACTTGCGGTCGTCCAGCCACGGCACGTGGTCCGACGGGCCGATGTGCACGTCGCTCTTGACCATCTCGTGCGGGATCTGGGAGGTCACCGACTGGGTCTTCGAGATCTTCTTCGAGACGAGCCGGTTGCGCTCCAGCATGTTCATGAAGTCCATGTTGCCGCCGAAGTTGAGCTGGTACGTGCGCAGCAGCTCGACGCCCCGGTCCTCGAACAGCTTCGCGAGCGCGCGGTGCACGATGGTGGCGCCCACCTGGCTCTTGATGTCGTCGCCGACGATGGGCAGGCCCGCGTCGGTGAACTTCTTGGCCCACACCGGGTCGGAGGCGATGAAGACCGGCAGGGCGTTCACGAACGCGCAGCCGGCGTCGATCGCCGCCTGGGCGTAGAACTTGTCGGCCTCCTCGGAGCCCACCGGCAGGTAGGAGACGACCACGTCGACCTGCGCGTCGCGCAGCGCCTGCGCCACGTCGACCGGCTCGACGTCCGACTCCTCGATGATCTCCCGGTAGTACTGGCCCAGACCGTCGAAGGTCGGGCCGCGCTGCACGGTGACGCCGGTCGGCGGCACGTCGCACAGCTTGATGGTGTTGTTCTCGCTGGCGACGATCGCCTCGGCGAGGTCCATGCCCACCTTCTTGGCGTCCACGTCGAACGCCGCGACGAACTGCACGTCGGAGACGTGGTAGTCGCCGAAGGTGACGTGCATGAGACCCGGGACGCGATCGTTCGGGTCGGCGTTCCGGTAGTACTCGACGCCCTGCACGAGGGACGAGGCGCAGTTACCCACACCGACGATGGCGACGCGGACGGAGCCCATAGCGTCTGCCTCCTTCTTCTTCATCACGGCCGCTCTTTCCTGGACTCTCCAGGCGGGGGCGGGCTGATCTCTTCTCGTCGGCCGCCGGCTGTCCCGGTTTGCGGGACCGTCGGGGCTCGGCCGGAGCGCTCGTTGGCGATGAGCTCCTCCAGCCAGCGGACCTCGCGCTCACAGGCTTCCAGTCCGTGGCGCTGCAGTTCCAGGGTGTACGCGTCGAGGCGCTCGGCCGCCCGGGCCAGCACGTCGCGCAGCCCTTCGCGACGCTCCTCGATCTTGCGGCGGCGACCCTCCAGGATGCGCAGTCGGGTTGCCTGGTCGGTCCGGGCGAAGAACGCGAAGTGCACGCCGAAGCCCGTGTCGTCGTACGTCTCGGGCCCCGCCTGTGCGATGAGCTGGGCGAAGCGTTCCTTGCCCTCCGCGGTGATTTTGTAGACCACCCGACCACGTCGGCTGGTCAGCGCGGGAACCTCCTCGGCGGTGGCAGGTGTCTCGGCAGCTTCGGTGATCCAACCCGCCGCCTGCAACCGGCGCAGGGTCGGGTAGAGCGAGCCGTAGCTGATCGCCGCTCGGATGGCACCGAGCTTGGCGGTCAACTCCTTGCGCAGCTCGTAGCCGTGCATCGGAGACTCCTGCAGCAGGCCGAGGATGGCGAGCTCGAGCACGGGCCACCACCTCTTACCCTCTGCGCGGAGCGATAACCGCCGCGATGTATCGGACCGATACATCGCACGTTAGCGGCTCACCCCCATCAGGGCAAATCCCGAATTCGGGGTCCGGCAACTACGGATAGTCACCCCGGTCGCCTCGTCGGGCCGGACCGCGTACCCTCTTCCGCATGCGTACGCAGCGCCAGGTCGTCGACTACTCGCTCCGGAAGCGAGCGGTGCTGCGTGAGCTCCTGGCGGGCCGGGTCGGCACGTACGACGTCTGCGACGCGTCGCCGTACCTGAAGAACGCGGCTCGGTTCCACGGTGAGCCGACCGACGAGCGCTGCCCGATCTGTCGGAGCGAGAACCTCATCCACGTCCACTACATTTACGGGGACGAACTCAAGCAGTCGGCCGGGCAGGCCCGGACACTGGCGGAGTTGCCGGTGTTGGCGATGACGCTACGTGAGTTCCAGGTCTTCGTGGTGGAGGTGTGCCTCGGCTGTGACTGGAACCATCTCGTCGAGCAGTACCTGCTCGGGCGGGACGGGCTGGCCGAGGGCGGGCCGGAGCACGAGGTGGCGGGCGGCGAGGCCGCCGGCCCGGTACGGCGAAGGCGAGAGGCGCAACGGTGAGGCCGATCCGTCGGACGGGCCCGGCGCGGCGCAGGCTCGCCAGGACGGACGACGAGTGATTGGTCTGAAAGGCCCGATTGATCGGGAAGTGACGTCACGCGAGCGGCACGTACGTGCCGCCCTGACGCGTGAAGAAGCTCACGGCAACCCGGTGGCCGCGCGACGGCGCGCCACCGCGACCGGCAGGGTGTGAGGAATGAACTCGTACGGCGATCCCAGTTCGCGTGGGCGGGCCCAGATCCCGAATCCGAGTGGTGACCTCGGACGGGCGGCGGACGACGCGTACCGCCGCCCCGGCGGCGACGGCTGGTCGGCCCAGGAGGGCTCGGCGTCGGCCGGACGCGCCTCGGTGGCACCCCGCGGTGCCTCCTCGGGCGGGCGGGCCTCGGTCACGCCGCGGGGCGGAGCCGCGAGCGCGGCCCCCGTCGGCTCCGCGTCGGTCGGTTCGGCCTCGGTGGGGCGCGCCGGTTCCGGTCGGGCCTCGGTGCCGGTCTCCCCGGCCGCCGGCGGCGCGGCCGGCCGGGCGAGCGCCGGTAGGGCTTCGGTGCCGGTCTCCCCGGCTGGCCCGGCGGGTCGGGCCACCGTCGGCGCCGCCGCGGTCGGTTCCGCGTCGGCCGGTCGGGCGAGCGTCGGTTCGGCCTCCGTCGGCGGTCGTGCCGCGGTGGCCCGGGCGAGCGTCTCTCCCGTCTCCGGTGGCCCGGGAGGCGCCGGAGGGCCGGGCGGTCCCGGTGGGCCGACCGGCCCGCGACGCGGCCGCCGTGGTCCCGACGACCCGGGCGCCGCCGCGCGGGCGAAGAAGCGCAAGCGGATGAACATCGCCATCGCGAGCTTCGCGGTCTTCATCATGCTCGCCGGTCTCGGCGTCGTCGGCTTCACCTACTACTCGACGAACGTGGTGCTCCCCGAGGAGATCAACCCGCCGCAGGCGACCACGATCTACGACTTCAGCGGCAAGACGATCATCGCGAAGGTCGGCCAGGAGAACCGCACGCTGGTCACCATCAACCAGATCCCGCAGTACGTGCAGGACGCGGTGGCCGCCGCCGAGGACCGCAACTTCTACCGGCACTCCGGTGTGGACTACAAGGGCATCGCCCGCGCCGCCTGGAACAACTTCACGGGCGGGGACAAGCAGGGCGCCTCGACGATCACCCAGCAGTACGCGCGCAACGCGTTCGACAACCTGAAGGACGACACGTACGCCCGGAAGGTGAAGGAGGCGATCTTCGCCTCCAAGCTGAACGACCAGTACTCGAAGCCACAGATCATGCAGCACTACCTCAACGTGATCTACTTCGGGCGGGGCGCGTACGGCATCGAGGCGGCGGCGCAGACCTACTTCGGCAAGTCGATCAACAAGGTCACCCCGGCCGAGGGCGCGGTGCTCGCCGCGCTGATCAAGCAGCCCGAGCCGACCGCCACCCACAAGGGCTACGACCCGGCCATCAACCCGACCGACGCCAAGGCCCGCTGGGACTACGTCATCAACGGCATGATCCAGGAGGGGTGGCTCAACGCGCCGGGCAAGCCGCAGGCGCCCACGGAGTACCCCAGCAAGACGCTCAAGGCCCCGAAGAAGGGCGGCGTCGGCGTCGACTACGGCGTCAACACGCCGTACGGCAACGTCATCAACTACGTCCGGCAGGAGATGCGGGAGAAGGGGCTCTGCGTCGACGACGAGACGCAGGTCACCGACGCCAAGCCGCTCTGCTCGCAGGCGCTGATGTCCGGTGGCTACCGGATCCGCACCACGATCGACACGAAGATCCAGAAGGCGGCGCTCGAGGTCGCCCAGCGCAAGACCAAGGGGTCCGAGCTCGCGGGTCAGCCGGCGAACCTGATGGCCGCCGTGGTCGCCATCGACCCGACCAACGGCCGCGTGCTCGCCTACTACGGCGGTGACACCGGCGTGGGCATCGACTACGCCGGCAAGAACACCGACTCCGCCGGGAACCTCTTCGGCGGCCACTCGCCCGGCTCCAGCTTCAAGATCTACACCCTGGCGGCGGCCCTCAAGGCCGGCAAGTCGCTCGAGTCCCGCTGGAAGGGCCGGGCATTCACGCCGAAGGGCACGGAGTTCAAGGTCAGCAACGCCGGCACCGACAACCCGAAGTGCGGAAACAGCTGCACCCTGCGGGAATCCACGTTGCAGTCGCTCAACGTGCCGTTCTACCACGTGACCGAGGACATCGGCCCGGACAAGGTCATCGAGATGGCCCGGGACGCCGGTGTCACCACGATCTGGCGGACCGACACCAACCCGCAGAAGCCCTACGACCTGACCAAGGAGGAGCCGGAGAAGGTCGCCCACCCGAACGGCCCGTTCTTCCACGTGGTCGGCTACGGCCAGTACCCGATCACCGTGCTGGACCACGCCAACGGTGTCGCCACGTTCGCCAACGGCGGCGTCTACAACAAGGCGCACTTCCTCTACTCGGTCGAGAAGCAGGACGAGACGACCGGCAAGTGGAAGAAGATCAGCAGCGAGAAGCTGAACTCCCAGCGCCGGATCGACAAGGACGTCGTGGCCGACGTGACCTCCGTCCTGAAGGACTACCCGGGTCGGGTGCACCACGAGCTCGACGGTGGCCGGCCGGCGGCCTCCAAGACCGGCACCTGGGAGCAGAAGGAAGGCAGCCCGGAGAACGGCGACGCCTGGATGATCGGCTACACGCCGCAGCTCGCCACCGCCGTCTGGGTCGGCAACGTCAAGGAACGCAAGCCGCTGAAGATGAAGGACGGCACGCGGATCAGCGGTGGCAACCTGCCCGGTGAGATCTGGGAACGCTTCATGGACGAGGCGCTCAAGGGCGAGGAGAAGGAGCCCTTCCCGCCCGCGGCGAACATCGGCGACAAGGACTCCGGCAACGGCGAGGCTCCGCCGCCTCCGCCGGAGCAGCAGCAGCCTCCGGGTTGCCCGAACCCGCTGAACCCGTTCTGCCCCCGCGACGGCGACAACGGCGGGAACAACGGCGGTGGCGACAACGGCGGGAACAACGGCGGCGGCGACAACGGTGGCGGCGGGCCCAACAGACGGGACCTGCCCGGCGGCATCGGCGGTGGGCTGCTACCGAGCACACCACCGACGTACTACCGCAACTGACGCACCCACCGCCGCTGGCGGCCGGACCACCCGTCCGGCCGCCAGCGGCGTTTCCGGCACCCGTACCGGAGCGGTCCGCGGCGGGGCGCGTCCGCCGTCCGCGCGCCGGGACGGGACGCGGACCCGGGATGTACGGCAGGATGCCTCTTCATGAGCACCCAGTCGACGCCCGACCTCGGCGACGCCGGTAGCACCGACCACCCGTCCCGCTCCGACGGGTTCGTCCGGGGAGTGTCCGGCCTGATCGGCGGCCCGCTCGGCGACCACGCCGTGGCGCTGGACCGCCCGGCCGGACGGGAGCGGCGTTTCTGGACGGCGGCCAGGATCGTGCTGGCCCTCGTCTGCCTGACCCTGGCCCTGCACTGGGTGCAGAAGTCCCCCTGCCAGGACGGCGCCTGGCAGAACAACGTCCAGTACACCCGGTTCTGCTACACCGACGTGCTCGCCCTCTACTACGCCGAGGGGTTGAACGAGGGTAAGGTGCCCTACCGCGACCACCCGGTCGAGTACCCGGTGCTGACCGGGTACTTCATGGGGGCGCTCGGTCTGCCGGTGCACGCGCTCGGCCGCGACGACCCCGGAATCAACCAGGGCATGTGGTTCTACAACCTGAACGCGCTGGTGCTCGGTGCGCTCGCGGTGGCCACCGTCGCGGTGATCCTCGCGCTGCGCCGCCGGAGGCCCTGGGACGCGGCCCTCTTCGCGCTGGCGCCGGCGCTGCTGCTCACCGCCACGGTGAACTGGGACCTGCTCGCCATCGGCCTGGCGGCGTTCGGCCTGCTGGCCTGGGCGAGGCGACGGCCGTTGCTGGCCGGCGCCCTGCTCGGGCTGGCCGGCGCGGCGAAACTCTGGCCGCTGTTCCTGCTCGGTCCGCTGCTGGTCCTCGCCCTGCGGGCGAACCGGCTGCGTGCCGCGCTCAGCGCCGTGGCCGCCGCCGTGGTGGCGCTGGTCCTGGTGAACCTGCCGGCCGCCGTGCCGTACCGGGAGAACTGGGACCGCTTCTTCGAGCTGAACAGCAGTCGCCCGATCGACTGGGGCACCCTCTGGTACATCGGCCGCTACCTGGACGGCAAGGTGGGCAACGACCCCGGGCAGTTGGGCCCGTTCGAGTGGCTGAACGCCAACATCCCGACACTCAACCTGCTCTCGTACGCCCTCTTCGGGCTGGCGTGCCTCGGCGTGGCCGCGCTCGCCCTGCTGGCACCGCGCCGACCCCGTCTCGCCCAGCTCGCGTTCCTGGTGGTCGCGGCCTTCCTGATCTTCAGCAAGGTGTGGTCCCAGCAGTTCGTGCTCTGGCTGCTGCCGCTCGCCGTCCTCGCCCGCCCGCGCTGGGGAGCCTTCCTCGCCTGGCAGGCCGCCGAGGTGTGCTACTTCGCCGCGTTCTACGGCGAACTGCTCGGGGCCTCCACGGGCCGGCCCGTCTTCCCGGAGGGGGTGTTCGTGCTCGCGGCCACCCTGCGGCTGGTCACCGTGGCCGTGCTCTGCGGGCTGATCGTGCGCGACGTCCTGCACCCCGAGCGGGACGCGGTCCGGGCGACCTACGCCGACGACCCCGACGGGGGCGTGCTCGACGGCGCGCCGGACGCCCCGTGGTGGGAGCGGTGGCGGCGGCGCTCGGCGCTGCCGGCCGAGTCGGTGCCGACCGAGTCGCTACCGGCCACCGGCTGAGCCGAGCGCGCCGGCCGCTTCGGTTGAGCCGAGCGCGCCGGCGGCCTGCGTCGGCAGGCTCGTGGGCAGGCCGCTCGGCAGGCCGCTGGGGAGGCTGGTCGGCAGTCCACTCGGCAGATCGGTCGGCAGACCGCTGGGGAGACCGCTGGGGAGACTCGTCGGAAGGCCGGTCGGCAGGCTCGTCGGCAGATCGGTCGGCTGGCCGGACGGCGTCGGCTGCGGACCCGACGACGAGTCGCCGGGCCAGAGCCGGTAGACCACCGCCGAACCGATCTCCTCCCGGGTGATCCCGAGCGAGTCCACCGGCGTGTCCACCGACATCTCCCACGGCGTGCCCGCGATCTGGTCGCGCAGCAGCACCACGTTGCGTACGCCCAGCGTGCGCAGGTAGTCCACGCTGACCTGGTCGGGGAACGTCTGGGTCACCCGACGGACGTCGTCCAGTTGCCGGGGAGTGAAGCCGCTGCCGCCGTTCACCACGTCCTGGAAGTGGGTCGTGGACCAGAGCATGACGTGCTGGTCGAGGCCCTGGTTGCTCGGCAGGACCAGCATCGGGCCGTCGACGACGCGCATGGCCTCGGGCTGCGCCGGGGCGACCGGGTGGGGTGTGGTGTTCAGCCCCTCCGCCGTCACGAGGAGCAACGGCAGCACACTGGCCAGCCGGAGCCACGGGCCGGGCCAGGACGGGATCCGCTGCGCGGCGAGGTCGTGCACCCGGTCGGTGAGCGCGGTGACCGCGCCCGCCGCCAGCAGGCAGAGCAGCAGCGTGACCCAGAGCATGAGCCGGCCGGGGGTGCGCAGGCCGTTCCAGCCGGGCAGGTGCTCGAAGAGGGGCACGTACGTCCAGGTGCCGCCGAAGAAGCGGGTGCCCATGGCCAGCACCATCGTGCCGAGCACACCGGCGAGCAGCAGGAGGCGGTGCCGCAGCCTCCACACGGAGAAGAAGAGGCCACCGGCGGCCAGGGCGTAGAGCACGAAGCCGGGCAGCAGGGTCATCTCGGGGTGCCACGGCAGGGCCGCCCGGGCGCCCTCGTGCAGTCCGCCCCAGATCCGCGACTCGGCCGGTGCGGTCACGAAGCCGGACGCGGGCGGCGAGAAGAGCGCGATGTCGCCGACCGACCGCTCGGCGTTGGGGTGCAGCTCGGTCACCCTGAAGTACGGGATGGCCATCAGCAGCCCCACGCCGGCGAAGAGCGCGCCACCCACCAGGTCGGCGATGAACAGCCGGACGCCGAACGGCCGCCGTACGCCGCCGAACCAGCGCCGGACGTACCAGGTGACCGCCGCGACGAGCACGGCCGCGCCGAGGAAGTACGCGAACGGCAGGCCGATCCCGAAGCCGAGGCTGAGCTGCCAGGCCGCCACCAGCCAGCCGGCGTACACCCAGCCGTCGTGCCGGCGCTCGGGCCGGTAACCGTGCCGCAGCGACCAGCCGTGGCCCCGCGCCAGCATGGCGAGCGCCAGCGGGATGCCGCCGTTGGAGAGCACGTGGAGGTGCCCGGCCTGCGCCAGCAGCCACGGCGCGTACGCGTAACCGACCCCGGCCACCGCCGCGCCCATCCGTGCCGAGCCGAGTTGCCGTGCCAGCGCGTACGCCCCGAACGTGGCGAGCGCGTGCGCCAGCACGAACATGATGTTGTAGCGGAGGACGGCGGCCTCGGGACCGGTGCCGATCATGCCGGCCGGCGCGTAGCCGAGCAGCGTGTCGGAGAAGGCGAAGCTCCACGCCTCGGGGAAGAACGAGTTGGACTGCCACAGCTGGGCCGGGTTGGTCAGCAGGATGTGCCCCGACCAGGCCATCTGCCAGGACTGCAGGCTCGGGTCCCAGGTGTCCTGCGGCAGCGTGTAGCGCGGGTAGCGCAGCGTCGGCCACGTCATGAGCACCGCGAGCGCGAGGGAGCCGAGCGCCGCGAGCGTCCACTCGTGAACGAGGGACCGGCCGACCGCCCGCCCGACGCGCCGTACGCGACCGGGTACGGGCTCCGGCGCGGGCCCGAAGGCGGCCCAGGGGTCGGCCGTGGCCTCCCCGTCGGTGCTGGTCTCGTCGGTCCCGCCGGCCTTGCCGTCGGCGGTGGTCTTGTCGGTGTCGCCGGGCTTGCCGTCGGTGGCCGTCTTGTCGGTCCCGGTGGCCTCGCCGCCGTCGGTGGCCGTCTTGCCGGTGTCGGCGACCGTGTCGTCGGTGGCCGTCTTGTCGGTGTCGGCGACCGTGTCGTCGGTGGTCTTGCCGGTCTCGGTGGCCTTGTCGTCGCCGGTTCTCTCGTCGGTGCTGCCGGACTTGCCGTCGGTCTGGGCGGCCTCGCCGTCGGCGCTCGTTCCAGCGATCACGTCGGGCTTGCGGCCCGGGGTCGTCTCGCCGCTGTCGTGGGGCTTGCGGGCCGCGGTCGTTCCACCGGCCTCGGCGACCGTGGAGTCCGTGCTCGTCCCACCGTTCTCGCCGGCGTTGCGGCCCGCGGTCGTTCCACCGGCCTCGGCGGGCTCGCCGACGGCGGTCGTGTTGTTCCGGGCGGGCATGCCGGCGTCCGGCCCGTCGGTGGCGGGCTTGTCGGCAGCGGCGGCCTTCCCGGTCACCGCGGTCGCCGCGCCGCTCGTCCCAGCCGCGCCGCTCGTCCCAGCCGCGCCGCTCGTCCCGGCCGTGGGTCCGGCGGCTCGGTCGCCCGTCGCGTCGCTCGCGCGCGGCCCATCGACCGTCGCGTCCGCGGTGCCCGCCCCGCCGCCAGCGGGGGGCGTGGCCCCCTCCCGGCGTTCCTGGCTGTTCCCGGCCGGGGCTGGCGCGCCTCCGGCCTCCGACTGTCCGGTCGTCATGCCGCCGGCCGCTCCGTCCCGAGCTGCTCACGAAGGAAGGCGATGTCGGCGGCCTGACCCGTCGCGCCGCCCGGCGTCTCCACGATGACCGGCGCGCCGGCTGCCCGGATCACGGCCACCACCAGCTCGGGGTCGATCGTGCCGCCGCCGAGGTTGTCGTGCCGGTCCTGCCCGGAGCCGAACGCCCCCTTGGAGTTGTTGGCGTGCACCAGGTCGATGCGACCGGTGATCGCCTTGACCCGGTCGACGAGGCCGAGCAGTTCCTCACCGCCGGCGTGGGCGTGGCAGGTGTCCAGGCAGAAGCCCACCTCGAACTCCCCCACGGCGTCCCAGAGCCGGGCGAGCGCGTCCAGCCGTCGCGCGCAGGCGTTGTCGCCGCCGGCCGTGTTCTCGATGAGGACCGGGACGGCGAAGCCGCCGGACTCGGCCGCGTACGCGAAGGTCTTGCGCCAGTTGTCGAACCCCACCGCCAGGTCGTCACCGGCGTTGACGTGCCCGCCGTGGACGATCAGCCCCTTCGCTCCCACCGTGGCGGCCGCCGTGGCGTGGCTCAGCAGGAGCTTGCGGCTCGGGATCCGGATCCGGTTGTTGAGGGTCGCCACGTTGATGACGTACGGCGCGTGCACATAGATCTCGGTCTCGGCGTCGCGCAGCCGCTCGGCGTCCTCCCGGGGCGCTGGCGCCTTCCATCCCTGCGGGTCGGAGAGGAAGAACTGCACGGCGTCGGCTTCACGAGCGGCCGCCTCCGCGAGCGGGTCGGTCGAATCGACGTGGGCTCCGATACGCATGGAGGCGAGCCTACGTCGCGCCTCCGACGCGCGGAACGACGACGGGAGCGAGTTGTGGCCGCGAACGTCACCCGACCTGTCGGCGGTCGTTGATGAGAGGGGAGTGGAGGCACGTCGTCCCTGGCCCGCTCGTCGGCATCGGCGCCGGTCGAGGCTCCGGCCGGGCGGCGGGTGTCATTCCCCGACGCGGGCGCCCTCGTCGTGTGGCCCGACGCGGCGAGGGCCGGCCCGGTACGAACAGGGCGATCACAAAATTCTCAGGAATTTGCGCCATTTCCACCGACAAGTGACGACAGCAGTTGTATCGTCAGGTAACAACACGATAAAGCTCCGCGGGGCGTCTCCGGTCCAACCTCATCGGTGTGGTCGTTCCTCCCCAGGTCCCACCCAAGGAATGCGGACGGGACGCCCCGCGGCCTCGTGGACGGGGGTCCGCTGCCAGCCTGACGGCCGGCGCGGACCCCCGTCGCCGCGTTTCCCGGGGTGTGCCGTGGCTGCGGGCCGGGGACGACGACGCTGTAGAGCCCGGACTGGGAGCGCACCGGCCGGGTCGGTGTGCACGCGACCAGCCGCAGCGTGCACCGGCCCGGGCATGATCGTCCCGACCAGGTATCCTGGCCCGGTTGTCCGCGTCCGGGCGGGTCCCCCCGACCCTGGAGCGGTCCACGACGCACGACCTCCTGCCACGGAAGGACCGTGGCCGCTTAGCCCACAGGAGGTGAGCACGTCTTGCGTCATTACGAAGTCATGGTGATCCTCGACCCCAGCCTCGAGGAGCGCACCGTCGCCCCGTCGCTCGACACGTACCTGAACGTGATCCGGACCGCGGGCGGCTCGGTGGAGAAGACCGACGTGTGGGGCCGCCGGCGCCTCGCGTACGAGATCAACAAGAAGGCCGAGGGCATCTACGCCGTCATCGACCTCCAGGCGACGCCGGAGGCGGTGGCCGAGCTGGACCGTCAGCTGCGACTCAACGAGTCGGTGCTGCGCACCAAGGTCATCCGGCCGGAGATGCGCTGAGGCGCATCCGACCCGGTTCGCCCGGATCAGCCTCATCGACGCTGTCGTACGGCTCTGGGAGCCTGTACGACGAGACGATGAGTGCGCGAGGAGATGGTCATGGCAGGAGACACCACCATCACGGTCATCGGCAACCTCACCGATGACCCCGAGTTGCGGTTCACCCCCTCCGGCGCGGCGGTCGCCAAGTTCCGGGTCGCCTCGACGCCCCGTTTCATGGATCGGGCGTCCGGCGAGTGGAAGGACGGCGAGCCGCTGTTCCTCTCGTGCACCGTCTGGCGCCAGGCCGCCGAGCACGTCGCCGAGTCCCTCCAGCGGGGCACCCGGGTGATCGTGTCCGGCCGGCTGCGGCAGCGGTCCTACGAGACCCGCGAGGGTGAGAAGCGCACCGTCATCGAGCTCGAGGTCGACGAGATCGGCCCGTCGCTGCGCTACGCCACGGCGAAGGTGCAGAAGATGTCCCGCTCCGGCGGCGGTGGCGGCGGCTTCGGTGGCGGTGGTGGCCAGGGCGGCGGAGGCAACTTCGACGACCCGTGGGCCTCGGCCGCGCCCGCCCCCTCGCGTTCCGGTTCGGGCGGCGGAAACTTCGACGACGAGCCCCCGTTCTAATGGCGCCCAGCGCCCGTGATCGCAAACCAGGAGCAAGAGCAATGGCCAAGGCTGCGGCACTTCGCAAGCCGAAGAAGAAGGTGAACCCGCTCGACAAGGACGGGATCACCTACATCGACTACAAGGACACCGCGCTGCTGCGCAAGTTCATCTCCGACCGCGGCAAGATCCGCGCTCGGCGAGTGACCGGCGTGACCTCGCAGCAGCAGCGGCAGATCGCCCGTGCGGTCAAGAACGCCCGCGAGATGGCGCTCCTGCCGTACACGTCCACGACCCGCTGAGAGGAGGCGCCGACATGAAGATCATCCTTACCCAGGAGGTTTCCGGCCTCGGTGCCCCCGGCGACATCGTCGAGGTGAAGGACGGCTACGGCCGTAACTACCTGCTGCCGCAGGGCTTCGCGATCGCCTGGACCAAGGGTGCGGAGAAGCAGGTCAGCCTGATCAAGCGGGCCCGCGCAGCCCGGGAGATCCGCGACCTGGGCCACGCCAACGAGGTGAAGGACCAGCTCGAGGGTCTGAAGGTCAGCCTCAAGGCCCGTGCCGGCGACGGTGGTCGGCTCTTCGGCTCGGTCACCCCGGCCGAGATCGTCGACGCCGTCCGGGCGGCCGGCGGCCCGAGCCTCGACCGGCGTCGGCTGGAGCTGCCCGGTCACATCAAGTCGACCGGTGCCTACCCGGTGCGCATCAAGCTGCACCCCGAGGTGACGGCCTCGTTCAACCTGAACGTCGTCGCCGCCTGACCCGTCACGCACCGACCAGGGCCCGCACCGAGCGATCGGCGCGGGCCCTGGCCGTCTCTGCGGGCGTACGGCCGACCGCCGCTCACCGCCCAGCGCGGCGCGACCTGGGGCGAGCGGCCCCGGGTGCGGTGTGCCGGTGACCGGTGGGCGCTCAGCCCGGCGGTGGCCCGCGCCGTGACGGCCGGCGCGGCAACGATCAACCGATCGGTTGCCCGGTCACCACGCTGATGAGCACGGTGGACAGCCCACCGCCCACCACCGCGGAGGCGAGCGCGATCGTGGTGGCGCGCCAGGTCGTCCCGACCCGGCGCAGCAGCGCCGCCACCACGAGACTGCTCGCCAGGGCCAGAGCGAAGCGGGGCGCGCCGGCGACGAGGGAGCCCAGCGCGTGTGCCCTCGGCGAGTCGCAACCACCCCCGGTGATGTCCGTGACGCAGCCAGCCGGAGGCCGCGCGTCGAGGGTCAGGAGCCACGCGAAGATCAGGACCGCGGGGATCAGGTAGCACGCTGCCGTGTAGAGCAGAGGCCGGAGCGGGCCACCCGGATCCGGGTCGAGCAGGTCGTCCTCCAGACGCCGGGCCCAGGCGGCCGAGTCCAGCGTGTCGAGCCGTCGCCGGACCGCCGGCCGGCCCGTGCCACGAGGCGCGCCGATCGGATCCGCCGGGCGCCGGCCCGCCCCGTAGCCGGCGGGCCTGCCGCGCGGTGCCGCGTACGTGATCGCGGGCGAGCGGGGCGCCGACGTGGGCGGGTCCATCCAGCGCGGGTCGTCGCCCGCGAGTCGCGTGCCTGACCAGAAGCCCTCGTCCCGCCCGGCCCAGTCCCGGCTCTCGTCCGCCCGGTCCCGCCGCGACCGGGGCGGCTCCGTCCGGTCCCACCGGCCGGCGTCGGCGTACCGCTCCCACTGGCCGGTGCTGTCGGACCGCTCCCAGGCCCCCGTGTCGTCGGGCCGGTCCCAGCTTCCGGTGTTGTCCGGCTGCTCCCAGGCCCCGGTGGCGTCCCACCGGTCCGTCCCGCCCGCCGCCGGCCAGGCGTGCACCCCGGACGCGTCCCACGGGTCGACCGCCGGCGGGTACGCGGGAGCTGCTTCCTCCGCGGCGGGTCGGGCCGCCCGGTCCCACGGGTCGGCTGCCGGACGGGACCAGGACTCCTCCACGGGACGGAGAGCGCGTCGCGCGCGTCGCTCGGGCTCCCGGCGGGCCGGCCGCTCGTCGGTGGCGGACGACTCCTCGACTCCCGACCAGATCACCTGGGGACGGGATGAGGACGCCCGCCGAGGGCGGGGCACGACGACCGACCCGGAGACCGGCTCGTCCTCCACCGGGTCGGCACGGCGGCTGCCCACGTACCCCTGCTCCTGTGGACGGTCGAACGTCCACTCGCCGGTGTGGTCCGACCCCGGGCCGCCGGCGGCCGGCAGCTCCTGCCAGGCGGTCGCGCGGGCCTCGTCCCCACCGCCGGTCGTCTCGACGGCACGCCGGCCACCACCCGAGCGGGGCCGGACCACCTCGTCGTCGTCATCCGGCGCGGCGTGTCGCCCGCCGCCGTCGGCGCGCCGGACGCCGGACTCCAGCGCCCACCGCGGCAGGTAGGCGTCGACGGGCTCCTCCTGCTCCCGCTCCCACGACCGCCGGCGACCCGGCGCGCGCCGCGGCTCGTCGGGAACCTGGGGGTCGACCGGATCGGCATCGGGCGGGCTCCACGAGACGGTCGACCGACGTGCGCGCGGGCCACCCTCCCCGCGTCCCCAGTCCCGGTAACTCACGGCCGGAGCGTGACCCTTCTCAACCGATGGCGCAATCCGCTGTCCAGGTGTAGCCGTTCGCTGGAGATAGTACGGGACGAAGGACGCGCCGACCCCACCGAAAAGTTTCCCTCCACAGCCTGGGGATCGCGTTATCCCAGCTCAGAGCGGGTGTGCCCGCGAATTCCCCAGTGGTTGTCCACAGCCTGTGCACACCCTGCGCACATCCCTGTGCACCGGCGTCCACAGGTTGTCCCGAGGCTCGTCCACCGCCGATGTTGAGTCCCTGAACTCGGGTTTCGTATGGTGGGCCCCCGACCGCCCGCCGATGACCCCCGATCGACCGGTTCGGTCACCACGAATGTCGCACCCGGACGGTAGAGCTGGGGGCGAGGATCCGACGCATCGGAGGGGGGACCGTGTCGGTCACCGACGACATGCGGGCGGAGCCGCGCGCCGGAGGGCAGCCGCCCGCGCCCGCGCAGCGTGACGGCCAGTTCGAGCGCACCCCACCGCAGGACATCGCCGCCGAGCAGTGCGTGCTCGGAGGCATGCTGCTCTCGAAGGACGCCATCGCCGACGTCGTCGAGATCCTCAAGAGCAACGACTTCTACCGGCCGGTGCACGCCACCATCTTCGACGCCATCCTCGAGATCTACGGCCGGGGCGAACCCGCCGACCCGATCACGGTGGCGGCCGCCCTCGCCGACTCCGGCGACCTGGCGCGCGTCGGCGGCGCGCCCTACCTGCACACCCTCATCGCCAGCGTGCCGACCGCGGCCAACGCCGCGTACTACGCGCGGATCGTGAGCGAGCGCGCGATCCTCCGCCGGCTCGTGGAGGCCGGCACGAAGATCGTGCAGCTCGGCTACGGCACGGCGAACGGCGGCAGCCGCGACGTGGACGACATCGTCGACCTCGCCCAGCAGGCCGTCTACGACGTGACCGAGCGCCGGGTCAGCGAGGACTTCGCCGTCCTGGCCGACATGCTCCAGCCGACCCTCGACGAGATCGAGGCGGTGGGCGCACAGGGCGGCGTGATGACCGGTGTGCCGACCGGCTTCACGGACCTGGACCGCCTGCTCAACGGTCTGCACCCGGGGCAGCTGGTGATCGTGGCGGGCCGGCCGGGTCTCGGGAAGGCGCTCGCGCTGGACACCCCTCTCCCGACTCCCGACGGCTGGACCACGATGGGAGAGGTCAAGGTCGGCGACCAGCTGCTGGCGGCGGACGGCACTCCGACGACGGTCACACACGCATTCGACGTCAGGTACGACCGTCCGTGCTACGAGGTCGAGTTCTCGGACGGCACCGTCATCGTGGCGGACGCGGAGCACCTCTGGAAGACGACGACGCGGGCGAGCCGACGGCAGGGCCCAGGGAGGGCACGACGTCACTGGCCCGAGTCGAAGCTGGCCAGGGTCCGAGCGGCGTACGACGCGGCGCTCGACGCCGACGGCGATCAGGCGATCACGTTCGCTCAGGCGCTCGACCGGGTCGGTCCGGAGTTCCGGCACGTCCTGCGCACCGCCGCCACAGGGGTGGGCTCCATCGGCAGGGTCAGCCGGCCGGTCATCCGCTCCGGCACGGTGCGGAACTGGACGGCACCCGGATACCCCGAGCGTCCGCTGTTGGCCGCCGTGCTCGAACGGACCGAGCACCACGTGAGCGCGGGCACCCGGGCTGGCCACGACGGCGTCGTCACCACCGCCGAGATCGCCGCCACGCTGCGCACCGACACCGCGGACCGGCGGCTCAACCACGCTGTCCGCAACTGCGCACCGCTGCAACTGCCGGAGCGGGACCTGCCGGTGCCGCCGTACACACTCGGGGTCTGGCTCGGTGACGGGCACACGGGCGCGAGCCGGTTCACCACAGCTGACCCGGAGTTGGTCGCGTACGTGGAGGCGGACGGTTTCACCGTCCGTCCCAGCGGGCCGATGGTCTACACCATCCTGCCGCCCGAGCCGATCACTCCGTCGGCGGCCGGGCGCTGCGTGGACTGCGGTCGCTCCACGCGAGCGTTGCGGGAGAACCGGGCGACACGACGGTGCACAGAGTGTCACGCCCGCAACGGTTCGCTGGTCGGTCTGCTCCGCCAGGCTGGGGTCGCCGACGAGAAGCACATTCCCGCGGTGTACCTACGCGCGTCCGAGGCTCAACGCCGGGCGCTGCTCGCGGGGTTGATGGACACCGACGGAACGGTCGCGCCCACCGGCAACCTGCAGTACACGTCAACCTCCGAGCGACTTGCCAACGACGTACGCGAACTGGTGGTCAGCCTCGGCTACCGCTGTACGGTCACCACGAAGCCGGTGCGGGGGCGGACGGCGAGGTCGTCCACGGCCTACACGCTGAACTTCTCCACGCCGGACCCTGTCTTCCGCCTCGAGCGGAAGCGGGCCGCACACCGTGCACGCCGGCGAACGACGTCTGACGTCCGAACGGCCTCCCGGTTCATCGTCGACGTGCGTCCGGTGCCGAGCGTGCCGGTCCGGTGCGTCACCGTCGACAACCCCGAGCACCTCTACCTGGCCAGTCGCGCGATGATCCCCACCCACAACAGCACGGTGAGCATGGACTTCGCGCGGAACGCGGCGATCCGCGCCAACCAGGCCTCCGCCATCTTCTCCCTGGAGATGAGCAAGGTCGAGATCGTCATGCGTCTGCTCTCGGCCGAGGCGCGGGTCCCGCTGCACGTACTCCGCAGCGGGCAGCTCTCCGACGACGACTGGACGAAGCTGGCCCGCTGCATGGGTGAGATCAGCGAGGCGCCGCTCTTCGTCGACGACACGCCAAGCATGAACCTCATGGAGATCCGGGCGAAGGCGCGCCGGCTCAAGCAGCGGCACGACCTCAAGCTGGTCGTCGTGGACTACCTCCAGCTGATGACCTCGCCGAAGCGCACCGAGAGCCGCCAGCAGGAGGTCGCGGACCTGTCCCGTGGTCTCAAGCTGCTGGCCAAGGAGATCGAGTGCCCGGTGATCGCGGTCAGCCAGCTGAACCGCGGGCCCGAGCAGCGTACGGACAAGCGGCCACAATTGTCTGACCTGCGTGAGTCGGGCTGCCTTACGGCGGAGACGAGGGTGCTGCGTGCTGACAACAACACCGAGGTGACGCTCGGTGAACTACTTGCCAGCGGAGCGAGGGACGTCCCGGTGTGGGCGCTGGACGAGGGGCTGCGTTACACCCCGCGCACGATGACCCATGCCTTCCCCAGCGGTAGGCGCGAGGTCTTCCGGATGACGCTCGCCTCGGGCAAGTGGATCGACGCCACGGCCAATCACCCGTTCCTCACGTTCGCCGGCTGGATGCCTCTGGGGGATCTTGCGCCCGGTGCCAGGATCGCCACACCCCGTCACGTGCCGCCCCCACTGGCTGTCCGGCCGTGGGCGGCGCCGGAGGTCGTGCTGCTGGCGCACCTGCTGGGCGATGGTTCCTTCGTACGGCGACAACCGATCCGGTACGCCAGCCGCGACGAAGCGAACCTCATGGCGGTGACGGAGGCTGCCAAGCACTTCGGAGTTTCGGCGGTACGCGACGAGTACGAGGCTGCGCGGGTGGTCACGCTACGGCTGCCCGCCCCCTATCGGCTCGCCCGGGGTCGCCGAAACCCGATCGCCGAGTGGTTGGACGGCTTGGGGCTCTTCGGTCTCCGCTCACATGAGAAGTTCGTTCCGGCGCCCGTCTTCGCTCTGCCGAAGGAGCAGATCACGCTGTTCCTGCGGCATCTGTGGGCGACCGATGGTTCGGTCCATGTCAACAAGTCGGGGCGCGGTGGGCGAATCTACTACTCGTCCACGAGCCGACGGATGCTGGAGGATGTCTCCCGGCTTCTGTTGAGGTACGGCATCACGGGCCGGCTCAAGACCGTGTGCACGGCCAACCACCGCACGCAGTACACGCTCGACATTTCGGGGCGGGACGACCAGCTGCGGTTCCTGCGGGAGGTCGGAGTGCACGGGGACCGGGCGAGGAACTGTACGGAACTCCTCGCCTCGCTCGAGGGCATGAAGAGCAACCCCAACGTCGACACCGTGCCACGCGAGGTGTGGACCAGGGTCCGGGAGGTTCTGGCAGAGCGTCGCATGAGCCATCGCGAGTTCGCGGCGGCCGTCGACACCCAGTTCTGCGGGAGCGCGCTGTGGAAACACGCTCCGAGTCGGTCGAGGCTGGCCAAGATCGCAGCTGTCCTCGATGAGGCCGATCTTGAGCTGCATGCGACGAACGACATCTTCTGGGACGAGATCGTGTCGATCGAATCGCTTGGCGAGCAGGAAGTCTTCGACGCCACCGTTCTCGGGACACACAATTTCATCGCGAACGGCATCGCCACCCACAACTCGATCGAGCAGGACGCCGACGTCGTCATCCTCCTTCACCGCGACGACTACTACGACAAGGAGTCCCCGCGCGCCGGGGAGGCGGACTTCATCGTCGCCAAGCACCGGAACGGCCCGACCGACACCATCACGGTCGCCGCGCAGCTGCACCTGTCCCGCTTCGTCGACATGGCGGTCGTCTGAGCGCCACGGCGGAACGGCGACCGGCCGGGTGGCGGCCGAGGAGGCTCAGCCGAGCAGCGGGAACCAGCCCGCCGCCTCGCCCAGTTCCCGCCGGTCCCGGTCGGTGAGCGGGAGCCGGCCGGCGGCCTTGAGCAGGAACTCGTGGTCGTCCCAGCCCGACGGGCGTACGGCGTCGTCGCTGAGCAGGCCGTCGGCGGTGGCCGTCGCGACGCGGGTGGCCAGCGGGCCGGGGCGCGGCGCGTCGGGCAGGTCCACCACGAGGTCGAGATGGTGGATGACCGCCTCGGTGGTCAGGGTGGCCAGGAAGTCGGGTACCCGCAGCACGTGACCCTGGGTGGCCACGAAGCCGCCGGGATCGCTCGCCGTGGCCGCCCGTACGGCGGCCGGGGCCGTGTCGCACCAGATCCGCACGACCCCGGAGGGGCTGTCGAAGGCGGCGGCGGACCGGCGGACCCAGCGGGCGTGCCGGGCGGCGCCGTCGCCATCGGTCGGTTCGGCACGCCAGTAGCTGACGTCGTCCACATCGGCCGGGCCGGCGGCGGGGGTCGCCAGCGTCACGAGGGCCCGTTGCGCGTCACAGAGCAGGTGGAACAGCAGGTCGTAGACGAGCCAGCCCCGGCACCGGGTCGGTCGTTGCAGGTCGGCGTCGGTCAGGCCGGCGACCGCGGCGGTGACGCCCTCGTACGCCTCGGCCATCGCCTCGTGCTGTGCGACTGCGGTCATGGGATGCAGCTTTGCACGGCCCGGACGCGGCGGCACGACCCCGCGCGCCCCGACGCTGCACGGGGCCCGTGGGCACGGCGCGACGCCCGGACACGACCGGCCCGGCGCGCGACGCCAAGGCCCCGGCGGGGCCGCCGGCACGGCGGGACGCCAGGACCCGACGGACGCGCGCCGTCACCGTACGCCGTGACGGCCGGCCCGGTGGGCGCCGGACCGGCCGTCGGCGTGGTGACGAAGGTCAGCCGAAGAACTCGTCGAGGAAGCTCTTGTGCTTCTTCCGCCGGTAGTGGCCGTGGTAGCCGTGGTGCTGCCCGTGCCCGTAGGCCGGGGCCGGCGGGTAGCCGTGCGCGGGCGGCGGCGGAGGCGGCACGGCACCGTAGCCCGGCTGGTGCGGGGCGGCCGCCGGGGGCGGCGGAGGCGGCGGGAAGCCGCCCGGCTGGTGGGCTGGCTGACCCGCGGGAGCGGCGGCGGTGGCCTGCTGGCGGTTCCAGTTCGCCTCCGCCTCGAACAGCTTCTCCAGCTCGCCGCGGTCGAGGAAGATCCCCCGGCACTCGCTGCACTGGTCGATGACGACGCCGCTGCGTTCGTACTGGCGCATTTCTCCGTGGCACTTGGGACAGGTGAGGCTCATCACCCGACGGTACCCGGTCGGGTCACGCCGTCGCCGTCAACGTGTCCGTGACCTCCTCGTCGGTGACCTCGTGGAAGTCCTCGTAGTAGGCGCTCACCGCGATGAACTCCACCGGGTGCTGCGCGCAGATCACCTGGTCCGCCTCGGCGCTCAGCATCTCGTACGCCTCCTGCGAGCCGACGGGCACCGCGACCACGACCCGGCGCGCGCCGAGCTGGCGGGCGACCTCGACGGCGGCCCGTGCGGTGGCGCCGGTGGCGAGGCCGTCGTCGACGATGACGGCGGTGCGGCCGGTCAGGTCCAGCGGCGGCCGTCCCGCCCGGTAGAGCTGTTCGCGGCGGTCGAGTTCCGCCTGCTCGCGACGGACGGTGTCGGCGATGTCGTCGGCGTCGAGGCGGCTGGCCACGTGCTCGTTGAGCACCTGCACCCCTCCGGGGCCCAGTGCGCCGAACGCGACCTCGCGGGCCCAGGGCATGCCGAGCTTCCGGATGACCAGGACGTCCAGCGGTGCCGACAGCCGTTCGGCGACCACCTGGGCCACCGGTACGCCGCCGCGCACCAGGCCGAGAACGATGACGTCCGGGTCGCCGATCAGTCCCGTGAGCCGGTCGGCGAGCATCCGGCCCGCCTCGGCACGGTCGCGGTAGGTCGTCATGCCTCAGGTCTACGCCCTGCCGCGCGCCACCGCTCGCGAGTTGCCGGAAAGAGCCGGATCCGTGGCGGCTTGCTCGGGGTCGTGCAGGGCCGGGGCGAGGGCCAGCAGGGCGAGCGGGTAGAGCAGGTACCCGAAGCGGGTCGAGGGCATCAGCGCGATCGCGGCGAGCAGCCCGTACCCGCAGATCAGCGCGGTGGTGGCGGCGGTGCGCGGCGGGCGGAGGGCGAGCCGGACGGCGATGGCCGCGCCCGCCGCGACGAGCAGTCCGGCGGCGATCAGCCGGCCGCCGGGCAGCCCGGTCGCGATGAGGTGCCCGGGGAAGGGCGACTGGGCCGGGCTGGTGACGAGCCCGTGGCCGAGCGGGAAGCGGAGCACGTTCTCGACCAGGGCGTCCCGGTCGACCAGCAGGGCGGGCAGCAGGGCGGCCACGGGCAGCCCAACGGCGCCGGCGGCCACGCGGACGCCGGCCCGCCGGGTGGCGCCCCAGATGATCAGGACGAGGGCGACCGGCCAGGCGAAGAGCTTGAGCGCGCCGGCGAGGCCGACGGCCACCCCGGCGCGGCCGGGCCGGCCGGTGGCGGCGAGCGCGAGGGCCAGCAGGCAGAGCGCGAGGACGGGAAGGTCGTCGCCGCCGGTGGCCAGGGTCAGGGCGCAGATCGGCAGTACGGTGGCGGCCTGCACGGCACGGAGGAGGGCGGGCGTCCGGTGCCGGTCGGCGGTGGCGTCCGTGCGCGGGGCGGTGGCGTCGGTGCGGAGGGCGGCGACGGCGAGGGCGAGGGCCAGCGCGGTGCCGAGCGCGAACCAGACCCGCGCGTCGGTCCACCATCCGTCGGCGGCCGCCCGGGGCAGCCCGAAGAGGGCCATGCCCGGCTGGTAGGGGGTGTAGCCGAGCAGCCGTTCGTCGGCGGGCAGGGCGGCGATGGCGTCGTGGCCGAGGTACGGGGTGCCGTGGTCGACGAGCCGGGCGCCGGCCTGCTCGACGACGAGCACCTCCTCCTGTGCCCGGTCGGTGCGGCCGGCCGCCCGTTCGACGCTCTGGAGCACGAGCGGCAGCAGCGCCGTGGTCACCCAGGTGACGAGGGTGACCGCCCAGCGGGCCGGCAGCGAGACGAGCGGCGAGCCCGGGTCGTGGCGGCGGACGAGCAGTTGCGCGGTGGCGGCGAGCGCGGCGACGAGGTAGCCGATCGCCGCCGTGCCGCCCCAGGCCCGGTGCGGCAGCAGCGTCGAGGTGGCGGCGGTGAGCGCGGCGAAGCCCGCGGACCCGGCGTACAGGGCGAGGTCGAGGGCGAGGCCGCCGGCGGCGGAGTCGAGGGCCCGCCAGCCCCGGCGGCGGGCGGTCGGGGCAGCGGCGGTCACGCGGGCAAGTGTGTCAGACGGCCGCCGTGCCCTGGGTACGCGTGCGGGTCAGGCGGGGAGGTGGGGGCGCTGCTCCCGGCCGCGACCGGCGGTGCGGCGTCCGGGGGCGAGGCGGATGACGGCGCCGGAATCGTGCAGCGGGGCGGCCAGCAGGCCGGGGCTGCCGCCGGCGCCGCGGTGCAGCGCCGCGAGGAGCGTGCCGACGGGCATCGGCCGGGCGAACAGGTGTCCCTGGCCGCTGGCGCAGCCCTGCTCCCAGAGCGCCCGCCGCTGCGGCTCGCTCTCCACCCCCTCGGCCACGACGGTCAGGTCGAGGCTGCGGCCGAGGTCCAGGGTGGAGCGGATGACGGCGGCGGCCTCGGCGGAACTCTCCATGGCGGTTACGAAGCTGCGATCGATCTTCAGCTCGTGGACGGGGATCCGGGAGAGCAGGCTCAGCGACGAGTACCCGGTGCCGAAGTCGTCGAGGGCGAGGCGTACGCCCTCGTCGCGGAGCCGGCTGAGCACCCGGTCCACGACGTCGAGCTGGCTGAGGGTGAGGGTCTCGGTGAGTTCGAGCACCAGCCGGTCCGGGGGCAGGTCGTGGGCGCGGAGCCGGGCGAGCACGGAGCCGGGGAAGCGGGCGTCGAGCAGGCTGCGCGGGGAGACGTTGACGGCCACGGGTACGTCGAAGCCGGCCTCCCGCCAGGTGGTGGCGGCGATGAGCGCCTGGTCGAGGATCGCCTCGGCGAACGCCGGCAGCAGGCCGGACCGCTCGACGGCGTCGAGGAAGCGCAGCGGGTCGATGATCCCGTGGGTGGGGTGGTGCCAGCGGGCGAGCGCCTCGGCGCCGGTGATCTGGCCGGTGCCGAGGTCGACGATGGGCTGGAAGTTCACCGTGAACTCGTGGTCGGCGACCGCGCGGGGCAGGTCCCCGCCGAGGGTGAGCCGGCCGAGGTCGGCGGTGTCCCGGGTCGGCGCGTACGTGGAGATGCGCTGGCCGGCACGCTTGGCCTGGTACATGGCCACGTCGGCGCGGCGGAGCAGTTCCGCCATCCCGCCGCTGGCCGGGGCGGCCGCGATGCCGCCGCTCGCCTCGACGCTGATCCGCATGCCGTCCAGGTCGAACGGCTCGTGCAGCGCGGCGAGCAGGTTCTCCGCCCGGTGCGCGGCGACCGCGGGCGCGGGCAGGCCCCGCAGGAGTACGGCGAACTCGTCACCGCCCAGCCGGGCCACCAGGTCGTTGCCGTGGGCGGCGCCGCGCAGCCGCTCGGCCACCTGCACGAGCACCTGGTCACCGGCGGCGTGCCCGAGCGTGTCGTTGACCTCCTTGAAGTGGTTGAGGTCGATGAGGACCAGCGCGGTCACGCCCTCGGCGTGCCGGGTGCCGAGCTGCGCGGCGCCCTCGTCGAGGAGGTGCCGCCGGTTCGCCAGGCCGGTCAGGGCGTCGTGGGTGGCGGCGTGGGCGTGCTCCTCGGCGACCCGGGCCAGCTCCGCGTACGCCTGGGCGTTGCGGACGGCGGTGCACAGCGCCGAGGCGAACGTGCGCAGCGTGTACCGTTCCCGCTCGGACAGTTCCACGACGCCGCGGAAGCGCAGCCGCAGGACGCCGACGTCGGCGGTCCGGTCGCGCCCTTCCAGCGCGGCGGGGACCACGGTGCCGTCGACGGTGGTGGGCTCGTCGCCAGACCCGTCGTACGTGATGGCGCCGCCGGCGTCGCCGCGTACCGTCCGGCCGCCGTCGCGTAGCGCGATCTCCACCTCGTCGGCGGAGAAGAGTTCGGCGGCCTGGGTGACCGCGGTGCGGAGGACGTCGTCCAGGTCCACGACGTTGAGCGCGTCGGTGGCGCGGGCGAGATGCTGCCACGCCTCCTGTTCGGCGCGTCCCCTGATCCGGGCCGAGTACGCCACGTGCAGGCTGAGCACGAGCGGAGGCACGGCCAGCAGGAGCCGGGGGTCCGCCCGGATGATGAGCAGGATGCAGACGGCCACGACGAAGCGGGCGCCGAACCCGATCAGCCGGAGGTCGAGGTTGCTGCGAAACTGGCGGGCGATGCCGTTGCCCGACGCGAGGGCGATGACCGGCATGGCGAGCAGGTCGTCCAGCAGCGCGGCGACCAGGTACACCGCGCCGAGGACGACGACGATCTGCAGGAACCCCCGCGGTGGCCAGCGGTCACCGAGGAGCAGGATCAGGGCGGTGGCGCCTCCTGCGACGAGCGTGTGCTTCGCGATCCCGAATGCGGTCTTGATGGCGGACAGGCGGGTCAGGAACGACGCGCAGGCGATGCCCACTCCGGTGGAGAGGATCACCCAGGACGCCGGCGCGATCGCGAGCCCGAGGACGATCGCGGTCTCCACCCAGGCGATGGCGAAGGTGGTGGACCGGATCCTCAGCGGCGCCTTGACGACGGCTCCGAGAGCGATCATCAGGGCGAGGGCGCAGATCGTGGAGGCGTCGCGAACCGATCGCGGCGGGTCGTGCCGGAGGGCGACCGCGGCGCTCAGCGCCACGGCGGCGGCCGAGGCCACCAGCACTCCGACCAACACCAGTAGGCGTCGGTCGGTTTCCTGGTGACCATCCGCCGTCCGGCTCACGCATCCTCATCCGTTGCCGACCGTCAGTATCCGACGACCGGCAGCGTACCCCGCGTGTCACGGGCTGGTAAGAGCTCAGGTCCACTCGGTGCTGCGCATGGCAGGTCCTCCTCGCGAATCGCCGGGGTCCCCCGGAAGCTTTCTGCGGCGAGCGTAGGAGAGATAGCAGCGGATACGGAAGCATTTATGTCGGTATGCGCAGAATAAGTCAAGCGAAGGCGGATCTGTTACGTTCTGTCCGCAAGCCTGAGCGGAGCGCGCCTAACCCATTCTCCGAAATCAGAAGCTGTATCGGGGGCGTTGCCGCGCGTTAACAGTGAGTTGCTCCAACAGTGTCGCGCAGGTGGCCGGAACCTTCATCCACGGAACGGTTCATCCGGTCCTCCGCCGAGCTGTATGGAACGGAAGAGCGCAGGTCGGAGACTGTGCGTCGCGCGTACGGACACCCCGAGCGACGTTCCGTTCCCTATGCTCCGAGGCGTGATCATGTGAATACCCAATTGCCGGCAAAGCAGAGGGAACGGTGGAGATTCACGTTCTGGGCGGCCTGGTGGTGCAACTTTCCTCAGGCACGCTGCAGCTGGGAACGCCGAAACAGCGCACAGTTCTTGCGATGCTCGCGACGCATCCGGGACAGCTCGTGACCGTCGCCGAACTCGTGGATGAACTGTGGCCCGAGGAGCCCCCTCGGTCCGCCGTTCCGAACGTGCGTACGTACGCCGCCAATCTGCGGCGGAACTTCGAGACGGTGGACGCCGCCGCGGGCGTTCTCGTGCGCCAGGCGAACGGCTACCGCTTGCGCGTCGAACGGGACCAGGTCGACATCCACTGTTTCGAGACCGAGTACCGGCAGGCCCGCGCCCTGTTCGACGAGGGCCTGCTCGATCGGGCCACGGAGGTGCTGGAACGGGCGGTGGGACGGTGGCGGGGACCGATGCTCGCCGGCGTGCCGCTCGGACCCGTGCTGGCCGCACGGACGGCCGCCGCCGAGGACGAACGGCTCCAGGCCACGGAGCTGCTGGCCGACGCGTGGGTACGGACGGGGCGGCAGGAACGGGCCGTGCCCGTCCTCCGCGAGCTGCTCGCTCTCCACCCGCTGCGGGAGTCCGCCCACCTGCTCCTCATGCGCGCGCTCCACCAGCGCGGCGACCGCGCGGGGGCGGTCGCCGCGTACGAGAGTGCGCGTGCGGCGCTCCGTCGTGAGCTCGGCATCGAGCCCGCCGCGGAACTGCGGCTCCTGCGGCGCGCCATCGACGACGCGGACGAGACGTCCCGCGCCGACGTCGCGGCACCCCGGCAGCGCAGACCCACGAGCGGCAACGCCGGGGCGCCCCGGGCGGAGGGCGCGCGGGCCGGAGGCGGCGGCTGGCTACCGCGACCGGTCACCGACTTCGTGGGCCGCGACGGTGCCATCGAGCGGCTGCTCGCCGAGACGGCGAGGGTGGAGGCGTCCACGTCCGTCGTGCACGTGATCGACGGGATGGCCGGCAGCGGCAAGACGACGCTCGCCGTGCACGTGGCCCGCCGGCTCGCCGACCGCTACCCGGACGCCCCGCTCTTCATCGACCTGCGCGGACACGGCGGCGAGAAGCCGATCGACCCGAGCAGCGCGCTCGCCACCCTGCTCCGGCAGCTCGGCGTGCCCAATCCGCAGATCCCCGCGGAGCTGGCGGACCGGGTGGAGCTGTGGCGACGGGAACTGGCTCGCCGCCGCTGTGTGGTCGTCCTCGACAACGCCGCCGGTGGGGAGCAGGTCCGTCCGCTGCTCCCGACGCTGCCGGGCACGGTGGTCATCGTGACCTCGCGCCGACGCCTCGCCGGCCTCGACGTGGGACCACCCGAGTCCCTGCCGGTCATGACGACCGAGGAAGGGCTCGCACTGCTCGCGCGGACCGCCGGTCGGGACCGGGTGGACGCCGAGCCGGACGCCGCCCGCGAGGTCGTCCGCCGCTGCGGCCACCTGCCGCTGGCGATCCGGCTGGCCGGTTCCCGGCTGACCCGGCGTCCCAGCTGGAGCCTCACCCATCTCGCGCGGCTGCTCGGTGACGACGCCAGCGCGCTCGGGCAGCTGTCCGAGGCCGACCGCTCGCTGGCCGGTGTCTTCGCGACGTCCTACGACCCGCTGAGCACGGCCGCGAAGCGGCTGTTCCGGCTGTTCAGCCTGCATCCCGGGAACCGGGTCACCGCCGCCATGGCGGCGGCGCTGGCCGGGCTGTCGCTCGACGCCGCCGACCGGGCCCTCGACGAACTGGTCGACGGGCACCTGGTCGACGAGGTGGAGACCGGCCGCTACCGCATGCACGACCTGCTCCGGCAGTACTCGTCGGAGCTGTCGGCGCGCGTCGACCCGGCGGAGGAGCGACGGTCGGCCCTGCGCGAACTGCTCGACTTCGTGCTGCACGCGTCGCTGCGGCCGGCCGAGCTGCTCGAACCCGACTTCATCCGGGCGCAGGTGTCGCCACCGCCCCCGCGCCGTCCCGACCTCCTCGACGCGGTCGGAACCCCGCCGGTGGAGTGGTTGGAGCGGGAGCGGGCGGAACTGGTCGCGCTCGTCGTCCGCGCCCGGGAGAGCGGTCACCACGCCCACGCCTGGCGTCTGGCGCGCGTCCTCTGGCGGTTCTGCTACATGCGCGCGTACTTCGACGACATCCTCCTCACCCACCGGCACGGGCTCGCGGCGGCCGAGGCCGCGGGTGAGGCGCCCGCCGTCGCCTGCATGAACAACTACATGGCCTCCGCATACGTCCGGACCGGCGACTACGCGGCGGCCCTCGCCCACGTGAGTCGGGCCGTCGCGATCTGCGAACGCATCGGGGACCGGCAGAACCTGTTCCGCTACCGCGCCAACCTCCTGGTGGTCTACCTGTTCCGCGGCGACGTCCAGGAGGCGGTGGCGGTCGGTCTGGAGAGCCTGCGGGACTCGCGGGCCAGTGGACACGACATCACCATCGGCCTGCCGAACATCGGCCTGGCCCTCGCGGCGTGCGGCCGCTACGAAGACGCTCTCCGGATCCACCGCCTGCACCTGCACTGGGCCCGGATCGGCCGGGACTACTTCCACATCCAGAACGCCCTGGCCCACATCGGCGGGGTGAAGGTGCGTCTGGGCCGGCACCACCAGGCGATCCGGTTGCTGCGGGCGTCGCTCGCGCTGCGGGACCGGACCGGGCACCGGTACGCCGAGGCGGAGGTCCGCATCGACCTGGGCGCCGCGTACCGGGCGCTCGGCCGGCTGGCCGAGGCGGAGCGGGAGCACGAACTCGCCCTCGTCCTGGCGACCGACTCCGGTGAACGCCACGTCGAGGCGGCCGCGTTGAACGGGCTGGGGCGGACGCTCGCGGCCGCCGGCCGGGACGACGAGGCCGCCGAGCGGTACCGGGCCGCGCTGCGACTGGCCACCCGGATCCGGTCGCCGTACGAGCAGGGGCGCGCGCTGGCGGGGCTCGCGGCGCACTTCGCGCGTACGGACCCGGTGGAGGCACGCCGGCACGGCGAGCGGGCGCTGGCCATCTTCCGGTGGATGGGTGTGCCGGAACGCCGCGAGGTGGAGCGCTGCCTTGCCGAGCTGGCCGCTGCGCCGGCGGCGGTCGAGCCGGCCCCCGTACCGGGTGCCGCCGAGCCGCCGGATCCGCGCTGACCTGCGGCGGCGGGCTTATCGAATTCTTATCGGCGGCGTCGATAGGGTCTGCCGCGTTCGGTGAACGGGGGAGGTTCTGGCGTGCGTTCAGAACCGGGTCGCCGAAACGCCCGCCGCCCGGGTCCCCCCAGCGACTGAGCGGCGGGTCACGAGGGAGGGGCGGCGCCTGCCGTGCGGCCGCGCGGACAGCACCTTCGCGCGGTGCGCACCGGTGCCGCTCCTCCCCACCCGGGGCCTCCTGGCGGCCCCGTTCCGTCCCCGCCGGAGGGTAGGCTCGCGGCCGTGACCGAATCCGCGCAGCTGACCGGCCCCGCGCAGCTCAGCCACGTCGACGCCGCGGGCGCCGCACGCATGGTCGACGTCTCGGCCAAGGCCGTGACCGGGCGGTCGGCGGTCGCCGCCGGCCGGCTGCGCACCACCGCCGAGGTCGTCGAGCTGCTGCGCCGCGACGGCCTGCCGAAGGGTGACGCGCTGGCCGTCGGGCGGCTCGCCGGCATCATGGGCGCGAAACGCACGCCCGACCTGATCCCGCTCTGCCACCCGATCGCGCTGCACGGCGTGACCGTGGAACTCGAACCCACGGTCGACACCGTCGAGATCACCGCGACGGTGCGCACCGCCGACCGGACAGGCGTCGAGATGGAGGCCCTGACCGCTGTCGCGGTCGCCGGCCTCGCCCTGATCGACATGGTCAAGGCGGTCGACCCGGCGGCGTCCGTGGAGGCGGTTCGCGTGCTGCGCAAGGAGGGCGGCAAGACCGGCGAGTGGGTCCGTCCGGAGGACCGGCCGTGATCCGGGCACGGGTCATCGTGGCGTCCAACCGGGCCGCCGCCGGGGTCTACGCCGACACGAGCGGCCCGCTGCTCGTGGCCGGCCTGCGCGACCTGGGCTGCGAGGTCGACGAGCCCGTGGTCGTGCCCGACGGCGAACCCGTGGGCACAGCGTTGCGGGCCGCCCTCGCCGACGGGGTCGACGTCGTGCTGACCAGCGGCGGCACCGGGATCACCCCGTCCGACCGGACGCCCGACGTGACCCGGGAACTGCTCGACTACGAGATCCCCGGCATCGCGGAGGCGATCCGCGCCCACAGTCGTGACCGCGTCCCCACGTCGGCGCTCTCCCGAGGGCTGGCCGGCGTGGCCGGGCGGATGCTCGTCGTCAACCTGCCCGGCTCGACCGGCGGCGCCCGCGACGGCCTGGCCGTGCTCGGGCCGATCCTCACGCACGCCGTCGACCAGCTACGCGGCGGCGACCACCCCACCAGCCCCCAACCCGGCCCCCACGGCGCCGGCTCCCGGTGATCATGAGGTTGTCGCCGCGACACGCCGATGCGCGTGACGACAACGTCATGATCGACGCAGTGGGACGTGCGGGCCGGTGGGCGCCGGGCAGCACCGTCGGCCGGCGCCCGCGCCGGGGAGGTTCGGCGTGGTCACTGGCCCGGCACGGTGTCCGCCCTCCGGATAGGCTCGTCCGGTGAGCACGGAAACCGCAGCGGCGGCCGCGCGGACCGCCGCATCCGCGCCGGCCGACTGGGCACAGGCGCGCTCCGACGCGTACGCGGCCGGTCTCGCCGCCGCGCTTCCGGTGGCCGGACGGCCGCTCGTCGAGACCGACGGGCTGACCCTCGCCGAGCCGCTGACCACGCGCACCGATCTGCCGGCCTTCCCCACGTCCAGCGTGGACGGCTGGGCCGTACGCGGCTCCGGGCCCTGGCGGGTCGTCGGCCGTGTGCTCGCCGGCGGCACACCGCCGCCGCTCACGGAGGACGGCACGACCGTCGAGATCGCCACCGGCGCGATGGTGCCGGACGGCGCCACGGTGGTGCTGCGGATCGAGGAGTCCGACCGGACGCCGGACGGCCTGGTCAGCGGCACGCCCCGCAGCACGCCGGAGTGGCGGAGGCCGGGCGAGGAGGCGTACGCCGGTGAGGAGCTGCTTCCCGCCGGCACGCCGGTGGACCCGGCGGTGATCGGCCTGGCCGCCTCCTGCGGGCACGACACGCTGCGGGTCCGGCGTGCGCCGCGCGCCGCGCTGCTGGTCTTCGGCGACGAACTCCTGACCGCCGGCCCGCCCGGCGCGGGCCGGGTGCGCGACGCGCTCGGCCCGGCGCTGCCGTCCTGGCTGCGCCGCTACGGCTGCGAGATCACGCCCGCCGACGTGGTGGGCCCGGTGGCCGACACGCTTCCCGCCCACGTGTCGGCGCTGCGCACGGCGCTGGCGCGGGCCGACCTCGTGTGCACGACCGGCGGCACCATGCACGGCCCGGTCGACCACCTGCACCCCGCGCTGGCCGAGCTGGGCGCCGAGTACGTCGTCAACACGGTGGCCGTCCGGCCGGGCTTCCCCATGCTGCTCGCCCGCCTGACCGGGCCCGACGGGCGGGTCCGTTTCGTGGCCGGCCTGCCGGGCAACCCGCAGTCGGCCATCGTCGCGTTGGTCTCCCTCGTGGCGCCGCTGCTCGCCGGTCTCCAGGGCCGCCCGATGCCGGCGCTGCCGCACGCCACGCTGGCCGAGCCGGTGGCCGGACGCGGCGACTACACCCACCTCGCGCTGGTCCGGCTGGACCGGGCCGCCGGCAGCGCCCACCCGGTGCGACACGTCGGCTCGGCCATGCTGCGCGGGCTCGCCGGCGCGGACGGCTTCGCGGTGATCGCTCCGGGGACCACCGGCGAGCCGGGTGCCCGCGTGCCGGTCGTACCCCTGCCGCTGCTGCCCGGGGAGCGTGCCTCGTGACCGCACCGACCCTCGCGTACGGCGAGGTCACCGACCAGCCGCTCGACCTCGCCGCGCACGAGGCGGCCGTCGCCGACCCGCGCGCCGGCGCCGTGGTCTCCTTCCAGGGCGTGGTCCGCGACCACGACCACGGCCGGGCCGTGACCAGCCTGGAGTACGAGGGACACCCGAGCGCCGAGCGCATCCTGCGGGAGGTCGCCGCGGAGATCGCCGCCGACCCCGAGGTGTACGCCGTCGCCGTGTCGCACCGGATCGGTCCCCTCGCCATCGGCGACGTGGCGCTGGTCGCCGCGGTGAGCACCGCCCACCGGGCCGCCGCGTTCGCCGCCTGCGCCCGCCTCGTCGACGAGGTGAAGGCGCGGCTGCCGATCTGGAAGCGGCAGGTCTTCGCCGACGGCACCGAGGAGTGGGTCAACTGCCCCTGACGGGGCGCGCCGGCGGCGGCCGGTCAGCGGCGGGCGCCCACGACGACCCGGCTCATCCGGTCGGTGTAGAAGACCGGTTCGGCGCCCGGCCGCCAGGGCAGCGCGGCGACCAGGACGATGAGGGCCACCGCCAGCGAGTTCTCCATGAGCGCGCCGAAGAGGCCGTCCTGGTAGTGGGACACCTCCGGCAGCTGGTGCTCGTACGGCCAGATCGGCGAGACAAGGAAGAGCAGGTAGAGCCCGATGGCGGCGACGCCGTGGCGTAGCCCGGTCAGCGTCGGGTACCAGATCGGAGGGCGCAGCCCGTTCACGCCGGGCAGCGCGCCGTTGGTGGCGGCCTGCCCGGCGCGGTGCGCCAGCCCCCGGCTCGCCTCGCGGCGGCGTACGGCCGCGTCGGCCAGGATGATGATCGCCGGCACCACGAAGACGAGGTGGTGCGTCCAGGAGATCGGGCTGATCACGTTGGCGGTGAGCCCGACCAGCGTGAACGCGGTCAGCTCGTCACCGTCGGCGTGCGCGTTGGAGGCGCGCGACAACCCGAGCGCGAGGATCAGCACGGAGAACGAGAACCAGAGCAGGCCCGGCGTCTCGATCGAGTCGTAGAGGCGGGCCAGCAGCCCGGCCAGGGACTGGTTCGGCGTCATGTCGGCCGCGCCGACCCGCTCGGTCTGCCACAGCACGCTGCCGAAGTACGTGCGGGACTCGGCGCCCACGATCGCGAAGGTGCCGATCGTGACCCCGATCGTGGTGGCGATCGCCGTGGTGGCCGCCCGCCACTGCCGGGTGATCATCAGGTAGACGATGAAGAGGGCCGGCGTGAGCTTCACGGCGGTGGCCAGCCCGATGCCGGCGCCCGCCCAGGCGCCGCTGTAGACGAAGCGCAGCAGCGGGCCGTCCTCGTCGGAGACGTGCGTGCCACGGCGGGAGCGCCAGCGCAGGCCGATGAGGTCGGCCATCACCAGCGCGAAGAGCAGCAGGTTGACCTGGCCGTAGCCGAGGGTCTCCCGGCCCGGTTCGATGGCGGCGGCGAGCGGCACGGCGAGCGCGACCGTGAACCACAGGGGCCAGCCGAGCCGGTCCACGATCGGGCGGAGCAGGCCGGCGAGCACGATGGCCAGGGCGCCGAGGCTGGCCAGCGCGTTGACCATGCCGGCGGCCTCCACGGGCAGGTGCGCCATCGGCAGCATCACCAGGCCGGCGAACGGCGGGTAGGTGAACCCGAGGGTGGTGTCGGGGGCGACGAACTCGTAGAGCTCGTGTCCGGTCGCCCACCACACCACGGCGCCGTGGTAGATCTTCATGTCGAAGAAGGTGTACGGGCGGCCGAAGGCCTTCACGGCGAGCCACGCGGCGTACGCGACGGCCACGACGACGCCGATCCGTACGACCGTCCTGCGATCGATCCCGCTCGTCACGCGTCGGACGGTGGCGAGGCGGTCCGCCCGTCTCCCGACGGTCGCCGGCATGGCGTGGCCACCCCCGTACCAAGCTCGTCCTACCCGTCCAGGTCCCGCACGGAGCCTAGAACGGCGCCTCACGTTGATGCCTCCCGCGTTATGCGACCGTGTCCGATCCCACACATGTTTTTGACATTTCCACCGCGTTAACGCCTACCGGGCGGTTCAGGTGATTCGCGGTGTTGAGCGGGGGGTGGAACTCGTGAGGGGGGTATCGACGCAGGTCAGCCGGGGAAACGGCGCGCGGTGCTCGTGGCGCGGGCGGCGGCGAGCCGTGCCTCCCGGCGCGCCGTGCGGACGGCCCGCTTCATGGACCGTCGCGAGTGGTCCACGCGGTGCCCCGCACGCCAGCGCAGCCCGGGCTTGCCCTGCGTGTCGACGGCCGCGAGCAGGAGTCCGCCGAGGAGCCCCAGGTTCTTCAGGAAGTGCACCTGGTTGTTGTTGCGGGCCGCGGGGTCGTCGTTGTTCCAGAAGGGATGCCCGGCGATCGTCGTCGGCACGAGCGTCCCGGCCAGCAGGAGCGCCGCCGGCCGGACGAACTTGCCGGTGGCGAACATCAATCCGGCGCCGACCTGCACCGCAGCATTGGCTCGGATCAACGTCTCGGTGTCGGTCGGGAGGCGCGGGTTGGCCCGCTCGATCAGAGGCGTCACCCGATCGGTGACCGGTTTGGCGGCCGGCACCAGCCGCCCCGGGTTCATGAAGTTGCGGTACCCGCTGACCACGAAGATGCCGCTCAGCATGGCGCGGGCGAGGGAGCGCACGGGTGTCATGGCTCAGTCATACCCCGTCGCGGCCCCGGCCACCCCGGTATCCACCGAACGGTATCGGCGGGTGTTTACGTCACGCCACGCCGAATCGAGCGACCGTCGCGGATGGACGGGCTCCGGCGGGTAACGTCGCGCGCGTGACCACGCTGCGGCTGCGACCCGAGGACCCGGCCGACACCGGCCCGGTCCGGCGGGTGCTCGCGGCCGCCTTCGCGCGCCCGGACGTGACCACCCCACCCGAGGTGGTGCTGGTCGACGAGCTGCGTGGCTCGGACGCGTGGATCCCCGAACTCGCCATGGTCGCCGAGTACGGCGGCGAGGTGGTCGGATACGCGCTGCTGACCCGCGTACGGGTGAAATCCGAACAGGGAGCGGCGCCGGCGCTGGCCCTCGGCCCGGTGGCGGTGGCGCCGCACCGGCAGCGGGTGGGGCACGGCACGGCCGTGGTGCAGGCGGCCCTCGACGCCGCCACCGAGCTGGGTGAGCGCCTCGTCGTGGTGCTCGGCAGTCCCGCCTACTACCGGCGCTTCGGCTTCGGCCGGGCCGACCGGATGGGCCTGACGAGCCCCTGGTCCGGGCTGGGCGAGCCCTGGCAGGCGCTGGTGCTGCCGCCGGCGACCAGCGACGCCGCCCCGCCGCCGAGGGGCGAGGTCGTCTTCCCGCCGCCCTGGTCCAAGGTCTGACCGGCGGGGCGCGTCGGCCCGCACCGTGCGGCCGTCGCGGCCGGATCAGGCGGGACGGCGCGGCGGGCGGGGGGAGCCGGCGTGGCCGGATCAGGCCGGCTGGGTGCGCAGGTACCGGCCGAAGTGCGGCACGGTGAACGCCACCGTGCCCCGTTCACCCGAGTAGATGAGGCCCTTCTTGATGAGGGCGTCCCGGGCCGGGGAGAGGCTGGCCGGCTTCCGGCCGAGAGCGCGGGCGATCTCCGCGGTGGGCACGGCCGCGTCCATGTCGTCCCGGGCGCCGCCGCCCGCCTCGGCCTCGACGAGCGAGAGCGTGGCCATGGCCCGCATGTACTCCCGCTCGGCCGGGGTGGCGCGCTCGAAGCGGGAGCCGAAGAAGCCGACGGCGAGTTCGGCCTCGGCCTCCGGAGCGGCGACCCGCACGTCCGCCGCCGTGATCGGGGAGCGCGGCGCGTGGTCCCAGGTCGCCTTCCCGTACGCCTGCACGAAGTACGGGTAGCCGCCGGACTTCTCGTAGAGCAGGTCGAGCGCCTTCTGCTCGTACTCGACCTCCTCACGCTCGGCGGGGGCGCAGAGCGCCTGGTCGGCGGCGATCCGGTCGAGGCGGTCGATCCGCTGGTAGCGGAAGAGGCGCTCGGAGTACGACTTCGCGGCGCTCAGCACCGCCGGCAGGTGCGGCAGGCCGGCGCCCACCACGATCAGTGGCGCGCCGAGCTGGGACAGCTCGTGGCAGGCGGCACAGAGCGCGGACACGTCCTCGGCGCCGAGATCCTGCATCTCGTCGATGAAGATGGCGATGCCCGTGCCCACGTCGCTGGCCACGGCGGCGGCGTCGGTCAACAGCTCCACGAGGTCGATCTCGATGTCGCCCGAGTCGGCCCGGCCGCTGCTGGCCGGCACGTCGATACCGGGCTGCCAACGGTCACGCAGTTTCGGCGCGGCCCCACCGCGGCCGGCGGGCGCGGCGCGCAGCGCGAACGCCTTGAGGACGCCGAGGAAGGCGTCGATCCGGTCGGGAGCGCGGTGCCGGGGCGCGAGTTCGCGTACGGCCATGTGCAGGGCGGCGGCGATCGGGCGGCGCAGCGACTGGTCGGGCCGGGCCTCGATCTTGCCGCTGCCCCAGAGCCGGTTGATCGCCTGCGAGCGCAGGGTGTTGAGCAGGACGGTCTTGCCGACACCGCGTAGGCCGGTCAGCATCAGGCTCCGCTCGGGCCGGCCGCGGGCGATGCGTTCCAACACGATGTCGAAGACGTCCAGCTCCCGCCCCCGCCCGGCGAGTTCGGGCGGGCGCTGACCGGCACCCGGGGCGTACGGGTTGCGGACCGGATCCACGCATCGCACAGTATCGGGCCGTCTAGCTGCGGGGCTAGACATGGATAGATGCGGCTACCGCGTGTCGGAATCCTCGACACAAAACTAGGGCTGTCTAGCGTCCACGCTAGACAGCCCTAGTTTTACCTACGACGGCCACCGCTCCTGCCCCCGGCTCGTGGCCGACTACCGCTGCTTGAGGCAGAGGACGAAGTCGAGGGTGTCCAGCTCGCTGTCGAAGAAGTACCAGTTCGTGTACCCCTCGACCTTGGCGCACTTCGCCTCGGCGTCCCGCTCACCGCTGGTGGTGCCGTCGACACGGCGCAGCACCTCGTACGTGTTCGGGCCGCAGTCGCTGATCAACAGCTTCGGCTTCCCGCCGACCGAGCCCTCGTTGCGCACACACTGGCCCACCTTCACGAAGCGCGGGTCGGCGGAGGACTCGGGTGCGGCGGCCGTCGGCGGCGCCGCCGCCTCGGGGACGTCCGGGTCGGCCGGCTCGCTCGACGCGGGGGCGCTCGGTGCCGCTGCGGGCGGCGTCTCCTCCCCGTCGGTGAGGACGTAGACCGCCGCGCCGCCGGCCAGGACGAGCAGCACGGTCACCGCCAGCACCACGACGAGCGGCCTGCGGGAACGCCGTGGGGGCGGCGCGGGGGCGGCGGCGTACGACGACTGGCCCGCACCCGGCTCCCACGGGGGGACCTCGTCGTGGCCCGAGCGGGACGGGGGATCGGCGGGATACCGCTGCGGGGCGACGTGGCGTTCCCCCTCTTCGGGGTGGAAGCCGCCGTACCGGGGCTCCCCGTAGCGCGGCCCCGGATCGGCGTACCGGGGCTCGTCGTGGCCCCGGTACCCCGGATGGGCCGGGCCGCGGTACCCGCCCGGAGGAACATCCTGCGGGGCGCCCGCCCACCGGGAGCCCTCCGGCGCCGCCCCGTACGCCTCGTCCGGCCGCTGCCCACGCCACGGATCCGGGACGTCACCACGCGGTGATCCGTAGTTTCCCATCGACATCCTCCTGGACAGTGGTGAGAGGCCGGCCACCATCGCGGGACGGCGACTCCGGCGTCACCGTAGCGTGGACCGGTGATGCGCTCGAACCCCTCGGGTGCGATCCGGACCGCCGACCGGTCCGGCCCGCCCACCCCCGCCGCCCGCCCGGGTCTCGTCTGGGCAGCGCTGATCGTGGTCTACGTGCTCTGGGGCTCGACGTACCTGGGCATCCGGATCGCGGTCGAGACCCTGCCACCGCTCGCCTCGGCCGCGGCGCGGTTCGTCGCCGCCGCGGCGGTCCTTGCGCTCGTCCTCCGCGTACGCCGGGGACCGGGCGCCCTCCGGGTGGACCGGCGCCAGCTCGCTTCGGCCGCGCTGGTCGGGTTGCTGCTGCTGGCCGGCGGCAACGGACTCGTGGTGCTCGCCGAGTCCGGTCCGCCCGGTGTGGCGCTGCCGTCGGGGATCGCCGCGCTGCTGGTCGCCACCGTGCCCCTGCTGGTGGTGCTGCTGCGCTCGGTCACCGGCGACCGGCCCCGCTTCTGGACGTTCGCCGGCGTCACCCTCGGCTTCGCCGGGCTCGTCCTGCTGGTGCTCCCGACCGGTGGCGCGGACGCCGTACCGCTGGCAGGGGCGCTCACGGTCGTCGTCGGGGCCGTCTCGTGGTCGATCGGCTCGTTCCTGTCGGGGCGCATCCGCATGCCCGCGGACCCGTTCGTCGCCACCGTCTACGAGATGGTCGCGGGCGGGGTGGCACTCGGCCTCCTCGCGGTGGGACGGGGTGAGCTGCGCGGCTTCGATCCGGCCCAGGTGAGCGGCCGGTCGTGGCTGGCGCTCGTCTACCTCATGGTCGCCGGCTCGCTGGTCGCCTTCACCGCGTACGTCTGGCTGCTGCACCACGCGCCGATCTCCCTCGTCTCGACGTACGCCTACGTGAACCCGGCCGTCGCGGTGGTGCTCGGGGCGGCGCTCGCCGCCGAGCCCGTCACCGGGCAGGTGCTGCTCGGCGGCGGCGTGATCGTGGCCGGGGTGGCCCTCGTGGTCAGCACCGAACGCCCTCGCCGGGCGGGCACGGCGCGCTCCGCGGGCGCCGACAGCGCTGGCTCCGGGGGCGGCGGACGCGTCGGCCGCGCGGGTGACCCGGCCGAGCGCGCGGGCACCGACACCGTGCTGCCTCGCGACCGGGCCGATGCGGGGCGGCCGCACCTCGGCACGGGCGACGAGCGTTCCGACGGTGCGGGACCGGCCACGCCGGGGATACCGCGACCCGGAGGTGCGAGGACCACGGCGAGCGGGGAGCGGCGGTAACGTCCGGCCGGTGACCGCCGGCCTGCCGACCACCGCGTCACTCGGCGTGGTCACCGGCTCGGTCATCCTGGGTGTGCTCGCCGGCTCGGCCGCGCCGGTGCTCGCGCGCCGCTTCGTCCCGGTCACCGGCGTGCACGGCCCTCTTGGCCAGCCGGGCGTCCCGCCCAGGTTCGCCGGGCGCTTCGTGCTGCCCATGGACGCACACCGTCTGCCGATGAGCCCGGCGCCCGTCCCGCGTTGGCCCGTTCCTGCGCTCGCCGGTGCGGTCGTGTTCGCCGGGCTGGCGGTCGCACGGGGCGACGATCCGGCGCTGCCCGTGTTCCTGCTCGTCGCGGCGATCGGCCTGGTGCTCGCCGTGGTGGATCTGATCTGCCTAAGGCTGCCCGACCTGCTGGTCGCCGCGGCGGCCGGCGGTGGCGTCCTCGGGCTGGGCGTGGTCGCGCTGGCGACCGGTACGCCGGCACGGTTCCCCATGATGGCGGCCGGCACCGCCGTCTCCCTCGCCGTCTACCTGACCCTGGCGGTGCTGCCGCGCTCGCGACTCGGCTTCGGCGACGTCAAGCTCGCCGCCGCACTCGGTCCGGCGCTCGGGTGGGCGGGTTGGTCGGCCCTCGGGTGGGGGCTGGCCCTGCCGCACGTGCTCGCCGGCGTCACGGCGCTCGTCCTCCTCGCCACGCACCGGGTACGCCCCGACACCCCCCTGCCGTTCGGCCCAGCCATCCTCTGCGCCACCTGGCTAGCCCTGCTCGCCTAAACCCAACCCCAACCCCAACCCACCCCCTGCCTCGGCGATCTTGCAGTTTGTGCCCCGGCAAAACAGGGCAAGTGCCCTATCTCGGGGGCCGAAAGTGCAAGATCGCGGGGATGGGACGCGGGGGCGGGGCTACAGGAGGCGGAGCTGGCGGTCCTTGGGGCGTCTCGGTTCGGCCTCGCCGAAGCGCTCGAACAGGCCCGGATCGATGGCATCGAGGAAGGGCGACGGGCGGCACTCGCGTTCGGACCCCTGCCGGACACGCCGGGCGGCGTGGCTCACGTAGAGCCGGTCCTGTGCCCGGGTCAGGCCGACGAAGAAGAGCCGGCGTTCCTCGGCGATCGCGTCCTCGTCCGGTGTCGCGCCGGGCCAGCGCAGCGGCAGCAGCCCGTCCTCGACCCCGACGAGGAACACCACCGGGAACTCGAGTCCCTTGGCGGCGTGCAGGGTGAGTAGCGTGACCGCCTCGGCGCGCGGGTCGAGCGCATCCACCTCGGCGCCCGTGGCCAGTTGGGACAGGAAGAGTTCCAGGTCGTCGCCGCAGCGGCGGGCGAGCGGCGTGAGCAGGTCCACCGCCACCCGGACGTCCTCGGGGCGTACCCCGGAGCCGGAGCCGTCCAGCGTCGGGGTGGCGAAGCGTTCCGCCACCACCTGGCCGGCGAGCCGTACCCGGGCGGCCAGCCCTCCGCCGAGCCCGCCCGCGTGGCGCAGCTCGCGGGCGATGGCGGCCACGCCGGGGCGGTCCCGCAGCCGGTCGTGCGAACGCTTCTGCACGGGGATGTTCGCCCGGGACAGCGCGTCCACGATCGGCGCGGCCTGCGAGTCGGTGCGGTAGAGCACGGCGATGTCGCCGAACGAGAGCGAGGTGGACCGGCCGTCGATCCGGCCCGAGTCCAGCGACCGGTGGGAGAGGCCGCCCACCAGCTCGTCGATGGTGCGTACGACGAAGTCTGCCTCGTCGGCCACGGAGCTCGCGGGGTAGCGGCCGACCAGCGGGGCCTCCGGGTCCAGCCGGGCCGGGTCGAGCCGGCGGCCGCGGACCAGCGACGACGGCGCGATGGCCTGCACGGCGGCCGCGAGGATCGGCGCCGACGAGCGGTAGTTGCGGTTCAGCCGCACCAGGCGCGCGTCGGTGAAGTCCTGGGAGAAGCGCAGGAAGTAGCCGACGTCGGCGCCCCGGAACGAGTAGATGGCCTGGTCCGGGTCGCCGATCGCGCAGAGGTTGCCGTCCGGGGGGCTGAGCAGGCGCAGCAGCTCGTACTGCACCGCGTCGACGTCCTGGTACTCGTCGACGAAGATCCACCGCCAACGGTCCCGGTAGCGCTCGACCAGCGTCCGGTCCGCCCGCAGCAGCGCCACCGGCAGGGTGAGCAGCTCGTCCAGGTCGACGAGGCCCTGCTTGCGCAGCAGCGCCGTGTAGGCGGTCGGGTCGTCGCCCGCCTCGGCGCGGGCCGCGGCCCGGTCGGCGTCGTCGGCGATCCGGAAGTCGTCGGGAAGCCCGGCGGCGTCCGCGTTCTCCCGCAGGATGGTCAACCCGAGCGAGTGGAACGTGCCGACCGTGATGTCCTCGGCCACCGGCCCGAGCAGCCCGTCGAGCCGCTGACGCAGTTCCTCCGCGGCGCGGCGGGTGAAGGTGATCGCCAGACAGTGCTCGGGGAAGACGTTCAGCTCGGCGCAGAGGTAGGCGATCCGGTGGGTCAGCGTCCGCGTCTTGCCGGTGCCGGGCCCCGCCACGATGAGCAGCGGGCCTCCGGGCGCGGAGGCGGCCACCCGCTGCATCGCGTCGAGCCGGTCCAGCAGCCCGGTGCCGACCTCCTCCATGCCGGCGAGCATCGGCTCGAACGGCTCGTGCGGTGACGGTGGCGGGGCGATCGGTGGCGGGGGCGGCTCGGGCGCCTTCCGCTTCGAGTCGGCCCGGGCCGCCGCGGGGCGTCGGGCCCGTGCCTTCGCCGCCGGCTCCGCGGGCTTGCGCTGCGCGGGCACGGGTACGTCGAACAGCGTCTCCGCCTGCGCCCCCGCGGCCCGTCCGCGCAGTTCGGCCGGGTCGAAGAGGGTGATCACGCCGTACTCGCCGTCGTAACCGGGCACCCGGCGGACCTCCCCGCGGCGGAGCCGGCCGATGCCCTCGGCGAGCAGTTCGCCGCCGACCCGGGAGATCTCGTCGAGCGGCGTGCTCGTGAGGATCTCCAGCTCCGGGCCGAGCGCGGCGAGCAGGTCGGCGAGCTTCCCCTCGACCTTCTTCGAGCGGGCGCCCACACCGTTGATCTCGCCGAGGACCTCGGCGAGCGGCACGAGGTGGGTCACGTCCGGGCGGTGCTCCGGCCGGTACCCCGCCGGGCGGTCGGCCAGCTCCTCGACCCGGCTGAGTACGCCGACCGTGAGCGGCTTGCCGCACTCGGGGCAGCGGCCGCCGGCCGCCCGGGTCCGTTCCGGCTCCCAGTTGACCCCGCAGAGCCGGTGGCCGTCGGCGTGGTACTTGCCCTCCTCCGGGAAGAACTCGATGGTCCCGGCGAGGCCGTCACCGGTGCGCAGCGCCTCGCGTACGGCGAAGTAGTCGCGTGCGGTGGCGAAGACGGTGGCCTCCCGGGCCAGCGCCGCCGGCGAGTGGGCGTCCGAGTTGGACACCAGCCGGTACGCGTCCAGGCTGCCGACCCGCCAGTTCATCTCGGGGTCGGAGGAGAGGCCGGTCTCCACGGCGAAGATGTGCTCGGCCAGGTCGGCGTAGCAGTCGGCGATCGCGTCGAAGCCGGACTTGGAGCCCAGCGCGGAGAACCACGGGGTCCAGATGTGCGCCGGCACGAGGTAGCCGTCGGGGCTGGCGTCGAGGGTGATCTCCAGCAGGTCCCGGGAGTCGAGGCCGAGGATCGGGCGGCCGTCCGAGCCGAGGTTGCCGATGCGGCCGAGCGCGGCGTTGAACCGGGCCACGGCGTCCAGGTCGGGCAGGTAGACCAGGTGGTGCACCTTGCGGGTCCGGTCGTCCCGCTTGTAGATCGTCGAGATCTCCACGCTGAGCAGGAACCGGACGGGATCGCTGTCGGCTCCGCCGGCCAGCCGGGGTGGCAGCCGCCGCGCGATGTCCCGTTCCGTCTCCGGGCTCAGCCGGTAGAGGCCCGGCTCGGCCGGGCGCAGGGTCTCGCGGAGGTGGTCGTACCAGGCGGGGTGGGTGAAGTCACCGGTGCCGAGCAGTCCGACGCCCTTGCGCCGCGCCCACCAACCGAGGGTCGGCAGGGTGAGGTCACGGCTGCAGGCGCGGGAGTACTTCGAGTGGATGTGCAGGTCCGCGACGAACGGCGGGCGGCCACCGGGGGGTACGGCGCTGAACGGAGGCACGCCGCATCCTGCCACGAGCGCCCCCGGCCCCGCCCGCCGCCACGCACACGAGTGACCCGCGCAATCCGAGCCCACCGCCAAACGAGCGCGGTCCCGCCCGTCCCTGTGGGCTCGCGGTGATCATGAAGTTATCGCCCGTTCACTCGGGGTGGCGTCAAGTGGTGAGTGCAATTGTTAGGGCGCGATGAGTTCGGCTAGTCGCTGGGCTGGGGTGGCCCAGCCCAGCGTTTGGCGGGGTCGGGTGTTCAGTTCGTGGGCGACCTCGTCCAGGC